>JAXLSN010000014.1:0-132670 GCA_046330595.1 Nocardioidaceae bacterium
CAGCCTGACTTCGCGTGGGCCTGGATCACGCGGTTCCTGGTCAACGTCGGCAACTTCATCGCGTTGACCTACTTCCTCTACTACCTCAGCGACGGACTCGGGTTCTCCGACAAGGAGGCGTCCACACGCTTCGGTCTGCTCACCACGATCTACGGCATCACCATCGTCGCCACCGCCGTCGTCGTGGGCGGCTGGTCTGACCGCGTCGGAAAGCGGAAGGTCTTCGTGATCTGGTCAGGGATCGTGGTCTCGATCTCGGCAGCGATCCTCGCATTCGCGCAGACATGGCCAGCGGCCATCGTCGCAGCGGCGGTGCTCGGCACGGGCTACGGCATCTACCAGGCCGTCGACTTCGCCCTGATCACCCAGGTGCTGCCCGGCGCGGACGAGCGAGGCAAGGACTTGGGGGTCATCAACATCGCGGCCGCGTTGCCGCAGGTGGTTGCACCTGCGGTCGTCGGCTTGATCATCACGGGCGCCAAGGCCGCCGACCTGCCGGTCGTCACCAAGGGCGACGCCTGGTCGGTCGGCTACGGCCTCGTCTACATCCTGGCGTTCGTCGTGAGCCTGCTCGGAGCGCTGTTCGTCACCAAGATCAAAGGGGTCGAGTGAGGAGGCCCGTCAGACGGCTGCCTTCGCCGCCTCCTGCTGGGCCTCCTGCCGGGCGACGGCAGGAGAACGCAGCAGGTAGTAGAGCAGGAAGCTGAGCACCAGGGCCGCGAGCACGCCGATGTTGGCATAGGCCCAGGCGCCGTCGCGGCCACCGAGGCCGAGCGGGCCGAGGAGATAGCCCTGCCAGTTGTTCCACGACGCGTCGTCGGAGAACGTGTTGATGACCAGGCCCCAGCCGAGCGCCGACGCGAGCAGCATCGTGCCGATCGAGGTCCAGTCGACCGCACCGTAGCGACCCCGCGAGTCGAAGAGCGCCACCTCGTCATAGTCGTGCTTGCGCAGCACGATGTCGGCGATCATGATGCCCGCCCACGACGCCAGCGGGACGCCGAGGGTGATCAGGAAGCTCTGGAACGGGTTGAGGAAGTTGTCGGCGAAGAAGACGACATAGATCGTTCCGGCCGTCAGGATCACGCCGTCGATGAACGCCGCGCTGGGTCGCGGGATGCGCAGGCCCAGCGAGAGGAGCGTCAGGCCCGAGGAATAGATGCCGAGCACCGCACCGCTGACGAGCGCGAGGATCGCACAGACCAGGAACGGGATCAGGTACCAGGTCGGCAGCAGGGTCGCGAGGGTGCCGATCGGGTCATAGGCGATCCCGTTGAGCAGGTCGGTCGACGACCCGGCGAGCAGCAGGCCGTACATCACCAGCAGGACCGGTGCGACGGCGCCGCCGAAGGTGTTCCAGAAGACGATGCCGGCCGAGGAGGAGCTGCGGTGCTGGTAGCGCGACCAGTCGGCCGCGATGTTGATCCAGCCCAGCCCGAACCCGGTCATCACCATCGTGAGCGCCCCGATGGTGGCCTGGGTCGAGCCGGCCGGGATGGCCGACACGGTGCCCCAGTCGACGTCCTTGACGGTGAGGGCGATGTAGCCGATGGTCACGATGCCGGTGATCCAGGTCAGCCACGACTGCATCTTCATGATGAGGTGATAGCCCGCCACCGACGCCGACACGATCAGCAGCGCGACCACGACCGCCGCGACGATCTTGGTCGTCGTACCGCCGCTCCAGCCGAGCTGCTCGAAGATCGCCGAGGTCGCGAGCACGGCCATGATCGCCAGGAAGGTCTCCCAGCCGATCGAGACCAGCCAGGAGATCACGCCCGGCAGCTTCTGGCCGACCACGCCGAACGGCGCTCGGGACAGGATCATCGTCGGCGCCGAGCCACGCTTGCCGGCGATCGCGATGACGCCGCAGAGCAGGAACGACACGATGATCCCGATCACGCCGACGATGACGCTCTGCCAGAACGAGATGCCGAACTGGAGGATGAAGCCGGCATAGCTCACCCCGAACACCGACACGTTCGCCGCGAACCACGGCCAGAACAGGTCGGCCGGACGCGCGGTCCGCTCGCTCTCGTCGATGATCTCGATGCCGGTGGTCTCGACGCCGAGGCGTCGGGTCTCGGCGTACGTCGTGGTGTCGGTCACGCCCTCATCGTGCACCCGTCGGGCCCGAAAGCCGAGCACCCCGACCGCCGGGACGTCATCGGGTCTGGTCGCCGGAGCAGCCAGTTGCTATGACGTCCGCCAGGAGCGGGCCGAGGGCGCGGGCGGTGGTCTCGGCGGCCGTGACCACCTCGGTCGGGTCGATCGCCGTGTCGCTGCCCTCGATCGCGGTCACCACCGAGACACCGAACAGGGCGAGCCCCGCCTCGCGGGCGGCGATCGCCTCGGGCACCGTGGACATCCCGACGAGGTCGGCGCCGATCCGGCGCAGCCACTCCGCCTCGGCGGCGGTGTTGTAGTGCGGCCCGCGCAGCTGGGCATAGACGCCCTCGACGAGGGTGGGGTCGAGCTCGCGCGCCCGGGCGCGGAGGGCCGGTGACCAGGCATCGGTCAGGTCGACGAAGCGAGCGCCCTCGATCGGTGAGACCCCGGTGGCGTTGACGTGGTCACTCACCAGGATCGGCTGCCCGATCGCCCAGTCCGGCCGCAGCGAGCCGTTGGCGTTGGTGAGGACGGCCAGCCGACAGCCCAGCGCCGCCGCGGTGCGGACGCCGTGGACCACCGGTCGGGGCCCGTGCCCCTCATAGAGGTGGGTCCTTCCCGACAGCACCAGCACGCCGACACCGGCCAGGTCGAAGCCGAGGATCTCGCCCCGATGCCCCTCGGCCACGGGCGCGAGGAAGTGCGGCACGTCGCCGGTCGCGACGCGCGCGAACGGTGGTCCCCACGACTCGATCGCCGGCACCCAACCGGAGCCGAGCACCAGCACGGCGTCGTACGACGCCCGGCCGGTGGCCTCCCGCAGCCAGGCTGCGGCGTCGGCCGCGGCCGCGAAGGGGTCCAGGTCGTCAGCCGCCACCGCCCCAGCATCCCAGGTGTCCCACATCGGGGCAGCCCTGGACGTGAGAGCAAGCACATCGCGGCTCGACGAGGACCTCCGGTGCCAGGATGGAAGAGCAGTCCTCGAGGAGGCGCGTGATGGCGCAGTTCACGGTGGAAGAGATCCCTGCGACCGTGGTGGTGACGATCCGGCGCAAGGTCCCCCTGGCCGAGTTGACGGAGTTCTTCGGGTCCGCGTTCGGCCAGGTGATGGCGGCGGTGTCCCAGGCCGGCGGCAGTCCGGGCGGGCCGCCGTTCGGCTGGTATCACGGCGTGCCCACCGACACCGCCGACGTGTCGGCCGGCTTCCCGGTCGTCGGCGACGTCCACACCCCCGACGGCGGGGTGAGGGTGCAGGAGCGGCCCGGTGGCCGTTGCGTCGTGGGCCTGCACGTCGGGTCCTACGACACCCTCGACGACACCTACCGCGACCTCGACGTCTTCCTCACCGCGCACGGGCTCACCCCGGCCGAGGAGATGTGGGAGGAGTACCTCTCGCCGCCGGAGGGTGACCCGTCGCGCTGGGAGACCCGGGTGGTCCAGCCGCTCGCGTGAGGAGGCGCCTGGGAGGACGGCCCTAGGCTGACGCCATGACGCTCGCCCGCACCACCGCCCGCATCGTCCTCGGCACGCTGATGGTCGGCGCCGGGATCACCCACCTGACGGTGGCCCGCGAGGAGTTCCAGGCCCAGGTGCCCAGCTGGTTCCCGATCGACGAGGACCTCACGGTGCTCGCCTCGGGCGCCGTCGAGATCGGGCTCGGCGCGGCGTTCGTCGCGCTGCCCCGCAAGAAGCGGCTGGTGGGCGGCCTGCTCGCGGCCTTCTTCGTCGCGATCTTCCCCGGCAACATCGCCCAATACACCGAGCATGTCGACGCCTTCGGCCTCACCACCGACCGGGCTCGTTTCATCCGGCTGTTCTTCCAGCCGGTGCTGGTGTTGTGGGCGCTGTTCGGGGGAGATTTCCTCGGCAGGCGGCGCGCCGGCGCGGCACCGCAAGGCGCAGACTCCGCCACCTGACGCGCTTGCGCCGCTAGCGCGGGTCAGCCCCGAGCGATCGAGACGGCGAGGTCGACCAGGTGGCCGAGCCGGGCCAGCTCGGAGTCGAGGAACGCCGGTCCTCCCGTGCGCGCCAGCACCACGATCTCGTCGTCGTCGAGCGGCGCCCCGCAGAACAGGGTGTCCTCGTCGTCGGTCTCGAGCCGCGCGGCCTGCGCGAGGTGTCGCCAGGGGATCTCGGCCGGAGCGGCCTCGGTGGCGGTGACGACCTCGATGGCCGCATCCGTACGACGCACGCGTGCGGCCCAGTCGACGCGGAAGGCGACCGGCAGCATGCCGGGCAGCCGCTCGAGCGCCTCCTCGCGGTGCCGGGTCAGCTCCTCGACGACCTCGAGGTCGAGGAAGAGGTTGCCCCCGGCGGCATAGCGACTGATCCACACGACCCGCACGCCGTCGAGGGCGTTGCAGGCCGACACCACCGAGTCCGGCATGGCGCCGGGAGCCATCTCGAGGAGCACGTCGTCGACGGCCGTGCCGTCGCTGCGGTGCTCCACGATCTCGATCGCCTCGATGTCACCGCCACCAGCACCGATGGCCGTGGCGACGCGCCCCAGCGAGCCCGGGATGTCGGGCAGCTCCACGCGCATGAGGAACGGCATGTCCCGAGGCTAACGGCCCGATGTTGCGCGATTGTTTCCCGCGGGCCCCGCGCGTCGGCCTCGTCGACCGTGCGGTTCAGCGGGCGAGGCGCTGGCGCAGGCCCGAGGCGCGCTGGGCGCGGCGAGTGACGGCGGCCCGGACGGTGGCCTCGGTGCCGACGACTCTGACCTTGTCCTGGGCGCGGGTGATGGCGGTATAGAACAGCTCGCGCGAGAGCAGCCGGGAGTCCTCGGTCGGCAGCAGCACCGTCACCTCGGCGGCCTGGCTGCCCTGGCTCTTGTGCACGGTCATGGCGTGGAGGGTCTCGACCTGGGCCAGCCGGGACGTCGCGAACGACAGCGGTGTCCCGGGCGCAGCGACGACGGCACGCAGCCCCTGCGGGGCGCTCGGGTCACGCACCACCACCCCGGTGTCGCCGTTGAACAGGCCCAGCCCATAGTCGTTCTCGGTCACCAGAAGCGGCCGCCCGACGTACCACTCGCGGCCCCACGCCGCGCCGACCGGCGACCCGATCGCCTCGCCGAGCCAGCGCTCGACCTGGCGGTTCCAGTGGGCCGCGCCGAACGGTCCCTCCCGGTGGCCGCACAGCAGCCGGTGGCGATCCATGGCGGCCACCGCGGCGGCGCCGTCACCGGTCTCGGCCGCCGTGCGGACCGCGACCGCCGCCTCGAGCGCGACGCCCCGGACCAGCTCGACGGCCCGGGGGTCGTCGGCATCGACCAGCTCGATCTCGGGGCCCCCCTCGGTGAGCAGCGACCACGCGGTGTCGTCGTCCCCGTCGCGAACGGCGGCGGCGAGCGCGCCGATGCGGGCACCGAAGCGGTGGGAGGTGCGCAGCGCGACGACAGCGTCGGGGTCGCGCGCCCCGAGACCCGCGACCAGGTCGGCGAGCACGGCCCCGGCCTCGACCGAGGCGAGCTGGTCGGGGTCACCCACGAGCACCAGTCGGGCGTCGGGCCGGACAGCTTCGACCAGCCGCGCCATCATCGTGAGCGAGACCATCGAGGTCTCGTCGACGACCACGATGTCGTGGGGCAGCCGGTTGTTGCGATGGTGGCGGAAGCGCGTGCGCGAGTCGGGCCGCGACCCGAGCAGGCGATGCAGCGTGGCGGCCTGGAGAGCCCCCAGCCGCTCGCGGTCCTCGGTCGGGAGTGCGGCCGCGGCCGCGGCGACGGCTTCTTGCAGCCTGGCCGCGGCCTTGCCGGTCGGGGCGGTCAGCGCGACGCGGGGCGGGCGCTCGGTCGGCGCCTGCTCGGCCAGCAGCGCGAGCAGGCCCGCGACCGCGGTGGTCTTGCCGGTGCCGGGCCCACCGGTGAGGACGGTCGTCCAGCGCCCGGCCGCGGCCCGGGCGGCGTCGCGTTGCTCGGCATAGCCGTCGGGGAAGATCCGTGCGGCTCCGGCGTCGAGCACGGCCCCGTCGACCAGCGGCGCCGGTTGAGCGGCTCGCGCGACCAGGTCGTCGCGGACCTGGCCCTCCTCGCGCCAGTAGCGGTCGAGGTAGAGCAGACCGCCCTCGACGCGGGTCACCGAGGCTGCGGTGAGCGCGCTCGCGGCCACCCGGTCGAGCCAGCCGGCCACCTCCGGCCAGGGCAGCGGCGCCTCGGCCTCGCCCAGGCTTTCGGCGCCGACGACCTCGACGAGGTCGACGCAGACCGAGCCGCGGCGTACGGCACGCACGGCCAGCGCCACGGCCAGCCGCACGGCCTCGTCGGCCTCCCCGACCATCGCGGCGAGCCGCCCGGCGACGTGGACGTCGGCGGCCTCGAGGACGCCGGCCGCGTTGAACGTCGCGAGCAGCCCCGTCGCGGACCGCGCCAGCCGCCGGTCGTGCGGGTCGTCGATGGTGAAGAGCTCGGTCATCGACCCACCCCCGCGGTCGCGTGGGCGGCCAAGAGGTCGGAGACGCCCACGACGAAGGCGGGCGGCGGTGCCCAGGAGAACACTCCTGACGGATGACCGTCGACGACGGGGGTGTCGGGTCCACACATGCCGCGCAGATAGAGATAGAGCACGCCCCCGAGGTGACGCTCCGGGGCATAGCCGGGGAGCCGCCAGCGCAGGTAGCGGTGGAGCACGACCGAGTAGAGCGTCGCCTGGAGCGGGTAGTGGGAGTGGAGCATCGCCTCGGCGAGGCGCGGGGCGGCATAGTCGGCCGCGGTGGGCGGACGACCCGGCTCGCCCAGCAGGTTGGTCTTGTAGTCGACCACCACGAAGCGCTGGCCGTCGGCGCCTGGCACGCGCAGCACCACGTCGATCGAGCCGGACAGATAGCCGCGCAGCCGCTGGTCGCCGAGCGTCGGCTGGTCGAGCCGGTCGGCATAGGGCGCGAGCGGGTCGGCGGCGGGGAGCAGCCTGCGCCAGAGATCGGCGAGCTCACGAAGCCGCAGGTCGGCGGCGGCACCGCGCACGTCGCCACCGGCCAGAGGGAACTCGAAGTCCAGCTCGCACAACCGGTCGACACGACCGACGTCGCGCAGCGTCAGCCCGGGAGCGAGCGGCCCGAGCGGGGTGTGATGGAGCGGGAGGAGTGCCTCGGCGAGCACCTCCGTCGGCGCAGCGACGGGCCACCAGCGCTGCTCGTCGGCCACCCGCTCGACGAGCTCGGCCCGCAGGTCGGCGGCCTGAGGGTCGGCGGTCTCGAGGACCGCGTGGACCAGGCTCCCGAACGCCGCACCCGCGGGCAGCTCGGCCATCGGCGAGACCAGGTCGGCTCCGGGTCGGCCGACCGGGTCGCCGGCGGCCCCGGGCAGGGCGAGCTCGTCGTCGACGGCGTCGGGCTCGTCCTCCAGCGGAGTCGCCTCCGGCTCGCTGGCGACGTCGGGGGCGGACTCCTCGGCGCGGATCAACCCGGAATAGGAGGTCCGACGCCACTCGGTGTCGATGGGCCGGCCGAAGCGACGGCGGGCCAGGTCGCCGGCCGGCGCCGCTGGCGGCGCGGGGACCGGTTCCCCCAGGACCGACTCCTCGACGGCCGGCCCGCCCAGCTCGTGGATCAGGCCCAGGACGCGGGCGGCGTAGTCGTCCTCGCGCAGGGGCTGGCGATCGGGCACCCGCTGCTCGCCGGGCTGGCGGCCGAACAGCAGGCGATGGAGACCCCCGTTGGGGGTGTTGGCGGTCGGGGCCCACCAACACACGACCTGGGACTGCGCGCGCGTGAGGGCGACATAGAGCTCGCGCAGCTCCTCCCCGGCCTCCTCCGCCTGGTGGCTGTCGACGTGCTCGGACCAGGCGCTGCCGGCTCCGGCCACATCGAGCGTGCGGGTGCCGTCGGGGTCGTGGAACAGCGCCACATCGACGGGGAAGAGGTATTTCTCGAAGGCGAAGGGCAGATAGACGATCGGGTATTGCAGGCCCTTGCTGGCGTGGACGGTGACGATCTGGACCGCGGCGGCGTCGCTGTCGAGCCGGCGGGTGCGCTCGGTCGTCGGGGCGTTGCGCACGCGTTCCTCGCGGAACCACTGCAGCAGTGCGGTCAGCCCCAGCTTGTCGCGCGTGGCGACCTCGTGAAGCAGCTGCCCGACGTGGCGCAGGTCGGTCAGCAGCCGGTCGCCGTCGGTGCGGCGCAGCACCCGTGCGGTGAGGCCACGCTCCTCGGCCGCCTCGCCGAGAGCGGCGACGCCGCGACCCCGGAGCAGGAGCGCCCAGCCCCGCAGGGTGTCGGCGATCCTGTCGGTCAGGGTGTCACCCTCGGTCACGAGGCTGGTGGTGGTCTCCCCGAAGAACGACGTGATCGCGGCGGCACGGACGCGCCCGCCGCGGTGGGGCTGATCGAGGGCCTCGAGGAGGGTCAGCCACTCGTCGGCCGCCGGCGTCAGCAGGACGTGACCGCCGCCGGCGACGACCGACGCCACGCGAGGGCGGCCAGTTGCTCCTGGCCGACCCGGCCGTGCTCACGACGAGCCACGAGCACGGCGACATCGCGGGCCTCGAGCGGGCGCTCCTCGAACGTCGCGCTGGACGCCAGCGTCTCGGCGATGTCGGCGGCGCAGTCGGCGGCGATGTGGGCCCGCGCCTTGTCGGCGTAGATCTCGCCCTGGCGCGACAGCCGGAACCCGTCGCGGCGTACGGCGCGGAGCCGGAACGGCTCGGGGTGGGACAGCCCGGCGAGGCAGGTGCACTGGTTGGCGGCGGTGACCTGCTCGCGCACGACGATGTCGTCATCGCCGAGGGCCGCCCCCTGGAGGACGACCTGGAGGCGCTCGACCAGCGCCTCGTCGCTGCGCCAGTTGGTGCCGAGCGTCGCGCGGGTGGTGGCGGTGCGGGCGGCCGTGAGGTAGGTGACGACGTCGCCACCGCGGAAGGCATAGATCGCCTGCTTGGGGTCGCCGATGAGGACGACGGTCGCGTGTCCGGTGAACGCGCGGTCGATGACCTGCCACTGAACGGGGTCGGTGTCCTGGAACTCGTCGACGAGCACCAGCCGCCACCGGTCGCGCATGCGCTGTCGCGCTGGCGCGTCGGGCCGCTCGAGCGCATCGGCGAGCCTGCTCAGCAGGTCGTCATAGCTGAGGATCCCGAGGCGACGCTTGCGGTGCTCGATCTCGCGACGGCAGGCGTGGGCGAACGAGACCCGCTCGGCGGCCGGCGAGGCGGGGTCGGCCTCCGGCTCGATGAGCGGGCTTTCGAGGATCGCCGATGGCGCGGTAGGCCAGCGTCAGGGCGTCGTCGCGGTTGAACAGGCCGCCCGGGCAGTTGGCCGAACCGCTGGAGATAGAGGTCGTCGACGACTCGACCACGAACTCGTCGGGTTGTCGACCAACGTCACGCCCGGGTCGGTGTCACCGGCGACGCCGAGCGAGCGCAGCACCAGCTGGCAGAACTGGTGGGTGGTCGCGATCGTGGCCGCGTCGAACGAGGCGAGCGCCTCGCGCAGCCGCTGACCGCGCCGCTGGAGCTCCTCGGGATCGGCGTCGAGCAGCAGTGCGAGCAGGTCACTCGGGTCGTCGGGAGCGCCCCGGGTGAGCGCGCGCTCGGCCTCGACGAGCTGGCCACGCACCCGCTCGCGCAACTCCTGACTGGCGGCACGACCGAAGGTGATGACGAGCATCTCCTCGAGGCGGGCGCGGCCCTCGGCGACATAGCGGGTGACCAGCCCGGCGACGGTGAACGTCTTGCCGGTCCCGGCGCTGGCCTCGAGGAGGGTGGTGCCGGTGGGCAGCGGTCCGCAGACGTCGAAGGTCGCCATCGGGGTCGGGGTCGCGGGGCGGTCGCTCATCACCAGCGCCCCTGCTCGGCGTCGAACAAGGGGCCCCACAGCCGCAGGGCGAGCGCGCCGAAACGGCTCGTCTCACCGGGCATCCCCTCACCTGGCAGAGGTGGGGCGTCGCTCGCCGGTAGCGCCGCCCGCGGCCCCCAGACGCGGACATGGGCGGGGTCGGAACACTCCCCGGGGAAACGCCCGTCGTCCCAGTCGAAACCCGCGCGTCGACGCGCTTCGGCGACGGTCGCGTCGGTGCGCCGCCACTTGGCATAGGTGAACGACGCCTTGATGGGCAAGGGCAGCGGGCCCGCCAGCCCCCGGTCGCGGAGGTCGACCAGCGTGCGGAGGGTGTCACGGGCGGCGTAGTCGCCGATCGGCCCCAGTAGGGACGTCGCGTAGGCGTCGTGGGACCGGGAGTTGGTGGGGCGGCCGATGGTATGGGCGGTCCAGTTGTGATCGGGATCGGCCGCACTGAGGGCCAGCAGCAGCAGCCACGACTGAAGCCGGTGAGTAGCGCCGAGGCGCGAGTAGGAGACCCGCACCAGCCGGTCGCCATAGACCTCGGGGACGGTGCCGCGGAGCCATCGGCCGTCGCCGAGGTCGACGTCGACGTCGACGGCGGTGGCCTCGCGTGTGCGCAGCGCCAGGGTCTCGCGGGCGAGCGGTACGGCCTTGGCGACGAGGTCGCCGAGCATGCGCCAGCCGAGCCGCCCGGGTGGCAGCACGCCGCGGCGCCATTCCTGCTCACGTGCCCGGCCCGGGTCGACGCCCGCCAGCAGGTCGGTGAGCACCCGATCGCCCACGCCCCACTGGGCCAGTTGGTCGATCTCGACGGGAAGTCCGTCGGCGACGAGCTCCTCCTCGGCGGGCAACGCCAGGTCGAGCCGGCCGCGCAGGAACCCCTTGACGGGGTGCTTGAGGAACGTTGCCAGGTCGTCGAGGGCCACATCGGTGGCCGGCAGCGGCGGCAGACCCTCGGGCAGGAAAGGCGCGGGCGGGGTGCGGGGTCCGATGCTCGCCCGGGCGCCCGCGAGCGCGGTCGGGTCGAAACTGAACGGCTCGTCGGGCACGAGCGCCCCCGGCGTCACGTTGCGCGGGTCGAACGGCTGGAGCGGGTGGCGCGTGACCACCTCGTCGCGAAGGGGGGTGGTGCCGGGCGGGGTGGCCGTGTCGTCGAGCGCGTCCAACAGCTCGCCGAGGGGTACGGCGGGGGGCCGGTGCTGTCCGGAGTAGGGATCGGCGCCGGCGTAGGTGATGACCAGTGTCTCGGTGGCGGCCAGCACCGCATCGAGCAGCAGCTGGCGGTCCTCGCTGCGCAGGTCGCGCTCACCGGTCATCGGCGAGCGGGCGAGCAGGTCGTCGCCGTCGGTGATCCCGACCCGGGGGAAGACACCGTCGTCGAGCCCGAGCAGGCAGACGACACGATGGGGGACCGACCGCATCGGCACCATGGTGCAGACCGTGAGGGTGCCGGTGCGGAAGTTGGCCCGGGTGGGACGGCCCGCGAGCCGATGGCCGAGCAGCGCCCGGACGTCGGGCAGCCGCAACAGGTCATCGGCGCGACCGGCGCCGCCCGACCCCGTGGACTCCGCCTGGATCCGGGACAGCTCGCGCTGCACCTGGCCGGACTGCCAGGCGTCGTCGCTGCTGACGTCGGTCAGCGCCGCGACCCCGTCGCCGAGCGCGTCGAGCCAGTGGGAGAGTGGGTGGCTGCCGACCAGTCGATCGGTTGCGGCGACCAGGCGATCGACATATTCGGCCAGCCGCCCGACGAGGTCGACCTGACCACTGCCGACGTCGTCGATGGGCAGCGTCTTGTCGATCCACGTGCCGGCATCGGCCGACATCGTCACTCCCGCGAGGAGACGATCGACACCGAAACGCCAGGTGTTCGACACGACGTCCGCGAGCCCGAAATCGCGCCGGTGCTCGGCGTCGAAGCCCCACCGCACGCCCGCCTCGGCCACCCAGGTCGCGAGCTGGTCGAGGTCGTCATCGGTGAAGCGGAAGCGGCGGCGTACGGGTTCGGCGTGGGCCAGGTCGAGGACCTGGCTCGCCGGGGCCCGGCCGCCGGCGAGGTCGAGCAGCCGACCGGCCACCGACAGCAACGGGTTGGTCTGGTGGAGCGCGCGGTCGGCCAGCTTGACCCTCAGCTGGTGGGCCGGGTGGCCGTCGTCACCGACGACGTCGGCGAGGCCGAACGAGGCCTGGATGAGGGGCGCATAGGACTCGATGTCGGGGCACATCACGAGGATGTCGCGCGGCTCGAGCGTGGGGTCGGCGACCAGCAGGCCCAGCAGCACCTCACGAAGCACCTCGACCTGACGGGCCGGGCCGTGACAGGCGTGCACCTGAAGGGACCGATCGGCAGGCGTCCACTGGCGGCTCGCCCGCGCACCCGAGGCGGTCCCGGTCGTGTTGGCGGCCAGGTCGGACTGGAGCCAGCCGAGGAGGGTCGGCGCACCGCCGGTGATCGGCGCCGCCCGCTCGGAGCCCGGCGCGGCCACCGCCAGCGTGCGCTGGAGCTCGCGCACGTCGCGGCCGAGCGAGACCAGCAGCGGATGGTGGGCGTCCTCGAAGCTGTGGTCGTCGGCCCGCGTCACCGGCCCGGCGGCGGCCTGGACCTCCAACGCGTCCCACAGTGCCGGTGACGGATGGGGCAGCCAGAGGTGAACGTCGCGGTGCTCGGCCAGCGCGCTGAGGAGCTGGACCTCGGTGACCGGGATCCGGGTGTGACCGAACAGGGACAGCCGGTCGGGGAGGTCGACGTCGCCCGGAGCCTCACGCAGCCGGAGCAGGGTCTCGCGGTGCCGTTGGTCGGGAGGCGGGGCGCCGACCTCGGCGACGACGCGGCGCCACAAGGGCGGCTGCCAGGTGAGGTCACCGGCCACCGGGTTGCCGCAGCCGTCCTCGTCGCGGCCCTCGCGCCACGCCTCGAGGACGCCGAGTCGCTGGACGGCGTACGACGCGAAGAGCCCCGCCACCCGGCGCGCCAGGGCGAAGCGGCGACCGACGCGGAGGTCGGCCTCGCCGTCGCTCATCCCGTGGCCCAGGTGGAGCGCCAACGGCGTGGCCCAGGGCTCGTCCAGCGCCGCATCGATGACGGCCAACACGGGCCAGGCCAGCGCGTCGGGGGACCACGGGTCATCGTCGCGCGACCCGGTGATCTCGGCGACCAGCGACCAAGGCGTCCGGAAGTCGACCCCCGCGCAGACGCCGTCGCTGCCGTCCCCGGAGCGCCCCAACGTGTGGGAGAGCCGCTGGGACAGCCACCGCTCCATCCCCCGGGCCGGGACGACGACGACCTCGGTGGCGAACGGGTCGGGCAGCGGCGCCGACAGCAGGTCGGCCAGGCCGTCGGCCAGCACATCCGCCCGGTGCGCGCGATGCAGATGGAGGCCCACACCCGGAACCCTAGAACGCCGGGCCGACACGCTGCATCGGCGTGGGGCCGGGCGACGCGGTGGCATTGCGGTTTGGCCCAAATCGGCAGGAAATCAGCTGCCGAACATGCAGTTTGCGTCCAATCGATGACCTCGGGAGTCAGCCGAACGACGCCACGGGCATCGAGCGGTCTCGACTCAACGCCTCGTCGATGAGCAGGTCGAGCAGTGCGGGGTAGGGCAGCCCGTCAGCGGCGAACATCTTCGGCACCTGGGAGTGGGCCGTCATGCCGGGCATGGTGTTGACCTCGTTCAGCACCACGCCCTCGGAGGTCAGGAAGAAGTCGACCCGGGCCACGCCGCGACATCCCAACGCCTCGAACATCGTCACCGCGGCCGCCTCCAGGGCCGCTCGGTCTGCCGGGTCCACAGGGGCCGGCAGCAGGAACGGCGGCGGGCCGGCGTACTTCGCCTCATAGTCGAAGACCCCGTCGGTGACGATCTCCAGTGGTGGCCCGACCCGCAGCCGGCCATCGGGCAGCCGGAGCACGGCGACGTCGATCTCACGGCCCGTCACGCAGTGCTCGACCAGGGCCCGGTCGTCGAGCTCCCAGGCGACCCGCAACGCCGGCGCGAGGTCGTCGGGCCGCCGCACCAGCGTCACCCCCCTGCTCGACCCGGCACACACCGGCTTGACGACCACCGGCCGACCCGGCCAGGCCGCTACGCCGCCACGCCGTACGACGACGCCCGGCGCGACCGCGACACCGACAGCCGCGGCGATCACCTTGGTCACCCACTTGTCCATCGCCACCGCACCGGCGGCGAGACCGGATCCGGCGACCGGCACCCCGGCGAGCTCGCAGAGCGCGGCCAGCGCCCCGTCCTCCCCTCGCGGACCGTGGACGATCGGGAGCACCACGTCGCACGCGGAGAGGAACGCCACGGCCGAGGAGAACGAGGTGACCCCCGGCCCCGACCAGGCGCCGTCCGGCCCGATCGTCAGCGGAGCCACGTCATAGCGAGCCGGATCGAGCGCGGCCAGGACCGACGCGGCCGAGGCCTGCGACACCTCGTGCTCGCAGTTCTGCCCGCCACCGATCACGGCGACGCGGATCATCCCGCCCTCCGCAGGTCGGCCGCGGCCGCGACCCTAGCGACGCGCGACCCGATGCCAGTGACGATCTCGTGGGGGATCGTCTCCGCCCACCCCGCCCAGTCGCCGACGGTCGGCTCGCCCCGGTCACCGGGGCCGAAGAGGGTGGCCACCTCGCCCGGGCCGGCCCCGACGTCGCCGAGGTCGACGACCGCCTGGTCCATCGAGATCCGCCCGACCAGGGGCCGCCGGACACCGCGCACCAGCACCTCCGCGCGCCCGGATGCCAGTCGCGGCAGGCCGTCCGCATAGCCCAGCGGAAGCAGCCCCAGTCTCGTCGGCCGGGTCGCCCGCCAGGTGTGGCCATAGCCGACCGCGTCCCCCGCCTCGACCCGTCGTACGGCGACCAGAGGCGCGCGGAGGGTGAGCCCGCCGCGGAGCGAGGTCGTGCCGCTCGGGTCGATGCCGACGAGTCCAGCGCCGATGCGAACCATCGAGTGATGGGTCGACGGAAGGGTGAGCGTGGCCGCCGTGGCCGCCAGGTGCAGCAGCCGCGGGTCCAGCCCATGGCGGCGTACCTCGGCGACGGCCTCGTCGAAGCGAGCGGCCGCGGCGCTGTTGCACGGGTCGGCCGGGTCGTCGGCGCAGCCCAGGTGTCCCATGACGCCGACGACCTCCACCCGACCCGCTCGGTGCGAGCGCACCACGCGCCTGACCAACCGGGGCCACTCCCGCGGCTCGCAGCCGTCGCGCGACATGCCGCAGTCGAGGTGCAGGTGCAGCCGTGGGGTCTGCCGGGTGGCATCGGCCGCGCGGAGGACGGCATCGAGATGACTCACGCTGGGGACGGCGAGCTCGACACCCTCGGCGAGGGCCCGTGCGAAGTCCGCGCCGGGGTGGTTGAGCCAGCTGAGCACGGGTGCGTCGATCCCGGCGGCACGCAGCGACAGCGCCTCCTGGATCGTGGTCACCCCGAGACGCGCGGCACCGTTGGCGAGGGCCGTGCCGGCGACCGCCGCGGCTCCATGGCCGAACCCGTCGGCCTTGACGACCGCCATCACGGTGGCATCCGTGCGCGTACGGAACAGCCGTGTGTTGTGGGCGACGGCACCCAGGTCGACGGTGAGCTCGGGCCCGCGGAGGCCCGCCGGCGTCATGCGGCGGCCTCCGCTTCGACCGGTCCATAGATCGCTCGGTCGGCGCCGGTGACCAGGGCCCAGTAGCGGTCGCCATAGCTCCAGTGCCACCACTCCGTCGGATAGTTCACCAGGCCCGATCCGCGCAGCGCCTCTCCCAGCAGGTGGCGGAGGAACCGCGCGATGGGTGGGATCCCCGTCGCGGCGTAGTAGCAGGCGCCGTCGCTCTGCTCGGGGGTCGCATCGATCGGCGTCCCGAGGTCGTACGGCGTCCCGGCGCCGTCGACCAGGGTGAGGTCGACCGCCGCCCCCGCGACATGAGGGGCGACGTCCAGGGGCGCCACGAAGCGGCTCACCAGCCGGCCGAGCTCCGGCTCCTCGACTCCGGGATGATGCGCCCGCACCTGCGTGGCATAGCGGTCGATGATGCGGGCCTGGTCGGCGATCGACCGATGGCCTTCGACCACCGACAGGCGCATCCCCGGGGGAAGCGCGGCGTCGGCCCGGACCAGCCGAGTGGCCAGGCCCTCGCGCACCCACACACCCGTGCCGAGCCGGTCGGGCAGCGGCACCAGGGCCTCACCGCAGTCGAGCAGGGGCACCGCGGCCACCCGGGGATCCGCCAGCACGATCGTCATGACCCGGACGCTAGGGAGGCCGCTCGTGCCACGGCGTCCCCCGGAGGTGCCGATCCGCTCGGCCTCAGGTGCCGAAGCCGCGGCACCCGAGTCGTTGCACATCACGCAACGGCGTGCGCCATGCGAGACAAATCACATTTCGCGGGCGTATCGTGCCGACGAGGCGCTCACCCCGGGCGGGCCGAACCCCACCCAACTCCGCCGGGGCGGGCGTCCCGTGCCGAGAGGAGACAACGAAGTCCCATGTCAGGTCCCATCCCGTCCGACATCGAGATCGCCGACGCAGCCACCCTGCAGCCGATCATCCCGCTGGCCCAGGAGAAGCTGGGCATCGACCCCGAAGCGCTCGTTCCCTATGGCCATACCAAGGCCAAGATCTCGCTGCCGTTCGTGCGCAGCCTCGAGGACCGGCCGCAGGGCACGCTCATCCTGATGACCGCCATCTCGCCGACCCCGGCCGGCGAGGGCAAGACCACCACGTCGGTGGGGCTGGCCGACGCCCTTCAGCGGCTCGGCAAGAAGTCGATGGTCGCCCTGCGCGAGCCGTCGATGGGCCCCGTCTTCGGCATGAAGGGCGGTGCCGCGGGAGGCGGCTACAGCCAGGTCGTGCCGATGACCGACATCAACCTCCACTTCACCGGCGACTTCGCCGCGATCGGCGCCGCCAACAACCTGCTGGCCGCGTTGATCGACAACCACATCCATCAGGGCAACGCCCTCGGCATCGACCCGCGCACCATCACGTGGAAGCGGGTCGTCGACCTCAACGACCGCGCCCTGCGCGACATCGTCGTGGGCCTCGGCGGCGTCGCCAACGGGTTCCCCCGCGAGGACGGCTTCGACATCGTGGTGGCCTCGGAGGTGATGGCGATCTTCTGCCTCGCCGAGTCCCTCGACGACCTCAAGAAGCGGCTCGGCGACATCGTCATCGGCTACACCCGCGACAAGCAGCCTGTCACCGCACGCGACCTCAAGGCCCACGGCGCGATGACCGTGCTGCTCCGCGACGCCTTCGCCCCCAACCTGGTGCAGACGCTCGAGCACACGCCGGCGATGATCCACGGCGGCCCGTTCGCCAACATCGCCCACGGCTGCAACTCGGTGATCGCGACCCGCACCGCGCTGCGGCTCGCCGACTATGTCGTCACCGAGGCCGGCTTCGGCGCCGACCTGGGCGCGGAGAAGTTCATCGACATCAAGTGCCGCGCCTCAGGGCTGCGACCCTCGGCCGTCGTCCTCGTGGCGACGATCCGGGCGCTGAAGTATCACGGCGGCGTCGCCGTACCCGACCTCAAGACCGAGAACGTCGACGCCCTCACCGAGGGCATGGCCAACCTGCGGCGCCACCTGCGCAACATCCGCACCGTCTATGGCATCCCGGTCGTCGTTGCGATCAACCGGTTCCCCACCGACACCGACCTGGAGGTCAAGACCCTCGTCGACCTGGTCGCCGAGGAGGGGGTGACGGCCGTGCCCGCCACCCACTTCTCCGACGGCGGCGCGGGCGCCATCGGCGTGGCCGAGGCGGTGCTGGCCGCGATCGAGGCCAACGACGCCAGCGGCTTCTCCTTCGTCTACCCCGACGAGATGCCGCTGGCCGACAAGGCCGAGGCGGTGGCGTCGTGGGTCTATGGCGCGGCCGGGGTCACCTGGGAGGCCAAGGCCAAGCGCCAGCTGGCACGCATCGAGGCGGAGGGCTATGGCCACCTGCCGATCTGCATGGCCAAGACCCAGTACTCCTTCTCCACCGACCCCAGCTCGCTCGGGGCCCCGACCGGCCATCACGTCAACGTGCGCGAGGTCCAGCTCAACGCGGGCGCGGGCTTCGTCGTCCTGGTGACCGGGGACATCATGCGGATGCCGGGACTGCCCAAGGTGCCCGCATCCGACCACATCGACATCGACGACAACGGCAACATCGTCGGCCTGTCCTGACAGGCGGCGTACGCCGGCCCGATCGGCATACGCCGCCCGGCATGGCGCTGCCCCGGCCTCCTCCAGGACGGCCGGGGCAGCGCTCCCCCGATTCGCTCACCCGACCGGCGTCGCGAAGGCCCCCACCTCCACAGCGCGAGCCGGACCAGGCTTGCGTGGTGAGTATTGCCTTACCTAAGTAGAAGTGGGTACACCCCTAGGGGTGGCTGTCCATCCCTCGACGGAAGGTGTTGCCATGCCGCTGAGAGTGGCCGTGGTCAATGACTATGACGTGGTCGTCCATGGTGTCGCCGCGATGCTGCGCACCTATGCCGACCGCGTCGACGTGGTCGAGCTCGACGCCACCGTCGACGTCGCTTCCCGGGTCGACATCGCGCTCTATGACACCTTCGCGCAGGCCCAGGGTGACCGGCGGGCCGTCGCCGAGCTGGTGGACAATCCCGCGGTCGCGCGGGTCGCCGTCTATACCTGGAACCTCGACCCCACCCTGGAGCAGGCCAGCCTCGCGCTCGGCGTCGCCGGCTATCTCTCCAAGCGGCTGCCCGCCCAGGACCTGGTCACCGCGCTCGAGCGCATCCACGCGGGAGAGGTCGTCGTCACCCCCGAGGACGGGCGGGCGCCGCTCGTCGGCGGTGACTGGCCCGGCCGCGAGGAGGGCCTCACCCCCCGCGAGTCGGAGGTGCTGGCGCTGATCACCCAGGGCCTCAGCAACGCCGACGTCGTCGAGCGCACCGGGTTGTCGATCAACTCGGTCAAGTCCTACATCCGCACCTGCTACCGCAAGATCGACGCCACCAGCCGCTCCAAGGCCGTCATCTGGGGCATCGAACACGGTTTCCAGCCCGACCGAACCCGCACCTTCGACCCCGACATCCCCGGCTCCCCCTGATCTGTGGACAACTTCGGTTAGTACGGAAGGCAGAGCCCGCTGCCGTCCGTACTAACCACGGTCTGTGGATCACTCCGGTTAGTACGGAAGATTGCGCGGGCTGCCGTCCAACCCGAGGTTGTGGAGAACTTCGGTTAGTACGGAAGGCGGAGCCCGCTACCTTCCGTACTAACCCGGGGTTGTGGAGGAAAGGTTGACACCGGTCTAGCCATTTGCCTGCGGAGGGCGGCGAGGTCTACCTACGCTCACAGCCATGAGGTGGTCCGCGGGTGTTCGCGCGCGCCGGCGGACCGGGCCGGGCGTGCGGGCCGAGCACGGTCTCGGCACCGCCATCACGGCCCTGGTCGTCTCGCTGACCGTCAGCATGTCGTTCCTGCTGTGGCTGTGGGCCGAGACCGCGAGGCGGCCCGAGCCCGCCGTCGTCCACCAACCCCTGACCGAGGAGCTGCTGCCGTCCCAAGGCACCGTGGTCGACGCGACCACCGGGACTCCCGTCGGCCGAGGCCGCGTCTCCCTGCTGGGCGGGGCCCAGCAGAGCGCGCCGGTGGAGCGCGACGGCGGCTTCCGGGTCGAGCTGACGGCGCCGACCCTGCTCCGCGTCACGGCACCGGGCTACACCGCCCGCGTCCTCGCCGTCGCGCCCGGCCAGGACCCCACGATCGGGCTCGTCCCGCGCGACGCCGGGTCACTGACGCTCCGCTTCGGCGGCGACGCGATGCTGGGCCGCCGCTTCTATGAGGCCAGCGCGAGCGCGCCCGCCTGGCTGACGCCGGGCTCCGACGTACGCGACCACGAGGCGCCGCTGCGGCAGATCGCGCCCCTGCTCGGTGACGCCGACCTGACCGTCGTCAACCTGGAGACCTCGCTGGTCGACAAGCCCTACTTCGCCGACAGCCGCCCGCACACGTTCAACCAGGAGAAGGACCTCGTCTTCGCCAGCGGCCCCGAGACCGCGCTGGCGCTCAAGGCCAGCGGCGTCGACGTCGTCGACCTCGGCAACAACCACGTCTATGACGCACTCGCGTCCGGGCTGAAGTCCACGATCGCGTCGGTCGAGGCCGCTGGCCTCGTCCACTTCGGCGCCGGCATGACGCTCGAAGAGGCCTGGCGGCCGGCGTACGTCGAGGCGCACGGCCAGCGCGTCGCCTTCATCGGCTGCACCACCATCACCGGCGAGCAGTATCACGACGCCTATGTCGTCCGGCCCGGCCAGGGCGGCGCCGCGGCCTGCGAGCCCGGACTCCTCGCGACCGCCGTCACCCGCGCGAAGGCCCAGGCCGACGTGGTCGTGGTGATGATGCACGGCGGCGTCGAATACCAGAACACCCAGGACGACACGATCCGCTCCCTGAGCAAGGTCGCCGCCGACGCCGGCGCCACCGTCGTCGTCAACGGTCACCCCCACGTCATCGGCGGCATCACCGAGACCGACGGGGTCCCGGTCGCCGAGACCATGGGCAACCTGATGTTCGACCAGAACCTCTGGTCGACGCTGCGCTCCTATCTGCTGCGCGTGGACCTCGAGAACGGCACGCCCGTGCGGACCAGCGTCGACCCGTTCGCCATCTCCGACTATGCCCCGGTCCCCACGACCGGGCTGCTCGCCGACTCCTCGGCCCGCGTCGCCTCGGGCCTGCTCTTCGGGCCGATGCTGCTCGGCGAGGGCAGTGCCAGCACCCTCGCCTCGCCGCACCCGCCCGCGGAGCCGCTGGCCGGCGCCGCGGGGACCGTCGCGTCGATCCCGTCAGGCTGGTGGCTGACCCCCGGTCAGCACGAGGTGACGCCGGGACAGGACCTCCTCTATGGCACCGGCTCGTTCGAGAAGATGGACACCAGCCCGGACACCGATCCACCCGTCCCCGCCCTGTGGGGCATCGGGAAGTACACCCGGCTCACCAACGCCGCCGCCTGCAGCGGCAGCCGGGGCCTCCAGCTCGTCCGCAACGGCGGCAGCGACTTCGACGTCATCGCGACGCCACTCCACCGCGTCCCGGTGACACCCGGCGACCACATGACCCTCACCGTCGACATCCGCAGGGCCACCGAGTCGGCCCGGCTGGAGATGCGGTGGTACGCCGACCTGCTCGGCGCCAGCGCGTCCGTCCAGAGCGTCGACCTCGGGCCCTACAGCGGCCCGGACTGCCGCCAGGTCACCCTCGACCTGACGGTGCCTGAGGGCATGGTCGCCGGCCAGCCCTATCTGCGCATCGCGACGCCGCACAACCCCGACAAGGCCGGGGAGCTCATGGCCGACGACGTCCGCATGGTCCGCTGGTCCACCGCCGGCTCGGGCGGCCGCCTCTATGACACGGTGCGGTTCGAGGCGGCCACCCGGGCCCATCTGGTCAGCGACTGACGTCGCACCAGGGCGTCAGAGGACCAGCCTCATCACGACGCCGCCGTGGTCGGAGGGCCACAGCCCGGTCACCGGGTCGCGGTCGCGCACATCGGTGCCGGTGACCTTGCCCCAGCGCACGCCGAAGCCCGACCCGTTGGCCGATCGGCCGAACACCATGTCGATGCGGTGGTCGAAGCCGGCCGCGGTCTCGTCATCGACGGTCTCGGACAGCCCGGAGGTCCAGCCCTCCTCGGCGGGCGCCCAGCGCAGCCACTGGTCGGTGAAGCCGCCCGCGGTCGTGATGAGCGTGTAGGGCGCGCTGTGCGGAACGTGGTCGATCGGCTTGACCGAGTTGTTCAGCGGGTCGGAGTTGCAGTCGCACACGAACACGGTGTCGAGTCCGGCCGGGGCGGCCGCGGCCAGCAGCTCGGAGGCCTGGGCATAGGCGAGGTCGGAGCTGAACGCCTCGAGGTGGGTGTTGACGAACCGGAACTGCTCACGACCCTTGCGCACGTCGACCCACTGATAGCCGCGATCGAAGTTCATGGCCACCCCCGAGATGTTCACCGACAGGTTGTAGGCATAGATCCCGTCGCCGGAACCGGTCACGTGGACGTTGCTGCGCACCCGCTCGAGGATCACATCACGCATGGTGAGCCGGATGTCTTGGGGTGAGCCGCCGATCGTGCCGTCGAACGGGCTCCCGGTGAACGACGGTGCCTCGACGTCGGCGCGGTCACCCACGGCGACGGCACGGTAGCGCTCGCCGCGCCGCTTCAGGGCGTCGAGCAGCAGGGCCAGGAAGTCGTAGTCGACCGTCTCGGCGTTGGGCACGCCGACCGCCGTGAGCTCGAGCGGGCCCGACCGCCACAGGGCCACCTCCTGGAGACCGATCAGGTCGGGGTTGGTCCGGTCGATCTCGCGCGCCAGCAGGCGCGCGCGGACCGGGAAGTTGGTCGCGTCCACGATCGCCCGGGTGTCATGGGTGGCGTTGGCGAGCGCCACGACGACGTCCTGGGGCGTGCCGCCAGCGGCCTGCGCCGCGGCCGCCGCTTCGACCGGTCGGTTGATGTCGGCACCGAGATAGAGGTTGCGGGTCATCACCGTGACCGGCGTTCCTCGGTCGGGTCTCGGGTGGCGCTTGGCGCTGTCGGCCTGCGCCGGCGACATCGTGGCCGCCAATCCGAGGACCGCCACTCCGGCGATCAGTCGTGCTCGCAGAGTCCCCATGTCGTTCCCCTCTCTCACTGCTGCGATCGAGAGGCCAGAATCACACGAGCCGGGGACGTTGGAGAAGGGCTGAGCGTCGGGCCTATCGTCGTTCCATGAGCCGCCCGCCCATGGACTTCGACAAGGCGCCCTTCGTGGTCATCTGGGAGACCACCCAGGCATGCGACCTCGCCTGCAAGCACTGCCGGGCCGAGGCCCAGCCCGATCGCGACCCCCGCGAGCTCACCACCGCCGAGGCCAAGGCGATGATGACGCGGGTCCGCGAGTTCGGCCCGGTGATCTTCGTGTTCAGCGGCGGCGACGCGATGAAGCGCCCCGACATCGTCGACCTCGTCCGCCACGGCAGCGCCCTCGGGATGCGGATGGCCATCACGCCGGCGACCACGCCCCTGACGAGCCGCGCGTCGATGCTCGAGCTCAAGGAGGCCGGGCTGGTGCGGCTCGCGGTCAGCCTCGACGGGTCCAACGCCGCCATCCACGACACCTTCCGCCAGGTCGACGGCTCCTTCGAGCACGGTCTGCGGATCCTGCGCGAGGCCCAGGAGATCGGCCTGTCCACCCAGGTCAACACTGTCATCCGGCGGGACAACATCGGCGACATGGACGCGATGATCGAGCTGATGACCGGCCTGGGCGTGGTGTTCTGGGAGGTCTTCTTCCTCGTCCCGATGGGGCGGGCCAAGCCCGAGGACGTCGCCAGCGCCGAGGAGTTCGAGACCGTCTTCGACAAGCTCTATGAGCTCAGCAAGACGGCGCCGTTCGACATCAAGGCGACGGCCGCGCCGCAGTACTCCCGCGTGGTCGTCCAGCACAAGCGTGCCGAGAACGCCGAGCAGCCCGTCATCGCCAACGCCGGACCCGTCCAGATCGACGTGCTCACCTCCGGCAAGCACCACTCCGACAAGGACGGCATCGGCCGGGCCCGCAACGTCAACGACGGCGACGGCTTCCTGTTCATCAGTCACACCGGGGAGATCTTTCCGTCGGGCTTCCTGCCGATCCCGGCGGGCAACGTGCGCGACGACGACATCGTCGAGGTCTACCGCAGCTCTCCGCTGTTCCTCAGCCTGCGCGACCGCAGCCAGATCAAGGGCAAGTGCGGGGTCTGCAACTTCCTCGGGCTCTGTGGCGGCAGTCGTGCCCGCGCCTATGCGATGACGGGCGACCCCCACGCCGAGGAGCCGTTCTGCTCCTATGTCCCGCCCCGCGCCCGCCACGACGAGCTGGCCGGCCAGCCATCGTGACCCGGTTCCGGTGATCCTGCGCGCGCTCGTCGCCGCCCTGGTGCTCGGCCTGGTGCCGGCCGGGGTGCCGGCCGATGCCAGCGCCCTCATCCCCACCGATCCGGGACGCCCCGTCCCGGCGACGCTGCGCGGGGTCACGACCGAGAGCATCACCCGGTTGGGTGCGCTCGACCGGGCGCTGCGCCGACACGAGGCGACCCCGACAGTCAGGGTCGTCTTCCAGGCCGGTGAGCCCGCCGCCAGCTATGCACCCGCCGTACGACGGCTGCGCCGTCACGCCTATCTGTTGGGTCAGCCGTTCGACTCGACCGCCACCCGAGCCGTGACGGTCGACGGCTATCGCGACCGCGTGGCGTCCTACGTCGCGAGGTTCGGCGACCGCGTCGACCTGTGGGAGATCGGCAACGAGCTCAACGGCTCCTGGGTGGGGCTGCCGAAGGACATCGACGCCAAGGTGGCGGCGGCGTTCGACGTCGTGGAGAAGGACCATGCGGCCGAGCACCTGCGGTCGGTGATCACGCTCAACTACTGGCCCAGCCACGACTGCTATGCCCACCCGTGGGAGGCGACGGTCTCGTTCGCCCGCCAGCTCCCCCGGCGCGTCCGGCACGGTGTCGACTATGTGCTGCTGAGCTTCTATGAGACGGCCTGCAGCCCTCGGGCGCACCCGACAGACGCCCAGTTCCGGCGTACGTTCCGCCGGCTCGGGCGGATCTTCCCCCACGCCCGGCTCGGCATGGGCGAGGTCGGCGCCCAGCGTCGCTCCGACGGGCTCCCTGCCAATCCGAGCCTGGCGGAGAAGCAGCGGATCGCCCGGCGCTACTACGGGCTGCAGCCGGCGATGAGCAAGGCGTTCGGGGACCGCTGGGTGGGCGGCTACTTCTGGTGGTACTACTACCAGGACGCCGTGACCGCGCCGCGGAGCCGGTCGTTGTGGCCGATGCTGGATCGCCTGCTGGCACGTCTGTGAGTCGCGGCTGGGTCCGCGTTGTTAGGCTGCGCCGGTGGCCCGACGTTTTCGCTTCTCCGGCGTCCCCGGTGGGGGCGAGGCCGATCCGTGGTTCCGGATCGGCACCCTCGACGTCACCACGACCATGTTCGTCACGCTGCTGTCGGCGTCGATGTTCGTCGTCTATGCGGTCGCGCCGGGCTTCTTCTCGCTCTTCATGCTCTTCCCGTCCCAGGTCTGGTCGGGCTTCGAGATCTGGCGGATCGGCACCTGGCCGCTGACCAACGACATCTCGTTGTGGTCGGTCATCTCGATCTTCTTCTTCTGGTACTTCGGGTCCCAGCTCGAGAGCAATCTCGGCCGCACCAAGATGGCCAACCTGCTGGTCTGGCTGACGCTGACGCTCGGGGTGCTGGCCGTGCTCTTCTCCCTGGCCTTCCAGAGCGTGGCACCGGTCATGGCCGGACTCGGCACCATCCAACTGGTGCTGATCTTGATCTTCATCGCCGAATATCCCCACATCCAGTTCATGTTCAACATCCCCGGCTGGCTGATCGCCGTGGTCCTGGTCGGGATCAACTTCTTGTCGCTGCTGGGCGCGCGGATGTTCATCGACCTGCTCAACTTCGTGGTCGGGCTGGGGGTGGCCGCGGTGGTCGCTCGCTCGGTCGGGCTGCTGCGGGACTACTCCTACGTCCCTGACCTGGCGTTCTTCCGTCACCGGAGCGCCAAGCCCAAGCAGCGTCGTACGCGCGGCTCGTCGGGAAGCGTCGTCAGCGGACCCTGGGCCGGCTCGAGCTCCGGCCAGGCCTACGCGCCGTCCTCGGACCGGGCCAAGCTCGACGCCCTGCTCGACAAGATCAGCGAGGGTGGCCTGGACTCCCTCTCCAAGTCCGAGCTCAAGCAGCTCGAGACGCTCCGCCGCCGCCTCCGCGGCGAATAGCGCTGTCGGGCTGCGCCCGTACGTCGTTCGCCGTTGACGTTTCACCAAGGTAGGAAGGTCAACCCGCACCTACCGTGCGGAGTTCACCTGGGTAAGTGCGGGTTCGCCCACTTACCTTGGTGAACCGTCACCACGTCGAGCGACGCCGCAACCACCCCAGCCCGCCTGTCGGCCGGGTCACACCGGGAGAGCGGCCCCTGCCGGTGAGCGCTGAGCGGTGCCACGATGAGGATCGTGACTACGACGCTGAAGGATGTGGCCGGCCGGCACGTGCTGGTGACCGGCGCGGCGATGGGGATGGGGCGACTGTTCGTCGAGCGGGCGATCGCCGAGCGGGCGGCGACGGTCGTGCTGTGGGACATCGACGCCGACGCGCTCGCCCGTACGGCGGACGAGCTCGACCCCGAGGTGACCCGCGTCCGCACCGATGTCGTCGACGTGTCGGACCGAGCGGCCGTGGCCGCTGTGGCCGAAGCGGTGCTCGAGGACGTCGGCGTCATCGAGGTGCTGGTCAACAACGCGGGTGTGGTGCGGGGCAACCACTACTTCTGGGAGACCGACACCGAGCGCGACACGGCGTTCACGATGGCGATCAACGCCCTCGGCCCGATGACCGTCGCGCGGCCGTTCCTCCCCGCGATGATCGCGAGCGGTGCGCCGTGCCGCTTGGTCAACCTCGCCTCAGCGGCGGGCCTGACCGCCAACCCCCGCATGGCCGCCTATGCCGGCTCCAAGTGGGCGGTCGTCGGCTGGTCGGAGTCGGTGCGGCTGGAGCTGGAGCAGGCGGGTCACGACCACGTGAAGGTCACCACGGTCTGTCCCTACTACATCAAGACCGGCATGTTCGACGGCGCCCAGTCGGCGCCGCTGCTGCCGCTGCTCGAGCCCGAGGACGTCGTCGACGAGACCTGGTCTGCGATGCTGCGCGGCAAGCCGTTCGTGGTCATGCCCAAGACGGTCCAGCTCAGTGAGGCCGTCAAGGGCATCCTGCCGATCGGGATGCGTGACTTCATCGCCGACAAGGTGCTCGGCATCTACCACACCATGGACGACTTCCACGGTCGCCCGGACAAGCAGGCCTGAGGAGGCCCGATGGACGAGCCGCAGTTCCGCACGATCTTCGAGCCGTTCCGGATCCACTCGGTGGAGCCGCTGCGGATGACCACCGCCGAGCATCGGCGCCAGGTCGTGCGGGAGGCCGGCTACAACCTGTTCCAGGTCCACGCCCAGGACGTGCTGATCGACCTGCTGACCGACTCGGGCACCGGCGCGATGAGCCGTGACCAGTGGGCGGCGCTCCAGCACGGCGACGAGTCGTACGCCGGATCGCCGTCCTACTTCGTCTTCCGTGATGCCGTGCGGGACCTGTTCGACTTCGAGCACGTCATCCCCACCCACCAGGGCCGGGCCGCCGAGAAGATCCTGTTCAGTGTGGTGGGCGGCGCCGGCAGGGTCATCCCCAACAACACCCACTTCGACACCACCCGCGCCAACGTCGAGTACACCGGCGCCGAGGCCCTCGACCTCGTCGTCGCCGAGGCGCACGACGCCACCTCGGACTTCGCCTTCAAGGGCAACATGGACATCGCCGCCCTGGAGCGCCTGCTGACCGAGCAGGGCGACCGGGTCCCGCTGGTGATGGTCACGATCACCAACAACTCCGGCGGCGGTCAGCCGGTCTCGCTCGCCAACCTTCGCGCGGTCCGCGAGGTCTGCGACCGCTTCGGCAAGCCGCTGTTCCTCGACGCCTGCCGGTTCGCGGAGAACGCCTGGTTCATCCGCGAGAAGGAGGCGGGCCAGGCCGGCCGCGACGTCGCGGACATCGTCCGCGAGATCGGGTCTCTCGCCGATGGCATGACCATGAGCGCCAAGAAGGACCCGCTCGGCAACATCGGCGGCTGGCTCGCCATGAACGACGACACCCTCGCTCGCCAGTGTCGCGACCTGCTCGTGCTCACCGAGGGCTTCCCGACGTACGGCGGTCTGGCCGGTCGTGACCTCGAAGCGGTGGCGCAGGGGCTGTCCGAGGTGATCGATCACGAGTACCTGCGCTACCGGATCCGCTCCACGGCCTATCTGGGTGATTCCCTCGTCGCCTCGGGGATCCCGATCCTGACACCGGTCGGCGGGCATGCCGTCTATATCGACGCCCGAGCGATGCTCCCCCATATCCCGCCGTTGCACTATCCGGGCCAGGCGCTGGCCGTGGCGCTCTATGAGGCGGGCGGGGTGCGCAGCTGCGAGATCGGCACCATCATGTTCGGCCGTCATCCCGACGGCTCGGAGCACCCGGCGGCGATGGACCTGGTCCGGCTCGCGATCCCGCGGCGCACCTACACCCAGAGCCACATCGACTATGTGATCGAGGTCTGCCAGCACGTGGCGGCCCACAGCGCCTCGCTCACGGGCTTCCGCATCGTCGAGGAGCCCCCGGCGCTGCGTCACTTCACGGCCCGGTTCGAGCCGCTGGGCTGAGGTCGGGCGCGGAGTCGCTCCTGGCCTCTCAGCCCCGCGGTGTCGATGCGCCTCAGGCCCCGGCGAGGGTGGCGATCTCGCGTTCATCGGCGTTGCCGCCGCTGACGATCACCCCGCTGCGCGAGGGCCGGTGCTCGTCCGCGAGCGCCCCGGCGAGCGCGGCGGCGCCGGCGCTCTCGGCAAGGGTGTGGGCGTGGCTGGCGAGCAGGCGGCGGGCCTCGTCGATGGCGTCGTCGTCGAGGACCAGGAAGTCGTCGAGGCGTCGCCGCAGGATCGCCTGGGTCATGTCGAAGGAGGCAGCGGTGGCCAGACCGCTGGCCCTCGTCGTGCATGGAGCGGTGCGTGGCTCACCGGACCGCCAAGCGTCGAAGGCAGCCGGCGCCTGGGCCGACTGCACCCCGACGATGCGACATCCCGGGGCCATCCGGTCGCGCACCAGGCAGGCGCCAGCGGCGCCGGTCCCGCTGCCGATGGGGACATAGATCGTCTCGAGGTCCGGATGGGCGCGCAGCAGCTCGAGGGTGACCGTGGCGTGCCCGTGCAGGATGTCGGGCTCCCCACCCGGGTCGACATAGCGCCAGCGCCGTGCGTCGGCGAGCTCCCGGGCATGACCGACCGCCTCGGTCATGGTCGGTCCGTGGATCACGACGTCCGCGCCGAGGGCGCGGGTCGCGGCGATCTTGTTGTCCGGGGCGGTCACGGGCATCACGACCGTGGCCCCGAGACCCGCATGGGCGGCCGCGAACGCGATCGACTGGGCGTGGTTGCCGGTCGACGCGGTCACCAGGTGGGTCACCGACGGGTCGAGCCGCGCGACGAGGGCCAGGCCGCCGCGCACCTTGAACGCACCGGTGGGCTGGGCGTTCTCGTGCTTGAGCACGACCCGGTCGCCGACGCGGACGTCCAGGAGGGGATAGCTCCAGGCGGGCGTCGCCGGCAGCGTGGCGGCGATCGCGTCGGCGGCGGCCAGGACTCCCTCCCAGGTGGGTCCCGGAGACGGATCGCGCAGGGTCGGGCTCACCCCCTCAGTGTCCCGGCCGGGCCCGGTAGGGCGCCATCCGGGGGTGCGACCTTGACACCGTCGGACTTCCTGTCCAATCGCGTAACAAGGTCTTCACCGTTCGGGGGGTGCCCTTTTCCTGAGGAAATCGTTAAGGTCCGCGAGGTGGGGCCAACAACCCGGGCCCCGTCGCGCCAATCCCTGACAAGGAGTCCACATGCGACGACAGGTCACCGCGGTCCTAGGTGCCGCGGCTCTCGTACTGGCCGGTGCGGTCAGCACGGGAAGTCCAGCGAGTGCGGCCAAGCCGAAGGCAGCCAACCCCTACACCGACGGCATCTACATCGTGCAGATGGTCGCCGACCCGGCTGCCTCCTACACCGGTGGCAAGGCCGGCCTGCGCGCCACCAAGCCGGCGGCCGGCAAGAAGCTGGCGGTCCACTCCCCTCGCGTCAAGCAGTACACCAAGTACCTCAAGCAGCGGCAGACCACGGTGCTCAGCCGGGTCGGCAGCCCCAAGCCGCTCTACCGCTACACCTACTCCTTCAACGGCTTCGCCGCGAAGCTGACGGGTGCGCAGGCCGCTGAGCTCGCCAAGACCAAGGGCGTGCTCGCGATCAGCAAGCAGAAGACCTACTCCATCGACACCTCCTCGACCCCGAGCTTCCTCGGCCTCGACGCCAAGGGCGGCCTGTGGCAGCAGCTCGGCGGCAAGAAGAACGCCGGCGACGGCGTGGTCATCGGTGTGATCGACTCCGGCATCTGGCCCGAGTCGCTGAGCTTCTCCGACCGCGTCAACCGCAAGGGCGTCCCCTCGGCCACGGGCAAGCAGGTCTACTCCGCCGCCCCCGCCGACTGGCTGGGCGCGTGTGAGACCGGCGAGGAGTTCACGGCCGCCAACTGCAACAACAAGCTCATCGGCGCCCGCTACTTCAACGCGGGCCAGGGCGGCGACGCCGGTATCGACGCGACCCGCCCCTGGGAGTTCAACTCCCCGCGCGACTACAACGCCCACGGCACCCACACCGCCAGCACCTCCGGCGGCAACAACGGCGTGCCCGTGACCGGCCCCGCGGCCGGCATCGGCTCGACCATCAGCGGCATGGCCCCGCACGCGCGGATCGCCGCCTACAAGGCGCTGTGGTCCACCGAGTCCGGCGACACCGCCTCCGGCACCACGTCGGACCTGATGGCGGCGGTCGACCAGGCGGTGGCCGATGGCGTGGACGTCATCAACTACTCCGTCAGCGGCTCGCAGACCAACTTCCTCGACCCGGTCGAGGTGTCGTTCCTGTTCGCCGCCGACGCGGGCGTGTTCGTCTCGGCGTCCGCCGGCAACAGCGGCCCGACCGCGTCGACCGTGGCCCACCCCTCGCCCTGGATCACCACCGTGGCGGCGGGCACCCACAACCGCAGCGTCAGCGGCTCGGTCGACCTGGGCGACGGCACCAACTATGCGGGTGCCTCCATCGCTGCCAGCGCCGTCTCCGGGCCCCTGGTCAACTCCACGGCCGTCGGCGCCAGTGGCGCCACCGCCGACGAGGCCCGGCTCTGCTACTCCAGCATCGACGGCGGCCTGGCCCTCGACCCGGCACTCGTGGCCGGCAAGATCGTCGTGTGTGAGCGCGGCGTGACCGCTCGCGTCAACAAGAGCTTCGCGGTCCAGGAGGCCGGCGGTATCGGCATGATCCTGGTCAACACCTCCGCCAACTCCATCAACGCCGACCTTCACTACGTGCCGACCGTCCACCTGGACGTCGACGCCAAGGCGGCGGTCGAGGCGTACGCCGCGACCCCGGGCGCGACGGCGACCATCAACCAGGCGACGATCGACCTCAACACGCCAGCGCCGTTCACCGCGGCGTTCTCCTCGCGTGGCCCGTCGCTCGCGGCCGAGGGCAACGTCCTCAAGCCCGACCTGATGGCTCCGGGTCAGGACATCCTGGCGGCGGTCTCGCCGGCCATCAACGGCGACGACTTCAACCTGGAGAGCGGTACGTCGATGTCGGCTCCGCACGTGGCCGGTGTGGCCGCGCTGCTGCGCGACAAGCACCCCGACTGGTCGCCGATGGCGATCAAGTCGGCGCTGATGACCTCGGCCTACGACGTGCTCGACGGCCCGAACACCGACCCGTCGGTGATCTTCAGCCAGGGCGCCGGTCACATCAAGCCCAACTCGGCGGCCGACCCCGGTCTGGTCTATGACAGCGGCTTCAACGACTGGCTGGCGTTCCTGTGCGGGACGACCAACGGCGTCGGCGCAGGCACCTGTGCGGCGCTCGAGGCGGCCGGCTACTCGACCGACCCGAGTGACTTCAACTCGCCGTCGATCGCGGTCAGCGCGCTGGCTGGTTCCAAGACCGTGACCCGCTACGTCACCAACGTGTCGAAGTGGCAGCGGACCTTCCGCCCGTCGGTCACCGGCCTGTCCGGTGTCACCGCGTCGGTGAGCCCCAAGCAGCTGACGATCAAGCCCGGCGAGACCAAGGCCTACACGGTGACGTTCTCCCGGACCGACGCGGCGCTCAACGAGTACACGGGCGGCTACCTGACCTGGAAGAGCACCAAGAACAAGCCGCGCTACTCGGTGCGCATCCCGGTGGTCCTCAAGCCCGTGGCCCTGTCGGCTCCGGGCACGGTCAGCAGCGACGGTTCCGACACCACCTACTCGGTGACCTTCGGCTACAACGGTGACTTCTCCGCCACCCCGCGGGGACTCGTCGCAGCCGAGACCGTCACCGACCACGTGGCCGACGACCCGACCGACACCTTCGACCCCAACGCCTCCACCGGTGTGGCGCTGGAGATGGTGACCGTCCCGGCCGGGACGTCGCTGGCGAGGTTCTCGACGTTCGACGACTACACGTCCGGCCAGGGCAGCGATGACCTGGACCTCTACGTGTTCGACGGCGACGGCAACTTCGTCGGACAGAGCGCCGGTGGCACCGCGGAGGAGTCGGTCGACGTGGTCGACCCTGCTCCGGGTGACTACTACGTGTTCATCCACGGGTTCAACACCGCCAGCCCCGACGGGACCGACTTCACGCTGTTCTCGTGGTCGGTTCCCGACAGCGACTCCGGCAACATGACGGTGTCCGTCCCCGCCTCCGCCACCAGCGGAGCCACCGGCGACGTGACCCTGTCGTTCACCGGCCTGTCCGCAGGGACCAAGTACCTCGGCCAGGTCGTCTACGCCGGTGCCGACGGCATGCCGGCCCCGACCACGGTCGCGGTCGACACGCCCTAGTCCGGGTGGCAGGTCCAACTCACGACCAGGGAGGTCCCGGCTCAGGCCGGGGCCTCCCTGGCCCTTTGTCGGGGCGTTTCACCGGTCGGTTGGAGCGCCTGGACGTCGAGGGCGGGCCGTGGGTGCTGCACGCAACCGACGGCGCCACCTACCACCTCGTCGGCGACCTCGGTCCGGCTCGGCGGTTGCTCGGCCGACGGGTCCGGGTCCACGGCCGGGTCGCACCCGACGTCATGACGAGCGCCCAGGTCGGTCCGGTCGTCGAGGTCGCCTCGGTCGAGCCCGACGACTGAACCGATCAGGACTGCCAGTGCTCGACGGTGATGCCGGCGTCGCCGAGGATGGCGGCCCCGCTGGGGAGGCCGCTGCTCTCCCGGGCCATCTCGGTGTAGCCCTGGTCGAACACGACCCGGCGCACCCGGCGGGAGTTGATGATCAGGCGGGCACAGGTCGCGCAGGGCTCGTGGGTGACATAGAGCGTGTGCTGGTCGCCGTTCCAGTTGGCGGCGAGCAGGGCGTTGACCTCCGCGTGGATGAAGCCGCTGTGGCCCTGGTCGAGGCTCTCGCGTTCGTTGGGCTCGCCGGCGGCGCGGCCGTTGTAGCCCACCCCGACCACCCGGTGCCAGGAATCCAGCAGGCAGGCGCCGACCTGGACCTTGGGGTCGGGACTGCGGGTCGCCCAGAGCCGGGCGGTGGCGATGCCGAGGTCGTCGAAGGATGGGCGGTCGATGCTAGCCTCCAGAGCAGGGGTAGCGCCGAGGATAGACGCGTCCGGTCCGGTCCGACACCACGGGACTCCGGCGGGCTCCCTCACCGCCCGTCACTCGCCTGCCAAGACCAGGAGACACCTTGGGAAGCCTGCGGCTGAGCCGGGTCAACCGGTGGGCGCCGTTCGCCGCCGTGTTCGCCGTCGCGCTGTCCGTGCGGCTCGCCACCGTCGTCCACGCCGGCGGCCTGGACACCGTGTTCGGCTATGACCAGGGCGTCTATTACGCCGCCTCGGCGTCGCTGTCGTTCGGGCACGTGCCCTATAGCGAGTTCCGGATGGTGCACCCGCCCGGCGTCATGCTGGCGCTGCTGCCGTTCGTCGAGCTGGCCAGGTGGATCGGCGATGTCGCCGCCATGGGGGCGGCTCGGGTGGCTTGGACCTTCCTCGGCGCCACCAACGCGCTGCTGGTCGCGCTGGTCGCGCGGCGGTTCGGTCGCCCCGCCGCGATCCTCAGCGGGCTCTGGTACGCCTTGTGGCCGGCGCTGCTGCTGGCGGAGTCGACGACCCGGCTGGAGCCGCTGGTCAGCGTCTGCCTCCTCACCGGCTGGGCGCTGCTGACCTCGCCGACCGTGGCCGACCGCCGGTCGCTCCAGCTGTTGGGCGGTTTCGCACTGGGGCTGGCCCCCGCGGTGAAGATCTGGGCCATCGCGCCGGTGATCGTCACCCTCGTGTGGCTGGCCTGGGAGCTGCGCGGGCGGGCAGCCGTGCGGGTGGCGGTGTCGGCGGTCGCGGGCACCACGGCGATCTGCCTGCCGTTCTTCGTGCTCGCACCGGGTGCCATGTGGAGCGCCATCGTCACTGACCAGCTCGGCCGGCCTCGGCTGCGCTCGAGCATCGTGCTCCGGTGGCTCGACCTGACCGGCCTCGAGCTCTACGTCAGCGGCGACGCCGTCCGCATCGTCGCCTCGATGGCGGTCGCGGTGCTCGCGGCGGCCATCCTCGCACTGGCCTGGCGCCGCGCCGCCGCCCGGATGTTCGTGGTGCTCTCCCTGGTGCAGCTCGGCGTGCTCTTCGCGAGCCCCTCCTACTTCAGCTTCTATGCCGGGTTCGTGCTGCCCGCCTTCTCGATCAGCCTGGGCGCAGCCGCGGCCGTGACCGTGGACGGGATCGCCTTCCTGGCCCGACGCCGAGTGGCGTTCCGGCGCGTCGCCCACTGGCTGCCGGTCGCCGTCGCCACGACCATCGGCCTGGGGGGCCTAGCGGTCTGGGGCGCCGAGCTCGCAGGCCAGGCGTCGCGCTACTACACCGTCCGGCCGTTCCCGGCGGCCCAGGTCAAGCCCTTCGTCACCCGCGTCCGCTGCGTGACCTCCGACTCGCCCATCGCCCTGATCGCCCTCGACGTGCTGACCCGCAACCTCGAGCGGGGCTGCGCCCAAGGCGTCGACGTCAGTGGTCTCGGCGACGACACGGAGCCGCCGCAGGTGCCGTGGGCGGGCGAGCCCGGCGAGCTGGGTGAACGGCAACGCCAGCACAGCGTGCTGACCTATCTCGGCACCGGCAACGTGGCGATCATGATGCGGCGCCACTTCGACGGGTTCGACGAGCAGGGTTGGGCGACCATCGACACCTGGCCCGAGCTCACCCGGATCGGCAAGATGACCGTGCGCCAGGCCCCCGGCTGGCCGGTCACGCCTGAGACCCGGTCCACCGCGGACGTCGACTGATCAAGGGGCGCGGAGCCCGATCGCGACGCGTCGCCCGCCGACGTGTCCCCAGGCCTTCGCTCGCCCGCTCGCGTCGTCCCAGCGCACCCTGAGTCGCCCGGTGTGTCCGCCTCCGAGCGTCACGTTGGCGCGGACGGTCCCGGCCGGGCGGCTCCAGTGCAGATGTCCCGACACGGCGAGATCGCTCACGAGCCGCATCCGCCTCAGGCGGAAGTCCACCTGCACGAGGCCGGTGGTGGTGAAGCCGCCGCCCCGCAGGCCCCTGCCGCGACCGCCGTACATCGCGAACCAGCGGGGGAACAGGTCCCCCAGGGTGTGGACGGCGGCGGCCGCGATCCGACGGTCGCGCCCGAGCCCGCGCCCGGCCGGTACGGCGTAGCCCCGCCAGGAGCGGGGGAACTCCTGGACCAGGCGCACCCGGGGGTTGGCGTCCCGCGCACAGGAGGTGTCACCTGGATCGCGGGTCCGCACGAAGCGACGCACGAGGACCGAGGCGCAGCCGGCGTGGTCGCCCAGCGCGGTCACGTGTCCCACGTTGGCCACCTCGACGATCCGGGCGGAGGGGAAGTGACCGGCCACGATCCTGGCGCCTTCGGCGGAGGTGATCGAGTCGAGGTCGCCAACCAGCACGAGCACCGGGAGGTCGGGATAGGTCACCGGCTCCTCGACCGGGGGCACCCAGGTGCTCGGCGACGGCCAGGGTCGGCAGGAGGCATATTCGGTCCAGGCGGATGAGAGCCAGTCGTCGACCGTGAACGGCGCGAAGACATGGGGGTGGAGGCGCTTCAGGCGGGCGACCCTGGCGTCGTACTGCTGGCGCCGCGCGGCCGGGGCCGCCGAGATGTCCCAGAGCTGGGGATAGTCGTTGCAGATGACCGACACATAGGCGCCTTCGGAGAACGAGCGCACCGGGCCGGCCGAGCCATAGGAGCCCTGTTCGGCGGCGATCCGCAGCAACGGCGCCGGATCGCCGTGCCGCCACGCGCGCACGGCGGCGTCGAGCTCCTGATAGACGGTGGTGCCATAGGTGGCCACCCCCATCACATAGGCCAGCTCGCCGGGGTCGACGCGAACCCGGCGCCGGGTGCCGTCGGCGTCGAAGGCGCGACCGGTGAGCGGGCGGTGGCGCAGCCGGTCTGCGGCCCGGTGGAACCGACGGACGGGGTCGCCGTGGCACGACGGGTCGCGCTGACAGACGAGACGGAACGCCGACCGCATCGCCCGGTTGAGGTCGGGATACCAGGGGTGCTGGCCGGCCACCGGATAGGCCGCGTCGAGGGTGAGCGTGCGGACCCGGTCGGGGTGACGGATCGCGAACGTCTGGCCGAGGAAGGTGCCATAGGAGTCGCCGTAGACGTCGACCCGGCCGATCCCCAGCCGGTCCAGGACCGCCACGAAGTCATCGGCCGCGAAGGCACTGCCATAGAGGTCGCTGGCGTCGCCGAGCTGCCGGCCGCAGGCCGCGACCGCGCGGAGGTAGGGGCCGCGATAGGACTGCAGGTCGGGGCAGCGAATGGGGCCCGAGGTCCCGGTGCCCCGGGCGTCGATCAGCAACAGGTCCCGGTGACCGAGCAGCGGCCCGGCGAGGTCGAGGTAGTAGTCGCGGCTGTCGGTCGTCGCATAGCCGGGGCCGCCCTCGATGGCCAGCACCGTCCCCCGCGCGGGACCGTCCGTGGCCGGATAGAGCTCCCAGCCGACCCGGATCCGGCGGCCCGACGGGTCGGCCGGGTCCAGCGGCCGCATCAGGTGCCCGACGACGGGCTCCCGCCCCGACGGCGCGACCTTGGGGCGCGCGGGGTCGGCGGCGTCGGCCGACGCGGGGGTCGGGGCCGTCAGCGTCAGCGCGGCCACCAGCAGGGCGGCGAGCGCCCGTGAGCGGGCCATGCGACCTCCCGGGTGTGGCGATCAGCCAACCGTAGTCACGGTGACCGCCGGCGGCCAGGGCTCGCCGAGTCGTCACATCTTGTGCCGACTCGGCGGACGTGCGAGTGGCGCGCGCCGGACGGTTTCTCGGTTCCGTCGGCGCGCGCCACTCTTCCGTGACTCGGGTTCGGGCCCGAGCCCTGGCTCAGTGCAGGCCCTTGTTGACGTCGTGCAGGCCGTCCTTGACCTTGTCTGCCGCGTCCTTGAACGACGCCTTGGACTGGTCGGCCTTGCCTTCGGCCTTCAGGTCCTCGTTGTCGGTCGCCTCGCCGGTGGCCTCCTTGGCCTTGCCGACGAGGTCTTCCATCTTGTGCTTGGCCTGGTCTCCGAGTCCCATGGGGATCCCCCTTCTTGGTGTGCTGATGCGATGACGGTGGCGGTCAGGAGCGGGTGACGCCCTGCTTGACCTTCCCAGCCGCCTCGCCAAGACGTTCCTTGATGACAGGCGCCTGCTCACGGGCCGCCTCGGCGGCCTGCTGGGCGGTGGCCATGGCCAGGTCGGCGGCCTGATGGGTCGTCTCCTGGACCCGCGGGTCCTCGACGACGCGCGTGGCGATGTGCTTGATCTGCTCATAGCGGCGCCGACCGGCGCGGGTGCCCAGCAGATAGCCCATGGCGAGGCCACCGAACAACAGCAGCTTCTTCATCACGGTCCTCCCTCGTTCGGGCCGACTCGGTCCGTCGGGCCGCGAATGAGGGAGTACCCCGTGCAGGAGGGGCGTATGCGTCTCGGGCGCTATCCCTGGAGGCCGATGCGGAACTCGACCCGACCGGTGTCGTCCACGACGGCGTCGAGGACCTTGTCGTTGAGCACGGCAGCAGCGGTCTCGTCGAGATAGACCGATGCCCCCTCCTGCTCGACCACCTGGTCCCCGGGCTCGGCCTGCATGGTGGTGGCCAGCTCCAGGTTGGGCTCGGGTGCCTCGTCGGAGGAGATCCGCAGCCCGGCGCCCTCCCCGAGCCCTTCCTGGGCACAGATCTCGTTGACGATGGCGCTGGCGTTGGGAGTCATGGTCAGCATGGGTGCCTCATTCTGATCGACGACAGTTCGCCTTCTCCGTGCCCTATCCGACGACGGGGCATGAGCCCGGCGCCTCGTCGTCAGCGCCGATCCCTGCGACGTCCGTCACGAGTGCTGCGCAGCACGATGAACCAGGCGACGGCGAAGACCGGCACGGCCGCGGGGATGAGTGCCTCCGCCTCGCCAAGGACCAGCAGCACCGCGGTGAGGAAGGTCATGAACCCGAAGGCCTGCACCACGGAGACGCCCATAGATTAAGTCTAGTGATTTAGTCATATATAGCCAGGGATGGTGACCCACCCCACGACCCGCGATCCGGAGGGGCGCGGAGGCCGCATCGGCTCCGGTGCTCAGGCGACCAGCTCGGCCGTACGCCGCTCGACGAACTCGGTGAGCGCCTCGTCCAGGCCCGCATCGATGCCGGGGTCCACGTAGGAGTCCAGCAACCGGTGCCACTCTCCGACCGCGAGATGCTCGGCGCTGGGCGAGCCCTGCTTGGTCCAGGTCGGGAAGGCGTTGGAGCGGAAGAGCGGGCTCATGAAGGCCTCCGTGCGGAAGCGCTCCAGGGTGTGGTCGTGCGCCAGGAAGAGGCCGCCGGGCCCGGTCTCGGCGATGGCGTCGAAGGCCAGCGTGTCGTCGTCGACGACGATCCCCTGGCGCATGCGGTCGAACATGCGCAGCACCTCGAGGTCCAGGGCCAGCTTCTCGTAGGACGCCACCAGTCCGCCCTCGAGCCAGCCGGCGGCGTGGACGACGAGGTCGCATCCGGCCAGATGGGTGGCCCACAGCGACATCGCGGTCTCGGTGGCCGACTGGGCGTCGAGCGGGATGCCCGAGCACAACCCGCCACCTCCGCGCAGCGGCAGCCCGTAGCGGCGCGCGAGCTGACCGCCCGCCAGCGTAGCCAGCACGAACTCCGGGAGCCCGAGCGAGGGCCCGCCCGATCTCATGTCGACTCCCGTCACGAACGTGCCGAGGATGCACGGAGCACCCGGCCGGACGAGCTGGGCCATGGCGACGCCCGACAGCGTCTCGGCCACCAACAGCGAGAGCCCCGCCGCCAGCGTCACCGGTGCCGAGGCGCCGGCGAGCAGGAACGGCGTGATGGCGACCGGCTGCGCGTACTCGGCGCACGCTGCGAGCTGGCCGACCATGAGGCCGTCCCAGACGAGTGGCGAGTTGGGGTTGACGATGCCGAGCGTCATCGGCCGCTCGGCGAGTCGCTCGCGACCCCCGGCGGCCAGCGCCGCGAGCTCGAAGCCGTCGCGCGCCTTGGGGCCGCTGGACCCATAGACGATGTAGGGACGGTCGCTCCAGCGCAGGATCGAGTAGTCCATCTGGAGGTGCCGGTGGTCCGCGTCGAGGTCCTGGGCCTCCACGGTCCCGCTTTGCAGGATCTGGAGCCGGTCGGACGCGTGCTCCAGCTTGACCAGCTCGACGTGGTCGGCGATCGACCCGTCCCGCCTGCCCCGCTCCTCGTCGTGGGCGAACGGTGGACCGCCCACCGGGACGTGCACCAGGCTCCCGCCCCCGATCCGCACCGAGCGCTCAGGGTTGCGACCGGTCAGCGTGAAACCGCTCGGCGCCAGGCTCAGCTGGTCGAGGACCCAGTCGGGGTCCCACCTCACGCGGGTGTCCTCGACGCGCTGACCCGCCGCCCGCAGCCGCTCGAGCATCTGGTCGTCGTGGACCTCCGTCCCGACGTCGGCCAGCAGCCGCATCGCCTGCGCGTGCACTCGGTCGAGGTCGTCGGGCGACAGCGGCTCCACCGGGAAGGCCCCCGGGCCCACGTCGTACGGCGTCATGCCCGGAGGCTACGCGGTTGAACGGCCGTTGAGGACCCCCGAGCGAGGGTGCGTCCCTGCGTGACGGTTCACCAAGGTAGGAAGGCGAGGCCGCACCTACCTCGGTGAATTCCACTGGGTAAGTGAGGGTTGACCCACCTACCTTGGTGAACCGGCAACACCAACCCCTCCGCCGAACGGCGAGCACGCGGACCCACCCGGCACACTGGCGGGGTGACCGACGAGCAGACGCCCTGGGTCCCGGTGACCTACGACCACTGCGACCACGTGACGGGGCCGTTCTTCCACGGGACAAGGTTCACCCTCGAGCCGGGCGCGGAGCTGGTGCCCGGCAAGGGGTCGAACTACCAGGACGGCCGCGTCTCCAACAACATCTACTTCACCGCCAAGGTCGAGACGGCCGCCTGGGGTGCCGAGCTGGCGACCGCGCTCGCGGGTCTCGACGGGCGGGGTCGGATCTATCTGGTGGAGCCGCTCGGCCCCTTCGAGGACGACCCCAACGTCACCAACAAGAAGTTCCCGGGCAACGTGACCGAGTCCTATCGCAGCCGCCACCCGCTGCGCGTCATCGAGGAGCTCACTGACTGGGAGGGTCACAGTCCGGAGGTGCTCCAGACGATGCTCGACAACCTGGCCAGGCTGCGCGAGCAGGGTCTCGACGTCATCGAGGACTAGCCACGATCGGCTAGCCATAGAGCAGCGTCGCCGCCAGCGGAGCCAGCGCGCCCTGGGTGTTGCCGATGGTTGCGGCCATCAGCACCAGGGTGACCCCGGAGGAGGCCATCGCGGCGCTGAGCCCAGCGCCCCGACGGAGCCGCACCCGGCCGGGCCCGGGCCTGCGGACGAGTCGGCGCCAGAGGCGGGCGGTCAGCCAGCCGGAGACCCCGAGCAGCAGCGCGGAGCCCAGCGCCTTGGGTGCCTGCCACGCCACCCGTCGTTCGACGGCGGCACGCACCGGGGCGGGGAGGCGCTCGTCACCGGACCTCAGCCACCCGACGAAAGCATCGTGCTCGGCGGCGCGCGTCGTCCCAGCCGTCGACGGAGAGATCTCACCGACGGCGCCGCCGAACCCGGCGCGGGGTTCGAGAGCGTTGCCGGTGTTGGCGGCGACCAGGACGGCGAACAGCGCGGCGATCCCGACGCAGCCCAGACCGAGCCCGAGGGAGGTACGTCGGGCGACAGGAGGTACGGCGTTCGCGGCGTCCCACATCCGCCGGGAGCGGATGACCAGCGACCCCCCGACGCCGAGCAGTGCGAGCACGAGCGCACCCGCCAGCACGACGAACACCAGGTGGTAGGCCGCGTAGTCGGCGAGAATCCGGTCGAGCGCCGGGTTCGCGGGGGTCCCGGGGGCGAGCAGGTCACGCAAGAGAGCCGGCAGGGCGTCGTCGGTCGTCATGGACCCACGCTGCCTCACCGGCCCCCGTGCGCACCTCCGCCAGGAGGCCCGATCCAGCCGCCCTCAGGCGGAGGTCATCGGGGCCCGGCTCCACCGAAGGGCGGAGCGGCCGAGCCGAGGCTGGTCAGTGCGCGAGGCAGGGACGCAGCTGGGTGTCGGTCTTGATGATGTGGTTGCGCACCCAGTCGCTCACGGCCTGCTGGGTCTCCAGGGCGAGGGCGTTGGTGACACCGGCGGTCTCCACCTTGTCGGCGATGCCCTTGAAGGTCTGCAGGAACTGGGCGTGGGCTGCCTTGTTGGCTGCCGCGGCGGGGCACTGGTGCTTGGCCATGCAGCTCTCCTCGGCACCGAAGTGCCAGGAGGTGTACTCGCCGACGAACTTGAGCATGCTCTTGACCTCGGCGTCCGGGGCACCGGACTCCAACGCGGCGAACAGGCCGTTCAGCTTGTCGATCAGCTTGCGGTGCTGGTCGTCGATCTCCGGGTCGCCGGTGCTCATCAGGCGCTCGTTCCAGGCGATGGCCATGGTCATTCCCCTTCCGTTGTCGCCGCCGCTCCGGCGGCTTGCTGCCCGGTGGACCCGCGCAGGCTGTTGATGAAGTCGGCGACCCGTTGGAGGCTCTCCACCAGCTGTTCGCCGGTGAGCACGGCCGCGTCGATCCCGAACAGCACGTCGGACGTTGCTGCCGACTGGGCGCGGCTGTGGTCACTGATCTGGTCGACGGCCGCGATGAGCCGTCCGGTGTCCGAGGCGATGCCATGGAGCGAGACGCCCGCGTGGTCGACGTCCTCGAGCCCGACGTCGATCTGCTGCATCGCGTCGGCCGCACCCTTGGTCTTGGTCTCGAAGTCGCCGATGACGCGGGTGATGTCGCCCGCGGTCTCGGCAGCGCTCGTGGCCAACCGCCGGATCTCGCGCGAGATGACCGCGAACTCCAGCCCGTTGTCGCCGGCCCGCGCGGCTGACACGGCCGCGTTGAGCGCGAGGATCTTGGTCTGCTGGGCGATGCCGTCGATCGCTCCGGCCATCCGCGCGATCTCACCGCTGGAGTCGCTGACATCGAAGACGTGGGACAGCGACTCGCCGGCCTGCTCGGCCCGCGTCTGCAGGCGCGAGACCACCGACTCGATCTCGGCGGTCCGCTTGTCCGTCAGCGTGCCGAGCTCCGTGGCCACCTCGGCCGCGCTCTGGGCCAGCCGGGAGTTCTCCACGATCGACCCCTGCATCCGATCGGCGGCCCTGCTGGCCTCCTGGAGGAAGTCGGACTGCTCGGCGCTGATCTGGCGGAGCTCGGCGACAGCGGCGACCACCGACGCGAGGTCGCCGACCCCGCTCAGGTCCACCGCCGCAGCGCCCCCGCCCTCGAGGGCCTGCAGGGCGTCCTCGACGCGGATCGCCAGCTCTGCGAAGGTCGTCGGTTGGCCCTCGGGCTCGCCGCCGGCCAGCTTCTCCAGCCGGGCCAGGGTCCGTTCGATGAGCTCCCGTTCCGTCACCGCGTCGGCGGCGAGCAGGGACGACGGAGTCCGTCGCGGCTTTGCCCACGCGGTGAGACTCACCATCGGCGCTGCTCCTGACACGGCTGTTCCCAGCGGTCGCGGAGGACCGCAACCACAGCATCGGCGCCGCCCTCGGTGGCCTGAGGGACCCGGTCGGGAAAAGTCCTCGCGGGCCCTTGCATCCTCACTACTCAGCGTTACTATCTACCAGTAGTCATTGTCACTGAGTACCAGGAGGCGGGTCCGCGGCATGGGCAAGCAGGCGACCGAGATGCTCAAGGGCACGCTCGAGGGGATCGTGCTGGCGATCCTCGCGGTGCGACCCGCCTACGGCTACGAGATCACCACCTCGCTCCGCGATCGGGGCTTCTCCGATCTCGCGGAGGGCACCATCTATGCCCTGCTCATCCGGATCGAGCAGCGTGGCCTGGTTGATGTCGAGAAGGTGCCGTCGGAGAAGGGGCCGCCGCGCAAGGTCTACGCGCTCAACCCCGCCGGACGTGACTACCTCGAGGAGTTCTGGAGGACCTGGAGCTTCCTCGCCGAACGGATCGCCGAGCTCCGAGAAGGGGGCCACGAGAAATGGCAGTGAAGTGGATCGAGCTGGTCACGGGATCGCTCGAACAGAAGAAGCAGTACCGCCGGGACAGCAAGCGCATCGATGCTCTCCCCGAGCCACACCGCGCGGCCGCCAAGGCGCTCAACCGCTACCTGATGTACGCCGGAGGGGTCACCGCCGGCGACACATTGGTGCAGATGTTCGGCGACCACGCCGACCTGTGGGAGCGCGCCGCCGCGGACGGGACTCCGGTTCGCGCGGTCGTCGGCGACGACCCGGTGGACTTCGCCGAGAGCTTCGCCGCCGCCTACACCGGCAAGCGGTGGATCGACCGGGAGCGGGAGCGGCTGACCGCGGCGATCGACCAGGCCGCAGGCGGTGCGACGACATGAGCGCGACGACGGCGGCCATCCAGGTGGCCGGCCTGGAGCATTCCTTCGGCGACGTCACGGTCCTGCGCGGCGTCGACCTCGAGGTGCCACGAGGCAGCATCTATGCCCTGCTGGGCTCCAACGGTGCCGGCAAGACGACCGTCATCCGCATCCTGGCGACGTTGCTCGCCGCCGACCGGGGCGAGGCACGGGTCAACGGCTTCGATGTGGTGTCCCAGGGCCCCGACGTCCGGGCGTCGTTCAGTCTCACCGGTCAGTTCGCCGCGGTCGATGAGGTCCTGACCGGACGCGAGAACCTCGTGCTCGTGGCGCGTCTGCGCCATCTCACGCACCCGAAGCGGGTCGCCGACGACCTGCTCGCCAGGTTCGCCCTGACCGACGCCGCCGACCGCCGCGTCGCGACCTACTCCGGTGGCATGCGGCGGCGGCTCGACATCGCCATGAGCCTGATCGGCGACCCGCCGGTGGTGCTGCTGGACGAGCCCACCACCGGGCTCGATCCCCAGGCCCGCCTGGAGGTTTGGGACACCGTCAAGCGGCTCGCCGCCGACGGCACGACGGTGCTGCTGACCACCCAGACCCTGGACGAGGCAGAGCACCTGGCCGACCGCATCGCGATCCTCCACGAGGGCCGCATCGTCGTCGACGGGACGCTCGCGGAGCTCACGGCGCTGCTGCCCCCGGCGCGGGTCGAGTACGTCGAGAAGCAGCCGACGCTCGAGGAAGTCTTCCTCGCCGTCGTCGGCCCACCACGAGCCGACCACCACGACCGGACGGAGGCGTCATGACCCACCACGCCGTTGCGGACACGGGCGTCCTGTTGGGCCGCTCGCTGCGTCACATCACCCGCAGCCCGGACACGATCATCACCACCGCGGTGATGCCGATCGCCTTCATGCTGCTGTTCGTCTATGTGTTCGGCGGCGCGATCGAGGCCGGCTCCGAACCCTACGTGAACTACCTGCTGCCCGGGATCCTGCTCATCACCATCGCGTCCGGCATCTCCTACACGGCGTTCCGGATCTTCCTCGACCTCCAGGCCGGGATCTTCGAGCGGTTCGAGTCGATGCCGATCGCCCGCCAGTCGGTGCTGTGGGCTCACGTGCTCACCTCGCTCGTTGCGAACCTGGTCTCGGTGACCGTGGTCGCGCTCGTCGCCGTGCTCATGGGATTCCGGTCGAACGCCGGGCCGCTGGCGTGGCTGGCCGTGCTCGGCATCCTGACGCTGTTCACACTCGCCCTGACCTGGATCGCCGTGATCCCCGGCCTGACCGCTCGGTCGATCGACGGCGCCAGTGCGTTCGCCTACCCGCTGATCCTGCTTCCGTTCATCAGCTCGGCGTTCGTGCCGACCGCCACCATGCCCGGGCCTGTGAGGTTCTTCGCCGAGCATCAGCCGGTCACCGCCATCGTCGACGCCATCCGCGCGCTCCTGGCGGGGCAGGGTGCGGGCTCGGAGCTGTGGTCGGCGCTCGGGTGGTGCCTCGGCGTCCTTGTCGTGGCCCACGCCCTCGCGATGAGGATCTATCGCCGTCACCGGGGCTGATTGGAGCCCTTTGCAAGGATGGGCTGATGTCACGCGCGGCAGCCCTCCGACTCGTCCTGGCGCTGCTGATCCTGGGCGGCTCCGCCGCCATCGCGCTGACCAGCCAACCGCGGCTGGGGCTCGACCTGCGGGGTGGCACCCAGATCGTGCTGGAGACCCGCGACTCGCCGACCGTCAAGGCCGACGCCGAGGCCACCGACCGGACGCTCGAGGTGTTGCGCGGCCGCGTCGACGCGCTCGGCGTGGCCGAGCCGACGCTGGCCCGGACCGGTGACAACCGGATCATCGTCGAGCTGCCCGACCTCCAGGACCCGCGGGAGGCCGCCCGGGTCATCGGCCGCACCGCACAGCTGGCGTTCCACCCGGTGCTCGAAGCGGTGACGCCGGACGCGAAGCCGGAGGGCGACCAGCGGATCCTGCCGGACGAGACCGGGCAGCCACTGCGGCTCGGCGCCGTCGCCCTGCCCGGCGACCTGGTGTCCGGCTCCGACCCCGCCACCGACCCGTCCCAGGGCGTCGGCTGGTATGTCACCGTCGACTTCCGCGGCGACCGGGGCCGCGACGCCTGGCAGCAGCTCACCGCCGACGCGGCGTGCGCCCCGCTGGGTGACCCGGCCAGGCGCGTCGCCATCGTCCTCGACGACGAGGTGATCTCCTCACCCCAGGTCGTCTCCGAGATCGCCTGCGGGGTCGGGATGACCGGCGGTTCCACCCAGATCACCGGCGACTTCACCGTCGAGGAGGCGCGCAACCTCGCCATCCTGATCGAGGGCGGCGCGCTGCCGGTCCCGGTCGAGATCGTCGAGCAGCGCACGGTCGGCCCCACCCTCGGGGCGGCGGCCATCTCCGCGTCGGCCGAGGCCGGCGTCATCGGGTTGGTCATCACCGGGTTGTTCATCGCGTTCGTCTATCGCCTCATGGGCCTGCTCGCGACGCTCGCCCTGGCGACGTACGCCGTCATCTCCTACGCCGCGCTCGCCGCACTCGGGGCGACCCTCACCCTCCCGGGCCTGGCCGGCTTCGTGCTGGCGATCGGACTGGCCATCGATGCCAACGTGCTGATCTTCGAGCGCGCCCGCGAGGAGTTCGCGGCCAACCGGGACGCGGGGTTGGTCAAGGCGCTCGGCATCGGCTTCAACAAGGCATGGTCGGCCATCATCGACTCCAACGTCACGACCCTTCTCGCGGCCGGACTGCTGTTCTTCCTGGCCTCCGGACCCGTGAAGGGCTTCGGGGTGACGCTGTCCATCGGCGTGCTCGCCTCGATGATCTCCGCGCTCGTGATCGCGCGCGTGCTGACCGAGCAGGCGGCCCGCAGCCGCTGGCTTCGCCGGCACCCTGCGGTCAGCGGGCTGGCCAGCAGCGGTCGGGTCCGGGCCTGGCTGCGCCGCGCCAGCCCCGACCTCATGGGTCGCAGCCGCACCTGGCTCGCGATCTCCGGGGTGGCGCTCGTGCTCGCGGTCGCGGGCATCGCCGTCAACGGCCTCAACCTCGGCGTGGAGTTCACCGGTGGCCGGCTCATGCAGTACTCCACCACTCAGCCCATCACCGCCGACCAGGCGCGCGAGGCGGTCGCGGACGCCGGCTTCCCCACCGCGGTGGTTCAGGAGGCCGACGACGGCCAGATCGCCGTACGCACCGGTCAGATCAGCAACGAGGACGTGCTGTCGATCCGCGACGCGATCGCGGCCGAGGCCGGCGGCGCCACCCAGGAGCGCGACGAGCTGATCGGTCCGAGCCTCGGCAACGAGCTGCGACAGCAGGCCCTGATCGCGTTCGGGATCGCCCTGCTGGTGCAGATGATCTATCTCGCCGTGCGGTTCAAGTGGACGATCGGCGCGTCAGCGGTGCTGGCGATGTTCCACGACGTGATCATCGTGGTCGGTGTGTTCGCCTGGCTCGACAAGCCGATCGACGGAGTCTTCCTGGCGGCCGCGCTGACGATCATCGGGCTGTCGGTCAACGACTCCGTGGTGGTCTTCGACCGGATCCGTGAGGAGTGGCGGGCCAGCAAGGACCGCGACATGGCCGCCGTGATCAACAGGGCCGTGATCGACACCCTGCCACGCACGGTCAACACGGGCCTCGGCGCCATGTTCATCCTGGCCGCGCTCGCCGTCCTCGGTGGTGACTCGTTGCGCGACTTCGCGATCGCCCTGTTGCTCGGCCTCGGGATCGGCACCTACTCCTCGGTCTTCACCGCTGCGCCCCTCTCCCTGCTCCTCCACCGGCGATGGCCGCTGCCACGCACGGAGCCGGTGAGGAAGCGCCCGGTCCGCGCCCCGTCCGACTCCGGCGCGGTCATCTGAAGGTGAGCCGAGGCTTACCCCGTAGGCGCGCAGTTGGCAGGATGGCCCGGTGATGACTCTGCCTGCCACGCGCGTCCCCGACACGCTCGATGCGCCTGCCATCCGCTGGGGCATCCTGGCTCCCGGCGGCATCGCCGCCAAGTGGACCGAAGCCCTCCACGAGACCACCGCATCGCGGGTGGCGGCAGTCGGCTCCCGGTCGCTCGAACGGGGCCGGGAGTTCGCGGGCCGGTTCGGCATCGACCGGGTCTATGGCGACTACGAGTCACTGGTGAGCGACGCCGAGGTCGACGCGATCTATGTCGCGAGCCCACACTCCCACCACCGGGACCACGCGCTGCTGGCGCTGAGCGCCGGCAAGCCGATCCTGGTGGAGAAGGCGTTCGCGCGCAGCGCCGCCGAGGCCGCCGAGGTCGTCGCCGCGGGACGGTCGCAGGGGCTGCTGGTCGTCGAGGCGATGTGGACGCGGTTCCTGCCTCACATCGATGTCGTACGCCGGGCGCTTGAGGACGGCCTCCTCGGCGACATCGTCGCCGTCGAGGCCGACCATGGTCAGCTGCTCTATCCCGACGGTCCGCAGCGGCTGGCCGACCCCGCGTTGGCCGGCGGCGCGCTGCTCGACCTGGCCATCTATCCCGTCTCGTTCGCCCACTTCGTGCTCGGTGGGTTCGACAAGGTCCAGGCGACCGGCACGCTCGTGGAGACCGGTGTCGACGGCAGCGAGACGATCGCGGTGACGAGTCCGACCGGAGCCATCGGGACGTTGTCGTCGACGATGCTGGTCAAGACCCCGACGTCGGCGTCCATCGCGGGCACCGCGGGCCGCATCTTCATCGACCACACCTTCTATCGGCCCACCACCACGGTCCGGCTCTTCGACAACACCGAGCAGGAGATCGACCGCTACGAGCCACCTCGCCGCGACCACGGGCTCGCCTATGAGGCGGCAGAGTTCGCGCGGCTCCTGGTCGATGGCAAGACCGAGTCCGACCTGTTGCCCCTCGATGAGACCGTTCGCATCATGGCGGTCCTCGACGACGTGCGCCGCCAGCTCGGCGTGACGTTCCCCGGCGAGGAGTGAGCGACCCTCAGCAGGCGACCGGAGGCTCGCCGTACTCGACATGCACGGGGTAACCCGCCCCGAGCAACGACCGGGGATCCTCCGACGACAGCAGTTCCAGGTCCGTGGTCGTGAACTCCAAGCGGCCGCCATCAGCGGCCACCGAGCCCGACACGAGTCGGTCGCGGTGGACGCGCATGAGCCGGTCCACCTCGGCCACCATCTGCTCATGCATGCCCTGAGTGTCCTCCACCGACAACTCGTTTGCGCACTGCATTTCCGCGGGCCAGGGTGACGGCATGACCACCCCTGCGCCACCGCCGACGAATCCGCCCGGCATCCGACTGGGCGCCGCGCCGACGATCCGGGTCGCCAACAAGGCGATCATCGTGCGCGACGGCCGGTTGCTCGTGACCGTCAACACCGGCGACTTCGCGACGTTCTATCTGTGCCCGGGCGGCGGCCAGGACCACGGCGAGAGCGCGGTCGAAGGGCTGCGCCGCGAGTGCCGGGAGGAGATCGGCTGCGAGGTCGAGGTCGGCGAAGTCGCGTTCATCCGTGACTACATCGGTGCCGACCACGAGTTCTCCGAGCACGACAGCTGGGTGCACCAACAGGAGACCTACTTCTTCTGCACGCTCGCACCGGGCGCCGAGCCCCACGTGACCGAGCACGGCGACCAGTTCCAGACCGGCATCGCCTGGGTCCCGGTCGAGGAGCTCTCCGAGGCGCCGTTGTGGCCTCGCGCTCTGGCGGGCTGGCTCGCCGCACCCCCCGGGTCTCGAGCGACCTACCTCGGTCGCGTCAACTAGCTCGACCCGGCCGGGCGCCGGCCGGCGCGGTCAGGTCGTGACCTGGTGAGGTGACAGGTGCGGGGTCGCATTGATCGACACGGCGAGGACCCCGGCGTCGTCGATGCGGAACCGGCTGATCGAGGTGTTGTCGATCTGGACCCAGCCCGTCATGTCAGGGATCCCCAGCAGCGCACGCAGGAGGTATTGGCTGAAGAAGCCGTGGGTGACCAGCCCGATGGTGCGCTCACGGGGTCCGTCGTCACCGCCGGCGCGGATGCCGTCGATCACGCGGCGGGCACGGTCGGCGGCCTGGTGGTCCTCCTCGTAGGGACCCGACCACCAGCGCTCCTCGGGGTGCGCGGCGACGTGATGGAGCCGGTTGCTGAGCTGGCGCAGCTCGGGGAGCGTCGAGCCCGGGTGCCAGGTCCGTTTCCGGGTGTCGGTGTCCTCCTCATAGGGTCCGCCGACCTCGAACAGCTCGCCATGCCCGTGGAGGGGAAGGTCGAGCGCCTCCGCGAGCGGCGCGGCCGTCTGGACGGCGCGGAACATCAGACTCGTGTGCAGCTCGGTCAGCCGGGGACCGCCGTCGTGGTGGGCGAACCAGTGGGCCAGGGCCGCCGCCTGTTGCTCGCCCAGCGCGGTGAGGTGGGTGTCCGGGTGGCGCCCCACGGAGTCGCCCGTTTGGTCCCAGAGCAGGTTGTTGCCCGACTGGGCGTGACGGATGAGCACGACCTCCACGAGGACCAACCTAGCCTCGAACCACCGATCGAGGATGAGAGAACGTGACGGCCACGTCGGTCACGCCATCGTGTGGGCCTGCCTGCGATGATGGCGGCGTCGCGCGAGGGCGTCATCAGCGCCCCCCACCTCGTGGCGCCCTCGCTCGACCCACGTCCGATCACGGGGAGGACACCCATGGGTCTGCTCGACAAGCGCAAGCCGGAGCCCGATGAGCTGGCCAAGCGCCGCGCGCTCGATGCCGCCCGTGATCACGACGAGGGCATGGTCACCGGCCTGATGCAGCAGATCCTCGACCGAGGGCTCGACGGCTTCGGCCCCTATGACTCGGCCTTCGTCGTCGCCGAGAAGGCGCGCGACACCACCGGCTCCACCGACGCAGCGATCAACGCCGTGATGCGCAAACACGTCGCCGGCGCCGGTGTCGGCGGCTTCGCGACCGGTGTCGGTGGCTTCGTCACCATGCCCGTCGCCCTGCCGGCCAACCTGCTGGAGTTCTATGTCCAGGCGGCGCGCATGGTCGGGGCGATCGCCACGCTGCGGGGCTATGACCTGACCGATGCCCACGTGCGTACGGCGGTCCTGCTCACGCTGGTCGGGTCGAGCGCCGACGACGTGCTGGCCCAGGCCGGACTCCACACCGGCGGCGGCAAGGTCGCCTCCCTGGCGACTCGAGGACTTCCGCCCGAGACGCTGTTCATCGTCAACAAGGCCGTCGGCTTCCGGCTGCTGCGCGACGTGGGCCGCAAGGCGCTGCCGCGGCTGGGCCGCGCCGTCCCGTTCGTGGGTGGCGCCGTCGGCGCCGGCTTCGACGGTTTCTTGATGAAGAAGATCGCCGAGCAGGCCAAGCGGGAGTTTCCCCCGCTTGTGCCCGACATCGTGGCCTGACCGCGTCCCCGCCCGCCGAACGGAGCGTCAGCCCTCCAGCTCGTCGGGGGGTTCGTCGGGGGTCCGCTGGGCGGCCAGCATCCCCCAGGCGGCGGTGACGCCGCCGGCAAGCGTCTGCCACTGGTCGTGGAAGCGCCCGTCGGTCCGCTCGTCGATCGCGCCCCCCGCCTTGTCGAGGAACGCCTCGACGTCGCCGGCGTGCTCGTGGGCGAAGTCGCCCGCCATCCCGAGCCCGCGGGAGAACACCTGCTCCGCCGTCGCGGTGAGCTCGGCGGCACGACGCTCGAGCTCGAGGTCCTCGGCCAACTTCTTGAGATCGTCGACGAAGCTGCTCATCCCATCCCCCTTCGGGTCGGACTGGTGGACCCCTCCATTCCACCACCTCCGACGACGTCGTGGTCGCCCCCCGGGGGTCCGGTCGGGGCGGGCTTCAGGGGACGGTCAGGGTGGCACCCGAGGCGCAGCGCCCGCCCCGGCGGCGAGGCTCGGGCCATGCTCCACCCCGCGACTCTTCCGATCCGTCAACACACCCGCGCCGGCGTCCTGGCCGTCTGGGCGGCCGCCGCCCTCCCCATGGCCGCACTGGCCTGGCTGGTCGCCCCGGCCATCGCCCACCCCAGCGCGACCGACACCGACTGGTTCCAGACGCTCGCGCTCGGGATGACGCTGGGTCTGGTCTGGCAGGGCATCCTGGTCGCCGCTCTGGTGTGGTCCGAGCAGCGCAGCCTGCACTGGGCCGTGGTCAAGGACGCGCTCTGGCTGCACGCGCCGACCAGGGCCGACGGCCGCCACGACCGCCGGCTCTGGTGGCTCGTGGTCCCGCTGAGCCTCGGCTTCGCCGCCGAGCAGCTGATCCCGTGGCCGCCGTTCCCGGCCACCCGCGACCTCGGCACGTTCCTGGGCTCCGACGCCGGGCGCGCCTTCTGGGAGGGCAACTGGACGTGGTTCGGGATCCTGCTCGTCATGGTCGTCTTCAACACCGTCCTGGGCGAGGAGCTGCTCTTCCGAGGCTGGCTGCTGCCGCGCATGCAGGGCGCGTTCGGCCGCGCCGACTGGGTGGTCAACGGGGTCCTCTTCGCGACCTATCACCTGCACATGCCGTGGGCGATCCCCGGCGCGCTGCTGGACACCTTCTGGATGTCGTGGCCCAGCCGTCGGTTCCGCAGTGCCTGGTTCGGCATCGTCGTGCACAGCATGCAGAGCGTGGTGATCCTGGTGCTCGCACTCCTCGTGGTGTTCGGGCTCGGCTGACGCGGCCGCCGGTCGCTGCCAGACTGACAGGGTGCTACGCCGTCCCGCCGCGGCCCTCCTCGGGCTCGCCTCCCTGCTGATCGCCGGGAGCACCGTCACCGCGACCGCCGCCCCCGCGCCCCTGATCACCGCTGCCGTGCAGGCCGCCCCCGCCGACCTCACCTGTGTGAGCGAGGGCCCCGGCAGTCCACCGGACGGGCTCGTGCCCGGCACCCTCACGGCGCCGTTCCCGACCCAACGCGGGATCAGCCTGGTCTGGCCGCTCAGCGGTGACGCCAACGGCAACGCCACAGCCGAGGTCAACTACCGGGTCTCGGGCGCGACCGACTGGACCGAGGGCCTGCCGCTGCGGCGCGCGCTCGCCGACAGCAACGAGGGGTTCTCCTGGGACGACCGGCTCTCCGGCAGCCTGTTCGACACCGCGCCCGACACGACGTACGACGTCCAGGTCCGCGCCAGCGACCCCGACCGCGGTTGCGTCGTCCAGGAGCTGACGGTGCACACGCCCGCGATCCCGCGAGTGCCGGCCGACGGCGTCGTCCACCGCACGGGACCGGGACGGCTCGACGCGACCCTGGCGGCGGCCGGGCCCGGCGACATCGTCGAGCTCAAGGCCGGCACCTATCCCGGCTTCTATGTCGACAACGACGGCACCGCGGCCGAGCCGCTGGTGATCCGAGCCGACGGCCGCGTCGTGGTGCGCGGCGAGATCGGGCTGTTCGACCGCAAGTATGTGCAGGTCCGCGGGCTCGTCGTCCACGGCCGCATCAGAGCCAACAACTCCACCGGCGTCGCGATCGTCGGCAACCGGATCAGCGGGGACCCCGAGGGAGGGGTGCAGGCCATCGAGCACAGCCGCGGCGCCTACATCGCGCGCAACACCGTGACGGGGCCGACGATCTGGCGCAACCGCTCGGTCGGGGCCGACGGCGACAACACCGGCGAGGGGATCGTGGTCAGCGGACCGGGCCACGTGATCGAGCGCAACACGGCGAGCGGTTGGCGCGACTGCCTGTCGACCATGGAGGACAGCGAGGCGATCAACCAGCAGTCGATCGACTTCCGCGCCAACCGCCTCTTCCAGTGCGCCGACGACGCGATCGAGGCCGACTTCTGCTTCCAGAACTGCCGCATCATGGACAACCTCATCACCACCTCGTTCGTGGCGATGAGCTCCCAGCCCGGCCTGGGAGGGCCGACCTACTTCATCCGCAACCGCGCCTACGACATCCTCTACGCGCCCTACAAGCTCTATCGCGGCAGCATCGGCGACGTGCTGTTGTTCAACACCACGATCAAGCACGGCGATGCCTTCAACATCTATTCCGGCGTCCCTCACAAGCGCCAGTACGCCCGCAACAACCTGTTCCTCGGTGGCCCGGGCGGCACCTACGGCGGCTACTCCGGTGACAGCGGCTACTTCCTCTCGTTGGCCTATGACCGCGGCGGAAGCTATGACTACGACGGCTATGGCATGTCGACCAAGCGGTTCCGCGGGGTGTTCCGCGACCAGCACTTCACGGGGCTGACCGGACTGCGGTCCGCCACGACCGAGAAGCACGGGATCAGGATCGGTTACGCCATCTTCACCGGCGGGATGGCCTATCCGGCCAAGCCGTTCAAGCACTACGCGCCCCCGGACTTCAGCCTGCGTCCGGGCTCGGCCGCGGCCGGCGCCGGCGTCTGGCTCCCGGGCCTGGGGTTGCCCGAGGGCGTCGCACCGGACCTCGGCGCGATCCAGGTGGGCCAGCGACCGCGCCCGGTGGGTGCCGGCCGCTGACACCCCGCGCCCACCGGTTCAGGCGACGGCGGTGACCTCGCGCACCAGGGGACAGACGCGGGTCAGCTCGCCGTGCAGGTGGCGGCCGATGGTGGCCCCCATCGCCGGACAACCACGGCAGGTGCCGGACAGCCGAACGGTGACGACGCCGTCGCAGACGTCGACGAGCTCGACGCCACCACCGTGGGACCTGACGTAGTCACCGACCGAGCCGGCGAGGGCGTTCGACACGATCCGGGCGACCGCGGCGTCGCCCCCGTCGCGGAGCGTGGCCGCGCCGACGTCGGGCAGCCAGTCGCCGGGGCGGGCCAGCGCTTCGTGAAGGGCCGAGCGGACCCTGGCTCCTTCGCCCCGCCAGCTGAGACCGTCGCGCAGCGACATGGCCACGGCATCAGCCTCGACGACCAGGTCGAGCAGGACGCCCTCCGCGGCCAGGGTGCCCAGGGCACCGGGAGCGACGGCCACCGGGCCGAGGAACGGCAGGGACGCCGCCGGCGTGACCCAGCGCAGCCGCTGGGGATCCCCGGCCACGGCCTCGGGATGAAGCGGCACCAGGTGGTCGCCGCGAGCGGCATCCGGCATCAGGTCACCGCTCCCACGATCGTGTGGGCGAGCAGCCCCATCGTCCAGGCGAGGACGAGCATGTAGGAGAAAGCGATCGCCGGCCACCGCCAGGTGCCGCTCTCGCGCCGCATCACCGCCACGGTGGACATGCACTGCAGCGCATAGACGAAGAACACCAGCAGCGCCGCCAGGGTGGCGGCCGTGAAGACGGGCTGTCCCTCGCGCGGTCCGTCGGTGTAGGTCCAGTCCTTGAGCGCCCGGGCGGGGTCGTCCGGGTTGTCGGCGGAGGAGATCTGACCCATGGTCGCCACGAACGTCTCGCGCGCGGAGAGCGAGGCGAGGACACCGACGTTGACGCGCCAGTCGAAGCCCAAGGGCTCGAACGCGGGCTCCAAGGCCCTGCCCACCGACGCCGCATAGCTGTGCTCGACGGTGTAGGTGGCGGCAGCCGCTCGGTTGTCGGGGTCGATGCCGGCGCGGGCGAGGTCGGCGGCCGAGTGGGCGGGCAGGTTGAGCAGCACCCACAGCGCGACCGTGGTGAGCAGGATGATGCTGCCGACCTTGCGCAGGAAGGTCACCGCCGACTCCCACATCGACAGCAGCACCGAGCGCACCGACGGGATGCGATAGGGCGGCATCTCCAGATAGAACGGCAGCGCCGGCTGGTCGCCCCGGTCGCTGAGTCGCCGGAACACCCAGGCCGCGAGCATCGCTGACACCGCGCCGAGGAGATAGAGCCCGAACATGACGAGCCCCTGGGCACCGATGGGCCCCACCCGCGCCGACGTGGGCACGAGCAGTCCGATCAGCAGCACATAGACGGGCAGCCGGGCCGAGCAGGTCATCAGGGGAGCCGCCATCATCGTGGCGATCCGCTCCTTCGCCGACGGCATGGTCCTGGTGGCCATGATGCCGGGGACCGCGCAGGCGAACGACGACAGCAGCGCGACGAACGCACGGCCCTCGAGGCCGAACCGGGCGAGCAGCCGGTCCATCAGGAACGCCGCCCGGGACAGGTAGCCGACGCCCTCGAGGATCGAGATCAGCAAGAACAGCAACATGATCTGGGGGACGAAGACGACAACACCGCCGACGCCGCCGATGATCGCGTGACCGAGGAGACCGGAGAGCACGGGGTTGCCGACGTGGTCCTCGACGAGGTTGCCCAGCCAGCCGAACAGCGACTCGACCAGACCCTGCAGCGGGGCCGCGACCCCGAAGATGATCTGGAAGAAGCCGAACATGACGCCGAGGAAGACGACCGCGCCCCACAACGGGTGGAGCAGAACCCGGTCGACGGCGCGGGTCGCCTGGTGCGCCTGGGGTGCGCGATAGCCGGCGGTGTGGAGGACCGAGACGATCCAGGCGTCCAGCTCGCCGTGCTCCGACGGCGGCGGGACCGGGGGCGAGGACCAGCCCTCATGGTTCTTGAGCAGGTCGCGCAGCTCGGTCAGCTTACCCGTGCGGTTGGCGACCACAGCGATGGCGGGGACCCCCACGGCCCGACCGAGCGCGGCCACGTCGAGCGCGCCCTGCCGCGCCAAGAGCTCGTCGGTGAAGGTGACGACCAGGCAGACCGGCCGGTCCAGCTGGAGCAGCTGGCTGACCAGGACGAGACCCCGCTGGAGCGTGGTCGCGTCGACGACGGCGAGGACGACATCGGGCTGGTCGACGCCCTCGATGCGACCCTCGAGGATGTCGGCGACGATCTCCTCGTCGGGGCTGATGGGTTCGAGGCTGTAGGAGCCCGGCAGGTCCTCGACGGTGAAGTCCTCACCGTCGATCGTGCAGCCGCCGACGAACCGGGACACCGTCACCCCGGGGTAGTTGCCGGTCTTGGACCGCAGTCCGGTCAGCCGGTTGAACAGGGAGCTCTTGCCGGAGTTGGGGTTGCCGACCAGCGCGATCTGAGGCGCGCCGACCACGCCGACACCCCCGGGACCGCCGCCGTGGTGATGGTGCCCCATCACCCGGCCACTTCGACCAGGATCGCGCCGGCCTGTCGCGACCGCAGGCAGATCTCATAGCCGCGCACGCGATAGACGAACGGGTCACCGGCCGGCGCCTTGCGCACCACCTCGACGTCGGTGCCGGGGGCGAAACCGAGGTCGACGAGCCGACGGCTCAGCGCCTGCGAGGCGGCATCGTCGCCGTGGTCGAGGGCGACGATCACACCGCGCGAGCCGGGCGTCAGGGTGGAGAGCGCAACCAGATCGGCCGACCGGTCGGCCAGTGGCCGTACCGTCCGTGCGCGCAGGATGGTGCTGATCTCGGACACGCGGTCTTTCCCTCGTCGAGCGCCCCCGGAGGAGCCCAAAACTAAGGTACACCTTAGTTTTCGGCGGCTGCAGCGGGATGCCCGATCCGCAGCGCGGAACGACCCGGATCCTCGTTGTCCGGCCGCAGGTCGGACAATGGCAACGCCCCACCCGTGCCGTGAGAAGAGGTACCACCGTGATCGTGTGCATCCCCGTCAACGAGTCCGACGAGGTCGGCGGAGGCTGGGGTCGAGCCCACCGGGTGGCCGTGGCCGAGGTCAGCGACGGCGCGGTGACGCGCTGGGACGAGCACGAGGTGGCGTGGGACGAGTCGCACGACACCGGGACCGAGGGTTCCCACCACGCCCGCATCGTCCGCTTCCTTAAGGACAACGAGGTCGACACCGTGGTCGTCGGTCACGTCGGCGCCGGCATGCACCACACCATGGCGAAGATGGGGCTGGCCGTCCACACCGGAGCCAGCGGCAACGCCCGCGAGGCGGTGCTGGCAGCCGTCGCTCAGGCCTGAGCGACGAGCGCCTGCTCGATCCGCTCCAGCGTCTTCTCCATGTTCTGCCGGGTCGAGGTCGCCATCAGCCGGACGAAGGGCCGCGAGGTGAACCGTTCGGTGCTGATGTCCCAGGTCTCCTTGACCAGCGTCGCGCCGTCGCGCGGCTCGAGCTCATAGCGCCAGGTGCGGCCCGTGACGACCTTGGCCAGCGGGCCACCCGCCAGCGTCTGCCAGGCGATCCTTCGGTTCTCCTCCAGCTCCACGACCTTGTTGAGCGTCGCGTAGCCGACGCCCAGGTGCATGTTCATCCCGAAGGTGTCACCAAGGCCCAGCCGACGGCTGCCTCCTCGGGACTGACGCACGGTGCCGGACCCGTCGATCTCGACATGACGGGCGGGGTCTGCCAGCAGGTCGAAGATCCGCTCGGGGGCCGCCGGGATCAGGCGCTGCACGGTGATGGAGTCGGCGGTGAAGACCACAACAGGGACGCTAGCAGCCCGGCTTCGCCCGGTGGCTAGCGTGGGGCCATGGCCATCCCGACGTACACCCTCAACGACGGACTCACCCTCCCTGCCATCGGCTTCGGCACCTATCCCCTGCGAGGCGATGACGGCATCGCCGCCATGGTCAGTGCCTTGGAGCAGGGCTACCGGCTCATCGACACGGCGGTCAACTACGGCAACGAGCGCGAGGTGGGGGAGGCGCTGCGCCGCTCCGGCCTGCCGCGCGACGAGGTGATGATCACCAGCAAGATCCCTGGTCGTCACCACGCCTACGACGAGGCGATCGCCTCTACCCACGAGTCGCTCGAGCGGCTCGGCGTCGACTACCTCGACCTGCACCTGATCCACTGGCCCAACCCGGGCCGGGGGCTCTACGTCGAGGCGTGGCGGGCCCTGGTCGAGCTGAGGGAGCAGGGGCTGGTCCGGTCGATCGGCGTCTCGAACTTCACTCCGGAGCACCTCGGCCGCATCATCACCGAGACCGGCGTCACCCCGGCGGTCAACCAGGTGGAGCTTCACCCCTACTTCCCGCAGGAGCACCAGGTCGACATCCACGGCGACCTCGGGATCGTCACCGAGTCGTGGAGCCCGCTCGGCAAGCGGTCCGCCCCGTTCGAGGAGCCCGCGGTGGCCGACGCCGCACGTCGCCACGACGTCACGCCGGGTCAGGTGATCCTGCGCTGGCAGGTGCAGCGTGGCCTGCTGCCGATCCCGAAGTCCAAGACCCCGGCCCGTCAGGTCGAGAACCTCGACGTGTTCGGCTTCGAGCTCAGCCGCGAGGAGATGGCCGCCATCACGGCGCTGGGACGCCCCGACGGTCGGCTCTTCGGCGGCGACCCGGACGTCCACGAGGAGATGTGAGGTCCCAGCCCGGTCGCGGGGACAGGTGAGGGCCGGCGCGGCCCTGTCGCGCCGGCCCTCTCCCGTTGTCAGGCGGCGCGCAGCTCGTCCGCGTCGCCCAGCCCGTCACGCAGCTGGTCGAGGATCCTGGTCAGGATCCGCGACACCTGCATCTGGGTCACTCCGATCCGCTCGCCGACCTCACGCTGGGTGAGGCCCTCGACGAACCGCAGCTTCACGACGAGGCGGTCCCGGTCGCCCAGTCGTGCGAGCAGCGGCGCCAGGACGGCGCGTGTCTCGGAGTGGTCGTAGCCGTCCTCGAGGCTGCCCAGCCGGTCGGCCAGGCTGGACGTCCCCGTGTCCCCGGAGGGCAGGGTCTTGTCCAACGAGTCGGGCGTGAAGCAACCGTCCAGACTGAGCACCTCGAGGACGGTCGCCTCGTCGAGACCGACCTCCGCGGCGATCTCCGCCGGGGAGGGGTCGCGGCCGAGGGCCTGGGCGAGGGTCGCCTTGCCGTCGTTCACGCGGTACTCCGCCTCCTGCACCCGACGGGGAGGCCGCACCATCCATCCGGCATCCCGGAAGTGACGGCGCAGCTCCCCGCGGATGCAGGGAACGGCATAGGAGAGGAAGTCGCCACCCATCTCGGTGCGGAAGTTCCGTACCGCCTTGATGAGGGCGAGCCGAGCCACCTGGACCAGATCGTCGACCGGGATGCCCCGGGCGGCGTATCGGGAGGCCAGGCTGTCGGCCACCGGAATGTTGATCACGACGAGCTCGTCGAGGATCTGCTTCCGGGACCGAGAGGTGACATGTGCGGTGCTGTCGAACAGCTCCGCCGTGCGATGGGAACGAGCAGCCGCCGCAGTGGAGACAGCGACGGACTGCTGCCGGGAGATCGTCGACATGATCGAGATCCGTTCCTGGCAGTGAGTCACGGCATGGCCGGCTGTGTGACCTGCGACTCTGAGTTCCCACCATAGCAGCGTGGAAAACCCCCGCCGCCGGGTCAGGTCACTTCGTGAAGAGACTCACCCCTCCGGGGCCGACCAACAGGCCCACGATGATGAGCACGATGCCCATGAGGATCTGGCCGCGGACCAGGGAGACGATTCCGTAGATCACCAGGGCTACAGCGATGAGCCACAGGATGAACGCCATGGTTGTTCCTTTCAGAGGGTGAGAACGGCCACGGGTTGCGGCCGGGTGCCCCGAGCAGGGGATGCGTACCCCGGCCTCTCCGTCGTCATGCGTGAGCGGGCCTCGCCACGGGTACTCGCCAGCGGTGACCCGAGCGCTGCCGATACCTCAGCGGCCCACCGCACGGCCGTCAGTCGACGGGCCCGGGATCCTCGATGTCGTCGACACTCACCAGGTCGAGACGGCAGTAGCCGTCCTCGTGGAACGGCGCGAGCCGGACGCCGTCGTCCGGCAGGCCCGCGGCACGCACGGCGCCTCGCACCAGACCCAGGTGCAGCGAGCAGACCACGTCGGAGTCGGTGCGTGCCACGTCCAGCAACGGGCAGCGGGTCAGTCTGATCCGGGCATCCGTCTCGGCCTCGGGCTCGAACCCGAGCTCGTCGAGCAGGTCGAGGACGAAGCGCTCCGGCGTACCCGTGCGCGGACGTCCGTCGACGAGGCCACGGCCCCACTCCTCGCCGGCCTCGAGGGCGGCCTCGTCGGGGCGCTCGGACTCCTGGCGCAGGGCGCGGATCATCGCCCGGGTGAACCCGGTGCGCTCGCTCCGCTCGGGGTCGCGCACGGCGACATACAGCCACGCCGGCCGGCCGCGGGCCTGTACGTCGGACCGCCGCCGCTCGATGGCACCGGCACGCTCGAGCGCCTCCAGGTGGCTGCGCAACGTGTTCTCGTGCAGGCCGGTCTCCTCGGCCAGGCGCGTGACCGTCGCCGGGTCACCGAGGTCCTCCAGGGACCTCAGCACCCGCGCCTGAGCCGGGGTCCACGGCTCCGCCTGGCCGGCCTGGCCGGGTCGTGGTCCCCGATGAACCGGGGACTCTCTGGTCACCCATCCAGAGTAGTGACGCCGCGTGCGACGCCGCACCCGCCCCCCACCCTTCCAGGGAGTGATGATGACCACCCGGTCCCCGCCATTCCCGCGGCAGGTGTGACGCTCCAGGCAGGCGTCAGCGGCGGCCCACGGCCAGGAACAGCGGGAACTCGCGGCTCACCCCATCGACCTCCTTGGTCACGGTGTGCGGGGTGCTGAACCCGACGTCGGTGAAGCCGGCGTCGGCGAGCCAGCTGGCCAGCACCTCACGGTCGAAACCACGGTGGCCGTCGAAGTCATGAGCGTGGAAGTGGTTGTGGGGGTCGGGGTCGAGGTCCGCGATCGCGACCGAGCCACCGGGCAGCAGGAGCTCGTGGAAGGCGGCCAGCACGCGCGGCACATCGGTGACGTGGTGCATCGCCATGATGCTGACCACCAGGTCGTAGCGCTCCGGAGGCACCGGGTCGCGGGTGAGGTCCAGCCGCCGAGCGTTCAGGTGGCCGAGCCCTGACTCGGCGATCCTCGCGCTGGCGACGTCCACCATGCCGGGAGCAGCGTCGGCCACGGTGATGGCACCGACGTACGGCGCGAGCCGGTGACTCAGCAGTCCGGTGCCGGCGCCATACTCGAGCACCGCCGTGGCGGGGCCGAGCGCGACCACCGCCCGGACGGCCTCGGCGAGGGCTTCGGTCCGAGCGCGTCGAACCGGGTCGTCGTCCCAGGTGGCCGCGGCGGCATCGAAATCGGTGGCCACACCGCACCTCCCTGTTCTCGGCTTTCGCGCACGGTACCTCCGGAGGGCCAACCGGTACCTCAGGGGGAGGCCTCGAGTGTCGTTCCTCGACCACGATGGTGGCAGCGAGCCTGGGCCGCGGACCGGTCACGGGGGTGCCGGCCGCGGCGCAGGCTCGACACCTCGGCCGCCCGCGGGGGAGGTGGCCGTGGAACCATGGTCGGGCGCAAGCAAAGGAGAGGCATGACCGTCGACTCGACCGGCGACCGGGCCGGGGCGCCCACCCGGACCCTGCCGGCGTCCTGGCCCGACCTGGCGTTCGGTGGTGCGGTGCTCGTGGTCGGCCTGATCGAAGCGTTCGCGCGCTACGCCGTCACCGGTCCCGCCCTGGCCGTGATCGGGTGCCTCGCGGTCGCGGCCGGCTTCTTCCGGCTCCGACCCGGCCTGGCGCTGGCCCTCGTCTGGGTGGCGGCGCTGTCCGTGCTGGTCGGCGGCGCACGCCTCCTGTTCCCCTTGCTGTCGGTACTCGCCGTGTCCTTCGGGGTCGCCCGCTGGGGGAGACCCCTGACGGTCTGGCTCGGCGGGCTGTCGATCCCGGCGGTGGGAGTCGTCGCCGCCTGGTGGAGCGCCGGCTACGGCATCCCGTCACCGCCCCTGGTGCTCGACGCTTTGCGAGGCGGCTATTGGCCCGACATTCCCGTCGCCCAGATGTTCGCCTGGGGTCTGACCATGCTGGTGCCCCTGGGGCTGCCGTTCATCGTCGGGCTGGCGCTGCGGTCCACGGCCTCGTCGCGGGCCTCGCAGGTCGCGGCCGAGGAGAGCCGCGATCTCGCCGAGGCGCGCCGGGAGGAGGCCGAGCACGCCCAGCAACAGGCCCAGGAGATCGCCCGGCTGCGTGAGGGCCAGGCCCAGCTGGCCCGCGACGTCCACGACGTCGTCGGCCACTCGCTCGCCGTGATCCTGGCCCAGGCCGAGGCGGCCCGGACGCTGCCCGAAAGCGACGTGGCCGGGATGCGCGAAGCCATGGGCAACGTCGCCGACTCGGCTCGGCAGTCGCTGCGCGACGTACGCCAGGTGCTGTCCACGACCCGCACCCCCGGCGCGGCCGGGTCGGCCGCACGGCGAGGCGGGCTGGCCGAGCTGATCGAGGGCGTCACCGCGGCGGGCAACGACGTCCGCGCCACGGTGATCGGCGACCCGGTGCCGCTCCCGCCCGAGCTCGACCAGGTCGCCTATCGGGTGCTCCAGGAGATGCTCACCAACGCCCTCAAGCATGGGCGACCCGGTGGACCGGTGTGGGTCGAGCAGACCTGGGGAGGGCCGTTCCAGCCCGACGAGCTGCGGCTCGAGGTGGCCAACATCGCCCGGGACGTCACCCCTCCGACACCGCCGGTGGCCGGCCTGGACATGACCCAGCCGATCCGGCCGGGGGAGACCTCTCCCGTCTCGTCTGAGGCGGCGCCCGACACCTCCATCACGCCCGCGCCGCCGTCGGGGATGGGCCTGGTGTCGATGCGGCAGCGGCTGGACGCGGTCGGGGGCCGGCTGGCCCTGCACCGTCGCCCCGGTCCCGACGGCGACGTCGTCACGGCGACCGCGTGGCTGCCGCTGCGCGCTGCGGAGGTGCGATGAGCGAGCCGATCCGCGTGCTGCTCGTGGACGACCAGGCACTCTTCCGAGCCGGCGTCTCGGTGATCCTCGGCGCCCAGGAGGGGATCGAGGTCGTCGGCGAGGCCGCCGACGGCCGCGAGGCGATCGAACGGGTCGACGACCTGGAGCCCGATGTCGTGCTGATGGACATCCGGATGCCGGAGATGGACGGCGTCGAGGCGACCCGGCAGATCTTCGCGCCCGAGCGGATGGCTCGCCGCGAGCGGCCGGTGCGCGTCGTCGTGCTGACGACGTTCAACCTCGACGACCGAGCGGCGACTGCGATCCGCTATGGCGCCAGTGGGTTCCTGCTCAAGGACGCCACCCCGGTGCAGCTGGCCGACGCCATCCGCACGGTGCACACCGGCAACGCGGTGTTGGCACCCGCCGACCTGACCACCCTGCTGGACGGGCAGTTCCGCGCGCAGCGCCCCGTGCCGACATCGTTCCTGACGCTCACCGACAAGGAGCGCGAGGTGGCGCTCGCGGTCGCCCGCGGGCTGTCCAACGCCGAGATCGGCGAGCAGATCTTCGCCAGCGAGTCGACGGTCAAGACCCACGTCGGTGGGGTGCTGCGCAAGCTTGGTCTGCGCGACCGGGTCCAGGTGGTGGTGTTCGCGCACGAGCACGGGCTGGTCTGAGGTGGGCTGAGCCGCTCACCCGGCGGTCGCGCGCTCCAGCACCGCCGCGGTGAGACGCGGGTCGGCGAGGCCGTCGACGCCGACGACGGTGGCCCCGGCCACGGCGCCCGCATGGAGCGACCGCTCCAGCGGCCAGCCCAGCAGGCTGCCGTGGAGTAGCCCGGTGAGGAACGCGTCACCCGCCCCGTTGGTGTCGACCACTCGCGGCGCCGGCTCGGCCGGGACGACCACCTCACGCTCGCCGACGTACGCCGTCGCTCCGCGCGCGCCGTCCGTGCAGACGACGAGCCGGCCATCTCCGCTGAGCCGACGGCAGAGCAAGCCGGGGTCGGGGAGGGCATCGGCGCTGAGCACGAGCGCTTGGGCCGCCTCGGCGAAGTCGCGGTGGTGCGACTGCTGTCCGTCCCAGTCGTGCAGGTCGGACCAGAAGCCGATGCCGACCTCGGCCAGCAACGGGATGAGCCCTCGGGCATAGTCGGCGATGTCGAGGACCACGGCGTCGCACGTGCGAGCCAGGTCGACCAGGGGTTGCAGATCGAGGTCGGGTCGCGGTGTCAGCACGGACCGATAGATCGACAGGCGCCCCCCGTCGCGAGCCATCAGGTTGACGTGCTGCTCGGTGCCGGTGACGGACCGGTCGACGTGAAGGTGGATGCCAGCCGCCGCGAGGTGCTCGCGCACCCGCGCCGCCTCGACGTCGTCACCGAGCAGCGTGTGCAGGTGGACCTCATGCCCCAGGGCTGCCAGGTTGAGCGCCTTGCCGGCACTGGTGCCGCCGACGGTCTCGACCGTCCGGTCGGCCATGAGCGTGTGGGAGTGCGGCTCCGGCAGCGAGGGCAGGTGCAGCAGGGTGTTCCAGCTGGCCGCCCCGACGACGAGCACGCGCATGGCTCGAGGCTAGCGACCCTCAGCCGGCCAGCACGAAGTAGCGCAGCCAGAGGTAGGGCATCGCGACGGCGATGGTCACCACGGCGACGACCAAGCCATAGCGGGTGAACTCCCAGAACGAGATCGGGTGGCCGTGGCGCTCGGCGATCCCGAGCGTGACGACGTTGGCCGAGGCCCCGACCGCGGTGGCGTTGCCCCCGAGGTCGGCGCCCAGCACGAGCGACCACCAGAGCACGTTGGCCGACGAGCCACCCTGCGCCTCGACCATGCCGCCGACCACCGGGCTCATGGTGGCCACATAGGGGATGTTGTCCACGATCGCCGAGAAGAAGCCGGACAGCCACAGCAGGCCCATCGAGGCCACGAACAACCGGCCCTCGGTGGCCTCGGTCGTCAGCCTGGCGAGCTCCTCGATGGCGCCGGTGTTGACCAGCGCGCCGACCATGACGAACAGACCCGCGAAGAACGCCAGGCTGTGCCACTCGACCTCTGCGGCGATGACGTCGGCGTCGAGCCGTGACCATGCGAGCAACACCAGGCCGCCGATGAGGGCGATGACCGATGGCTCGAGGTGGAGCGTGGTGTGGAGCATGAAGGCGATCGTCATCACGGCGAGCACCACGAGGCTGACCACGAGGAGCCGCTTGTCGGTGATCGCTTCGCGTGGCTCGAGGCCGCGGATCTCCTCGGCCCGCTCGGGGTGATAGACGAACGCGTGACGGAACAGCCAGCGCGCCAGCCCGAGGAACACGATGATCAGGATGACCACGAGCGGCGCCAGGTTGGTCAGGAAGTCCAGATAGGTCAGCCCGCTCCGGCTTGCCACGATGATGTTGGGCGGGTCGCCGACGAGCGTCGCGGTGCCGCCGATGTTGGACGCCAGCGCCTCGGCGATCAGGAACGGCGACGGCGGTACGCCGAGCTGGCGGGTGACCGAGAGCGTGACCGGGGCGAGCAACAGCACCGTGGTGACGTTGTCGAGCAGGGCCGACGCAACGGCAGTGACGAGCACCAGCAGCACCATCACCCGATAGGGCTTGCCCTGCGACCGTTGGGCCGCTGCGATGGCGAGGAACTCGAAGAGCCCGGTCCGCTGGACGACGTTGACCAGGATCATCATCCCGGCGAGCAGGCCCAGCACGTCCCAGTCGATCCCCGTGTGGGAGGAGTAGAACGCGTGCTCGGCGTCGGTGGCGCCGATGAGGAACATGACGACCGCGCCGCCGAGCGCCGCGGCGACACGGTGGACCCACTCGGTCGCGATGAGGACATAGGCGATGACGAAGACGGCGACCGACAACCAGGCCAGCGTGGTCACGAGGGGTGGCTCCGTTCGGGGCAGGCGGCCAGCGGACTCGCCGACCAGACTTCCCGGCACACCAGAGGCCCTACCCTAACGGGATGTCGATCCTCGCCTCGATCCTGATCGCCCTGGTGGCGGCCATCCACGTCTATATCGTCATCCTCGAGATGGCGCTGTGGACGACGCCCCGCACCCGGGCGGCGTTCGGCACGAGCGCGGAGCTCGCCGAGCAGACCAAGGTCATGGCCGGCAACCAGGGGCTCTACAACGGCTTCCTCGCCGCCGGGCTGATCTGGAGCCTGGTCGGCCCCGACCACCAGCGCTTCGGGTTCGCGATCTTCTTCCTCGCCTGCGTCATGGTCGCCGGCCTCTATGGCGCCGCCACCGTCGGCATCCGCATCCTCTATGTCCAGACGGTGCCGGCCACGCTCGCCCTGGTCGCCGTCCTGCTGGCCCGGTGAACACCGCGTCGCACCACCACCGCCGGTTGAGGAGATCACCCACCACCACCGCCGGTTGAGGAGGTCGCGCAGCGACCGTCTCGAAACCAAGGTGCCCTCACTCCGGGACGGGCGGGGGCCGCCACCGTCGCGACGCGAGCAGGGGCAGGTCATTCAGGTCACCGCGGATCAGGGCCTCGCGCTTCGCCCGTTTCCAGCCCTGCACCTGCTTCTCGAAGGCGAACGCTGCGCCGATGTGCTCGAACTCGGCTGAGAACACCAGAGCGACCGGGCGGCGGCGCCGCGTGTACGCCGCACCCTCTCCGATCTGGTGTTGGTGCAGTCGCTCCGGCAGGTGCGTCGTACTGCCGACGTAGTAGGAGTCGTCGGCGCACTTGAGGATGTACATCCAGGCCATACGTCATCGTGCACGCGGAACCGACCGCGCGTGGCGTTGCATCCGCGAACCTGTGGACAGTCCCCGCACCCCCACACCGCCCACCGTCGGTCGAGGAGGCGCCCCCCAGGCGCAGGTCTCGAAACGGCCCACCCACACCGCCCACCGTCGGTTGAGGAGGCGCCCCCAGGCGCCGTCTCGAAACCACGGCCCACCCGCAGAGCCCTCGGTTTCGAGACGGTCGCTGAGCGACCTCCTCAACCAGCGGGCACCACCCGACACGACCTCCTCAACCAGCGGGCACCACCCGACACGACCTCCTCAACCAGCGGGCACCACCCGACACGACCTCCTCAACCAGCGGGCCAGGCAGCGCTCGCGCGGGGTCAGAGATCGTCGTCCCCGATCACGTGGACGGCGGCCTCCTCGGCGCTGCTGGCGGCGCCGTCGATGCCGACGTCCTCAGCGATGAGCTCCTTGTCCTCGTCCTCGCCGATGCCCTCGTCGGGGGCGACCAGGCGGCCGGCGCGCTCGGTGCCGACGTCACCCACGTGTTCGGGCTCGGGCTCCTCGGCATAGGGGTCGGGCTCGGGCACCTCCTGCGCGAGCCGCTGGTCGAGGGTCTCGCCGAGTTCCTCCTCGAGCGGAGTGTTGCCATAACCCTCGGCCACCGACCACTTCTCCGGTGGCGAGTAGCCCTCGTCGAGCGGCTCACTCAGGCCGCGGTCGTCGACCAGTGAGTCCCCGTCTCCTTGAGGCTGGTCCTCGTCGTCGACGCTGTAGCCCTCATAGATCTCGCGGTCGCCGTCGAGTGAGGTGTCGGACTGGTCGAAGCTGGTCACGGTCGCTGTCTCCTGGGTCGGGGTCGCTGTGGTCGCTGCGTACGGCGTACCCGCCGGTGACGGCCGTCAACCGCGCAGCGCCTGGTCCAGGTCGGCGGTCAGGTCGGCGAGGTCCTCCAGCCCGACCGAGATGCGGAGCACGGCGGCGTTGGGGCGCGCCGCGTCCTCGACGAATCGGTGGGTGAGCGCGTGGGGGTCCTGGATCAAGGTGTCCACGCCGCCGAGCGACACCGCGTGGGTGATCAGCCGCAGCCGCGTCACCAACGCCTCGGCCGCCGCGCCGCCGCCGCAGGGCTCGAACGCCACGATCGAGCCGGGCCCGGCCATCTGGCGCCCGACCAGGCTCTGGGGGTCCTGCCCGGGGAGACCCGGGTAGTAGACACGCTGGATCTGGGGGTGGCCGTCCAGCCACGAGGCGAGCGCAGCCGCGGTCTGCTGCTGGGCCCGCACCCGGACGGGCAGCGTTTGGAGGCCGCGGTGGAGCTGATAGCCGGCGAGGGGATAGAGGAGGGCGCCGGTGAGCGCACGGACGGGGCGGATCTTGTGGAGCCACTCGTCGTCGGCGGCCACGATGCCGCCCATCAGGTCGCCGTGACCGCCGAGGAACTTGGTCGCCGAGTGCAGCACCATCCGGGCACCGTGCCGCGCCGGTTGCTGGAGCACCGGGGTCGCGAAGGTGTTGTCCACGAGGAGGGGAACATCGCCGGCGTCCGCAGCGAGCCGCGCGAGGTCGACGAGCTGGAGTGTCGGATTGGCAGGCGTCTCGACGATGACCAGCCCCGTGTCGGGCGTGACCGCGTCGGCTACCTCGTCGGGCGTCACCCAGCTGACCTTGGTGCCGAGCAGTCCGGTGGCGAGCAGATGATCGCTGCCGCCGTAGAGCGGACGGATCGCGACGACGTGCGGCTTGTTGTCGGCAACGGTGGCGATGAGGACGGCAGTGAGCGCGGCCATGCCGGTGGCGAACGCCACCGCACCGGGAAGCCCCTCGAGCTCGGCGACGGCCTGCTCGAACCGGGCCACGGTGGGGTTCCACAACCGTTGATAGACCAGCGTGTCGCCGGCGTCGGGTGGGTTGCCGGCGCCCATCTTGTCGTAGGCGGCACCGCCGGCCTCGACCGACGGCATCGGATAGGTCGTGGACAGGTCGATCGGTGGGACGTGGACGCCGAGGGCGGTCAGGTCGTCGCGTCCGGCGTGGACGGCACGGGTGTCGGGGGCATGCGGTGCCATGCCTTCACGGTGAATCTATTGGCGGTCGGTCGCAAGAGTTCCGCAGTATCTGCGGAAACCTATGACAGATAGCGCGGATACCTCAGCATCGACCCCTAGGATGGGCGGCGTGCCGAAGGAAGCGCGACGTCCACCCGGCCCCGCCCCACGAGTGCCGCCCGACCTCGATGAGGTCGACCGGATCCTGCTCACCGAGCTGGCCCGCGACGGACGGCTGACCAACGTCGCACTGGCCACCGCGGCCGGCATCGCGGAGTCCACCTGCGTGGCTCGAGTCCGCTCACTGCGCGCGCGGGGGGTGATCACCGGCTTCCATGCCGACGTCGACCTGGTGCAGGTCGGGCTGCCCGTCCAGGCCTTGGTCGCCGTCCGCTTCAGTGGCCTGCTGCGCGAGGAGGTCGACCGGTTCGGCACCGAGGTGGCATCGCTCCCCCAGGTGCTCGCGGCCTACAACATCGCCGGTCCCGACGACTACCTCGTCCACCTCGCGGCGGCCTCGCCCCAGGCGCTGCGCGACTTCGTGCTCGACAACATCACCGGTCGCCCAGGGGTGGTCCACACCGAGACGACGTTCGTCTTCCAGAGCCTGCCGGGGAGCCGTCCGCTCGGCTGACCGCGTTCGTGACGTAGGACACGCGCCACCATCCGACAACCTTGTCAGCCGCGCCCGCCAACGGCCGATGAACGACGTGAGGGCCGGTGCGCCGTGCACGGCTGCGCCGACCCCGCCCCCGAGAACGGTGAAGGAGGAACCATGTCGTTCTGGAGGTCCGCCCCCGAGGCCGCGGTCGACGGAGTCCAGGTCAGCGTCGACGAGGCCAAGGCGATGCTGGGAGGCAACGACGAGCTGATGCTCGCCGCCGCCGACCTCGTCGAGGGCATCGAGCGCGTGGGCGAGTCGATGGTCGAGACGACCGCTGCCGCCGAGGCCGCTGCGACCGCCACCGGACAGGTCGAAGCCGGCGCCAGCGCGGTCGCCAGCGCCGCTACCCAGATCTCGGTCGCCATGCGGGAGGTGTCGTCCTCGGCCGCCGAGGCCACCACGGTCACCTCCGAGGCCGGCACCGTGACGGCTCAGGTGCGCGAGTCCGTCGCCCGGCTCACCGACTCCACCGACCAGATCGGCGGGGTCGTTCGCACCGTCAACGACATCTCCGACCAGACCCGCATGCTGGCGCTCAACGCCACCATCGAGGCCACCCGCGCTGGTGAGGCCGGCCGCGGCTTCGCCGTCGTCGCCGAGGAGGTCAAGAACCTCGCGGCCATGACCGGCCAGGCCACCACCCAGATCGGCGAGCAGCTCGCGGCCCTGACCCACAACGCCGACGGCGTGCGCGAGGCCGCCGAGCGGATCGACCACGTCCTCGGTCGCATCGACGAGCTGCAACAGACCATCGCCGCTGCGGTCGAGGAGCAGACCGCCGCGATCGCGGAGATCACCCGGGCCGCCAACGAGGCCGCGATGGCGGCCCAGGACCTCGACATCTCCGTGTCCACCTCGGCCGACGCCGCCCGCGCCGCCGCGGCCGCCGTCGAGCGCTCGCGGACCTGGCTGACCAGGGTCGGGACGGCCCTCGACCAGCAACGCCGGGCGATGTCCTCGATCAGCGAGACCGTCGAGATGCACCCGCTGCGCAAGGCGATCACCGCCCACGCCGGCTGGAAGACCAACCTCCGCAAGGCCATCGACACCGGCCGGGTGCCCGAGGGGATCGACCGCAGCAAGGCCGCGCGGTCGGATGCCTGTGCGTTCGGTCAGTGGCTGCGCCAGGGCGAGGGCGACGCGGCCGACCCGCGGTTCGCCCCGAAGGTCTCCGACCTGCACGCGCGGTTCCACCGCGAAGCCGCCGCCATCCTCGAGACCGCCGTCAGCGGAAACCAGGACCGGGCCCGCGTGATGCTCACCGACGAGCACGGCTACCTCGCGACGGCCGGCGAGCTGACCGACAACCTGCTGACCTGGCTGGCCCAGGTGGAGCGCAGCTGAGCCGAGGCCGAGGCCCGCCTTGTATGGAGGCGGTTCACCCCGTTCGATGGGGGCATGACCGACGCCCCCTCCCCGACGACCTCCGACCGCCTACGCCAGGTCGGCGTGACCGCCGCCGAGATCTTCTGCGTCCTGGGCACGTTGGTCGGGACCGGGGTGCTCGGCACGCCGGTCGAGAGCTCCTCCGGCGGCGCGCTGTCCGCCGACGCCACCCGGCTCGCGCCCGCTGGTCCCGCCTTCTCGATCTGGTCGGTGGTCTATCTGGGACTGGCCGCCTACACCGTCTGGCAGTGGCTGCCCCACCAGGCGACGTCGCGCCGGCAGCGCCGTACGGGCTGGCTGGCAGCGGCGTCGATGGTGCTCAACGCGGCCTGGTTGCTGGTCACGCAGCAGGGCTGGATCTGGGTCAGCGTCGGCGTGATCGGCCTGCTGGTCGTCACCCTGGGGGTGATGGTGCGCCGGCTCACCGAGACCGCGCCGACCTCCGACACCATCGCCGAGCAGGTCGTCGTCGACGGCACCTTCGGGCTCTACCTGGGCTGGGTCGCGGTGGCCACCTGCGCCAACGTGACCGCGGCGTTGGTCGACAGCGGGGTCGACCCGGCCCCACCGCTGGCCGACCTCGCGGCCGTGCTGGTGGTCGGGGTGGCCGCCGCCATCGGGGTCGTGCTCGCCCGGCGGCTCGGCGGGCGCTGGGCGGTCGCCCTGGCGAGCGCCTGGGGTCTCGCCTGGATCGCCGTGGGCAGGCTCGCCGACGAGCCTCGCTCCGTCGCCACCGCCGTGGCGGCGATCGTCGCGGTCGTGGTGATCCTTGCGGCCACCGCCCGTGAACGACGCGGCGCCGCTTGGGCCGGGGTGCCGGCGTGAGACCCCGCGGCCAGCAGCCGGGGCCGGGACAGGAATCGGCCTGGGACTATCCCCGGCCGCCCCGGGTCGAGGAGAGCTCCGAGAGCATCGAGATCGTCCTCGGCGACGTCGTGATCGCCCGCACCACCGTGTCCTGGCGGGTGCTCGAGACCAGCCACCCGCCGACCTACTACCTGCCGCGGGCGGCGTTCCTCGACGATGCGCTCGTCCCGGTGACCGGCCGCCACACGGTCTGTGAGTGGAAGGGCCGGGCGTCCTACCTCGACGTTGTGGGTGGCGGGAAGGTCGCCGAGTCCGCCGCCTGGACCTATCCCGACCCGACTCCCCGGTTCGAGGTCATCCGGAACGCCGTCGCGGTGATGCCCGGCCGGATGGACCGCTGCGTCGTCGACGGCGAGACAGTCGTGCCGCAGGCCGGCGGATTCTATGGCGGCTGGATCACCAGCCGCGTGGTCGGCCCGTTCAAGGGTGAACCCGGCACCTGGGGCTGGTGACCGCATCCGCCAGGCGAGGCGTCAGGCCTCGCCGGCCAGCTCCTGTCCCAGCTCCCGGGGGGCGACCTTGGCCGGCGCGAACAGGGTGACCGCCGCGCCCAGCAGCAGGACGGCGCCGCCCGCGAACTCCAGCGCCCCCGGGTGGGTCCCCTGCACCAGCCAGGCTGCCGAGATCCCGACGACCGGGACGAGCAGCGCGAACGGCACCACCCGGGAGGCGGGGTGGCGGGCCAACAAGCCGTTCCACACGCCGTACCCATAGAGGGTGGAGAGCACGACGGTGTAGGCCGTCGACGCGGTCTGGCGCCACCCCCAGGCCTGCCAGGCGTCACCCCACGCGGAGGGCCCCTCGACGACGAGTGACAGGACCAGCAGCGGGATCGGTACGACGACGGCGCTCCACACCACCAGGGGCAGACCCGACCGCAGGGCCAGTCGCCGGGTCTCGACGTTGCCGAGTGCCCACGAGGACGCCGCCAGCACCGTGAGGACCACACCCAGCGCAGGCGTGGCCGCCGACCGGCCGAGCCCGACGACCGCGAGCCCGGCCACCCCGGTGACCAGGCCGACCACCTGCTGGCGTGTCACGTGCTCGTGGAGCAGCAGTGCGGCGAGCACGACGGTGACGACCACCTGTGACTGGAGCACCAGGCTGGCCAGGCCCGCAGGCATCCCGGCCTTGAGCGCGAGGTAGAGGAAGGCGAACTGCCCTGCCGAGATGCTCAGTCCCACCCGGGCGATCGACGTCCAGGGCACGTCGGGCCGCGGCACCAGCAGCACGGCCGGGAACGCGACCAGGACGAACCGGACCGCCGCGAACAGCAGCGGGGGGATCCCGTGGAGGCCCTCGTCGATCACCACGAAGTTGACGCCCCACACCAGGACCACGCTCAGAGCGAGGAGCGCGGACCGGAGGGGCACCCGGGCAGCCTAGACGTCAGCATCGATGGGCTCGGACCCATTTCCACCGGGCGGCACGGCGCTTCGGTGCACGTGGGCTCAGTGAAGGTGGTCGAGCAGCCACGAGGGGCTCATCACCGCTGCCCCCACGCCGGCGACGCGCGCCGCCAGGGCACGGTCGGCGGTCACGACGGTGACCTCGGCGCCCGCATCGGCCGCCTGCTGGGCGGCCTTAACGATGGCGGCGTCGCCGTCGCGCGGAGCGTGGACCGTCCTGACGTGGGCGTCCTTGCCGGGACGGACGGCGGCCTTGGCCTGGCCCTCGAGGACCAGCACGACGTCGTCGTGGATCACGTCGGCGGTGAGCAGTTGCTCGTGCAGCTTGAGGGCCGCCCCCGCCCGGTCGTTCCACCAGCCGTTGGGCGTCGCCCCGACGACGTTGGCCGCGTCGACCACGAGCACCCTGCGCATGCCGCCAGCCTAGGCGGCAGGGCATCGCGGCAAGACGCAGGCGGAGCCTGTCGGTCAGCCCCAGTTGGCGGCCAGGGTGAGGCAGAACGGGTGGCCGCTCGGGTCGAGCAGGACGCGCCAGGTCTCACCGGGCTGGTCGTCGGGCAGGGTCGCGCCCAGCTCGACGCACCGGGCGGCGGCCGCATCGATGTCGTCGACGGCCAGGTCGAAGTGGAACTGCTTGGAGCCGTGCTCGTTGGGCCAGCCCGGCTCGGCGTGGTCGGGCAGGGTGCCGAAGCCCAGCGCGTGCTCGGGCCCCGTCACCATGGCGTACGCCGCCTCGGCGTGCGCCACCGGCCAGCCGAGCAGCTCCGACCAGAAGGTCGCGTCGCGCGCGGCGTCGGAGCTGTCGAGGGTGATCATCTTGAGGGTCGCGACGGCCACGGGGCCTCCTGTCGTGGGTGGCTTCTCGGGATGGGTTGTCCGACCAGGTTCGTAGGGTGGGGACGATGACCGATAGGACAAACGCGACAGCCGGCCCGACCGCGCCGACCGCGTCGCGGGCCGGGCTGCTGCGCCCCGAGCAGCTCGCGCAGCACGTCGAGCTCCGGCGGTGGGCTCCCGGCCCGGCCGCGGGACGTTTCGTGGAGAACTACTGGGCGCTCGCGTGGGACCTGCCCGCGGTGCGGTCGTTCCTCAGCGAGACGCTGCCCCACCCGACCTGCTCGCTCACGGTGGAGCGGGCGACCCATCCTCGCCCGGGCGTCGGCGCCGACCCGGTGGTGGTGACCGGGGTGGTGACCCGCCGGTTCGCGGTGGAGACGCGGGGGCGGGCCAGGGTGTTCGGGGTGAAGTTCCGCCCCGGGGGTCTCGTCGCGCTCGCGGGAGGGCGAGCACGGGACTGGACCGACCGCGTGGTGGCCGCGCGCCGCGTCGTACCGCTCGGGCTGCGGGACGCCCTGGCCGGGCTCGACCTCGACGCGGGCTTCGACCAGGCCGTCCCGGTCGTGGACGACGCGATCGCGGGGGTCCTGCCCCGACGCGACGACGAGATCTATGGGCGCGTGCTCACGGTGATCGCCGACATGCTCAGCGACCGGACGCTGCTGTCGGTGGCCCAGGTCGAGGAGCGCCATGGGGTGTCGGCGCGGACGCTGCAACGGTGGTTCACGACGTGGATCGGCGTCGGCCCCAAGTGGGTGCTCGCCCGCTATCGCCTGCATGACGCGGTCGCCGACCTCGACGCCGGCTATGGCGGCTCGCTGACCGACCTCGCCCACCGCTACGGCTGGTTCGACCAGGCCCACTTCACCCGTGACTTCGTCGACCTCATCGGCGTCACCCCCGGCGCCTACCGCTCCCGCCCGTCGCGCGAGGCTCAGTAGCCGGCGTCGTCGAGTGCCTGGGCGGTCAGCTCGCGACCGAGCTCGATCAGCTCCGTGGCGCGGTGGAAGTCGAGGGTGCGCGCGGCGCTGACGGGGACGGTCACGAGCAGGTCGGGCGGCAGCCCGGCCATCCGGTAGCGGCTGATCAGTCCCTGCATCGCGTCGAACGACAGCGCGGTCACGTCCCCGATCCGCAGCCCGGCCGGAAGCTCCTGGAAGGCCGCCTGCGTCGCCTCCTCGGCCTCGCGGGCCTTGCTGCGACGCGACCGCCGTCGCCGTTCGTCCTTCTCGACGTCCTCGATCACCTCGACGTCGTCGTCGCCGCCGGTGACGCTCGCGACCGTACGGCGCAGCCGCTCGCGCCACGCGTCGAGCCGCTGCGGCGCGGTCGACTCACGCGACGGCGACTCCGGCTCCTTGGAGGCGCGCGGACCGGCGAGGCTGACCGCCACCGTGAGGTCCGCCGTCGTGCCGGCCAGCGGCTCGATCGGGACCGGGTTGAGCAGGCCGCCGTCGACGAGGAGCCGGCCGTTGATCAGCACCGGCGTGATGAACCCCGGGATCGCGATCGACGCCCGAATGGCCGCATAGAGCGGCCCCTGCTGGAACCACACCTCGCGACGCGCCGCCAGGTCGGTCGCGACAGCGGTGTAGGCGATGTCGAGATCCTCGATGGCGAGGTCACCGATGAGCTCGTTCATGGCGCCGAGGACCCGCTCCGCGGTGATCGCGCCCGGACCCGACCAGGTCGGGTCCATCAGCCGGAGCACGTCGGAGCGCCGTAGCCCGCTGACCCACTCGGTGTAGTCCGCCAGCGTCCCGGCCGCCACGAGCCCGCCGATCAGCGCGCCCATCGAGGCCCCCGAGACCGCGACGATCTCCATCCCGCGGGCGCAGAGCTCCTGGACCGCCCCGATGTGGGCATAGCCGCGCGCTCCACCCGACCCGAGCGCCAGCGCGACCCGCGGCGGCGGTTGCTTCGTCGTCACGGGACGAGGCTACGACGTCCCCGTCGGCGACCCCCCTCCCCCGCCGACTCGGCGATAGTGGGCCTATGAAGTGGCTGCCCGTCGACCTGGTGCTCGTCTCGATCTTCGCCGCGATCGGCCGGTTCAGTCACGACGAGTCACTGACACTGGCCGGGTGGGCCCACACCGCCTGGCCGTTCCTGGCCGGAGCGCTGATCGGGTGGGGCATCGTGGGGGTGCGACACCTGCCGGGCGGCTCGGTCGCCGCCGGCGTGGCCGTCTGGCCGGTGACGGTGGCCGGCGGCATGGTGCTGCGCGCACTGACCGACCAGGGTGTGGCGGTGTCGTTCATCATCGTGGCGAGCGTCGTGCTGGGACTGTTCCTCGTCGGCTCGCGACTGGTCGTCAGGCTCGCCACCCGGCGGGCGTCCTGATCAGACGAGCCAGCGGATCAGGAAGAAGAGCGCCACGAAGCCGAGCGCCACGGCGAAGACGAGCGGCAGGAAGACCAGCGCCACGGCGGCCAGCAGATAGCCGACGGTCGGTGGGTCGGGGTAGGGGTTCGCCTCGACGGCACGCTCGAGCAGGCGGTAGTTCTTGCGGTTGGCCCGGTGGGCCACGTCGGCCAGGTCGCCGGCGAACGGCACCAGGCCGAGCAGGGCATCGAGGATGAGGTTCCACCCCATGCGGGCCAGCGTCGGCACGGGAACGCGACAGCGTACGGCGTCATAGACGATCACGCCCGACAGCGTGGAGCCGGCGAGGTCGCCGATCCCGGGGACGAGCCCCATCAGGGCGTCGAACCCGACGCCGATGTCGGTGCCGGGCACCGTCGCCACGTCGTCCATCAGCCGCGCGATGCGCCGACTGGTCGTCAGGTCGACGCGTGGCCTCTCGGGGAGAGGTCCGGTGGGGTCCCCGGTCATGGCCCCACCCTAGAAGGGGACCCCACCCACGAAGCCGGAGGACTTCGCGGCTCTCAGACTCCGGTCAGGCGCACCACAACACCCGGTCACCGAGATGGTCGGCCAACGCGGACACCCCCCGGAGGTCGTCACGGTCGCTGAGCAACCGGACCAACCCCTCGGCGTTGCGCGCCACGAGTCGCTCGCGGAGCACGACGAATCGCTCCTGCTTCTCTTCCTCGGTCATCGGAACCCCCCATCCTGAGTCGGTGTTGAACGATCCAATCCTGACCCGCGGAGTTGTCGGGGAGGTTGACCGCGCGTTACGAGCACGTCACAGGTGGTTACGAACAGGTCAAAGATCTGCGGGCTCGGCGAAGGTACGCCGAGAGATGTTCACCGTTCCGCACTCGGCGAGGGGGATCGGTCGGTCGGGTTCGAGTCCGTCGAGCAGCCACCACGCCCCGTCGCGCAGCAACAGCCCCACCGGGTGCACCGTCCGCGGCTCGGCCCCGGTCGCGCGCACCCGGACGATCTGGCGGCCGCGGATCGCCTCGGCCAACGCCGGGACGCGGTCGTCGTCGTCGGGCATGGTCACCTCGACGAGGAACCGGGTCGCGGCGTCCTGCGCGGTCCGGCGTACGCCGTCGGGCAGCGACTCCAGCAGCTTGGTGCGGGCCCGCTTGCCGGCCTCGCCCAGGCCGAGGTCCTCGAGCTCGGGAGCCGCGCGGCCGAGCAGCACCCCCAGCGCCTCGGCTTCGTCGGCGGCCAGCCCGGTGAGCCGGGTCCGATAGCTGAAGCCCAGCTCGATCCCGCCGTGGCGACCCTGGGTGACGATGATCGGCAGCCCCGCCTCGCCGAGCGCGTCCACGTCGCGCAGCACCGTTCGGCGGGTGACCTCGAGCTCTCGGGCGAGCTCGGCCGACGTCATCTTGCCGCGGTTCTGCAGGAGCAGGAGCATCAGGAGGAGCCGGGAGGCGCGCATCGAGGTCCCAACAAAGGTGACAGGAGACGACACCTTATCGCTGCTACGGTCCAGCGTCCGATCACCCGAGGGAAGGGGCAGCACGATGGGACAGGTCACCTATGGCGACGGCTCCGTCGACGACCCGTGGCAGCTCCAGACACCGCCGCAGACCTCCAGCTATGCCGCGTGGCGCGACGAGTCGCTGGACCCGCCGGCCCTGGTCGTCCAGGTCGGCACCACCAAGCTCTCCTATGACCTGCGCTGCCTCGACGACCTCCACGCGATGCTCGCCGACCACGGCGACTGGATGCCGCTCGGCAACGCCGACGAGGGCAAGCCCGTCAAGGACGGCACCGTCGAGGCGTGGGCCCGCGACCCGGGCAATCCCGTCGGCGGCTACTACGGCCTGCGCAAGGGCTACCGCGGCCGCTTCGCCAACTACGTCACCCCGGTCCTGGAGCTGCTCGGCAAGGTCGAGCTCGAGCACGGTCCGCGCAACAACCGGGTCCGCGCGCTCTAGGTCTGCCCAGCCCTGCATGCTCAGCCCTGCAGGCTCAGCCCTGCAGGCTCAGCCCCAGTGCCGGCGCAGCACCGTGGTGACGTCGAAGGGGTCGGCGCCCTGCTGCGCGGCCAGCACCCCGGCACCCTCGGGCGAACCGGTGTAGAGCGCGTCACCTCCACCCACCCAGTGCGTCCACGCGCGGCCATAGGCCTGCGCTCGCTGGGCATTGACGCCCAGCACCGTGGGCACCGGGTGCCAGGTCTCACCCGTCATCGTGATCCGGCCGTACGACGCCCGCACCGCCGCCCACCACCCGGTCGGCACGGTCACGAGGGTCCACCGGGGCACGACATAGCGCGGTCGCACGATCGGTGACAGCGCCTCGTCGAGGGCGAGCGCGAACTGCGCGGAGGCGTCCTCGGTGACGCCGTCGAGAGAACATCGGTACTCCCCGTCCGGCTCCACGTCGACACGGACCGCCTCGGCGCCCACCGGAAGCAGGCCGCTCACCCGCATCGCGTCGGCGACGGCCCGGGCCACCTGACCGATGCCCGGCGGCAGCGCCGCCTCAGCGAGCAGCTCGCGCCCACTGGCCGCCAGGGAGCGACCGCGCAGCCCCGTCGCGACCATCAGCGACCCGAGCCCCGCGACCGCCGCCACCCCCGGCACCGGCGTCGCTGAGAGCGCGGTCGACGTCGCCAGCAGGCCGCCGCCCAGACCTGCCACCCCCAGGCCTGACAGCAGTCCCGCGCCGGCCCCGAGCGGTGGTCGCCCGCCCCCGCGCAGCACGAGGGCCCCGGGCCGGACGATGACTGCGGGCGCGGCCTCGCCGGCCCCGATCGCCCGGGTCGGGCTCGGCAGCAGCCGGAGCGTGCGCGTGACCCGGTCGTCGTACGGCGTCCCGACGCGCCAACGCGCGGCGATGGCGGACCGGTCCTCGCTGCGCACCACCATGCGGGCGTTGACCGCGTCGAGCTCCTCGAGAGGTGGCGGGGCGTAGGGGGAGAACACCGCGTCGAGGTGACCGACCCCGTCGACGACGTCGCCGGCGTCATCGACGCCATAGAAGCCGTCGTGCTTGCGCACCAGCCGGTCCCAGTCGTTGGCGCCCTTGGGATGGCCATGGGCGATGCAGACCACCGACCAGGTCAGCGCGACCTTGTCCGGCCACGCCGGATCGGTCCGCAGCGCGCGACCGCGGGTCTGCACGACGGCCGTCGACGTGGTGACCGCGGTGAGGTCGACGAGCCCGGACACCGACCGGGCGTCCCAGCCCTCACCCAGGAGGCCGCGGGTCCCGACCAACACCTGGCAGCCGCCGGACTCGAAGAACGCCGTCACGTGCGGCACCCACTGGCGACTGGTCCACGACCCACCCAGCACGCTGTCGCCCTGCTCGGCCGGCACGACGGCGAGCCCGGCGGCCAGGGCGGCGTCGCGGGTGGCGACGAAGTCCCGCAGCCGCTCGAGCGCGGCCGCGTCACCGGCGACCGTCCGGCCCGTGACCAGCAGGGGGTTGAGTCCCGCGGTGTCGGGTGCTTCGCGCAGGGCGGCGAGGACGGCGCGGGCGGAGCCGGTCTGGGCGTCGATGACGCCGTCGAGGTCGGCCGGCAGGGTGGCGCTGGCCTCCTCGTGGTCGCACAGCATCAGCAGCCGCAGCCGGTCGCCGAGGTTGAGGTGCTCGGTCGCCGCGATCTGGACGGCCGCCACGGTCTTGGCCGCGGACCGGGCGAGCACCCGGTCGACGGTGGACCGACCCCGGCGGATGCCGCGTTTGGTCCACTGGAAGCCGACCGACGGCAGCGCCCGTCGTACGGCGGCCACCACGTCGTCGTCGGCCGGGTCACCCGTCCTGGCGAGGCCGCGGCGCAGCCAGTCGTCGACGAGCAGCACCCAGTCGTCGGCGGTCGGGTCCGTTCGGGCCTCCTCGGTGACACGCGCCCCGGCCGGGAGCGCCAGCAGGCCGGCATGGTGGAGGCGCAGCGCCGCCCGCGCGAGGGCCGGGTCGTCACGCGCGATCTCGGCCCAGCCGACGTCGGGAGAGAGGAACCGCGCGTCGACCCAGGAGAGGAACGGCGTGGACCCGAAGGCCGGGTCGGTGAGCTGGTGGACCAGGGCGGTGAACCGCGCCGCCTGGCCGGCGAGCCACTCCTCCTCCGCCGCGGTGGGCGTCACCAGCCACGCGAGCTCGGCGAACGGCGCGAGGTCGCCTTCGCGCACCGCGGCCGGGATCGAGGCCTCGAAGACGGTGTCGCCGAACAGGTCGGCGACCAGGGCTGCCTGGTCGGTGGTCAGCGACTCGGGTGGGGTCGCGGTCAGCCCGAGCACCCGGGCCTGCGGCAGCTGGTCGAGCACCTCGCCGAGCAGCCGGCCCCACACCTCCAGCAGGTGGTGGCACTCGTCGAGGACCAGCAGCAGCGGACCTGCGTCCTGCATCGCCCGCACGAGCGCCGCGCCGTTGTCGTGGAGCCGCGACAGCAGGTCCTGCTGCATCGCGTCGTCGTCGACCTCGTCGTCGGCGTCGAACACCGCCAGCGACTGATAGGTCAGGGCGGTGACCTCGTCGGGCAGCAGCCGGTCGTCGGTGACACGCAGTCCCAACCGGGCGGCGCCGGTCACCCACTGGCCCTGGATAGCGGTGTTGGGCCCGAGCACGACCGCCCGCCGCACCCGCCCGTCGGCCAGCAGTCGCCGCGCGGTCTCCAGACCGACCAGGGTCTTGCCCGCCCCGGGCGGGAGCTCGACCAGCGCGCGTGCCCGGCCGGCCGCCCAGGCCTGGTCGAGGGCCGCGAGCGCCAGCTCCTGGTGACGCCGCAGCCGCTGCGCAGGCGCGGCCGCGGGAGGAGCCATGGACCGCAAGGTACCAACGCGCGACCCCGGGCACGGCCGCCGTACGCTCGGACCATGGCTGTCGAGTCCACGATGGTGCCGCTGGGCACCCCCATGCCCGCCTTCACCCTGCCCGACCTCACCGGCGTCGTGCTGTCCAGCGCCGACCTCGCCGGCGCACCCGTGCTCGTGGCGTTCGTCTGCAACCACTGCCCCTACGTGAAGCACGTCGAGACCCGCTTCGGTGAGGTCGTGGCCGCGCACCCCGAGCTGACCGTGGTGGCGATCTGCAGCAACGACGCGGTCGGCTATCCCGACGACGCCCCCGCCCACCTCGCCCACCAGGCCCGGCGCGCCGGGTGGGAGTTCCCCTACCTCGTCGACGAGACGCAGGAGGTCGGCCGTGCGTTCACGGCGGCCTGCACCCCCGACTTCTTCCTCTACGACGCCGCCGGCACGCTCGCCTATCGCGGCGCCATGGACGGCTCCACCCCCGGCAACGGCGTCCCGGTCACCGGCGAGCTCCTCGATGACGCGATCAAGCGGGTCCTCGCCGGTGAGCCCGTGCCGGAGCCGCACCGCCCGAGCATGGGCTGCTCCATCAAGTGGCGCGACTGACATGACCGGCGCGGTCCAGGCCGAGATCCGGCTCCGGCTGGCGACGGAGCAGGACGTCGTGTTCCTCACCGACTGTGTGGTCGAGACGGCGAAGGCGCAGGGACGTTTCCCTGCCGACGCGGACGAGGCCGACTACCGCGCCGGGTTCGGCGAGTGGACCCTCGAGCAGGTGCACGGCGAGATCCCCGGCTCGACGACCTCGGTGATCGTCGTCGACGGCGAGGACGCCGGCCGGTTCCGCGTCGTTCGCGACGAGGGCGAGCTCGAGCTCGCCGGCCTCCAGCTCATGCCCCCCTGGCAGGGGCGCGGCATCGGCGCGGTGCTGCTCGACCGGCTCAAGGCCGAGGCCACCGCAGCCGGCGTGCCACTGGTGCTCGGGGTGGAGAAGGACAACCCGCGGGCGCGCCGCTTCTATGAGCGCGAGGGCTTCACCTGGTACGCCGACGACGAGCGCGATCACCGGCTCCGCTGGACTGACTAGCATCGGTGGGCATGGCGCACGGCCACGCCCACGGGCTCGACGGTCACGCGACCGGGCCGCGTGACGGCCGGCCGGCGGACGGCCGGTGGCTACTCGCCGCGCTCACGCTGATCCTGGCGTTCATGGCCGCCGAGGTCGTCGTCGGGATCCTGGCGCACTCGCTGGCGCTCATCACCGATGCCGGCCACATGCTCACCGACGCCGCGGCGATCGCGCTGGCGATCGTGGCCGCACGGCTGGCCCGGCGACCGGCGCGGGGCAGCTATACGTTCGGGCTCCGCCGCGTGGAGATCCTCGCCGCCCAGGCCAACGGTCTGACGCTGTGGCTGCTGGCGGTCTGGTTCACCATCGAGGGGGTACGCCGCCTCACCGACCCACCCGACGTCGAGGGCGGCTGGGTGCTGGCCACCGCGAGCGCCGGGATCGTTGTCAACCTCGTCACCACCTGGCTGATCGCCCGGGCGGGCCGGGGCTCGCTCAACGTCGAAGGCGCCTTCCAGCACATCCTCAACGACCTGTTCGCCTTCATCGCCACGGCGGTCGCGGGGCTCGTCGTCATCCTCACCGGCTGGGTCCGGGCCGATGCGGTGGCCGCGCTGGTCGTGGCGGCGCTGATGCTCAAGGGCGGCTGGGGGCTGCTGCGCGAGTCGTGGCGGATCTTCCTCGAGGCCGCCCCGCGCGGGGTCGACGTGGCAGCGATCGACGACGACCTCCACCACGTCGACGGCGTGGTCGAGATCCACGACCTGCACGTGTGGGAGGTGACCTCGGGCTTCCCCGCCCTGTCGGCGCACATCCTGGTCGACACCCACCACGACTGCCACGAGCGGCGCCAACGGATCACCGCGCTGCTGCACGAGCGGCACGGCATCACCCACACCACGCTCCAGGTCGAGCACCCGGCCGCTCCCCCGCTCTTCAGCGCGGACCAGCTCCGGGCGGGGCCGGATCCCGAAACACGGCCGTGACATGCCCGCCGCACGTCCGACACGGGGCGGATCTAACGTTCCGCCCGTGACCACCGCCACAGACGCCTCCGGCTCCCTCTTCGACGGGTATGCCCTGGGCTCGGCGTGGGACGAGATGCTCGAGGACGTCGGCGTTCCGCGGACGTCGTACAAGACGATGCACCACACCCTGGTCTCGATGACCTCCCAGGAGATGAAGGAGCGGGCCGACCTGCTGGCCCGCACCTATCTCGACCAGGGCGTCACGTTCGACCACTCCGGGGAGGAGCAGCCGTTCCCGCTGGACGCCGTCCCGCGCGTCATCTCCGCCCACGAGTGGGAGGTGATCGAGTCCGGCGTCATCCAGCGGGTGACCGCACTCGAGGCGCTGCTCGACGACATCTACAGCCGCGAGGGCGACCTGCCGCGGGCGGTGCACGAGGGACTGATCCCGTGGCGGCTGATCGCCTCGTCGGCCCACTACCACCGGGCGGTGGCCGGCATCCGGCCGTCGAATGGCGTCCGCGTGCACGTGTCGGGCATCGACCTGATCCGCGACGAGCAGGGCACCTTCCGGGTGCTCGAGGACAACGTCCGCGTGCCGTCGGGGGTCTCCTATGTCATCGCCAACCGGCGCGCCATGGCCAATGTCTTCCCCGAGGCGTTCGCGACGATGCGGATCCGCCCGGTGCGGGACTATCCGCGCATGCTGCTGGCGGCGCTGCGCGCGGCCGCGCCCGACGGCACCAAGGACCCGACGGTCGTCGTGCTCACGCCCGGCATCTTCAACAGTGCCTACTTCGAGCACGCCCTGCTGGCCCGCATGATGGGAGTCGAGCTGGTCGAGGGTCGCGACCTGATCTGCAGCGGCGGCCAGGTCAGGATGCGTACGACGACGGGCGACCAGCCGGTCGACGTCATCTATCGGCGGCTGGACGACGAGTTCCTCGACCCGGTGCACTTCCGCGGCGACTCGATGCTCGGCGTCGCCGGGCTGGTGTCGTCGGTGCGCTCGGGGCGGGTCACGGTCGCCAACGCGGTCGGCAACGGCGTCGCCGACGACAAGCTCATCTATTCCTACATCCCCGACCTGATCCGGTTCTATCTCGACGAGGACCCGATCCTGCCCAACGTCGACACGTTCCGCTGCAACGAGCCCAAGGCCCTCCAGCACGTGATCACCCACCTCGACGAGATGGTGGTCAAGCCGGTCGACGGGTCGGGCGGCAAGGGCCTGGTCATCGGCACCTCGGCGGACAAGAAGACCCTCGACGAGCTGCGCACCCGGATCATCGCGGACCCACGGGGGTGGATCGCGCAACCGATCGTGCAGCTCTCCACGGTGCCGACGCTCATCCAGGGGCGGCTCCGGCCGCGCCACGTCGACCTGCGGCCCTTCGCGGTCAACGACGGCGACCGCATCCGCGTGCTGCCCGGTGGCCTCACCCGGGTGGCACTCCCCGAGGGCGAGCTGGTCGTCAACTCCAGCCAGGGCGGCGGCTCGAAGGACACCTGGGTGCTCGCGGGCCGCAACAGCCAGGCGCAGCGGCTCTCCTCGCGGGTCCAGGACAGCCGCGAGGTGATCATCATGACCGCTCCGACGGCGTCACCCGAGGACTCACTGCGCGCCCAGCAGCAACAGCAGCAGCAGGGGCACCCCGACGCATGGGCCGAGGAGGTGAGCGGCGATGCTGAGCCGGATCGCTGAGTCGCTGTTCTGGATCGGGAGGTACGTCGAGCGCGCCGACGGCACCGCCCGCATCGTCGACGTACTCCGCCTCCAGCTGCTCGAGGACCCGGGCGCCGACGAGCAGGTCGCCGCCGGCACCGTGCTCTCGGTGATCATGGGCATGGCCGCCGAGGGTGCGGCCGACTTCTCCTCGGTCGGGGACCTGCTGGTCTTCGACCGCGCCAACGCCAGCTCGATCTCGGGCGCCTGGCACTCGGCCCGCGAGAACGCGCGCCGCACGCGCGAGACGCTGTCGACCGAGCTGTGGGAGAGCATCAACACCACCTGGCACCGGTGGCGCAGCATGGGCCGCAACGCCGTGACCGACCGACATCTCTCGTGGGTGCGCGAGCGGGCGGCGCTGGTCAACGGCATCGCCGACTCGACGATGAGCCACGACGACGCGTGGGACTTCCTCGTCCTCGGGCGGATGCTCGAGCGAGCCGACATGACCGCCCGGCTCGTCGCCAACGGCGGGCTCCACCACCGCGGCCCCTCGTGGTCCTCGGTGCTCGGCTCCTGCGGCGCGACCCAGGCGTTCATGCGGACCGAGCGAGGCCTGCTGACCGACGACCGGGCCGCGGCGTTCCTCGTGCTCAACCGGGAGTTCCCCCGGTCGGTGCTGTTCGCGCTGACCGAGGCCGAGCAGCGGCTGATCGCGCTGTCCCCCGAGTCGTCGCGGATGGGCGTCTATGACGAGGCGCGGCGCCAGCTGGGCGGCATCCGCACGGCCCTCGAATATCGCTCCACCCCCGAGGTGCTGGCCGACCTGCCGGCCCAGATGTTCCGGGTGCAGAGCGCCATCACCGCGTCGTCCCAGGCGATCGCGGCGAAGTACTTCCAGTCCGGGCCGCTGCCGACCTGGACCGAGGAGCTGGTGTGACCGTGCGCCGCTACCGGATCATCCATCGCACCTCCTTCACCTATGACGTGTCGGTCCGCGCCTCCCACAACGAGCTGCGGATGACGCCGTTGACCGAGCCCGGCCAGACCACGCTCGAGAGCCGGCTGCGGATCCGGCCGATGACGTGGAGCAACGTCTATCGCGACCACTGGGGCACCCATGTCACGTCGATGGAGTCGCTGCTCGACCACGACCGCCTCGAGGTCGAGGCGATCAGCACCGTCGAGCGCACCGAGGCCAAGCCACCCGCCGACTCCCCCGGCTGGGAGTCGCTGAATGACGAGGCGGTGGCCGACCACAACTTCGAGTGGCTGATGCTCACCCCGCGGACGATGCCCGGCGACGGCATGGCCGAGCTCGCCTCGTCGGTCCGCTCCCTGGCGACGCCGCGCGAGGCGGCGTACGCCCTGTGCGACCGGATCAACGACGTGATGACCTATCAGCACGGCATCACCGGCGTGCACAGCAGCGGCGAGGAGGCGTGGCGCGAACGGACCGGCGTGTGTCAGGACTTCGCCCACATCACGCTCGGGGCGCTGCGCACCCTCGGGGTGCCGGCCCGCTATGTCTCGGGGTATCTCGCCCCCAAGCGCGACGCGGCCGTCGGGGAGACGAGCATCGGCGAGAGCCACGCCTGGGTGGAGTTCTGGGACGGTGAGTGGCTGCCTGCCGACCCCACCAACCTCACCCCCGTCGGCCTCGACCACGTCGTCGTCGCCCGGGGTCGCGACTATGAGGACGTGCCGCCGTTCAAGGGCGTCTACTCCGGCGCCGGCATCGCCCAGCTCGACGTGTCGGTGAAGTTCATCCGGCTGAGCTGAGGTGATGACGGTTCACCAAGGTAAGTGGGCGAACCCTCACTTACCTCGATCAGTTCACCCCGGTAGGTGAGGGTTCACCTTCCTACCTTGATGAAGCGTCAACCACCCTCCGCCGGTTAGGCTGCTCAACCAAGCCGAGGCTCGCCTCACCTCGGGGCCTGCAGTGGGGACAGGAGGTACGGCGATGCGACTGACGTTCATCGCGAGCCGAGTGCTGATCGCGATCGCCATCGTGGCGGCGATCGTGGCCCAGCTCGACACCACGATCAACGCCGCCAACGCCGAGAGCGACCTGTCGCAGACCGGTCCGGTGATGGCCAACTTCTTCAGCTATTTCACGATCGACTCCAACACGTTGACCGTCGGGGTGATGCTCGTGGCGGCGCTGGTGATGGTCAGCGGCGTCCAGGCCGAGCCCAACGGGCTGACGCTGGCACGCGCCACGGTGACGACGTTCATGGTGATCACCGGGGTCGTCTACAACCTGCTGCTCCGGGGGCTGCCCCAGGACCACGTGGTCGGCTGGTCCAACGAGATCCTCCACGTCGTCGGGCCCCTCTATGTGCTGGTCGACTGGTTCCTCGCCCCGGGCCGGGCCCGGCTGGCACCCCGTGACGTGGTGGCCGTGATGGGCTTCCCGCTGCTGTGGGTGACCTACACGCTGATCCGGGGCCCGTTCGCCACCGACCCCTTCGAGGGGACCAGCTATTGGTACCCCTACCCGTTCCTCAACCCGGTGACCTCGACCGGCGGCTATTGGTCCGTGGCCGCCTACATCGCGGCGATCACCGTGCTCTTCATCGGGGTCGGGCTCGCGCTGATCTGGACGTCGCGTCGGTGGGGCCCGGCAGCCACGACCCAACCGGCCGGCATCGGCCGGACCTACGTCGCCGAGCCCGGCGCGACCTCCGCCGACCCGGCCGTCGTTTTGACCGAGGAAACCGACGGGGTATAGACAACCCTGCGACAACACACCCCGGGCGACCGGGGTCGAGGTCCAGTCTTTGCAGGGGCGGTCGGACCTTCCACTCACTGGAAGGAATCATCGTGTCCGAAATCAACGGCGCCGCCCCGCTCGGGGCCACGGCCGTGTTCACCGAGAAGCGCTCCGCCGGCGACGCGATCGCCTGGTTCATCATCGTGATCACCGGCTTCGCCGCCTGGCGTGGCCATGCCAACGCACCCGTCCTCGCCCTCGCCATGGTGGGCGTTGCCGCGGCCGCGCTCATCGCCTGGGTGGTGTGGCGGCTCAAGCCGGCGGCAACGCTGACGATCAGCCCCACCACGATCAGCCTGCGTCGCGGCGACCGGGTCGTGACCGAGGGTCACCACGTGCCGGGCGGCTGGGCCCGGTTCGCCAAGAACCGCGTCGTCTTCATGTCGCTGCAGGGGCCCGGCCAGTCGGCGGTGTTCGGCCTCAGCGGTTTCGACGCAGCCCAGGTCCACCGGGCCGTGGCCGCCGCTGGCTGGGAGATCAGCACCGCCCAGTACGTCGCCCCGGAGGGCAGCCGCTAGGCGACGCCGTCAGCGACGCGCCCGGTCGGTCAGCCAGCCGACGACGTCGGCGGTGACCTCGTCACGGTTGGTCTCGTTGAAGATCTCGTGACGCGCGCTCGGATAGATGCGCACGGTCACGTCGGCGATCCCGGCGTCGCGGTAGCGGCGGCCCAGCAGCTCGACCAGCTGGCCGCCGCCACCGCCGACCGGGTCGTCGCTGCCCGCGGCGAGGAGCAACGGCAGGTCCTTGCGGATGCCGCCGAGGACCTCCGGGTCGGCCAGCCGGGCAGCGTGCGCGAACAGCATCGGGATCGTCTCGGCCGGGGTGTCGAAGCCGCACCACGGGTCGGCCACATAGGCGTCGACCTCGGCCTCGTCGCGCGAGAGCCACTCATAGCCGGTGCGATGCTCGAAGCCGGCGTTGAAGGCCTCAAGCCCCGCGGGGGCGTCCGGCGGCGCGTCGGCCAGGGCACCGGCGAGGGCGTCGAGCGCCGTCGACCCGGAGAGTACGACGCCGTCGTACTGCCCGGAGTGGTCGGCGATGACCGACTGGGCGGCGAAGGAACCCATCGAGTGGCCGACCAGGAAGATCGGCAGCTCGTGGTGCTCGGCGGCGAGCTGGGCGCCGTACTGCACCACGTCGGCGATCAGGCCGTCCCAGCCGGCAGCGCCGAAGTCGCCGAGGTGGTCCTGGCCGGTCCGGCCGTGACCGCGATGGTCGGTGGCGTAGGCGAGGAACCCCGCCGCGTTGAGGGCCCGGGCGAGGCGGTCATAGCGGGCGCCGTGCTCGGCCAGTCCGTGGGAGATCTGGACGACCCCGAGCGGGGTGTCGCCCGCGTCGGTCCACGCATAGGTGGCGATCGGGATGCCGTCGGCCGCGGAGATGAACGAGGACTCGGTGATCGGGGTCGTGGTCATGTCCCGATCGTGGCACTGCGCCCCGGCCGACGGTAGGGCCGGTAGGGCGACGGGGGTGCGCACGTCAGGATGGAGGCATGACCGTCGTGAAGATCAACGCCATCACCGTGCCCGCCGACAGCGGCGACGAGCTCGCCCGCCGCTTCGCCGCGCGGGCCGGCCAGGTCGAGGAGCAGGACGGGTTCGAGGGCTTCGAGCTGCTGCGGCCCACCGACGACCGTCACGTCTGGCTCGTGGTGACGCGCTGGCGAGATGAGGCGGCGTTCCAGGCATGGACGGCCGGCCAGGACTTCCAGCGCGCCCACGCCCGCACGGCCGCAGCGGGCGCGAGCGCCGACGACGCTGCCAGCGGCGAGGCCCCACGTCGACCGGTCGGCATCTCCTCGGAGATCTGGTCCTATGCCGTCGCGGAGCAGCTGGGCTGAGCCCACAGCGTCGGCTGCGGCCGCCGTCGCGCGCACGGCTGTGGTCGTGACTCGGGTCCGGTGCTTTACTGGACGAACGGGCCTGACCGGACTGGAGCGGCGAACGCGCCGGCCGTGATCGCACGACCGCCGATGCTGGCGCATTGATCGGGTCTCGTGCACGCCGGTTCGCGGCCGGCGCGTCCGCTCCGGTCCGGCTCCTCGCACCGCCTCACCCTCGGCCCGGGCTCAACCGCGTGCGCCGAGCTCGGCGAGAGCGCGCTGGGCGCGCAGGAGCTCGATCCGGTCGCCGGTCGAACCGGCCAGCTCGACGGCGTGCTCATAGGCAGCGGTGGCCGCTTCGATGTCGTCCTGGGAGGCGGCCAGCTCGCCGAGCCCGTTGTAGGCAGCCACCGCGGGGAGCGCCACCCCGAGCCGTTCGGCCTCCTTGATGGCCTCGACGAACTCCGCAGCGGCGGCGCCGATCTCGCCCTCGGCGAGCCGCAGCCTTCCCCGTTCGACGCGCAGGGCACACACGAGCTCGGGCATGCCCACCTCGGTGGCCCGCGTGGTGGCCGTCGTCAGCATCGCCGCCGCGGCCGGCAGGTCGCCGGCGTCGATCAGGCAGCGGGCCTGGATCTCGAGGGCGCGGATGGCCAGCGCGGCGAAGCCGAGCTCCTCGGAGGTCACCGCCAGCTCCCGGGCCATGGCCAGGGCCTCGTCGAGGCGGCCCTGCTGCTCGACGAGCAGGCAGCGGCTCAGGCGCAGGATGGCGAGGTTGACCTCGTCGTCGGCCTCGGTCGAGATCGCCTCGGCACGATCGAAGAGGTCGGCGGCCCAAGGCTCGTGCCCGAGCAGCCGCAGCGTGTCGGCGAGGTTGGCGATCGCCCGGCCCAACGGCATCGGACCGGTGGCGTGGAGCGCGGAGCGGCGGTAGTAGCCCACCGAGTCTCGGTGGCGTCCCATCCGCTTGAGCACGTTGCCGATGCCGTTCAGGACGCGGCCATAGTCGGGACTCGTCGGTTCGGCGGCCGCCATCAGTGCCGCGTGTGCGCCGGGCAGGTCGCCGCGGAGCTCGAGCACCCGGCCGAGCTTGCGCTGCAGCTCGCGCCAGGACGGTACGTCGGGCTGCGCCAGCGCCAGCCGGATCAGGTCCTCGGCCTCGGCGAGCCGCCCGGAGACATCGAGGAACTCCGAATAGATCAACACCAGCTCGCCGAGCTCGGCACCGAGCTCCCACTCCGGCGCGACCTCGGCGAACGCCACGAGCACCGGGAAGTGGCGCTCCAGCCACGCCGAGTCGGGGCGACCCAGATCCGCGTGCGCCCGCGCCTCCTCGGTGAGGACGGCCGCGAGACGACGCATCGCCGCCACCTGTTGGGAGCGCGGATCCTCCATCACCAGTCGGCGCAATGCGAACCCGCGCACCAGGTCGTGGAGGTGGAAGCCGTCGCCGGCCGCCATCACCAGGTGCTCCCCGGTCAGGTGCTCGAGCTGGGTCGCGACCACCCAGGTGGGGAGGCCGGCCAGCCCGACCATCTGTGCCAGCGTGAAGATCGGGCCGGGGTGCAGGGCGGCGAGCCGCAGGGTGCGCCGTACGGGCTCGGTGAGGGGCTGGTAGGACAGCCACAGCGCCGGGCGGACATATTCGTCGGGCGGCAGCTCGGCCAGCCGGATCGCGTGGTCGCCGAGGGTCCAGTCGTCGCCGCCGGAGGCGATCGCCGCGCCGGCCAGCCGCAGGTCGAGGGCGAGCCGGCCGCACCGGTGGGCGATCTCGACCGCGGCGTCCGGCTCGGCCGCGACGCGCTCGGCGCCCACGTCGTCGGCGAGCAGCTCGACGGCGGCCTCGGTCGTCAGCTCGCCCACGACCAGGGGCTCGCCCGAGGTGGGCACGAGCTCGGGCAGCCGGCGGCGACTGGTGACGAGCACGCGCCACCGCTTGCCGATCGGCAGCAGCGGCAGGATCTGGGCGGCGCTGTCGGCGTTGTCGAGCAACAGGACGAGGGGCCGGTTGCCGACGACCTGGCGCAGCTGCTCGGCCCGAGCGAAGGCGCCGAGCCCGTCGACCCGCCAACCCTTGACGCCGAGGCCCAGGAGAAGTCGGGCCAGGAGGGTGGCAGCCGACAGCGGCTGGAGGTCGGGGTCATAGCCGCGCAGGTTGACCCCGAGGGCGAGCGCCCCCGGCCCCAACCGGCGCCGCCACCGGTTGGCCACGTGGAGCGCGAGCTCGGTCTTGCCGGCGCCGGGCAGCCCGGCGATGACGGTCACCGACCCGGGCGGCCGCCCCTCGAGCCAGGCGAGCTCGCGGTCGCGGCCGACCAGCCGCGAGCGGGGCAGCACCAGGTCGGTCGACGCGGCCCGGAGCTCCACGGTGTCCTCGACGTCGCCGCCGGTGGCGCCGCGATAGGCCTGCAGCCAGGTGGCCCTGGCACGCTCCTGGACGCCGAGCACCTCCAACAGGTCGACGAAGAGCTGGGAGTCCAGGCGCTTGCGTCCCGCCCGGAAACAGTCATAGACGGTGACCTTGCCGGGCTTGCCCGGCCGCCCCCGCTGCGCCCGCAGGTCGCCGATGGCCTCGGCCAGGGCGGCGTACGGCGGGTCGCCAGCCCAGCGCCGGAGCTCCAGCAACGACCGGGCCAGGTCGTCCAGCGACGCGACGGGACCCGGCTCGGGTGGGGGCTCGACGCTCACGTCGGGAAAGCCTAAGCGCCGCTCGGCGCCGGGGTTCGGGGTTGTTCGGAATCCCGGAACCGCCGTGTCGGAGGAGTGCCGGGCCGACCAGGATCCAAGCGCAACACCATCTGTTCTCGGGCTCGGTCGCCGGAACCTCCTGCCGGGAGCGTTCGGCAACACGGGGGAAGGAAAGACCCATGGGTCTGCTCGATCGCTATGTCACCCAGGTGACCGGTCCGCTGCCGGACCCGGTGCCGCTCGTCGGGCCGCTGCTCGACCCGGACGACCGGATCCTCGCCTGGGCCAGGGCCTCGGCCGTCGGGGCCGCCGGTGAAGGTCCTCCCACCTCGCTCGCCCGCACCCTGCCGCAGGACGCGGCGGACCTCTATCTCGTCGTCAGCGACGTCGCGCTGTCGGCCTGGCGGTGGAGCGGCCTGCCGAGCGAGGCTCCCGCACCCTTCTATCGCATCGCCGGGGAGAACATCGTCGCCGCCGCTGACACCAGGGTGGCGGCCGGCGACGGCGCGGTCACGCTCCGGGTGGCGTTCGTCGACGCCTCGTCCTTCGACTTCCGGGTGCTGCCCGGGCAGGAGGCCTTCCTCGCAGCCTGCGCCCAGCGCTGGCCGGGGAACTGAGGCTCCCGGTCCGTCCGGCCGATGACGGGGGTCGGCCGGACGGACCGGGCAACCATCACCGAATCGACGACTGCCGCCAGTCCGGCTGAGCTCCGCTGACCTCTACGCTGACCGCGTGCCCTCGGTCGAGACGCTGCTCGTGTCGGGCCTGGTGATCTGTCTCGCTGCGTTCGTGCAGTCCACGACCGGGTTCGGGTTCGCGCTCGTCGCCGTACCGCTGCTGGCGACGCTGACGGACCCGCAGACCGCGGTGGTGTCGGTGACGACGGTGAGCCTGCTGCTGTCGGCCTGGGCGGGCTGGCGCCATCGTGCCGCCATCGATCGCGCGGCGATGGTGAGCTACACCTGGACCGGGCTCCTCGGGATGCCGCTGGGCCTGCTCGTGCTGCTCGTCGTCGCGTCGTCGACGCTCACGATCCTGGTGGGGGTCGTGGTGCTCCTCGCCGTGACCGCGATGTTCTTCCAGGTCCGGGTGACCGGGCCGCGGTGGCAGGTGGTGGCTGGACTCCTCGGCGGCGTATTACTCACGTCGACCGGCATGAACGGCCCGCCGATCGTGATCGGGCTCGACGCACGATCGCTCTCGCCCGCCCGGTTCCGCGCCACGCTGCAGGCGATCTTCGGGCTTCAAGGCGTGGTCGCGGTGGGGCTTTTCGCGGTGTCCGGACTGCTCGACGCCCACGTGGCGGTGCTGGTGGCTGCCTATGCCGTCGCCCTGCCGTTGGGCTGGGGCCTCGGCTCCCTGGTGTTCGGTCGACTCACTCCGGGCGCCTTCCGCGTCGGCGTGCTGGCGATGCTCACCTTGTCCGCGATCATGGCCCTGCTGACGGCACGCTGACAGCGGTCGGCGCTCGCCGAACCTGGGTTGTGGGCACGGCTGGCTAGGGTCGACGCGTGCCCGAGTTCACCTGGAGGCCGGCCAACGAGGCGACGCCCGAGGATGTCGCCGCCGTGTTCGAGGCCGGCGGCGCCCGCAAGTGCGGCTGCCAGGGGCTCAAGGTCGCGGGCTGGATCTGGCGCGACACGACCCAAGCAGCGCGACGCCGCCCTCGTGGCTCAGACCGGCTGCGGCACGAGCGGTCCGACCTCTGGGCTGATCGGCTACGTCGACGGCGAGCCGGCCGGGTGGGTCGCCGTCGAGCCGCGGGAGAACTACCCGCGGATCTGGGCGCGGCAGAAGTCATGGATGAGGAAAGACCCCGAGCTCGAGGGCGTCTGGGCGGTCACCTGTTTCGTCGTACGCAAGGGCTTCCGGCGTCAGGGGCTGATGTATGAGCTCGCCGCGGCCACCGTCGACTATGGCAAGCAGGTCGGCGCTCAGATCCTGGAGGGCTATCCGACCGAGCCGCCGCCGGGCAAGACCGTGATCTGGGACGAGGCCTCGGTCGGCCTGCTGCAGGTCTTCCTCGAGGCCGGCTATGAGATCGAGACCTCCCCCACCCTGCGCCGCAGGGTGGTGCGACACCGACTCAGTGAGGTTTCGACATGACCCGCGTCCGCATCGACCTGTTCAGCTCGCTCGACGGCTTCACCTCGGCCGCCGGCGGTCCGGAGGACCCGATGGGCGAGGACTGGGGACCGCTCACGGCCGCCTATGTCGCGACGCGCACCATGCAACAACGCGTGTTCGGCGACACCACCGGGGCCGGCTCCACCGGGGTCGACGACGCCTACGCCGCCGCGTTCTTCGAGGGCGTCGGCGCCGAGGTGATGGGCGCCGCGATGTTCGGGCTGCACTCGTTCCCCGACGATCCCGACTGGAAGGGGTGGTGGGGCGACGAGCCGCCGTTCGGCTTCCCGGTCTATGTCCTGACGTCGACCGCGCCGCGACCCGACATCGAGATGGCGGGCGGTACGACGTTCCGCTTCCGCAACGCCCCGATCGAGGACGTGCTCGCGGAGGCAAGGGAGGCTGCCGCGGGGCTCGACGTGCGCGTCGGCGGCGGCATCAGCACGGCCCGGGCGTTCGTGAGAGCGGGGCTCGTCGACGACCTGCACGTCGCGATCGCTCCGGTCGTGCTCGATCGCGGCCACCGGGTCTGGGAGGACCTGCGCGGGCTCGAGCAGACCCACCGGATGACCACCGAGGTCGCTGAGAGCGGCACGATCCACGTCACCTTCGCGCGCTAGGGGCTCACCGCGCGGCAGCCAGCATCCTCGCCATCGGACGCACTGAGCCGCCTCAACCGTTTCTCATTGTTGACTTTCGAGGCCGCGCGACTCAGATGAGAAACACTCTGCCCGCTTGGCGACCCACGAGCGACGTGACCTCGCGGGTCGAGTGCGCCAGAGGATCGGCCCCCTCCCGTGGGTGGGCACAATCGACGCATGGATCTGTCACCCTTCGGCGTCCGCGCCACGTCAGGCAGCCTTCGCGACGAAGTGGGTGTGGAGCTCCCTCACGCCTGGACCCGTGAGGGGGTCGTGGCCGGCCCGGCGGCCAACGGCGCGCAGCTGTTCCACCTCTCGGTGGCGTTCTGCGTCCTCAACGACACCTACCGTGAGGCGGAACGTCTCGGCATCGACGTGGCAGGGGTGGCCGTCGAAGCGGACGGCGGCTTCGACGCGGACTGGAACTCGACCGGCGTCGAGTACGCCGTCACGGTCGACTCGGTGGCGACTCCCGACGAGCTGGCGCACCTCGCGGCGGTGGTCGACGAGGTCGCCGAGGTCCCCCGGGTGGTGCGCGCCGGCACATCCGTGGTGAGGCGCACGTGACGCCGGTCCCTGACCGATAACCGCTCGCGACGCACGTCAGGCGGTGGTTTCGTTGACCGACATGGACGTGAGGTTCGAGCGCACCGGGGAGAGGCGTTATGCGGTCGCCGTACTGCGCACGCGGCACGGCGACCTGCGCATGGCCCCGGCGCCGGGCTATTCCGAGCTGATCCCCCACGACCTCGTCCATCTCGTCGTCGAGGCGGAGCTGGGCCTGCGTGACGGGATCTTCGGCCAGCTCGCCGCCGGCGGCAACGCCGGCACGTTTGTCCCGACCGACGAGCTGCGCACCAAGGCCTGGGCGCGCCAGGTCGAACGTCGCAACCGAGCGACCGGCCGCGAGATGGGGAAGTCCGAGGACCTCGTCGCCCAGGTCTATCCCCGCTGGCTGCGGCGCAACGGGCACCAGCCTCCTGACGGCGTACGACGGGACGCGCCGCCGAGCGACCTCGGCGAGGCCGCCCTGGACCGGGTGCTCGTCAGGCTCGATGAGTTGTCAGCCGAGTGGCAGGCGCTCGACGTCGGCGGTTCGATGTCGGTCGCGTGGCCCTGGCCCGAGCGGGACTGACGCGCGGTCCACGCTCGGCCGGGACTACTTGATCTCGCGCACCTCTTGCGGCCAGCCGCAGCCCTCGGCGACGCGGGCCGCCCACATCTTCGCGGTCTCGACGTCGGGCACCTCGATGATCGTGATGCCGCCGAGGTATTCGGTGACCTCGGTGTAAGGGCCGTCGGTGACCATCATCGTCCCGCTCGTGCCGTCGGCGCTGAAGGCCTGATCCATCTCTTCCACGAGCCCGCCGGCGAACACCAGCACGCCTGCCTCTTGCATGTCGCGGACGACGGCGGTCGAGGGCTCGACGCGCGTCTGGTACCACTCGGCGGGGTGGTCACCGACCCACTGCTGCATGAAGTAGATCGCGTACTTCGTCATGTGGCTCCTCCGGCTCCGGGGTCGCCCGGTGGCGACCCTCACCACTGTGACGGATGGGGTGAGCCCAAATCGACAGCCGCCGCTGACAAGCCGTCACCCCCGCGTTCGGCGGCCCTGAGGAAGTCGGACGCCGAGCGAGCCAAACCCGTCAGGCCACGCAGAACTCATTGCCTTCGGGGTCCTGCATGACCACGTGGCCGAGCGCCTCGCCATAGCGCTCCTCGCGGACCACGGTGGCGCCGAGCGCCACGAGTTCGGGCACCTTCGCACGGATCAGCCGCTCCCGCTCGACCATGTCCCACGGTCCTTCACCGGCGACGCGGATGTCGATGTGTTGGCGGTTCTTCGCCGTCTTGGCCTCCGGCACGCGCAGCCAGCCGATCGCGGGTCCCTTGCCCTGGGGGTCGACGATCGACGCGCCGTCGGGGTCGTCATACCCCGGCTCCAGCACGTAGCCGAGGGCTGCGGCCCAGAAGTCGGCCAACCGGTGAGGATCCAGTGCGTCACATCCGAGGGTCCAGTGAGCTGCCACCCCGGCAGCCTAGGCGCGGTTGCGGACGATGGGCTTCCGCACAGGCGGGTCCTCCCTGCACCCTCAGGGCTTCGGGCGCTGATATCGACCCCGGCGATGGACCAGCGGCTCATCGGCCTCCCCAACCTGGACGTGCTCGACCACGCCGTCCACCAGGATCGACCAGCCCACCACCGGCGCGCTGGGCTGGAGCCGGACGCCGACCCACGTCGACGCGGTCGTGAGCAACGGCCCCCACGCGGTCTGCTGCCACTCGGCTCGGCCCCCGCCGATCCGGAACAGACCCCCGGGCGACGGCAGGACGCCGGCGAACTCGTCGGCCAGCTCCCGGTGCCGCCACTCCAGCAGCTGTACGACGGCCGCGCCCGTCGCGAGCGCGGTGTGAGCGAGATCCGAGTCAGGGTCGAGCAGCCCCAGCACATGGGCGGGCTCGCCGCGGGCGACCATGAACGACGACACCGTCAGCCCGGCCCGCTCCTGCCCGGCGCCGGCGGTCCACAGCGACACCGTGCCGCCGAGCCGGCCGCGGAAGCGCCGCAGCGGATCGTCCGTCGAGTCGGCGAACGGGTGGTCGGAGTGGATCGTCACCCTGCCCATCGTGCCTGACAAACGACAGAGTGGGCCGACACGTGACGTGTCGGCCCACCCTGCGATCGTGGGTGGCGCGTGTGGCTCAGAGGTCGACCGGGATCAGGACCCGGCTGATGCCGTGGGCGATCTGCATGTTGCCCTTGTTGATGTCGAGCTGGGTCTTGACCACCCACGGGTTGCGCAGGTCGGGGTCCTTGTCGACGAGCTTGATGCCGAAGCTGCCCTTGGGCCGGGTGATCACGTTGACCTTGAAGGTGTTGCCGCCGTCGGCGGTCGCGAGGTGGGCGCCGTCGGCGCCGAGTGCGGCAGCCGAGTCGATCGGGCCGCCCGGGACGACGTGATAGAGCAGGACCTTCTCCACGGTGTCCACCCCGAGGCTGGCCACCACGTTGAAGGCCTCTTCCTCGCTGGACGGCCAGCTGCCGGTCAGGTCCTTCACGAGGCGATAGAAGGCCACGTCACGAGGGATGAACGCGGTGAGGGCGACGTCGCCCTGGGTCAGCAGTGCGACAGGGGTGTCGCCGCCCTTGGCGTCGATCACCGTGAGGGCCGCCTGGGTCACGATGTCGTAGTCCCACTTGTTGTGGTCGAACGTGTCGCCGTCGGCCAGGAGCACGTCCGACAGCGGCGTGGTGCCGGGCGAGGACGCCGTGGCGGCGGGGCCGAGGGTGACGGCACCGGCGGCGGCGATCGCGAGCGCCGAAGCCGTTGCGACGAGTCGTGTGCGGATGCGCATGCGTGTTCTCCTGTCATCGATGGTCGCCGCAGGCCCGGCGACCCCTTCGACTGTCCTTCGTTCGAACGCGGCCGTTGGTTGCCGGGATGACAGAGATCTTCTGGTGGAACGGCGCGGAGCGTGAGGGCGGAGCCCGGTGACGGCTGCCGTGGCGCCGGTCAGTAGGAGAAGTGGGCGACCTCGGCCTGCAGCTTGGCTGCGAGGTCGCTGAGCGAGGAGGCAGCGGACGCGGTCTGGGTCGCCCCGGCACCGGTCTCCTGTGCCGCGCGCGTCACCGAGGTGATGGTGGCGGCGATGTGTTGGGCGCCTCCGGCGGCCTCGGCGACGTTGCGGCTCATCTCATTGGTGGTCGCGGTCTGTTGTTCGACGGCCGCGGCGATCGTGGTCTGTGAGTCGTTGATCGCCGCGATGATCGCGGCGATCTCGGAGATCGCGGCGATGGCCGCGGTGGAGTCGGCCTGGATCGTGGTGATCTGCTGCTGGATGTCCTGGGTCGCCTTGGAGGTCTCCTGGGCGAGCTCTTTGACCTCGGTGGCGACGACGGCGAAGCCCTTGCCGGCCTGGCCGGCGCGGGCGGCCTCGATGGTGGCGTTGAGGGCCAGCAGGTTGGTCTGCTCGGCGATGGTGTTGATGACGTTGACCACCGACCCGACCTGGGCGGAGGAGGTGCCCAGCAGGCCGACCGTCGCGTTGGCGGTCTCGGCGATGCGTACGGCGTCCGCGGCGACTCCCGCAGCGTCCGAGGCGTGCTGGGCGATCTCCCGGATGGACACACCCATCTGCTCGGTGCCGGCGGAGACGGTCGAGATGTTGTGGGCCACGTCGCTGGCTGCCCCCGAGACCACCGTGACCTGGTTGGTGGAGTCGGTGGCGGAGCCGCTCATCTGCGCGGCCACGGCAGAGAGACCCTCGGAGGAGGCCAGCACCTGCCCGGCGCCCTCGGCGATCGCTGCCATCGCCTGACGGAGCTGGGCCAGCGCCGCGTTGAGCGCACCGGCCATGCGGCCGACTTCATCGGAGGACGCCACGTCGAGCGTGGCGGTGAGATCCCCGCGGGCGACGGCCTCGAGCACGTCGACGGCGTTCCTGAGGCGTCCGACGATGGATCGGATCAGCTGCATCCCGATCAGCACCAGCAGGAGAATCCCGACGAGGCCGACGATCACCATCGTGCGGATCGCCCGAGCCCGCTCGGCGGCCACCCGATCCGTGGTCGCCTGGGCGGCGGCGTCGACACCCTCGCCGACCGAGGGCAGCTCGTCCTCCAGCACGCTGAAGAGCCTGCTGAACTCGTCGAAGGACTGCTGTGCCTTCGTGGGGTCGTGGGCGGCCAGCTCCACCGTGGCCGCGGCTGCGGCGACGTAGGCGTCGAGGTCTCCTCGAAGCGCCTCGACATCACGCTTCACCTGGGGACTGCCGCTGAGGTCGGCCGCCGAGCCCAGGTAGTCGCGCAGCTTCGAGCCGTGGTCGGTGACGTCGTTGCCGATCGAGCCGTCGCCGGCACGCTCGGGGTTCTGCAACGCGGCGAGCACGTCGGCGCGGATCGCGTCGTGCATCATGTCGGCGTTGGTGGCGTCGCCCAACGCCTTGTTCGAGCGCTGCAGGTCAGCCACGCCCCGCCCCGCCGAGGTCAGTGCGTTCACGCCGACCAGCAGCAGGACGACGGCGACGAGCGAGGCCAGCAGCAGCAGGCCCAGGATCTTGGCGCGCACCCCCAGGGACGAGATGCGTGTCAGCAACAGTCGCGGCATCCGGGGGGCTCCTGCCGGTCGTGGCCGCGACGCCCGTGAATGCCGCGGTCCCTGAGGTGGTCCGTTGGGGCACCATCGGCCGCCGCGTCCGGCTGCTGAGCAAGTTCGGCAAGCCTCGCCGAACTGGGGCGCAGCCGAGGTCAGGACCCCGTCACGGAGGGGTCACTCCTCCTCAGCCGGGTGCAACGCACCGAGGATCCTGGAGAGCAGGTCGACCAGCTGTTGGGCGTCCTCGGCCCCGAGCCCGCCCAGCCACGAGGACACGACCGAGAAGTCGTCGTCGCGGCGCGGCGCCCAGAACGACTGAGCCTCCGAGGTGAGTTCCAGCAGCCGCCGCCGCTGGTCACGCGGGTCGCGCACGATGTCGAGCATGCCCTTGCGCGCCAGGGCGTCGGCCACCTGGCGAGCGTTCTGGTGGGAGGTGCCCAAGTGGTCGGCGACCGTGCTCAGGCTCGGGTTGCCCAACTGCTCGACGACCGAGAGGACGGCCGCCTGCTGTGTGGTCAGGCCGGCGGGGCGTAGGTGCTCGTCCATCCGAGCCCGAAGGCGCTGCCCCGTGACGAGGAGGAGCCGGAAGGCAACGACTCGAGGGTCGAGCTCGACGGGGTCGCTGGGCAGGTGGCCGGGGTGGTCGGGGGTTGACGAGTGGCGCATATAGGTAACATATTACCTTTCATGTCGGTGCTGCTACTCCCCAACTGCTGCTTCCTGTCGGAGTCCTCGCGCATGCTCGAGCTCCATCGCGCGTTCGACGCGCTCGGCGTACCCGCCGTCTCGGCCACGCACGGCGGCTCCTTCGGGCGCGTCTATGACGACGCCGGCGTCGAGCTGCTCCGCCTCGGCGAGATCACCCCCGAGCGTCAGCGCGAGATGGTGGCGTCGGTCCCCGGGATGAAGGGGCCCGACTCGGACATGTGGACCCCGGCCGAGCTGCGCGCCCAGGTCGAGGCCGAGCTGGGGCTGATCGAGCGGCTGTCCCCCCGGGTCCTGGTGACCGGATGGACCCTCAGCGCGCTGATCTCCTCCAAGGTCGCGGGCATCCCGCTCGTGACGGAGCACGCCGGGCTGTGGCTGCCACCCTTGTGGGAGAACAACCGGGCGCCGGTGCCCTCCAAGAAACCGAACCTGTTGCTCAGCCTGCTCCCGCCGGCCATGGCGGTCCGCGGCTTCAACCAACGGGTGCCGCGGATCCGGTGGTACCTCGACGCCGTCAACCAGGTCTGCCGCGAGTACGGCGTCGAGGAGCTCCCCAGCTTCGCCGCCATGGTCATGGGCGATCTGTCCCTGGTGATGGAGGTGCCCGAGGTCTTCGGGTCCACTCGCGACGAGATCCAGGCGTGGCGACCGCAGCATCCCGAGGCCTACCGGGCCGGAGCCCGCCTGGCGTACGGCGGACCGCTGTTCGCCAAGCTGGCGATGGAGGTGCCGGACCGGGTCGACGCCTTCCTGGAACGCCGGCCCGTCTATGTCGCCATGACCTCGACGCCACCCGAGACCATCAAGGCGGTGGTCGCAGCCCTGCGGCCCCTCGGCCTGCCCCTGCTGGTCTCCGGCGCGGGCCATGACCTGAGCTCCATCGAGGCCCCGGACGTCATGGTCGAAGAGCTGCTGCCCAACCACCTCGTGGTCCCGCGGACGCGGCTCATGGTGGCGGCCGGCGGCCACGGCTCGCTGCAGACGGCGCTGGCCTCGGGCGTCCCCTTCCTGGGCATCCCGCTCCAACCCGAGCAAGACACCAACATCGTCCTCGCCGAGCGCCAGGGCGCCGCTCGCCGGGTCGCGCTGAAGCATGCCGGCTCGCCCCGACTCACCCGCGTGGCCCGCGAGCTGCTCGACGACCCGTCCTATCGCGCCAACGCCCAGCGGCTGGCGGCCATCTACGCCTCGGTGGACGGAGCGGCCGTCTCTGCCCACGTCATCACCGAGTTCGCGGGGATCACGCACGCGCGGACCTGACGGTCAGGGTGAGACGACGACCTTGCCGCGGGCGCCGCCCGCGCCCACCACGGCGAGCGCCTCGGCAACCTCGTCGAGCCCGAAGGTGCGCTCGACGTGGATCGTGACCTCACCGGCGAGGCAGCGCTCGACCATGGGAACGAAGTGCGCGGGCCCCTGGCGGACCGCCAGCACCCCGAGGGAGCGCCCGGACACGGCGCCGAGCAGGCCCCCGGCCGTGAGCACGCGCAGCAGCGTCCGCGCCGTACCGCCGACGCACCGATAGCGCCCTCCCGGAGCGAGTGCCCGGCGGTAGGCCCACACCGACCGGTGCGCGACCAGGTCGAGGACCAGGTCGAAGGGGCCGCGGCGGGTCCAGTCGTCGGCCTGATAGTCGATGACCTCGTCGGCGCCCAGCTCGCGCATCCAGGCCTGCTTTCCGGCGTTGTCGACGCCCGTCACGTAGGCCCCGGACGCCTTCGCGAGCTGGATCACGAACGCGCCGGACCCTCCGCCCGCGCCGTTGACGCACATCCTCGTCCCCGGCCCCGCCCACTGGGTGCCTTGCAGAGCGATGGCGGACGACTGAGGGAGCGCCGACGCCTCGACGAACGACAGGCCGGCCGGCTTCGCCGCCATCGCGCTGACCGGGGCGACGCAGAACTCGGCGAAGCCACCCATGAGTCGCAGGTTGTCGCCGAACACCTCGTCGCCGGGGGCGAACGCCGTTACTCCGGGCCCGACCGACTCGACGACGCCCGCGATGTCGGACCCGAGCACGGGTCGGGCCGGCCGCCGCAGGCCCCCGATCCGTGCGTACGCCGGCCGCCCCGTGAGCGCCTCCCAGTCCGAGAGGTTCACCGAGGTGGCCCGCACCCGCACGAGGACCTGGCCGGGGCCGGGGGTGGGCACCGGAACCTCGACGAGGCTGAGCACCTCAGGCGCGCCGTACCTCTCATACTGCACGGCCCGCATCGTCCCGCGGGATGTCATCACGCCAGCCTACGCAGCGGCTCGGTGAGTGCCCGCTCGAGACCGCCCAACGGCACCACGTGTCTAACAAGTTCAGGCAGCCTTCATCGCCCGGATGTGCCGGCGGAGCTTGCGATGCAGCTCGGCGGCGATGTGGGGCTTACGTTGTGCCAGGTTGGTGCGTTCGCGCTGATCGGCAGCGATGTTGTAGAGCTCGATCTTGCCCGTCTCGAGTCGCTCGATGAGCTTGTAGTCGCCTGAGCGGATGGCGGCGGCCGGGACTCCGACGTGGGCGAAGTGGTGCGGGTAGTACCAGTAGGCGTCGCGGTTGAGGTGTTCCTGGTTCAGGAGGACACCGGCCAGGCTGACCCCGTCGAGGCTCCCCCGGTCGCGGGCGCCGGAGAGCTCCTTGATGGTCGGGAGGATGTCGACCGTGCTGACCACCGAGTCCGAGGCGGTGCCCGCCGGCACGGTGCCGGGCCACGAGGCGATGAGCGGGACGCGGATGCCCCCTTCATAGAGGGTCGCCTTCTCGCCGCGAAGTGGTCGGTTGCTCGGCCCGACCGCGCCGCCGTTGTCGGAGGTGATCAGCAGCAGCGTGTTGTCGGCGATGCCCGCGTCCCTGAGGGTCTGGTCGATGCGACCCACCTGGTCGTCGCATCGCTCGACCATGGCGGCCACCTCGGGCAGGTAGCGCTTGTTGTCGAACTCGGGGTGCTGTCGCTGCTTGCGGCGGTACTTGTCGACCAGGTCCGCGGGCGCCTGCCAGCGGAAGTGGACGGCGTAGTTGCTGATGTGCATGAAGAAGGGCTCGTCGGCATGCTCGGTGATCCAGCCCGCCGACTCGCGGGCGATCCGGTCGGTGAGGTAGCGCGGCGTGCGACCTCGCACGCTCGGCATGAAGCGGTAGGGGAAGAACATGTCGCCCTGGTCGATGTACTTCTCCTCGCTCAGCAGCACATCGTCGAAGCCGTGCACAAAGGGGTTCCCCAGGCGTTTCCGGTAGGGCCCGGAGTAGTCCTCGGTGAGGTGCCACTTCCCGATCAGGGCACTGCGGTAGCCGCGCTCGGCGACGTACTCGGGCACCGTCCGGAACTTGGGCTTGAGGAACTTGGTGCCCGGCACCGATTCTTCGTCGAGGTAGTTGGTGATTCCGGTACGGGCGGGGAACAGCCCCGTCATCAGGGCGGCCCGGGTGGGAGAGCACACCGGCGCGGCCGCGTAGGCCTGGGTGAACCGCATCCCATTGGCAGCCAGCCGGTCGATGTTCGGGGTCTCATAGAAGTCGTTGCCATAGCAGCCGAGCCCGTTCCAGGGCAGGTCGTCGAAGGAGATGACGATGACGTTGGGGCGGTTGGTTGCGGCTCGCCTCGCGGTGTCCGCGGCGGCCCTGTCGGCCTGCAGCCTGTCGAACCCGATGCCGGTGAGGGCGGCGGCGGCACAGCCGCGCAGCAGCGTCCGTCGTTCCAACCGTGTGCCCGTGAACGTGTCTGGGGTCTCCCGGCTCATCGGTCTGTCGGCAACCGGCCTGGACGCCGCCATCCGACGTACTCCCTCCATGACACTCCAGCGTGACCGCTCGAGGGGTCCTCAACCCAGGCCCCAGCCTAGGGTGCCCGGGCCGGCGAGGTGACGCTTTCGTGGACCCTGTCTCGCCGGAGATGGCCCGGCTCGCCGCATCGGGCCTTAGGCTCTCGCACGAGGGCCTTGGACTGGGAAATCGGAGGTAGGGCCGGGTGGAAGGCGCAGCGCCGGCGGAGTTCCACGTCATGGTCAAACCGACTGGCGCCATCTGCAACCTCGACTGCGACTACTGCTTCTTCCTCTCCAAGGAGGCGTTGTATCCGGGGAGCGGGTTCCGGATGGACGAGGCGCTGCAGGAGAGGTTCATCGAGCAGCTGCTGTCGGCCCACTCAGGTGCCCCGGAGGTCGTGGTGGCCTGGCAGGGTGGCGAGCCGACGATGATGGGGCTCGACTTCTTCCGTCGCGCTGTCGAGCTGCAACAGCGGCATCGGCGACCGGGGCAGCGGATCCTCAACACGGTGCAGACCAACGGCACCCTGCTGACCGACGAGTGGGGCGCGTTCTTGAGCGCCAACGACTTCCTCGTCGGGATCTCGATCGACGGTCCGCCGGCCATGCACGACACCTATCGGGTCGACAAGGGGGGCAAACCGACCTCCGACCGGGTGCTGACTGGGCTCGATGTGCTCAAGAGCCACGGCGTCGAGTGGAACGTCCTGACGACGATCCACCACGCCAACGGTGACCATGGTGGGGAGGTCTATCGCTACCTGCGCGACGACCTCGGGGCGAGGTTCATCCAGTTCATCCCGATCGTCGAGCGAGCAGCTCCGGAAGGATTGCTCGTCACGAGCCGCTCGGTCTCGCCCGAGCAGTACGGCAGGTTCATGATCGACATCTTCGAGGACTGGGTCCGCCACGACGTCGGTGAAGTCTATGTCCAGCAGTTCGACACCGCCCTCTCCTCCTGGCTCGGCGTCGGCGGCGGGTCGTGCGTCCATGCCGAGACCTGCGGCCAGCAGCTGGCGCTGGAGCACAACGGCGATCTCTACTCCTGTGACCACTACGTCCAGCCAGACCACCTGCTGGGCAACATCGACGACCGTCCGTTGCTCGAGCTGGTCGCCCTCCCGACGCAGCGACAGTTCGGCCAGGACAAGCGCGACTCCCTGACGCAGTTCTGCCTCGACTGCGACGTGAGGTTCGCCTGTAACGGTGGCTGCCCCAAGGACCGCTTCGCGAACTCACCCTCCGGCGAGCCTCGCCACCACTACCTGTGCCCGGGCTACCTCGCGTTCTTCCACCACGTGCGTACGCCGATGGAGGCCATGGCGGAGTTGATCCGACGCCACCGGGCACCGGCGGGGCTGATGGAGGTCTACGCACGAGAAGATGCCGCCCGGGGCCGCAACGACCCCTGCACCTGCGGCTCCGGAGTGAAGTGGAAGAAGTGCCACGGCCCCGTCAGGCCGACGACCGTCAGAGAACCATGTCAGCCGTGAGCAGTCGCGTGCGTGCGCTCATTGCGTCCGCGATCACCATGCTGGTTGTCGCAGGTTGCGCCGCCCCATCACCCGATAAGCAGCCGAACGGGGATCCGCTCGAGACGCCGGCGTCATCGCAGGCCACGTCGTCGTCGGGACCGACAACGCTATTCAACGAGCCATGGCTGGTGGAGGAAGGCGTCTGGTGGATCACCACCCACCCGGACACCTACCCGCCGAGCCGCGGCGCGTTCGCGGGTCAACGCAACGGACTCCTGGGCGCCAAGCGGCCCGGCACGCTGTGGCTGTTCTTGCCCGCGCTCTATGGGAAGTACCACCTGCGGATGGAGCTGCTCAACAGCCCGCCACCCGTGTCCGGACGGTTCAAGGACGTCGTCGAGGTGTCCTTCCGCTCGAGCGGCAGCCTTGAGATGGGGAGCTTCGAGACCTTCGCCACATCAATGCCGGTGCCAGCCGGCACCTATCGGGTAAGGCTTTCCGCCACCGACCTGGACCGGACCCAGCGGGAAACGAACCGGGGCGAGTTCCGCCGCGGCGGCTACAAGACCTACCGCGGCCTGATCCTGCTCCAGCTCTGGCCAGCGCCCGCGCGTCACGACGCGGTGCTTCGAGAAGGCACGAGGTTCGCCCACCGCGCCCATCACGACCTGCCATCCGGCGAATATCCGTGATGAGAGGCCCGATGCGGGTCCAGCGACCCGGCTCGCTGCGGCAGGGAGGTCCGCGTGTGTCAGCATCGGTTCGGCCATCCCAGCAGGTAAGAGACAGCGACGGGTTCCATCGCAAGGTGGGAGAAGTGCTGGGAAGTAGACCCCGCCTGTCCGCCGACCCCGCCCTTCATCAGCACGCCTCAAGAACAGTGTGAAGTCGTGATCCAGGCAGTGTTCGTACAGCGCTGCAGGCGATCGCGGTCACGGTGACCATTGCTGCGGTCGGGAGGTGTGACGCGGGCTTGCGGGAGGGGCAGCAGTTGCCCTCTTCTTCTCGCTTCCGTCACCTATGTGCGCGTCGGATGGACCCGGATAGAGAACGAGTGCGGGGCGGATTCGACGAGGTCGTCATCGGGCTCGACCGTGAGGTACTCCTTGTCATGGAGCCCGGTGGGTTTCACGCGCGCCTTTGAGGATGGCAGCGACCGTCAATCGAGCCACCTTGCCTCGGAGGTGCCACCGTCGCGGCGACTGAGGCAGGCTGGACTTCTTCTGCTTCAATTCGCCTTCAGCCCAGGAGACCCACATGCCACGCCAGGTCATCACCACCCCGGACGCACCCAGCTCGCCCTTGTTCAGCCAGGCTGTCAAGGCGGGGCCTTTCGTGTTCGTTTCCGGCACCGTCGGGATCGACCCGGCCACGGGCAGCCTCGCCGGAGACACCATCCAAGAACAGACCCGCCAGGCACTGACCAACTGTCAGGCGATCCTCCAGGCCGGTGGCGCCAGTCTCGATGACGTCGTCGAGGTCGGGCTCCTACTCTCCAACCCTACTGACTTTGCCGGCTTCAACGAGGAATGGTCACGCTGGTTCCCCTCCGAGCCGCCGACGCGGTACGGCGTCAAGCTCGGCGTGGATGTGCCTGGACTTCTCGTGTCGATCCGGATGACCGGGTCAAGTCCCTTGTAGTGGTGTAGCGCTGCGTTCTCCTTCCTGAGGGGTCAGGCGGTGAGTGCGGGCAGGTCATCAGCTCCGATCTCGGGTTCGGTGTCGGGGACGAGGTTGATGCGGCAGCGGGCCAGCAGGTCGAGTCCGAGGTAGCGGCGGCCTTCGGCCCATTCGTCGGTCTGTTCGGCCAGGACTGCGCCCACGAGGCGGACGATCGCGTCGCGGGTCGGGAAGATCCCGACCGCGTCCGTGCGGCGCCGGATCTCGCGGTTGAGTCGCTCGGCGGGGTTGTTAGACCAGATCTGAGTCCACACGTCCTTGGGGAATGCGGTGAACGCGAGGATGTCCTCGCGAGCCTCGGCGAGGTGTTCGGCGACAGCGGGGAGCTTCTCGGTGACGTAGTCGATGAGCCGGTCGAACTGGGCGTGGACCGCGGGTGTATCGGGCTGGTCGTAGACCGAGTGCAGCATCGCCTTGACCGCAGGCCACATGCTCTTGGGGCAGATCGACATCAGGTTCGCGGCGTAGTGGGTTCGGCACCGCTGCCAGCTGGCGCCGGGCAGGTTGGCTGCGATCGCCTCGACCAGGCCGGCGTGCGCATCAGAGGTGACCAGCCGGACACCGCGCAGACCCCGGGCGATGAGGTCGGCGAAGAACTCGTTCCAAGCCGCCCCGGTCTCGCTGGTCGCGACGCGCAGGCCGAGGACCTCGCGGTGACCGTCGCTGTTGACACCGGTGGCGAGCAGGACGACGGCGTTGATGACCCGGCCGCCTTCGCGGACCTTCATGGTGAGCGCGTCGGCGGCCACGAACGTGAACGGCCCCGCCGCATCCAGCGGACGGCGCCGGAAGTCCTCCACCGTGGCGTCCAGGTCGGCGGCCATCCGAGAGACCTGGGACTTGCTCAGCGAGTCGATGCCCAGGGTCTTGACCAGTTTGTCCATCCGCCGCGTCGACACCCCGGCGAGGTAGCAGTCTGCGACGACGGTGATCAGCGCGGACTCCGAACGCTTACGCCGCTCGAGCAGCCACTCGGGGAAGTAGGTGCCCTTGCGCAGCTTGGGGATCGCGACGTCGATCGTGCCGACCCGGGTGTCCAGGTCGCGGTGCCGGTAGCCGTTGCGCTGGCTTGCCCGACCCGGGGTGGGGCGGCCCCACTCGGCACCGACGACAGCATCGGCATCGGCGGACAGCAGCGCGTTGATGATCGACTGCAGCAGCGATCGCATCAGATCCGGAGACGCTTCGGCGAGCGCTTCGCCAAGCAGGCCGGCGGGGTCGACAATGTGGGGAGCGGTCATCGTGATGGTCCTCGAGGATTCTGTGGAAGGTTGACTCGAAGGATCACGCGGTGGCCGCGTCCTCGTCCGACGTACACGCCGGTGACGATCTCGGCGACCGCGCTACACCACTATCGGGGACTCAACTGATGACCGCGTACACCGGAAGTTGACCGGGTCGTCGACCCGAGCAGACCTCCACCGGAACCTCGCGCAAGAGCGAGGCGCAAGACCTGGGCGCCGGCACCCGGCGAAAAGGGTAACCGGCACATCGGTTATCTGGTGGGTCACAACCTCTGCCACGTGGACGGGCGCGCCGTCTAACGAGCCAGGGCTAGACGAACGGGTGAGCCACCCGGAGGTGCGCCCGTGTCCGGCGCGGTGCTCAGCTAGCTCGACTCGGAGTATGCCGCCTGGCCGGCGTCGGTTATCCAGTTGACCGCTGGGCGCTCTGGCGATTCGAGGATGGCCGTGAGTGGATTCCAGTCGGATGTGGTCGGGCCGGTGAGTTTCAGCAAGGCGCTCCACCCTTGGCTGGGCCGGTAGCTTCTGGCTTCGACTGTCCAGAACTCGGCGATCTGCCAATCGCGGCGTTTCCAGTACCAGATCTGCCAGACGGTGCCGCTTTGGGTCACGAGCAGGGCAGGGGGGTCGCTGTAACCGCGTGCCGGAGTCACGACCTGGGCGGGTTGCCATCGTCCGTTATGGCGGACCGTGGTGTTCAAGCCACGGGGGTCAGCCCGCTTCCCCCATCGGTAATAGGTGACCACGCAGGTGTCGTGCCCGCCCGAGGCGATCTGCGGGCCAGAAGCCGACTCTCCCTGCTGGAACCGGGTGATCGTCCTCTCTGGGCCCCAGCCCAGGGGGCCGTAGTGGCGATACCCGATGCGGCGTTCACCATGGCGATGGCTGAACCACGCCAAGTCGAAACTGCCTTCAGGGCTGGCGGCAAGCCTTGGCCAGCGCGCGCCTGGTCGCGACGCCTTGACTGGGTCACCCCAGGAGTCAGAGACCAGGCTGCGCGTCCAGAGCCGAGCCTCGGCCGCGGGGTTGCTGGCCGGGCTCGCTACCCAGGCGAACATGAAGGTCCCCTGACTGCTCGCGGCTAGATCAAAGTCTCGAACGCGCCAGCGGGGGTTGGTCACGAATCTGGCCGGACCCCACACACCGTCGGTGCGACGGCTCACCGCAATTCTGCCGACGCCTTGGGGATCGCGCTGATGCCAGGCTGCCACCCAGCTGCCCTGGGCATCGACGCCGAGGTGAAACTCGGTGCCGTTCCTCCCCACCGTGGCAAGGGTGATGGGCTCGGTGAAGTTCGCGTCGTGGGCGGCGCAAGCGACCCGGACTTCGGAAGTCGGGTAGAAGACCGAGTAGAGGATGCACACACTTCCATGGGGATCCTCGCGAACCTGCACGTACTCGCGCGTGAACGCGTCAAGGGATGCGGTCTCACCCCAGACTCCGTCCGCTGATCTTCGCCGGACGTGGATGCCGTGTTGATCGCCCGTCCATGCCGCGGCAAGACCCCCGGCCGAGTCAGAAGCAATGGTGCTGAACTCGACCCAAGACCCTGGATCCGAAACGATGACAGGCCGCGTCCAACCGTCCGCAGCTTCGGCGAATGTGCTCGACGCGGGCCCTTCCGCGCCCCATGCCGGTCCGACTGCCGAAACCATGATGGCTAGCGCGGAGACGGTGCCCAACCACGATGACGACCACGAACGATGGAGACTCATATTGCACCCTCCGACAGGCGTCGATGGGTCCATTGATCCGCGTTCATCGATAGAGCGCTAGGAGCCAGGTCTCACCCCTGCAACTACGATCGCCACAGGGAGCCCGCGCGACGAACGCGTCGCGCAAGCAGGTCCGTGACCACAGGCAACTTGTGACACGTTCGCCCGGCGGAGTGACGAGTTCGAGGGGCGCCCGCCAACGAGCTCCTTACGGATACCCCCGCTCCATCAGAACGGCCAGGCGTGCCTCGGAAGGAGGCTGAGACCCACGAACGCTGGCTGCCAGTGATCAACTTCCACCGGTCCCACCGTCACGTGCGGCAGGCGCTCGGTTCGACCGATCAAAGATGACGCCGCGTTGACGCCCATACCCCCCAATAGCCATACGTCACTAACGTCTCACCGCTGGGGGAGATGTTTATGCGCGCCTCAGTCCCCCGCCCCAGGGCGAGGGGTGGTGTCCATCGCGAGCCTGGGCGGTGATGCGCAACGTGCACCTTGGTGACATCCCAATGGCCGCTCCATGTGACAGCTACGCGACCGTGAGGATCGATGACTGAGGAGGCGTCATACACATGCGCGGTCTTCCAGACGCGCTTCGCTGTCCAACGACCGTCCGGGCATCGGATAGCGACGGAAACATATCCTCTGCGGCCTCGTTCTCCCATGAACGTCGCAACCGCCCACCCACGTCCGGCCGCTGCGACGTGCCAGCCCCACCCGCCCAACCGAACGTCACTCTGGTGCCAACGGCCCCCCGGTTCCCGGATAGTGATCCCGCCGCCGGACACCAGATAGACGCGGCCGGCCAAGTCGACAGCCAACTCGAGTCCAGACACGTTGGTCTCGACCACCCTGCTGATGCCGCTCCAGCGGCTGCCTTGCTGGTGACTCCTCACACACACGTGGGTCTCACACCACCAGGCGACGGTGACGGCTCCGCCCGGGGCGGTCACCACGTCGGCCGTGCCGCCGTCATGTCCCATCAGCCGAGGGCGCTGCCATCGGCGTCCGTCAGAGCGGCTTCGAACTGCGTAGACGTCGCCCTCGTCACCGCCGATGATCATCACGACGGTGGCCTCGCCCTTGCGGCTGAGAGCCACTGATAGATGGGCGAAAGGCACGGGGTTTCGGCGCAGCAGATGGGGCTTCTGCCACCCCGACCGAGCAGGCTTGCGCACCGCCAGCAGTCGGTGCTTGTTCTGAAACGCAATGACGACAGTCCCGCGATCGTTCATCGCAACAGCCGGCGGGAGGTCATATCCATTGTGGTCTGCAGCGGCGACAGCGCGAGGGGGGGACCACTCCCCCTGCCGCGAGCGCAAAGCAACCATGAGGTCGCGCTCGCCATACCAAACAACCGCAGCCCTTCCGCCGGCGCCCATCGCAACATCCCATTCGCTAGAGACGTCGCGACTGACCTTGAGGGGCTCGGTCCAGCTATCGACCGCCCCGGCGCTCGCGGGTGTCCCCGGGAACGTCAACCAGGCGGCAGCAAGCGCCACCACCAGAACGACTGCCCCAAGTGCGCTGCCCTTGACTGCGCCGAATCGCGTCATCACCGCTCGCCTCGTTCCCGTCACTCAGCAGCCGTTGTGCTCCACGATGCTCCCCTCAAGGAGCGATGAGAATGTGAAGCCGAACACGCTCCGGCTTGCCGGCTTCGGCGGAACGCTCAATGTGGCGAGCCCCACCGTCGTTCAACGACCAAGTTCAGGGTGAGAGGGCAAGACCCTATACGCGGCGAAAAGGGACACCCTCTCAGCGGCAGATGCGGGTTCCCCGACGACGCCTTACGTCTGTGGCGCCCGCCGCAGCGAGCCCAGCTTCGCGGGGGGCCCCACGAACAGATAGAGGATCGCAGCGAAAGGAACCAGAAGGACGATCAGCCCCCATGCCAGTCTGGATAAGCCATCTGCCGGCCATTGGTCGTCGCGTCGTCGAAGGATGTCGTAGATCGCCCACCACGAAAGCCCGGTGACGCCGATGAGGCTCGCCACAACCAGGTCTCCAAGGGTTCCCGAGAGCGCAAGTTCCAACGGCCTCGCGGGGACAACGTCCAGATTGACCACACCATCATCCTCCCATGCGCCTCTCGGCCCGCTCTCCCGATCGAGAACCCATATCGGCAGGACGACCCACCTTGGTCGGGCAGAGCGGCGCTCGCGCATCGGCAGAGCCATCCCACTACTTGCGGCATGAGCGTGCACTCGCTGTGATACTCAGCCACATGGCTCCCCATGGCGTTTCTGCCGAGGTCAAGCAAGTCCTCTACCACTGGTGGGACGGCGCTGAGCCGGACGCCGAAGCAACGCACTTCGGCGTGACAGTTCAGGTTCTCATCGGCTCATCAGACCGAGACGAGGCCGACTCCTTCGACGGCATCGTGTGTTCGCCGAGCATGTTCGCGGAGCGATTCGACCTCGCACAGTGGGGCTCCGGGTTCGCGGAAGACGTGTTGCCTGGTGGAGAGGTACTGCCGGTTCATGGGGTGTGGCTCATGCGGGCGTGGTCACCAGCGGCCTTCGAAGCGGCTGTGGCCCGACTCGTCACCGCAAGTAGTCCGGGTCCCGACTGGGGAACGGTTGCTGACCGCATCGGTCGCCACCTGCCCTGGGAGTAGGACTACGGGCACGACGACGAACTGAACGAGCGCGCTGGCTTGCCGAGGCTTGCTCGCTCCTTTTGGCACGACGAGTACCGCAAGTAGCCCAGGGGGCAAGACTCATCCGCTCATCGGCATGGTCGCCTGCGTCTGCCCGCCCAGCTGCCGGCGAAAGGGGACACCGTCGCACAGGCAGAGGGGGCTGATGAACCGATCTATGACAGTTGGTTAGGCGGCCTGGTCGGCCAGTTCGGTCATGATGGCTTCGAACTCGATGGGGGTCAATCGACCGAGCCGGGCCTGTCGTCGGCGGCGGTGGTAGGTGCGTTCGATCCAGGTCACGATCGCGATGCGGAGCTCCTCGCGAGTTGACCATCGCTGACGGTCCAGCACGTTGCGCTGGAGCAGTGAGTAGAAGCTCTCCATGGCCGCGTTGTCGCCGGCCGAACCGACCTGGCCCATCGATCCGAGCATCTGGTGCCGCCACAGCGACTGCTGGAGCTTCCTGCTTCGAAACTGACCGCCCCTGTCCGAATGCAGCTTGCAGCCGGCCACGTTCCCGCCTCGTCGGGCGACCGCGGACTCGACGGCGTCGACGGCGAGCTGGGAGGTCATCCGGTCGGCGATGGAGTAGCCGACGATCCGGTTGGACCAGACGTCCTTGACCGCGCAGATGTAGAGCTTGCCTTCGGTGGTGGGATGTTCGGAGATGTCGGTGAGCCACAGCTGGTTGGGGCCGGGCGCGGTGAACTCGCGGCGGACCAGGTCATCGTGCGCGGGCGCTCCGGGCAGGCCTTTCTTGCCGCGGCGCTTCTTCCCGAAGGCACACCACCACTGGTTGGTCGAGCAGATCTTCCACACCGTCCGCTCCGAGACGACGTGGCCGGCGGCGGTGACCTCGTCGAAGAGGAACCGGTAGCCGAACTCGGGGTCTTCGCGGTGGGCATCGAGGATCGCGTTCGCGAGATAGGCCTCCTCGAGTTCACTGTCGGTGACTGGGCGGGCCAGCCAGGCGTAGTAGTGCTGGCGGTGGAGCTTCAACACCCGGCACGAGACCACCACCGGCACCCTGATCGGGGCGCCGGCAGCGGCCAACTCCTTCACGAGCGGGTAGAGCCTTTTCCCGGGAGCGAGCCCTGGGCAAGGTAGGCCGCAGCCCTTCGCAGCACCTCGTTCTCCTGCTCCAGCAGCCGGTTGCGTCGCTTCAGGTCGCGGTTCTCTCGCAGCACCTCGGGCGAGGCCGTCGAGCGCGGGCTCTCCTCGACGTCTGCGGCACGCAGCCAGGTATTCAGCGTGGTCTGGTGGATCCCGAAGTCACGAGCGACCTGCTCGATCGACACGTTCGGGCCCCGGTCCCGCGCGACCCGGACAACGTCCTCACGGAACTCCTTGGGATAGGGCTTGGGCACTGCGACATCCTTCCAGCCTGACGACCCGTCAAGCGATCTGAGATGTCACAGATCCGTTCATCAGCCCCAGGAACTTCTTCGGGGGTCTCTCCTGGAAGTGGCTCCAGCGCCACGTGGGCAGTACCGGGGATTAGCCGGTTGGGGGAGGGGTCGACGAAGGCGGGGTAGCCGAGCCAGCCGCACACGATGGCGATGACGAACGCGACGAAGCAGAACGCGAACTGCAAAGTTCCGCGCCTGCGGTCGAATCGACCGTCTTGTTCGGCTTGACGCTCGTTGGCGAGCCTTCTGTCGGTCTCTGCGGCGAGCTTCTTCTCGATGGTCTGGGTGCGGTTGTCGGTGCCTTCGGTTTGTTCCAGGAGTCGCTGTTGGGCGGAGTTGAGCTCCAGTAACTCGCGACGGATTTCGGCTAGGTCGCTTGGGGGGAGCGGGGCGTTGTCTGCGCGGGGCTTGCCGCGCGGTCGTTTGAACCAATGCGACAGCCTCACGCGCGGAACGATAGCGAGAGAGCCCCAACCTCGTCGGCAAGTGGCTTCGTGCGAAGGATTGGACGAGGGCAAGCCGCCCCGGCTCTCGAGAATCCACAGATCCGTCAAGCCGTCCGTGAGGTCCTAGAAGGCGGTGCCGATGCTTTCCGGCGAAGTGACATGGGTGCTCTCGCGGCGACTATGTGCAAACTGGGACACCGGACTGCGGCACGGGCCATTGGTGGCCCACTCCGTCACCGCTTACAGGTAGAGACTCCAGACACTCGCCACCGTGGAGATGAGTCCGCCGGCGAGAGCAGTCAGCCCTGCCTTGCCGAGAGACTGCCTCGCTCCCGTCAAGAGCGTGAGCTCCATCTGCAACTCGATGGGTATCCACGTGTCCTGGCTTGGAGATCCAGCCGGATGGATTCCGGCTGCTGCCAGTCGTTGGGAGTTCCGATCCTTGATCTGGGAACGAGCCGCTTCGACCTCAGCGACGCGCGCAGCAGCCTCGGGCCCATCGCTCACGCTCATTCGGTATTGGTCGGCAAAGAGAGTCTCGCTCGCGGCTTGGTAGTTGTCGTAATCGACGCGTACTTCCTCGGCTAGGTCAACGAGGAGTTGGTGACGCTGCCGCGCATGGCGCCATGCGCCCACGGCTCCGGTCAGTATCAGGGCGAAGCCAAGCACGTAGAGCGCCGCGACAATCGGTCTCACAGGTCAACGATGACAGACAGTGTCTACACGGCCGCGCTACCGGCCCGCTGGCGGCGGAGTGCCTTGTTCGGGCTCGCAGCGAAAGGATGCAGATCACGGGCAATCTGAGAGGACACGCACCTGATCCGCGGCAGGCTGGCTGTGCTTGCTCGTGGATCCGAACGGTGCGCGGCCCGCCCCTCGAGCGGATCGCCGCCAGAACCGGCGCAACGACCTCAACGTCCTCTTTGACCGCTGTAACCGGCCTTGCAGCGTGCGCCACACCTCAAGTCGCCACCTGGGCCCCTAGATCCTCGCGTTCACGAAAAAGCACATGGCAATGACTACAAAAATGTTCACTGGCGTGCTAATCTGGGGAGGCAACTGAAGGAGGTTGTCATGGTCAGAGCACTCAGGCCCGTGAGCGATCCGCTCGGCTGCTATCTGCGCGTCGGTCGGCAAGACCACACGTTCCTTGCCCAGATGCTCGTTGACGGCAAGTCGGTCAGCGGCCTCGTCGCGGACCCGGCGCAGGCCGAGCAGCACAAGGATCTTTGGGTCGAGGCCCGCCATCAGGGCGTAGAGACCGTTCTGGACCCTCGGTCGCTCGAGCTGTCTACACCCGGTGGAATCCTCCGCGGCGGGGCTGTCGACTTGGCCTGGGCTCCAGTGGGCCTCCACACGCCCGACTCCCTTTACGGCCAGGCCGGTGAAGACCTATGCGACCAGCTGGTCGATGCGGTCGTCACTGCCTCCCATTCGGCAATCCTTTCGCCTACTCATTTCCTCGCCTCCGCTAGCGATCCGTGGCTCGACGTTGACGCCGACCTCACCCACGCGTTGCGCAGCTCGTTGAACGAGGCAGGTCTCCGAGAGGTTCCGATCTACTACCCGCTGATCACGAAGACGGAGAACTTCTACGACCGAAACTGGCGCGACGCCATCGTCGCGTCACTCAGCACGCTTCCGATCGACGCCGTCTGGCTCCGGATTCACCCATTCGGAACTTCCAAGTCAGGCCCGCTGGCCCTAAAGCGCTACCTCGAGGCCTGTCGGGACCTGCACCGGCTTGGACGGCCGCTCGTCGGAGAGCACACAGGTGCTGTCGGCGTGGGGCTGATGGCGTTCGGTGCGCTCGGAGGAGTCGAGTCCGGCATCACAGTCATCGACCACACCGACCTCTCCGACTGGCTCCGGGTACCCAAGAAGCGCGGGGGCGGTGGTGGAGAAGCCCGTGTCTACCTCCACCAGTTGGGTGCATTCCTGGATCGCAGCAAGGCCGATGCTCTCTTGTCCCGCCCCGGCATGAAGTCCGCGCACGCCTGCCTGGATTCTGCCTGCTGCCCTCGAGGCTGGAAGGACACGCACCTGCGCTACCGCGAGCACTTCGTGACCCAGCGTGAGCGCGAGGTCCGAGCGCTGTCGTCCGTTCCAGAACCGCTTCGTGCCGGGCACTACCTCGAGAGCTTCTTGCGGCCCGCCTCCGATAAGGCGGTTCGTGCCTCCGAGGTCGAGCCGGCGCTGATGCCGGTCCGTAAGCGACTGGATTCCTGGCGGGGAACCCTCGGGAACGATCTGGTCAGCAACCCGACTCACAGTTTCAGCCCACCGGCCGCGGGCAAACGACACCGCAAGTCCGCATGAGCATTCATATGAACCAGGAAGAGACGACATGACTAGTGCAGTGGCCCACCGCTTGGACTCCATCAAGGACCGGGCCGGGGTTCGCTCACGCGAGATCGCGGAACTGCTGGACACCACGCCGCAGACCGTGTCGCGTTGGCAGCAGGGAAGGGTCGACCCTCATCCAGCCAAGCTTCACCAACTGCTCGCACTCGAGTGGCTCGCGACCCAGCTCGCCGAGTTCTACGAGCCCGACGACGCCAGGCTCTGGCTCTATAGCCCCCACAAACTGCTTGGCGGCAAGCGCCCGGCCGAGCTGATCACCGACGGCGATATCGACTCGGTGTTGGCGCTCATCGACCAGCTGCGCGACGGAGCCTACGTCTGAGTCATGGTCATCCACGACCCCGAGCTCCTTGACGCGATCGAGAGCCTCGGATCCGAAGTCCTGGACGAAGTCACCGTGTGGCGGCACATGTTCAATGACAACCCGCCCGAGCTCTCTAACACCCGCGGGGCGCGCTGGAACCCGGCCGGCCTGGCAGCGATCTATGCCTCCGAACAGCGCGAAACCGCCATCGCCGAGGGCCAGCATGCGATCGACTCTCAACCCCTGCGACCCCGAGCACGCCGTTACGTCTATGAACTGCGCGTCAGCGTGGCAAAGGTGCTGCGAATCACGCCGGAAGACCTGGGAATCCTCGGCCTTGACCAGGCTGACCTGGAGTCGGCCGACTTCACCGCCTGCCAACGAGTCGGCGCTCACGCCGCGTTCCTCGGGTACGACGCGCTGATCGTCCCGAGTGCGCGCGCCGACGGAAGCAACGTGGTCATCTTCGTTAACGAGCTTGCGGCAGATGCGGCGTTCGAGCGAGTCCATGTAGAACAGATCGGCTGAAGCGCCGCGGAGCGCAGTCCGTTTGGGCGTCGGCGCGAAGGGGCTCGAGCGGAACAAGCTCGAGCACCGAATCCGCATTGAGCGGTGAATGGGGGCACCGTCTCCGCGCTAGCAAGCGTCACCAGTCGGTGCGAAGCCACGGCCGCTCTCAACCACCCGTCTCCCGGCCCAGGCTTCCATCTCTCCCCGACGCCACCCTGTGCCATCGCGCGGGCCAGGCTTGATCAAGGCTGGAATAGTGCAGCCACGTCGAGGATCGCCTTACCCTTGCGCTTCTGCCTGACGGATGAGACGTAGTTGCCGATGGTGCGCACAGTCGCTGGCGCGCCCGCACCGAGGATGCCCCCGAGTGGGTTCCCTCCCGTGACGAGAAGGCCCGCGCCGACGCCCAAGCCAGCCAAGCCAAACTCCGCGGTGCCCTTCTTGAGAGTCGATAGGACCGGGGATTTTTGGGTTGCGCCAACCAGCCTAGTCGTAGCCATCTTGAGCTCAGCAGAGACGATGGCGGCGGCGTCTCGCGCTCCGTCGTCCGACTCAGGCACCTCGCGTACGTACGAGAGCGCTTCTCCAAGAGCCGAACGCCACGACGCGAACTGCTCCGAGTCTCTCCTCAGTTGGACGAGCAGTCCCTCGTTTCCTGTCAGATCTGGCACAGAAAGGCTCGCCAGCGTGGTGAGTCGAGTCTGACGCTGGTCGGCGAGCGTGGCCGACTGCAGGAGTGCGTCGCGAAGCCGATGCTCCTCCTCAGTTGTGACCAGGGTCTGGCCTGCGCCGTAGGCCGCAAGCAGGCAACCGCCTGTTATGCCGTCGAAGAAGTAGTGGAGGCTGCGCTTGTCGACGTCAACGTCCAGTCCTGCCTCGGCAAGTTGCTGCTCCAGCCCGTCGCGGATGGCCTCCGCTACGTCGTCGTCGACCTGATCCCAGATCGCCGCGGCTGAAGGATGGCGACCCCGTGAGTTCACAGGAGTGATCCTCAAGATCTTTTCTTCCATGAGCGGTCGAATGTTCATCAGATGGCTCAGGCTTGCTCGCATCTGCACTTCTGAACCGGGCTCCGCGAATGGGCTGAGAGGCCAGCCGAGACTGCCCGAATCGACAAGAACTTCATGGCTGTATAAGAGAAGCCGAAGGGAGAGGTTCGATTTCTGCCTGGGCAGGATGGGGCGGAGATCTCCTTCCCCGACCGGCTCTACCGCGATCTTAGGTGCGTTCGCTTGGAGAGCCGCCACGAAGCGTTCGTGCATAGGGGCTGGCGCAGTCGCGATTCGCCTGATGAGCGACTTGTCGAACTTCTCGCCCCACCATTCCTCGATGAAGGAGCACATGTCGGCAGCGTCCACATCGCTATCATGACGGCAAGGTCGTTTCAGGCGCGACAATGCCGCCGCCAGTCTGGCCGCGTCCACAAGCGGCGTCGCCGAACCAGTGAAGCCGACCCTGAGGTCTGAGCGCCCATCAAGGTGAACGAGAAGCGAAGCGCCGCCCGAACCGTCTCGCGCGCGCCTGTGGCAACGAGGCCCTCGCGGGGTGTGTCTCGGGTCGTTGGTCCAGAGCTCTTCGGCCCACGGTCATCCAGGGCCACGCGGGGCATTTGCCCACGCCCATAGTGGGCGGAAGGCAGCGGCGTACGAGCTGGCCCGCGGTGCCCTTTAGGAGCTCGGCTTCCGCCAGACCGAGATAGCCGAGCCGCTGTCATCGGTGAGGGGTGAGCGGTCCCAGTCGGCATACCTCGCCTCCAAATCGAGACCAGCGAGCATCGCCATCAGGTCCAGCTCCGCGGGCCAGACGAAGCGGTGGGTGGACTCGCCGCGACGCCAGCCGTCGGCGGTGCGGGTCACGTGGTGGGAGGTGAGCAGCTGCCGGGTCAGGTCGAAGGTGTCGAAGCCGAGGTGGTCGTCGGAGACGTCGAAGGGTACGGCGACCTGGCCGGGCGGCAGGAAGCGCAGCGGCGGGATGCCGCACTCGATCACGAAACTGCCGCCGGGCGACAGATGCCGCGCTGCGTTGCGGAAGCACTCGACCTGCTCGGTCTGGGTCAGCAGGTTGGTGATCGTGTTGTAGACGAGATAGACCAGCGCGAACTCACCCTCGACGCTCGTGGTGGCCATGTCGCCGATGACGACCGGCAGGTCCGCCGGGGCGACCTTGGTGTGGACCTTCGCCGCCATCGGCTCGGAGAGCTCGATGCCGGTCACATCGACACCGCTGCGGTGCAGCGCGACGCCCACCCTGCCCGTGCCGATGGCAAACTCCAGGGCCCGGCCACCGCCGGCGAGGTCGGCGAGGAAGTCGACCGTCGGGCCGAGGACCTCGGGGGCGAACATCGCCGCGTCCTCGGTGTCGTAGCGCTCCGCGTCCTCGGCGGTCCAGAGTTCGCTGCTGGTCATGAGGTCAGCCTCGCGGTGGCTCTGTGGTGGTGTCGAAGGGTTTGATTTGCACCTCGGTTTCGAGACGGTTGCTGCGCGACCTCCTCAACCGGCGGTGCGTGTTCAAGCGACCTCCTCAACCGGCGGTGCTTGTCCCAGAGTTCTCCTCAACCAGCGGTGGCCCTCAACCGGCGGTGGGCGTGCGGAGGATGCGGGCCTCCCAGGGGCGCAGCGTGTCGGGGGCGCCGGCGTCCGCATAGTTGCCGAGGACGAGCTCGGCGGCGGCGTCGGCCGGGTCGAGCGTCAGGGCGAGCGGGTCGTCGGAGAGGTTGGCATAGACCGACATGCGCTCGTTGCCGAGCGTGCGGGCGAAGGCATAGAGCGTCGGGTGATCGGGGTCGATCAGGGTGAAGTCGCCCTCGACGACCACGGCGTCCTCGTGGCGCAGGCGGATCAGCGCGCGATAGTGCGCGAGCACCGAGTGGGGGTCGTCGCGCTGGGCCTCGGCGTTGAGCCAGCTGGTGTTGGGGTTGACCGGCAGCCAGGGCTCACCGGTGGTGAAGCCGCCTTGGGGGGCGGCCGACCACTGCATCGGCGTGCGCGCGTTGTCGCGGCTCTTCTGGCGTACGACGGTCATCACGTCGTCGGCGGGGAAGCCGAGGCGGTCGACGGCGTCCGCATAGAAGTTGAGGGTCTCGATGTCGCGATAGTCGTCGATGCTGGCGAAGGGCACGTTGGTCATGCCGAGCTCCTCGCCCTGATAGACGTACGGCGTCCCGCGGTGCAGGTGGAGCACCGTCGCCAGCGCCGTCGCTGACTCGCGCCAGAACTCGCGGTCGTTGCCATAGCGGCTGACGATCCGGGGCTGGTCGTGGTTGCACCAATAGAGGCTGTTCCAGCCGCGGTCGCCCATGGCGTCCTGCCAGGCGGCGAGCGACCGCTTGATGTCGAGCGGCGTCACGGGTTTGACCAGCCACTTGAGCCCGTCGGCGTCGAGGTCGACGTGCTCGAACTGGAAGACCATGTCGAGCGGGCCGGTGTCGCGGTCGGTATAGACCCGCGCCAGCTCGGCAGTCACTCCCGGCATCTCGCCCACGGTCAGATAGGTGCCGGGCCGCGCGTCGAAGACCTCGCGCTTCATCTCGTTCAGCCACTCCAGCAGCCGCGGGCCACAGACCACCAGCGAGGTGCAGTCGCCATAGCCGCTGGGGTGCATCGGCGCCTCGGGCAGGCCGGGCACCTTGGAGATCAGGTTGATGACGTCCATCCGGAAGCCGTCGACGCCCCGGTCGAGCCACCAACGCATCATCGAATAGACGGCCTCGCGGACCTCGGGGTTCTCCCAGTTGAGGTCGGGCTGCTTGCGGCTGAAGATGTGGAGGAAGTACTGCCCGCGCTCGGGGCACCACTCCCAGGCCGAGCCCGAGAACGCCGAGCCCCAGTTGTTGGGCTCCGCGCCCGGCTCGCCGCCGACGGTGCCGGGCTTGGGGTCGCGCCACATGAACCAGTCGGCCTTGGGGTTGTCGCGCGACGCCTTCGACTCCACGAACCACGCGTGCTCGTCGGAGGAGTGGTTGACCACGAGATCCATCACGATCCGCAGCCCGCGCGCGTGGGCCTGCTCGAGCAGGTCGTCGAGGTCGGCCAGCGTGCCGAACATCGGGTCGATGTCCTGGTAGTCGCTGATGTCATAGCCGTTGTCGTCCTGCGGCGACCGATAGACCGGCGACAGCCAGATCACGTCGGCGCCCAGGTCGGCGATGTGGTCGAGGTGGTCGATGATCCCGCGCAGGTCGCCCATCCCGTCGCCGTCGGCGTCGGCGAAGCTGCGGGGATAGACCTGATAGACCACGGCCGAGCGCCACCACGGGGCTGAGTTCGTCACGCCCTCACGATAGGGGCTGCCCGGCGCTCAGCCCTGTGGGATGCCGCGCCACCGGAAGGCCACCGCGCCGGCCAGCCCCAGCACGACCGCGACCGCGGTCAGCACCGCCAGGTCGACCGCCGAGGTCGTCCCGACCGGGGGGTTGCCGATGTGGGTGGTCGGCGCGAGGTCAAGCACCCACGAGCTGAGTCTGAGCCCCGACCCAAGGAGCGCGATGAAGACGGTGACGGCGTACGCCGCCCAGGCGGCCGGGAAGGCGCGCGGCCGCAGCCCATAGACGGCGAGGGCGAGACCGGCCAGCAACAGCTCGGCGGGCAGATAGGACAGCCCCGAGGTGATCACGGCTCCGGTGTCGACCTCAGCGCCGACCGACCAGCGCGCGGTCGCGGCAAGCACCGCCGAGGCGCCGACCACGATCACCACGAGCCCGGCCAGCACGACGCCTGCGTGGGCGACCAGCAGCCGCGTCCGCGTCAGGGTGCCCGCGAGCCGCGTCTCGAGTCGGCCCTCGGCCTCCTCGGCGCGCAAGGTGCCGACTGCCTGCACCGTCCACCCTGTCGCCACCACGGCCAGATAGAGCTGGGTCGCCGCCGTCAGTCCGGCTAGTGGCGACGTCGAGCCCGAGAGCCCCATCGCGTCGGCCATCGCCGCGTTGCCCAGGATCGCGTCGATCATCTGCTGGGCGAGCAGGCCGAGCATGCCCGTCAGGAGCACGGCACCCGCCAGCCACCCGAGGAAGGTCGGCCGATGCACATGGGCGGCGAAACCCCAGGCGGTCCGCATCGACGGGCGCGCCCGGTCCGGGCCGGGCCCCTGTCGGACGACGGCGCTGCCGAGGTCGCGGGAGGTGGCCAGTCGCAGCGCGGCGAGCGAGAGTGCCAGCCCGACGACGAGCGGGATGGCCAGGGTCCACCAGCGCTGGGGACCGAACGGCGCCGCCTTCTCCTGCCAGCCCAGCGGGGACAGCCACGTCAGCCAGCCAGCGGAGGTGACGTCGCCGACGCCGCGCAGGACATAGGCGACCGCGAGCAGGATCAGGCCGCCGCCATAGACGCCGCGCGCATGCAGGGTCACCTGGGCGAGCAGCGCCGCGAGTCCGGCGAAGACCAGCGCCAGCGCCCCCAGCGACAGCGCATAGAGCACGGCACCACCCGGCGCGACGCCCGCAACGGCGAGGCCTGCTGCGAATAGCACCGACGTGGTCGCGATCGTGGCGGTGGTGATCACCAGCGCCGCCACCACGGGCTGGTGACGGGCAAGGCGACCGCCCAGCAACAGCTCGAGCCGACCGCGCTCCTCCTCCCGCCGGGTCATCCGGGCGACCAGGCTGATGCCGAGCAGGGGCAGCAGGAACGACGCCATGAAGCCGAACTCGTCCTGGATGACGCCACCCAGGGTGTTGATGCCCTCGACGTTGCCGTTGATCGCCCGCAGGGCGTTGCCGGCCGTGACCGCGTCGGCATAGCCCTGGATCTTGGCGGGGGTGTCATAGAGGCCCGCGACCGCCTCGGCGGTGAAGACCATCGTCACGGCCAGGCCGAGGACCCACCCCAGGACGGCGCGCCGGTTGGTGCGCCAGGCGATGTGCAGTGCGGTCATCGGTCGCCCACCGCCGCCGTGGGCTCGCTCGGATCATCGGCGAGCACCTCACCAAAGCTGCTCAGGAAGAGCGCGTTGAGGCTCGGCGGCGTCACCGTCAGGGTGTGCAGGCGGGCGGCGTGCAGCTGGCCGATGACCGGGTCCAGGTGCTCGGCGTCGACGGTGAACCTGGAGTCGACCTGATGGTCGAGCCGCGACAAGACGAGGTCCGCGACGCCGGCCGCCTCGGCCAGTGCCTCGGGCTCGGTGACCGTGACGGCGTGGACCTGCGTGCGGGTGTGGCGGCGCAGCTCGGCCAGGGTGCCGGTGGTGGCGGTGCGACCACGCCGGATGATGCTGACCCGGTCGGCAAGCGCCTCCACCTCACCCATGATGTGGCTCGACAACAGCACGGTCACGCCGTCCGCCCGGCGCTCCCGGACACACTCCTGGAAGGCCTGCTCCATCAGCGGGTCGAGTCCCGAGGTGGGCTCGTCGAGGACCAGCAGGTCGGCCCGGGCCGCCAGCGCGGCGATCAGCGCGACCTTCTGGCGGTTGCCCTTGGAGTAGTCGCGCACGCGCTTGGTCGGGTCGAGCTCGAACCGCTCGACGAGCCGGGCGCGGCGGTCGAGATCGACGCCGCCGTGGGTGGAGCCGAGCACGTCGAGACACTCACCGCCGGTGAGGCCCGGCCAGAGCGCGACGTCACCGGCGACATAGGCCAGCCGAGCATGCAGCCGCGGGGCGTCGCGCCACGGGTCGCCGCCGAAGAGCTCGGCCCGCCCGCTCGTGGCGCGCATCAGCCCGAGCAGGATCCGGATGGTGGTGGACTTGCCGGCCCCGTTGGGGCCGAGGAAGCCGTGCACCTCCCCGGCGTTCACCGTCAGGTCGAGCCCGTCGAGGGCGCGGGTGGACCCGAAGGTCTTGACCAGGTCCTCGGTGTGGATCACCGGGTCGGTGTCGCTCATGCTCACTCCTGTCGCGGCGCCGGGAAGGCGCCGTGGAGATAGACGGTGGCGGCCTCGGCCGCCCATCGGTCGAGGCCCGCCGGCGTCAGCGGGTCGACGCCGATCGCCGCCGCGATCTCGTTGCGCAGCAGGATCAGGGCCAGGTCGTTGACGAGCAGGAACGCCGCGCGTACGGCGGGGTCGCTGCTCGGGGTGGCGGCGCCACGGTCGACCATGAGGTCCAGGAGCGCCCGCGTCGCGGCGTACCACCGCCCGAACAGCGCCGCCCCGGCCGGGTCGCCGGTCAGCAGCAGCCGGCGCAGGTACGCCGGCAGCGGCGAGCCGGGCGGGAACGTGCGGGCGAACGCGTCCGCGATCGAGGCGTTGACCTGACCGTCGGCGACGAGGTCACCCAGGTCGCCCCCGTCGAGCTCGGCGAACAGCGAGTCGAACGCCTTGCCCGCATAGGCGTCGACCGCCGCACGCAGGCCCTCCTTGCTGCCGAAGTGGTGCACGACCAAGGCTGGCGAGACCCCGGCGGCAGCGGCGATCCCGCGCATCGTGACCGCGTCATGCCCGTGCTCGGCGAAGAGCCGCAGCGCCGCGTTGCGGATCACCGCGCGCCCGGTCAGGTCGCCGTCCTCGACTGAACTCATGTTCATCAGACTAAACACGTGTTCAGCGCATCATCAAGGCGGTTGCGGGGTACGGCCCTCCTGCACGTCAGCACCGACGTGGTCCCCTCACCGAGACGAAACGTCGATGTCATCCCCTTCTGCTACGTTCAATGACTCCGATGCGGAGGGGGCTGGCGTGCAGGTGTGGCCAGGAGCGGCATACCCGCTCGGCGCGACGTTCGACGGCAGCGGGACCAATTTCGCGCTGTTCAGCGAGGTCGCCGAGAAGGTCGAGCTGTGCCTGTTCGACAACGGCACGGCGCCCGGCTCGTCGCCCGTCGAGACGCGCATCGAGCTGACCGAGGTCGACGGCTATGTGTGGCACTGCTACCTGCCCCACGTCCAGCCGGGCCAGCGCTACGGCTACCGCGTCCACGGCCCCTATGACCCGTCGCGGGGCCTGCGCTGCAACCCCAACAAGCTGCTGCTCGACCCCTATGCCAAGGCGACCTGGGGCGAGATCGACTGGAGCCCGGCGCTGTTCGGCTATGACTTCGACGACCCCGACCAGCGCAACGACGAGGACTCGGCGCCCCACATGATGCTGGGCGTAGTCATCAACCCGTTCTTCGACTGGGAGGGCGACCGCCGGCTGGCGCGCCCCTACAACGAGACGGTCATCTATGAGGCCCACGTCAAGGGCCTCACCCAGCTCCACCCCGACATCCCCGAGTCGATCCGCGGCACCTATGCCGGCCTGGCCCACCCCGTCATCACCGACCACCTGACCCAGCTCGGGGTGACGGCGATCGAGCTGATGCCGGTCCACGCGTTCGTCCAGGACAAGACGCTGCTCGACAAGGGGCTGCGCAACTACTGGGGCTACAACACCATCGGGTTCTTCGCCCCGCAGGCCTCCTATGCCTCGACGCCCGCCGACCCGAGCCAGCGCGGCCAGCAGGTCCAGGAGTTCAAGTCGATGGTCAAGGCGATGCACGCCGCGGGCATCGAGGTGATCCTCGACGTGGTCTACAACCACACCGCCGAGGGCAACCACCTCGGGCCGACGCTGAGCTTCAAGGGCATCGACAACCCGGCCTACTACCGCACGGTCGAGGACGACCAGCAGTACTACATGGACTACACCGGCACCGGCAACAGCCTCAACGTCCGCCACCCCCACTCGCTCCAGCTGATCATGGACTCGCTGCGCTACTGGGTGACCGAGATGCACGTCGACGGCTTCCGGTTCGACCTCGCCGCGACCCTCGCGCGCGAGTTCTATGACGTCGACCGGCTGGCGACGTTCTTCGACCTCGTCCAGCAGGACCCGGTCGTCAGCCAAGTCAAGCTGATCGCCGAGCCGTGGGACATCGGCCCGGGCGGTTATCAGGTCGGCAACTTCCCGCCCCAGTGGACCGAGTGGAACGGCGCCTACCGTGACACCGTCCGCGACTTCTGGCGCGGCGAGCCGCGGCTCGGCGACTTCGCCAGCCGGCTGGCCGGGTCGTCGGACTTCTATGAGCACTCCGGCCGCCGCCCGGTCGCGAGCATCAACTTCGTCACCGCCCACGACGGCTTCACGCTGGCCGACCTGGTGTCCTACAACGAGAAGCACAACGACGCCAACGGCGAGGACGGCAACGACGGCGAGAGCCACAACCGCTCCTGGAACCACGGCGTCGAGGGCCCGACCAAGGACCCTGCCGTGCTCGCCGCGCGGGCCAAGGCCCAGCGCAACTTCCTCGCCACGCTGCTGCTCAGCCAGGGCGTGCCGATGATCCTCCACGGCGACGAGATGGGCCGCACCCAGCAGGGCAACAACAACACCTATGCCCAGGACTCCGAGCTCAGCTGGGTCCACTGGGACGACGCCGACGCTCCGCTCATCGAGTTCACCGCCGCGGTCGCACGGCTGCGCAAGCAGCATCCGACGTTCCGCCGCAAGCGCTTCTTCACCGGTACGACGGCGCGCACCGCCGACGGCCCCGAGGGCGACGAGCGGCTCAACGACATCGTCTGGCTCCACCCCGACGGTCGCCCGATGGAGGGCGACGACTGGGGCGCCGCGCCGGTCCTGGGGATGTATCTCAACGGCCGCGGCATCTCCTCGCCCGACAACATGGGCAACCCGATCGTCGACGACCACTTCCTGCTCTATTTCAACGCCAGCGACACCGACGTCGAGGTAACGCTGCCGCCGGAGGAATATGCCGACGCCTGGGACGTCGTCATCGACACCGCCGCGGTCAAGACCGACACCACCGCCCACGCCCCCGGTGAGCCGATGAACCTCATCGGGCGGAGCGTCATCGTGCTGCGCGAGCACATCGCCGCCGAGCCCGAGCCCGACCACTCGGTGGCGGCGTCGGTGGCCGCCCAGACCGGCCCCGAACGCACCGCCACCCGATCCACCGGGCGCTCCGGGGAGCGCTCGCGCCGCCGGTGACGCCGGTCGGCGGGCGCATCCCCCGCAGCACCTACCGCCTCCAGGTCACCGAGGAGTTCGACCTCTTCGCGGCCGCGCGCGTGCTGCCCTACCTCGCCGACCTCGGGGCCGACTGGGTCTATCTGTCACCGCTGCTCGCCGCCGAGGCCGACAGCGACCACGGCTATGACGTCGCCGACCACTCGCGCATCGACCCGGCGCGCGGCGGCGTGGCCGGCCTCGCGGCGGTCGCCGCCGAGGCGAGCCGGCTCGGGATGGGCGTGCTGGTCGACATCGTGCCCAACCACGTCGGGGTCGCCGACCCGGCCGGCAACGCCTGGTGGTGGAGCGTCCTCACCCACGGCCAGGGCTCGCCCTATGCCGACGCCTTCGACATCGACTGGGCCGCCGGCGGCGGCCGGCTCCGCATCCCCGTCGTCGGCGACGACGACCAGGAGACCCGCGGCGGCCCGATCGCCAACCTGCGCGTCGAGGGCGGGCTGCTGCGCTACCACGACCTCGCCTATCCGCTCGCCCCCGGCAGTGCCGACGACCTCGGCGAGCCCGGGGTCGACGCCGACGCCGTCCACGCCCGCCAGGCCTATGAGCTCGTGAGCTGGCGGATGGCCGACGCCGGGCTCAACTACCGCCGCTTCTTCGCCGTCAACTCGCTCGCCGCCGTTCGGGTGGAGGACCCCGCGTGGTTCACCAAGACCCACGCGGCCATCGAGCAGTGGTTCGCCGACGGCCAGGTCCAGGGACTGCGCGTCGACCACCCCGACGGCCTGCGCGACCCCGGCCGCTATCTCGACGACCTGGCCGCGCTCACCGGCGGCTCCTATGTCCTGGTGGAGAAGATCCTGGCCCTGCGAGACGCCTCGTCCCCCGGCTCCTCCGGGTCCGGTCTCTTCGAGTCGCTCCCCGAAGGATGGGCGACGGCCGGGACGACCGGCTATGACGTCCTCGCCCTGCTCGACCGGGTCCTCACCGACCCGGCTGGCCGCCAGCCGCTCACGTCGTACGACGCCCGCCTGCGAGGTGGGCCGGTCGACTGGGCCGACCTCGTCCACGACAACAAGCGCCTGGTCGCCGACTCGATCCTGCGCGCCGAGGTGCTGCGCATCGGCCGCGAGCTGCGGGTCGTGCTCACCGACGCCCCGGCCGACACCGAAGACGCCGTCGCCGAGCTGCTCGCCTGCTTCCCGGTCTATCGCTCCTATCTGCCCGAGGGCCGCGACCACGTCGAGGCCGCGTTCGCCGAGGCGCGCCGGCGGCGGCCCGAGCTCGCCGCGACGCTCGACCTGCTCGAGCCGGTGCTGAGCGACGAGACGCTCGACCCGGCGCTGCGCTTCCAACAGACCAGCGGCATGGTGATGGCCAAGGGCGTCGAGGACCGCTCGTTCTATCAGTGGTCGGCGCTGTCGTCGCTGACCGAGGTCGGCGGCGACCCCGACGTCTGGTCCGTCGGCGTCGCCGACTTCCACGCCGCGATGGTCGAGCGGCAGCGTGACTGGCCGGCGGCGATGACGACCACCACCACCCACGACACCAAGCGCGGTGAGGACACCCGCGCGCGGATCACCGTCCTGGCCGAGGTCCCCGCGGTGTGGGAGGCCGCTCTCGACGAGCTGCTGGCGCTGGTCCCGCTGCCCGACCCCGGGTTCGGCAACCTGCTGTGGCAGGCGATCGTCGGCGCGTGGCCCGCATCCTCGGGCGCCGCCGACCTGCGCGAGCGGCTCCACGCCTATGCCGAGAAGGCCATGCGCGAGGCGGGCGACCGCACCACCTGGACCGACCCGGACGCCGACTATGAGGCGGCCGTCCACGCCGCCGTCGACGCGGCGCTCGACGACGACGCCGTACGCCGCGTGGTGGAGGGCGTCCTGACCCAGATCGCCGACCCCGGCTGGGTCAACGCGCTGTCGGCCAAGCTGCTCGCGCTGACCATGCCGGGCGTGCCCGACGTCTATCAGGGCAGCGAGCTGTGGCAGCAGAGCCTGGTCGACCCCGACAACCGCCGGCCGGTCGACTATGCGCTGCGGACCTCGCTCGTCGCGGAGCTGGCCGAGGGGGCACGGCCGGCGCTGTCGGGCGGCGTCGACGACCCGGGGGCCGCCAAGCTGCTGGTCACCCGGGCGGCGCTGCGACTGCGACGCGACCAGCCCGAGCTGTTCGAGACCTATCTCCCCCTGACCGCCACCGGCCCCGCCGCCGACCACGTCGTCGCGTTCGACCGGGGCGGCGCGGTGACGGTGGCGACGCGCCTGCCCGTCGGGCTCGCGGCCGCCGGCGGCTGGGGCGACACCACGCTCGACCTGCCGGCCGGCGACTGGGTCGACGTGGTCTCCGGACGCGAGGTGTCCGGCGGCGACGTCAGTGTCGGTGTGCTGCTGGCCGACCTGCCGGTCGCGCTGCTCGCTCGCCGTACGCCCCCGGCGGAGGTCGCTGACCGGCTCCGCGACCGGTTCTCGGTCTGGGCGCCGTTCCCCGAGTCGGTGACCCTCGTGGTCGACGGCCGCCGGGTCACGATGGAGCGCGGGCCCGACGACTGGTGGCGTCCCGTGGTCGGTCCGGGCGACCCCGCACTGCCCGAGGGCGAGGTCGACTTCGGGTTCCTGCTCGACGACGACCCGACCCCGCGACCCGACCCGCGCTCGCGGCGCCAGCCCGACGGGGTCCACGGCCTGTCGCGGACCTTCGACGCAGCCGCGTTCGCGTGGACCGACACCGCCTGGACGGGGCGCCAGCTCGCCGGATCGGTCGTCTATGAGCTCCACGTCGGGACGTTCACCCCCGACGGCACCCTCGACGCGGCGATCGACCGGCTCGACCACCTCGTCGACCTCGGCGTCGACCTGGTCGAGGTGATGCCGGTCAACGCCTTCAACGGCGACCACGGCTGGGGCTATGACGGCGTCGCGTGGTTCGCCGTACACGAGCCCTATGGCGGACCGGCGGCCTATCAGCGGTTCGTCGACGCGTGTCACGCGCGCGGGCTCGGGGTGGTCCAGGACGTCGTCTACAACCACCTCGGACCGTCGGGCAACTACCTCCCGCTGTTCGGTCCCTACCTCGCCACCGGCGACGACGACCTGTGGGGCGACCGGATCAACCTCGACGACGAGGGCTCGGCCGACGTACGCCGCCTCGTCCTCGACAACGCCCGGATGTGGTTCACCGACTTCCACGTCGACGCGCTGCGGCTCGACGCCGTCCACGCGCTGGGTGACGAGTCCCGCATCCACGTGCTCGAGGAGATGGCGGTCGAGACGGCCGCGCTGTCGGCCCACCTGCGGCGGCCGCTGACCCTGATCGCCGAGTCCGACCTCAACGACGCGCGGCTCGTGACACCGCGCGAGGCGGGCGGCTTCGGGCTCAACGCCCAGTGGAGCGACGACTTCCACCACGCCGTCCACGTGGCGCTGACCGGCGAGACGGCCGGCTACTACGCCGACTTCGCGCCCCTGTCGGCGCTGGCCAAGGTGTGTGAACGCGGGTTCTTCCACGACGGCACCTGGTCGTCGTTCCGCGGGCGCCAGCACGGCCGGCCCATCGACACCGAGCGGATGCCGTCGTGGCGGCTGGTGGTCTGCAGCCAGAACCACGACCAGGTCGGCAACCGTGCCACCGGCGACAGGCTCGCCCATGCCCTCGACGACGACCAGCTCGTGTGCGCCGCGATGCTCACGCTGCTGTCGCCGTTCACGCCGATGCTGTTCCAGGGCGAGGAGTGGGCGGCGTCCTCACCGTTCCCGTTCTTCACCTCCCACCCCGAGCCCGACCTCGGCGCCGCCGTCGCCGAAGGCCGCCTCAGCGAGTTCGAGCGGATGGGCTGGGACCGCGACCAGGTGGCCGATCCCCAGGACCCGGCGACGTTCACCTCCGCCGTGCTCGATTGGTCGGAGCTGTCGTCCGGCCGCCACGCCGTCGTCCTCGACGCCTATCGCCGGCTGGTCGCGCTGCGCCGCTCGCGCCCGGAGGTGACCGACCCCGACCTCCGCTCGGTGAGCGCGGTCGCCGACGACGAGCGTGGCGTCTTCACGCTGCGCCGCGGGGGTCTGCTGGTCGCGGTCAACCTCTCCGACGACGAGGTGTCGGTCGACCTCGGCCCCGGCGACCACGACCTGCTCTTCACCACGCCCTCGCCGGCCGTCGTCGACCGGTCGGCGCTCGTGTTGCCACCGCATGGTGGGGCTGTCGTCGCGCGCTGAGGCTGGTCGGTGTCGGTTCACCAAGGTACCCAGGTGAACGTGTGACCCACGAGACGAGGCACGGCGTACGCCGCTGAGCGCCGCCGCCGGCTCCCCTAGCGTGGGAACACCGGACGGCCGGTGAGCGCAACGAGCGAGGAGCAGGCGATGCAGATCAAGGACAAGGTCTTCGTGGTCACGGGTGGCGGCAACGGCATCGGTCGCGAGGTGGTCCTCGGACTCCTCCGCCGCGGGGCCAAGGTCGCGGCGGTCGACGTACGCGCGGAGTCGCTGGCGGAGACCGCGCGCCTCGCCGGGTCCTCCGAGCCGCGACTGACCAGCCACGTCCTCGACCTGAGCGACCGCGACGCCGTCATGGCGCTGCCCGAGGAGGTGGTGGCCGCGCACGGCCAGGTCGACGGACTGCTCAACATCGCGGGGATCATCCAGCAGTTCGTGCCGTTCGCCGAGCTCGACTGGGCCGAGGTCGAGAAGGTCCTCAACGTCAACCTGTGGGGCGTGCTCCACACGACCAAGGCGTTCCTGCCTCTGCTGCTGCAGCGGCCCGAGGCGTGCGTGGTCAACGTGTCGAGCATGGGCGGCTTCGTGCCCGTGCCGGGGCAGACGATCTATGGCGCCAGCAAGGCTGCGGTCAAGCTCTTCACCGAGGGGCTCTATGCCGAGATGCGCG
>JAXLSN010000015.1:0-125022 GCA_046330595.1 Nocardioidaceae bacterium
CGGAGGGCGATGCCGCCATGGCGGCCGCGCGCGCCGTACCCATTGCGGATCCGGAGGACCTCGCCATCGTCGAGAAGGACTTCGCCGACCTGCCGCACTACGGCTGAGGGCCGCAACGCCCACCTCGCCGGGCCCGAGCTCCCACCTCGCGGGGCCCGAGCTCCCACCTCGCGGTCAGAGCGGGCGGGCGTAACAGCGGTTGAGCGGGGAGTCCTTGTAGTAGGCGAACCCTGGGATCAGCGTGTAGCCCGAGGACTCATAGAGGGCCATCGCCTCGGGCTGCTCGGTGCCGCTCTCGAGGATCATCACCTCGGCGCCCTCGGCCCGAGCGGTGGCCTCGAGGTGCGCGAGCATCGCCCGGGCGAGCCCGAGGCCGCGGGCCCGTGGCGTGACATACATCCGCTTGACCTCGGCCGCGTCGTCGGTGCCGTGGGCCGTCACGTCGCGACGACGACGCCACGCGCCGGTGACGACCGGGTCGCCGCCGAGGTAGCCGACGAAGAAGACGCCGTACGGCGGCTCGAACTCCTCGGGGTCGACGGGGGTCTCGTCGCGGCTGCCGTAACGGACGACGTACTCCTGTTGGACCTCCTCGATCAGCACCTCGGCATCCGGATGGCTCAGCGGCACCCGGACGAATCTCACATCGGCGGGCGTGTTCACGAGTGGGTCCTGGGGCGGAGGATCGGCATGGCGGGTGTCAGAATAGACGGGCCGACAGCGTCGTCAGGCACCCCACCCGGATCACCCGAAAGGTTGCCCCATGACCGCCGACGCCACGGCCCTGACCATCCCCACCGACCTGCTGCCCGCCGACGGGCGCTTCGGTGCCGGGCCGTCCAAGATCGACCCCGCCCATCTCGATGCCCTCGCCGCGACCGGCACCTCGCTGATGGGCACCTCCCACCGCCAGGCCCCGGTCAAGAACCTTGTCGGCCGGGTCCGCGAGGGGGTGGCCACCCTGTTCGGCCTGCCCGACGGCTATGAGGTCGTGCTCGGCAACGGCGGCGCGACCGCCTTCTGGGACATCGCGACCTATGGCCTGATCCGTGAGAAGAGCCAGCACCTGAGCATCGGGGAGTTCTCCTCCAAGTTCGCCAAGGCAGCCAAGACAGCGCCGTGGCTGGCCGAGCCCAGCGTCATCGTCAGCGACCCGGGCACCCGACCGGTCGCGGTCGCGGAGGACGGCGTCGATGTCTATGCCTGGGCCCACAACGAGACCTCGACCGCGGTCATGACCGACGTCGTGCGGCCGGCCGGCACCGATGGGTCGCTCGTGCTGATCGACGCCACCTCCGGAGCGGGCGGGCTGCCGGTCGACGTCACCCAGGTCGATGCCTACTACTTCGCCCCCCAGAAGTCCTTCGCCTCCGACGGCGGCCTCTGGCTCGCGCTGATGTCGCCGGCGGCCCTCGAGCGTGCCGCCGAGATCGCGGCCTCCGGACGCCACGTGCCGGCCTTCTTCGATCTGCCGACGGCCATCGACAACTCCGCCAAGAACCAGACCTACAACACCCCGTCGGTGGCCACGCTGTTCCTCATGGCCGAGCAGCTCGACTGGATGCTGGCCAACGGCGGCCTCGCGGGCATGGTCGAGCGGACCACCGCGTCCGCGGCCAACCTCTATGGCTGGGCGGAGAAGACGTCGTTCACCACGCCGTACGTCGCCGACCCGGCCGCCCGCTCGCTGGTGATCGGCACGATCGACTTCGACGACGCGATCAACGCCGACACCGTGGCCAAGGTGCTGCGCGCCAACGGCGTGGTCGACACCGAGCCCTATCGCAAGCTCGGCCGCAACCAGCTCCGCATCGCCATGTACCCCGCGATCGACCCGGCCGACGTCGCGGCCCTCACCGCCTGCATCGACTGGGTCGTCGACCACCTCTGACCCCACGCGCCACACTGACCCGCGCGCCACGCGGCCCGCGCCGCATCCCAACTCCCCGCCGACCCGGCAGAACTTCTGCCGGGTCGGCGCCATCCGTCGACCCGGCAGAAGTTCTGCCGGGTCGACGGTGCTGTGGAGAACTGCCGCCCACAGGGGCGGCCCTCGAGTCGTCACGGGATGTGACGACTCGGCGTCGAGGTGAGGTGGGCGGTGATGGCGGCGTACGTCGACGCGTCGAAGGCGACGAGGCGAGCCTCCTCCACCGCGGTCGGCGTGGTGGCCAGGGTGTCGACGGCGACCGCGATGGCGTCCTCCAGCTGGCCAGCCATAGATGCCGGCCGACACCAGCGGGAAGGCCACCGTCCGGGCACCCAGGTCATCGGCGACCGCGAGCGCTCGGGCGCCAGCACGAGACCAGCAGCGACCGGTCGGTCTCACCGGCGCGGAAGTTGGGCCCGACCACGTGGATCACCCAACGGGCCGGGAAGGTCGCCGCCGGTGGTCCAGCCGGCCTCGCCGGTCGCCAGCCCAGCGGGGAACCGGCGAATGCAGTCCTCGAGCACGGCCGGGCCGCCGCGCCGACGGATCGCGCCGTCCACGCCTCCCCCCCCGCATCGCGCGGTTGGCGGCGTTGACGACGGCGTCGACCGCTTGATCGGTGATGTCACCACGCACTACGGTCACCCGCGCCAGGTCATGCCGTCGACGCTACTCCGAGGGATACCAGCGTCGGAACATCACGACGAGTAGGCCTCCGGCGACAACAACGCCGCCGAGCAGCAACCACATGATGGTGCTGAGCAGACGGTCGTCAGCCGGAGCGGATTGCTCATCCCCATCCACCGCCGGCGGAGCACTCGGTGACGATGGCGCCGACGCGGCTGAGGGAGACTCCGACTCCGAGGGTGCAGCACTGGAGGCCGGTCGCGCGTCGAGCAGCGCCCGCACACGCGCCGGCAGTTGCACCCGCAGGACGGCGGCGTGCTCGCCCTCGGAGGTGAGGAGCAGCGAGCCGTCACCGTCGACGGCGAGCGCCTCACCCTGCTCCTGGTCAGGCAGCGGCACCGTGGCGACCAGGTCGAGGGCCGGGAAGCTGTAGACCTCCAGCTGACCGTAGTTGCGGAGCAGGACGTGCCGCCCGTCCGGCCAGAACGCTCCGTCGGTGATGACCGAGCCCACGCGGCCGACGGGGCGCAGCCGGTTGGGTCCACCGGCGTGCAGTCGCGCCGGCGCCGCATAGACGGTCCCGCCGAGGATCGCCTTGGTGACGACATAGAGCCTCCCGGTCCGCGGGTCGCACAGCAGCGCCTCGGCGTCGGGGGCGTCGCCGCCCGGATAGCTCAGGTCGTACGACGTCGCGGAGCCGAGGTCGCTGGTCCCGTCGACGGCCACCCGGGTGACGGTGATGACCGAGCGCGACCCGTCGTTGTTGCCGATGTCGGCGACCCACACCGCACCGCGGTCGTCGGCCACGGGAGCCAGCGCCTCGACATCGGTCTGGCTCGGAGCGAACCGCGTGGTCGCCACCGTCTCACCGGTCACAGCGTCCACGGAGTAGATCACCGGCGCTCCCCCGGAGTCGTTGACCGTGACGAGGTCGCCGTCGACGACCACGAGGCCGCTCGACTCGGTGATGTCGGGGTCGGCGAACCGGACGACCACCCGGCCACCGCCGTCCGGGGACGGCGAGGTCACCGGGACCGCCGAGGCCCCGGCCCCGACCGCGCCGACGCCGCCGAGACCGAGGATCACCGCGACGAGCACCCGCCGGGCCCGAGGATGCCGTTCAGCCACCGACCGGACCCAGCAGCTCACCGAGCCGGGGCCGGATGCCCCAGGCGGCGACGAGGTCGGCGTACTCGTGGCGGGCATCGGCGGCACCGCCGTCGCCGGTGCGCACCGCCCGGAGCAGGGTGTTGCGCGGCGTGTGCTTGCTCTCGACGAACTCCACAACCTCGACCCGATAGCCGGACCGGCGCAGCAACAGGGCCCGGACCGCGTCGGTGAGCGTGTCGGCGAAGCGTTCGCGCAGGATGCCGTCGCGGGTCAGCGCCGCATAGGGCTCGGGCGCCGGGAGGCGACGCAGCTGGGCGGCCAGGTCGTGATGACAGCACGGCGCTGCGAGCACGAGGCCGGCCCCCCACTCGACCGCGCGTGCGAGTGCGTCGTCGGTGGCGGTGTCACAGGCGTGCAGGGCCAGCACCACGTCGGGGGCCGGGTCGAGGGCGACCTCGGCGATCGGCGCGACGACGAAGGTGGCGGAGATCCCGAGCCGTGCGGCGACGGCGTCGTTGTGGTCGCGGGACTGCTGTTTGGTGTCGACGCCGGTGAGCGCGACGGGCAGTCCCCGGACGCCGGCCAGGAACCGCTGGGCGGCGAACGTCAGATAGGCGTTGCCGCAGCCCAGGTCGACGACGCGCAGTGGGTCGGCGGGGGTGGGCATGCGCAGGTGACCCTTCTCGATGGCCTCCCCCAGCGACGCGTCGAGCTGGCGCACGAACTCCTCGACCTGGCGATACTTCGCCATCCGGCTCGGCTTGAGCCGACCGTCCGGGGAGGCGATGCCCAGCTCGACCAGCAGGGGGTCGTCGGCGGGCAGCAGCCGCTCCTTGTCACGGTCGTGGCGCCGAGCGATCTCGACCTCTGTCGGACGGGCCTGGGTGTGCACGAGCGCGTCACCCTTCTTGGTGACCCGGAGCTGGTGGACGGCGCCGAGGGTCTCCACGCGCCAGGTCCCGAACGGCTCCGCCAGCAGCGCGTCCACCGCCGCGTCGGCCTCGGCACCCGGTGCGTGGTTGGCGGTGTGTGCCTGCGTCTGGTCGTACGACGTCTGCTGCAGGCGGCGCCCGGCCTTGAGGTCGACGTAGCGCAGCTCGACGCGTCGCCAGGCGGGTCGACCCGAGCGGCGACGACCGCCTGCCACGGCGGAGACCAGCGTCTCGTCGTCGAGCAGCCATCCGCGCAGGTCGACCAGCGCGCGGGTGAGCGAGTCGGTCATCGCCACACCGAGGCGACGACCACCAGGGCCAGCAGGAACAACAAGGCCACCGGGATCACGAGGCGTCGGTGGCGAGGGTTCACCGCGCCAGCCTACTGGCCAGCAGCTCGGCAAGAGTCACCGCGGAGACCCCCTCGAGGTCGGCCAGCTGGTGGCGACACGACAACCCGTCGGCGAGCACCACCGCATCCGGCCGGGCCCGCACTGCCGGCAGCAGCTGGGTCTCGGCGACGGCCACGGAGGTCTCGTAGTGACCCCGCTCCATCCCGAAGCTGCCCGCGAGTCCACAGCACCCGCCGACGACGGTCAGCTCGGTGCCCGCCGCGCGCAGCAGGCGCTCATCGGCGTCCCAGCCCAGGACGGAGGCGTGGTGGCAGTGCGGTTGCGCCACGACGCGGAGCCCGGCCAGGTCGGGCGGGACCCAACCGACCTCGGTCAGCACCTCGGCGAGGGTCAGCACGCGCCGACCCACCAGGGCGGCGGCAGGGTCGTCGATCAGCTGCTCCACGTCGGAGCGCAGCGACGCCAGGCACGACGGCTCGAGCCCGATGACGCGCGCTGCCGAGGCGACGTACGGCGCGAGGGTGTCGACCGCCTGGCCGAGGACCCGGCGGGCCGTGTCGAGCTGCCCGGTGCTGGTCCAGGTGAGCCCACAGCAGGCCCGCTCGGGGATGACGCGTGCCCGCAGCCCGGCGTCGGCCAGGACCCGGATCGCGGCCTCCGCCGCCCGAGGGCGGAAGCCGTCGGTGAAGGTGTCTGCCCAGATCCAGACATCCGGGACATCCAGGACGTCATCGGAACTGGTCGCCCCGGCAGCCCGGTCATATGACGCCCGCAGGGGAAGCGCCGCTGGCACGGGGAGGCTACGGCGTCGGTCGACTCCGGCGAGCGCCTTGAGCGCCGCGGCGGCGAGGTGCGAGGAGGCCAGCCGGGAGCGCAGGGGGGCGACCCGGTCGGTCAGTGCCAGCCACCGGGGCAGCGCCCCGAGCACGCGATGGGACCGAGGCCGCCGCCGGTGCGCATAGGTCTGCTGCAGCACCTCGGCCTTGAGCGTGGCCATGTCCACCCCGGTCGGGCAGTCGCTGGCACAGCCCTTGCAGGCCAGGCAGAGGTCGAGCGCCTCGTGCACGGCTGGGTCGTCGAGCCCGTGCACCAACGTGCCGTCGAGGGCCTCCTGGAGCACCCGGGCGCGCCCGCGCGTGCTGTCCTTCTCCTCGCGGGTCGCGGCGTACGACGGACACATGACGCCGCTCGGCCGCGCGGCGACACAGGCGCCGACCCCGGTGCAGCGGTGGACCGCATCGCCCAACGACCCGGCGTCGTGGGGCAGCCGCAGCGCGAGTGGCGGCTCGTGTCGCGGCCGGGCCGGCCTCAGGTCGGCGTCCAGGGGCGCCGGGTCGACGAGGACCCCGGGGTTGAGAAGTCCCGCAGGGTCACAGATCGCCTTGGCGGCGGCGAAGAGCCGCAGCGCCTCGGCGTCGTACATCAGCGGCAACAGCTCCGACCGCGCCCGGCCGTCGCCGTGCTCCCCCGACACCGAGCCGCCATAGCGGCGCAGCGCCACCGCCGACTCGGTGAGGAAGTCACGGAACCGCTGCCGGCCGGCGTCATCGAAGGTGAAGTCGATCCGGGCGTGCACACATCCGTCGCCGAAGTGGCCGTAGGGCACGGTGGAAAGACCGTGCCCGGCCAGCAGGTCGTCGAAGTCGCGCAACCAGGCGCCGAGGTGCTGCGGAGGGACGGCGGCGTCCTCCCAGCCGGCGTGGGCGGGCCGGTCGAGGCTGCGGGCGGCCAGCCCGGCACCGTTCTCGCGGATCCGCCAGAGGGCTCCGACCTCCGACGGGTCGGCCACGATGCGGTGCCCCAGGGCCTCACTCGCGAGGGCGAGCCGCGCGGCCCCGGCCTCGCACACGGCGGCCGAGGCCCCGGTGACCTCGGCGAACAGCCAGCCCGATCCGGCGGGCAGGTCGGGGACCGCGCGCCGTCGCCGGACCAGATCGACGATGCGGACGTCGAGCCCCTCACAGGCGACCAGCCGCCACTGCTGGTCGCGGGCCGCAGCCAGCAGCGCTGGTACGGCGTCAGCGGCCTCGACCATCGTGGGATAGCCGAGCACCAGGAGCAGGGTCGCTGCCGGCTGCTCGACCAGGTCGACGGTGGCGTCGAGCACGACCCCGAGCGTGCCCTCGCTCCCGACGAGGAACCGGTCGACGCGGCGACCACGCTCGGGGAGCAGCTGCTCGAGGGCATAGCCGCTGACCTGCCGGGAGAACCGGCCGAAGCCGGTGCGCACCGACCCCAGGTGCGTCTCGGCGAGGTCGAGCAACGACCGGCCCACTGGGGAGCCGCCGTCACCGCCGGCCGGCAGCGAGACCACGTCGCCGGTCCCGAAGGCGACCGTCAGCCCTCGGACGGTGTCGGCGGTCCGGCCATAGCCGAGGGCACGCGAGCCACAGGCGTTGTTACCGAGCATGCCGCCGACGGTGCAGCGGGTGTGGCTGGACGGGTCCGGGCCATAGCGCAGCCCCAGCGGCGCGGCGGCCGCCTGGAGTCGCGCGTGCACGACACCCGGCTCAACGGTCGCCGTCCGGTCCTCCTGCGAGAGGGCGATGACGCGGTCGAGGTGACGCGCGGTGTCGATGACGATGCCCGGGCCGACCGCGTTGCCCGCGATCGACGTACCGGCTCCCCGCATCGTCACCGGCACGCCGAGACCCCGAGCGGCATCCAGGGTGGCGAGCAGCTCGTCGCGGTGCCGGGGTCGGACGACGACCTGGGGCACCACTCGATACAGCGACGCGTCGGCGGCATAGAGCGCCCGGGTCAGCACCGAGTCGTCGACGTCGGTCACGCCGCGACCGCGCAGGGCCGCGGCGAGGTCGCCGGTGCCCGCGTAGCTCACGCGGTCATCCTCACCCGAGCGAGCGGACGGCGGCCAGCACCACGTCGGTGATGGGCAGGCTCCTCGCCCGGACGTCGGCGAGCGGCACCCAGGCCACGGCGTCGGTGGTGCCGTCGACCTCGACCACCCGAGGCTCGGCGTCCGCGGCGACGTTCCCCGCGAAGATGAGGTGGATGCCGTGGTAGTCCTCGTGTCGACCGGACGGCGCCGTCCCGGCGAAGTGCAGGTCGTGGACGTCGAGCAGCGCACCGACCTCACAGGCCACGCCACATTCCTCGCGGACCTCGCGCGCCAGGGCCTCGGCGGGCGGCTCCCCGTGGTCGATGCCGCCCCCGGGCAGGGTCCACTCACCGGCGTGATGGCCGCGCGGGGAGATGCGCGTCAGCAGGATCTGCTCGTCGCGCACGACCAGGGCGTACGCCGCGATGCGCTGGAGCCGGAAGGGGTGGTGGTCGGCGAGCGCCTCGGTGACCAGGGGGACGACCGGGACGGTTCCGTCGAGGATCCCCGACAGCGGCTTCCAGGCGGCTTCGACGGTCGAGCCGTCGACCTCGAGCACCCGCGGCTCCGGGGCGTCGCGCGGGACCCAGCCGTCGAACACGATCCGCAGCGCGTGGGCGTCGACGCGGCTCCCGGCTCGCCACGCAGCCGGCAGATGGGCCGAATAGACGTGGGCGGTGTCGCTGACCTGAGCGGTGATCCCGGTCTCTTCGACGATCTCGCGCAGGACCGCGTCGTGGGGGTCCTCCCCGTGCTCGACGCCACCACCGGGCAGGGTCCACCGTTCCTCGGAGCTGATCCGGCGCGACAACCGACACAGCAGCACCTGGTCGTCGCGCATGATCACCGCATAGGCAGCAACGCGCTGCTGCCGAGGGAGCCCCGTCATGGGGTCCAACCTAGTGGCCCACCCCAGCGCCGCCGTCGACCCACCCACCGTGCTGGCGGACGTCGTGACGAGGACCACGGCATGGCCGCCTGCGAGGCCGGGTACGGACCCTCCCGTGCCTGCACCCGCGTCCCACCCCCGTGACCCGTGGCTCGACAACACCAAGCTCGTCCTGGTGACGCTGGTGGTCGTCGGCCACACGATCGGCATGCTCAAGGACTCGGCCGCCGGCGAGTGGCTCTACAACTTCGTCTACTTCTGGCACATCCCGGCGTTCGTGCTCGTCACCGGCTACTTCTCCGACAGCTTCCGCTGGGACCGCCGCCACCTGGTCGCCTTGGTCACCACGGTCGCGCTGCCCTATCTGATCTTCGAGCCGGCGCTCTATGCCTTCCGGCTGGCCCTTGGCGAACAGCTGCACGACCCGCTGTGGCTCGTCCCCCACTGGTCGATGTGGTACCTGCCCGTGCTCTTCCTCTGGCGGTTGGCCACCCCGGTCCTGCGGCTGCACTGGGTGGTGTTGCCCGTGTCGGTCGCGGTCAGCCTCGTCGGCGGGCTGTGGTCGGGCCAGGTCTTCTGCGCGGCCCGGGCCCTGGGCCTGCTGCCGTTCTTCGCGCTCGGCCTGTTCCTGGCCCGACGCGGGCTGTCCTGGCTCAACCACCGGTGGGTCGCCTGGGCCGCGGTGAGTGCGCTCGCCGCGATCTTCGTGATGGCCCGCTTCACCGACGAGTGGGCTCGCACGGCGTTCCTCTACTACGACGCCGGGTACGACGACCTGGGCTGGTCACCTCTCCCGGCGATGTGGGTGCGGCTGGTGGTCATGGCGATCGGCCTGGTGGGAGCGCTGAGCGTGATCGCCCTGGTCCCCCGCGGGCGGACCTGGTTCACCGGCATGGGCGCCGCCACGATGGTGGTCTATCTGTTCCATGGGTTCGTGGTCCACGTCGTCGAGATGGGCCCCTGGCCGGCCTGGGCGACCGCCCACGTCGTGATCGGGCTGCCGGCGACGGTGGCCGCCGCCGTGGGCCTGGCGCTGCTGCTGGCCAGCCCGCCGGTGCGCGGTCGCCTGGTGTGGGCGGTCGACCCGATCGGATCCTGGCGCCGCCATCGGCGCGAGGCGCGACCCGCCGGGCCTAGTCGAACAGCGGACGTTCCTCGCGAGCCAGCGACCGTCGCCCCGCGAAGCGCCACGCCCGTGCCGCAGCATCCCGGTCGGCATCGGTGACGAGGTTGCCCATCCAGCGCAGTGCCAGCGTCATCAGCCACTCCGAGCGCATGCCGAGCGGACCGAGCCGCGGCAGCACCCACGGCACGGTGACCAGCCCGGCCAGCCGTCGGGCGATGGAGAACGACTCGCCGTAGTGGTGGCGCAGCAGCGCCGGCCACAGCAGCGTCAGGTCGGGTGGGTCGGTGACCAGGGTCTCGGCGACCATGCGGCCCGTCTCGAGCCCATAGTCGATGCCCTCGCCGTTGAGAGGGTTGACGCAGGCGGCCGCGTCGCCGATCAGCGCCCAGTTGCGCCCGGCCACGTGGGAGACGGCCCCGCCCATCGGGAGCAGCGCGGATGTCGGCGCGCGCAACTCGCCGGAGAGCCCGAACTCGTCGCGGCGCTGGTCGGCATAGAGCTGCATCAGTGGGCGCAGCGCCACGTCGGCCGGACGCTTGCGGGTCGCCAGCGTCCCGACGCCGACATTCACCTCGCCGGTGCCGAGGGGAAAGATCCAGCCATAGCCCGACAACACCTCGTTGTCGTGGCCGCGCAGCTCCAGGTGGGAGCTGATCCAGGGATCCTTGCTCTGCGTCGAGGCGACATAGGATCGCGCGGCGACCCCATAGACGGTGTCGCGGTGCCACTCCCGGCCGAGGATCTTGCCGAGGGGCGAACGCACTCCGTCGGCGACGACCAGCCGGCGGCAGGTGATCTCGAACGACTCACCACCCCGGACGAACTCCACGGCGGCCACGCGGTCGCCGTCACGGCGTGCGCCGACGGCGCGGGCGCCGTCGAGCCCGACCGCGCCCGCCTTGATGGCGCTGGTGCGCAGATGGTCGTCGAGCTCGGTGCGCGGGACCGCGGACCCCCAGTCGGGCAGCGAACCACCGGGCCAGGGCAGGTGGAGGGTCTGACCGAAGCCGTGGGCCCGCAGGCCCTGGCTGGTGGTGTGGGCGCGCACCCAGTCCTCGAGGCCGAGCTTGATCAGCTCGGCGACCGCGCGCGGCGTGAGCCCGTCACCACAGGTCTTGTCGCGCGGGAAGACCGCCGCGTCGGTCAGCACGACGTCGAGTCCGTGGCGGGCCGCCCACGCCGCCGCGGAGGACCCGGCCGGACCCGCGCCGACCACGAGCACGTCGGTGCTCAGATCCGCACCGCGGGCCGGGGTCTGCTCGGAGGTCGCCACGGCCCGATTCTGTCAGTCCGGGCGAAGCCTCCCAAACCGTCGGCCGCGATGGCCGCGATCAGCTCATCGGGCGCCGGAACGGCTTGTGCGACAGCAGGTGCACCTTGGCGTTGCGGCAACCGGTGGTCGGGTGCTTCACGAACTGGGAGTGGGTCTCGTTGGGGATATAGACGCGGAACCCGTCGACGGCGGCGGGGTGGCAGCGCTTCTTCGGGTAGTTCTGCGCGACGGTCGCGGCGACCGGGCTCAGCAGCGACTGACCGGGCTCGAGGACATAGCTGTGGACGGGGGCCGGCGTCCGGTCGGCGGCGGCGCCGATCTGGGTGCCGTCGCCGTCGCCGACATAGGACAACCCGCCATAGCCACCCGTACGACAGGAGGCGTCGGAGACGTTCTTGATCTTGATGACGCCATAGCGGTGGCCCATCGCGGCGTCGCGCGCGTGATAGCTGACGGCGACGTCGGCGGACGTACAGGCCGCGACGGTCGCGCCGGCGGCCTCGGCGCCGGTCGGGGCCAGGGCGGCCAGTGCCCCGGTGGCGACGGCGGTGGACAGGATGGCCGAGAACCATCGGCTGGCGCGGGTGCTGTTCATGGCTCCTCCTTGGTGGCCGGTGGTGGCCCTACCCCGTTAGGAGGTTCGCCGGGCCCGCGCGGTTGCCGCACCCGGCTGAGAATTCGCGAAGAGAGCGGCCGTCCAGACCGGTCCGACCTACGGGAGGCCGCCTCGGCACCAGGACCCACCCGAAATGCCGGCCGGGCCGACCCCCCAGGTGAAGGGGCCGACCCGGCCGGATGGAGCAGGGACTGCGGTCAGTTCTGGTAGGACCCGAAGTCGAAGTCGTCCAGAGCCACCGCCTGGGCTGCGCCCGCGGTGCCGAACTCGTAGTCATAGGAGTCATAGCCGGTGACCGAGTAGGCCGCCGCCCGCGCCTCCTCGGTCGGCTCGACCCGAACGTTGCGATAACGCTCGAGACCGGTGCCGGCCGGGATCAGCTTGCCGATGATCACGTTCTCCTTCAGCCCCAGCAGGGAGTCGGAGCGACCGTGGATCGCCGCGTCGGTGAGCACCCGGGTGGTCTCCTGGAAGGAGGCCGCCGAGAGCCAGGACTCCGTGGCCAGCGAGGCCTTGGTGATGCCCATGAGCTCCGGACGCCCCGAGGCCGGCTTGCCGCCCTCGGAGACGACGCGACGGTTCTCGGTCTCGAAGATCGCCCGGTCGACCAGGTCGGAGGGCAGCAGGTTGGTGTCACCGGACTCGATGACCGTCACCCGGCGCAGCATCTGCCGGACGATGATCTCGATGTGCTTGTCGTGGATCGACACACCCTGGGACCGATAGACCGCCTGCACCTCGTCGACCAGGTGCTGCTGGGCGCGACGGACGCCGAGCACGCGCAGCACCTCCTTGGGGTCGGGGGTGCCGACCGTCAGCTGCTGGCCGACCTCGATGTGGTCTCCGTCGTGCACGAGCAGACGGGACCGCTTCGAGACGGGGTACTCCTGGACCTCGGAGCCGTCATCGGGGGTGATGACGACCTTGCGAGCCTTGGCGCTCTCCTCGATGGTCACCCGACCGGTGACCTCCGAGATCGGCGACAGACCCTTGGGACTGCGGGCCTCGAAGAGCTCGACCACGCGAGGAAGACCCTGCGTGATGTCGTCGGCCGAGGCCACACCACCGGTGTGGAAGGTGCGCATCGTCAGCTGCGTGCCGGGCTCACCGATGGACTGGGCGGCGATGATGCCGACCGCCTCACCGATGTCGACCAGCTTGCCGGTGGCCAGCGAACGGCCGTAGCACTTGGCGCAGGTGCCGGTCTTGGCCTCGCAGGCGAGGACCGACCGGACCTTGACCTCCTCGATCCCGGCAGCGACGAGCTCGTTGATCTTGACGTCGCCGAGGTCCTCACCGGTGCCGACGAGCAGCTCGCCGGTCTCGGGGTGGTGGATGTCGCCGGCTGCCGTGCGGGCATAGGCCGCGGTCTCGGCGTTCTCGTCCTTGCGGACGACACCGTCCTCGCCCCGCACGCCGATCCGCTTGGGCAGACCGCGCTCGGTGCCGCAGTCCTCCTCACGGATGATGACGTCCTGGGAGACGTCCACCAGCCGCCGGGTCAGGTAGCCGGAGTCCGCGGTGCGGAGCGCCGTGTCGGCCAGACCCTTGCGGGCACCGTGGGTCGAGATGAAGTACTCGACCACCGAGAGCCCGTCACGGAAGTTGGACTTGATGGGCCGCGGGATGATGTCACCCTTCGGGTTGGCCACCAGACCACGCATGGCCGCCACCTGGCGGATCTGCATCATGTTTCCGGACGCACCCGAGTCGACCATCATGTAGATCGGGTTGTTGCGCTCGAAGGTCTGCTCCATGGCCCGGGCGACGTCGTTGGACGCCTGGGTCCAGATCTCGATGAGCTCCTGACGGCGCTCGTCGTCGGTGACCAGACCACGCTCGAACTGCTGCTGGACCTTGGCCGCCTGGGTCTCGTAGCCCTCCAGGATCGTCCACTTCTCCGGCGGGGTGACCACGTCGTCGATCGACACGGTCACACCGGAGCGGGTGGCCCAGTGGAAGCCGGCGTCCTTGAGCGCGTCGAGCGAGGCCGCGACCTCGATCTTGGTGTAGCGCTCGGCGAGGTCGTTGACGATCGCCCCGAGCGCCCGCTTGCCCACCTCGTAATTGACGAAGGGGTAGTCGGCCGGGAGCGCCTCGTTGAACAGCGCCCGACCCAGGGTGGTGTCGAGGGTGAACGCCTCGCCGCCGGTCTCGACGCCCTCCGGGGGCAGGACGTCGGCGGGGAACCGGATCTTGATCTTGCTCTGGAGCGCGATCTCCTTGCGGTCGAACGCCATGATCGCCTCGGCCGCCGAGGAGAACGCCCGGCCCTCGCCCACCTCACCGTCACGGTCGGTGGTGAGGAAGAACAGGCCGATGATCATGTCCTGGGTGGGCATGGTCACGGGCCGGCCGTCGGACGGCTTGAGGATGTTGTTGGTCGACAGCATCAGGATCCGGGCCTCGGCCTGGGCCTCCGCGGACAGCGGCAGGTGCACGGCCATCTGGTCACCGTCGAAGTCGGCGTTGAACGCGGTGCAGACGAGCGGGTGGATCTGGATGGCCTTGCCCTCGATCAGCTGCGGCTCGAAGGCCTGGATGCCGAGGCGGTGCAGGGTGGGCGCGCGGTTGAGCAGCACCGGGTGCTCGGCGATGACCTCTTCGAGGACGTCCCACACCACGGCGTAGCGGGACAGGCCGGACGTCGCCCGCTCCACCATCCGCTTGGCCGACTTGATGTTCTGGCTGTGCGAGGTCGACCAGCCGCTTCATCACGAAGGGCTTGAACAGCTCCAGCGCCATCTGCTTGGGCAGGCGCACTGGTGCAGCAGAGCTGCGGACCGGCACCTGACCGAACGGCCGGAGTAGTCGACGCGCTTGCCGAGCAGGTTCTGACGGAACCGGCCCTGCTTGCCAGCAGGCATGTCGGACAGCGACTTGAGCGGGCGGTTGCCCGGCCCGGTGACCGGACGACGACCGTTGTCGAACAGCGAGTCGACGCCTCTATAGCATCCGCTTCTCGTTGACGATGATCTCGGGCGCACCGAGGTCGAGCAGTCGCTTGAGGCGGTTGTTGCGGTTGATGACCCGGCGGTAGAGGTCGTTGAGGTCCGGGTCGCCACCGTCGAGCTGCACCATCGGGCGCAGGTCCGGCGGGATGACCGGGACCGCGTCGAGCACCATGCCCTGGGGCTTGTTGCCAGTCCTGCGGAACGCGTCGACGACCTTGAGTCGCTTGAGGGCGCGGACAGCCCTTGCCCGTGGCGATGGTCTCGCGCAGCGACCTCCGCCTCGATGTCGAAGGACTGGAGGCGCTTCTGGATCGCCGTGGCACCCTTGTAGCCCTCGTGCTTGCCGGAACCAGTTCTTCATCTCGCGGTAGAGCATCTCGTCGCCCATGAGGTCTTGGACCTTGAGCGACTTGAAGGTCTCCCACACCTCGTTGAGGCGGTCGATCTCACGCTGGGCGCGGTCACCGGACCTGCTTCATCTCGCGCTCGGCGCCGTCCTTGACCTTGCGCTTGGCGTCGGCCTTGGCGCCCTCGGCCTCGAGGGTCGCCAGGTCCTCCTCGAGCTTCTGGCTGCGCTCGGCGATCGCCTGGTCGCGCCGCTTCTCCAGGCGCTCCCGCTCCAGACCGACCTTGCCCTCGAGGGAGGACAGGTCGCAGGCGGGCGTCGTCGACGCTGGTGATCATGTAGGCGCGAAGTAGATGACCTTCTCGAGGTCCTTCGGGGCCAGGTCGAGCAGGTAGCCCAGCAGCTCGGGACACCTTGAAGTACCAGATGTGGGTGACCAGGGCGGCCAGCTCGATGTGGCCCATCCGCTCGCGACGGACCTTGGATCGGGTCACCTCGACGCCGCAGCGCTCACAGATGATGCCCTTGAAGCGGACGCGCTTGTACTTGCCGCAGTAGCACTCCCAGTCGCGCGTGGGGCCGAAGATCTTCTCGCAGAAGAGGCCGTCACGCTCGGGCTTGAGGGTGCGGTAGTTGATGGTTTCGGGCTTCTTGACCTCACCGTGGCTCCAGGTGCGGATGTCCTCCGCGGTGGCCAGGCCGATCTGAAGCTGGTCGAAGAAATTGACGTCGAGCACGGGGTACCTTTCAGACCTCTTCAACAGAGGACGGCTCACGGCGGGACAGGTCGATGCCGAGCTCCTCGGCGGCGCGGAAGACGTCCTCCTCCGCGTCCTTCATCTCGATGGCGGTGCCGTCCTTGGACAGGACCTCCACGTTGAGACAGAGGGACTGCATCTCCTTGATGAGAACCTTGAACGACTCAGGGATGCCGGAGTCGGGGATGTTCTCGCCCTTGACGATGGCTTCATAGACCTTGACGCGACCGGGCACGTCGTCGGACTTGATCGTGAGCAGCTCCTGGAGGGCGTAGGCGGCGCCGTAGGCCTCCATCGCCCAGACCTCCATCTCGCGAACCGCTGGCCGCCGAACTGGGCTTTCCGCCCAGGAGGGGCTGCTGCGTGATCATCGAGTAGGGGCCGGTCGAGCGCGCGTGGATCTTGTCGTCGACCAGGTGGTGGAGCTTGAGGATGTACATGTAGCCCACCGACACCGGCTCGGGGAACGGCTCGCCGGAGCGGCCGTCGAACAGGTGTGCCTTGCCGCTCTGGTCGATCATCCGCACGCCGTCGCGGTTGGGCAGCGTGGAGCCGAGCAGACCCGTGATCTCGTCCTCCTTGGCGCCGTCGAAGACCGGCGTCGCCACGAGGGTGTTGGGGTCGGCCTTGTCGGCGCCGATCTCGATCAGCCGCTTCTTCCAGGCGGCCGAGCCCTTGTCACCGTGGAGGTTGAGGTCCCAGCCCTGGTTGGCCAGCCAGCCCAGGTGCAGCTCGAGGATCTGGCCGATGTTCGCCTGACGCGGGACACCCAGCGGGTTGAGGATCACGTCGACCGGGGTGCCGTCCTCCATGAACGGCATGTCCTCGATCGGCAGGATCTTGGCGATGACGCCCTTGTTGCCGTGACGCCCGGCGAGCTTGTCGCCCACCGAGATCTTGCGCTTCTGGGCGACATAGACCCGCACGAGCTGGTTGACGCCCGGGGCAGCTCGTCGCCGTCCTCGCGGTTGAACTCGCGGACGCCGATGACCGTGCCGGACTCGCGATGCGGCACCTTCATCGAGGTGTCGCGGACCTCACGGGCCTTCTCGCCGAGGTCGCGCGCAGCAGCCGCCATCAGGGGTCAGCTCGGTCTCGCCCTTGAGGGTCACCTTGCCGACGAGGATGTCGCCCGTGGTGACCTCGGCGCCGACGCGGATGATGCCGCGCTCGTCGAGGTCGGCCAGCAGGTCGTCACCGACGGTCAAGTGTCGCGGGTGATCTCCTCGGGACCCAGCTTGGTGTCGCGGGCGTGCTCCTCGATGTGGATCGAGGTGAGGTAGTCCTCCTGGACGAGGCGCTGCGACAAGATGATCGCGTCCTCGTAGTTGTGGCCCTGCCAGGGCATGAAGGCCACGAGGAGGTTGGTGCCCAGCGCCATCTCGGCGTCGTCGGTGCAGGGACCGTCGGCGATCGGGTCGCCGGCCTCGAGGCGCTGACCCTCCGAGACCAGGGGACGCTGGTTGATGCAGGTGCCCTGGTTGGAGCGACGGAACTTGGCCATCTTGTAGGTGGTGTAGGTGCCGTCGTCGTTCATCGTCTCGATGGCGTCGGCGGACACGTCGGTCACCACCCCGGCCTTGTCGGCCGTGACGACATCACCGGCGTCGACCGCGGCGCGGTATTCCATGCCGGTGCCGACCAGGGCGCCGTCGCTCTTGACGGCACGGCCTGGCGCTGCATGTTGGCGCCCATGAGCGCGCGGTTGGCGTCGTCGTGCTCGAGGAACGGGATCAGCGCCGTCGCGACCGACACCATCTGGCGCGGGGAGACGTCGATGTAGTCGACCTCCTCCGCCGGAACGGCGTCGACCTCACCGTGCCGCTGGCGGCGCTGGGACGCGGTCCTCGACGAACTTGCCCTTGGCGTCGATCGCGGCGGCCTGGGCGATGACGTAGCGGTCCTCGTCGTCGGCGGTGAGGTAGTCGATCTTGTCGGTGACCTTGCCCTTCTCGACCTTGCGGTAGGGGTCTCGACGAAGCCGAACGGGTTGATCCGGCCATAGGACGCCAGCGAGCGAGCCGATCAGGCCGATGTTGGGACCTTCAGGGGTCTCGATCGGGCACATGCGGCCATGTGGCTGTGGTGGACGTCGCGAACCTCCATGCCGGCGCGGTCACGGGACAGACCGCCGGACCGAGCGCGGAGAGACGACGCTTGTGCGTCAGCCCCGCGATCGGGTTGGTCTGGTCCATGAACTGGCTCAGCTGGGAGGTGCCGGAAAAGCTCCTTCAGCGCCGCAGCCACCGGGCGGATGTTGATCAGGGACTGCGGCGTGATCGCCTCGACGTCCTGGGTCGTCATCCGCTCGCGGACCGCGCTCCATCCGGGCCAGGCCGGTGCGGAGCTGGTTCTGGATCAGCTCTACCGACGGTGCCGCGGCGCCGCCGGTTGCCCGAAGTGGTCGATGTCGTCGGCGACCAGCTCGATGGTGCCGGCCGGGGTCTCCAGCTCGGTGGCACCGTCGTGGAGGGCGACGATGAACTTGATGGCCGCCACGATGTCGTCGACCGTCAGCGTCTGCTGGTCGAAGGCCTCCAGCGGGCCGAGCTTCTTGTTGATCTTGTAGCGGCCGACCTTGGCGAGGTCGTAGCGCTTGGGGTTGAAGTAGTAGTTGTTGAGCAGCGTCTGCGCGCAGCCTCACGCGTCGGCGGCTCGCCCGGGCGCAGCTTGCGGTAGATGTCGAGCAGCGCGTCGTCCTCGCCCTGGGTGTGGTCCTTGTCCAGGGTGAGCATCATCGACTCGTACTGGCCGAACTCCTCGCGGATCTGCTCGTTGGTCCAGCCGAGGGCCTTGAGCAGCACCGTGACGTTCTGCTTGCGCTTGCGGTCGAAGGCGTACGCCGACCATGTCGCGCTTGTCGATCTCGAACTCCAGCCACGCGCCGCGGCTCGAGGATCAGCTTGGCGGTGAAGATGTCCTTGTCGGAGGTCTTGTCGGCGGTGCGCTCGAGATGAACGCCCGGGGACCGGACAGCGGGACACGACGACACGCTCGGTGCCGTTGATGATGAAGGTGCCCTTGTTGGTCATCAGCGGGAAGTCGCCCATGAAGACCGTCTGGCGCTTGATCTCACCGGTGTCGTTGTTGGTGAACTCGGCGAGGACATAGGCAGGGCGGAGTAGGTGAAGTCCTTCTCCTTGCACTCCTCGACGCGTGCCAGGGTCGTGAACACCGGGTTCTCAAACGGCGGCGACATCGTCTCGGAAAAGTCCTCGATCGGGGAGATCTCCTCGAAGATCTCTGCAGACCGGACTTAGGGGAGACGTCCTCACCGTTGGCCTGGCGGCGCTCGACGGAGAGCCTGCCAGGCGTCGTTGCCGACCAGCCAGTCGAAGCTGTCGGTCTGAAGGGCGAGAAGCTGCGGAACCTCGAGCGGTTCGTGGATCTTTGCGAAAGAGATGCGGCGTGGGTGACCAGAGTTGGTGCGCGCGGCGAGTTGTCCCCGAAGGGTCGCTCTGGGAGAGATCGCCCGCCCCCCACCGATCCGCCACCGGGCAGGCAGAAGGGCATTTGAGAGAGGGCGCGAACGCTCAGTCTAACCCAGAACCCAGGCACGACTCAACACCGGTGTCAAGGCTTTCGGCGAGATCTCTCGTGGAGACCTCCAGCCGGGGCCCCGCCCGGTGCGCAGCATCATGCGCGCTCCGTCCGCCCAGGTCAAGCGGAACCGCCGATCGGTGTGGACCGGCGGTCCGCCGGACCGGTCAGGCGGTCACGGCCGCGTCGGCGTGGGCGAGCGCGCGGTCGAGGATCTCCAGCCCGTGCTGGACGTCCTCGTCGGGGATGTTGAGCGGCGGCACCACGTGGATGCGGTTGTAGTTGACGAACGGCAGCAGGCCCTCGGCCTTGCACGCCGCCACGGTCGCGTTCATGGCATCGGAGCTGCCGCCGTAGGGTGCGAGCGGCTCGCGAGTGGCGGGGTCCTTGACCAGCTCGATGGCCCAGAACGCCCCGAGCCCGCGCACCTCACCGACCGAGGGGTGGTTCTCGGCCAGCTTGGCGAGTCCGGGGCCGATCAGGTCGCTCCCGAGCCGCGCGGCGTTCTCGACCATGCCCTCCTCACGCATCACGGTGATCGTCGCGACCGCTGCCCCGCAGGCCAGCGGGTGGCCGGAGTAGGTGAGACCGCCGGGATAGACGCGGTCGTCGAACGTCGCGGCGATGGGGTCGCTGATGATCACGCCGCCGAGCGGGACATAGCCGGAGTTGACGCCCTTGGCGAAGGTGATGAGGTCGGGGGTGACCTCGAAGTTGTCGATGCCGAGCCAGCGGCCGGTGCGCCCGAACCCGGTCATGACCTCGTCGGCGATATAGACGATGCCGTGCTTGTCGCACAGCTCGCGCACACCCTGGAGGTAGCCGGGCGGCGGGGTCATGATGCCGGCGGTGCCGGGCACGCTCTCGAGGATGATCGCCGCGATGGTCGACGGCCCCTCCATGGCGACGACCTGCTCGAGGTGCTCCAGCGCGCGCTCGCACTCCTCGGCCTCGGTCGTGGCGTGGAAGGGGCTGCGGTAGAGGAACGGGCCCCAGAAGTGGACGGTGCCGGTGCTCGACCAGTCGCTGGCCCAGCGCCGGGGGTCGCCCGTCACGTTGATCGCGAGCTGGGTGCCGCCGTGGTAGGACCGGTAGGTCGAGAGCACCTTGACGCGGCCCGTGTGGAGCCGGGCCATCCGGATGGCGTGCTCGTTGGCGTCGGCACCGCCGTTGGTGAAGAACACCTTGTTGAGTCCGTCGGGCGCGATCTCGGCGACGAGGCGGGCCGCCTCGGAGCGCGAGGCGACGGCGGTGCCAGGCGCCATCACGCACAGGTCCGCCGCCTGGTCCTGGATGGCCTTGACGACGCGAGGGTGCTGGTGGCCGATGTTGGTGAACACCAGCTGGGAGGTGAAGTCGATGTATTCCTTGCCGTCACCGTCCCACACCCGCGACCCCGCGGCCTTGGTGACCACCATCGGCTTGATCTGGGCCTGCGCCGACCACGAGTGGAAGACGTGAGCACGGTCGAGTTCGTAGATCTGAGCGGCGTCGATCTGCGGAATCAGGATTTCGGAGGCGTCGGACATGCGGGAAAGCGTAGTGCCCAGCGCGCTGCGAATCGAGAGGGGCGGTGGCCGACCTCGCGACCCGGTGCTGCGCGGCCGGGGCGACGGCGCTGCGGTGTCAGCCGCCGAGCGCCACCAGCGCCGCGGGAAGCTCGATGAGTCGGCCGGTGGCGGCGTCGAGGCAGACCACGTCCACGTGGCCCTGGACGCACACCTCGCCCGTGGCCGCGCGCTCGACGCGCTGCGCGAACCGGCCACGGAACGGCGACTCGACACTGAACGTCGACACGACGTCCACGACGTCGCCCAGGCGCGCGCCCAGCCGGAAGGTGGCCTCGACCTTGTGGACCACCAGCGAGAAGCCATCGGCGTTCCAGTCCTGAACCGGGCGCCCCGTCCGGGCCGCCACCAGCTCGCTGCGGCCGCGCTCCATGAACTTGAAGTAGTTGGCGTAGTAGACGACGCCCAGGGAGTCGGTGTCCTCGTAATAGACGGTGAAGGCCACCCGGTGCTCCATGGCGTCACCGTAGCGGGAAATGCGCGTCGACCCGGCAGAAGTTCTGCCGGGTCGACGTTGGGAAGCGCTGCTGGGCCGGGCGGGTGCCCGGCTCAGCGAGACGTCACTTGAGGGTGACGGTGGCGCCGGCGCCCTCGAGGGTCTCCTTGGCCTTCTCGGCAGCGTCCTTCGCGACGCCCTCGAGCACGGCCTTGGGGGCGGCCTCGACCAGGTCCTTGGCCTCCTTGAGACCGAGGGAGGTGAGCGCGCGCACCTCCTTGATGACGTTGATCTTCTTGTCGCCGGCAGCCTCGAGGATGACGTCGAACGAGTCCTGCTCGGCGGCCTCCTCGACGGCAGCGCCGCCGCCCGCGGGGGCGGCCGCGGCAACGGCAACGGGGGCAGCGGCGGTGACGCCGAAGGTCTCCTCGAACTGCTTGACGAACTCGCTCAGCTCGATGAGGGTCATCTCCTTGAACGCGTCGAGCAGCTCGTCGGTGGTGAGCTTCGCCATGGTGGCGGTTCCTTCCGTTCGGTGGCCCGTCGCGGTGCGGTGGCGACGAGCCGGGTTTTCCAGGTGGTGGTGGACCTCGGCCTGAGCTCAGGCCTCGGTGGGCTCCTCGGCGGCCTCGGCAGCGTCGGCGGTCTCCTCAGCGGGAGCCTCCTCGGCGGCCTCGGGGGCCTCAGTGGCCTCCTCGGCAGGAGCGTCGGCCGCAGCCTCCGCCTCCGGAGCAGGCTCGTCGGCAGCCACATCGGCCGCCGGCGTACCAGCACCACCTGCGAGGATCGAGGGGTTGCTCTCGGCTTCGGCCTGCAGCGCACCGGCGAGCCGGGCCATCTGCGAGATCGGGGCGTTGAGCAGATAGACGGCCTGGGACAGCGACGCGAGCATGGCGCCCGCGAGCTTGCCCAGCAGGACCTCGCGCGACTCGAGGTCGGCCAGCTTGGCGACCTCCTTCGCGTCGAGCGCCTTGCCGTCCAGGAAGCCGCCCTTGATCACGAGGGCGGGGTGTGCCTTGGCAAAGTCACGCAGACCCTTGGCCGCCTCGACCACGTCGCCGTTGATGAAGGCGATCGCGGTCGGGCCGTTGAGCAGGTCGTCGACACCGTCGATGCCCGCCTCCTTGGCGGCCAGCTTGGTGAGCGTGTTCTTGACCACGGCGTAGGACGCGTTCCCACCGAGCGAGCGCCGCAGTTCCTGCAGCTGCTTCACGGTGAGACCGCGGTACTCGGTCAGGACAGCGCCAGCGGCGTCGTTGAACGACTCAACGATCTCCGCGACAGCGGCTGCCTTGTCTGGCCGCGCCATGGGGTCTCCCTTCGGACGTCCGTGAGACCCCGGCACCCGACCCCGGAGAACAAGGAACGCCCCGGGCGCAGGCCCAGGGCGTTGGCGATCCGGTGGGCCGTGGTCACGGCCCGGCATCGCTGCCACTCTGTCACCTGCGCGGGCCGCCCGCTGTTCGGCGGGACCTTCGGACGGACTGCGTGCAGTCCGCCAACCGGCGGTCTCTGGTTTCAGCGTCGAACTGTACGCCGTACGCGCGAACGCGGCCAAATCACGAGGGTCGCGTGGGCCGGGACGGGTTTTACCAAACCGCCGCGAGGTGTCGCCCGGTCATGCTGGAATGACGCACGTGGACCTCGACGTGCACTCGCTGAGCAGCGTGCTCGATACGACCGACGCACGCCTGCGCTCCGAGCCCGGACCCGCCCGGATGTGGCCGACGGGCTTCGGCGCGCTCGACGACGTCCTCTCCGGCGGCCTCCGCGGTGGCAACCTGATCCTGCTCTCCGGCGCCCAGGGCCTCGGCAAGACGACGATGGCCGTGCAGATGGGCCGCAACGCCGCCCGCTCCGGTCGCCAGGTCCTCTACTTCACCTATGAGCACGACCCGCAGAACATCCTCGAGCGTGTCCTCGCCCTCGAGATCGGGGAGCTCAACGACCCCAAGGGCGCCAACCTGGTGCGCATCCGGCAGGCCTTCGAGGGTGTCGACCACGGCTCCGGCGGGCTCACCGACCGGCTGGCCGACGTGCGCGGCGCCATCCCGGCCCTCCAGCACATCGTGCAGTACAGCGACCGGTTCCACGTCCACCGCTCCAGCGGCAACGTGACCAACCTCGAGGTCATCACCAACGCCGTCGAGCAGGTCTGGCGCCAGACCGGCGAGGCCCCGATGACCGTGATCGACTACCTCCAGAAGGTCAAGGAGGACTCCTCGGAGATCGAGGCCGAGCGGGTCACGGTCGTCGTCGAGCAGCTCAAGGACCTCTCCCTGGACGCCCGCATCCCCGTGCTCGCGATCGTGGCCGCCGACAAGGAAGGCCTCGAGACCGGCAAGCGGCTGCGGGCCCAGCACCTGCGCGGCTCCACCGCGCTGGCCTACGAGGCCGACGTGCTGCTCGTGCTCGCACACAAGTACCAGATCATCGCCCGCCACCACCTCGTCTTCGACTCCGGCCAGGCCGAGCGCTTCAAGGACTGGGCCGTGTTGTCGGTGGAGAAGAACCGCAACGGCCGCGACGGCGTTGACCTGGAGTTCCGCAAGCGCTTCGACCAGAGCCGCTATGAAGAGGACGGCCAGCTGGTCGCCGAGAAGCTCGTCGACGAGCGGCTCTACGTCGAGTAAGGCCCTTGGCGGCGTCGGCCCGGGGTTGCTGCTGGACCTGTGGTTTGGCCCAAATCGGCAACAAATCCGGGCTCCGGCATGCAGTTTGCGTCCAATCGACGACGTACGACGGGTACAGGCGACCGCGCGGACAAGGACGAGAAACGACACGAAGGCCCGCCGGGAACCCGGCGGGCCTTCGTGGTCAGCGTGTGAGCGGGAGCATCGGCGTCAGGCCGAGGTCTCCTCGTCCTCCGCGATGGCGCGGGTGCGGTTGGGGTCGACCTGGATGCCGGGACCCATGGTGGTCGAGAAGGTGACCTTCTTGACGTAGCGACCCTTGGAGGCCGACGGCTTGAGCCGCAGCACCTCCTCCAGCGCGGCGGCGTAGTTCTCGGCGAGCTGGACCTCACCGAAGGACGCCTTGCCGATGATGAAGTGGAGGTTGGCGTGCCGGTCGACCCGGAACTCGATCTTGCCGCCCTTGATGTCGGACACGGCCTTGGCCACGTCCGGCGTCACGGTGCCGGTCTTGGGGTTGGGCATCAGGCCGCGGGGGCCGAGCACCCGGCCGAGACGGCCGACCTTGCCCATCATGTCGGGGGTCGCGACGACGGCGTCGAAGTCGAGCCACCCACCCGCGACCTTGTCGATGAGCTCGTCGCCGCCGACCACGTCGGCGCCGGCCTCACGGGCGGCGTCGGCCTTGTCGGCGTTGGCGAAGACCAGGACCCTGGCGGTCTTGCCGGTGCCGTGGGGCAGGTTGACGGTGCCGCGCACCATCTGGTCGGCCTTGCGGGGGTCGACCCCGAGGCGCATCACGACGTCGACGGTCTCGTCGAACTTCCGCTTGCTGGTGGTCTTGGCGATCTTGATCGCGGCCAGCGGCGAGTAGACGGTGTCCTTGTCGAACCCCTCGGCCGCCTGGCGGTAGGACTTGCTGCGCTTCATGTTCTGGCTCTCTTCTCTTCCAGGTGTGGTACGACGGGCCAGCGCGGGCCCTGCCACGTGGTGCTAGATGTGCGGCTCGGGGGACGTCACTCGGTGGTGACGCCCATGGAGCGGGCGGTGCCCTCGATGATCTTCATCGCGGCGTCGATGTCGTTGGCGTTGAGGTCGACCATCTTGGTCTGCGCGATCTCGCGGACCTGGTCCTTGGTCAGCTTGCCGACCTTCTCCTTGTGAGGGACACCGGAACCCTTCTGGAGACCGGCGTGCTTCTTGATCAGCTCGGCGGCCGGCGGGGTCTTGGTGACGAAGGTGAACGAGCGGTCCTCATAGATCGTGATCTCGACGGGGATCACGTTGCCGCGCATGGCTTCGGTCTGGGCGTTGTAGGCCTTGCAGAAGTCCATGATGTTCACGCCGTGGGGACCGAGGGCGGTACCGACGGGCGGCGCGGGGGTCGCGGCCCCGGCCTGGAGCTGCACCTTGACCAGGGCAGCGATCTTCTTCTTCGGAGGCATCTGTTGTCAGGGTCCTTCTGTTCTCGTGGTCGTAGCGAGCGGGGCTGCCGGCGTACGGCGCCTCACCCTGCCACCTTGCGGGGTGTTGCTGGTGAGCCTCAGACCTTCTCGATCTGGCTGAAGCTCAGCTCGACCGGGGTCTCCCGGCCGAAGATCTCGACGAGGGCCTTGACCCTCTGGGCTTCCGCGTTGATCTCGGTGATCGTCGCGTGGAGCGTGGCGAACGGACCGTCGACCACCATCACCGAGTCGGAGACGGCGAAGTCGGCGACCTCGATCGGCTTCTTGGCCGGCGTGGTGCCAGGGGCGGCGGTGCCGGAGGCGGCGGCCTCGGCCTCGGCGGCCGCGGTGACGGCCGGGGCGAGCATCGACTCGACCTCGGCCATGCTCAGCGGCACCGGCTGGTGGCTGTGGCCGACGAAGCCGGTGACCGACGGGGTGTGGCGCACGGCGGCCCACGACTCGTCGGTGAGGTCCATGCGGACCAGGACATAGCCGGGCAGGACGGTCCGCTTGACCATCTTGCGCTGGCCGTTCTTGATCTCCGCGACCTCCTCGGTGGGGACCACGATCTCGTGGATGTAGTCCTCCATGTTGAGGGAGTGGATGCGGTTCTCGAGGTTGGCCTTCACCCGGTTCTCCATGCCGGAGTAGGTGTGGACCACGAACCAGTCACCGGGCTTGGCCCACAACTCGTTGCGGAACGCCTCGAGCGGGTCGAGCACCGCGGCCGGCTCGTCGTCGGCCTCGTCGGCGGGCTCGTCGTCGGCGAGCGCGGGAGCCTCGAAGACCGGCTCGGTGACGCCGGACTCGGCGTCCTCGTCAGCGTCCTCGACGGCCTCGTCGGCGGGCGCCTCGCTGGCCTCGTCAGCGTCGACGGCCTCGTCGGCAGGCGCCTCGGCGGCCTCCTCGGCAACCGCCTCGTCCTCGACGTCCTCGACGTCAGCATCGCCGGCGTCGCCGTCGACCACGTCCTCGACGAGGGTCTCCTCGTCGAGCGGGGTCGCCTCGACCTCGTCAGCAGGCGTCTCGTCGACCAGGCCCTCGGCCTCGACCGACTCGTCGTACTCGTCCGACACGTGATGCTCCGTCATGTTGATGGGTCCTTGCTGGCCGACCCCTCCGGTCGGCCCCGCCCGCGTCAGCGCCCGTCGGGGCGCCGGTGGCTAAGGCGCGGTCGTGCTGCCGCTGCCGCTGTCGAACGCCCAGAACACGAGCTTGCCGAAGCCCAGGTCCAGGAGCGCGACGAGCGCCATCATGAACAGCACGAAGATCATGACCACCAGGAAGTAGGTCCACAGCTGCTCGCGGGTCGGCCATACGACCTTGCGCAGCTCTGCGACCACCTGGCGGTAGAACATCGCCGGGCTGGTGCGCTTGTCGCGGTCGGCATTGCGAACCGTGCGGCTGTCCGACACCTCTGGCCACCTTTCCGGCTAGTTCTTGGTCCTTGCAGGGCACGAGGGACTTGAACCCCCAACCTTCGGTTTTGGAGACCGATGCTCTGCCAGTTGAGCTAGTGCCCTCCGAGTCCTCCCGCACAGCCGCACCGGTTGGGTCCAGGGCAGGCTGAAGCATGGGGGAGAACCACCAAACGGGGAGTCTACGGGCACAGGCGCGGCCCCGTCCAAACCGGCCCGTCGCCGCCCGCCCCCTACGATGACCAGCATGCCGAGCGCGACCCCCCAGCCGCGCGAGCTGCGGACCCTCCCGAAGGCGCACCTCCACCTCCACTTCACCGGCTCGATGCGACACGGCACGCTCCTCGAGCTGGCCGAGCGCGACGGGATCCTGCTCCCCGACTCGCTGGTCACCGAGTGGCCTCCCCAGCTCTCGGCGGCCGACGAGAAGGGCTGGTTCCGGTTCCAGCGCCTCTACGACGTGGCGCGGTCGGTGCTGCGCACCGAGGACGACGTACGCCGGCTCGTGCGCGAGGCGGCCGAGGACGACGTGGCCGACGGCGGCCGCTGGCTGGAGATCCAGGTCGACCCCAGCGGCTATGCCGCCAGATTCGGCGGCATCACCGCGTTCACCGACCTCGTGCTGGACGCCGTCGCCGAGGCGTCGCGCGAGACCGGGCTCGGGATCGCCGTCGTGATCGCCGCCAACCGCACCCGCCACCCGCTCGACGCCCGCACCCTGGCCCGGCTGGCGCGGCAGTACGCCGGGCGCGGCGTCGTCGGCTTCGGGCTCTCCAACGACGAGCGGCGGGGCCGGACCGAGGAGTTCGCCGGGGCGTTCGCGATCGCGGAGCGGGCGGGGCTGCTGCTCGACCCCCACGGCGGGGAGCTGCTGGGACCCGACCACGTCCGCGTCTGCCTCGACCACCTGCACGCCGGCCGCCTGGGACACGGTGTCCGGTCGGCCGAGGACCCCAGACTGATGGAGCGACTGGCCACGTCGGGGGTGGCGCTCGAGGTCTGTCCGGTCTCCAACGTGGCCCTCGGCGTCTATAGCGACCTCACCTCGGTCCCGCTCCCCCAGCTGCTCGAGGCCGGCGTCACGGTCGCGCTGGGCGCCGACGACCCGTTGCTGTTCGGGTCACGGCTCGCCGCCCAGTACGCCACGATGCGCGCCGCCCATGGCCTGCGCGACGAGCAGCTCGCCGAGCTCGCCCGGATGTCGCTGCGGGCCTCGCGCGCCCCGGAGTCCGACGTGGCGCACTGGCTCGCAGAGGTTGACGCCTGGCTCGGCTGATCCCGCGGCGCACGCCGGCAACAGGTGCCGGAGGTTGCCGTCAGAGGGCGCAGCCGACGAGGACCGGCTCGTTGACCAGGCGTACGCCGAAGGCGCGCTCGACGCCGTCGCGCACCTCACGAGCCAGCGTCAACAGGTCCGCGGTGGTCGCCTCGCCCCGGTTGGTGAGGGCCAGCGTGTGCTTGCTGGAGAGGCGTGCCGGGCCGGCGCCGTAGCCCTTGGTGAACCCGGCGTGCTCGATCAACCAGGCGGCGCTGGACTTGACGGTTCCGTCAGGCTGCGGCCAGCGCGGCGCGTCGGCGGGCAGTGCTACGGCATCGTCCGCCGACAGGATCGGGTTGGTGAAGAACGACCCGGCGCTCCAGGTGTCGTGGTCGTCGGGGTCGAGGACCATGCCCTTGCCGCGCCGCAGCGCGAGGACGGCGTCGCGCACCGCCGCCGACGACGCGCGGCTGCCCACCTCGACGCCGAGGGTCCGGGCCAGCTCGGCATATCGCACGGGCGTCCCGAGGCTGCCCTGGGTCAGCTGGAAGGTCACCTCCAGCACGACGTAGCGGCCCGGCTCGGCCTTGAACCGGGAGGTGCGATAGCCGAAGCCGCAGTCGGCGGCGGCGAAGGTGCGCTGGGTGCGGTCGACGCGGTCCCACGTCCGCACCGAGGCGATGGTGTCGGCCACCTCCTGGCCGTAGGCCCCCACGTTCTGCACCGGCGTGCCACCGACCAGGCCCGGGATGCCGGCGAGCGCCTCCACCCCGATCCACTCGCGCGAAACGGCCAGGGCGACGAAGTCGTCCCACGGCTCTCCGGCGGCCACGCGGACGACGATGCCGCCACAGGAGGCCGGCTCGCCGTCCGTGCCGACCTCGCAGACGTCGGCGTCGGGGACGACCCCGCGGGTGGCGACATGCACGACGGTCCCGTCGAAGCCCTCGTCGGCGACCACCAGGTTGCTGCCACCCCCGAGGAGGAGCAGCGGCCTCCCGGCCGCATCGGCCGCCGCGACTGCGTCGACCAGCTGGGCCTCGGTGGCGGCCTCGACCCACTGGCGTGCCGGGCCACCCAGCCGCAGCGTGGTGTGGTCGCGGAGGAGCTCGCGGGCCTGTTCAGACACGCACGACAGCCTTGGGGACGCCCAGCACCTTCTGGCCGTCACAGGTGACCTCGAGTGCCAGCGTGGCGAGGCCGTCGGCGACGTCCTTGACGGTCGCGGCGACGGTGACCTCGACACCCTCGTCGTCGTCGGGAACGACGACCGGGTTGGTGAACTTGCAGCCCAGCTCGACCACCTCGGCCCCCTCGGTCCACTCCGCGACCGCCCGGGCGGCGAGTGCCATGGTGAACATGCCATGGGCGATCACGCCGGGCAGGCCCACCGAGGTCGCGACCCGCTCGGACCAGTGGATGGGGTTGAAGTCACCGCTCGCGCCGGCATAGCGGACCAGGTCGGCCCGGGTCACCCGATAGTTCCGCGGGTCGAGCGCCGCGCCCGGGGTCAGCGCAGCGCTCATGCGTCGGCCCCCCGGTGGACGAGGGTGGCGGTCGTCGTACAGACCAGGGCGCCGGACGCGTCGGTGATCTCGCTGCGGGTCCCGATGATGTCGTTGCCCCCGATCTGGCGCAGCGAGGCGACGGTCAGCGTCGCGGAGAGCACATCACCTGGGACGACGGGACGCTGATAGGCGAACCGTTGCTCACCGTGGACGATCCGGAACAGCTCGATCTCCTCGGCCGCGAGGAAGGCGTTCATCGCGTCGAAGGCGAGCACGATCGGGAAGGTGGCGGGAGCGGGGCCGCCGGCATAGGCCGTGCCGGAGGCGGCGGCGAACTCGCGGACCTTCTCCTCGGAGACGGCATAGGGCCGCGTCGGCGGGAACTCCCGGCCGACCAGCGAGGCGTCGATGGGCATGCGAGGACGCTAGCAGCGAGGGCGGACCCGGCGGGTCCTCGCTCACGCAGGATGGCGCCCCTCCGAAATGACGACGACCCGTCGCCGCGGCGACGGGTCGGTCCGGTGGGACGCGCTGGGTCAGCGGGTCTCGCGGTGCGGCGTGTGCTTGCGGCAACGGGGGCAGAACTTCGACAGCTCCATGCGGTCGGGGTCGTTGCGGCGGTTCTTCTTGGTGATGTAGTTGCGCTCCTTGCACTCGGTGCAGGCAAGAGTGATCTTGGGGCGAACATCGGAAGTCTTGCTGGCCACGGGAAAGTCCTTTGGTCGTTCGTGCTGGCAGTTGTGCCGGGTCGTGCTGTCTGCGCAGTAGCGGGGGCGGGATTTGAACCCGCGACACCACGATTATGAGCCGTGTGCTCTAACCACCTGAGCTACCCCGCCGCCGGAGCGGATCCCTCGGCGTGTGCCGAGGTTCCCGTCCCAGAGCCCCTTTACGGAATCGAACCGTAGACCTACTCCTTACCATGGAGTCGCTCTGCCGACTGAGCTAAAGGGGCAAGCGACGAGCAAGAATACACACGCGCGCGCCCCGGGATGAAATCGGCTCGGTCGCCGCCTGAGCGGGCGCGATCGGGCCTCTCTCGCAGCCGCGGGATCAGCCCTGGATCCGGGCCCAGGGAGCGGCCTGCTCCAGCTCCCAGGCGAGCTCGAGCAAGGTGGCCTCGCGGCCGGCTCCAGCGGCCAGCATCATGCCGAGCGGGAGGCCCTTCTCGTCGGTGGCGAGCGGCAGCGACACGGCCGGGTCGCCCGACGCGTTCTGGTAGGGCGTGAACGCCACCCAGTCCAACAGCCGGCCCATCACCGTCTCGAAGGACTGGGTCGGGTCGAGGTGGCCGATCAGGGGTGTCTCGTGCGCGAGCGTCGGGCTGAGCAGGACGTCCCAGTCGGCATAGAACGCACGTGAGGCCGCCGCCTGCCGCCGCAGCCGACGGATCGCGCCCGGCAGGTGGCGCAGGTTGGTGGCGCAGTGGCGGGCCAGGCCACGGGACAGGTTGTCGGTCCGGGTCACGTCCCACGAGCGACCGAAGGACATCCGCCCGGTGCGCTGCATGAACAGGGAGAACATCGACCAATAGAGCAGGAAGTCGTCGGGGAAGCCGGCCGGTGCGGGTGGGGCCACCTCCTCCACGTGGTGTCCCATCCCCTCGAGGAGGGCGGCGGTGCGCAGGGTCTCCGCGGCGACATGAGGGGTCGCGTCGGTGTTGAGCGAACGGGTGAGGACGGCGACCCGCAGCCGCCGCTTGGCAGGTCCGGTCACGTCACCGACCGGCGGCAGGGCGAGGTTGCGATAGATCTTCTCCGCCTCGCGCAGGAACGCCGCGGTGTCGCGGACCGACCGCGTGAGCACGCCGTTGGCGACGATGCGCAGCGGCATCTGCCGGGTCAGCTTCTCCTGTGGCAGCCGGTCTCGGGTGGGCTTGAGACCCACGAGCCCGTTGACGGCGGCAGGGATGCGGATCGAGCCACCACCGTCGTTGGCGTGGGCGATGGGCACGACACCGGCGGCCACGAAGGCCCCGGAGCCCGAGGACGAGGCGCCCGCGGTGTGATCGAGGTGCCAGGGGTTGCGGACGGCCCCCAGCCGCGGGTGCTCGGCCGAGGCGCTGAACCCGAACTCCGAGAGCTGGGTCTTGCCCAGCGGGATCAGGCCGGTGGCGAGGAACATCCGCGCCACATCCCCATCGACCTGCTTGGGGCCGCTCACGAACGCGTCCGACCCCTGTTGGGTGGGCATCCCCGCGACGTCGACGTTGTCCTTGAGGAACGACGGCACGCCGGCGAAGAAGCCTCCCCGCGGTGCCGCCGCCTCGGCACGAGCCCGCGCGACCGCGTCGTAGGCCAACCCGTTGACGGCCGGTTCGATGCGTTCGAGCCGAGCGATGGCGGCCTCGACGAGCTCACCCACCGACACCTGCTGACTTGCCAGGGCCTTGGTCATCCCAACCGCGTCGAGGTCTCCGAGGGCGTCGTCACCGAAGGCATGCACGCGAGTCACGCGGGACAGGGTATGCCCGCCAACCGTCATCCACAGGCTTGAGTTAGTACGGAAGGCAGCGGCCGCTCCCTTCCGTACTAACTCGACCTTGTGGAGAGCCGGTTGACACGGAAGGTTCGCCGGGGGCGCATTCGCAGGTCGCCGAGTGTTCACGTGCCACGCGGACGCTGGAGTCATGCGCGTCGCCATCGCCGCCGAGTCGTTCCTGCCCCGGGTCAACGGGGTGACGACCAGCGTGCTCCACGTGTCCCGGCAGCTCCAGCGCCAGGGGCACCGGGTGCTCGTCCTCGCCCCGGGCGCCGGCCCGACGCGCCATCACGCCGCGCGCGTGGTCCGGACGCGCGCGGTCAGGCTGCCGACGTACGCCGGCCTCCCGGTCGGACTGCCCGACCCGGTGCTGCGCCGGTCGCTGGAGGAGTTCCGGCCCGACCTGGTGCACCTGGCCTCGCCGGTCGCGCTCGGGGCCGCCGCCGTGCGTGCCGCTCGCCAGCTGCACGTGCCGACCGTCGGGGTCTTCCAGACCGACGTGAGTGGGTTCCTGCACCACTACGGCGCCGCGGCCACGGGGCGCGTGGTCGACCGTTGGCTGGGCTCCCTCCACCAGGCCATGGACCTCACGCTCACCCCCTCACACGCCGGTCGCGTCTATCTGGAGAACCTGGGCGTGACCGGGGTCCGGATGTGGGGCCCCGGCGAGGTGAGCGACCGGTACGGCGGCGACGTCGACGAACCGGTCGACGCCGAGCGGCCCGGACGGACGTGGGAGGCCGCGGTCCGCGAGCTCGTCGAGCAGCACTACGCGAGCGTGGTCGGCGCCCGCACCCGCAGCGTCGCCTGACCCGGTGACGCCAGCCGCGACTCAGCGACCGGCGCAGCCGCGCCGGTGACAGCCCGCCAGGTGGTCGTCGACGAGCCCAATGGCCTGCATCAGGGCGTACATGGTCGTGGGTCCCACGAAGACGAACCCCCGCTTCTTGAGCGCCTTGGACATCGCCAGGGAGGCTGCGGTGGTCGCTGGGATGTCGTCGAGGGACTCGGGGGCCGGGGCCGGCGGGTCCGGCCGGAAGCCGGCCAGGAAGGCCGGCAGGCCGCCGTCCTCACGCAGCGCCACGGTGGCGCGGGCGTTGGTGATGGCCGCGAGCACCTTGGCGCGGTTGCGCACGATCCCGGCGTCGGCCATGAGGCGTTGGACGTCGACGTCGTCGAAGGCGGCGACCGCGTCGGGGTCGAACTGGGCGAAGGCATCGCGGAACGCCGGCCGCTTGCGCAGGATCGTCAACCAGGAGAGCCCGGACTGGAAGGCCTCGAGGGTGAGGCGCTCGAGATGGGCGGCCTCGCCGTGGACCGGCGTCCCCCACTCGGTGTCGTGGTAGCGGATGTAGTCGTCGCTCGTCGCGCCCCAGGGGCAGCGCGGCACGCCGTCCTCGCCGATGACCGGACCTCTCATCACGACACCACCTCGATCTCGAACGAGCCCACGTCGCCGTCGTCGAGCCCCTCGGCGTGGCGCACGGCGCGCTTGACCGGCAGCACGAAGCACCCGGACTTCTTGTCAGGGAACACCGACGTCGCCCACGTGGTCGAGCCCAGGCGGGCCCTGACCCGGACCGACCCGAACCCCACCGGCGGACCTCCGGCGAGGCGGATGTCGTCGCTGAGGTCGGGCGGCACCGTCACGAACACCCAGGCGTCGCTGGCCTCGGCACGCCACAGCTCGGCGTCGAACGACCACGCCACTGCGTCCACGCGCGCCACCCTCCTCACCGGCCTCGGCGGGCCTGCGCTCGGCAACCTATCGGCCGGCGCCGACAGTGGGCAGCGCCGAGCCCCACCTGGCGGGGACGACTCTCAGCGGCGGGGCTTGAGCCGCGCGTGGGGCAGCGTTGGGGCCGGGATCGGGCCGAGCCGCTCCGACACCACCCCGAAACGCCCGGGGGTCACCCGGTGGCCGGTGGTCACGAGCTCGTCGCCGTCATGGATCTGGGTCTGCCACTCCTCCCGGAAAGCGACGATCTCCTCGTGGGTGCGCCCGACGAAGTTCCACCACATCACGATCTGCTCACCCAGCGGCTCGCCGCCCAGGAGCAGCAGCCGCGTGGAGCGACCTCGGCCGGACAGCCGCACCCCGCTGGCACCGGGCGCCAGGTAGCCCAGCGCATGCTCGGGGATCTCGGACCCGTCGACCAGCACGCTGCCGGTGTCGGCCAGGACGCCGTACTCGAAGGTGGGGTCGAGGTCGAGGTCGACCTCGGTGCCCTCGGCGAGGGTCAGCTCGGCGCCGACCAGCGGTGAGTACGTCGGCACGGGCGACGTCTCGCCGAGCAACGAGCCGACGAACACCCTCGCCCGCCAGCCTTCGCGGCGTAGCAGCGTGGGGACGTGGTGGGCGAAACCGGGCTCGATGTCGCGATGGGCATCGGGGAGGGCCACCCACAGCTGCGCGCCGTGGAGCTCGGTGGTGCGCGGGGTCGAGACCTCCGAGTGGCTGATGCCGCGGCCGGCGGTCATGAGGTTGACCTCGCCCGGCTGGACGAACGCATGGTGGCCGGCGCTGTCGCGGTGCTCGATCTCGCCGGCGAAGAGCCAGCTGACGGTCTGCAGACCGGTGTGGGGGTGCGGGGCGACCTTCATCCCCCCGGTCCGGTCGACCATGTCGGGACCGAAGTGGTCCAGGAAGCACCACGCGCCGATGAGCGAGCGCTCCCGTGAGGGCAGGGTCCGGCGCACGGTCATGGCACGCAGGCCTCCCAGAGGCACTTCCCGAGGTTGCAGCGTGTCCACCCACCCATCGTCGCGGTTGGGTCAAGGATCGCGCCGGATGTTCACCACATGGGCAGGGTTCCGGGGTCTCAGACCCCCTCCTGGTCGGCGAAGCCGGGATGGACGAACGGCTCGCCCCGCTTGAGCTGCTCCACGGCGCCCGGGTGGACGCGGTGGAGGTGGTCGATGGCCTTGCGCCGGTAGCGCAGGATCTGGACCGCGCCGAGGATCCAGAAGACGTACTGCACCGACAGCGCGGTGCGGAAGTCATCGAGGTCATAGGCCGCCATGCCACCCGGCTCGCGCCAGTCGAGAACGAGGCCGACGAGGGCCATGGTCAGCAGTGCCGCGAGGAAGCCGCCGATGTTGACGACGCCGTTGGCACGCCCGGTGGCCTCCTGGGGCGTGAACGACCGGGCGAGGTCGAAGCCGACCATCGACGCCGGGCCCCCGGTCGCGATCGTGCAGACCAGCAGGATGAGCAGCCAGAGCGGCGACGGCCCCGGCTGCAGGAGTACGGCGGTCCACACGGCCGCGATCAACCCGACGACACCGACCACGATCCGCGAGCGATAGAACGGGAAACGCGTCACCAGGGCGCCGAGCACCAGCCCCGAGACGACCACCCAGCCGGTCATCAGCATGAGGAGCAGCCCGGCGGCGCGCTCGGAGAGGCCCTCCCCACGCACCAGGAACGGATAGCCCCACAACATGCCGAAGACGGTCACCGAGAACGGCGAGGTGAAGTGTGACCACATCCCGAGCCGGGTGCCGGGGTTGCCCCACACGGTGCGCAGTGACCGCGTGAGGGCGCGCATCTTGACCTTGACGGGGTCGATGACGCGGTAGGGCGAGTCCTTGACCAGCAGCGCGACCCCGACCATGAGCACGACGCCGACCGACGAGGACAGCGCGAACGTCCGGGTCCAGCCCAGGGCGTGGAGGGCCCAGGCGAGCGGCCCGGCGGCGAGGATCGCGCCGAGCTGGCCCGCCTGCCCGGTGAGCTGGGTGACCAGCGGCGCCTGGCGCACCAGGAACCAGGCGGTGACCAGCCTGAGCACGGACACGAACACCATGGCGTCGCCCGCGCCGAGAACGGCCCGGGCGAGGACCGCCAGCGGGAAGGAGGTGGCGAACGCGAAGGCGAACTGCCCCGCAGTCATCGTCACCAGGCCGGCCAACAACATCACGCGGGCGCCGAACCGGTCGAGCAGGACGCCGACCGGGATCTGCATCCCGGCATAGACGAGCAGCTGGAGCACCGTGAAGAACGCCAGCTCGGTGGCCGTGATCCCGAAGCGTTGCACGGCCAGCAACCCCGCGACACCCAGGGAGCTGCGGTGGAAGACGGCGAGCACATAGACCGACAGCGCCACCAGCCAGATCGCCCAGGCCCGACGGCGGCCGATGTCGTGCAGCTGCTCGCGCTGCGGGGGCTCCGGGTGGTGGGGCCGTGGGTCGTCGGGGGGCATCACCAGCAGTGTGCCACCGCGGTCGGGAGCGTGCTCAGCGCGGAGCCACGCTCACGAGACCAGCACCACCCGCAGCGTGCGGGGGCCGTGGACACCCTCGACCCGGTTGAGCTCGATGTCGCTGGTCGCGGACGGCCCGCTGATCCAGGTCTGCGGCCGGGTGGGATCCAGCCGGCCGAGCGCTTCGGGGACACCGGCGACCACCTGGTCCGCGCGTACGACGCACACGTGCCGGTCGGGCACGAGCGACAGCGCCCGGCGGCCCTGGTCGGGTCGGTGGTCGAGCACGATCGTGCCGGTGACCGCGATCCCGACCGCCGCAGCGGTGACCACGCCCTCGAGGTCGTCCAGCTCGGCGGCGCTGAGCGGCGCGTCCGGGTCGTCGACCACGGCACCGGCCACCGGCCACGGCAGGCCGGGCGGCACGACGAACCGACGACCGTCGGTCTCCGCGACGAGCAGGGCGGGCAGCTCGGCCTCGGTGCACCTGATCACCGTGGCTCGGTAGTCCGCCACCCGCTCGACGAAGAGGTCGAGCATCTGGTCGAACCCGACCACGGGCGCGACATCGCGGTAGTCACGCGGGACGGCGACCCGCTCCCCTGCCGTGTCGCCGATCGCGCGCCGCACCCGGCCGAGCACCTCGTCGCGCGCGCTCACCGACCGGCTCCCGTCCCGCGGGTCCGTCGCCACCAGGCCCGGAACGACTCGGCCGGCGGCGAGGGCAGGTCGCGAGCACCGGTCCAGCCAGCGGCCGGGCCGGGCAGACTGCCGAGGACGCGGCGGCCGCCGGGCGCCGTACGACGCCCGAGGCGCTGGGCAACACGGCCCACCAGCCCCGCCCCTCGTTCGGCGACGGCCAGCCGGGACGGCCTGGCGAAGACCCAGCCGGCACCCCGCATCGCCACCGCCTCGGGCTTGGGACGGCGACCGCGGTGGGCGTCAACGACCTGGGCTCGCAGCTCGACGAGCACCGACGGGATGTCGATGCGCACGGGGCACGCCTCGAAGCACGCTCCGCAGAGGCTGGAGGCATAGGGCAGCGAGTCGGTCTGGTCGTCGGTCCCGACGCCCTTGAGGAGCGGGTTGAGGATGGCGCCGATGGGGCCGGGATAGACCGAGCCATAGGCGTGGCCGCCGGTGCGCTCATAGACCGGGCAGACGTTGAGGCAGGCCGAGCAGCGGATGCAGCGCAGCGCCTGCCGGCCGACCTGGTCGGCGAGCGCCCGGGTGCGGCCGTTGTCGAGGAGGACGACGTGCACCTCCTGCGGCCCGTCGCCGGGGGTCACCCCCGACCAGAACGACGTATAGGGGTTCATCCGCTCCCCCGTCGAGGAGCGCGGCAGCAGCTGGAGGAACACCTCGAGGTCGGTCCAGGTGGGCAGGATCTTCTCGATCCCGACGACCGACACCAGCACCTCCGGCAGCGTGAGGCACATCCGGCCGTTGCCTTCGGACTCGACGACGACCAGGGTGCCGGACTCGGCGATCGCGAAGTTGGCTCCGGAGACTGCGACCTTGGCGCGCAGGAACTTCTCGCGCAGGTGCTCGCGGGCCGCGGCGGCGAGAACAGCCGGCTCGTCGGTCAGGTCGTCGGGCGCCGGACGGCCGGCCCGGCCCATCGCGGCCAGGAAGATCTCGCGGATCTCGGCGCGGTTGCGGTGGATGGCGGGCACCAGGATGTGGGAGGGCAGGTCGCCGCCGAGCTGGACGATCAGCTCGGCCAGGTCGGTCTCCCAGGCGGCGATGCCCCGGGCCGCCAGCGCGTCGTTGAGGTCGATCTCCTGGGTGGCCATCGACTTGACCTTGACGACCTCGTCGACCCCGTGGGCCTTCGCCACCTCCGCGACGACCGCGGCCGCCTCGGCGGCGTCACGGGCCCAGTGCACGATCGCGCCGTTGGCCTGGAGGGTCTCCTCGAGCCGCACCAGGTGGTCGTCGAGGTGGAGCAGGGTGTCGTCCTTGATCGCCGCCCCGGCCAGCCGGAGCTGCTCCCACTCCTCGACCTCACCGACCACCGCCGCCCGCTTGGCCCTGATGGTGACGGTCGCGTGGGCCAGGTTGCGGCGCAGCTGGGTGTCGGCGAGCGCCTCGCGCGCGGCCACGGGGAACGCCGGCATCCCGACGAACGTCCCGGTCACGACAACCCCTCCTGGGCGGCGAGCACCTCGGCGAGGTGCATCGTGCGCACTCCCGCCCGCTGCCGCGACAACAGCCCACCGATGTGCATCAGGCAGGAGCTGTCGCCCGCGACCAGCACCTCGGCGCCCGTCTCGCGGACGTGGCGGGCCTTGTCGGATCCCATCGCCACGGAGGTGTCGGCGTTCTTGAGCGCGAACGTGCCGCCGAACCCGCAACACTCGGTGGCCTGCGGGAGCTCGACCAGATCGATACCGCGCACCGCCTTCAGCAGCCGCGTCGGGCGGTCCCCCACGCCCAGCATCCGCAGCGAGTGGCAGGTCGGGTGATAGGTGACGCGGTGCGGGAACGACGCCCCGACGTCGTCCACACCCAGCACGTCCACCAGGAACTCCGACAGCTCGTGGACCCGCGGACCCACCTCCGCCACCGCGGCGGCGAGCCCGGCGTCGCCGACCCGGCGCGCGACCATCGGGTGCTGGTGGCGCACCGACCCGGCGCACGAGCCGGACGGCACCACCACGACGTCGTACGACGCGAACGCGTCGACGAACGCCCGCACCGCGGGGACGGCCTCCGCGATGTAGCCGGTGTTGACCATCGGCTGGCCGCAACAGGTCTGGCCCGCGGGGAAGCCGACCTCGACACCCAGCCGCTCGAGCAGGGTCACCGTCGCCTTGCCGGCGTCGGGGAACATCGCGTCGTTGACGCAGGTGACCATGAGCCCGACCTTCATGGGGGCCATCTTGACGCCCGCGAGCCAAGGGCGTGAAGAACTCGGGTCGGCGCGCGCGGCCCGGGCGTGGGCGTTCACCCTCGTGGGTACCGCTCGGGCTCACCGACCACCGAGCCGACGGAGGAACGCCATGCGTGCCGTGACCTGGCAGGGACCGCGAGAGATCAGCGTCGAAGACGTCGCCGACCCCGTCATCGAGCAGCCCACCGACGCGATCATCCGCGTGACGTCCACCGGCCTCTGCGGTTCGGACCTCCACCTCTATGAGCCGCTGTCGGCGTTCATGACCCCCGGCGACGTGGTCGGCCATGAGCCGATGGGCATCGTCGAGCAGGTCGGCCCCGAGGTGGGCAACCTGGCGCCGGGCGACCGGGTGGTGGTGCCGTTCAACGTCAGCTGCGGCAGCTGTTGGATGTGCCGGCAGGGCCTGCAGAGCCAGTGTGAGACCACCCAGAACCATGAGCACGGCACGGGCGCGAGCCTGTTCGGCTACAGCAAGCTCTATGGCGAGGTGCCGGGCGGCCAGGCCGAGCTGCTGCGGGTCCCCTTCGCCGACTACGGCCCGGTCAAGGTCCCGCAGGGACCTCCCGACGACCGGTTCGTGCTCCTCTCGGACGTGCTCCCGACCGCGTGGCAAGCGGTGGAGTACGCCGGCATCACCGGCGCCCATCAGACCGTGCTTGTCCTGGGGGCAGGACCGATCGGCGACATGGCGACCCGGATCGCGCTGCATCGCGGAGCCCGGGTCATCGTCGCCGAGCGGGTGCCCGAGCGGCTCGCTCGCGTCGCCGCCCGAGGGGCGGAGACCATCGACGCGGGCGACCCCAAGGTCAACGTCGCCGAGGAGGCGCGCGCCCTCACCGAGGGGCGCGGCCCGGACGCGGTGATCGATGCCGTCGGCATGGAGGCCCACGGCTCCCCGCTGGCGGCCATCTCGCACAAGATGGTGAGCAAGCTGCCCGACAAGGTGGCCCAGCCGCTGATGAAGAAGGCCGGCCTCGACCGGCTCGCCGCGCTGACCACGGCCTTCGACGCCGTACGGCGTGGGGGGACCGTGTCGATCTCCGGGGTCTATGGGGGCGCGGCGGACCCGATGAACATGATGATGCTGTTCGACAAGCAGATCCAGCTGCGGATGGGCCAGGCCAACGTCCGCCGCTGGACCGACGAGATCGTGGATCTGCTGACCTGGGACGAGGACGTGCTCGGCGTCGAGACGTTCGCGACCCACCATCTGCCACTCGAGGCCGCGCCCCAGGCCTACGCCGACTTCCGGGCCAAGCACGACGGCATGGTCAAGGTCATCTTCCAGCCCTAGTGGCCGGAACGGCGGGCCGGCGCCGATGCCTCGAACGCACGCGGGCCATGCGAAGCGATAGCGTCGCCACCATGCGCACTCGGAGTCTGATCAGGACCATCGTCGTGGCGACCATGGCCGCGGCCACCGCCGTCACCCTCGTCGCCCTCGCGCCCGCGGCGCCGGCTCTGCCCGACCGCGCGGCAACCGCCCCGGCCCCGGCGACCAAGGCCGCCCCGACCGTCAAGCTCGTCAAGGTCGTCAGCGGTCTTGCTCAACCCACGGACGTGGCGAGCCCTCCGGGCTCGAGCGACCTCTACATCGCCCAGAAGTGCGGCGTGATCAAGGTGCTGCGCGGCGGCACGCTCCGCAAGGTGGGCTCGTTGAAGTCGATGACCCGGTGCGACGAGGAGCGCGGCGTCATCGCGCTCGCCTTCGACCCCGACTTCGCCAACAACCACTGGCTGTTCGTCGACTTCGTCAAGAAGAACAAGGACATCCAGATCGGCCGCTTCGAGGTGGTCAAGCGCAAGCTGGTGATGAGCTCCTACCAGCCGATCATCAGCATCCGCCACCGCCAGTCGGGCAACCACAACGGCGGCAAGCTGGTCTTCGACAACGACGGCCTGCTCTACATCTCGACCGGTGACGGCGGCGGCCACGACAACCAGTTCGGCCATGCCCAGGACCACGGCTCCATGCTCGGCAAGATCCTGCGCATCGACGTGCGTCACGGGAAGCGTTACCGCATCCCCGCCGACAACCCGCTGGTCGGCAAGAAGGGGCACCCCGAGATCTGGGGCATCGGACTGCGCAACCCTTGGCGGATGGCTCTCGACCCGCTCACCGACCAGCTCTGGATCGGCGACGTCGGTCAGGACAAGGTCGAGGAGGTCGACGCGGTCGAGGCCGTCGGCGGCCGGCTGCTCAACTTCGGCTGGTCTCGCTATGAAGGGCGGCGCGTGCACGACAGCAACGCCAAGCTCCGCGGTGGCAAGCTCGTCATGCCGCGCTACACCTACCGCCACCCGCTCGGCGAAGCCATCATCGGCGGCGCGGTCTATCGCGGCAGCAGCTATCCCTCGCTGCAGGGCTACTACGTCTATGGCGACATCGAGGGCTGGATCGGGGGCTTCGACATCGGCAACGAGTCGTCGGCCTTCACCGTGCCCCACAAGGGTCTCCTCATGACGGTGTCCCAGGCGGGCGGCGAGCTCTATGCCGGCTATGCCGACGGCAAGCTCTTCCGGATCACGGCTGTCAGCTGAGGCTCCGGCGTACGGCGTCCAGGACGGACCGGACCGCCCAGGTCCGGCTCCGCCCGGGTGCACCCATGAGCACCTCGAGCGCATAGCCGTCCATCAGACGGCAGGCCTGATAGGCAGCAGCCACGGGGTCCTCGCACGTCATCGAGCCCTGGTCGCAGCCGGCCGCGACGACGCGCGCCAGCGCGTCGGCCCACGAGTCGATGACGCCGGCGAAGTCCACTCGAGTCTGTCCGTCGTCCGGCGCGCTGGCGAGCAGCTGCGCCCACAGCCGCCACCGCGGGTCGGCCCGGCCCGTCGGGAGATAGAGCCGCACCAGGATCTCGAGCGCCTGGCCCGCATCGACCGCCCGGGCCAGCTGCTTGTCCCGCTTCACCGCCAGCTCCCGCTCGGCGTGGAGCAGCGTCTCGGCGACGATGCGGTCGCGGCGCTGGAAGTAGTACATGACGTGCCCCGGGCTCATCTCCGCCCGCCGGGCGATGTCGGCCACCTTGACCGGCCCCGGCGCCGCCTCGGCCGCCGCGAGGAACGCTGCTCGCAGCACCTTGGCTCGGACCTCGGGCCGCCCCGGCTGTTGCTTCGTCACGACCGTGAGTCTAGGGCCCAGTTCCGCCACACTTAGAATTTCGTTCCAGCATCTAGAATTTTGTTCTAAGCCTGTCCTAGGGTGACGCCTCGTGGAAGCCTTGGACACGACCTCCCCCGCCGGGATGGAGCAGTACGGCGTCGACACCATCCCGGAAGCGGCGCGCACCGCGTCCCCGGGTGACCTCGTCACGATCCTGTGGGGCGGCAACATGGCTCTCTCGGTGGGGGTCTTCGGCTGGCTGGTGATCCTCTATGGCCTCGGCTGGTGGGCGAGCGTGGCGGCGATCCTCGTCGGCACCACGGTCGGCGCCCTGGCGGTGACACCGATGGCACTGCTGGGTTATCGGTCCGGCACCAACAACTCGGTCACCTCCGGCGCCTACTTCGGCGTCCAGGGCCGACTGGTCGCCTCGGTCATCGGACTGCTGCTCTGTCTCGGCTATGTGGCGCTCACGATCTGGACCGGAGGCGAGGCCGTGGCCGCCGGCTGGGACCGGCTCACCGGCGCGGCTGCCCACGACTGGCAGTACGTCGTCGGCTACGGCGTCCTCGCCGTGGCAGTGGCCGCGGTGGCCATCTATGGCTACTCGTGGCTGGTCAGGGTCAACACGGTGATCGTCTGGGTCGTCGGCGCCGCGATGGTGCTCACGGTGATCGGGCTCGCCGGGCGCTTCGACCCGTCGTACGCCGGCACGCCGGACCTCTATGCCCTCGGCACCTTCTGGCCGACGTGGCTGCTCGCCGCCCTGACCGCCGGCATCGCCGGGCCGGTCTCCTATGTCACCCAGACAGGTGACTGGACGCGCTACATCTCTCCGGAGCGACACCGGCCCGGGCGGGTGCTGGGAGGCCTGTTCGTCGGACTGCTCGGCGGCCTGCTGATCCCGACGCTGTGGGGCGCGTTCGTCTCCTCGATCCTGTTCGACGAGGTCAGCTTCGTCGGCGGGCTCGTCAGCGGTGTCCCCGGCTGGCTGCTCGCACCGGCGCTGGCGGCCGCGCTCGTCGGCAGCCTGGGTCAAGGCGGCATGAACCTCTACAGCATGGGGCTCGACCTCGACGCGATCCTGCCGCGGCTCACCCGGGTGCAGTCCACCATCGTCGTGACCGCGCTCTCCACGCTGCTGGTGTTCCTCGGCAAGTTCGTCTGGGACGCCGAGAGCGCGGTGACGACCTTCGTCGTCGTGTTGACCTCGCTGGCCACACCCTGGGCAGTCATCACGCTGCTCGGCTTCGTGCGCACCGGCGGCCGTTACGACCGCGACGCCCTCCAGGTCTTCAACCAGCGCCGCACCGGTGGCCGCTACTGGTACCACGGCGGCTGGAACCCGGGCGCCCTGGTGGCCTGGCTCGTCGGCAGCGTCGTCGGCGTTCTCTCCAACTCCACCGACACCTACACCGGGCCGGTGGCCGAGGCCCTGGGCGGTGTCGACAGCAGCTTCCTCACCTCCGGGATCGCCGCCGGTATCGTCTATCTGGCACTGGTGACCGTGAAGCCGACGTGGCTGGCCAGGGCCGAGGACGGGCCGAGCGCGCCGCCGTCACACCACCCCGCAGACGCAGGAGACCAGTCGCGATGACCCGCATCGGCAACCTCTTCGGACCCGACTTCACCTTCCTGGGGGTGCCGGCGGCCGACCTCGACGATCCCGAGAGCATCGCCGGGGCCGATGTGGTGATCCTGGGTGCGCCGTTCGACGGCGGCACGTCCTATCGCTCGGGGGCCCGCTTCGGACCGCAGGCGATCCGGCAGACCGACTATCTGCCCCACGACGGCTCGCGGCCGTCGTTGGCACTCCGCACCGACGCCCTCCAGGACCTCAGGATCGTCGATGTCGGCGATGTCGAGGTCTATGCCGGCGAGGTGCAGCGCTCGCTCGGCCAGATCCGCGAGGCGGTCGCGACCATCACACGCGCGGGGGCGATCCCCGTCGTGCTCGGCGGCGACCACTCCATCACCTATGCCGACGCCTCCGGCGTCGCCGACGTCCTCGGCCAGGGGCGGGTGTCGCTGATCCACTTCGACGCCCATGCCGACACCGGCGACATCGACTTCGGGTCGCTGTGGGGCCACGGCCAGCCGATGCGCCGCCTCATCGAGTCCGGGGCCGTGCGCGGTGACCGGTTCCTCCAGATCGGGCTGCGCGGCTATTGGCCAGAGCCGGCCACCCTCGGCTGGATGGCCCAACAGAAGATGCGCTCCTATGAGATGACCGAGATCGGTCACCGTGGGCTGTCCACGTGTCTCACCGAGGCGTTCGACATCGCCACCGACGACTGCGAGGGCGTGTTCCTCTCCGTCGACATCGACGTCTGCGATCCCGGCCATGCCCCCGGGACCGGCACTCCCGAGCCGGGCGGGCTGTCGGCCCGCGAGCTGCTCGACTCGGTCCGCAGGATCTGTCTCGAGCTCCCGGTGGTGGGCGTCGACGTCGTCGAGGTCGCGCCGCCCTACGACCACGCCGACATCACCGCCGCGCTGGCCAACCGGGTCGTGCTCGAGGCGCTCTCCGCGATCGCCCGCCGTCGCTTCGACGCCGAGCACGGCACCCGCTGGAACCCCGCCCAGCCCCTCCTCGACGACCGCGTCGCCCCCGTCCCCGAGGGCGAGATCCGCGGCCACGACCACGGCGACGGCCCCCACACCCACTGACCGCAGCGGACGTCATCCGAACCGACCTCGTACGACGGTCGGCGGCCGCGCCGGTCAGAGCGGGATCTCGAGGAACACCGGGCGATAGAGATAGGGGTTCTTGCGCAGCTCGGCGGGGTCGCTGACGTTGCGGCTGTAGGAGACCAGCACGTGGCCCGGGCGCGCATGGAGGTCCGGGTGGGCCACCGGCATGTAGCGGATCAGCCCCTCCTGCGGGCTGGTCGGGATCTGAGCCACCGGGTCGCCGGCCACGAAGGGTCCGGTCGGTCCCGGCGAGCGCCAGACGACCAGGTCTGTGCCGAAGGCGTCGCCGCGCTTGCTGACGGCGTACCAGCGCCCCTTCCGAGGGAAGACCGACAGCACCTCGGAGACCCCGCCCTTGGCCTCGATCAGCGTCCCCAGCGGCGAGCCCTCGGCGCCCCACGCGGTGCCGGTCCAGTACTGCCAGTCCTCGGGGTGGATCAGGTCGCCGACATGCGCGCGGGCGACGTGGAGGGCGGACCCGAACGCCGTGCTGCCCTCCGGCTTGGCGGTGCCATAGACATAGACCCAGCCGCCGATGACCACCGTTGCGGCGCCCCACATGGGCCGGCTCGGATCGGCCTTGTCCGGTCCGAGGTCGGTGACGCTGGCGAGCTGCGGGACGCCGCCGTCCCCGACGATGAACACCGCCAGCGACGGCCCCAGGACCTGGAAGTCCCACGGCCCCGCACCCGTGGCCCGCACGCGCTGCGCGGCGACGCCGACCACGTCGAAGCCGGGGCGGTGGATCACGCCGGCCGACATCGGCCAATAGCCGACCGACGCGTCCCGGTCAGGGATGACCGCACCGTGGTCGGGAGCGATGACCACGCCGCTGCAGTCCGGGTCCCACACGAGCATCGAGTTGCGCACCATCCGGGGGGCGTCGTACGACGAGTCGCGCAGCGTGTCGCCGAACAGCCAGAGCTGTCGCCCGTCGTGGAGCTCGACGTCGACCCCGACATCACCGCCGACGAACGCCGGCTGGTTGCGCACCGTCGCCACCAGCGCGTTGAAGTCGGCGGCGGTCCGCAGCTCGGGCAGCCGGTGGCACACCATCGTGTTCGGCAGCGTGTCGTCGGGTGCCTCCGGCAGGCCGAGGCGGTCGCGCAGCCAGGTGTCGACGCGGTTCCACGGCTCGGGAAGCTGGGGCAGCGTCACGGTCCGGCCGGTGATCGGCGAGGTGAGGGTGCTCCCGGGTGGGTGCCGTGCCCCGAAGGCGACGAACGCGGCCACCGCGACGGCGGCCACGACGCCGACGGCGACCAGGGCGCGATGGTGACGCTTCACCCCGGGATCCGTCCGAGCGCCGGGTCACGCCTCATGTCTCGAGGTTATCGACGGGGGCAGGCTCCCGTCGAAGCTGCCACCGGAGAACGAGAGTCCTGTCACAGCACGCCGAAAGGGCCCCGACCATGACGGTCGAGGCCCTCGAGTGGGTGGCAGATCCAGGATTCGAACCTGGGTAGCTTTCGCGACGGATTTACAGTCCGCTCCCATTGGCCGCTCGGGCAATCTGCCGGGCGCTCTGCGCTGCCGGGTTGGCCTCGCGAGAACGAGACGAAACAATACAACAGGGGTACCGCCCTCACGAAAACGGATCGGACCCCTCACCGCGGGCCGATCCGGACCCGCAGCAACCGCTAGGAGAAGATCAGTCCATGGCCGACTCGTCGTTCGACATCGTCAGCAAGTTCGACCGCCAGGAGGTCGACAACGCGCTGGGCCAGACCGCGCGAGAGATCGCCACGCGGTTCGACTTCAAGGGCACCGGAGCCACCATCGCGTGGCAGGGCGAGAACGGCATCGAGATCAGCGCCTCGGCCGACGACCGTGCGTCCGCCGTGCTCGACGTCTTCCAGCAGAAGCTCATCAAGCGCGGCCAGAGCCTCAAGATCCTCGACGCCGGCGAGCCCCGTCAGTCGGGGCAGCTCTCCAAGATCTCGATCGCCCTCAAGGAGGGCATCAGCTCCGAGAACGCCAAGAAGATCAGCAAGCTGATCCGCGACGAAGGCCCCAAGGGCGTCAAGGCCCAGATCCAGGGCGACGAGCTGCGGGTGTCGTCGAAGAAGCGCGACGACCTCCAGGCCGTGATCGCCCTGGTCAAGGAGCAGGACTACGACTTCGCGGTCCAGTTCACCAACTACCGCTGACGTGCGACCACCTCGATGAAGCTTCGACCCCAGGATCTGTCCCGGGCGTTCTTCGTCATCGCCGCCCTCCTCGTCCCGTGGACGATCTATCTCGTGCTGCGGCTGCCGCGACACTACGACGCCCACCACTACCGGCTCAGCTGGGTGGGCTTCGACGTGGCCATGGTGGCCGCTCTCATCGTCACCGGCATCGCGCTGGCGCGTCGGAGCCCCGCACTGTCGCGCTACGCCGCCGGCCTGAGCGTCATGCTCGTCATCGACGCCTGGTTCGACATCCTGAACGCCGGCACCACCATCGACCGCGTCATGGCGGTGGTGGCGGCGGCGCTCTTCGAGCTCCCGCTGGCCTACCTGTGCTGGCGACTGGCCAGAGCCGGAGAGCGCCTCCAGGGTCCCGAGCAGCCCGCGACCACGCCGGGCTGACCCTGGGCCGCGGCGACGCGCGCGGGGCCAGCCGGCGCGTCAGCTGACCCGCTCGCAGAGCCGGACGCGGTCGGCGGCGTCGGTGAAGGCCTTGTCGGCACCGGGCCCGCAATAGATGGCGTCGGCCCCGGGACCGCCGTCGATGACGTCGGACTGCTCCATGCCGAGCAGCTGGTCGGCGCCGGCGCCGCCATGGACCTGGTCATCGGCCTTGCCGCCTCGGAGCCAGTCGTTGCCGCCGCCACCCCAGATGCGGTCCAGGCCCTGGGCGCCGTTCACGAAGTCGGCGCCTGCACCGCCCAGGACCCGGTCGCGGCCCTTGTCGGCGAGCACCCAGAGCCGGTACTTGGACGTGAGGCGGGACCCGTCGACCCGGTCGGCGCCGAGGCGGGGCCACACCTCCAGGAACATCCTGGTCCTCCCTTGGAACGCCTCGGGGATGCGGCACCACGCCGCGATGCCCGTCGACACCGCGCGCTTCCGGCAGGCCGCCGGCAGGTCGCGCCACCGCTGCGTGCCGGTGTCCCGATAGAGCAGGCCGCCCCGTGACGGCGAGATCGTGAGCCGGCTGTTCTGCTGGCCCGAGACATAGCGATAGCCCCAGACGGTGCGCACGATGCGCGACTGGTTCTTCAGTGGCATGACCCGACCGAACGCCGGCGTGATCTCGGTGCGCGGGTGACGCCCGGCCGGGCCGCCGTACGCCGCGGACCTGGCCGCACCGGGACCAGCGTGGCCGGAACCGGCCTCCCGGGCATCTGCCTGACGGGGACTGGCCTCCGCTCGACCGAGCCCGACGACAGCGACGCACGGTACGACGAGCAGGATGAGCGCGCGGGCGACTCGCGGGGACACGACAACCTCCGGGGGAGCGGCAACGGGCTGCAAGCCGTCTCAACCCCCGACACGAGACGCTTCCGGCGATCGTGGTACCCCCCTGTCGAGGCCCTCACACCTCGACAGGGGACGCGGGCGCAGGGGAAAGCGCCGCGCGGTCGTGCCCGCCGGCTACCCCTGCACCGCTGCGAGCTTCGTGGGAACAGGCCCCATCGCCGGGATGATGGTGGCCCCGGTGGCCGGCGACAGCCAGACGGTGGCCCCCTCTGCCAGGTCGAGGGCGCGGGCGTGCGACCGGGTGAGGACGACGTTGACCTCGCTGCCATCGACCGTGAGCACGTGGAGGCGCACCTCGAAACCGACCCGGAGCATGCGCGAGACCGTCCCCTCGACGGCGCCCGCGACCGTGGGGGTCATCGCGACGTCGATGTCATGGGGCCGGAGGCTGACGCCGTTGAGTCGGGTGACGTCGCCGAGGAAGCCCATGACGAAGGGGTTGGCCGGCTCGTCATAGAGCTGGTCGGGCGTGCCGATCTGCTCCACGCGGCCCTCGTTGATGACCACGATCCCGTCGGCGACCTCCATCGCCTCCTCCTGGTCGTGGGTGACGAAGATCGTCGTCACGTGCACCTCGTCGTGGAGTCGGCGCAGCCACTCCCGCAGCTCCTTGCGCACCTTGGCGTCCAGCGCCCCGAACGGCTCGTCGAGGAGCAGCACGGATGGCTCGACGGCGAGGGCCCGGGCCAGCGCCATGCGCTGGCGCTGGCCGCCGGACAGCTGGGCGGGATAGCGGTCGGCGAACTGGGACAGGTGCACCAGGTCGAGCAGCTCACCCACCCGGCGCTTGATCTCGTCCTTGGGGCGGTGCCTGATCTCGAGGCCGAACGCGACGTTCTTGGCCACGGTCATGTGCTTGAACACGGCGTAGTGCTGGAACACGAAGCCGACGTTGCGCTTCTGCGGAGGGAGCTTCGTGGCGTTGACGCCCTCGATGGACACCGATCCCTCGTCGGCGGAGTCCAGGCCGGCGATGATGCGCAGCAGCGTCGACTTGCCGCCGCCGGACGGGCCGAGCAGCGCGGTGAGCTCGCCGCTCGGCAGGGACACGTTGACGTCGTCGAGCGCCACGAAGTCGCCGAAGCGCTTGGTGACCCCCCTGATCTCGATGCTCATGTGAGTGACTCCTTGGGTCGGAGCAGCGACACGATGACGATGCAGAGCACCGCGACGGCCGCAAGGATGAAGGACACGGAGTAGGCCGCCGCGGGGTCGAAGTTCTGGTACTTCTGCTCCACGACGGTGGTTGCCGTCTGGGTGCGGCCGGTGATGTTGCCGCTCACGATCTTGACCGCGCCGAACTCGCCGAGCGACCGGGCCAGCGACAAGACGACGCCATAGACCACCGCCCACTTGATGCTGGGCAGCGTGATGCGCAGGAATGTCTGGTAGCCCTTGGCTCCGAGGCTGCGGGACGCCTGCTCCTGGTCGTCACCGATCTCGGTGAGCACGGGCACGACCTCGCGGATCACGAGCGGCAGCGCGACGAAACAGGTCGCCATGATCATGCCGGGGAGCGCGAAGATGACCTGGAACCCGAGCCGCTCCAGCGTTGGCCCGAACCAACCGGTCCGACCGTTGTAGACCAGCAGCAGTGCGAGGCCGACGACGACCGGGGACACCGACAGCGGGATGTCGACCAGCGCCGACAACACCCGCTTGCCCGGGAACTCGTAGCGCACGAGCAGCAGCGAGATGGCGACCCCGAACACCAGGTTGATGACGACCGCCCAGAAGGTGATCGTGGCGGTCAGATAGAGGGCGTGGACCACGTCGGGCTCGGAGATGGCGTCCATGACGGTGCCCAGCCCGTCGCCGAACGTCTTGCGGACGATCAGCGAGACCGGCCAGAGCACCAGCATGAGCACATAACCCACGGCCAGGACCCGGAACACCCAGCGTAGGGCGCGAGGAAGCTCAACCACGACGGGCCACCTTCCGTTGCAGGAGGTCGAGGCCGACGATGACGACCAGCGCGACGCCGAGCATGACCGTGGCCAGGCTCGCCGCGGCCGCCGGGTTGCCGCCCTCCACGAACGAGAGCACCCGGACCGAGACGACCTCGGTGCGGTAGGGCAGGTTGCCCGACAGCAGGACGAGGGAGCCGTACTCGGCGATGGCGCGGGCGAACGCAAGCCCGGCCCCGGCGGCGATGGCCGGCGCCAGCGACGGCAGGATCAGCCGTCGGACGATCGTGAGCCGCTGAGCACCCAGCGAGGCGGCCGCCTCCTCGACGTCGTGGTCGAGCTCCTCGAGCACGGGCTGGACCGTCCGCACCACGAAGGGCAGGGTCACGAAGGCGAGCGCCAGGGTGACGGCGTTGCGGGTGTTGGCCCAGTCGAGCCCGATGGGGCTGCGCGGCCCATAGAGGGAGAGCAGCACCAGGCCGGCCACGATCGTGGGGAGTGCGAACGGGATGTCGATGACCACATCCAGGACGCGCTTGCCCCAGAACCTGTCGCGCACCAGCACCCAGGCGATCACCGTGCCGACGACCGCGTTGACGATCGTGACGAGCAGCGACTGCCCGACGGTGAGCCTGATCGCGGCCAGCGTCTGGGCGTTGGTCAGCGTGTCGACGTACTGACTCCAGCCCCCACCCGTCGCCGTGACGACGAGGGCGGCCAGCGGGATCAGCACCAGGAGGCTGAACCACGTGACGGCGACCCCGAGGCTCAGGGTCGCGACCGGGGTCAGCGTGCTGACCATAACGCGCCGGCGCCGGCGCGCCCCCATGAGGCGCGCCGGGCCGGGATCGGACAGGACTGCCGTCACTCGAGGGTCCCCGTCTCCTGCTGGAGCTGGGTGATGATGCCCTCGTTCTCGTCGAAGAACTTGGTGTTGGCGGTCGCCCAGCCACCGAAGTCGTCATCGATCGTGTAGAGGTGGGTCGGCTGCGGGAAGGGGTTGGCCGGGTCGTTGGCACCCACCACCTCGGGCAGCGTCACGCCGTCGACCACCGGTCGGAAGCCCGACTTGGCGTAGTCGGCCTGGCCGGCGGCACTCGTCATGAACGCCAGCAGGTCCGCCGCCTTGGGGTCGGCGTCCTTGAGGACGGCGGCCGGGTTCTGGATCAGCAGGGTGTCGTCCGGGACGACGTAGTCGACGTCGGCACCGTTGGCGCGAGCGGTGATGGCCTCGTTCTCATAGGACAGCAGCACGTCGCCGTTGCCCTCGGTGAAGGCGGTGGTGGCGTCGCGACCCGACGACGGGAGCGAGATCGTGTTGCCGAGCAGCTTCTTGACGAACGCCTTGGCGTCGTCCTCGCTGCCCCCGGCGCCCGTGACGTGGGCCCAGGCGGCCAGGATGTTCCACTTCGCCGAGCCCGACGACGCGGGGTTGGGCGTGATGATCTCGACGCCCGGCTTGATCAGGTCGTCCCAGCCCTGGATGTTCTTGGGGTTGCCCGGGCGGACCACCATGACGACGACCGACGAGGTCGCGATGCCCTTGGTGGCGTTGTCCTTCCACCCGGCGTCGACCTGGCCGGAGTCGACGAGGCGCTGGATGTCAGGCTCGAGCGAGAAGTGCACGAGGTCGGCGTCGAGCCCGCCCTCGACCGCCCGGCTCTGGTCGCCGGAGGCGCCGTACGACGTGGTGATGGTGACGTCCTTGCCGGCGTCGGTCTTCTCGAAGTCCGCGAAGACGGGCTCGTTCGCCGCCTCCAGGACCGAGAACCCGACGACGCTCAGGTCGGTTCCACTGGAACCGTCACCTGAGCCGCCCGAGGTGGAGGCGCAGCCGGTGACGGCAGCGAGACCGGCGAGTGCCAGTCCGGCCGCGAGGGAGCGAGCTCGCATGGGAGTTCCTTCCAACTGTTTGGTCTATTTAGTCCACTTGTTTACTAGACTTTATCTAGTTGAGCAAATACGCGCACCCCTTGCGCGTCGTGACCTGCCTCACGAGGGCGGCCGCGGGGGAAGCCGGATCCACCCCGCGACGTTGACCCCTCAACCACCCGTGAGACGGCTATCGTTGACCGTTGCCATCAAGACGGGCTCCCCACGGAGACCGTGGAAGGAAGCAGACGCGTCGTGTCCAAGCAGGTCCAACAGCTCGACCGCGTGATCATCAGGTTCGCCGGAGACTCCGGCGACGGGATGCAGCTCACCGGGGACCGGTTCACCCATCAGTCAGCGGCCTTCGGCAACGACCTGTCGACGTTGCCGAACTTCCCCGCCGAGATCCGAGCTCCCCAGGGCACGCTGCCCGGCGTCTCGTCGTTCCAGGTCCACTTCGCCGACCATGACATCCTCACGCCCGGCGACGCCCCCAATGTGCTGGTGGCGATGAACCCCGCCGCGCTCCGTGCCAACCTCAAGGACCTGCCCAAGGGCGCGACGGTCATCGTCGACACCGCCGACTTCACCGGGCGCAACCTGACCAAGGCCGGCTACGACGTCAATCCCCTCGCCGACGACTCCTTGGGCGACTTCATCGTCCACGACCTCGACCTGACCGGCATGACGATCGAGGCGGTCAAGGAGTTCGGGCTCACCCGCAAGGACGCCTCTCGAGCCAAGAACATGTTCGCGCTCGGCCTGGTGTCCTGGATGTACGGGCGCCCCGTCGAGTCGACGCTCGAGTTCCTGGCGACGCGGTTCGCCCGCTTCCCCGACATCCGCGACGCCAACATCGCGGCGTTCAAGGCGGGCTGGAACTTCGGCGAGACCACCGAGGCCTTCGCCGTCAGCTACCAGATCAAGCCGGCCACGATGGCCCCCGGCACCTACCGCAACATCACGGGCAACCTCGCGCTCGCCTATGGACTGGTCGCCGGCGGCGTCCAGTCGGGGCTGCCGATCTTCCTCGGGTCCTACCCGATCACCCCGGCCTCCGACATCCTTCACGAGCTCAGCAAGCACAAGTCCTTCGGTGTGACCACGTTCCAGGCCGAGGACGAGATCGCCGGCATCGGCTCCGCCCTCGGCGCCGCGTTCGCAGGAGCCTTGGGCATCACCACCACCTCCGGTCCGGGTCTGGCGCTGAAGTCGGAGACCATCGGCCTGGCGGTCATGACCGAACTGCCGCTGGTCATCGTCGACGTCCAGCGAGGCGGGCCCTCGACCGGCCTCCCGACCAAGACCGAGCAGGCCGACCTCCTCCAGGCGATGTTCGGCCGCAACGGCGAGGCACCGGTTCCGGTGATCGCGCCCCGCTCCCCCGCCGACTGCTTCGATGCCGCCGTCGAGGCGACCCGGATCGCGGTCACCTACCGCACCCCGGTGCTGATCCTGTCCGACGGCTACCTCGCCAACGGGTCGGAGCCCTGGCGCATCCCCGAGATCGAGACCCTCCCGGTCATCGACCCGGCGTTCGCCGAGGCACCCGCCGACGGCCAGCCGGAGACGTTCCGTCCCTATGACCGCGATCCCGTCACGTTGGCGCGACCCTGGGCCGTGCCGGGCACCGCCGGCCTCGAGCACCGCATCGGCGGCCTCGAGAAGGCCGACGGCGACGGCAACATCTCCTATGACCCCGACAACCACGACCTGATGGTGCGGCTGCGCCAGGCCAAGGTCGACAAGATCGCCGACTCGCTCCCCCCGATCGAGGTCGACGACCCGTCGGGGCAGGCCCGTGTCCTGGTCCTCGGCTGGGGCTCGACCTATGGCCCCATCGGCGTCGCGTGCCGCCGCGTACGTCGCGCGGGCTATCACGTGGCCCAGGCGCACCTGCGTCACCTCAACCCGTTCCCGGCCGACCTCGGCGACCTGCTGGGTCGCTATGACCGGGTGCTGGTGCCGGAGATGAACCTCGGCCAGCTCTCGCTGCTGCTGCGGGCGCGTTACCTCGTCGATGTGCGCGGCTACAACAAGGTGCGCGGCCTTCCCCTGCAGTCGGCCGAGCTCGTCGACGCGATCGGCGAGCTCCTCGACGAGATCGCCGCGAGCCCCGTCGACCTGTCGCCGGAGCGCACGGCCCGACCACCGCTCGTCGAGTCCACCACGACGACCGATCACCAGGAGGTGCTCTCGTGACCACCACCGGGCTGCCCTTCCCGGGGCTGCACAGCGGGATCGAGGACGTCCCGTCCTACGACGGCGACCAGACCGCCAAGGACTACTCCTCCGACCAGGAGGTGCGGTGGTGCCCGGGCTGCGGTGACTACGCGATCCTCAAGGCCGTCCAGAGCTTCCTGCCCGACCTGGGACTGCGCCGGGAGAACATCGTCTTCGTGTCGGGCATCGGCTGCTCCTCGCGGTTCCCCTACTACCTCGACACCTATGGCATGCACTCCATCCACGGACGTGCCCCCGCCATCGCCACCGGGCTGGCCACGTCCCGCGAGGACCTCTCCGTCTGGGTCGTCACCGGTGACGGCGACGCGCTGTCGATCGGCGGCAACCACCTGATCCATGCGCTCCGCCGCAACGTCAACATGACGATCCTGCTGTTCAACAACCGGATCTATGGCCTCACCAAGGGCCAGTACTCACCGACGTCCGAGCCGGGCAAGGTCACCAAGTCGACGCCGATGGGGTCACTGGACCACCCGTTCAACCCGATCTCGCTGGCACTCGGCGCCGAGGGCACGTTCGTGGCCCGCACCGTCGACTCCGACCGCAAGCACCTCACCGCGGTGCTGTCGGCGGCTGCCGCCCACCGCGGCACGTCGTTCGTGGAGATCTACCAGAACTGCCCGATCTTCAACGACGGCGCGTTCGACGCCATCAAGAACCCCGAGACCGCCGCGGACTCCCTGGTGCGCCTCGTCCACGGCGAGCCGATCCGGTTCGGCGCGCCCGACGCCTCGGGGCTGGGCTCCAAGGGCCTGATCCGCGACCTCGCCACCGGCGGGGTCAAGGTCGCCGAGGTCGCCGAGGTCGGCGAGGACGCCGTCCTGGTGCACGACGCCCACAGCCCCGACTCGTCAACAGCCTTCGCGATCTCGCGACTGACCGACGTCGGCCAGCTGCACACCGCACCGGTCGGGATCTTCCGCCAGATCGAGCGGGCGACCTATGACGACCAGGCCCGCGCCCAGCTGCGTCAGGCCGAAGCCGCCGCCGACGGCACTCGAGCCGAGCGACTCGCGGCGCTCATCGGCGGCGGCGACACGTGGACCGTGCTCTGAGTCAGATGCGGTAGGTGCGCCACACCCCGGAGTAGGACGTCGCGAACCCACCCGAGGCCTTGACCTTGGCGCGGAAGTACCAGCTGCCCTTGGCCGGGGCACCGACGCGAGCGTCGTACTTGCCGGCGGCGGAGGTCTTGGTCGTGGTGTAGGTCTTGAAGTTGCACTTGGGCGGCTTGCAGGTGGCGCGCTGGATGATGACCTGCTTGCGGTTGTAGTTGTCGCTGACGTGGCCCTTGAAGACCAGGTGGCCCTTGACCTTGACCACCTTGGACGTCACGTTGCGGCTGGGCAGCTTGTCAGCTGTGCTCGCGTCGGCGATGGGGCTGAGGGCGAGCGGGCTGAGGGCCAGGGCTCCGGCGGCAAGGATGCTGGCGATGCGGTTCTTCATGTTCTCCCCGTGGTGGTGTCGGTTCGGTTGACGGCGTCAGTCTCCTGCCCACGCGTCAGGGGTGGCAAACATCGGAAGGGGCATCCGGACGGCGCACGGAGTGCGGCGCCATCGCCCCGCGGCCCTATGCTGACCCGGTGTCGGAGTCGCGTCGCGGGTTCATCTACGGGCTCACGGCCTACACCCTCTGGGGCGCCTTCCCGCTCTACTTCCCGCTGCTAGCGCCGGCCGGGGCGATCGAGATCCTTGCCAACCGGGTGCTGTGGTCCTTCCTCGTCACCGGCGGGCTGGTGCTGGCCGCGGGTCGCGTCCCGCAGTTCCGGGCGCTGTTGCGGCGGTCGCGTGCCACGGGCCTGCTGGCCGTCGCCGCCGTCGTGGTCAGCATCAACTGGCTGACCTACATCTGGTCGGTGACCAACGACCACGTCGTGGAGTCCTCTCTCGGCTACTTCATCAACCCGCTCGTGACCGTGGTCATGGGCATCCTCATCCTGGGCGAACGGCTGCGGCTGGCGCAGTGGCTGGCGCTGGGCATCGCCTTCGCCGCGGTCGTGGTGCTCACCGTGGAGTACGGTCGGCTCCCCTGGATCGCGCTGGTGCTGGCGATGTCGTTCGGCACCTACGGGCTGGCCAAGAAGGTCGCCAACGTCGGAGCCGTCGAGAGCCTCGCCTTCGAGACGATGCTGATCAGCCCCGTGGCGCTGGCCTATGTCGCGTGGCTGGGGTTCCAGGGTTCGCTCACCTTCGCCCAGGAGGGCCTCGGTCACTCCCTGCTGTTGATGTCGACGGGTATCGCGACCGCCGTCCCGCTCGCCCTGTTCGGTGCCGCCGCCACCCGGATCCCGCTCGTCACGATCGGGCTGCTGCAATACCTCGCGCCGGTCTTCCAGTTCCTGCTGGGCGTGTTCTGGTTCCACGAGCCGATGCCGGTCGGACGATGGGTGGGGTTCGTCCTGGTCTGGGTCGCCCTGGCGATGCTCACTGCCGAGGCGATCACCCATCACCGGCGCCAGCTCCGCGATGCTGCCGAGGCCACCGCGGTCTGAGGTGTCGACCGCCGGCCCGCGATCGGAACGCGTCAGGCGGCGCGGCTGGGCGCCTTCTCCATGGCGCTGATGTGTGACATGGCCCAGGCGAACGCCATGGTGGCAACCAGCTCCACGTTGCCGAGCTCGGAGCGGATGTGGACCCCAGCCGCGGCCGCGTCCTGGTATTCCATGACGAGGCGGACCAGCTTGCCGACCCGACCATCGCGGGCGAAGGCGGCCTCGGCGAGCTCGTGGTCCACGTCGATCCGATCGGCGACCTCGGCGATGGGGACCCCGAGCAGGAGGTCCAGGGCGGAGAGCAGCCCGGCGGTGAACGCGAAGCCGCGCTCGATGCCGCCGCTGGGAGCGAGCAGCTCGCACATCCGCGCTCGGACCAGTGCGACGGCGAGGCCGTCGGTGCGTGGGTTGGCGACCTGACGGCCCAGGACGGTGAGGGCCGCCCACTGCCGCAGCCGGTCCATGCCCATCAGCACCAGCGCTTCGTGGACGCTGTGCACCTCGCGCCGCAGTCCGCCACCGGCGCCGAGAGAGGCGAGGTGGAGCACCTGCACCACGAGCGCGGGCTCATGGCTGAGGATCTCCTCGACCCGCCCGAAGTCCATGTCCTCGTCGAGCAGCTCGGCGGCCAGCTGGACCTGGGCCAGCGCCGAGGGCGCCAGCGCGTTCCCGGTGAGCTCGACGGGGTGTTGGACCGCGGGACCCTCGAACAGCTTGAACCCGTTCTCGGCGCCCCAGGCGAGGTCCTCCTCGTGAAGGCAGCGGTTGGCGAGGAGCGTGACGTCGTACTCCTGGCAGCGAGCGACGAGCGTCTGGACGTAGTCGCGTGGGACCCCGCCGATCTCGATCTTCACCACCGAGGCGATGCGGAGCAGCTCCTCGATCCCGTGGTGCCAGGCGAACTTGTCGAGCGCGAGCTCATACCCCATCTCCACCAGGGTTCGGCACCGGTCGACGGTGGCGGTGTCACCGCAGACATCGGAGGGGATCTCCAGGACCGTGCGCCGGGTCGGTGGGGCGACCGGGCCCGTGCTGACGAGGAACCCGTCGCCCGGCTGGCAGTACACCAGGGTGTCCCCGAAGAGGAGGTCGACGTCCAGCGGCATCTCGCCGCTCGTGTCGGTGACCGTGGCCGGGCCCTCCGGCGTGCAGGGGCCGCCATCGGCGGTTGCCGACGGGGCCTGGATCAGCTCGAAGCCGACGACGTGGTCGTCGAGCCCGATGATGGGCTGACGGCCCACCACCCGGCGGACGGCGATGGGGGTATCGGCCGTCGGGACGTGGTCCTGCTGGTCAGCCATGGGCGCCTGGCTCTCCCATCCACACGAGGGGTTGTCCTCTGCAATCGGTCGGCTCGACGCCGATCTGAGCCGGTTGGCGCATGCGGGAGCAAATGAGTGCGGGTGGTCCAGGCAGGGTTGACCAGACCAGCGGGCTGTGCTGCGCCCGCGCGGGCTCGCCCGGTTCAGGTAGCTAGTCGAGCGCTGAGGCTCGCTCGATCGCACTGATGTTGGACATCGCCCAAGCGAAGGCGCCGGCGGCCATCAGGTCGATGTCGGTGATGTCCGGCCCGGGCAGATCGGCCTCGACGGCGTCCTGGTAGCGGGCTGCGAGCCCGACCAGCGCACCCACCCGACCCTCCCGGTGGAACGCCGCGGCGGCGAGCTCCTTGTCGACGTCGATGCGATGCTCCACCACCAGGATCGGCACCCCGAGCAGGCGGTCGAGCGCCGACAACAGCCCTGCGGTGAAGGCATAGCCGGCGTCCAGGCCGCGGGGCTTGGCCAGCAGGGCACACAGCCGGGCGCGCGTGAGCGCAACGGTCAGGGCGTCGGTGCGTGGGTTCGCGACGTTGCGGCCGAGCACGGCCATCGCGGCCCACTGCCGCAGCCGCATCGTCCCCATCACGACCAGCGCCTCGCGGATGCTGTGGACCTCGCGGCGCAGCCCCCCACCGGCGCCCAGCGAGGCCTCGTGGAGCACTTGGACCACCAGGGCAGGCTCGTGGTTGAGGATCTGCTCGACCCGCCCGAAGTCCACCCGCTCGTCGAGCAGCTCCGCGGCCAGCTGGACCTGGCCGAGCGCGGAGGGCGCCAGCGCACCGTCCGGCTCCACCGGGCGTTGCACGGCGGGGCCCGAGAACAGCTCGAACCCGGACTGTCCGGCCCAGCCCAGGTCGTCGGCGGTCTGGCAGCCGCTCGCCATCAGCGTGACGTCGTACGGCGCAACGGCGTCCACCAGGACCGCCGCCCGGTCCCGCGACAGCGCCGCAAGGTCCAGGCGAACCACGCTCGCCACGTCAACGAGCGCTGCGAGCTCCGGACGCCAGTCACGCAGCTCCAGGGCGACGGGATATCCGCCGCCGGCCAGGCGTCGGGCATCGTCGAGGGTGTGAGCCCCGACGAGGAGGTCGTGGCCGACCTCGAGCATCGACCGCCGCGGAGGCAGCGTCACCGGAACGGCGCCGGCCAGCACCTCGGGCCACGGCCGGCAATACAGCTGCTTGTCACCCACGAGCGCACCGATGTCGAAGGCCGTCTCGTCGGCCATCACCTCGGCGGTGAAGGTGGGGCCATAGGGACCGATCGCCGTCGGGGTCGGTGCGGTCTGGCGGAAGATCATCCGGAAGGCGACAAGGTGGTCGTCCTTGGCGACGATCGGCTGGCGGGCCACCACCCGGTGCACACCGAGGGTCGCGACGGCGTCGGGGATCTGGGTCATCAGCGCTCCTTCCCGCTAGGGATCGGTCAGCGGGATGCCGACCTGAGGAGCTCTACGACGTCGTGGACGCCGACCGGTCAGGCGGCCGCGTGCTGGCGGGCGTAGGGCGCCAGGTCGTCGTTCTTGCGCGCCCTGAAGAGGACGAGAACGAGGACGAGCGCCACCAGCCCGATCCCGATGTTGATCAGGCCGAGCGGTGAGTCGGTCTTGCCGGCGAAGTTCGTGAAGTCCCAGAACCCGTGAGCCAGCATGGCCGGCACGAGGGAGCCTGTGCCACGACGGATCAGATAGAGGGTCGAGCCTCCGACGAAGGCGATGACGACCTGACTCGCCGCCGCCGGTCCCGCACCGAAGACCCAGTTGGGCAGGTGCAGGAGGCCGAAGAGCGCGGTGGACCACAACCACGCCTTGGGCTCCGACAGCGAGCCGCGCAGACCGACCAACAGGGCACCACGGGTCGCCACCTCCTCGGAGAAGCCGACGCCCATGCTGCCCATGAGCAACCCGACCCACATCAGACCGGTCACGCCCGAGAAGTCCTTGCCGACGAGCAGGACGGCGCCCAGGATCACCATCAGGACTCCAGGGACCACGGTCCACCAGGGCGCCTTGACGTGCTCGCGCAGCACGGGGCCCCACCAGCCGAGATAGGTCGTGGCGATGATCAGCAGCAGGGCACCCGCCCACGTCGGGGCGGCATACCACCGGAACAGGTTGCTGGCCGAGTCGCCGATGGTCTTGTAGTCCACCCCGGTGATGATCCACACGCCGTAGAACACGACCAGGTAGAGCAGGAACACGATGACGCCCACCCGGGCGCTGGGCTGGACCTTCATGGATGGCTCCCTGGCTGCGTGGACGATCGGCGCTGCTCGTGATTCGCAACCTAGTGGCACCGGCGGCCTCGTCCTGGACCTGGACCGGATGTAACGGCTACGCAGCAGCGCGACGTCAGGACACGAGCTCGAAGACCGAGGCCTTGTCATCGCCATAGGCGAGCCGCCAGCCGTCGGTGACCTGGAGGTCGCGGGCGAGGGCGCTGTCGGGCTCGATGATGACGACGTCGATCGAGTAGCGCTCGAGCGTGTCCTGCCAGCCCGGCGCCCCCTCGGTGGTGTGGAGGTAGTCGTCGACCAGGAAGGTGTCGCCGTAGAGGTCGGTGCGACCGTCCACGAACACGGGCTGGTCAGGCAACCGCCACATGAGGTAGCCGCCCCAGTTGTAGCTGTTGAACATCGGCCCCGTGGGGGGATGGCTCTCGAGGTAGTCGACCGCGCCGACCGGCAGGCTGCGTCGGAGCGCCGCGTCGGCCGCCGGACCGCGCATCTCCAGCACGAGCTTGGTCGCGCCTCCCGCGATCACCAGGACGATCACCGCGCCATAGAGGACGGTCTGCAGCCGGGCCGGCCGGTCCTCGCTGGACGCCATCCACCCCCGGTCCTCGAACACCGTGACCAGGTGGCGCGCCAGGATCGGCGTCGCGACCAGCGCGAACGTCGCGATGTTGCGCGTCGCGAGCAGCGCCATGAAGCCCGTGCCGGCGGCCAGCGCGAAGTCGGCCCAGTCCAGCCTCCGACGGCTCGCACCCACGACACCCATGAGGGCGAGCAACAGGAAGGCGAACGGCCACGTGGCATAGGTATGGAAGTCGGGCGAGCGCCACTCGGCGATGTAGTCCTGGAGGGCGCCGATGCTGACGGTGTCGAAGGGGACGGTGAGGATCTTCCAGCCGTAGGGGTTGACCATCACGGTCACCATGGAGGTCAGCGTGACCACGGCGAGTCGGCGTACGCCGGACCACGGCAGCAACGCCTCACCCTCGGGGTCGAAGACGTGGCCCAGGATCTCGCCGCCGATCGACCCGATGAGCAGGATGAACCCGATGGCGAAGCCGGCGTGGAGGTTGCCCCACACCGTCATCAGCAGCGGGATCCACCACACCACGCGGGTCTGCACCCCGCCGGGGCCACCCCTCTTGTGGAGGTGCAGCAGGAAGAGCAGCACCGCGGTGAGCAGGAACGACAGCATCTGCGGGCGCGGCGTCCAGAAGATCGCCGCGGCCAAGCCCCCGAGCAGCAGGGCCAGCCCCCGGGCATAGCCGTTGCCCGACGACGAGCGGTGCACGAACCACATGCCGGCCAGGGCCAGCGCCGAGGTGTAGAGCGCGAGGCCCCACGAGCCCGCCAGCTTCCACACCCCGTAGAGGATGAGCTGCCCACCCCAGCTGTGGTCGATCCAGGGGGCCCCCGCCTTGGTGAACGAGAACGGGTCGGACCGGATGATGCCGTGGTCGAGGATGAACTGCCCGGCCCGCAGGTGCCACCACGTGTCGGTGTCGGTGGGCTGCCGTGTCCCGATGATGAACAGCAGCCCGAAGAACACCACGACCGCGACCTGCTCGGTGGTCAGTCGGCGCATGCGTCCCCCGGGTGTCGGTGCGGGCGGGTCAGCTGGTGCGGGTCGCCACCAGGTCGGCGAACGCCTCGAGCGCCTCGCGGACCGGCCCCTGGGGGAGCGCCGTGAGCCGTTGCTTGGCCTCGGTCGCCTGACCGACCACATAGTCACGTGCCTGAGCCATCGCCGGGTGCTTGCGCAGCAGATCGAGAGCCTCGGCGTGCAGGGCGTCGTCGGTGAGGTCGGCAGCCAGCAGCTCGAGCAGGCGCGCGTCGGCCGGGTCCGCTGACGCCCTGGCCATCAGCACCGGCAGCGTCGGCACGCCCTCGCGCAGGTCGGTGCCGGGGGTCTTGCCGGACTCTCCCGACTCCGACGCGATGTCGAGGATGTCGTCGGAGAGCTGGAAGGCGGAGCCCACGATCTCGCCGTACTCGGTCAGCGCCTGCTGGATCTCGGCGCTGGCACCACCGAAGATCGCCCCATAGCGGGCCGAGGTCGCGATCAGCGAGCCGGTCTTGCCTGCGACGACGTCGAGGTAGTGCTCCAGCGGGTCCTCACCCGGACCTGGGCGCATGGTCTCCTGGATCTGTCCCTCGACCAGGCGCGAGAAGGTCTGCGCCTGGATCCGGACCGCGTCGGCGCCCAGCTCGGCGGTCAGCTCCGAGGACTTCGAGAACAGGAAGTCACCGGTCAGGATCGCGACGTGGTTGTCCCAGCGGGCGTTGGCCGAGTCGGCGCCGCGCCGCAGCTCGGCCTCGTCCATGACGTCGTCGTGATAGAGCGAGGCGAGGTGGGTCAGCTCGACGACGCACGCCGCCGTGACCACCGCGTCGGACTCGGGGTGCTCCCCCGCCTCGGCCGCGAGGAGAACCAGCAGCGGCCGGAAGCGCTTGCCGCCGGCCGCCATCAGGTGGGACGCCGCCTCGGTGACGAAGCGGGTGCGGCTCCGGACGTGTGTGGCCAGCTCGGCCTCGACGACGGCCATCCGCTCGGTCAGCCGCCGGGCCAGCGCCTCGTCGAGGACCGGCAGCGCCAGGCCCGGGGTCGTGGTCACCGGATGAACTCTCCTGCCCTCGCCGCCAGGTCGAGCAGCGGACCAGGTACGACGCCCAGCAACAGCGTCATGGCCGCGGCCACGGTGATCGTCGTCGTCGTCAGCACCGACGGGGTCGTCACGGCGGGGCCGTCACCGACGGGCGCGCTGAAGTACATCAGATAGATCACCCGGACATAGAAGAACGCCGCGACGACGCTGGCCAGGATGGCCACGATGACGACCGGCCAGGCGCCGGCCGACAGCGCCGCGGCGAACACCGTCCACTTGCCCACGAACCCGGAGGTCAGCGGGATGCCGGCCATCGCCAACAGGAACAGCGCGAAGACACCGGCGACGATCGGGGACTCCTTGCCCAGACCCGCCCAGCGGGACAACGCGTTGGCCTCGCCACTGGCGTCGCGGACCAGTCCCACGACGGCGAAGGCGCCGAGCGTGGTGAAGCCGTAGGCGGTGAGATAGAACAGCACCGCCTGGAGCGAGGTGATCTGGCCGTCGGCCAGCTCGGAGGCGCTCTGCACCCCCAGGATGCCGGTGAGGATGAAGCCCGTGTGCGCGACCGAGGAATAGGCGAGCATGCGCTTGACGTCGGTCTGCACGATGGCGAGCACCGCACCGACGAGCATGCTGAGGATGGCGATGATCCACAGCATCGGCTGCCAGCTCCAGCGGTCGGCGCCGAAGCCGACATAGAGCAGCCGCGCCATGGCGCCGAAGGCGGCGACCTTGGTGGCCGCGGACATGAAGGCGGTCAGCGGGGTGGGCGCGCCCTGGTAGACGTCCGGGGTCCACGCCTGGAACGGCGCCGCACCGACCTTGAACAGCAGCCCGACCGAGAGCAGGCCGAGACCGATGGTCAGCAGCGCGGAGCCGCCTTCACCCGACACGACCGCTTCGGAGATCCCGGCGAGCTCGAGGGAGCCGGAGAAGCCATAGATCAGCGCCATGCCATAGAGGAAGAAGGCGCTGGAGAAGGCGCCCAGCAGGAAGTACTTGAGCGCCGCCTCCTGGCTCAGCAGCCGGCGGCGACGGGCCAGGCCGCTCATCAGGTAGAGCGGCAGCGACAGCACCTCGAGCGCGACGAACATCATGATCAGGTCGTTGGATGCCGGGAACAGCATCATGCCGCCGATGGCGAAGAGCAGCAGCGGGAAGACCTCGGTGTGCTCGAGGCCCTTGGCGGAGGCGAGCCGCTCCGCTTCGGTGCCCGGGAGCGCACTGGCCTGTCCGGCGAACGCCGTCACGCCGCCCTCGAGCTGACGCTCGGCGAAGAGCAGCGAGCCGATGAGGCCGAGGACCAGGATGACCAACCAGAGGAAGACGGTCGGACCGTCGATCGCGAGGGCGTCCATCACGGCCATGCCGCCGCGCGCGACCCCTCCGCCGAGCTTGTCGAGGCCGAGCGCGACCTTGACGGTCGTGGCGATCGCCAGCACCAGGCCACCGATGGTGAGGGTCGTCTGCGCGAGCAGCCGATAGGGACGCGGCAGGAACGCCTCGAGGACCACCCCGACGGCGGCCACGCCGAAGATGACCAGCAGCGGCGCGATCTGGGCGTACTCGATGGACGGCTTGACGAAGTCGTTCACTCCTGGCCTCCGGCCTCGGTCGCCGGGACGACAGCCGGCGTGTCGGTCACCCCGACATGGCTGAGCGTCGTCTCGACGTAGGGGTTGATCACGTTGAGCAGGGTCATCGGGAAGAACCCGAAGAACACCAGCCCGACCAGCAGTGGCACGACCGTGCCGAGCTCACGCCCGTTGATCTCCGCCATACCCTCGCCCACGACGTTGGTCGGACCGGTCATGGTGCGCTGGTACATCCAGAGCATGTAGACCGCCGCCAGCACGATGGCGGTGACGGCGATCGCGCCGGTCCACCAGGCGTGGCCGAAGGCGGAGATCAGCACCATCATCTCGGAGACGAACGGCGCCAGGCCCGGCAGGCCGGCACCGGCGAGGCCGGCGATGAGGAACAGCCCTGCGAGCACCGGGGTCACCTTCTCGATGCCCTTCATCTCGCTGATCAGCTGGGTGCCGCTGCGGCGGATCAGGAACCCGGCCAGCAGGAACAGAGCCGCGGTCCCGATGCCGTGGTTGACCATGTAGAGCACCGCGCCGGACCCACCCTGGGTGCTGAACACGAAGATGCCCAGCACGATGAACCCGAAGTGCGAGAGCGACGTGAGGCCGATCAGGCGGAGCACGTCGTTCTGGCCGATGGCGACGAAGGCGCCATAGACGATCGAGATCAGGGCGAGGACCACCACGACCGGCGTGGCCCACTGCGAGGCCTCGGGGAAGAGCCCGAGGTTGAAGCGCAGCATCCCGAAGGTGCCGATCTTGTCGAGGATGCAGACCAGCAGCACGCTGGTGCCGGTCGTCGCCTTCTCGGTCGTGTCCGGGAGCCAGGTGTGGACCGGGAACATCGGCGCCTTGATCGCGAAGGCGATGAAGAAGCCGAGGAAGAGCCAGCGCCCCGCGGTCTGGCTGATGTCGAGCGACGCCAGGTCGCTGAGCAGATAGCTCGGGGAGCCCTGCTGCGCGGAGACGACGTAGAGGCCGATCACCGAGGCCAGCATGATGAGACCGCCGGCCAGCTGATAGACGAGGAACTTCACCGCGGCGCGGTTGCGGCCGGGTCGGCCGAAGCCACCGATCAGGAAGTAGGCGGGGATCAGCGTCGCCTCGAAGACGACATAGAACAAGAACACGTCGGTCGCGGTGAACACCGCCAGCGACATGGCCTCGAGTGCCAGTGTCCAGGCGACGAACGACGCGACGTTGCTCTCGGCCTCGGCGTCGGGCCAGGAGGCCACGAGCACGATCGGGACCAGGACGACGGTGAGCAGGACCATCAGCAGGCCGAGGCCGTCGACGCCCAGCGCCCAGTGGACACCGAGGGGCTCGATCCAGGTGACCTGCTCCTCCAGCTGCATGCCACCGCCGGTGCTGAACTGGGTGGCCACGACGACGCCGAGCAGCAGCGTGAGCCCGGCGAACGCCAGCCCCAGCTGCTTGGCGGAGGTGCGGACGACTCCCGTGACCACCGCGCCGAGGAGCGGCACGGCGATCAGGAGGGTCAGCCAGGGGACGTCGTTCATGTGAGGTTCACCGCCAGCAGGGCCACGACGACGATGAGCACGCCGCCGACGAGGGACAGGGCATAGGAGCGGACATAGCCGTTCTGCCAGCGACGTAGGACGCCACCGAGGCCGGCGACGGCCCAGGAGCCGCCCTCGACGGCGCCGTCGACGCCGACCTTGTCGAGGGTGGCCAGGCCACTGGCGAGGGCGCGGCCGGGGCCGACGACCAGCGTCTCGTTGATCGTGTCGCCATAGAGGTCGTGGCGAGCGAGGGTGACCAGCGGCGAGACCTGCGCTGGCGCCACGGCCGGCACCTCACGCTTGCCGACGAACAGCCAGGCGATCGCGACACCGATCAGGACCACCACGAGCGCGAGCAGCGAGATGAGCAGTGGCGCGATCGGCGGCTCGTGCTCGGGCGCCTCCCCGACCACCGGCGCCAGGAAGTCGACGATCCAGCCGTTGACGTAGAGCAGACCGCCGAGGACCGACAGCGCGGCGAGCACCATCAGCGGGATCGTCATCACCTTGGGCGACTCGTGGGGGTGGACGCCGTCGACCCACCGCACCTTGGCGAAGAAGGTCATCAGCATCAGGCGCGTCATGTAGAACCCGGTCACGCCGGCGCCGAGCAGCGCGGCGAGCCCCACGATCCAGTTGTCGGCCAGCGCGGACTCGATGATCTTGTCCTTGGACCAGAAGCCCGCGAACGGCGGGATGCCGATGATGGCGAGGTAGCCCATCGCGAAGGTCAGGAACGTGACCGGCAGCATCTTGCGCAGGGCGCCGTAGTGACGCATGTCGACGTCGTCGTCCATGGCGTGCATCACCGAGCCGGCCCCGAGGAACATGTTGGCCTTGAAGAAGCCGTGGGTCAGCAGGTGGAAGATCGCGAAGGCATAGCCCGCGACGCCGAGCCCGGCGCCGAGCATCATGTAGCCGATCTGGCTCATCGTGGAGCCGGCCAGCACCTTCTTGATGTCGTCCTTGGCGGTTCCGATGACAGCACCCCAGAGGAGCGTGACGGCCGCGACGATGACGACCGCGGTCTGGGCGACCGGTGCGTGCTCGAAGATGAAGTTGGACCGGGTCACGAGATAAACGCCGGCGGTAACCATCGTCGCCGCGTGGATCAGCGCCGACACCGGCGTGGGACCCTCCATCGCGTCGAGCAGCCACGCCTGGAGCGGCACCTGGGCCGACTTGCCGGCAGCGGCCAGCAGCAGGAGCAGGCCGATGGCGTTGAGGCGCCCCTCGGAGGCCTCTCCGGACACCGCGGAGATCCCGGCGAACGCCGTCGTGCCGAACGTCGCGAACATCAACGCGATCGCCAGTGACATCCCGATGTCACCGACACGGTTCATCACGAACGCCTTGATCGCCGCAGCGGCAGCGGACGGCTTGTGCTGCCAGAAGCCGATCAGCAGGTAGGAGGCGAGGCCGACACCCTCCCAGCCGAGGAAGACCCCCACATAGTTGGCCGAGAGGACCAGGATCAGCATCGCGGCGACGAACAGGTTGAGATAGCCGAAGAACCGGCGCCGGCGCGGGTCGTGGGCCATGTAGCCGATGGAGTAGACGTGGATCAGCGAGCCCACGCCGGTGATCAACAACAGGAACAGCGCCGACAGCGGGTCGTAGAGCAGGTCGAGGCCAACGTCGAGCTTGCCGGCCTGGAACCAGGTCCACAGGTGCTGCCCGACCTGTCGGTCGGTGCCGTCGCGGCCCAGCAGGCCGAAGAACATGGCGAGGCTGATCACGAAGGAGCCGGCGACGGTGGCGACACCGAGGAGGTGCCCCCACTTGTCGGTCAGCTTGCCCCCGATGAGCAGGATCGCGGCACCGGCCAGCGGCAGCGCCACGACGAGCCAGAGGAGTGCGAAGACGCCCGACGCGTCGGTGGGTGCGACCACCGGGACGTGGGCGGCCCCCTCGGCTGCCAACACAGAGAGATTCACGGTGTTCCCCTCAGTACTTCAGCAGGCTCGCGTCGTCGACCGAGGCCGAGCGCCGGGTCCGGAAGATGGTCATGATGATCGCCAGGCCCACCACGACCTCGGCGGCAGCGACGACCATCACGAAGAAGGCCGCGATCTGACCGTCCAAGGTGCCGTGCTGCTTGGCGAACGTCACGAAGGCCAGGTTGCTGGCGTTGAGCATCAGCTCGACGTTCATGAACACCACGATCGCGTTGCGCCGCGTCAGGACACCGACGGCGCCGATGGTGAACAGGATGGCCGAGAGGACGAGGAAGGCGGTGAGGTTCACGACTGCTCCTCGGTCGATGCGGCGGCGCCGGACTTGCCGGACACCTCGGGTGCGTCGGCGACGTTGGTCCCGAGCTGGCGCTGCACCGTCTCGATGGCGTCGGCCATGGCCGGCGCCGAGCGCACGGTCCCGCGCGCGGCGAGCACCCGGGATACCGAGGACTCGGCGGCGGTGCCATCGGGCAGCAGGGCCGGGGTGTCGACCGCGTTGTGACGGGCATAGACGCCGGGCGAGGGCAGCGGGCCGGGGTGCTTGCCGCTCTCGGCGTAGTCACGCATCCGCTGCTTGGCCAGCGAGGTCTGCGACTCCTTGGGCTCCAGCCGCTCGCGGTGGGCCAGCACCATGGCGCCGATGGCCGCGGTGATGAGCAGCGCCGACGTGATCTCGAAGGCGAAGACGTAGCGGGAGAACAACAGGTTGGCGAGGGACTGGATGTTGCCACCCGCATTGGCCCCGGTCAGCCCGACCGCGGTGCCGAGCGTGGCCTGCCCGACACCGATCGCCAGCAGCAGCCCGAGGGCCAGGCCGCCGATGATCGCGGCGATCCGCTGGCCCTTGATCGTCTCGACGACGGAGTCGGAGGCGTCGACGCCGACCAGCATCAGCACGAAGAGGAACAGCATCAGGATCGCGCCGGTATAGACGATGATCTGCACGGCGAACAGGAACGGTGCCTCGAGGACGGCATAGAGCACGGCCAGGCTGATCATCACGACGGCCAGCAGGAGTGCGGCGTGCACGGCCTTGCGCACGAACAGCATCCCGAGCGCCGCCAGCACCATGAGCGGTGCCAGGATCCAGAAGGCGGTCACGAGGCGTCTCCCCCCGATGCGGTGGTGCCGGCGCCGCCGGCGAAGTTGCCGCGGTAGTAGTCACCGTCGTCGTCGCCCAGCAGCATCGCGTGGGGCGGCTGCTCCATCCCTGGGAGGAGCGGCGCGAGCAGGTCGGACTTCTCATAGATGAGCGACTCGCGGGTGGTGTCCGGGCGGTACTGCTGGTCATCGTCAGCGCCCGGGTGGGGCAGGCCTCGATGCACAGCCCGCACAGGATGCAGCGCAGGTAGTTGATCTGGTAGACGCGGCCGTAGCGCTCACCGACGGAGTAGCGGCCGGCGCCGCCGTCGTCATCGGAGTTGGAGGCACCCTCGACATAGATGGCGTCGGCCGGGCACGCCCAGGCGCACAGCTCGCAGCCGATGCACTTCTCCAGGCCGTCGGGCCAGCGGCTTGCTCTGGTGGCGGCCATGGAACCGGGGTGCGGTCGGCGGCTTCCTCGAAGGGGTACTGCTCCGTGACGACCTTGCGGAACATCGTCCGGAAGGTCACCCCGAACCCCGCGATGGGGTCCCAGAGCTGCTCCTTGAGGGTGGGCATCAGACCTCCTCAGAGGCGACGGACGTGGATGGGCCAGGGGTGGCGAAGGTGAGCGGGGCCGCCGCGCCCTGCACGGCTCCGCCGGCCGGCATGGGCGGCACGGGGAACCCGCCGGCGAACGCGTCGTCGGTGTCCTCCTCGACCTCCTCGGCCTCGGGTCCGCGCTCGCCGATGAAGGAGATCACGAGGAAGACGGCGGCCAGCACGCCCAGCCCGATCAGGATCGTCTTGAGGTCGTAGGCACCCTCGGTCTTGGCGTTGCGGATCGCGGCGACCGCCAGGATCCACACCAGCGAGATCGGGATCAGCCTCTTCCAGCCGAACGCCATGAACTGGTCGTAGCGCAGTCGAGGCAGCGAACCGCGCAGCCAGATGAAGATGAACACGAAGAAGAAGACCTTGCCGAAGAACCACAGCAGCGGCCAGTAGCCGGTGTCGGTGCCGGGCCAGATGTTGATGATCCCCCACGGCGCGTGCCAGCCGCCCAGGAAGAGCGTCGTGGCGACGGCCGACACGGTGGCCATGTTGATGTACTCGGCCAGGAAGAAGAGCGCGAACTTGAGGCTGGCGTACTCGGTGTGGAACTCGACGAGCTCGCTCCTCGGTCTGGCAGGTCGAACGGCGCACGGTTGGTCTCACCGACCATGGCGATGACATAGATGATGAACGACGGCGCCAGGATCAGGGCGAACCAGAAGTTGCCGTCCTCGTTCTGCGCGGCGACGATCTCAGAGGTCGACATCGAGCCGGCGTAGAGGAAGACCGCCACGACCGCGAGGCCCATCGCGACCTCGTAGGAGATCATCTCGAGCGCAGCCTGCCGAGCAGCGAGTAGGTCGACCCGGACGACCAGCCGGCCAGCACGATGCCATAGATGCCGATCGAGGCGATCGCCATCACGAACAGCACCGCGACGGGCATGTCGGTGAGCTGCAGCGGCGTGGTGTGGCCGAACATCGAGACCTCGGGCCCGAACGGGATCACCGAGAACGTCACGAATGACGGCACCACGGCGATCACGGGCGCGAGCAGATAGACGACCTTGTCGGCCGCCTTGGGGATCATGTCCTCCTTGAGCGCCAGCTTGACGCCGTCGGCCAACGACTGGAGCAGACCGAACGGGCCGTTGACGTTGGGGCCGATGCGGTGCTGCATGCGGGCCACGACCCGGCGCTCCAGCCAGATGTTGAACAGGGTCAGCAGGACCAGCACCAGGAAGATCAGCACGGCCTTGACGATGACCAGCCAGACCGGGTCCTTGCCGAAGGCGTCGAGGCCGGCCCCCGAGGCCGCCGCGAGCACGCCGGGCACCATGAACGCCGTCACTTGGTCGCTCCCTTCACCGTCACACGGCTGCCGGGTGAGGCCAGGTCGGCCAGCACGCCGTTGCCGAAGGAGTTGGCCGGGACCCAGACCACGCCGGCGGCGAGGTCGTCGGCCCGCCGGGCGGGCAGGGTGATCGCGCCGCGGTCACCGGTGACGGTGACCTCGCCGCCGTCCTCGAGCCCCAGCGAGTCATAGACGTCCGGACCGACGACGGCGACCGGCCGGCGAGCCGTGGCTCGCAGCGCGTCGGCGCCATCCTGCAACGAGCCCAGGTCGATCAGCTGCTTCCAGGTGGCCAGCGCCAGCGACCCCTTGGCCGCCGAGGCCTTGGCCCCACTCTTGTCGGGGGTCGTCGCCGCAGCGCGGTCGCCGTCCCACGGGCCGAGGCTCTCCATCTCGGCACGGGCTGCGGCGACGGTCGAGAAGCCGAGCGGCGAGCCGAGCTCCTCGGCGATGCCGGCGAGGATGCGCAGGTCGGGCAGCGAGCCGGGGTTGCTGAAGACCGCATCGAAGCTGCGGGGCCGGCCCTCCCAGGTCACGAACATGCCGGCCTTGTCGGTGACCGGAGCCACCGGGAAGACGACATCGGCGACACGGGTCACGTCGCTCTCGCGGATCTCGAGGGAGACGACGAACGAGGCCGCGTCGAGCGCGGCGCGGAAGGCTGCCGGGTCGGCGGTGTCATCGGGGTCGACGCCACCCACGACCAGGCCACCGAGCGTCCCGTCGAGGACCGCAGCCACGATCGCGTCGGCGTCGCGGCCGGGTGCCTCGGGCATCGACTCGACACCCCAGGCCGCGCCCACGTCGACGCGCGCGGCCGGGTCGGCCACGGGGCGACCTCCGGGCAGCAGCGTCGGCAGGCAGCCCGTCTCGACGGCGCCCCGGTCGCCGGCACGGCGCGGGACCCAGGCGAGCTTGGCACCGGTCCTGTCGGCCAGGTCGGCGGCTGCGGTGAGCGCGCCCGGGCTGGTCGCCAGTCGCTCACCGACGAGGATCACCGACGAGGCGTCGAGCACGACATCGGCGTCATCGGCCAGGCCCGCGAGGGCCGCGGCCTCGTCGCCGGGTGCGGTGGCGACCAGGCGCCCTGCGAGCTTGTGGAGCCCTCGACTTGCGAACGGCGCGACCGCGACGACGCTGGTCCGGCCACGCCGAGTGGACTTGCGCAGCCTCAGGAAGATGGTGCCGGCCTCGTCCTCGGGCTCCAGGCCCGCCAGCACGACGGTGTTCGCCGCTTCGAGGTCGGCATAGGTGGCGCCCTGGAGCAGCACGACGCGGGAGCCGAGGAAGCCGGTCTCCTCGGCCGAGAGCGGGCGGGCGCGGAAGTCGACGTCGTTGGTGTGGAGCGCGACCCGCGCGAACTTGCTGTAGGCGTAGGCGTCCTCGGCGGTCACCCGCCCACCGCTCAGCACCGCCGATGATCCCGCGGCTGCCAGGCCGCGCGCGGCGACGGCGAAGGCCTCCGGCCACGAGGCGGGGCGCAAGGTGCCGTCCTCGCGGATCTGGGGATAGGTGATGCGGTCGTCCTCGCGGGCATAGGCGAAGGCGAAGCGGTCCTTGTCGGTGATCCACTCCTCGTTGACCTCGGGGTCGTTGCCCGACAGCCGTCGCATGACCTTGCCGCGTCGGTGGTCGACGCGGATCGCGGCGCCGCAGGAGTCGTGCTCGGCCACCGACGGTGTCGACACCAGGTCGAAGGGACGCGAACGGAAGCGGTAGTCCGCCGAGGTCAGCGCGCCCACCGGGCAGATCTGGATGGCGTTGCCCGAGAAGTAGGACTCGTAGGGCTCCTTCTCATAGATGCCGACCTGTTGGAGGGCGCCGCGCTCGATCAGCGCGATGAAGGGGTCGCCGGCGATCTGCTCGGAGAAGCGGGTGCAGCGGGCACACAGCACGCACCGCTCTCGGTCGAGCAGCACCTGGGCCGAGATGTTGATCGGCTTGGGGTAGGTCCGCTTGACCTCCTGGAACCGGGACTCCCCGCGGCCGTTGGACATGGCCTGGTTCTGGAGGGGGCACTCCCCGCCCTTGTCGCACACCGGGCAGTCGAGGGGGTGGTTGATGAGCAGGAACTCCATCACCCCCGTCTGGGCCTTGTCGGCGCCCTGGGACGTGACCTGGGTCTTGACCTCCATGCCCTCGGAGGCGACGAGCGTGCAGGAGGCCTGCGGCTTCATCCGACCGGGGGGGCCCTGCATCTGGCGCAGCGAGCCGTCGGGACCGGGCAGCGCGACCTCGACCAGGCACTGGCGGCAGGCGCCGACGGGCTCGAGGAGCGGGTGGTCGCAGAACCGCGGGATCTGGATCCCGACCTGCTCGGCGGCCCGGATCACCAGCGTGCCCTTGGGGACACTGACGCTCACGCCGTCGATGGTCAGCGTGACCAGGTCGGGTGCGGACCCGCCAGCGGTCGAGCTTGTCGAGACTTGTGTCATGCCTGGGCTCCCGCAGTGGCGAAGACGGTCGAGGCGGCCGGGTCGAACGGGCAGCCGCCCTCGGTGAGGTGGCGGACGAACTCCTCGCGGAAGAACTGGATCGAGGAGGTGATGGGGCTGGTCGCGCCGTCGCCCAGCGCGCAGAAGGAACGACCGAGGATGTTGTCGCACTCGTCGAGCAGCAGGTCGAGGTCGGCCTCGGAGCCCTGCCCCTTCTCGAGCCGGGCGAGCGTCTGGGTCAGCCACCACGTGCCCTCGCGGCACGGCGTGCACTTGCCGCAGGACTCATGCTTGTAGAACTCCGTCCACCGCAGGACGGCGCGCACGACACAGGTCGTCTCGTCGAACAGCTGGAGCGCTCGGGTGCCGAGCATGGAGCCGGCGGCGGCGACCGCCTCGAAGTCCAGCGGCATGTCGAGGTGCTCGTCGCTCGCGGTCAGCATCGGGGTCGAGGAGCCACCCGGTGTCCAGAACTTGAGCTCGTGGCCGTCGCGCATCCCGCCGGCCAGGTCGATCAGCTGGCGCAGCGTGATGCCGAGCGGGGCTTCGTACTGGCCGGGGTTCTTGACGTGGCCCGACAGCGAGAAGATGCCGAAGCCCTTGGAGCGCTCGGTGCCCATCGAGGCGAACCACGACGCCCCGTTGGCGATGATGCTCGGCACCGACGAGATCGACTCGACGTTGTTGATCACCGTCGGACTGGCATAGAGGCCGGCCACAGCGGGGAACGGCGGCCGCAGGCGCGGTTGGCCGCGGCGACCCTCGAGCGAGTCGAGGAGCGCGGTCTCCTCGCCGCAGATGTAGGCGCCCGCGCCGGCGTGGACGACCAGTTCGAGGTCATAGCCGGAACCGTGGATGTCCTTGCCGAGGTGGCCGGCGGCGTAGGCCTCGGCGACCGCGGCCTGCAGCCGGCGGATCACGTGGAGCACCTCGCCCCGGACATAGATGAACGCGTGGTGCGCCCGGATCGCGTAGGAGGAGATGATGACGCCCTCGTTCAGGGGGTGGGGGCTGGCCATCATGTGCGGGACGTCCTTGCAGGTGCCCGGCTCGGACTCGTCGGCGTTGACGACGAGGTACGTGGGGTTGGGGTTGTCCTGCGGGATGAAGCTCCACTTCATCCCGGTCGGGAAGCCCGCACCGCCGCGGCCGCGCAGCCCGGAGTCCTTGACGGCGGTGATCACGTCGTCCTGGCTCATGGCGAGGGCCTTCTTGAGACCGCCGTAGCCGCCGCGGGCCTCATAGCTGGCGAGCGTCCAGGAGCGCTCGGAGTCCCAGTTGTCGGTGAGGACGGGAGTCAGTGTGTCCACTACTTGTTCGCCTCCGGAGCGGTCCAGTTGTTCTCGCGGGCGATGCCGAGTCCGACCAGGGACGAGGGGCCCGCCGCGGGGCCCTCGTCGGCCAGGCCGTCGTTGAAGCCGGCCAGCACGCGCTCGGCCTCGCGCCAGGTCACGATCTTGGGCCCGCGGGTGGAGCGGACCTCCTTGCCCTCTCGCAGGTCGTCGACCAGCTCGACCGCCGACTCGGGGGTCTGGTTGTCCATGAACTCCCAGTTGACCATCACCACCGGCGCGTAGTCGCACGCCGCGTTGCACTCGACGTGTTCGAGGGTGATCTTGCCATCCTCGGTGGTCTCGTCGTTGCCCACGTCGAGGTGGTCCTTGAGCCGCTCGAAGATGGCGTCGCCACCCATCACCGCGCACAGCGTGTTGGTGCAGACGCCGACGTGGTAGTCGCCCACCGGGCGGCGCTTGTACATGGTGTAGAACGTCGCGACGCCGCTCACCTGGGCGGCGGAGATGCCGAGGATCTCGGCGCAGGCCTCGATGCCCTCGGGGGTGATGCGACCCTCGGCGCTCTGCACGAGGTGGAGCATGGGCAACAGGCCCGAGCGCGGCTGCGGGTAGCGCGCCGCGATCTGCTCCAGCTCCTCATAGGTCTTCTGGTCGATGCTCATCGGTCAACTCCACCCATCACCGGGTCCAGCGACGCGATCGCCACGATCACGTCGGCCACCATGCCGCCCTCGGACATCACTGACGTCCCCTGCAGGTTCGTGAACGACGGGTCACGGAAGTGGACGCGATAGGGCCGCGTGCCGCCGTTGGACACCACGTGGGCACCGAGCTCGCCGCGCGGTGCCTCCACCGGGACGTAGGCCTGGCCGGCCGGCACCCGGAAGCCCTCGGTCACCAGCTTGAAGTGGTGGATCAGCGCCTCCATGGACTCGCCCATGATGTGCTTGATGTGGTCGAGGCTGTTGCCCATGCCGTCGGAGCCGATCGCGAGCTGGCTGGGCCAGGCGATCTTCTTGTCGGAGACCATCACCGGCGCGCCCTCGAGGTCGGCCAGCCGGTTGGCGGCCTGCTCGATGATGCGCAACGACTCCCACATCTCGTTGAGGCGCAGCCGGAACCGGCCGTAGGCGTCGGAGGTGTCCCACGTCTGGACGTCGAAGTCGTAGTCCTCATAGCCGCAGTAGGGCTGGGTCTTGCGCAGGTCCCACGGATAGCCGGTGCTGCGGAGCACGGGTCCGGTGATGCCGAGCGCGAGGCAGCCGGCCAGGTCGAGGTAGCCGACGTCCTCCAGACGCGCCTTGAAGATCGGGTTGGCGTTGCACAGGTCGGCGTACTCGGGCAGGCGCTTCTTCATCAGCGCCACGAAGTCGCGGATCTCGTCGAGTGCGCCCGGCGGGAGGTCCTGGGCGACGCCGCCGGGACGGATGAACGCGTGGTTCATCCGAAGCCCGGTGATGAGCTCGAACAGGTCGAGCACGAGCTCACGCTCGCGGAAGCCGATGGTCATCACCGTGAGGGCGCCGATCTCCATGCCGCCCGTGGCGATCGCGACGAGGTGGGAGGAGATCCGGTTGAGCTCCATGAGCAGCACCCGCATGACCGAGGCCTTCTCGGGGACCTCCGCCTCGATGCCGAGCAGGCGCTCGACGCCCAGGACATAGGTCGCCTCGTTGAAGAACGGCGAGAGGTAGTCCATCCGCGTGCAGTAGGTCACGCCCTGCACCCAGGAGCGGTACTCCATGTTCTTCTCGATGCCGGTGTGGAGGTAGCCGATGCCCGCGCGGGCCTCGGTCACCGTCTCACCTTCGAGCTCGAGGATCAGCCGGAGCACGCCGTGGGTAGACGGGTGCTGGGGGCCCATGTTGACCACGATGCGTTCCTCGGCGTGCTCGCCGAGGGCATCGGTCACCGAGTCCCAGTCCTGGCCGGTGACCGTGAAGACCTTGCCCTGCGAGGTCTCGCTGCTGCCGGCATAGGGGTCGTCGGTCACGGCACCGGGCTCGTTGGTCGCGTCTGTCGAAGAAGCCATCAGTTGTAGGACCTCCGCTGGTCCGGCGGCGGCACGCTGCCGCCCTTGTATTCGACGGGGATGCCGCCGAGGGGGTAGTCCTTGCGCTGCGGGTGGCCCGGCCAGTCGTCCGGCATGAGGATCCGGGTCAGGGCCGGGTGGCCGTCGAAGATGATGCCGAACATGTCCCACGTCTCGCGCTCGTGCCAGTCGTTGGTGGGGTAGGTGTCGACCACCGACGGGATGTGGGGATCGCTGTCCGGGCAGCTGACCTCGAGCCGCACCCGGCGGTTGTGGGTCATCGACAGCAGGTGGTAGACCGCGTGCAGCTCGCGGCCGGAGTCGTCGGGATAGTGGACGCCGTTGACGCCGGTGCACAGCTCGAACCGCAGCCGCTCGTCGTCACGGAGCAGACGCGCCACCGCGGGCAGGTCCTCGCGCCGCACGTGGAAGGTGATCTCGCCGCGGTCGACGACCACCCGCTCCAGCGCGGGCTCGATCTCGGCGTCGCGCAGGCGCGCCTCGAGGGCGTCGGTCACCTCGTCGTACCAGCCCCCCAGCGGACGCTGGCTCGCACCCGGCATCACCACCGGTGACACCAGGCCGCCGTAGCCGCTGGTGTCGCCGCTGCCCTTGACACCGAACATGCCGGTGCGGACGCCGACGGCCTTGTCGACCGTGGCGTCGGTGGCCACCAGGTCGGTGGCCGGGTCCTGGGTGCCCCTGGTGCTGGTGCTCTCGTCGGTCACCGCAGCAGCCCCTTCATCTCGGAGGTGGGCAGCGCCTTGAGCGCGGCGGTCTCGAGCTCCTCGATCTCGGCCGCACGGTGGGCGCCCAGCTTGGTCGACTGCACCTGGGCGTGGAGCTTGACGATCGCGTCGATCAGCATCTCCGGACGCGGCGGGCAGCCGGGCAGGTAGATGTCCACCGGGACGACGTGGTCCACGCCCTGCACGATCGCGTAGTTGTTGAACATGCCACCTGAGCTGGCGCACACCCCCATGGCGAGCACCCACTTGGGGTTGGGCATCTGGTCATAGATCTGGCGCAGCACCGGGGCCATCTTCTGGCTCACGCGGCCGGCGACGATCATCAGGTCGGCCTGGCGGGGGCTGGCCCGGAACACCTCCATGCCGAAGCGGGCGAGGTCATATTTGGGGCCGCCGGTGGTCATCATCTCGATGGCGCAGCAGGCGAGGCCGAAGGTCGCGGGCCAGAAGGAGGCCTTGCGCATGTAGCCGGCGACGCCTTCGACGGTCGTCAGGAGCACGCCGCTCGGCAGCTTTTCCTCAACACCCATGGGAGGGGCCTTCCTTCGCGTCGGTCGCGGGGGCGAGCTGGTGGGAGGGGGTCACGGCGCCGGCTGTCAGTCCCAGTCCAGGCCGCCGCGACGCCAGACATAGGCGTAGGCCACGAACACGGTCACGATGAAGATGAACATCTCCACCAGCCCGAAGCGGCCCAGCGCATCGAAGTGCACCGCCCAGGGGTAGAGGAAGATGATCTCGATGTCGAAGACGATGAACAGCATCGCGGTGATGTAGTACTTCACCGGGAACCGGCCGCCGCCCATGGGCTGCGGGGTCGCCTCGATGCCGCACTCGTAGGAGTCGAGCCTCGCCTTGTTGTAGCGCTTGGGCCCCACGACGGCGCTCATGATCACGGAGAAGACCGCGAACCCGGCCGCCAGGATGACCAAGGCCAGGATCGGCGTGTAGAGCTCCATCCCTGTCCTTCCCTAGCTGTGCTGTGCCGTGTGAGGACCCGTCGAACCCCCGGCCACAGCGCCTCGGACGGCGTGCTTTGTGAATGTCTTCACGAGACACGCCCGGGACAGTCTAGGGGTCCCCGGGAACCATCCTGCACTGTGGGCAGGGCGTGGCCAAGCGGGGCATGCCGACATGGACACGACGACACCGGTCGGGTCGTGAAAACTACCTGCGCGTAGGGTCTTCGGTGACCGCGTCATCGCCGGTCAGGCGGTCGCGCGGTGGAGGGCGACGATGCCACCGGACAGGTTGCGCCACTGCACGCCCGACCACCCGGCCTCACCGATCATCGCGGCCAGCCCCGGCTGGTCGGGCCAGGCCCGGATCGACTCGGCGAGATAGACATAGGCGTCCGGGGAGGACGACACGGCCTTCGCGATCGGCGGCAGCGCGCGCATCAGGTAGTTGAGATAGACGGTCCGGAACGGCGCGTTGGTCGGGTGGCTGAACTCGCAGACCACGAGGCGACCGCCCGGCCGGGTGACCCGCCGCATCTCGGCCAGGCCCGCGAGCGGGTCGACGATGTTGCGCAGCCCGAACGAGATCGTCACCGCGTCGAACGTGCCGTCCGCGAACGGCAGCCTCGTCCCGTCCCCCGCGGTGAAGGGCAGCGCCGGCCGGGCCTGCTTGCCCACGCGCAGCATGCCGAGGGAGAAGTCGCACGGCACCACGGTCGCGCCGCGGTCGGCGAACGGCTGGCTCGACGTACCCGTGCCAGCCGCGAGGTCCAGGACGCGCTCGCCCACCTGGGGTGACACCGCGTCGATCACGGCCCGACGCCACTGGCGGTCCTGCCCGAGCGACAAGACGTCGTTGGTCACGTCGTAGCGGCGCGCGACCGCGTCGAACATCCGGCGTACGTCGTGGGGTTGCTTGTCCAGGTCTGCGCGAGCCACGCCCGAAGCCTACGGCGGGGAAACCCGCTGCAACGAAATCCGCGATCGGCGCATCACATCCACTGACACTGGTGGGGACCTCTACTTCCCCGGAGGGAAAAGATGATGCTGCTCAAGACGCTTCTCAAGGGTCTGCTCGTGACCGTGCTGGCCCTCGGTGCCGTCCTCGGCGGCGGCTATGTCGGCCTGGTCGTCTCGGGGCACGGCGAACGCTCCGCCGCGGCCGAGGCCACCCCGTCGACACCGTCCTCGGGCAGCGCATCCCCGGACCCGACACCGGCGTCACCGACGACGCCCGCCACCGCGAGCCCGACACCGACCCAGCCACCGGCCCCGGTGCTGCTGCTCGAGCCCGGCGACCGGGGCGACAAGGTGCGCGCCCTCCAGGCGCGACTCAAGGAGATCGCCTGGTACTACGGCGACGTCACCGGCTCCTACGACGCCGCGACGGTCAAGGCCGTCAAGGGCTTCCAGGCCAAGCGCGAGATCCCCGTGACCGGGTCGGTCGACCGGGAGACCATGGACCGACTGGTCGCGATGACCACCGCTCCCACCCACGAGGTGATGTACAACATCGAGCCCGAGCCGGGCGCCCTCGACCCGCGCTGCCTGTCCGGCCGGGTGCTGTGCATCGACAAGACCAGCCGGACGCTGCGCTGGGTCATCGACGGCCACGTCGCCCAGACCCTCGACGCGCGGTTCGGGTCGACGATCAGCAACACCCCGACGCGCGAGGGCGTCTTCAGCGTCTACAGCATGGACGCCGACCACGTGTCGCGCCTCTACGGCTCCTCGATGCCCTTCGCGATGTTCTTCTCGGGCGGCCAGGCCGTGCACTACTCGTCGGACTTCGCGACCGTCGGCTACAACGGCGCGTCACACGGCTGCGTGAACATCCGGGACTACGACGGCATCAAGTGGCTGTTCTCCCAGGTGCGCATCGGCGACAAGGTCGTCGTCTACTGGTCCTAGCGAGCAGGGCCCGGACCGGCCCCGTCGGGCCGTGGCGATGTGTGTCCACTGGGCCACCCCGCGTATTCTTCGGGCTCGTGACGACCTCGCAGGCGGCCGACTGGCCGGTGACCCGCCTCGTCGTCGCCACCGTCCCGGTCGAGCTCCCTCGCGACGTCCCACTGACATCGCTGCTCCCCCGCGACGAGCCGGTGACCTGGCTGCGCCGCGGTGAGGGACTGGTCGGCTGGGGCGTGGCCGCGCAGCTGCGCACCCGGTCGGCCACGCGCTTCGCCGACGCCGACAAGTGGTGGGCCGAGGTGGTCGGCCGCGCCGAGGTCCACGACGACGTCCAGGAGCCCGGCACCGGACTGGTCGCCTTCGGGTCCTTCGCCTTCGCCGACGAGCCCGGCGACTCCGTGCTGCTCATCCCCCGCGTGGTCGTCGGCCGGCGTGGTGACCGAGCCTGGGTGACGACGATCGGCGCCAGCGCCGAGGCCACGCCCGTGATCGCCCCGACCGACCCGCCCGAGGCCCCCGCCGACGTCGTCTTCGGTGACGGTGCCCTCAACGGCGAGCAGTGGATGTCGGTCGTCGCCGAGGCGGTCGCGCGGATCAGCGCCGGTGAGCTCGAGAAGGTCGTCCTCGCGCGCGACCTGGTGGCCACGGCGTCCGCCCCGATCGACGTGCGCTGGCCGCTCCACCGACTCGCCACCGACTACCCCTCCTGCTGGACCTTCCACGTCGACGGCATGTTCGGGGCGACGCCCGAGATGCTCGTCCGTCGGGAGCGCGGTCTGCTCACCTCGCGCGTGCTGGCCGGGACCATCCGTCGTACGGGCGACGACGACCACGACCTCGCGCTCGCGGGGCACCTCGCCCGGTCGTCGAAGGACCTCGAGGAACACGAGTACGCCGTCCGATCGGTGGCCGACGCCCTCGACCCCTACTGCTCGTCGATGAACGTGCCCGAGGCGCCGTTCGTCCTCCACCTGCCCAACGTCATGCACCTGGCCACCGACGTGGCCGGCGTCGTCCACGACGCCGCGACCGGCTCGTCGCTGGCGCTGGCGTCCGCCCTCCACCCGTCGGCGGCCGTCGGCGGCACGCCGACCCCGGTCGCCACCGCCCTGATCGACGAGATCGAGGGCATGGACCGCGGCCGCTATGCCGGCCCGGTCGGCTGGCTGGACGCCAGCGGTGACGGCGAGTGGGCGATCGCGCTCCGATCCGCCGAGCTCACCGGCTCGACGGTGCGGCTGTTCGCCGGGTGCGGCATCGTCGCCGACTCCCAGCCCGAGGCCGAGCTGGCCGAGTCGCAGGCCAAGTTCGTCCCCGTCCGCGACTCCCTCGCCGGCGCCTGACCCGGGGCAGCGCCCTCCTTCTCCGGCGAGTGATCCCGGGCGCGGGTCAGCGGCAGACCGTGATGGGGCCGGGGTCGACCACCTCGAACCGTGACCCGTCGATCGGGTGGGCGCGGAACTGGTCGAGGACGCCGGACCAGCGCGGGTCGGTCATCCCGGTGACATACATCGCCGAACCCTGGTCGGCGAACATCAGGCCGTACTGCTTCATCGCCACCACGACCGCCTTGGCGGCGCCGGTATAGACGCTGTCGTCGAACCCGGCCTTCAACCGGAAGCGCATGCCATAGGAGGGCAGGTTCTTGCCGCTGGTGTTGCCGCAGTGGCGGGCCGGGGCGGTGAACGCGTTGCGCGCGACGGGCAGCGTGAAGCGCAAGGCATGGGTGATGGTGCCGGTCGCGGCTTCGTCGTAGTCGAGCAGACCGGGCAGGATCGGCAGGCCAGCGGCGTCGGCTGAGGTCCAGTACTTCGGGCGCAGGGCGTTGGACGACAGGTCCCAGCGCGCGGCTGAGGAGGCGCGCCAGCCGGTGAAGTCGCCGGCCTTGTTCTTCATCCGCTTGGCCTTGTAGAGCTCGGTCAGGTCGCAGGTGCCCCGCCGGACGACGACGACGTGACGATCACCGCCGGGCGGGTTGGGCCGCGACTTGCGCCACCCCTCGATGTGCGCCTTGCGCGGGATCGGCACCGGTCCCTTGTCGCTCTCGTCGGCGTAGTTCTCACCCTCGACACCGAACCGCAGCCGGACCAGCGGCTGGGCCTGGTCGACGACGGTCACCGGCATGCCATAGAAGCTCTCGGTCGTTCCCAGGTCGAGGTGGATGTCGCTGCCCGCCGCCTGCCGATCGATGATGGCGTCGGAGTTGCTCGCCACCGGCAGTCCGTCGATGCGGGTGTTCCACGGGTTGTCGGCGGGGAAGATCTCGCACCCGCCGATGGTGTGGACGCCGCCCGCCTTGGTCGTCGTGGCGACCGGCTCGGCCGGCCGCGCCGCGATGGGCGGCACGACGAGGACGGCCGCACCAGCAGCCAGGGAGGCCGACAACACCACGAGTCCACGACGCATGGCCCCATTGTGGTGGTGCGGCCCGGCCAGTGGGGACCCTTCAGGCCAGATCGGCACCGTCGGAGAGCCGGACATAGGACTGCGTCTCGGGCAGCAGGCGGGTCAGATGACCGTCAACGATCGCCAGGCCGGCGTCGGAATAGACCCGGTCGTGGATCGCGACGTTGCGCGGAGCACCGACCAGGCGGGCGAAGTCGACGGCCTCCGCTGCCCTCATCCAGGGCGCCGACACGACCACGAGGAGTACGTCGACGGGCTGGTCGGGCGGGGTCAGCGCGTCACCGGGGTGGAAGACCGTGCTGCCGCCCGCGGTGATGACATAGCCGCTGTTGTGCACGCGCGGCAGGTCAGGGTGGATCACGGCGTGCAGCTCGCCCATCGCCCGAACGGGCAATCCGGCGTCGAACTCCTGGCCGGGAGTGACGACCGTGACCCGCTCCGCCAGATCGGGCGCCTGCGCGCGGATCTCACGTGCCACCTCGTCGGTGGTGAAGACCGGGGCCGCGCAGGCCCGGAGGTTGCCCAGGTCGAGGTGGTCGGGGTGCAGGTGCGTCACCAGCACCGCGGTAGCGCCGTCGACGGCGTCCGGATCGGTGAACATGCCCGGGTCCACGACGACCGCCTGGCCGTCCTGCTCGATCCGCACGCACGCATGGCCGAACTTGGTGAGCCGCATGTCGGGAAGACTAGCCGCGACACGGAATATGCCTCGGCCGCACGCCGCCGACCTGCCACAATCCCTGGGTGCTCGAGGTGGTGGTGTCCGGTCTCGTCACCGGCTGGGCCATCGCGATCCCCGTCGGTGCCATTGCCGCCTTCCTGGTGACTCTGACGGCCCGCACGTCGTTTCGCGTCGGGGCCGCCGCGGCGCTCGGAGTCGCGAGCATCGACGGGGTCTATGCCACGGCCGCCGTCGTCGGCGGTGCGGCGCTGTCTGCCGCGATCGCGCCGATCGCCGCGCCACTCAAGATCGTGTCGGGCATCGTGCTGCTCGGCGTCGCGATCGTCACGGTTCGGCAGACGCTGCGGTCCACCCCCGAGCAGCGACGCGACGCCAGACCGATGACGCCTCGGTCGGCCTACCTGCTCTTCCTGGGGCTGACCGCGGTCAATCCCGCCACCGTCGTCTATTTCGCTGCGGTGGTCCTGGGCAACCACGGGCTCGTGTCGACCCCGCTCGAGGGTGCAGCCTTCGTGCTGGCGGCGTTCGCGGCCTCGGCGTCCTGGCAGCTCACGCTCGCGGGTGGCGGCGCGGCGCTCGGCCGCTTCGTCACCAGCCCTCGCGGCCACGTCGTGACCGGCGTCGTCTCCGGGCTGGTGATCGCCGGGCTGGCCGTGTGGACGATGCTGGGATGACGATGAGCGACTACACCGTGACCCTGCGCGACGCCGTGCCAGCCGATGCCGCGGCGTGCGCGGCGATGCACCGCAACTGCTGGCGCGAGGCCTACGCCGACATCGCCGACCCCACGCTGCTCCAAACCCGGCTCGCCGACGTCGGTCGGTGGCTGGCGTCCTGGCAGCGGCACCTGGAGTCGGGGCCGCCGCGGATCCTCGCCGAGGTCGACGGCGAGATCATCGGGTTCGCTGTCGCGGGCCCGTCGCGCGACCCCGAGCCACCGGTCCCCGACGAGCTCTATGCGGTCTATGTGCGTGAGTACTGGTATGGCTCGGGTGTCGCGCAGGCCCTCCTCGAGGCCGCGCTCGGCGACAAGGCCGCGAGCCTGTGGGTGTTGGAGGAGAACGCCCGCGCGCGAGCCTTCTATGCGCGCAACGGCTTCGTCGTCGACGGCGCCCGCGAGTGGTACGCCGACCTCGGCGCGTGGGAGGTCCGCATGGTGCGGGGCATGGACGCCTGATGGCGCGGTTCCTGCCGCTGGCCGACCCGGCGTTCGACGTCACCTCCGAGGAGGTCCGTCGCGCCCGCGAGGAGGACTGGTACGTCGAGACGTCGTACGGCTGGGCGGTGCTGCGCTACGAGGAGGGTGCCGCGCTGCTGAAGGACCGCCGGTTCCGCCAGGGCAACGCGCAGTGGCCCGCCCAGAACGGCATCCACTCAGGCATGTTCTCCGACTGGTGGCAGGAGGTGCTGCTCAGCCTGGAGGGCGACGACCACCTGAGGCTGCGTCGGCTGCTGCAGCCGGCGTTCCGGAGCAAGACGATCGCGGCGATGCGACCGCGGTTCCAGGCGCTCGCCGACGAGCTCGTCGACGGGTTCGCTCCGCGGGGCCAGGTGGAGTTCATCGCGGAGTTCGCCGAGCCCTATGCGGCACGGATCCTGTGTGTGCTCATCGGACTCCCCGAGGACAACTGGCGGCAGGTCGCCCACTGGGCCGACGACCTCGGCAAGGCCTTCGGCATCCGGATCAAGGATGACCTTCCGCGGATCGAGGCCGCGCTGGCCGGCCTCTATGGCTATGTCGACGACGTCATCGGGCAGCGGTCGCGCGACCTCGATGCCGGCGTGGTCGGCGACGACCTGGTCACGACCCTGCTGACGGCCCAGGAGCAGGACGGCCGGCTGTCGCGGCGCGAGCTCGGCGTCGGGCTGGTGTTCCTCGCGTTCGCCGGCATGGAGACCACCCGCAACCAGCTGGGCCTGGCCCTCCAGACGCTGCTGCGTCACCCCGACCAGTGGCGCCTGCTGGGTGAGCGTCCCGACCTCGGCGGGCGGGCGGTCGAGGAGGTGATGCGGGTCAACCCGACGGTCACCTGGGTCACCCGCGAGGCCCTCGAGGACGTCGACCTCCACGGGCTCCGGGTCCCGCGCGGCGGCGTCGTCCAGGTGCTGTCGTACGCCGCCGGAACCGACCCGCTGGCGATGCCGGACACGTCGTTCGACATCACCCAGGAACGACCGCCCCACCTGGGGTTCGGGGCGGGCGCGCACCACTGCCTCGGCCACTTCGTGGCGCGCACCGACATGGCGGTCGCGCTGCCGCTGCTCGCCCGGCGGATGCCGGACGCCCGGCCGGACGGTCCCGGCGACTGGCTACCGGTCTCGGGCAACACCGGGGCACTGCGGTTCCCGATCGCGTTCACACCGGGTCACTGAGGACCGAACCTGCCACCTCGGCGGGCCGAACCTGCCACCTCGGCGGGCCGAACCTGCCACCTCGGCGGGCCGAACCTGCCACCTCGGCGGGCCGAACCTGCCACCTCGGCGGAGGGGACTACTGCAGGAGGCCGCCGAGGAAGCCGCCGCTCCCGCTGCCACCGCTGGAGGCCTGCTGGTGGCCGCCGGTGATGACGCTCTCGGAGGGCTGGACGAGGACATAGCCCTGACCGCCGAACGCCATCTGGAGCATCTCGCCGGTGCCGCCGCGGACCAGGGACTTGAGGCCTCCGGTGTCCACGCGCAGGTCCATCGTGACGCCGCTGGTCCACATCACGACGGCCTGGGCGTCGGCGAACGTCGGCGCGCTGGCGACGTCGAAGGCGACCGGGTCGCCGTCGGTGGTGATGGCGACATAGCCGGTGCCGCTGAGCACGACGTTCCACAGGCCGCCGGCCATCATGCCGCCGCGGGCCTGGATCCGGTGGACGTCCCAGGAGATCGAGCCGCTGAACGCCAGCACGTTGGCGCCGTTGACGGAGACCCGGTCGTTCTCGAGGTAGAAGACCTGGATCTCCTCGGCCAGGTTGGCCACGAACAGCTCGCCCTGGCCGGTGCAGCGCATCATGTCGACGCCCTCACCGGTGAGCTTGCTCTTGACCAGCTTGTCGAGCCCGCCGCTGCCGGTGTTCTCGAACCGCACGTCACCTTGATAGGCGACCATCGATCCGGTCTTGGCCCAGACCTCGCCGTAGCCCATGTTGATCTTGAGCAGCTTCTTGTTCTGCAGGGCGAAGGGGTCCTGGGTCGGGTTCTCTGCGAAGTCGGTGAACAGCGAACCGTGGATGGGCATGAGCGCTGCCGTCCTCTCGTGCGTGGTGGTCTGCACCGGACACTACCCAGGCGGGGCCCTCGGTGTACGGCGTGTGGGCGATCTCCCTAGACTCCGAAGCGAGGGGGCGGACGCCCCCCGTCCGACCAGCATCATGCGGAGGCATCCGATGGGTTTCCTCGACAAGGCCAAGGCGGCCGCCAACGACCTCAAGGCGAGCGTCGACCAGCAGCTGTCGTCCTCCAACGCGAGCCGTGACGCCGAGAAGCACTACCGCGACCTGGGCATGCTCGCCTATCTCAAGGAGACCGGGCGCCCGATCGTCGACGCCGACTGGCAGCGCGTGTTCGAGGCGCTGCGCGCCATGGAGTCGCAGGGCGTCATCACGTCCTTCGCGCTCCAGACCACGCCGCCCCCGCCTCCGGGAGCCGTGGCCGCTGGACAGGCCGCGCCCCCGCCGCCGCCCGGTGCCGCTGCCCCGCCGCCGCCTCCCCCGGGCGCAGCCGCCCGCCCCGCCGCCGCCCCCGGCCGGCATGGCGCCCCGCCACCGGCCGCCCCGGTGACGCCGCCGCCTCCCGCCGCCGGCCCCGGCCGACGTCACGCCCCCGCCGCCGCCTCCCCCGCCGCCGAGCGTCTGAGCACGCACCGGTGGGTCAGCCGGTGAGGTGGTGCGGATAGCACCAGCGCCAGTCCTCACCGGCCTCCGCTGACTGCATCACCGGGTGGGTGGTGTCGTGGAAGTGCTCGGTGGCGTGCCGCCGAGGTGAGGAGTCGCAACAGCCGACGTGGCCGCACGCCAGGCAGCGCCGCAGGGCGACCCACACGGTTCCCTCACGCACGCAGTCCTCACACTCGGTCGCGGCCGCGTCGTCGATGTGGGGGTAGTCCGCCAGGTGCTCGCAGCCGACGCCACCCCAGCTCGGTTCGCGGACCTGACCGCGACGCAGCTCCTCGCGCTGGCGGCCCGCGGCGTCCAGCATCGACTCCTCGACGTCGAGCATCGCCAGCACCTCGGCGACCACGTCGGAGGCCACGTTGCCGGCGCCCCGGATCTCGAGCACCCGCGCTCGCTCGGCGGCGATCATCGCCAGCCGGGCCCGGGTGTAGAGCTCGCTGGGGGTCTCGACGTCGGGCGTCGTCGCCAGCCGCTCCCAGGCCGCGAAGTTGCGCTGGTCGATTCGCTCGCGCAGCAGGTCGAACACACCGTGCCTGTCCTCGGCCTCGAGCTGCTCCAGCTCGTGGAGGCCCGCCTTGGACGCCTGTTGGAGCAGCGTCGCCCGGGCGAGCGCGTCGTCGGCCGGGTCCGGCCCCGGTACGTCGAGCCGCCGGGCCAGCCACGGCAGCGACAACCCCTGGAGGAACAGCGTCCCGGCCACGACCGCGAACGCGGAGAGCAACAGGACCTCGCGGTGGGGTGTCTCCGGTGGGATGACGAACGCGGCTGCCAGGGTGACCACGCCCCGCATCCCGGCCCAGCCGATCAGGAACGTATAGCTCGCGGGTGGCATCCGACCGGACCAGCCGGGTCCGGGCCGGACGAGCAGATAGCGCGCCGGGAAGACCCACACCAGGCGGAGCACGACCACGGTCGCGAGCGTGGCCGCGCACACCGCGAGCGACGTACGCCAGGTGGCGTCGCTCGCGCCGACGTCGTCGAGCAGCCAGCGGGCCTGCAGCCCGATCAGCAGGAAGACCGCGTTCTCGAGCAGGAACGCCAGCGTCCGCCAGTTCATCCGCTCGGCGATCCGCGACGACGCGCCCTGCAGGATCGGTGCCTTGTGCCCGAGCAGCAACCCGGCCACCACCACGGCGAGGACGCCCGATGCCTCGACGTGCTCGGCTGCGACATAAGCCGCGAACGGCACGACCAGCGAGATCGCGGTGTCGAGCAGCGGGTCGGTGACGTGCTTGCGGACCCAGGCCACGACCAGGAAGACCACGAAGCCCACCACCACGCCGCCTCCTGCTGCGACCAGGAAGTCCAGCCCGATATGGACCATGGACACGCCACCGGCGGTGGCCGCCACGGAGGTGCGCAGCGCCACCAGCGCCGTACCGTCGTTGAGCAGGGACTCGCCCTCGAGGATCGTGACGATCCGGCGGGGCAGCCCGATCCGCCGGGCGACGGCCGTCGCCGCGACGGCGTCGGGCGGCGCGACCACGGCGCCCAGGGCGAACGCGGCCGGCCAACCGACGCTCGGCAGGATGGCGTGGACCACGACGCCGACGCCGAGGGTGGTGAACACGACCAGCCCGACAGACAGCAGCAGGATCGAGCGCTGGTTGGCCCGGAAGTCCACGAGCGAGGTCTGCACGGCGGTGGCGTAGAGCAGCGGCGGCAACAGCCCGACCAGCACGATCTCGGGCCCGAGCCGGATCTCCGGCGTCCCCGGGACGTACGACGCCGCGACGCCCACGACCACGAGCAGCAGCGGGGCGGGAAAGCCGATCCGCTCGGCGACCGCCGTCCCGGCGAGGATGACGACGGCAAGGGTCACCAGGACCAGGGCGATCTCCATCGGGCCATTGTCACGGGCAGGGGAAGCCCCACCCTGCGTCGTCTCGCGTCAGGGGCGGAGTGCGCGGATCCGCTCGTCGAGGTCGCGGCGACCGCGTCGGTCGACGAGGACCTCCACCACCTCGATGCCACCCGCCGGCGAGGCGAGGGCGTGCTCGAGCTCCGGCAGGTTGTCGACCCGCCAGTGCGGCGTCCGGGTCGCCGCGCAGAGGCTGGCCACATCCACGCCGTGGGGTGTCCCGAAGAGGCGGTCGTAGCGGTCGGCGTACTGCCCGGCACCCTGCTCCAGCATGCTGAAGATCGACCCGCCGTCGTCGTTGACCACGACCAGGGTGAGGTCCGGGCGCGCCTCCTCGGGGCTGAGGACGAGGCCGTTGCTGTCGTGGAGGAAGGTGACGTCGCCCAAGAGCGCCAGCGCCCGGCTGCTCTGCGGGCGACCGAGCGCGGCCCCGATCGCGGTCGAGACGACGCCGTCGATCCCCGCGAGGCCACGGTTGGCGATGACCTTGCGGCGGTCACCGACGCGATAGCCGTGGGCCATCAGGTCGAGGTCGCGGATCGGGCTGGATGCGCCGACGACCAGCAGTCCCCCCGGTGGCAGGGCCCGGGCGACGGCACCGGCGACCTCATGGGGGGTCAGCCCGGGCTCGGCGGCGAGCAGGGCGTCGAGCTGGTCTGCCACGGACCGGTCCGCGGCTCGCCAGGCCTCGAGCCACGCGGGGTCGTCGGCCTGCTCGGGCTCATAGCCGACGACCGGGTCGAGCTCGTGGTCGACCCGGAACGGCCGGCGACCGATGGCGCTCGGCGTCGCCCAGATCTCGACGTCCTCGCGGTTGAGCAGACGCGTCACCGGCCGCGACAGCGTCGGGTGACCGACCACCACGACCCGCTGGATCTGCGCCCCCAACTCGGTGTCGAGGAGCAGCCGATAGCACCGCAGTGCGTTGTCGCCCGTGCGGCAGCCGGCACTCGGTTCGGCGAACAGCGGCCACCCCGCGTCCTGCGCCAGCATCCGCGCCGGCGGGCCCGCGTCGTCACCCGCGACGACGACCGTGCGGGGGCCCCGGGGAATGCCGATTTGGGCCAAACCGCGCGATTCAGGGCCCGAAACATGCAGTTTGCGTCCAATCGATGGGTCCGGCGACCAGCGATCATCGGGCACCAGCGGCTCGTCGAAGCGGACGTTGAGGTGGTACGGCGCACCGAGCGTGCTGCCGACCCGGTGGGTGCGATAGCGCTCGGGCAGCGCGACCGTGGGAGGGGCACCGTCCGCGCCGACCGCGAGGTCGACGGAGGTCACGGCCGGGCCGAAGATGCCCACCTGCTCGGTCGTCTGGTTGGCCGAGGTCCCGCGCAGCCGCTCCGGCCGGTCTGCGGTGACCGCGACCATCGGGACCTCGGCGTGCGCCGCCTCGAGCATCGCCGGGTGCAGGTTGGCGACGGCCGTCCCCGAGGTGCACACCACGGCGGACCGCGCGCCGACCTTGGACAGCCCCAGCGCCAGGAAGCCGGCCGAGCGCTCGTCGAGCCGGGTGTGGAGCCGGAGCAGCCCGGCGGCCGCGGCGTCGTACGCCGCGAAGGCGAGCGGCGCGTTGCGCGATCCGGGCGCCAGCACGAGGTCGGTGACGCCACCCTCGACGAGGGAGGCGACGACGGCACGACCCAGCCGGGTCGACGGGTTGCTCACGACCGACGATCCTTCCTCACGGCCCGCACCTCCGACAGCCGGGCCTCCCAGTGCGCCACGCGCGCGGGTGGTGCGGCGAGCCGGTCGAGCGAGGGCAGGTCGACGGCGGGTGCCCGCACGGGGAGGAAACCGTCGACCGGCAGCATCGCGTCGTCGGCCGCGACGACGTCACCGGTCAACAGCGAGACCGTCGCCAGACCGCAGGCGTGCGTCAGCTCCGGCAGGGCGGCGGCCAGCGCGACTCCGGCCGCTATCCCGACCGACGACTCCAAGGCCGACGACACCACCACGGGCAGGCCGATGTCCTGCGCGATCCGCAGACACGCGTGTACGCCGCCCAGCGGCTGGACCTTGAGCACGGCCACGTCGGCGGCCTCCAGGTCGCGCACCCGGTAGGGGTCCTCGGCCCTTCGGATCGACTCGTCCGCGGCGATCGGGACGTTGATCCGACGCCGCAGCTGGGCCAGCTCCTCGACCGTCGCGCACGGCTGCTCGGCATATTCCAGCCCGCCGGCCGCGCGATCGAGTGCGCGCAGCGCCAGGGCGGCGTCGTGGACCGACCAGGCGCCGTTGGAGTCGACCCGGATCCGGCCCGACGGCCCGAGGGCGTCGCGGACGGCCTCGAGCCGCGCCTCGTCCTCCCCGAGAGTGACGCCGGGGTCGGCGACCTTGACCTTGGCCGTCGAGCAGCCGCTGGCCAGCACCAGCTCGTGGGCGCGGCCGGGTGAGACCACGGGCACCGTGACGTTGACCGGGACCCGGTCACGCACCGGCCGTGGCCAGTCCCCGGCGGCCGCCTCCTCGGCGCAGCGCAGCCACGGCTCGGCGACCCGGGGCGAGTACTCCAGGAACGGGCTCCACTCGCCCCAACCGACCTCACCGCGGATCAGCATCCCCTCGCGGTGGGTGATGCCGCGGAACCTCGTGCGCATCGGGACCGACCACACCCGCACGGTCCCGGGGGCGGCGTCCGCCATGGCGAGGTCGGTCATGCCAGCTCCCTGAGGGCGGTGCGATCGGTCTTGCCGTTGGCCAGGAGCGGCAGGGCATCCAGCGTGACGAGCTGCCGGGGGGCCCAGGACCGTGGCAGCTCGGCCGCCACGACGCCGCGCAGCTCCTCGAGCGAGACCTCGCCGACGACGAAGGCGACCACCCGTTCACCCCACTCGGGGTCGGCGACCCCCAGGACCTCGACGGCGCTCACGGCCGGGTGCTCCCTGATGCGTGCGGCCACGGCCGGGGTCGGCACCTTCACGCCGCCGGAGATCACGACGTCGTCGACCCGGCCGAGCACCTGCAGCCGGCCGTCGTCACGCCACCGTCCCAGGTCGGAGGTGAGGAACCAGCCGTCCACCAGGGCAGCTCCGGTCAGCGCCGGGTCGCCGGCATAGCCGTCGAACAACATCGGGCCGCCGAGCCGGATCCGACCGTCGAGGTCGAGCTCCACCGCGACCCCGTCGAGCGGTACACCGTCATAGACGCAGCCACCCGAGGTCTCCGACGAACCATAGGTCGCCACGACCTGGACCCCTGCCTGCTCGGCGCGACGCCGGAGGGCTGGGTCCAGCGGGCCGCCGCCGAGCAGCGCCGTGTGGAAGCACCGCAGTGCCGCGGTCGCGGCAGGTGACTCCAGCAGCCGCAGCAGCTGGGTGGGCACCAGCGCGAGGAACGCCGGCTCTCCCGCCGCGGCTACGGCGTCCGCCAGCGATGGCTGCTCGTCGAGCAACACCGGAGGTCCTCCCGCCACCAGCGACCGGGCGATCACCATCAACCCCGCGACATAGGTGGGCGGCAGCGTCAACACCCAGCGACCCCGCGCCCCCAGGCGCTCCGTGGTCGCGGCGACCGAGGCGAGCACCGCACGGCGCGACAGCACGACCCGCTTCGGCGTGCCCGTCGACCCGGAGGTCTCGACGATCAGCGGCTCGGGCTCGGTCGGCTGAGCCAGCCAGGCGTCGACCAGCCCCACCAGCTCCGCCGCACTCCCGGCCAGCGGTCGTAGCGACGCGCCGGGCCGGCGTACGGCGTCGTGGGGCTGGGAAGCGAAAGCCACGCGACGAACGCTAACGCGCGTTGGTCTAATGACCAGAATGTCCACCGCCCCGTCATCCACCGAGACCTCGCGGTGGGGGGCGTGGGCCCGGCGGCTGCTGCCGCCCTCCCGGCTCGGCCGGACCCTGGCGCTCCAGTCCATCCTCTTCGCCTTCGGTGAGGGCGTCTTCATCACCGGCAACGCGGTCTTCTTCACCCAGATCGTGGGCCTCAGCGCTGCGCAGGTCGGGCTCGGGCTGACGGTGGCCGGCGTGGTGACCTTCTTCTTCGCGCTCCCGTTGGGCCGCTTGGCGGACCAGGTCGGGCCCAAGCGGATGTGGGCGCTCGGCGCGCTGGGCGAGGCGGTGCTCTATGTCGCCTATCCGTGGATCCACGGGTTGGCGGCGTTCGTCGTCATGGTGACCGCGCTGGAACTGATGGGGGCCGCCGGCGGGGCCGGCCGTGGCGCCTACACACTCGACGTCTTCCCGCGAGAGGAGCGGGTGCGCAACCTCGCCTTCATGCGCAGTGCGCTCAACATCGGGTTCACGCTCGGCGCGCTCCTCGGCGGTGTCGCGCTGGCCACCGGGAGCGACCGGGTGATCCGGCTCGTCCCGCTGTTCACCGCCGGGATCCTCGCGCTCAACGCCCTGCTGATCGGCCGCCTGCCGCGGGCCGCCCACGACCACGCCGCCCAGGCTGCCCCGGCTCGGGCCATCACCCCCGGCGCACTCCGCAACAAGGGGTTCCTCGCCCTGTCCGCCTGTGAAGGCGTGCTCGGCACCAACCAGGTGCTGCTCAACGTGGTGATCCCGTTGTGGCTGGTCCAGGAAACCGACGCGCCCCGGGTCCTGCTGGCCTGGCTGTTCGGCACCAACACCGTGCTCGCCGTGCTCTTCCAGGTCGCGGCCGCGCGCGGCTCCGACACCGTCCCCGGAGCGCTGCGCGCCTCCCGGATCTCGGCAGGCTTCTTCGTACTGTCCTGCCTGGTCGTCATGGTCACCCACGACACCGTCGGCTGGGTCACGATCGCGCTGGTCTGGTTCGGTCACGTGACCGTCACCGGAGCCGAGCTCTTCCAGTCCGCCGCAGCCTGGGGGTTCAGCGCCGAGCTCTCCGACCCTGATCGGCGGGGCGAATACCAGGGTGCCTCCCGGCTCGGGTTCACCGTCGGATCCGTCTGGGCACCCGCGGTCTACACGTTCCTGGCCATGGAGTGGGGCCCGCCCGGCTGGCTGGTCATCGCGGCCATCGTGGTCGTCGCCACGCTGGCGCTGCGCCCGTCCTCGCGCGCCGCCGAGGCCTACCTCGTACGGCACGCCGTGTCGCCGGCGGACTGACCTGCGGCCTCGACCGCCCCTCAGGCCGTCCCCTGGAGCCTCCGGCGCCCTGGTCTGTTTGAATCTGTCCCCGTGGCCACCTCTGCCGACTGGATCGCCGGTGCGCGACCGCGCACCCTCCCCGCTGCTGTGTCGCCCGTCATCGCAGGCACCGGCGTCGCGGCGTACGTCGACGGCGTCGTCTGGTGGAAGGCCCTGCTGGCGCTGGTCGTTGCGCTGGCGCTCCAGGTGGGCGTCAACTATGCCAACGACTACTCCGACGGAGTCCGCGGCACCGATGCCGAGCGGGTCGGCCCGATGCGCCTCGTGGGGTCGGGGCGCGCCAGCGCCCGGGCGGTCAAGCTGGCCGCCTTCGCGTCGTTCGGCGTCGCCGCTGTGTGCGGACTCGTCCTGGCCGCGACGACGGCCTGGTGGCTGGTGGCAGTCGGGCTGGTCTCGATCATCGCTGCCTGGTTCTACACCGGCGGCAAGCGACCCTACGGCTATCTCGCCCTCGGCGAGGTGATGGTCTTCGTCTTCTTCGGGCTGGTCGCGGTGATCGGCACGACCTATGTGCAGACCGAGACCTGGGAGTGGCCAGCGCTCTATGCGGCCGTCGGCGTCGGGTCGCTGGCCTGCGCCATCCTCGTCGTCAACAACCTGCGCGACGTCCCGACCGACACCGTCGCCGGCAAGCGGACGCTAGCGGTGGTGCTGGGCGTCGAGCGGACCCGCTACCTCTACCTGCTGCTGGTGATCGCGGCCGCCGCGGCCGTCGTCGCGGTCGCCGTCTCGACGACATGGTGGGCGCTGGCAGGGCTGTTGTTCCTCGGTCGCATGGTGGCGCCGCTCCGGACCGTCCTGGGCGGGGCAGAGGGGCTCGGCCTCATCCCGGTGCTCCAACAGACCGGCGTCGGCGAGCTCGCCTGGGCAGTGCTGGTCGCCGTACCGCTCCTGCTGCGAGGCTGACCCGCGAGGGCTGCTCCGGTCCGCCCAGCGGATCACCCGTGACGGATCCGGACACACGGGCTAGAAACGTCCCAGCACCACAACCCCATCGCAGAAAGGCGGCCCCACGTGAGCCAGCACAAGTTCTTGCTCGACGAGTCGGAGATGCCGGCCCACTGGTACAACATCGTCCCGGACCTGCCGACGCCCCCGCCGCCGCCGCTGCACCCGGGCACCCACCAGCCGGTCGGCCCCGACGACCTCGCCCCGCTGTTCCCGCCGGAGCTGATCATGCAGGAGGTCAGCGGCGAGCGCTATGTCGAGATCCCCGAGGCGGTCCGCGAGGTCTACCGCCAGTGGCGTCCCTCACCGCTGATCCGGGCGGTCCGGCTGGAGGAGAAGCTCGGCACGCCCGCGCGGATCTACTACAAGTACGAGGGCGTCTCGCCCGCCGGCTCCCACAAGGTCAACACGTCGGTGCCGCAGGTCTACTACAACGCGTTGCACGGGGTGAAGCGCCTCACCACCGAGACCGGCGCCGGCCAGTGGGGTACCGCGCTCGCCTATGCCTGCTCGCTGTTCGGTCTCGAGTGCGAGGTGTGGCAGGTCGGCACGTCGTTCGACACCAAGCCGCAGCGCCGTACGCTCATCGAGACCTTCGGCGGCAAGGTGCACCGCTCGCCCTCACGGCTCACCGAGTCGGGCAAGGCCTTCGCCGAGGACCACCCCGGCACGCTCGGCATCGCGATCTCCGAGGCCGTCGAGGTGGCGGCCCAGGACCCCACGACGATGTACTCCCTCGGGTCGGTGCTCAACCACGTGCTGATGCACCAGACGGTGATCGGCGAGGAGGCGCTGCGCCAGCTGGCCAAGGCCGGCGAGCACGGCGCCGACATCGTCATCGGCTGCGCCGGCGGCGGCTCCAACTTCGCGGGTCTCGCCTTCCCCTTCCTGCGCGAGAAGCTGCACGGCAACCAGTCGCCGCGGATCGTCGCGGTCGAGCCGTCCTCGTGCCCGACGATGACACGCGGCGACTACCGCTACGACTTCGGCGACACGGCCGGGCTGACCCCGCTGATGAAGATGTACACGTTGGGTCACGGGTTCGTCCCGTCCAAGATCCACGCGGGCGGGCTGCGCTACCACGGCATGGCACCGCTCGTGTCGCACACCGTCCACGAGGGCCTGATCGAGGCGGTCGCGCTGCACCAGCGCGAGTGTTTCGAGACGGCGCTGGAGTTCGCCCGCACCGAGGGCATCGTCCCCGCTCCCGAGTCGTCCCACGCGCTGGCCCAGGCCCGCCGTGAGGCGCTCGCCTGCAAGGAGACCGGCGAGGAGAAGGTCATCGTGGTGGGTCTGTCCGGCCACGGCCTGCTCGAGCTCGGCGCCTATGCCGAGTACCTCTCCGGTCGGCTCGAGGACGACCCGCTGTCGGAGGAGGACCTCCAGGCCGCGCTGGCCGACGTACCCGTCCTCTGACCGATCCCGTCACACGGCTCCGGGGCTGACCGGAAACTCTCCACAGCCCCGGGGCCGTTGCCATGCCCCCGCCGCTCGACCTCGTCGATTGGACGCAAACTGCACGCCGGCGGGGGCTTTTCGTGCGGTTTGGCCCAAATCGGCAGCCTCCGGCGCCGACCCAGCGACCCTGTGGACAGCCGAGGGTCGGTACGGCGACGGACAGCCGGGGTCGCTCAGGCCTCGGGGTCGCCGTCCTCGCGGGCCTTGATCTCGTCGAACTTCCGCGACGCCCGGCGGGCCCGGGCCTCGACCTGCTCGGCGAACTGCTCCCGGGGCTTGTTGAGCAGGAAGATCGACAACACCCCCGAGACGACCAGGCCGATCAGCAGCGGCCAGAAGATCGAGGATCCCTCCCCGAAGGCCAGGATCCACACGCCGAGCACGACGGCGAAGACGGCGATGAACAACAGCAGCCGCAGGAGCGTGTAGATCACAAAGGGCTTCACGACGTCACACCCTAAGCCCGGGCACCTTCGCCGCCACGCGAGGGCCCAGCCACCCCCCGTCTAACCTGGAGGCGTGTTGAAGGTGTTCTTGGTGCTCCTGGTGCTGGGGGCGGCGATCTATGTCGTCATCCGGCTGATGCAGGGCGGCAGCGGGCGCACCGTTCGGCGCCGGCCGCCGCCCGGGCCACCGCAGCGACCGGTCGCCCCCGACGACGATCCCGACTTCCTGCGCGACCTCGACCGGCGGCGCCGCGAGGAGGACTCCAGCTGACCGGTTCCGGTCGGCCGTTTGCCAGCGGCTGCGGGTGGCTGCGGGATAGCCTCGAGCCGTGCGACGTCCGCTGGTGCTGTTCCTTTCCGCCGCGCCCCTTCTCCTCGCGGGCTGCGGTGACGCCAACCCCGCCGACCCGGGCGTGACCCCGGCGAGCGACAGCCTGTCGGCGTGCAGCGACATCTGGGTCGAGGGGCAGACGCTGCCCAAGGACTACCGCGGCTGCACCGACGACGACGGCGTCCTGCAGGTCTCTGAGATCAAGAAGTGCACGTCGGCCGACGGCTCGTTCACGACGTACGGCGACAGCTTCTTCGCGATGCTCGGCCAGAAGATCGGGCAGGGCACGACCTCGGAGGAGTATCAGCAGACCTATGCGACCTGCTTCGGCGCTGCCTGGTGAGTGACCGCCGGGTCGCCTGCTTGGTGGGTGGCCGGCGCGGCATAGGAGTGCATGCTCGTCGTGGAGAAGTAGTTGATCCCGATGAAGTTGAACCACAGCGTGGCCAGGCCGGCGATCGCCAGCCAGGCGGCCTTGCGGCCCTTCCACCCCGCGGTCGCTCGCGCGTGCAGATAGCCCGCATAGACGACCCAGGTGATGAAGGCCCAGACCTCCTTGGGGTCCCAGTTCCAATACGACGACCACGCCTGGTGGGCCCAGATCGGGCCCGTGATCAGCACCGCGAAGGTCCAGACGGGGAACGCGAAGGCGTGCAGCCGATAGGCGATGCGGTCGAGGGCGGCGAGCTCGGGGAGCCGCGCGACATAGCCGGCCTCGGGGTGGCGTGAGCGCTCCTTGACCAGGTAGAGCGCCGACACGAACGCCCCGACGGTGAAGGCGCCGGTCGCGATGACCGCCGAGATCACGTGGATGACCAGCCAGGGCGAGTTGAGCGCCTCGCGCAGCGGCGACACGGGCGCATAGAGCCAGATGACGGCGACCATGAGCAGGGCGACGACGAACCCGGTGACGACGGGGCCGAGCCAGGACAGCCGGAACCGGCGGTACATCGCCAGATAGATCACGGTCACGAAGAAGGTGCCCGACAGGGTGAACTCATACATGTTGCCCCAGGGCACCCGGTTGGGGTCGGCGGCCAGCCCGCGCGACACCAGGGCCACGAAGTGGAGCCCGGCGGCGAGCACGGTCAGCGACAGCCCGATCCGCGCGAACAGTGCGATCCGGTCGGCGTTGTCGGCGGTCTCGGTGTCGGGCAGTACGGCGACCGCCGAACCGCCGTCGCCGGCCTGCGCGGCCACGCTGCGTCGCTCCGCGCGCGACCCGACGGGCACCTTGCGCAGCGAGCTCCACTCGACGAGGTGCGCGAGCAGGGCCAGGAAGTAGACCACGCCCGCCCCCGCCACGGCCTGCTGGCCGAGACTCTCCCACGCCAGGTCACTCACCGTCGGCCTCCTCCTGCGTCGCCACGTCGCCGCCCAACTCCGCCACGATACCGGCGATCACGGCATCGAGATCTCCCCCGTCGGTCCGCTCCAGCCCACCGACCTCGACCTGGGTGCCTCCGGCCGCGCTCGCGCGCGCCCTCACCCAGACCCGACGGGGCCGGACGAACAGCGACCCGAGCAGCCCCAGCAGCGCTACGACAACGCCGCCGAGCGCCAGCCCCTTGCCGGGCGAGCGGCTGATCTGGAACCGGTTCCACTCCTCCACGCCGTCGAAGGTGACGGTCCCGCCACCGACGAGGTCGACGGTGTCGCCGAGCTGGAGGTCGATGCGGGCGGGCTTGCCGTCGTCCTTCTTCAGGGGCGTGAGGTTGGTCTTGTCGAGGGTGAACACCGACTGTGGCTGGCCGTTGTCCAGACCCAGGTCACCCTTGTAGGTCAGCATCGACAGCGTCGGGTTGAGGTCGTCGCCCATCACGTTGACCGGGTCGCCGTCGATCTTGACGTAGGAGGGATAGAAGAAGCCCTCCAACCCGATCTGGTCGGGCTGCGCCTCGGGGGCCTTGACGACCCCGAACGACAGCAGGGTCGGGTCCTGGGGCAGGAAGACGGTGGGACCGCTGTAGGCGATCTCGCCGGTCCCGTCGCGGACGGTGATCACCGGCGCATAGCCGTGGGCGATGAGGAAGACCTGGCTGCCGCCGATGGTCAGCGGGTGGTTGACCTTGAGGTCATAGGTCCGCGGCGCCGAGTCCGGGGTGGGCCAATAGGTCAGGTGGGAGACGAACTTGCGGTCCATCCCCTTGGCCGGACCCTCGGTCACCCACTCCACGTCGAAGGAGTCGAGGGTGAACCGGAACGGCTCCATCGACCCGGCGTCGAAGAGGCTGCCGGGCTTGAAGTCGTCATATTGGGTCAGCGCGTTGGAGAAGCCCTGCCCGGTGATGACCACCACGCCGCCCTTGTAGCCGAACAGGCTGCCGAGCGCGAAGCCGACCAGCACCACGATGAGCGAGAGGTGGAAGACCAGGTTGCCGGCCTCGCGCAGGTGACCGCGCTCGGCGGCCACCGCGTCGTCGCCCTCAGCGGCCGGAGCCAGCCGGTAGCGCTGACCGCGCAGCACCTCGCGCGCTCGGGCCAGCACCTCCTCGGGCGTCGCCTCGGTGGTGTACGACGCGTGGCCGGGCAGGCGTGACAGCACCCGCGGGGCGGCGGGGGGCCTGGCCCGGAGCGCACGCCAATAGACGCGCAGCCGCGGCACGATGCAGCCCACCAGCGACACCATGAGCAGCAGGTAGATCGCGGCGAACCAGGGTGAGTCATAGACGGCGAAGAGACCGAGCCGCTCATAGATCGGAGTGAGCGTCGGGTGGGCGTCCTGCCACTGCGCGGTCTTGGTCGCGTCGACACCGGTCTGCGGGATGATCGAGCCGGGCACGGCGGCCAGCGCGAGCAGCAACAGCAGGATCAGCGCGGTCCGCATCGACGTGAGCTGGCGCCAGGCCCACCGCAGCAGCTCGACCGGGCCGAGCTCGCCGGGCTGCCGGTCGGGCACCGCCGGGGTCTCGCCCAGCAGCGGGTCGCGGGCCTCCTGGTCGGACAGGGCGGGTCGGTCGACGGGGGGTTCGGTCGGGGCGCTCACACGCCCACCTCATAGCCGCTCACGAGGTGGATCTGGATCCACGTGGTGAGCTGGTCCCACCAGCCGGTGAGCAGCATGACGCCGACCAGGATCAGCATGAGCCCGCCGAACCGGGTGACCCACTGCTGGTGGCGACGGACCCAGCGAACCGCTCCCAGCATCCGCTCGAACGCCACGCCCGCGATGATGAACGGGAGTCCCAGCCCGAGCGCATAGAAGGCCGACAGCAGCGCCCCGCGGCCCGCCGTACCCTCGCTGATCCCGAGGCTATAGATCACGCCGAGGGTCGGGCCGATGCAGGGCACCCAGCCCAGCCCGAACAGGAAGCCGAGCAGGGGGGCGGCCGCGAGGCCCACGGCGGGTACGGCGTGCACGCGCCACTCGCGCTGCGCGAACGGCACGAAGCCGAGGAACGCCAGCCCGAGGCCGATGCTGATGATCCCGAGGGCGATGTTGAGCTCGCGGCGGTACTCATAGAGCCACGCGCCCGCGGCGCCCGACGCGAACCCGAGCAGGACGAAGACCACGGTGAACCCGGAGACGAACAGTGCCGATCCGGCGAACATCCGCCCGCGCCGCCGGCGGGTGACCTCCGCATCCATCAGGTCGGCGCCCGAGAGCCCGGTGGCATAGGAGAGATAGCCCGGCAGGAGCGGCACCACGCACGGGGAGAAGAACGACACCAGCCCCGCGACGAGGGCCACCGGGATGGCGAGGACGAGCGAGCCGGAGAGGGCCTGCTGCTGGAACCAGTCAGCCATCGCCGGCCGCCTCCTCGACGGCGTCGACGAGGGTGCGGACCGACGGGATCGCGCCGGAGAAGGTCGCGGCGACGCGACCCTGCGCGTCGAGGACCACGGTGCTCGGGATGGAGCCCTGCCGGATATAGCCGGCGAACGCGAGCGCCACGACCCCGTCGCCGTCATAGATCGAGGGATAGGGCACCCCGAACTGCTCCTGGAAGCGAAGGCCGAGATCGGGAGAGGTGTCACGGATGTCGACACCGACGAACGTGGCTTCGTCGGCGAGCTGGTCGGCGGCGCTGATCAGGTCCGGCGCCTCCGAACGGCACGGAGCGCACAGCGACCACCAGAAGTTGACCACCACCGGCTTGCCCCGCAGGTCGGCGAGGTCGAGCGGGTCGCCGTCCAGCGTGGTGCCGGCGGCGTCGATCGGGGCGTCCCGGTCGGCCGCGTCGAACACGACCACCTGGCCGTCACCGGAGATGTAGCCCTTGCTGCCGGTCCCGGTCAGCGACGAGCAGCCCACGAGCGGGAGCACGAGGGCGAGCAGGAGGGCGGCGGCGCGCGGACGGGTCAGGGCCGGTGCTCCTCGGGAGCGCCACCGGCCGAGAACGGTGCCTTCTTGTCACGCGCCGGGATCAGGTCGGCGGCCGGCTCGGAGTAGGACACCCGCACCAGCCGGTCGTCCTCGAAATGGAACGACGTCAACGAGGCCAGTGTGCACTGGCGCTTGCGCGGGTCGTGGAGGAAGGGGCGGCCCTCGGCCGAGAGCCGGGCCACCCAGATCGGCAGCTGGTGGGAGACCACCACGGCCTCGTGGCCGCGCGCCACCCGCGACGCGTCCTTGACGGCGGCGCGCATCCGCGCGGCGATCTCCTTGTAGGGCTCGCCCCACGACGGGGTGAACGGGTTCCACAGGTGCTTCCAGGCCGAGGGGGAGCGCAGCGCTCCGTCGCCAACACCGAACGACTTGCCCTCGAAGACGTTCTCGGACTCGATCACCCGGCCGTCCACGACGATGTCGAGGCCCTTGGCCTCGGCCAGCGGCCGGGCGGTCTCCTGGGCCCGCTCCAGCGGCGAGGCGACGAGGTGGACGATGTCACGGTCGGCGATCTCGCCGGCCACCCGTTCGGCCATCCGGACGCCGAGCTCGGAGAGGTGGTAGCCGGGCCGGCGGCCATAGAGCACGCCGCTCGGGTTGTGCACCTCGCCGTGGCGCATCAGGTGGACGATCGTGGACTCGGTCATCAGGCCCCCTCGGCCGCGGCGGCCGCCGCGCGCGCGGCCTCCGGGAGTGCGTCGAGCACGGTCGAGACGGCGCGGTCGTCGTGGGCGGCGGAGACGAACCAGGCCTCATAGGCCGACGGCGGCAGATAGACCTGGCGGTCGAGCATCGCGTGGAAGAAGGCGGCGTACGCCGCGCTGTCGGTGGTGCTGGCGCCGGCGAAGTCGCGGACCGGCTCGGCGGTGAAGAAGACCGAGAACATGGTGCCGCTGCGCTGGACGACGTGAGGCACCCCGGCGGCGCTGAGCGCCTCGGCGGCGGCCGTCCGGATCGTGTCGGCGACCTGGCCGAGGCGGGCATAGACGTCGTCGGTGGCCAGGCGCAGCGTGGCGAGCCCGGCGGTGGTGGCGATCGGGTTCCCCGACAGCGTGCCGGCCTGATAGACGGGGCCCTCGGGCGCCAGGTGACCCATCACGTCGGCGCGGCCGCCGAACGCCGCGGCCGGGAAGCCGCCACCCATGACCTTGCCGAAGGTGACCAGGTCGGGGCGCCAGCCCTCGACCGCGCCGTCGAGCCCCCACTGGCCCTGGCGCGTGACGCGGAAGCCGGTCATCACCTCGTCGCTGATGAACAGTGCCCCGTGGGTCCGGCAGGTCTCGGCGAGGAACCGGTTGAACCCGGCCTCCGGTGGGACGACCCCCATGTTGCCGGGGGCGGCCTCGGTGATCAGACAGGCGATCCTGTCGCCGTGCTCGGCGAACGCCGCCTCGACGGCCGCCCGGTCGTTGTAGGGCAGCACGAGCGTCAGCTCGGTGGAGGAGGTCGGTACGCCGGGCGTGCCGGGGACCGCGAACGTGGCGAGCCCGGAGCCCGCCGATGCGAGCAGCGAGTCGACGTGGCCGTGGTAGCAGCCGGCGAACTTCACCACGACGTCGCGGCCGGTCACGCCCCGGGCCAGCCGGATCGCCGACATGGTGGCCTCGGTGCCGGAGGAGACGAAGCGGACCTTGTCGACCGGCGTACGCGCCACGATCTCCTCGGCCAGCTCGACCTCGGGCTCGGTGGGGGTGCCGTAGGAGGTCCCGCGAGCGACGGCCGCTCGGACCGCGGCCTGCACCTCGGGGTGGGCGTGACCAAGCAGCATGGGCCCCCACGAGCAGATCAGGTCGACGTAGTCGTTGCCGTCCACGTCGGTCAGCCACGCCCCGGCAGCCGACCTGATGAACCGCGGCGTCCCCCCGACGGCGTTGAACGCCCGCACGGGCGAGTTGACGCCCCCCGGCGTCACGCTCCGGGCGCGGGCGAAGAGGTCGGCACTGGCCTGCGTCGTCACCGGGACATTGTGTCCGACCATCCTGAGAGACCCCACATCGGTGCTTGCCCGCGGGCACCGACGCGAGCCCCCGACGACTGGTCGAGGCGAACGCGCGACACCCCCGGCCGCTGGTTGAGGAGGTCGCGCGACACCCCCGGCCGCTGGTTGAGGAGGTCGCGCAGCGACCGTCTCGAAACCGAGGCCCCTACCCGTCGGTCAGAGGAACGCGGCCGGGTCGAAGTCGTCGATCGGGATGATCCGGATCCGCGGCAGCGTCACGTTGAACGCGTTGACGTCGGCCTCGAGGTCGAAGAACTCCAGCCCCTGCTGGGCCAGCGCCACGAAGCCGCGGTGCTTGAACTCCTCGAACCCGATGAGCCCGACACGTCGGCCCAGGCCGCAGACCCGCTCGAGCTGGGGAAGGAAGTCGCCGTCGTGGGTGACCACCATGACGTCGCCCTCACGGTCGGCGATGGCGTCGAGCGTGCGCTGGATCGCGATGTCGACGACCTTCTGGTGCGACGCCCCGGACAGCGGGATGGGACGCCAGCCCAGCGCGAGCAGCGCCTGGATGAACGCCATGGGCAGCTCGCTGTTGGCCGCGAGGAAGAACAGCCCGCGCGCCGGCTGGCCCCATTGGTCCCGCGCGAAGTCGAGCACCCGCTCCCAGCGCGGGCGCTCGTCGGGCTGCGGCCGTCGTCCGAGGATCGACTGCCCCAGCGTGGCGTCGATGTTCTCCCCGTCGACGAGGACGTAGGTCGTTCGCCCCTCGGTCATCCCGGCAGACTACTCAGGGTTGACGGTTCATCAAGGTAGGACGACGAACCCGCACTTACCCAGGTGAACTCCGCACGGTAAGTGAGGGTTCACCCACTTACCTTGGTGAACCGTCACCGTCGGCCGAGCAACCCAGCAGCCTCGGCGGCCCAATAGGTGAGGATCACGTCGGCGCCGGCGCGGCGGATGGACGTCAGGGTCTCGAGGATCGCGGCCTCGCGGTCGATCCAGCCGTGGGCGGCCGCGGCCTCGACCATGGCGTACTCCCCGGAGATGTTGTAGGCCGCGACCGGCACGTTGACGGCGTCGCGGACCCGGCGGATGACGTCGAGATAGGCCAGCGCGGGCTTGACCATCACGATGTCGGCGCCCTCGTCGATGTCGAGCAGCGCCTCGCGGACGCCCTCGACGGCGTTGGCGGGGTCCTGCTGATAGGTACGCCGGTCGCCCTCGAGGCAGGAGTCGACGGCCTCGCGGAACGGCCCATAGAACGCCGAGGCATATTTCGCCGAGTAGGCCAGGATCCCGACGTCGGCGTGACCGGCGCCGTCCAGCGCCTCGCGGATGACGCGGACCTGGCCGTCCATCATGCCGCTGGGCCCGACCATGTCGACCCCCGCGTCGGCCTGGGCGAGCGCCATCTCGGCATAGGCGACGAGGGTCCGGTCGTTGTCCACGGTGCCGTCGGGCGTGAGCAGCCCGCAGTGGCCGTGGTCGGTGAACTCGTCAAGACACAGGTCGCTCATCACCGTGAGCGCGTCGCCGACCTCGGCGACCACGTCGTTGATGGCGAGGTTGAGGATCCCGGCGGGGTCGGTGGCGCCGGACCCGACGGCGTCGCGCCGCTCGGGCACGCCGAACAGCATCACCCCGCCCAGCCCCAGCGCGGCCGCATCCGCTGCGGCCCGCACCAGCGTCTCGCGCGTGTGCTGGACGACGCCCGGCATCGACGAGATCGGCTGGGGCTCCGCCAGGCCCTCGCGGACGAACATGGGCAGCACGAGCTGACCGGGTGACACCGTCGTCTCGGCCACCATCCGGCGCAGGCCGGGCGTACGACGCAGCCGGCGCGGCCGGATGACCGGTGCGGGGACCTCGTCGGCCACTACTTGGAGCCCGCCCGACGGCGTGCCGACGGCTTGCGCTCCGACGGCCGGGTGACGGTCTGGCCCGCCTCCACCATGGCGAGCCGGCGGGAGGCACCGAAGTCGGCGAGGGCGTCGACCAGCACCGCGACGTCCGGCGACGGGGCGAGGACGTCGACCCGCAGGCCGTGCTCCTCCGCGGTCTTGGCGGTGGCGGGGCCGATCACCGCGATGATCGTCGAGGGGTGCGGCTTGCCCGCGATCCCCACGAGGTTGCGCACCGTCGAGGACGAGGTGAAGACCACGGCGTCGAACTTCCCGGTCTTGATCGCGTCGCGGGTGTCGGCCGGCGGCGGCGCCGCCCGCACGGTGCGGTAGGCGGTCACGTCGTCGCACTCCCAGCCCAGGTCGACCAGGCCGGCGACGAGGTTCTCGGTGGCGATGTCGGCGCGCGGCAGGAAGACCCGGTTGATCGGGTCGAGCAGCTCGTCGAACTCGGGCCACACCTCGAGCAGGCCGGCGGCGGACTGCTCACCGGTCGGCATCAGGTCGGCGCGCAGCCCCCACGCGGCGATGGCGGCGGCGGTCTTGTCACCGACGGCGGCGATCTTGAGACCCGAGAAGGCGCGCGCGTCGAGGCCGTAGTCCTCGAACTTCTCCCGGACGGCCTTGACGGCGTTGACCGAGGTGAACGCGATCCACTCGTAGCGGCCCTCGACCAGGCCGCGGATGGCCTTGTCCATCTGTTGGGGGTTGCGCGGGGGCTCCACCGAGATCGTGGGGACCTCCTCGGGCACCGCGCCGTGGGTGCGCAGTCGGGCGGACAGCGAGCCGGCCTGCTCCTTGGTGCGCGGCACGAGCACCCGCCAGCCGAAGAGCGGCTTGGTCTCGAACCACGACAGCGCCTCGCGCTGGCTGACCACGTCACCGATCACGGTGATGGCCGGCGGCACGATCCGCGCGGTGCGGGAGTCGGCGACGATGTCGGCCAGCGTCGAGGTGCAGGTCTCCTGCTCGGTGGTGGTGCCGAGACAGGTCATCGCAACGGGTGTCGAGGGCGCGCGACCGGCGGCGAGCAGGGCGCCGGCGACGTCGGCGATCGGTCCGACCGCGGACATCACGACGAGGGTGCGGTCGTCGGCGAAGCGCGCCCAGTCGACGTTGTCGGCGCACGACAGCACCGTCACCTCGCGGTTGTCCTTGTCGGTCAGCGGGATGCCGGCATAGGCGGGCACCCCGAGCGCCGAGGAGATGCCGGGGACGACCTCGATGCCGATGCCCGCCTTGGCGCAGGCCTGCGCCTCCTCGGGCCCGGAGTCATAGAGGAACGGGTCGCCGGTCATGAGCCGCACGACGTGGCGACCCTTCTTGGCCTCGCGGACGACGACCTTGGCCCGCCCCGCGTGGGTGAGCGGCTGGCCGTCCTCACCGAAGCCGCCGTCGACGAACGCCGGGCCGGCCTCGGGGCCGTCGGCCAGGCCGAGGACCTCGCGGACCATCGGCTCGTGGAACGGCGCCTCGGTGATCACGACGTCGGCGGCGCGGAGGAGCTCCACGGCGCGTACCGTCAGCAGGCTCGGGTCGCCGGGGCCGCTGCCGACGAAGGACACCCACCCGCGCGAGGCGGGGGCGGTGGCGGTCGTCGCAGCGGTCGCGGTGGTCTTGGCTCGAGTCATGCGTGCCTCTTCATGGGTGTCTGCATCAGGTCGGCGGCGCCATCGACGAGCATCTCCTCGGCGAGGCGGGTCCCGACGCCGGCTGCGTCGCCGATGGGACCGGAAGCTGACATACGGACGGACAGGGCGCCGTCCTCGGATAGGGCGATTGCTCGGACCCACAGCTCGGGACCGTCGTCGCCCTCGACCACCTCGGCGAGGGCACCGACGGGAGCCGAGCACCCCGCCTCGAGAGTGGCGAGCACGGCCCGCTCGGCCACGACGGAGGCCCGGGTGGCGGGGTCGTCGAGAGCCGCCAGAGCGGCGACCAGGTCGGTGTCGTCCGCCCGGCACTCGATGGCGAGCGCGCCCTGCCCTGGGGCGGGCAGCATCTGGAGCGGGTCGAGGGACTCGGTGACCTCGTCGACGCGACCGAGCCGCGCCAAGCCGGCACGGGCCAGGATCACGGCGTCGAGCTCACCGTCGGCGACCTTGCGCAGGCGCGTGTCGACGTTGCCCCGCACCGCGACGGTCTCGAGGCCGAGTCCGAGTGCGGCGAGCTGGGCGACCCGACGGGGCGAGCCGGTGCCGACGCGCGAGCCGACCGGGAGCTCGCCGAGGGTGAGGCCGTCACGGGCCACGACCGCGTCACGCGGGTCCTCGCGCACCGGGATCGCCGCCAACGCGATACCGGGCTCGGGCGCGGTGGGCAGGTCCTTGAGGGAGTGGACGGCCAGGTCGACGTCGCCGCGGAGCAGCGCCGACCGCAGCGCGCTCACGAACACGCCGGTGCCGCCCATCGTGGCCAGCGGGGCGTCGTTGACGTCGCCCTCGGTGCTGACGTCGACCAGCTCGACCTCGCGACCGAGCGTGGCGCGGACGGCGTCGGCCACGTGGCCGGACTGGGTGCGGGCCAGCAGGGAGGCGCGCGTGCCGAGACGCAGAGCGGTCATGACAACCCCTCCGGACGTGTCACGGCCGAGACGGCGTCGGGATCGAGCGAGAAGAGCTCGGCCAGCGCCGTGGCATAGGAGACCCGGCCGCCCTCGGCGGCGAGCTGCTTGATGCGCACGGTCGGCTGGTGCATCAGCTTGTCGGCGACGCGCTGGACCGTCTGGCGGAGCTCGGCCCGGGTCACGGGGTCGAGGTCGGGCAGCCGCGACTCCAGCCGCTCGAGCTCGGCCTCGACGACCTCGGTGGCCATGGACCGCAGCGCGACCACGGTGGGCGTGACCTGGGCGGCCCGACGGGCCGACAGGAACGCGGCGACCTCCTCGGCGACGATCGCGCGAACGCCGTCGATGCCACCGGGGCCCGTCTCGTCCTGCAGCGCCTCGGCCAGCTGGGCGAGGTTGACCAGGGTGACGTCGGGCAGCTCACCGACGGCCGGGTCGATGTCGTGAGGGAGGGCCAGGTCGATCAGGGCGATCTCGCGGGCGGGCAGCATGTCGGCGTCGATCAGCCGCTCGGTGGCCCCGGTGCAGGCGATGACCAGGTCGGCACGCACCACCTCCTCGGTGAGGCGCTCGAGCGGCGCAGCCGTGACGTCGTACTCGCGGGCGAGGTGCTCGGCCCGCTCGAGCGTCCGGTTGAGTACGACGACGTCGGAGGCACCCCGGCGCTTGGCGGTCGCCACCGACAGCGCCGCCATCGACCCCGCGCCGACGACGACGACCCGGGCGCCCGTCAGGTCGCCGGGCTCGGCCACCACGCGCCGCAGCGCTGCGTCGACGAGCGAGGGTGCGGCGTGGTCGATCTCGGTCTCACTGTGGGCGCGCTTGCCCACCCGCAGCGCCTGTTGGAACAGCGAGTTGAGCGCCGGCCCGACGGTGCCGAGCTCCTGGCCACCACGCAGGGCGTCACGCGTCTGGCCGAGGATCTGCCCCTCCCCGACCGCCATCGAGTCGAGCCCGGCCGCCACGGTGAACAGGTGGGAGACCGCACCGTCGTCGTAGTGGACATAGAGGTGGGGCAGCAGCGCCTCGGTCGGCCGTCCGGCCCGCTCCACGAGCAGGGTCGAGAGCTCCTCGACACTGCCGTGGAAACGGTCGACGCTGGCATAGATCTCGAGCCGGTTGCAGGTCGCGATGACCGCCGCCTCGGAGACGTGGTCGCTCGAGGCCACGTCGGTGACGAGCTTGTGGACCCCGTCGACGTCGAGCGCCAGGGACTCCAGGAGCGCCACCGGCGCGGTCTTGTGGGAAACGCCCACCACCAGGATGCTCATGCGGGCTCCTGGATCTCGGGGTGGGGGGCGAGGCCGTCGGGGGCGTGGGGCGACTTGCGTTGCTCGTGGTAGGCGAGGATCTGCAGCTCGATGGACAGGTCGACCTTGCGGACGTCGACGCCGTCGGGCACGGCCAGCACCGTCGGTGCGAAGTTGAGGATGCTGCGCACACCGGCGGCGACCATGCGGTCGGCAACGTCCTGGGCCGCCTCGGCCGGCGTTGCGATCACCCCGATGGCCACCCCGTGCTTGGCGACGATCCGCTCGAGCTCGTCGAAGGGCTGGACGTCGACGCCGGCGATGCACTCGGCCTGGCGGTCCGGGTCGACGTCGAGGAGCGCGACGACACGGAAGCCGCGGCTGCGGAAGCCCGCGTAGTTGGCCAGCGCCTGTCCCAGGTTGCCGATGCCGACGATGACCACGGGCCAGTCCTGGGTCACCCCGATCTGGCGGGCGATCTGGTAGCGAAGGTAGGCGACGTCATAGCCGACGCCCCGGGTGCCATAGCTGCCGAGGTAGGAGAGGTCCTTGCGGAGCTTGGCGCTGTTGACGCCCGCGGCAGTGGCCAGCTCCTCGCTCGAGCAGGTGATGGTGCCGTCGTCGGCCAGGGCGGTGAGCGCACGCAGATAGACCGGCAGCCGGGCAACCGTTGCCTCGGGAATCTCCCGGGGGCTGACGGTGGACGAGCGAGCGGTCACGGTTCTCTTCCCAACCGCCTGGCCCGCACTCCCTCGGTGTGTCTCACCGGGTCGGCATCCAATGCGGCGCGACCACTGTAGGAGTTTGTGAACGTGAGAACAAAATGCAGGAGGACGGCTTGTACCACCTGTGACGCAGACCACGTGAGGCGGGGTGCCCGCCACGTGACGCCGGACCAGCGCCGCGACCCTCGCCGCCGTACGACGGCCTGCCCGGCGGCTGTCAGCGGGTCAGTGCCGCGCGGAGCCGTGACTCATCGACCCGCCAGAAGTCGTGCTGCCGCCCGTCGACGAAGGTGACCGGCACCTCGTCGGTGAACCGCTCGCGCAGCTCGGCGTCGCTGTCGATGTCGACCTCGTCGAAGCTCTCCCCGAGGTCGGCGCAGACCTGCTGGAGAACCTCCCGCGCCACGTCACACAGGTGGCAGCCGGCGCGGGTATAGAACGTGACCCGGGCGCTCACTCGACCACCCCCCAGGTGCGGCGCCGCTCGAGCAGCCGCAGCCGGCCCTTCTCGACCTTGCCGGTCGAGGTCACCGGCAGCCGGTCCACGACCTCGACGCGGCCCGGCCGTTTGAAGGCCACCAGCCGCTCGGCACACCGCGCGGCGACGACCTCGGCCGCATCGGCGAGGTCGGGCGCGACGACATAGGCGACCACCACGGTGCCGTCCTGGGGGTCGTCGACGCCGATCACGGCGACGCCGGTGACGCCGGGCAGGTCGCGGATGACGTCCTCGACCTCGCGGGGATAGACGTTGAACCCCGACACGACCAGCAGGTCCCCGAGCCGGTCGACCAGGCGCAGGTCGCCCTGGTCGTCGCGATAGCCGAGGTCACCGGTGCTCCACCAGCCGTCCTCACCGGGCCCGTCGCTGCCACCGGGCCAATAGCCGGAGAAGAGGTTGGCGCCCCGGATCTGCACCTGGCCGGGGTCCTCCTCCTCGACCCGGCCGTCCTCGTCGACGATGCGGACCTCCACACCGGGTAGGGGTGCACCCAACGACCCCGGCACCGGGCGGCCGCTGCACAGCGTGCTGGTGACCACCGGCGCCGCCTCGGTGAGTCCATAGCCCTGGTGCACGGGGACACCGCTGCGGCCCTCGAACGCCGCGATCACGTCGGCGTCGAGCGGCGCCGACCCGGAGAGCATCACGCGGACCGTCGCCAGCCGCTCGCGCAGTCGCTCCCGCCCCAACCAGTGCCCGAACACCGCGGGCGCCGCGGGCACCACCGTGCAGCCGTGGTCGGCGACGAGGTCCAGCGACCCCTCGGGGTCGAAGCCCTCGCTGAGCACCAGGGTGGCTCCGGCGTGGAGGACGCACCCGAGCACCGCGTTGAGGCCATAGACATGGAACAGCGGCAACACCCCGAGGACCACGTCGTCGGGCTGCACCATCGCCGGCTCGACGGCCGCCATCTGCTCGAGGTTCGCCAGCAGCGCCCGGTGGGTGAGCATCGCCGCGCGCGGGACCCCGCTCGCCCCGGAGGTATAGAGCAGCGCCGCCAGCTTCTCCGGGTCGGGCAGCGGCGGCAGCGGGGCGGGCGGGCCTGCGACGAGGTCGTCGTACGGCGTCTCGCCGGCGGCCGCCTCGACCCCGACGGTCACGATCCGCGGAGCGGGAGTCAGATCGGCCACCGCGCTCCGCACCCGGTCGAGCGACTGCGCGTCGGCGACCACGACGCGCGCACCGGAGTCGGCGACCATCCGGGCGAGATCGGCAACCGAGGCCGCCGGGTTGACGGGCACGGCGACCGCCTGCGCCCGCAGCGTGCCGAGATAGGTGGTGACCAGCTCGATGCGGTTGCCCACCGAGAGCATCACCCGCTGCGGCGCCACCACGCCGAGCCGCGCGAGGCCCCCGGCGACCGCTCCGATCTCGGCGTCGAGCTCCCCCCAGCTGCGGCGCCTTCCGCCGGCCGCGTCGACCGCGGGGCCGGGAGTCCCACGGCCCGGCACCTCGACACCCGGCACCTCGATGATCGCCGGCCGCTCCGGCCCGCGGGCGGCAGCCGCCGCCACCAGCTCCGCCAGGTCGAGGATGGCCACCCCTCGATCCAACCACACGCCGAGTCGTCACAAGATGTGACGACTCGGCGAGCGGTGGGGTGCGCACGGGGGCCGCACTACGCTGGCGGCGTGAGTTCAGCCCCCTCCGAACGCTCGCGCCAGGCCGAACGGTCGCGGCAGGCCGAACGCTCGCGCCGGCAGCTGCTCCTGCAGCAGCGCTCGCTCATGGCGGGCGAGGCGTCGGCGGCCGAGGCGGAGGTCGAGATGGCGCTGGATGTGGCCCCGGACCCGACCGCGGCGGCCTTCTTCGACGTCGACAACACCGTCATCCAGGGCGCGAGCATCTTCCACCTGGCCCGCGGGATGCACCGGCGCAAGTTCTTCACGACCCGTGAGATCGCCGGGGCGATGTGGAAGCAGCTCTACTTCCGGGTCGTCGGGGTGGAGAACCCCGAGCACGTCGCCGAGACGCGGACCGCAGCGCTGTCCTTCATCGCCGGACACACGGTGGCCGAGCTCGAACAGCTCGGTGAGGAGATCTTCGACGAGGCGATGGCCGCGCGGATCTGGCCGGGCACCAAGGCGCTGGCCCAGATCCACCTCGACCTGGGGCAGCGGGTCTGGCTGGTGACCGCGGCGCCCGTCGAGATCGCCTCGATCATCGCGAGCCGGCTCGGACTGACGGGTGCTCTCGGCACGGTCGCCGAGCACGAGTCGGGCGTCTATACCGGGCGGCTGGTGGGCGACCTGCTCCACGGGCCGGCCAAGGCCGAGGCGATCAACGCGCTGGCGGCGCGGGAGGGCTTGGACCTGTCGCGCTGCACGGCCTACTCCGACTCCGTCAACGACCTGCCGATGCTGTCGCTGGTCGGCACCGCCGTGGCCATCAACCCCGACGCCAAGCTGCGCTCCCACGCGCGCGAGCAGGGCTGGCGCATCCGCGACTACCGCACCGGGCGCAAGGCCATGCGGGCCGGAGTCGCGACCACCACGGCGGCGGCCGCCGCCTATGCCGCCGGCGCGGCGATCCGAGGACGGCGTACGCGCGGCTGAGCCGCTGTCGGCTCAGCCGAGCCAGTCGGGCAGGTTGGCGCCGAACACCGACTCCCGGTCGCGCAGCAGGGCGTAGAGGGTCTGCTGGATCGTCTCGCGAACCTGGTCGGTGACGTTGAAGACGAACATCGGATCCTCGGCGGCCCCGGCCGGGATCGCGTCGGTGCGGATGGGCTCGCCGAACTCCATCAGCCATTTCGACGGCAGCGGGATCATGCCGAGCGGACCCAGCCACGGGAAGGTCGGGGTGATCGGGAGGTAGGGCACCCCCAGCAGCCGCGCCAGCGACGGCAGGTTGCCGATCATGGGATAGATCTCCTCGGCCCCGACCACCGACAGCGGCACGATCGGGACCCCGGTGTTGAGGGCGGCCGACACGAACCCGCCGCGCCCGAAACGTTGCAGCCGGTATCGCTCCGAGAACGGCTTGCCGATCCCCTTGAAGCCCTCGGGCCAGACGCCGACCAGCTCGCCGCCGCGCAGCATGCGCTCGGCGTCCTCGTTGCAGGCCAGCGTGGCACCCGTCTTGCGCGCCAGCGAGCTGACCACGGGCAGCCGGAAGACCAGGTCGGCCCCCAGCGGCCGGATGAAGCGGCCGGTGCGCTCGTGGATCGTCGACATCGTCATGAGGGCGTCGACGGGCAGGGTGCCGGAGTGGTTGGAGACGACGAGCGCTCCGCCGTCGGCGGGAATGTCGTCGATCCCCCGGACTTCGATGCGGAACCACTTCTCGGCGACCGGGCGGAGCACCGACAGCACCAGCAGCTGGGTCAGCTCGGCGTCGAAGCCGTAGTCGTCGACGGTGTAGTCGCCCTCGAGACGTCGCCGCCAGTAGGCCATCAGGTGGGCCAGCCGGTTCTGCCAGTCCTGTCCGAGCACGTCGACGACGGCAGCCTGGAACGCGGCGGCCCACTCGGCCGCGGGGATGCCGGCCAGCGGCGAGCGCTCCTCGGTGGTCGCCGCGGCGCCGTCGGCGGTGGGCGCCTCCGCCCCGGGCGGGGCCGACGCGGCCGAGCCGGCATCGGGAGCGGCCGCCTCGGAGGTGGGGATCTCGGCGGTGTCGGCCGTGGCTGCGGCCGGCTTGGCCGTACGGCGGCGCGGGGCGGCCGCCTGCTTGGGCTCCGCGGGGGTCGTCTCGGCCGCGAGTCGACGGGTGGCCGCGGACGGCCGCTGTCGACCGCTGCCCCGCCCGGGGCGGCCGCGGGTCCCGATCGGGATGATCTCGGCGTCACCCATGGCGAGCTCCCCCCGAGCGTCCGGCGAGCACCGTGGCCAGTCCGAGCGGCCGCTCGAGGTCACGGGCGAAGTCGTCGAACGCCTCGACCGTCGTCCGGCTCGGCTCGAAGCCGAGGACCGTGCGCATCCGGGTGGTGTCGATGCCGCGTCCGAAGGTCAGGAACGACAGCTGCTCCGGAGAGAAGTCGGCCATCCGCGCCGACCGGAGGGCCGAACCCAGGCTCGACATCGCCACCGTCGGCAGCGGCAGCGAGGCCTTGCCGAGACGGCGGATCGCCTGGGACAGCAACAGGACGCCGTCGCCGGCGACGTTGAAGGTGCCGGCCACCTCGTGGGTCACCGCGTGGCGCAGCGCGGCGAACAGGTCGTCTTGGTGCAGGAACTGCAGCCGCGGGTCGAAGCCCAGCACCCGGGGCAGCGCCGGAAGCCGGAAGTAGGAGGTGATGGGGCTCTCGACGTCGGGCCCGATCACGTTGGCGCCGCGCAACATCGTCACGCGAACGTCGGGCCGGCGCCGCGAGAAGCTGCGGACATAGCCCTCGACCTCATAGGCGTCCTTGGCGTAGCCGGAGCTCGGCAGCCGCTTGGCGTGCATGTCCTCGGTGAACATCGCCGGGTCGCGGCTGCTGGCGCCATAGACGGTGCTGGAGGACTTGACCACGAGGGTCTTGAGCCCGGGCGCGCTCTGGCAGGCGGCGAGCAGCTGCATCGTCCCGATGACGTTGAGCTCTTTCATCGTGCCGCGCCCCCCGGCACTGCCGGGGGTGGCGATGACGCTCATGTGGACGACGGTGTCGACGTCCTCCTTGGCGATGACCTTGGCGATGACCGGGCTGCGGATGTCGGCGCGGACGAAGGACACCTCGCCGATGTCACCGCGTGGTGGGACGACGTCGACGCCGATCACCCGGTCGACGGTCGGGTCGTCCGCGACGTGGCGCGCGAACCGTCGCCCGAGGTCCCGGGAGACCCCGGTGACGAGGACGACCCTGCCCATGACGGACCGCCTGAGTGCCTACTTGCCGAGCTTGCGACGCTGGACGCGCGTCTTCTTCAGCAGCTTGCGGTGCTTCTTCTTCGCCATGCGCTTGCGGCGCTTCTTGATAACAGAACCCACGAGGAACCTTTCACGACCTGGGAGGCCGACCGCGACCTCGCCTGAGATGGCGCACCGGACGGCCCGCCCAGCCTAGCCGCCCGACGGCGGCAGTCGGCAATCGAGGCGCTGACCTGGGACGGGAGCCTGCCCGGCGTCACCCGACCCGAGCAGACAGCGACCGCCCCGGGACATCAGCCCGGGGCGGTCGCTAGGTCGGTCAGCGGTGTGGTCAGCCCGCGTTGTAGAAGCTCTTGCGGAGGTATTCGTTGACGTCCTCCTCGACCACACGGAACGAACGCCCGACGCGTACGGCGGGCAGCTCGCCGCCGTGGACGAGCCGGTAGACCGTCATCTTGGAGACCCGCATCATGGCGGCCACCTCGGCGACGGTCAGGAACTTCACTTCGGAGATGTCCCCGTGCGAACTGGTACCCATGTTGGACCGATCTTTCTTGCGCGCACGCCGCCGGCTTCCCCACCGGCGACCAACATGCCCGCCACGGGTGAGAATAGAGCCTCCTGTGACTCATGGGGAAGGGAATGACTATTGAAGTTCGACCAATCTCGGCGTGTCGGCTTGATTTGATACCCGATCGAGTCCTTTGAGGGCATCGACGGTCGGTCCGCACCGTGCGCAACGCGGTCTCGCCGAGGCCGGCTGCCGCCGTGTCCGTCGTCAGGGCATGGGGTCGAGGCCGTGAAGCGGGAAGACCTCCTGGCGGGTCGCGAAGATCGCCCGGTCCAGCCAGGTGTCGGGGTCATAGCCGTGGTGCCAGTCGCGCCAGGACGGCGCGCGGCCGTCGGTGAGGTGGCGCGGTGCCTGCTTGCCGAGCAGGTCGGCGACGTGCGCGCGCCAGGGCTCGGGGACGGCGGTGCTGGGCTCGAGCGGCTGCCCGCCGAGGATGGCGAGCAGGTGGGTCCAGGCCCGCGGCACCACGTCGACGATGGCATAGCCGCCACCCCCCAGCGCCACCCACCGGCCGTCGGACACCTCGTGGGCGAGCTGGTGGAGGGCGAGGTAGGCCGCCCGCTGCCCGTCGACGCTGAGCATGAAGTGGGCGAGCGGGTCCTCCATGTGGGAGTCGCAGCCGTGCTGGGTCACCAGCACCTGAGGCCGGAACTCGCGCAGCAGCGGCGGCACCACCGCGTGGAAGGCGCGCAGCCAGCCCGCGTCCGCCGTACCGGGCGGGAGTGCGACGTTGACCGCCGATCCCTTGGCATCCGGGCCCCCGAGGTCATGGGGGAAGCCGGTGCCGGGGAAGAGCATCTGACCGGTCTCGTGGAGGGAGATCGTGAGCACGCGAGGGTCGTTCCAGAAGATCCGCTCGACCCCGTCGCCGTGGTGGACGTCGATGTCGACATAGGCCACCCGCTCGACGCCCTGGTCGAGCAGCCACTGGATGCCGACGGCGATGTCGTTGTAGATGCAGAAGCCGCTCGCGCTGCCCGGCATCGCGTGGTGGAGGCCTCCCGCGATGTTGGCGCTGTGGAGTGCCACGCCGGTGTGGACCTGGCGGAAGGCCTCGACGCTCGCGCCGACCACGTGGGCGGCCGCGTGGTGCATGCCCTCGAAGACCGGGTCGTCGTCGGTGCCGAGGCCGCGGCTGACATCGGTGTAGCCGGGGATGGTGCCGGCCCGCGTCACCGACTCGATCAGGGCGGGGTCGTGGACGGTCGCGATGAGCTCCTCGGGCGCGATCGGCGCCGGTACGACGGTGAGGCGCTCGAGGACGCCGAGCTGCTCGGCCAGCCGCATGGTGAGGTCGACCCGGATGGGCGACATGGGGTGCTCGGGGCCGAAGTTGTATTCGGTGAGCGCCTTGTCGAAGACGACCGTCGCCGGCCCGGGGCATTCCAGCATGAGCCGAATCTACTCCCGACGGGCCGTGAGAAGGCCGGGGGTCAGCCGCCCATCAGTGACCCGCGGACCAGGTCGACGATCTCCTCGTCGGCCAGTCCGGCGGCCCGCGCGTCGGCGACCAGCTGCTTGGCCTGGACCTGGAGGTCGCTGGGCGCCGGGGCGGGCACGGCCTGGACGACGGTCCCGACCCGGCGTCGCGTCGTGACCAGCCCCCCGGCCTCGAGCTCGCGATAGGCCCGCGCGATGGTGTTGGTCGCGATGCCGAGGTCGGCGGCCAGGGCACGCACGACCGGAAGCCGGTCACCCGGCCGCAGTGCCCCGGTCCGGATGAGTCCGGCGATCTGGGAGCGCACCTGTTCATAGGGCGGCGTGGCCGCCAGGGTGTCGACCGTGATCGTGGGTGTCATGCGACCGGCTGGGACGGTGGTGCGGGCGCCAGGACCCGAGGCAGCCGAGCAGACGGGAACGCCCACAGCCACGGTCCCGCCGCGACCAGGAGGACCCCGAGCGCGCCCGCGCCGGCGCGCCCCGCGCCCGGACCGTCGGCCAGGGCGGCCAGCACGAGCAGGTCGAAGCCCAGGGCTTGGGTCATCCCGACGGCGGCGAGCCGGGTGGCACGCGCGGCATCCGAGCGGCGCAGGGCGTTGTCGACATCCACCGGAGCCCCGGCCAGGGCGGGTCGCAGCACGGCGCTCCGGGAGAGGACCGCCCACAGCAGGATGACGGCGGCGAAGCCGATCACCTGGGCCGCGAGGGGGGCGTCGGTCAGCGACGGAGCGGCATGGCGGCGTCGTACCTGGACCAGGAGCTGGACGACGACGAGGGCGACGGTGCCGACCAGCAGCACGAGGTGCCAGCCTGTCTTGACGATCAGCTCCGGCGTCCGAGCGTTGAGCGCGGCGGTGCGGCGTGGGCCGGACGCCTCGCGCGCCGCCGACCGGCCTGCGACGAGAAGGACGGCCATCCCGACGGCCGCGGCCAGCAACGGCGCCGCCGCGAGCAGCCCTACCCGCCGGCCCGGGATCGCCATCACGACCAGGACCAGGAGCGCGCCGGCGTACGCCGCGCCGGCCGAGGCCGACACGACGCGGCCTCGACGGGCCGCGGCCATCACGGTGTCGGAATGCCCCGCGTCGGCCGAACCTGCGGCCACGGCACGAACGACGACCACGATCGCGAGCGGCACCACGGTGGCCCCCGCGAGCATGAGCACGATGATGGCCAGTTCGGCCGACCCGATAGCGAACACGTGTCCCCCTGGTTTGTCTCAATCACTTAATACATTAAGACATTGGCGCGGAGCCCGCAAGATGGCCTACCCTGGTGCCGTGCTGACGACGTACTCCGTCTCCCTGTGGTGGCCCGCCTGACGGCGGCCCACCGATCCAGCACACCCAGCCACGGCCGCCCTCGGGCGGCCGTCGTCGTTCCACCGGTCGGTGGACGCGCCGGGTGCCCGTGGGCCCGAACCCACCAGGAGCACCCCATGTCCGTCCAGCGCATGACCGCCCACCGCAACCTCTCGCTTCTCAAGCCGACCGGCCACCTCACCCTCGGCAACCTGCTCGGCGCCCTCCGCCCGATGACCGCAGCCCAGGAGCACGCCGACTGCTTCTATGGCGTGGCCGACCTGCACGCGCTGACGGTGCCCCACGACCCGGCCCGACTGCGCTCGCTGGTCGCCGAGACCGCCACGGTGCTGCTGGCCGCCGGTCTCGACGAGAGCACGCTGTTCGTGCAGAGCCACGTGTCCGCCCACAGCGAGCTGGCCTATCTCCTCGAGTGCACGGCCTCGACCGGAGAGCTCAACCGGATGATCCAGTTCAAGGAGAAGGGGCGTGGCCGCGACGCCACCCGCGCCTCGCTGTACACCTACCCCGTCCTGATGGCCGCCGACATCCTGCTCTACCGCCCCGAGCGGGTGCCCGTGGGCGAGGACCAGCGCCAACACGTCGAGCTCACCCGCGACCTCGCCGTCCGGTTCAACAACACCTTTGGGGCGGTCTTCACGGTGCCGGAGATCGTGACACCGCCGGTCGGCGCGCGCGTGATGGACCTGGCCCGCCCCGACCACAAGATGGGCAAGTCCCATGCGGACGGCAGCGGCATCATCTATCTGCTCGACCCGCCCGACGTCGTACGCCGCAAGGTGGCGCGCGCCGTCACCGACTCCGACACCGGCCCCGACGCGGTGCGCCCCGACCGCGAGCTCAAGCCGGGTGTCACCAACCTGCTGGAGATCCTGGCCGCCTGTGCCGGCCCGGACGCCGCCGCGGGCCTGACGACGTACGGCGCCCTCAAGGCGGCCGTCACCGACGCGGTCGTCGCCACCCTGGCGCCGCTCCAGAAGCGCTATGCCGAGCTGGCCGCCGACCCGGCGTACGTCACCGACGTCTATGCCCGCGGTGCCGACCGCTGTCGCGAGGTGACCGCCCCCGTCCTGTCCGCCGCCCGGTCGGCCATGGGGTTGTGACCTGGGGGTGGGGGTGGCGCCTCGTGACGGTTCACCAAGGTAAGTGGGCGAACCCGCACTTACCGTGCGGAACTCGCCGAGGTAGGTGAGGGTTGACCTTCCTACCTTGGTGAACCGTCACCACGACAAGCCCGCCCCGCCACGCACCAGCCTCAGGTCTCCCGGTGGGCGATCATCGCGGTGGCCTGGGCGACGGGGCGGAGGATGACCTGGTCGATGTCGACGTGGGGCGGGCGGGTGGCCGCGAAGGCGACCACCTCGGCGACGTCGTCCGCGGTGAGCGGGGTGAGGCCGCGATAGACCTGGCTGGCCCGCGCGGTGTCGCCGCCGAAGCGGACCTCCGAGAACTCCGTCTCCACCATGCCGGGCGCGATCTCGGTGATGCGGACGGGCTCCCCGTTGAGCTCGAGCCGCAGCGTGCGGCACAGCGCGTTGACGGCGTGCTTGGCCGCGGTATAGCCGGCCCCGCCGGGATAGACCTCGAAGCCCGCGATCGACCCGATCACGACGATGTGCCCGGTCGGAGACTCTCGCAACCGGGGCAGCAGGGCGTTGGTGACGCGTACGACGCCCAGCACGTTGGCCTCGAACATCCAGCGCCACTGGTCGAGGTCGGCGTCCTCCACCCGGTCCAGCCCGAGGGCGCCGCCGGCGCTGTGGACCACCAGGTCGACCCGGTCGAGCCCGGCCGCGAAGGCGGCGACCGACGCGTCGTCGGTGACGTCGAGCGCGGCCGCACGGCCGCCGACCTCAGCGGCCAACGCCTCACACCGGTCGACCCGTCTCGCCGCGGCGACGGTGTCGAAGCCGGCCGCCGCCAGGGCGCGGACGGTCGCCGCCCCGATGCCGCTGCTGGCGCCGGTGACGACCGCCGTGGGTCGCATCAGGACCCCTCGGCCAGCTCGCGGGACCGGTTGCGCGCAGCCTCCATCGCGGCGAGGAACGCCGCGCGGACCTTGTGGATCTCCAGCTCGCGCAGGGCCGACGCGGTGGTGCCGCCGGGCGACGTGACCTGCTCGCGCAGCACGACGGGGTGGGTGCCGGTCTCGCGCAGCATCTTGGCCGAGCCGACGACCGTCTGGACGACGAGCTCGGTGGCGGTCGCGCGCGGCAGGCCGAGGTGGACGCCGGCCTCGATCATCGACTCGACGACGAAGAACAGGTAGGCCGGTCCGGAGCCACTGATGGCGGTGACGGCGTCCTGCTGGCGCTCCGGGATGCGGATGACCCGCCCGGTCGACCCCATCAGGCCCTCCGCCTCCTCGAGGTGGGACTCGTCGCAGTGGGAGCCCGGCGAGATCGCGGCCATGCCCTCGTCGACGAGGGCGGGTGTGTTGGGCATGACGCGTACGACGGCGACGCCCTCGGGCACCCGCGACTCGATGAAGGCCGTCGTGATGCCGGCCGCGAGCGAGACGACCAGCTGGCCGGGCCGCAGCTCGGGGGCGATCTCCTCGAGCACATCGGCCATGTCCTGGGGCTTGACGACCAGGGCCACCGTGTCGGCCTTGCGGGCGGCCTCCTTGTTGGAGACGACCGCGACGCCGTAGCGCTCGACCAGCTCCTGGGCGCGTTCGGCCCGCTTCTCCCCCACCATCAGCTGGTCGACACGTCGGCCGGCGCGGACCAGGCCTGACAGGAGGGTCTCTCCCATCACGCCGGCGCCGATGATGGCGGTCTGCCGCGCGGGTGTGCTCGTGGCGGGCTGGCTCATGGCGGGACCCTACTGCCTACTTCTTGGAGATCAGCGACTTGAGGAAGAACGACAGGTTCTGCGGACGCTCGGCCAAGCGGCGCATGAGGTAGCCGTACCACTCGCGACCATACGGGACATAGACACGGACCGTCTCGCCGCTTTCGGCGAGCCGACGCTGCTCCTCGGGACGCACGCCGTAGAGCATCTGGAACTCATAGGTCCCCTGGGCGCGGCCGTAGCGACTGGCCAGCGACGAGGTGATCTCGACCAGGCGAGGGTCATGGGTCGCGATCATGGGATAGCCCTGCCCGCCCAGCAGCGCCTTGAGACAGCGCACGAACGACCGGTCCACGTCGACCTTGGGCTGGAAGGCCACGTCCGGAGGCTCGGCGTAGGCGCCCTTGCACAGCCGGATCCGTGAGCCCTCGTGGGCCAGCGCGCGGCAGTCGGCCTCGGATCGGTGGAGGTAGGACTGCAGGACGGCGCCGGTCTCGGGGTAGTCCTTGCGCAGCTCGTGGAGGATCGCCAGCGTCGAGTCGGTCGTGGTGTGGTCCTCCATGTCGAGGGTCACCGTCGTACCGGCGTTGCGGGCGGCCAGGCAGATCGCCCGGGCGTTCTTGAGGGCGATGCGCTCGCCATAGCCGGGGTCGGCGCCCTCCAGGGCCTGTCCGACGGCCGACAGCTTGACCGAGACCTCGGCGCGGCGCGCGAGGTTGCGCGACGCGATGCCGTCGAGCAGGTCGAGGTAGGCCGAGACGTTGGTGGCCGCCTGCTCGACGTCGACGACGTCCTCGCCGAGGTGGTCCAAGGTGACGCTGAGCCCCTGGTCGGCCAGCACCGCCGCGGCGTCGAGCGCCGCCGCCGTGGTCTCGCCCGGCACATAGCTCTTCACGATCCCCGCGGAGACGGGCATCGACGACACGAGCTTCTTGACCTGCTCGCTCCGCGCGAGCAGGAGCATCGGTTCCCGGAGCACGTGGATCCCTCCCTCGAGACGGCCGCGCACCGGGTTCCCGGTGGCCCTCGTTCAGGCTACGCCGTACGCCGCCTGAGGGTCGCAGCACCCAGCGCGAGGCCGGCGACCACCCACAGCGCCACGATGCCGAGGTTCTGCCAGACGTCGGTGGTGTCCGTCGTCCGCGTGAGGGTCTGCATCGCGTCGACGGCATAGGACAGCGGCAGCACGTCGCTGATCGCGCTCAGCACGTCGGGCAGCTGGTCGCGCGGCACGAGCAGACCGCATAGCAGCATCTGGGGTACGACGACCGCCGGCATGAACTGGACGGCCTGGAACTCCGTCTGCGCGAATGCCGACACGAACAGCCCGAGAGCCGTCCCGAGGACGGCGTCGGCGACCGCGACGACCGTGAGCAGCCAGATCGGGCCGACCAGGTCCATGCCGAGCAGACCCACGCTGACACCGACGGCGATCGCGGACTGCAGCGCCGCCATCAGGCCGAAGGCGAGGGCATAGCCGAAGAGGAAGTCGAGCTTGCCCATCGGCATCGCCAGCAGCCGCTCCAGGGTGCCGCTGGAGCGCTCCCGCAGGGTCGTGACGCTGGTGACCAGGAACATGATGAAGAACGGGAACAGTGCCAGCAGGCCCGGGCCGATCCGGTCGAAGACGACGCCCGGGGCGTCCTGGAACATCCACCAGAGCAGGCTCATCAGGATCGTGGGCAGCAGCAGCAGCATCGCCAGGGTCCGGTGGTCGCGGCGCAGCTGGGTCAGCACCCGGCCGGCCACGGCCAGGGTGATCCGGGGGCTCATCGGAGGTCTCCGTCCGTCGTGGGGCCACTATGGCGACCCGGCGCCTGCCCGGTGACCAGGGTCAGGAACGCGTGCTCGATGTCGCCGGAGCCCGTGCGCTCGCGGATCTCGGCCGGACTGCCGTCGGCGATGATCTCGCCCGCGCGCATGAGGAGCAGCCGGTCACAGCGATCGGCCTCGTCCATGACGTGGCTGGAGACGAAGACCGCCGAGCCGGCGTCGGCGAGGTGATGGAAGATCGTCCAGAGGTCCTGGCGCAGCACCGGGTCCAGGCCGACCGTCGGCTCGTCGAGCACGAGCAGGTCGGGGTCACCCAGCAGGGCGACGGCCAGGCTCGCACGCGATCGCTCGCCGCCGCTGAGGCTGCCGATCACCTGGTTCTCGTGGCCGCCCAGGTCGACGGCCTCGATCGCCTTGCCGACCGACTCCTTGCCGAGGCCACGCACGCGCGCGAAGAACGCGAGGTTCTCGGTGACCGTCAGGTCGTCGTACACGCTGGCGGCCTGGGTGTGGTAGCCGACCCGGTGGCGCAGCTCGGGGCTGCCGGCCTCCTGGCCGAAGACGGTCACGGTCCCGGCCTTGATCTGCTGGACGCCGACCAGGCAGCGCATCAGCGTGGTCTTGCCGCAGCCGGACGGACCGAGCAGGCCGGTCACGCCGCCGTCGAGATCGAGGTCGAGCCCGTGGAGAACCTCGTTGGTCCCCCGGACCACGACCAACCCACCGATCTGCACCGGGCTTTTCATCATGCGTTGAATTATGCGCCCGGGTCGGCCGAGCGCACAAGCGTCTGCACGGCGGGTTGTCGGCGGCTCGGGCATGCGGTTTGGCCCAAATCGGCAGGAAATCCGGCCGCCGACATGCAGTTTGCGTCCAATCGATGAGGTCTCGGGCGGGTGGACTGCGAGTCGCCGAAGAGCGTTGTACGACGGCGCCGGGGCGCCTGGGCGTCGTCAGGCGCACCCCGTACGCCGCCGTACGCCGCCCTACGCACGACGCCACACGCCGTACGCCGCTAGGACGCGACGACGGCGAAGTGCTCCCGGGCGAAGGCGAGCGACTCGGCGAGGTCGCGCTCACGCTCGGCGGGGGTGTCGCAGCGGCGGGTGTTGATCTCCACGATGATCTGGCCGCCAAAACCTTCCTCGGCGAGGTGGTGCAGGAACGCGTCGGCCTGCATGACGCCCCGGCCCGGGACCAGGTGCTCGTCCTTGGCCGAGCCGGTGCCGTCGGTGAGGTGGATGTGGCGCAGCCGGTCGCCCAGCCGCTCGGCCATGGCGATCGGGTCGGACCGGGCGATCGCGGCGTGCGACAGGTCGATCGTGGCGTTCGCGTACTCCTCCGACGAGGGGTCCCAGCCGGGGAGGTACATCTCCATGCCCCGCCGCGAGGTCGCCCGCCAGGGATACATGTTCTCCACCGCGAACGCGATGCCGGTCGAGTTCTCCAGGGCGGCGATGCCGGCGACGAAGCCGGTCGCATAGTCGC
>JAXLSN010000016.1:0-124778 GCA_046330595.1 Nocardioidaceae bacterium
CGTGGCTACCCAGTCCTCGCTGAGCTCGGCCATCGAGCCTGCGGCCTCGTGGTGGTCGATGAGCCCGTCCTGGTAGGTCTCGCGGTCCTTCTGGAGGGAGACGTAGTCGGAGTAGGTGAGCCGGGCCGGATCACGGAAGCCCTCCCAGTCCTCGACGTTGAACGGCGAGCCCTCGCGGTTGGCCAGGTAGTGGCGGTTGAGGTCGGCGTTGGGGTCCAGCTCGAAGGGAGCGGGCTGCCGGCGGAAGTGGTAGTTGAACTTCGCGGCGGTCACCTCGTAGGGGTTGGGCCGACGGCGTACGTCGCCGAGCAGGCTCCAGGTCTTCGGGGGCTTGCGCTGGGAAACAGCCATGGTTCAGTCCTCCCTTTCGAGGAACCAGACGACCTCGTCGTCGCTGAGCTTCATGCGTCCGGCGAACCCCGCGAGCTGGGGTTCGAGCTGGTAGAGCTGGAAGTTGCGGCCCATGGCGTCCTCGAGACTGGCGCGGGTGAGCCGGCAGAACTGCGGTGTGGTGATGCGGATGTAGCCGCCTTCGTCCTCGACGAGGACGTCGGACTCGGGGTTGTCGACCTCGATGGCGGTGATCACCGCCTCGGCGAGCATGGGGTCCAGCCCGCGAACCACCGGGCCGACCATCTTGACGTGCTGCTGCTCCATGGGTCCTTCTCTCAGTCGGCCGCTGTGCTGAAGCGGTAGTAGTGACGCTCCCCGTCCTGCGGGACCCCGACCTCGACCTTGCCGTCCTGCACGCGGACGGCGAACTCGAAGAGCTGACAGCCGGTGGGGTTGAGACCGGCTCCCGTGCTGAGGTCGAACTCCCACTTGTGCCCGGGGCACTCGAGGCGTCCGGTGTCGGGGTCCCACTCACCGTCCGCCAGCAGCACCTCCTGGTGCGGGCACATGCCCTGATAGGCCTTGATCGGTCCGCCGTCGAGGTGCACCAGCAGCACCTGGTCGTCGTCGATCTCGACGTCGAGCAGGTCACCTTCCCAGAGCTCGTCCTCCGGTACGGCGGGCATCCAGCGGATCTCGTCGGTCATCCGAACACGACCTCCAGGACGTCCATGGGGGTGCAGCCGGTGTCGACGATGGTGGCGTCGTCGTCGAGCACGGTGCCCTTGTAGCGGACGTGGAGCGGGCGGCCGGGGTCGGCGACGCGCTTGCCGACGCCGTGGTAGGCGATCTTCTCGGCGACCACGCTCATCGGGTCGGTGTCGTCGACGGGTGCGAGCACGACGACGAAGTCGCCCTCGGTGATACCCAGCACGGGGAACAGCGCCATGATGTCTCTCCTCGGTTGGTCGGTGGTCAGGGAGCGGGCTGCGGGTCGGCCGCGGTCGCGTGGGCCCAGGCGTAGTCGGTGCCGTCCTGGCCCATCTCCTCGGGCGAGAGACCCATGTAGGCCAGGGCGCCCTCGATGGTCGGCGGGTCGATGACGCCCCCGAGGAAGCGGTCGATGATCGACAGGTGACCCTTGAACTGGTCGGGGTCCTGCTCGAAGACCCACTTGCAGGGCTCGGAGCAGAACGTGTAGCGGCGGCCATCCAGGTCGAGCTGGAGGGGCAGCGGGCTGTCGAGATAGCCGGCGGCATAGCCGGCCGGCGTACACACCGGGACCTGGCAGCTGTTGCACACCATCGGGAAGGTCTCCGGCATGGTCAACTCGGGGTGGCCGGCACGGACGTTGTCGCCCATCACGTCCCAGTACTTGCCGAAGCTGTCGTTCCAGCCGGGGTACTTCTCCTCGAGCCAGGCCCGCTCCTCCGGGGCGGCGCCGGCGACCGGGTTCCACCACACCGTGGGCCGCCAGAAGTAGACGCCGATGTGGTAGGCGTGGTGCAGCCAGTTCATCTCGTTGAGCAGGTGGTCCCAATACCAGGGCTTCTCGAGCCCCAGGTCGCGGAACTGGTCGATGAACTGCTTGTTGATGAAGTCGTCCATGAACTCCTTGAAGGAGTGCGTGCGGTGCTCCAGCGGCGTGTAGTAGTCCATCGAGAGGCCGGTGAGCAGCGAGAAGATCTTCCAGGCACGCCAGAACATCCGGTCGAGCAGGTTCTGTGCTTCGGCCTTCCTCCCCGACGCAACCATGATCTTGAGGGTGGGCTCGCCCTGCTGGGCGTGCCGGGCCTCGTCGGTCTGGATCGAGGAGATGAGCGCCCCGAAGTCGATGTCACCGACCTTCATGGCGTCCGCGGCCATGCCGAGGAACTGCAGGTTGGTGAACCCGGTCTCGAAGGTGAACGTCAGCTGGATCGCCGTGGACACCGCGTCGTTGGCGGTGAACATGTCGTCGAACAGGTGCCGTGCGGCGATGATGCCCCACTCGTTGGTGTGGTAGGCCTTGTGCGCCCAGTCCAGCCGCGGCTCCTTGCTGAGCGCGGTGTAGGGGAAGTAGGTCTGCAGCTGCCCGTGGCGGGTCTCGTCGAGCGTGCCGTAGGTCGCCATGTTGCGCCAGGCGGCGGCGCGGCCGAACCGGGCCATCCGCGCCTCGCCGATGCCGGCCTGATACTCGGCCACGGCGATGGCGCCGTAGTGGGCGATGACCGCGGCCTTCCAGCCGGGCTCGAGGTTGTCGAAGATCTTCGAGCGGCTCACCACGTTGTTGACCGAGAACAGCCCCTGGTCCTTGCCGGCCTGGTTCTGCACATAGCCGGAGTAGGTGATCTTGTAGGGCTCGTCCCAGACCCACCAGTCGTGGGCCGGGATGCCGAAGCTCTTCGACAGGAGCTCGGGGAAGGCTTGCTCCTCGGTCACATAGGAGAGGTCCCAGTTCATGTCCCGGGTCAGGTCGTACCAGTCGGAGCGGGCAAGTGCAGGCATCGGGGTTCCTTTCGCACGCACGGCGGGTCGCCGTGGACCACGTGAGGTGCGCCGCACGCTAGGGACCGCAGCCGATCCAGGACCATGGCCGGGCAGGGCCGATTCCGGCGACTTTGTGGCCGCTGGCGGCCAGGGCCTGTTCCGCGCCCCGGAACACCCGAGGGTGCTGAGCGTGACGGCCGTCACTGTGGGACGCCTGGACGAGATGCCGCTCGACCGGAGGAGCGAACGATGACCGATCCCTTGCAGCTGCCGGGCCTCGCGCTCGAGCCCGGCGACCACGTCTGCGGCTTCTATTACGGCGACGCCGAGCGCGACGCCCTGCTGATGCCCTTCCTCAGCGGCGCGCTGAGCAGCGGTGACAAGTGCATCGCCGTCGTCGACTCGCTGGCACCGGTCGAGCTGCGCGACCGGTTGGACGGCACGGTCGACCTGGACGACTGCCTCAGCTCCGGGCAGCTGGAGCTCTATGACGCCGAGCAGACCTACCTCCAACGGGGTCGGTTCGACGAGGAGTGCATGATCGCCTTCTGGGAGTCACGCGCGCGAGCGCTCCAGGACGAGGCCAGCTATGGGTTCGCGTGGGTCCTCGGGGAGATGTCCTGGATGGACCGCGTGCCGCCCCAGCGCGACAGTGTGGTCCGCTACGAGTCGTGGGCCAACGCGTTCGTCGACCGTTTCCCCCAGGCGGTGCTGTGTCTCTATGACCTCGCCAAGGTCGGTGGCGGCGTCCTGCTCGACCTCATCAAGACGCACCCGCGCATCCTCATGGGCGGACTCCTGCTGGAGAACCCCCACCACCTCACTGGCGATGAGTTCTCCATCGCTCACGCGTGAGGCCCGGACGGCCGACGACGCCACGGCCGAGTCGGAGCTGACGCTCCGCGAGGAGCTGTCCACCGTCCGCGGTCTGCTGGCGCTCTCGTTGCTGATGACCGAACGACGCCATGAGCACGAGATCCTCCATCTGGCCAGGACCGCGACGCCCGCCCTGGTGGACTGCGACCTGGTGTCGGTCCACCTGGACGGCATCGGCTGGCACGGCGGGCCGCCCGCCGACGACCCCGCCACCGGCGTCCGCGTCCGGCAGCAGCTGCGTGGGCTGCCGCCGACGGGCGGAGCGGTGGACGCGGGCGGGACGAGCTGGGCATGGGCCTGCCCGCTCCACGGGCTCGAGGGGAACGTCGGACACCTGCTCGTGGTCAACCACGAGCCGCTCTCCCCCGACAAGATCCCGCTGCTGCGGTCGCTCGCCCAGCAGACCGGCATCGCAATCGCCAACGCCCGGTTGCATGCCGACCATGCCACCGCTAACGCGGCGCTCGCCGACACGGTGGCGACCCTCGAGCACAAGAACCGCATCCACGACCGCTTCACCGCCGTGGCGCTCAACCTCGAAGGTTATGCCGGGATCGTGCGGGCCCTGTTCGAGCTCACCGGACTCCCCGCTGTCATCGAGGATGACCGGGGCAACGTCCTGGGCCGCGCGGGCCAGGAGACCGCACCCCCCACCCGCGCACTGTCAGCGGCGGCTCCGGCCGACCTGGCCCACCGCGCGCTGCGCTCCGGACGCCCCATCCAGGAGGAGGACCGCCTCCTCACCGCCGCCCGTCCGCGCAGCGACCTGCTGGCCCTGATCTATCTCATCGGCGCCGAGTCGGTCATCGGCGAGCAGGAGACCATGGCGCTGGAGCACGCCGCCACGGTGCTGGCGATGGAGCTGGCACGGCTCCACAGCATCGCGGAGACCGAGCTGCGACTCGGCGTCGACCTGGTGGCCGCGCTGCTCGGCGGCGCCGATGACGGGGTCGGCGCCCGAGCGCGCGCTCTGGGCCACGACCTCGGGCTGCCCCACCGCGTCGTCGTCCTCAGGACCGCGGGCGCGGGTCAGGCCCCCGACCTGGTCGCGGAGATCCGGGCGGCCCTGCCAGGGCGCCGGCTGTTGCTGATGCCGCGCGGCGACACCGTCGTGGCGATCGTCGTCGCACCCGACGACGGTTCGGTCAGGCCGGCCGATCGCCTCCCCGCTGCGCTGCTGAGCCTCATCGAGCGCCGGCGCCTCCATGCCGGAGTCGGCAGCCTGTGCCGAGCCCCTGACGACTACCCCCGGTCCCACCGCGAGGCCGAGCTCAGCCTGGGACTGGCTGCCGCAGGCGAGGGCCGCAACGGCGTGGTGACCTATGACGACCTGGGCGTCTATCAGTTCCTCTCCGAGGCGACCGACCCCCAGGGGGTCGACGCGTTCGTGCGGCGCTGGCTGGGACGGCTGCTGGACTATGACGAGCAGCGCGGCGGCGACCTGGTGCTGACGCTGGCGCGCTTCCTCGACACCGGCGGCGGCTATGACACCACCGCGCGCTCACTGGGCCTCGGGCGGAGCACCGTGCGCTACCGGATCGGTCGAGCCTGCGAGCTGACCGGGTTGGACATCACCGACGCCGATACCCGCTTCCAGCTCCACCTGGCGACTCGGGCGTGGACGACGCTTCGGGCCCTGGCGGCAGTTCCACGGGTCGAGGGGCCGACGGCCCCCCGACCCCGCGGAATCAGTACCTGAATTGCCCGATGAGTCCTTGCAGCCCGGCGGCGAGGCGGGCGAGCTCTTCGGCGGCCTCGCTGGTGGAGGACGCGGCGCTGGTGGTGTCGGCGGCGGAGCGGGCCACACCGGTGATGTTGGTGGCGATGTCGTTGGAGCCGGTGGCGGCCTCGGCGACGTTGCGGCCCATCTCGTTGGTGGTCGCGGTCTGCTCCTCCACCGCCGAGGCGATGGTGGCCTGGGTGTCGTTGATCTGGGCGATGATCCCCGAGATCTCACCGATGGCCGCCACGGCGGCCTCGGTGTCGGTCTGGATGGCCTGGATCCGCTGGCTGATGTCCTCGGTGGCCTTGGAGGTCTCCTGGGCCAGCTCCTTGACCTCGTTGGCCACGACCGCGAAGCCCTTGCCGGCCTCCCCGGCCCGGGCGGCCTCGATGGTGGCGTTGAGGGCGAGCAGGTTGGTCTGCTCGGCGATGGAGTTGATGACCTTGATGACGTTGCCGACCTCCGCAGAGGAGTGACCCAACGCCGCCACGGTCGCGGTGGTGGACTCGGCCACGTGGACGGCCTGGGAGGCCACCCCGGCGGCGTCTTGGGCGTTCTTGGCGATCTCACGGATCGAGGCCGACATCTCCTCGGTCCCGGTCGCCACGGTCTGCACGTTGCGCGAGACCTGCTCGGCCGCGGCCGAGACCAGGTTGGCCTGCGAGGCGGACTCCTCAGCCGACCCACTCATCTGACCCGACACCGCCGACAGCTCCTCACTGGAAGCCGCCAGACTCTGGGCGTTGGACCCGATTGTCGTCATGGTCTGGCGCAAGTGGGCCATCGCCTTGTTGAGGGCGGTCGCCATGTGGCCGACCTCGTCCTTGCTGTCGACGTCGATCTCCTGGTCGAGGCGACCCTCGGCGAGCCCGTCGAGGACCGCGACCGTCTGCTGCAGCGGACGGCCGATCATCCGGCCCAGCATCAGCGCCAGGCCGATGGCGAGCAGCACGGCGACGCCGATGACCACGAAGATGAGCAGCCGGGCGCTGCTGTAGTCGGCGTGCGCCGCCTCGATGTCCGCGGCGGCCGCCTTGTTCTCCTGCTCGTCGAGGGCGACCAGGACGTCCTTGATCTCGGCGACCACCGGAGCCAGGTCACCATCACGGACCGCGATGAAGGCCTGGATGTCGCCGGCCATGGCCTTGGGGATCAGCTTCTCGTCGCGGATCTGGCGGTAGGTCGCGATGTCCGCCACGAAGGTGTCCTTCAAGTGTGACGGGTCGGGCGCGTCCGACGTGGCGGCGTAGTCCTTCCATGCCTTGTCCAGGGCTTCATCCCCGGCTGGGATGGCACTCTTCTCCTGCGCGCGCGAGGTCGCGTCCGGAGCGAGAGCGACGTTGACGCCGTCCATCCGCATCTGCAGGAACCCGCTCTTGACGTTGCTCAGATCCTCGGTGGCGCGCAGGTTCTTGTCATACAGCGTGTCCAGTGCCGTGTTCGCCGAGGCGAGCCGTGCCACCCCCAGGCCGCCCACCACCATCAGGAGCACTGCCATCAGCGCGAAGCTCAACAGCAGCTTGCGGCCGGTCTGGAGGTTGCGGAAGAAGGCGAACGCGCGTCCGCCGCGCGAAGTGGCCATGATGGTGATCCCTTTCGGTCGTCCGAGTCCGGCCAGGGCGAAGTGTCCTGTCGCCGGAGGTTCGGCAGGCGCGCGGTGTGCCCAAGCGGTCTGGATGAGGCGTGGGCCACACCGTGCGCATAACGGCCGTGAACGGGACCGATCAGTATCTGAATTGCCCGATGAGTCCTTGCAGCCCGGCGGCGAGGCGGGCGAGCTCTTCGGCGGCCTCGCTGGTGGAGGACGCGGCGCTGGTGGTGTCGGCGGCGGAGCGGGCGTGGCCCTCGGCCGGACGATGATGACCTTGATGTCGTTGAGGCCGATGACGATGCCGGCCAGGCGGTCTGGTCGCCGTTGGCGGTCGCGTTCTCCTCACGCGGGCGTTGATGACGGCCCTGGATTGTCGTTGATCTGCGCGATGATCCCCGAGATCTCACCGATGGCCGCCACAGCGGCGCCGGTGTCCGGTCTGGATGGCCTGGATCGCTGGCTGATGTCCTCGGTGGCCTTGGAGGTCTCCTGGGTATCCTTGACCTCGTTGGCCACGACCGCGAAGCCCTGCCGACTCCCCGGCGCAGGCGGCCTCGATGGTGGCGTTGAGCGCCAGCAGGTTGGTCTGCTCGGCGATGGAGTTGATGACCTTGATGACGTTGCCGACCTCCGCAGAGGAGTGACCCAACGCCGCGACGGTGGCGGTGGTGGACTCGGCCACGTGGACGGCCTGGGAGGCGACCCCGGCGGCGTCCTGGGCGTTCTTGGCGATCTCACGGATCGAGGCCGACATCTCCTCGGTGCCTGTGGCCACGGTCTGCACGTTGCGCGAGACCTGCTCAGCGGCGGCCGAGACCAGGTTGGCCTGCGAGGCGGACTCCTCAGCGGACCCACTCATCTGACCCGACACCGCCGACAGCTCCTCACTGGAAGCCGCCAGACTCTGCGAGTCCGCAGCGATCGTCCTCATCGTCTCCCGCAGCCGGCCCAACGCCGTTCCGAGCGCCGTCGCCATCTGACCGACCTCGTCTCGGCGGTCGAGGTGGATCTCCTGGTCCAGCCGGCCCTCAGCCAGCCCCTCCAGCACGTCAACGGTCTGACGCAGCGGCCGGCCGATCATCCGCCCCAGGGCGAGGGCCATGGCGATCGCCAGGATCACGGCGACGGCCATGACGGCGATGACCAGGGTGCGGGCGCTGACATAGGCGGCTCGGGCGGCCGACACCTCGTCGGCGCTCGCCTTCGTCTCGAGGTCGTCCAGGGCGGCGAGGGTCTCATCCATCTCGGTGGCCAGCGGCGCGAAGGTCTTGTCCCGCAGCGCCAGGAACGCCTCGATGTCGTTGGCCATCCCGAGGGGGACCAGCTGGTCGTCGCGCACCTTGCGGTAGTCGGCGAGGTCCTTCTCGAAGGTGGCGCGCAGCGATGCCCCCTCCGCAACGTTGGTGCTGTCGAGGTAGGCGGCCCACGCGTCGTCGACCAGGACGTCGGCGTCCGGGATCTTGGCCTTGGCTGCCTCCTTGAGGGCCGGGTCGGTCCCGATCGCCACCCCGATGGCGGCGTAGCGCATCTTCTGGAACCCTGCGTTGACGGCGCCCAGGTCGTCGACGGCCTGCAGGTTGTGGGTCGAGATCCGCTGCAGGTCCGCGTCCGCAGCCGCGAGCCGCGTCAGGCCGAGCACCCCCACGGTGATGAGCAGTACGGCCATGAGCGCGAAGCTCAGCAGCAGCTTGCGGGCGGTCTGCATGTTCGCGAAGAACGACAGGAACGACGGGCGGGTCGGTGAGGCCATGGTGGGGTAGCTTCCTAGTCCGTCGGGACCGGCACTGCCCCGGGCGTGTGGTTGTCGCTTCACTCATCGACAGCCACAAAACGCACCTAAGCAAAACCACTACCAACTTTTCGCACCGCAGAGCGGATGTCCGGACATCAGTACCGGAACTGGCCGACCAATCCCTGCAGCCCCGAGGCGAGGCGAGCCAGCTCTTCGGCGGCCTCGGACGTCGACGACGCGGCACCCGTGGTGTCGGCCGCGGTCCTGGCGACACCGGTGATGTTGGTGGCGATGTCGCCTGCGCCCGTGGCGGCCTCGGCGACGTTGCGGCCCATCTCGTTGGTGGTCGCGGTCTGCTCCTCCACCGCCGAGGCGATGGTGGCCTGGGTGTCGTTGATCTGGGCGATGATGACCGAGATCTCACTGATCGCCGTGACCGCGGCCTCGGTGTCGGTCTGGATGGCCTGGATCCGCTGGCTGATGTCCTCGGTGGCCTTCGCCGTCTCCTGGGCCAGCTCCTTGACCTCGCTGGCGACCACCGCGAAGCCCTTGCCGGCCTCCCCGGCCCGGGCGGCCTCGATGGTGGCGTTCAACGCCAGCAGGTTGGTCTGCTCGGCGATGGAGTTGATGACCTTGATGACGTTGCCGACCTCGGCACTGGAATGGCCCAACGCCGCCACCGTCGCGGTGGTCGACTCCGCCACCTGAACGGCCTGCGAGGCCACCCCGGCAGCGTCGTTGGCATTCTTGGCGATCTCGCGGATCGAGGCCGACATCTCCTCGGTCCCGGTCGCCACGGTCTGCACGTTGCGCGAGACCTGCTCCGCGGCCGCGGACACCAGGTGGGCCTGGCTCGCGGACTCCTCCGCCGACCCACTCATCGTGCCCGACACCGCCGACAGCTCCTCGGAGGAGGCCGCCAGGCTCTGGGAGTCCTCGGCGATGACGCGCATCGCGTCACGGAGTCGGCCCAACGCGGTCTTCAGCGCTGCGGCCATCTGGCCGACCTCGTCGTTGGCATGGACCACGATCTCCTGGTCGAGCCGGCCCTCGGCCAGCTGCTCGAGGATCTCGACGGTGTGGTGCAGCGGCCTGGTGAGCATGCGGGAGAGGCTGATGGCCATGACGAGCGCGAGCACGATGGCCACGACGATCACGATGATGATCAGCAGCCGCGCGTTCTCATAGGCTGCCTGGGCCGCCGCGGTGTCGGACGCGGCCCCCTTCGCCTCGATCTGGCCGAGTGCCGCGGTCTGCGCTTCCAGCTTGTCGGTCAGCGGCAACGCGGTCGTGGTGAAGACGCTGTCGAACTCGGCCCGCTTGCCGGCTTCGAGCAACGGGATCTCCTGCTGGTCGCGCACCTGTCGCCACGCCGCCAGCGTCTCGGGGAAGGCCGCGATCTCGGGGGCGTCGCCGGCCATGTTGTGCTTGATGTAGGCCGCCCACGCCGCATCGAGGGCGGCGTCGTGGTCGGCGAGCTCGGACAGGGTGGCGTCGCGCTCGGCCTGGCTCTGGCCATAGCCGACCTCGAGCACGTGGTTCTTTGCCTCGGACAGGTTGAACCTCACACTGCCCAGCTGGTCGATCGCGACCAGGCTGTTGACGTCGAGGTCGTCGATGCGGGCCTGGGCGCTGGCCAGGCGGGTGATGCCCAGCACCCCGGCACCCACGACGAGTGAGGTCATCACCAGGAACGCGATCACGAGCTTGCGCCCGGTGGGCATGTCGTGCAGGAAGGCCATGAGACGGCTGCGGCTCGCAGGAGGCACGGTGGGTCACTTTCGGGTGGGTCGGCGCGGCGAGGCCGACGGTGGGATGTCCGCACAATCCATCGGCCAGGCTTTGTCGCACGAAAGAATGAATAATGAGATGTGCGCCATATGGCCGCTTACGATGGGACCCATGACCGCAGGCGTGCAGGACATCCGGTTCTGTCGGTCGGCCGACGGCACGCGCATCGCCTATGCGGTCCACGGCTCGGGACCTCCCTTGGCGCTCGACGCCTGCTGGCTCTCGCACCTGCAGTACGACTGGCAGAGCCCCGTGTGGCGTCACCACCTCACCGACCTCGGCCGGTTCGCGACCGTCATCCGCTTCGACGAGCGCGGGCACGGCCTATCGGATCGCGACGTGGTCGACTTCTCCCCGGATGCCCGGTTGGCCGACCTCGAGGCGGTGGTCGACGACGCGGGGCTCGAGCGGTTCGCCCTGATGGCGATGGCCCAGGGCGGCCCGATCTCGATCGAGTACGTCGTCCGTCATCCCGAACGGGTGACCCGACTGATGCTCTATGGCAGCTATGCCAGCGCCCTCGGCAACGCCACCGAGGAGGAGAAGCAGCTCGATGACGCGTTCGAGGCGCTCATCAAGGTCGGCTGGGAACGCCCCACCCCGGAGTTCCGTCGCGTCTTCACCTATCAGATGATCCCCGGCGCGACCGAGGAGCAGATGCGGTGGCTCGACGAGCTCCAGCGTGAAGCGGTCACCGCCGACACCGCGGTGGTCTCGCGCCAGCAGCGCAAGCTCGCCGATGCGAGCGATCTGCTGGCCCGGGTGGACCTGCCGACCCTGGTTCTCCACGCACTCGAGGACCACATGAACCCGTTCCACGAGGCGCGCCACCTCGCCGCGAACATTCGCGGTGCGCGGCTCGTTGCCCTCGACAGCAGCAACCACATCCTGCTGGAGGACGAGCCCGCCTGGCCGGTCTTCGTCAACGAGGTCGAACAGTTCATGGCACCGGACCGCACCACGACGTCGGCACCGGGGCCGGGCCTCGACGTGCTCTCGGGCCGGGAGCGCGAGGTCCTTGCGCTGGCCGGTCGCGGCCTCGACAACGAGGCGATCGCGACCGACCTCACCCTGAGTGTCCGCACGGTCGAGCGCCACCTCCAGAACATCTATCTCAAGCTCGGGCTGCAGGGGAAGAACGCGCGCGCGGCGGCGGTCGCGCGGCTCCTCGGCGGTCACTGACAGCCCGATCGGGACCACCTGCTCGGCGGCAGCCCCTACGCGCTGACCCCCATTCCCCGCGCTGCGCGGCGTGCCCCGCCTGCGCGTCAGCGCCGATGCCCCGGCGCCCTCTCGGTTCCTAGCGTGCTCAGCACACCCAACAAACAGGAGGAACCCACCATGAGCACCACCACCACCGCGGTCACGGCCACCGCACAGGACCAGGCCCTCAAGGCCCGCCACCGGGCCATGTGGGCGCTCGGGGACTATGCCGCCGTCGCCAGCGACCTCATCAAGCCACTGGGCACGCGGCTCGTCGATGCGGTGGCGATCGATGCCGGCGCTCACGTCCTCGACGTGGCTGCTGGGACCGGGAACGTCGCGATCCCGGCCGCGCGCTGCGGCGCGCGCGTGGTCGCCACCGACCTGACCCCGGAGCTGCTGGACCGCGGACGACGCGCAGCCGAGGCCGAGGGGCTCGAGCTCACGTGGCGCGAGGCCGACGCCGAGGCGCTCCCCTGCGACGACGGCGAGTACGACGCCGTGGTGTCCTGCGTCGGCGCCATGTTCGCGCCCCACCACCAGGCCGTGGCCGACGAGCTCGTTCGCGTCACCCGCCCCGGCGGAACCATCGGCCTGGTCAGCTGGACGCCCGAGGGGTTCATCGGGCAGATGTTCGCCACGATGAAGCCGTTCGTCCCCGCGCCGCCCCCCGGCGCCCAGCCTGCGCCACTGTGGGGACACGTCGACCACGTCACTGCGCTGTTCGGCGAACGGGTCACCGACGTCCGGGCCCGTCAGGAGATGCTGCCGGTCACGGCGTTCGGGAGCGGCGCGGAGTTCCGCGACTACTTCAAGTCCCACTACGGTCCGACCATCGTGGCCTACCGGGGCCTGGCCGACGACCCGGAGCGCACCGCGGAGCTGGACGACCTGCTCGCCCGGCTCGGGGATGACCACCTGGCCGAGGGCGTCATGCACTGGGAGTACCTGCTCGTCACCGCCCGCAAGGCGTGATCCTCAGCGCCCCGCCGCATCGTGACGCAACCGAGGCTGGTCTGTGACCATCGGTGCGGCGTGGGCTCCCTAGGGTCGTGGGCCATGTGGATGGTGACCGGCGGCAACGGGCGTCTCGGGCGGGCCGTCGTCGAGCACCTGGTCACCCTCATCGACCCGGGCGAGGTCGCGGTCGGCGTCCGCGACCCCCAGATCGCCAGCGGGCTCGGCCGGCTCGGCGTCGAGGTACGACGGGCCGACTTCGAGGACGCCGCGGCCATGCGCACGGCGTTCGACGGGATCGAGCGGATGGTGCTCGTCTCCACCAACGCGATGCCGCACACGACGCGGTTTCGCCACCTCCAGGACGCAACGGACGCCGCGCTGCGCGCGGGCGTCGACTCGATCGTCTATACGAGCCTGATCACGACCGCACCCGAGGCGATCGGGGACGTCCACCGGCTCTCCGAGCACTACCTGCGCCGCAGCGGCGCCCGCGTGACGTTCCTGCGCCACCCGCTCTATCTGGAGAGCTTCGTGGACGACCTCGTCGCCGAGCCGAGCGTCGACGCCGTCAGCGACGGACTGATCAACGCGGCGTGGCGTGACGACCTCGCGGAGGCCGCGGCCCGCGTGCTCGCCGACGACGCACGTCGCGAGGTCTATGACTTCACGGGCCCGACAGCGTGGCGGATGAGCGAGCTGGCGGCGGAGATCGGGCGACAGCAGGGCCGCCCCATGCCCTTCCGGCGCCTCAGCGAGCACGACTTCCTCCGGCAGTCCGCGGCTGAGGGGATGCCAGATTTCCTGCGGCAGATCCTGCTCGACCTCCAGCACACCATCGAGGCGGGCGGCTTCGCACACGTGACCGACGATCTCGCCCAGGTGCTCGGTCGCCCACCGCGGTCGATGCCCGACCGGGTGGCTCAGCTCTCGACGCTGGCGGCGTCCACCGGCTGACCGGCCAGGTCGACCATCACCAGGCTGAGGTGGCTCGGCTCGTCCGCCACGACGGCGTGGCGGTCGCCGGGCGCCAGATAGACCACGTCACCGGCCCGCAGGGCGTGCTCCTCGCCGGCCACGGTCAGCCGGACGGCACCGTCGAGGAGCTGCACCACCACAGCGCGCGGCGAGGAGTGGTCGGTCAGCATCTCGCCGGCATCGAAGGCGAACACCACGACGCGCACCGCGGGGTTGTTGACCACGACGCGCGAGGTCGTCGCACTCGGGGTGACCGGCAGGGCGTCGAGCAGGCCGGTGACGGCGAGCGAGGTCGAGACCTCCGTGGGAGCCGTCATCGGGCACCGCCGGTGCGAGGGGCGGCCGGATCGCCAGCACGGGCCCGGACGTCGGCGTCGCTGCAGAAGCCCGTCAACTTGCGCTTGAGACACAGCAGGCCCAGCAGCGACCCATCCTGCGCGACGACGGCGAGCCGCCGCTGACCACGTGAGACCAGCAGCTCCCGGACCTCCTCGGTCGCGACATCGGGCCCCACGGTGCGCCCCTGGAGGGTGGCCCGCTCGATCGCGGGGTCGTCGTCCGGCACCTCCGGGGGCAGGTCGGCGCGGACCAGCGTCCCGACGAGCCGCCCCTCGGCCGTGATGAGCAGCATGTGGACGTGGTCGTCGGCGAGCGCGGCGCGCGCCCGCGCGACGGTCGCGTCAGGCGGCATGGTCTTGGGCCAGCGCACCACCACGTCGAGGACTGTGCGTCCCGGTGATCGTGTCACGAGCCCACCCTCTCCCAGCCGCGCCTGGTGGGCCGGTTGCCCAGCTGCAGGTCCCGCGAACGGTAGACGATGTAGGGCCGCGTCAGATAGCCCAGCGGCGCCGAGAAGACATGGACGAGGCGGGTGAACGGCCAGAGTGCGAACAGCCCGAAGGCGACCAGCGCGTGCAGCTGGAACCCGATCGGTGCGTCGCCCATCAGGTCGGGCCGTGGCTGGAACGCCAGGAACGACCGGTACCAGACCGAGACGCCCTCGCGGTAGTTGTACTCACCGCCCAGCGAGAAGATCGAGCCGGCGATGGTGTTCCACATGCCCAGCACGATGGCGGCGACGAGGAAGAGGTACATCACCTTGTCCATGCGCGTGGTGGCCGAGAAGACCGGACCCACCGTACGGCGGCGATAGATCAAGATGACCAGGCCGAGCACCGCCGCCACCCCCGAGATCATCCCGCCGACCACGGCGACCAGGTGATAGGTGCGGTCGCCGACCCCGGCGGCCTCGGTCCAGGTCCGCGGCACGAGCAGCCCGATGACGTGTCCGCCCACGACGCCGAGCATCCCGAAATGGAACAGCGGCGAGCCCAGCCGGAGCAGCCGATCCTCATAGAGCTGGGAGGAGCGGGTCGTCCAGCCGAACTTGTCGTAGCGGTAGCGCCAGACGTGGCCGACCGCGAAGGTGGCCAGGCACAGGTAGGGCACGATGACCCACAAGAAGGTGTTCACTGCGGAGCTCCTACGGGGATGCTGGTCGCGATGACGGGGTCGGTGCCATAGGGCTCGAGGCCGACCTCCTCGGCCGGTGGTCCCTGCTCGACCAGCCGGCGCACCGCGTCGGCCTCGTCGCCCTGCAGCACCGGGAGCGTGTCGCACACGGCGACCACGGCTCCGAGCCACGGCGACCCGATGCCGCGCCCGTCGGACCGCTCCCAGCCGGCGAGGGCGAGTCGCAGCATCTCCAGCCCGGCCCGGTGGTCGATCAGCAGCCGCCAGGCTGCGTCGGCGTCGACGGTGGCGCCGAACTGGAGCACGGCGCACAGGTGGTCGGGCAGCTCCTCGGCGGCCTCGTCCCACTGGGCGCCGCCGGCTCGGTAGGCCTGCTTGAACTGAACCAGCGCCACCCCTCGCCGACGAGTGTCGCCATAGGCGAAGTAGGTCAGGTAGAGGGCGCACTTGCGGGTGTGGTCGAACGTCGCGACGTACTCCTCCTGCAGGTCCCGCAGCGGTGTCGCGCGGAGGTGTTCGATGACCGGCGCCAGGCCGGCGTGACCGCGCACGAGCGCCTCGACGTAGCCCAAAGACGCGAGCAGCTCGGGTGTGGGGTAGTCCAGCAGCGCCGCCGCGGCAGCCCACGTCGACTCGACGCCGATGGGACGCACGTGACCGCGCGAGAACCTGAACATCACCCACCTGCCTGGTGTTGGTCGTCCCCCATCGGGGGGAAGAGCCCCTCGGGGGTGCCGCGGCCGTCCCAGTTGAGGAGATTGACCCGGCCCGCCGTGGAGCCGCCCCCGACGAGCTGGTCGGAGGTCTGCCGGTTCTGGAGCATCTGGAAGTTCTCGATCGCGACCGGTGTGGGATAGCCCGACCCCTCACCGAAGACGTCGTGCTGGCCGCCGCCGTAGTCGCTGACCGGGCAGTCCGTGGCCAGCTCCTCCAGGGCGTGGGCCTGCTCGGCGTGGGCAGGCGGGATCACGTAGCGCTCGCTGTACTTGGCGATCGCCAGCAGGCGGAACATCTCATAGAGGTCCTCCTCGGACATCCCCACGGAGGCCGGGATGCTCGGGTCGCCGTCGCGGCCCAGGTTGAGGTCGCGCATATAGGAGCGCATCGCCGCCAGCTTGCGAAGCACCCGGTCGACGGGAGCGATGTCGCCTGCGGTGAACAGGTTGGCGAGGTATTCGACCGGGATGCGCAGGGTGTCGATGGCGGCGAACAGGTTGCCGCGGTCCTCCGCGTCGTGGCCGGTGTCGCGGACCACGTCGACCACCGGCGACAGCGGCGGGATGTACCAGACCATCGGCATGGTGCGGTATTCCGGGTGAAGCGGCAGCGCCACCTCGTATCGGTTGATCAGCTTCCAGACCGGCGACCTGCGGGCGGCCTCGATCCAGTCACCGGGGATGCCGGCCCGTTCGGCCTCGCGTCGTACGTCGGGGTCGTCGGGGTCGAGGAAGCAGGCCCGCTGCGCGTCATAGAGATCGTGCTCGTTCTCCACCGCCGCCGCCTCGAGCACCTTGTCGGCGTCATAGAGCACCAGCCCGATGTAGCGCAGCCGTCCCACACAGGTCTCCGAGCAGACGGTCGGGATGCCGACCTCGATGCGGGGGTAGCAGAAGGTGCACTTCTCCGCCTTGCCCGTCTTGTGGTTGAAGTAGACCTTCTTGTAGGGGCAGCCCGACACGCACATGCGCCAGCCGCGGCACCGGTCCTGGTCGACCAGCACGATGCCGTCCTCGGCGCGCTTGTAGATCGCGCCCGAGGGGCAGGAGGCGGCACAGGAGGGGTTGAGGCAGTGCTCGCAGATCCGCGGCAGATAGAACATGAAGGTCTGCTCGAACTCCATCTTCACCTTGTCCTCGATGCCCCGGAGCATCACGTCGCGCGCCGCGTGCTCGGGTGAGCCACCGAGGTCGTCGTCCCAGTTGGCGGACCACTCGACGTTCATGTCCTTGCCGGTGATCAGCGACTTGGGGCGTGCCACCGGGAAGGTATCCGTGGCCGGGGAGCTGGTCAGCGTCTCGTAGTCATAGGTCCACGGCTCGTAGTAGTCGTTGATCGACGGCAGCTTGGGGTTGGAGAAGATGCTGAGCAGCTTCTTGAGCCGACCGCCGGCCCGGAGCGCAAGCCGCCCGTTGGCCTTGCGCACCCAGCCGCCCTGCCACTCCGCCTGGTCCTCATAGGTCCGCGGGTAGCCGAGTCCGGGCCGCGTCTCGACGTTGTTGAACCAGACGTACTCCGTGCCGGCCCGATTGGTCCAGGCCTGCTTGCAGGTCACCGAGCACGTGTGGCACCCGATGCACTTGTCCAGGTTCATCACCATGGCCATCTGCGCCATGACCCTCATCGGGTGACCTCCCATTCCGTGACGTGTGGCCCACCGTTGCGCGGTGCCACCCCGGGGCCCGGGCGCGACGGGAGGTGCCGGGCGGCGTCAAGGGGCTTGGCCGCGGCGCGCGCCGACGGCGAGAAGCCCAAGGCCGGGCCGTGCGCGCGACGCGCCGCCGCAGCGCCCGGCACCTCTTGTCGCGCGCGGGCGGTGAGGTGACAGCAGCCGCTTCCACCAGCGATCCCTCGGGGCATGTCAGTACTCGACCTTGGTGGTGCGCTTGCGGATGGTGGTGACCTCGTCGCGGTTGTTGCCGGTCGGGCCGATGTAGTTGAAGAAGTAGGCCAGCTGGGCATAGCCGCCGACGAGGTGGCTGGGCTTGAGCAGGATGCGGGTCAGGCTGTTGTGGATCCCGCCGCGCTTGCGGTCACGCTCGGTGAGCGGGACGTCGATGAGCCGATCCTGGGCGTGGTGCATATAGACCGTGCCCTCGGGCATGCGATGGCTGACGATCGCCCGGGCGGCCACGACGCCGTTGCGGTTGACCGCCTCGATCCAGTCGTTGTCGCGGATGCCGATCTTGGCGGCGTCGCGGTCGGAGATCCAGATCGACTGGCCGCCACGGGACAGCGACAGCATGAACAGGTTGTCCTGGTACTCGGAGTGGATCGACCACTTGTTGTGGGGCGTGAGATAGCGGACCGAGACGCCGAGCTCACCCTCGGTGCCGATCGCCGGCTCGCCGAACAGGGCGGTCATGTCCAGCGGCGGCCGATAGACCGGCAGCGCCTCCCCCATGGCGAGCAGCCAGTCGTGGTCGAGGTAGAACTGCTGGCGGCCGGTGAGGGTGTGGAACGGCTTGCTCCGCTCGATGTTGATCGTGAACGGGCTGTAGCGGCGGCCGCCGCTCTCCGAGCCGGACCACTCCGGTGAGGTGATCACCGGAACCGGCGCCGCCTGGGTGTCGGCGAAGGTGATCTGTTTGCCTTCGTGCTCGGCGGCGAGGTCGGCGAGCCTGGTGCCGGTGCGCTTCTCGAGGAACTCGAAACCCTGGGTGGCGAGGTGACCGTTGGAGACGCCGGCCAGGTGGAGGATCGCCTCGGCCATCTGGATGTCGGTCTCGACCTTGGGCTGACCGTCACCGGCGCCGCCATGGGCGACGCCGTTGCGGGTGCGCAGGATGTCGATCTCTCGCTTCACGTCATAGGCGACGCCCTTGGTGAGCATGCCCACCCGTTCCATGAGCGGGCCGATCGTGGTCATCTTGTCGTAGACCGCGGCATAGTCGCGCTCAACGACGGCGAGGACGGGCATGGTCTTGCCGGGCACGGGCTCGACCTCGCCGGCGCGCCAGTCGCGGACGACGCCGTGCTCGGTGGCCATCGCCTCGGGGGTGTCGTGCCACAGTGGCTTGGCCACCACGTCGGTGCGGGTGCCGAGGTGGTCGGCGGCGAGCTCGGAGAACCGCCGCGCGATGACCTTCCAGGTCTCCCAGTCGGTCTTGGTCTGCCAGGGCGGCGCGATGGCGGGGTTGAACGAGTGGATGAACGGATGCATGTCCGTGGTGTTGAGGTCGTGCTTCTCATACCAGGTGGCGGCCGGCAGCACGATGTCGGACAGGATCGTCGAGCTGGTCATCCGGAAGTCCAGCGTGAGCAGCAGGTCGAGCTTGCCCTCGGCGGCGCGGTCGGGCCAGGCGACGTCGCGGGGCCGCTGCTCGGGCGGCGCCTCCTGAGCGGTGGCGGCGCTGTCGGTGCCGAGGAGGTGCCGCAGGAAGTATTCGTTGCCCTTGGCCGACGAGCCCAGCAGGTTGGAGCGCCAGAGGCTGAGGAGCCGCGGATGGTTGTCCTCGTGCTCGGGGTCCTCGACCGCGAACGCGAGCTCGCCGCTCTTGAGCTGGTCGACGACGTAGTCGGCCGGAGCGAGGCCCGCCTCCGCCGCCTGGTCGGCCAGTGCGAGGCTGCTGCGGTTGAACGTCGGATAGCTCGGGGTCCAGCCGAGTCGGGCCGCCTGCGCGAACAGGTCCATCACGGTCCTGCCGGCGAACGCGCCGGTCCCGGCGTCGAGGTCGTCGGCGGTGAAGGTGTCGTAGCGGTACTGCGAGGTGTTGATGTACCAGTAGGCCGTCTGGTTCATGTGGCGCGGCGGTCGGTGCCAGTCGAGGGCGAAGGCCATGTGCTGGAAGCCCATGATCGGCCGGATCTTCTCCTGGCCGACGTAGTGGGCCCAGCCGCCGCCGTTGCGGCCCTGGCAACCGGTGATGCTGGTGAGCACCAGGATCGCGCGATAGAGCTGGTCGGAGTGGAACCAGTGGTTGGTGCCGGCGCCGAGCAGGATCATGCCGCGCCCCTCGGTGTCGATCGCGTTCTGCGCCCACTCGCGGGCCAGTCGGATCACCTGGGCGGCCGGCACCGAGGTGTGCTCCTCCTGCCACGCCGGGGTCGCCGGCCCGCTCGGGTCGTCATAGCCGGTCGGCCAGGCGCCCGGGAGGCCGTCGCGCGCGACGCCGTACTGGGCGAGCATGAGGTCGAGGACGGTCGTGACGACACGGCCGCCAACACGCATCGTCGGCACGCCGCGGCGCGTGTAGGCCACCTTGCCGGCGGGTCCGTCGAAGCGCGGCAGCTCGACCTCGACGGGCTCGGTGCTCAGCCCGGGCACGTCGAGCAGGCTCAGCGCCGGATCGATCTCGCCGAGCTCGAGGTTCCACTTTCCGAGACCCTCGTCGCCATAGCGGTGGCCGATGGACCCGCCAGGGATCCGCACGTCACCGCTGGCGGCGTCGAGGACGGCCGGTTTCCACATGGTGTTCTCGACGCCGCCCTCGGGGTGGTCGATGTCTCCGGCGACGAGGTACTTGCCCGGGCGGAACGCTGTCGTGCCGTCGACGCCCTCCCCCTCCTCCAGGCAGATGAGATAGGGCAGGTCGGTGAACTTCTTGTTGTAGTCGACGAAGAACGGCACCCGTTGGTCGACGAAGCACTCCCGCAGGATCACGTGACCCATCGCCATCGCCAGCGCCCCGTCGGTGCCGGGCGCGGTGGTGACCCACTCGTCGGCGAACTTCACGTTCTCGGCATAGTCGGGGGCGATGGCCACGACCTTCTGGCCGCGGTAGCGCGCCTCGGTCATCCAGTGGGCGTCGGGGGTCCGGGTCATGGGGACGTTGGAGCCCCACATGACCAGATAGCCGGCGTCCCACCAGTCACCCGACTCGGGGACGTCGGTCTGGTCGCCGAACATCTGCGGCGAGGCGTTGGGCAGGTCGGCGTACCAGTCATAGAAGGACAGCATCGGAGCTCCGATGAGCTCCATGAACCGAGCACCGGAGGCATAGGAGACCGGCGACATAGCCGGGATGGGCGAGAACCCGGCGATGCGATCGGGCCCCCAGCGCTTGATCGTGTAGACGTGGGCCGCGGCGACCATCTCGGCCGCCTCCTCCCAGCTGGCGCGCACGAGTCCGCCCTTGCCGCGCGCCGCCTTGTAGCGCCGCGACAGGTCGGCGTCCTGGACGATGGAGCCCCAGGCCACGACGGGGTCGCCGTAGCGCCCCAGCGCCTCGCGATAGAGGTCGAGCAGCACCCCACGCACGTAGGGGTAGCGGATGCGCGTGGGTGAGTAGGTGTACCAGGAGAAGGCCGCCCCACGGGGGCACCCGCGTGGTTCGTAGTCTGGCCGGTCCGCTCCCGGCGACGGGTAGTCGGTCTGTTGGGCCTCCCAGGTGATGATCCCGTCCTTGACATAGACCTTCCAGGAGCACGACCCGGTGCAGTTGACGCCATGGGTGGAGCGGACCACCTTGTCGTGGCTCCAGCGGTCGCGGTAGAAGACGTCGCCCTGCCGGCCGCCCTCCTTGAACACGGCGCGACCGTCGTCAGAGACCCGTGCCCCGGTGAAGAAGCGGCGGCTGCCGATCAACGCCCGCTGGACGGGACTGTCGAGGCTCATTCAGGACTCCTGGTGGCGAGCGGCGTGGCCGCGGAACGGCGTACGAGTGCGGACATGGGCCTGGCACCGGTCGGGCTCGACGAACGGCTCGAGGCTCACCGACGCCTCGCCCTCGCCGAGCTGCCGCAGGACGCCCTTGATGATGCCTCGGTGGATCCCACACACCACGGCCTCGTTGGCGCGGGCCAGGTCCATGAACGGGCAATAGGCCAGGTCGATCTGGCAGGAGCGGCCTCCATCGGTGGTGGACAGCTCGGGGTGGTAACCCCAGTCCTGGAGGACATCGATCATCCGGCCGACCTTGGTCAGCCAGGTGCCGGCCGAGTCGGCGGGTCCCTCGTCGGCGAGCTCGACGTGCTGGGCGGCCCACTCCTCCCCCGCCTTGACCGGTGTCATGCGGGAGCCGAACGACTCGGTCAGCAGCTCGGCCAGGACATGGAGGCTGGCCGCGTTGTCCTCGGCCCCTGGCTCCTCCGGAGCCACGGCATAGACCTTGCGGGGTCGCCCGACGCCGAACACCCTGGTGAACTCGGCGGTCACCACACCGGCCGCGACGAGCTGGTCGAGATGGAAGCGCACCGTCGTCACGTGCAGGTCCAGCACCTCGGCGAGCTGGGCCGCGGTGAGGCCCGGCGCCCCCTGGCTCACGTCGGGGTCGGGGCGATAGCGAGCGAGCTCGTCGACCAGTGCCCGTCGGACGGGCGAGAGCAGCAGCACCGGTCCGGACTCGACCGGGTCACTCGTCGGGGACGTCGTCACGCGCTTCACTGTGCCACAAACCTCCTCCTGCCAGATTCCTTCAAACCATCCTATTTGATGCAACCCACTCCGCGCAATCACGGTCGTTGCGCGCAAGGCTTGACGTGGATCCCACAGGTCTGAGTAGGCTGCCGCATAGTTTAGAGGATCTCACTCATTCAAACCGAGGTAGTCATGGCACCCTCCGCCGCTCCGAGCGACCGCTCTTCGGCTCCCCAGCTGCCCCCCACACCCGCGCGTGGACAGGCCCCGGTTCCGGCCGGCGCCGGACGCGTGCTGGCCCTCTCCACCGTCGGGTTCACGTTGATGTTCGCGGCCTGGCTGATGTTCGGGATCCTCGGCAAGCCGATCAGCGAGGAGTTCGGGCTCTCCGAGGTCCAGCTGTCCTGGGTCATCGCGGCCGCCGTCCTCAATGGGTCGATGTGGCGGCTGCCGGCCGGCATGATCACCGACCGCATCGGCGGGCGGAAGGTGATGACCGCCCTGTTGGCAGGCTCGGCGGTGCCGGCGTACCTCGTCTCCCGAGCCGACTCCTATGGGATGCTCCTGGTCCTGGCCTTCCTGGTCGGCTTCGCCGGCAACTCCTTCAGCGCCGGCATCGCGTGGAACTCCGCGTGGCAGCCGCGTCGGCACCAGGGCTTCGCCCTCGGGCTGTTCGGGGCCGGCAATGTCGGCGCGTCGGTCACGAAGTTCGTCGGCCCGCCGGTCATCGCCGGCACGACGGTCGGCGCGACCTACCTCGGCGTCTTCCCCGGAGGCTGGCGCTTCATCCCCGTCCTCTACGCCGCCCTGCTGTTGATGATGGCGGCAGTGACGTGGTTCCTCGCGCCGCGCGAGGACCGCGCCCCGGGCCACGCCCAGCCGCTCAACCGCCAGCTCGCTCCGCTGCGGCACGTCCGGGTCTGGCGGTTCAGCCTCTACTACGTGGCGTTCTTCGGCGCCTATGTGGCGCTGTCGGCATGGCTGCCCACGTACTACATGGACAACTACGACGTCGGTCTTCAGACCGCGGCCTATCTCACGGCGACCTACATCTTCCCCGCGTCCTTGCTCCGTCCGATCGGCGGGTGGCTCTCAGACAGGTTCGGGGCCCGCCGGGTGCTCTACTGGACCTTCGCGCTCATGCTGCTGACGACCGGCGTGTTGATGATGCCCAGCGGGCATCTCGTCGTCGTCCACCCCGACGGCTCCACCAGCCAGCATCTGGCCTACGCCCTGGGGTTGCCGCAGTTCGCGGCCGTCGTGTTCCTGCTCGGCTGCTCCATGGGGATCGGCAAGGCCGCGGTCTACAAGCACATCCCCGAGTACTTCCCCGACAACGTGGGCGCCGTCGGCGGCCTCGTGGGCATGCTCGGCGGCCTGGGCGGCTTCTTCCTCCCCCCGCTGTTCGCCTACACCACGGCCTGGTCCGGCTTCCCCTCGAGCACCTTCTTCGTCTTGTTCCTGCTCACCGTCGTCTGCGCTGTCTGGATGCACCTGACAGTGGTCCGCATGTTGCACTGGGAGACTCCGCGGCTCGCCAGGCACATCGAACGTCCCATCCACGCCCCTGAGGAGGCACTGGCATGAGCACCACCACCAGCGGGTCCCCGCGCCCTCGCTCCAGTGAGTGGCTGGAGTCCTGGGACCCGGAGAACGAGCAGACCTGGGACTCCGGGTTGGCCTGGCGCACGCTGTGGATCACGACGTTCTGTCTCACCCTGGCCTTCGTCGCCTGGTTCCTCCCGAGTGCGGTGATCCCCAAGCTCACCGCGCTCGGCTATGAGCTCAGCAAGACCCAGCTCTACTGGATGGCCGCCATGCCCGGGCTCTCGGCCGGTCTGTTCCGGCTGGTGTGGATGACGTTCCCGCCGATCCTCGGGACCCGCAAGATGGTCTCGCTCACCACCCTGCTGCTCATCGCGTCGACCCTCGGCTGGGGGGTGCGGGTGCAGGCGCCGACGGCGCCCTACTGGGAGCTGATGACGCTGGCGTTCCTCGCCGGCATCGGCGGAGGTGCCTTCTCGGGCTTCATGCCCAGCACGTCCTACTTCTTCCCGCGCAGCAAGCAGGGCACCGCGCTGGGCATCCAGGCCGGGCTCGGCAACTTCGGCGTCTCGCTGGTGCAGCTGTTGACGCCGTACCTCATCGCCGGCTCGTTCCTGGCCTTCCTGGGCGGAAGCCAGCAGATGACCGTGCCGGGCAAGCCTGCCAAGGAGGTCTGGTTCCAGAACGCCGCCTTCGTGTGGATCCCCCTCATGGTGGTCGGCGCCGCCTTCGCGTGGGCGCTGCTCAAGTCGGTGCCCATCAAGGCCAACGTCCGCCAGCAGTTCGACATCTTCAACAACACCGACACCTGGCTGATGACCGTGCTCTACATCATGACCTTCGGCACGTTCTCCGGCCTGTCGGCGCAGTTCGGCCTGCTGATGACCAACCTCTACGGAGCGGGGAACACCAAGATCGTCGAGGGGGTCGGGGCGACGGCCCAGGTGCTCGTCAGTGGCTACGCCGTCCCCGACCCGGTGAAGTTCGTCTTCCTGGGCCCGCTCGTCGGCGCGGGGGCGCGCGTGCTGTTCTCCCCCTTGACCGACCGGATGGGCGGTGCCATCTGGACCCTGATCTCCGGGGTGGGGCTCGTCGTCTCCATCGCCTACACGATCCCCGCCCTGACCCCCGACCTGAGCTCCGCGGACGCCCTCCACGGTGACTTCAACCAGTTCCTCTGGGGGATGCTGGCGATCTTCCTGTTCGCGGGCATCGGCAACGCATCGACGTTCAAGCAGATGCCGATGATCTTCGAGCGTCGCCAGGCCGGCGGCGTGATCGGGTGGACGGCCGCGATCGCGGCGTTCGGTCCGTTCTTCTTCGGTGTCGGTGTCACCACGCTCGGCCCGACGACGTTCTATGCGATCGGGATCGCCTGGGCGGTCATGTGCGTGGGGATCACGTGGGTGCGTTATGCCCGCAGGGGAGCTCCACGGCCCAGCTGACGGGGCCGCCGGACCCGGCTCCCCTTCTCGGGTGGGTAGCCGGGCGGACCGGTCGCGTCGAGTCGCACATCTCGGGGTGCAGCTCGGCGCGGCCGGTCGCGCATGAAAAGACCCCGCGCAGGAATGTTTCCGGGCGCTCCCAGGCTCGAACCTGACGGGGGCCGTCGCGCCTCGCGGCGCGGCGGCCCTCGTCTTCTGCGGCGATCAGCCACCCACCGGCTGCGCCGCTCGGACCTCCGTCCCGGACCTGGTCACCTTCGCGACCGGAGCCGCCTGTGTGGCCAGCCCCACCGCCGGGCCGTGGCCCCAGCTGTTGTCCTGCTGTGCTCTCGACGCTACCCCCGTCCGGACCCGGCGGAGGGGTTGCTTATGTCACACGCGTCGCAGGCCCCCGGTCGGCCCCGGCTGACGCGTGAGGCCGGTGGCACACTGGCGCCGTGGCGACGGACACCGACACCCTGGAGATCGGGCGCGAGGGGCCGACTCGACGCACCATCGCCGTCGTGCTGGTGCTCGCGGCGCTCGTCGCCGGGGGCGCCTATGCCGTGGACGCGCGGATGCGAGCGGCCGAGACCCGATCCGTCGAGGCCTGCGCCACCCACGCCGTCGCGGCGGCGCGCGAGTCCTGGTCGCCGGTGCTGGCGATGTCGGGCTATGTGCGCCCGGTGCTCGATGCGAGCGGTTCGGGGTCACTACGCCGCGCCATGTATGCGCTCGTACGGCGCTCGGCCCAGGACGCCGATGCCCCGCTCACGACGGCCGCAGCGGCCTGTCGGCGCGTCGACGTCTTCCCACTGCACGGCGACCTGGTGCGCCGGCGCGACGGCTGCCTCCAGGCGCTCGAAGCCCAACGGCGCTTCCTCGACCGGGTCGCCCGCAACGGAGCAGCGATCGCCGAGGAGTGGCCCGCGACGCTGACCGGTTGCTGAGCCTGGTTCAGCGCTGGCACCCGGGCCACGAGACCGACATCATGCTCCCGGGCGCGTTGGGTACCGGAGTGAGCACCACGACACGTGTCGACCTCCGGAGCCTGAAATGCGTACCTACCCGACGATCTGGACCGGAACGGCGCTGGCCGTGCTCGGGGTGGGCGCCGCCAGCGGCCTGCTGTTCGACACCGGCAGAGCAGTCGTCATGGTCGTCCTGGGGGTGACGACGGGGACCGCGGTCGGGATCGTGGCCGAGCGTGATCGACTGGCTGTCTGGGCGCTGACGGGGGCGCTTCTCTCGGTCGGTACGGTCGGGCTCGGGCAGCTGGACCTGCGGCTGGCCCTCGGGCTGGTGCTGGCGCTGGGCCTGGTGAGCCCGCCTGTGGTCGCCCGGGCGGTGCGGACGACCGCGGCGCACCCAGCCGTGCCGCTCCCCGCCGATGACGCGCCCAGCCTTCGGGTGACGAGCCAACAGCTCGATGCCCTCAGCGACGTCGAGCTGTGCCGGGCGTGGCGCCGCAGCTTCCTGGTCCTGGACGCGGCGGCCTCGCCGGCGACCCGCCTCGCCGCGGTCCAGCTGCGGGAGGCCTACCTGGACGAGCTGGAGCGACGTCGTCCGGCGGCGCTGAAGGCCTGGTTGGACGCCGGTGGTCGCGCCGCGAGCGGCCCCGAGAAGTTCTTCCTCGACGCCTCCTGACCCGCTGGGATCACACCTCCAACCACCCGGAGGGGTGAGTCGTTCCTGACGTCCGGCCGCAACGGTGGAGCCACGACGACTCCCGGGGAGACCACATGATCACCACGAAGCCACACCTGGCCGCCATCGCCGAGCGGCTGACCTCGCGCGGGCGCGGCATCCTGGCCGCCGACGAGAGCATCACCACGATGTCGCAGCGTCTCCGCGACGCCGGGGTCGAGGCCACCGAGACCAGCCGCCGCGACTACCGGCAGCTGCTCCTCACCGCCCCAGGGCTGAGCGCTTATGTCAGCGGCATCATCCTCAGCGACGAGACGTTCGGCCAGACCTTGTCGGACGGCCGGACCTTCCCGGACGCGGCCCATGAGCTGGGGATCCTGCCCGGCATCAAGGTCGACACCGGCACCGTCCCTCTGCCCGACGGTTCGGGTGCCCTGATCACCCAGGGGCTGGACGGCCTGGACGAGCGGCTCGCGTCGTACGCCGAGCGTGGCGCGGCCTTCGCCAAGTGGCGCGCCGTCATCGACGTCGCGACCGTGACCGAGGACTCGCTTCGGGCCAACGCCCGCGCCCTCGCCGCCTATGCGGCGGCCTGTCAGCGCCACGAGGTCGTCCCGATCGTCGAGCCGGAGGTGCTGGCCACGGGCGAGCACGAGCTCGCGGCCTCGGCGTCGGCGACGCGAGCCGGCCTGACCGCGCTGTTCGAGGAGCTCCGCAGCGCCGGGGTCGACCTCGCCGGCCTCGTGCTCAAGCCCAACTTCGTGACCCCGGGGTTGGCGAGCCGGCAGGTCTCGGCCACCACGGTCGCCACCGTGACGTGGGACGTGCTGCGCAAGACGGTCCCTGCCGAGGTCACCGGGATCGCGTTCCTGTCCGGCGGCCACCCCACCCATCGGGTGTGTGCCTGTCTGACGGCCCTCAACGAGGTGCCCGACGTGCCCTGGAACCTCACGTTCTCCTTCGGCCGCGCGCTGGTGAGCGACGCGCTCGCCCGCTGGCACGGCGACCCGGCCATGACGGCAGCGGCTCAGGAGGCCCTCCTGACGAACTGCGCCGAGGCGGCGGCGAGCACGGCCGTCCTGACGGCCTGACCGGCGGCGACCCCGAACCGGCCAGGGCCGATTTCGACGCGCTGCGGGCCGAACGCTCAAGCGAGCGGCGGAGCTGCCGATTGCTGGGACAACGAGCGGGTGGCGTGGCAAGCCGCCACCCGCTCGTTCCCACACCAGCCTCGAGCCGACAGCGGGGTCGCCATGCACACCTACAAGAAGATCTGGGTCGCGGTCGGCGTGCCCATCCTGGCGGTCGGCACGGCCCTCGCCATGGTGGAGAACGTCGGAGCCGCGGTGCTCCTGTTCGCCTTCGGCGCCATCGCCGGCGCCGTCATCCACCTCGATCGCGAGGACATCGTCCATGCCGAAGGCAGGCGGGCTCGGTTCGCACCTCGCGCCAGTCGCCGGACGGTGGGACCGGCCCTCCTCGGTGGACTGCTGCTCACCGGCGCCCTGGGTCTGGCGCTGATGGACGGCCAGATCTTCCTCGGAACCGCCCTGCTGGCCGCCATCACGAGCCCGTGGGTCGTGCTCCCGCTCGCGGGAGCCACCCGCCGGGAGAAGGTGCCCGACTATCCGCTCGCCGGCGTCGTGGACATCGAGTCGGCGCAGCGGCTGTGGGTCGAGGCGACGATGAGCATGGAGCTCGTCCCGTCGGTGGACATCGAGTCCGCGCTCGCCGAGCTCCCGCACCTGTCCGACCTCGAGGTCTGCCACGCCTGGCGCCGCAGCTTCGTCGTGCTGGACTCCGTGTCCAACCCGCGTGACCGCCTGGCCGTCGTCCAGCTGCGGGAGGCCTACCTCGACGAGCTCGACCGGCGTCAGCCCCGCGCCCTGCGGGCCTGGCTGGCCGCCGGTGGTCGCGCCGCCAGTGGGCCGGACAAGTACTTCCGCGACGCGTCCTGACGGACGCTTCAGGCAGTGGAACCGTCGGCCGCCGACTCCTCGGTGGCCACGTCGGGGAGCTGTCGACTCGTGACGAGCTCGTTGGCCACGTCGCGCAGCTTGAGGTTGTGGTCCTGGCTGTAGCGGGCCAGCACGGAGAACGCCTGGTCGGCGCTGAGGGCGTAGCGCTCCATCAGGATCCCCTGGGCCTGGCCGACGAGCTTGCGGGCATCGACGGCCTGCCAGAGGTTCTCCGTCGTACGCGCGGAGGCCAGGGCCACGGCCGCGTGGCGCGCCAACAGATGGGCGACGGCCTGGTCGTCGATGTCGAACCGGTCGGGGGCCCGGTCATAGAGGTTGAGCGCCCCGATGGTCGTGGCGCTGGTGTAGAGGCGCACGCTGAGCATGCTGCGCACGCCCAGCGCGGCGACCCCGGCAGCCCAGGTGGGCCAGCGTGACTCGGAGCGGGTGTCGGAGACCAAGATGCTGTAGCGGTCGCCGATCACGTCGAGGTTGGGGCCCTCCCCCGCCTCGATCTGCACCAGTTCCAGCTTCTCGACCAGGGGGTCGGTGACGGCCTCGGTCTCGATCCGTCGGCGCCCATGGACGAACACCACTCCGGCGAGCTCGCAGCTGACCGCCTTGAGCGCATAGGCGAGCACCCGATCGACCGTCTCCTCGACCGTCGGGTCGTCGTGCAGGCTGATCGCCAGGTTCGCCAGGTCCTCGGCGACGTGGTCGTGCCTGCGGGGTCGTGGCCGGTCCATGCTCATGTGACTCGATCTAACCACGGAACCTGCTTCCTCCTCTGCCTCCGATGGCCGTGGACCGACACAGATCCCCTCGAGCCGTGACCAACCTAGAGGGCCGCGGGGCGCAGCGCCTCACCCCTAAGGGCGGGATGCGGCCGTGCCGACGCATGCCCGGCTGGGGCGAGGGGTACGTCCACGAAGCGAATGCCTTGGGCTCGACGGATGTGAGGACACCGACAATGACCACTCCCTACCTGGTGGTGGGCTTCATCGTGATCGTCCTCGCCCTGTTCCTGGTCTTCGTGCTGCTGTGGCGCAAGGACGCCGGCCGGGCCGATGAGATCGCCGAGGACACCGCGAGACTCGACACCCAGCCGGACCAGGGCCGACGCCAGCACGACTGACCCGCGGCCCCGGCCACCGGCGCCTGCGGACCGACCTCACAGGAGTCGCTGCAGCGCCTCGATGGCGCTCCGGAGGAACCGCTCGACGACGGCGCGGTCGTCCGGCGACAGGGTGGCATCGAGCGCGTCGAGCGAGGCGAACATCGGCATCAGGTGACCGATCAGCTCCGCGCGCGCGGAGTCGGTCACCACGACGCGGGTGCGGCGCTTGTCCTCCGCGTCCGGCTCGCGGCGGACGTGCCCGCGCCGTTCGAGCCGGTCGACGATGCCCGATGAGGCGGCCGAGGTGACCTGGAGATGGCGCGCCAGGTCGGCGGGGCCTACCTGGTGGGCCATCAGCAGCTCGAGGGCCGCGAGCTCGGAGTGACTCATCTCGGCGCGTCGGGCGACGGCCGGCGCGACCTGCGCACCCACGGCCAGGAGCTGCCTCAGGAGCTGGAGGGTTTCGCTGGACGCCCCCGGCGGCACCGCGACACCCGGCACCGCAACGGCACCGCTTTCCTCGGGCGGGTTGGACAAACGTCACTCCTTGGCTATGGTTCCCTCAGTTGATTACTAACCAACTTAGTTACCAACTGAGCAACTTGCTCAGTGTAAAGGAGGAACCCCCCCATGCGGCAGGTCTCTGCGGTTCTGGTCCGGCGGGGACGCAGCTGGTGGGTGGCCATCGCGCTCATCGTGGTGGCCCTCCTGACGATCGGCCTCTACGGGGAGGCCGATCGTCAGGCGTCCTCCACCGACGCGCTGCCGGCCGGTCTCGACAGCACCAAGGTCGTCGAGCTCGAGGCCCAGCTGCCACAGCAGGAGGACAGCACGGCGGTCGTCCTCTTCACCGCCGACAGTGGCGAGCTCAGTGACGAGGCGCTCGCGGCGCTCCGGCAGAGCTATCCCGACCAGGGTCCCGCGCCCGGCCTGGTCGTCAGCGACGACAAGACCGCGGCCCTCACGGTGGTGCCGATCGAGGGGACCGAAGCCACCGAGGTGGCCGACCAGGTCAAGCAGCTGCGTGCGAAGGCGGCCGACAACGCGCCCGAGGGTGTCTCGTCGCAGGTCACCGGACCGGCGGCGATCCAGGCCGACCTCGCCGCCGTCTTCGACGGCGCCAACTTCCGGCTCCTTGCCGTCACCGCGGGCGTGGTCGGCCTGCTGCTGCTCATCACCTATCGCAGCCCCCTGCTCTGGCTCGTGCCGCTCATCGTCGTCGGCATCGCCGACCGGCTCGCGGCCACCGTCGCCACCCACACCCTGCGCATCTTCGACGTCCCATGGGACGAGTCGACCATCGGCATCCTGTCGGTCCTCGTGTTCGGCGCCGGCACCGACTATGCCCTGCTGCTGATCTCGCGCTACCGCGACGAGCTGCGACTCCGTGAGGATCGCTACGACGCGATGCGCCACGCCCTGACCCGGACCGCGGAGGCGGTGCTGTCCAGCGCGTCCACGGTGGTGGTCGGCGTCCTGACCCTGCTGCTCTCGCTGGTGCCGTCGACCCGTGGCCTCGGGCTCGCTTCGGCCGTCGGCATCGTCGTCGCCGCCTTCTACGCCCTGGTCGTGCTCCCGACGGTGCTGGTGCTGTTCGGCCGCTGGATCTTCTGGCCGCTCACCCCGCGGGTGGGTCAGCGCGCCCTGGTCGACCACGACCGCTCCGTCTGGAGCCGCATCGGTCGACGCGTCGAGCGCCGCCCCGGCGCCTTCGTGGTCGGCGCCGTCGTCCTGCTGGCCGCCCTGGCGTTCGGGACCACCCAGATCCAGTCCGGGCTCTCGCAGTCCGAGCAGTTCCTCGAGAAGCCCGAGGCGATCTCCGCCGCCGAGCGGCTCGCCGAGTCGTTCCCGGCTGGCACGTCCGACCCCACCGTGGTGATCACCCGCGCCGACCCCCAGCAGGTCGCCGACGCGGCCGCCGGGGTTGCCGGCGTCGAGTCGGCCCAGCCGACCGTCACCTCCGACGGGCTGTCCCAGGTCAACGTCGTGCTCGACGCCGCTCCCGGCTCCGCCGACGCCCGCGACGCCATCGGCGCGCTGCGCGACGCGCTCGCGTCCTTCGACGAGACCTATGTCGGGGGCAGCGAGGCTCAGGCCGTCGACGCCAACGAGGCGTCCAACCGCGACCGGCTGGTGATCATCCCGCTGATCCTGGTGCTCGTGCTCGTCGCCCTCGGGCTGCTGCTGCGATCGGTGGTGGCCCCGATCATCCTGGTCGCCACCGTCGTGGCCACCTATCTGGCCAGCCTCGGCCTCTCCTGGTGGCTGTTCACCGGCGTGCTCGGCTTCGAGCGCCTCGACAGCGGCGTCCCGCTCCTGGCGTTCCTGTTCCTCGTGGCCCTCGGCGTCGACTACAACATCTTCTTGGTGAGCCGTGCCTCGGAGGAGGCCTCCGAGCACGGGACCCGCACGGGCATGCTGCGGGCGCTGACCGCGACCGGCGGCGTGATCACCAGCGCCGGCATCCTGCTCGCAGCCGTCTTCGCGGTGCTCGGGGTGCTGCCCCTGGTCGTGCTCGCCCAGCTCGGCGTCGTCATCGGGGTCGGCGTCCTGCTCGACACGCTCCTGGTCCGCACCGTGCTCGTGCCCGCGATCGCGCTCGAGCTGGGCGACCGGTTCTGGTGGCCGCGCAAGGTCGGTTGACCCCGCGCGGCGGCAGGCGCGTCAGGCGCCCTGGGTGACCGCCGCCTCGCGGCGCCGTACGGCGGTCAGGCTGGTCAGCGTCGTGACGACCAGGATGCCGACGATGACACCGAGCGACAGCAGCGTCGGGATCTCGGGGACCGACGGCCACACCAGGTGGGCCCAGTGCAAGACGAGCTTGCCGCCGATGAAGCCCAGGATCGCGGCCAGGCCGAAGCCGAGGTGCACGAGCTTGTCGAGGGCGCCGCGCAGCACGAAGTAGAGGGCGCGCAGGCCCAGCAACGCGAACGCGTTGGTCGCGAAGACCAGGAACGGGTCGCCGGTGATGCCATAGACGGCAGGGACGGAGTCGACGGCGAACACGATGTCGGTCATCAGCACCGTGCCGACCACGAGCGCCATCGGCGTGAGCGCGCGGCGAGCCCCCTCGCGCACGACCATCCGCGTCCCGACGTAGTCGTCGGTGACCGGCATCCAGCGACGCAGCAGCCGCACGACGCGCATGTCGTTGACGTCTTGGGCGTGCTCCTCGTGACGCAGCGCGCCGACCAGGAGCTTGACCGCCGTGGCGACCAGGATGAGGCCGAACAACAAGAACACCCAGTCGAACGCCGCCAGGGCGGCGGCGCCGACGGCGATGAAGATGCCACGCAGCACCAGCGCGCCGGCGATGCCATAGAGCAGCACACGCTGCTCGAGCGCTCGAGGCACCGCGAAGCCGGCCAGGATCAGCATGAACACGAACAGGTTGTCGACGCTGAGCGACTTCTCGACCAGATAGCCGGCGTAGTACTCCAGCCCCCGTTCGGCGCCGTAGCCCTGCCAGATATAGACGCCGAACACCAGGGGCAGGGCGATGTAGAACGCCGACCAGCCCAGCGCCTCGCGCATCCCGACCTCGTGGGGTCGGCGGGTGAGCACGAAGTCGAGCACCAGCAGGCCGAGCACGACGGCCAGGGACACGCCCCACAGCAGTGGGGTGCCGATCGACGGGAGCCCGTCGGCAGCGGCAGGGTCGGCGGCAGCCAGGGCGGTCGGGACAGCGGTCAAGGACGGGGACACAGGTCTCCTCAGGTCAAACGGCCTGAGGTCTCCTCCACCCGGGAACCGGGCCCTCGACCGGGGCACCGGGAGGTGCCGTGGTGACCGGAACGAGGCGTTGGGAGTACTCCCCTCGGCCGCAAAGTCTAGAGGACCACTGCAGAATCGCCAAACCCCTGCGGTCGGCACCCCGACACGCGCGGCAAATCCCGAGCTGGCCACGGGGCGTCGGTTAGAAAGGGTGAGGCCCCGCAAAGTATGAGTTTGCGGGGCCTCGATGTCGTCCGGCCCGAAGGCCTTCTGACACGGACAGTTCTATCCCCGCAACCGGGGAGAGCACAAGGGCCCGTCGCGAATTCCACGCGTGGAGTTAGCGACCCTCCTCCGACCCGGTGGCCTCGTGGTCGGCCAGGTGGGCGTCGATCTCGCCGAGGACGCGCGCACGCGTCGGCCCGTCGGCGAACGACGCCGTCACCGCGGCCCGGGCGAGGTCGGTCACGCCCGAGGCGTCCAGACCCAGCAGCCCGGCCGCGACGGCGTACTCCTGGTTGAGGGTGGTGCCGAACATCGGCGGGTCGTCGGAGTTGATGGTCACGGTCACCCCGGCCGCGACGAACTGGCGCAGTGGGTGCTCCTCCAGCGACGCCACCGCCCGGGTCGCGACGTTGGAGGAGGGGCACACCTCCAGGGGGACGCCCGTCTCGGCGAGGTGGGCGAGCAAGGCGGGGTCCTTGGCCGACGACGTGCCGTGGCCGATCCGCTCGGCACCCAGCAGGCGGAGGGCGTCCCAGACCGTCTCGGGCCCGGTGGTCTCGCCCGCATGGGGGACGCTGCGCAGCCCGGCCGCCCGCGCCGCGGCGAAGTGGGGCTCGAACTGTGGCCGGGGTACGCCGATCTCGGGGCCGCCGAGCCCGAACCCGACCAGGGCCTCGACGCGATGGTCGAGCGCGAAGCCCAGGGTGGCGTCGGCGGCCGGGACGCCGAACTCCCCTGGGATGTCATAGATCCACCGCAGCACGATGCCGAAGTCGCGCTCGGCACCGACCCGGGCGTCCTCGATCGCCTCGGTGTAGGCCTCGATGGGCATGCCGCCGTCCGCAAGGTCGGGACGCACGCTCGTGAAGGGGGTGCAGGTGAGCTCGGCATAGCGGATCTGCTGCTCGGTGGCCATCTCGCGGGCCACCTCATAGGTGAGCAGCCGGATGTCCTCGGGTGTCGAGACCAGCGCGGTGACGGCGAGATAGACCTCGATGAAGTGGGCGAAGTCGCGGAACTCGAAGAACCGACGCAACTCGTCGACATCACTGGGCACCGTGCCGGGGTGACGGCGCGCGAGCTCGGCCACGATGCGAGGGGACGCGGACCCCACGTGGTGAACGTGGAGCTCGGCCTTGGGGAGGCCGGCGATGAAGCCGACCAGGTCGTCGCGGGCGGACGTCGTCATTCGGGGATCGCGGCCAGCATCTTCTGGACGACGTCACCCATCATCGCCTCGTCAAGCAGCTTGTCGTCGAGGAACACCGTGGGGGTGCTGCGGATGCTCGCGGCATCCTGCGTGGCCGCGTCCACCCAGTCCTGGTAGTCAAGATTCTCGATCGCCGGACGGATCGTCGCCTCGTCGGCTCCGGCGGCCACGGCCTTCTCGACGAACCAGTCGTTGTCCGGGAACGGGCCGCCCTCGTCGGGCTGCTCGGCATAGAGGGAGTCGTGGAACTTCTTGGCCGCTTCCGGGCCGGCCTGCTCCCAGACCGCCCGGAAGGCGTTGGCGGCCTGCACGGAGTAGTCGGTCTGGAGGAAGTTGAACGGGCGGTACTCCAGGTGCACCTTGCCGGCATCGGCAGCCGCCTGGAGCTGCTCGTGGGTCTGGCTCTCGACATAGCCGCACGCCGGGCAGAGGAAGTCCTCATAGATGATCATGTGCACCGGCGCGTTGTCGTCACCCACGCCGAGGCCGTATTGGCTGTCCTTGGGCTTGACGGGCTGGCTGTCGGACTTGAGCAGGAACCAGCCGCCCCCGACGGCCACGATGAGCAGCACCGCCATGATGCCGCCGACGATGCCCGCCTGGCGACGCTTGGCCTGCTGTTGCTGCTGCTTGAGGAGCTCGGCGGTGCGCTGGGCACGCTCCCGTGAGGAGTTGCTCGCCACGGCGGTTCCTTCCGTCCGGTTGTCTCAGCCGATCTGGGTCAGCAGCTGGGCGACCACCGCGTCGATGGTGCCGGCCTCGAGGATCTTGCCGTTGATGTAGACCGTCGGGGTGCCGCGCACGCTCGACGCGTCGTCGGTCGCTGCGGTGACCCAGTCCTGGTACTCCATGTTCTCGATCGCGGGCCGGATCTTGGCCTCGTCGGCACCGGCGCTGACGGCCTTCTCCACGAGCCAGTCGTCGTCGGGGTAAGGGCCTTCCTCCGACGGCTGGTCGGCGAACAGGGCGGCGTGCATCTTGAGCGCGGCGTCCTCGCCGTTCTGGACCCAGACCGCCCGGAAGGCGTTGGCCGCACGCTCGGAGTAGTCGCCGAACTGCTGGAGGAGATAGATGGGGCGGTACTCGACCTGGACCTTGCCCGCCTCGGCCGCCGTGGCGAGCTTCTCGCTCGTCTGGCTCTCGAAGTAGCCGCAGATCGGACAGATGAAGTCCTCATAGATGACGACCTTGTTCGGCGCCGTGTCGGGCCCGACCTTGAGGCCGTACTCGCTGTCCTTGACCGTGCTGTTGCTGACCTTGTCGCCGCGCGACATGAGGTAGGCGCCGCCGGCGGCGATGATCACCAGGAGCAGGACGATGCCGCCGATGACGGTCAGCTGGCGACGACGCTCGGCCGCCTGCCGCTCCTTGAGCAGCGCGGCGGTGCGCTCCGCGCGGGTCTGCTCAGTGGACTTCTTCGCCATCGAGGATCCTTTCGTCACGGCGCGGGAACAGCAGGTTGTCGATCGCCAGCTTGGTCCGGGGCCACACCACGAGATAGGCCGCCATCAGGAAGAACAGCGAGTCGCGGGCGATCTCCCAGGGGTACTTGTCCTGCGCGTTGGGATCATAACCACCGTCACCGAAGCAGCCGCAGTTGATGTTGATGTCGCGCACCCAGACCGAGATGATCCCGCCGATGAACACCGCCATGCTGAGCGCCGCGAACACGGCGGTGACCCGGGTGATCACCCCGGTGATGAGGCACACGCCGATCAGCACCTCCACGATCGGCAGGGTGTAGCCCACGATCCGGAACCAGGGTGACGGGAGCAGCTCATAGGCCTTGACGGCCTGCACGTTGGAGTAGGGGTCGGCCAGCTTGTGCCAGCTCGCCCAGATGAAGATGACACCCAGGGCCACCCTGATCAGGGTCCCCAGCCATTCCCTGCGATCGCTCACGGGTGAGGAGCCTAGATGAGAGGCCTTAACCGAGTCTGAGGAACACACGGACCGGGATACGCCGAGTTCTCACTCGCCCCGCGCCGGTAGGGTGCACCCGTGAATGATCGTCTGGTGTGGATCGACTGCGAGATGACCGGCCTGGATCTGCGCAACGACGCACTCATCGAGGTGGCCGCGCTGGTCACCGATTTCGAGCTCAACGTCCTGGGCGACGGAGTCGACGTGGTGATCAAGCCACCCGCCGAGGCTCTCGACCAGATGGGTGACTACGTCCGCACGATGCACGAGACCTCGGGGCTGCTCGACGAGCTCGACGGGGGCATCACGCTCGAGGAGGCCGAGGCCCAGGTGCTGGCCTACCTGCGCGAGCACTGCCCGGACGGCAGCCGTCCTCCGCTCGCCGGCAACAGCGTAGCCACGGACCGCTCGTTCATCACCCGTGACCTGCCGGAGCTGGAGACGTTCCTGCACTACCGCATCGTCGACGTCTCGTCGATCAAGGAGCTGGCCCGGCGCTGGTACCCCCGGGTCTGGTACCAGGCACCGGTCAAGCAGGGCAACCACCGCGCGCTCGCCGACATCCAGGAGAGCATCGAGGAGCTGCGCTACTACCGCGAGGCGGTGTTCGTGGCCCAACCCGGCCCCGACAGCGACCTGGCCCGCAGCATCGCCGCGCGGCACCAGGGCTCGATCACCGGGCTCGCGACACCGTCCTCGGGTGCCGATGCGGAGGATGCCGCAGACAACGGGTAGACTCCCGTCGGCCCGATGCCCGGGGAGCCCCGGCGTCGGCCCATGGTGGGTGTAGCTCAGCTGGTAGAGCACCTGGTTGTGGTCCAGGTGGTCGCGGGTTCGAGTCCCGTCACTCACCCCACTCCGGTCGAGCCCCGGTCGCCCTGCGGCCGGGGCGCGACGCGGCTGGTCATCCGATCGTGGCGGTTCGCGGCCGATGGGGTACGTCGACAGGGATGCCGATGAAAGGGTCCCCCATGCCTGATCCCGTGCGTGACCCCGTGCCTGACGGCCGGCCCGTCCGCCTGGCCATCGTCAACGACTACGAGCTCGTCGTTCGGGGAACGGCCGCCCTGCTGGCGCCGTACGCCGACCGGGTGCGGGTCGTGGAGCTCGCCAGTCTCGAGCCCGTCCTGGGCCGGGTGGACGTTCTGCTCTATGACACCTTCGGTCAGCTCCAGGGGGACCGCGCCGACCTGGCGGGCCTGGCGAGGTCCGGTGAGTGCCGGGTGGCCGTGTTCAGCTGGAACCTCGATCCGGCACTGGTGACTCGAGCTCTCAGGAGCGGCGCCGCGGGCTATATCGGCAAGAGCGTCAGCGCCGAGGAGCTGGTCGGCCTCATCGAGCGGGTGCACGCCGGCGAGGTGGTGGTGCCCGGGCCGGACGCCACGACCGGGGACGGCTTCGGCCGCTGGCCGGGCCAGGAGGCGGGCCTCTCGTCGCGCGAGTCGGAGATCCTGGGACTCATCACGCAGGGACTCAGCAACGACGACATCCTCCAGCGCGCGTTCATCAGCAGGAACACGCTCAAGACGCATGTCCGGTCGATCTATCGCAAGATCGGGGTTACCCGACGGGCGCAGGCGGTGGTCTGGGGGCACGCCCACGGGTTCGCGCCCAGTCCGGCGCATGTCTTCGTCCCCGAGGACACCTGACGCCGCCCCGGCTCTGGACGCCTGCGAATTTATCTGACTAAAGTCAGCGATGTGTCCGACGAGTCACCCCATGCCACGCTGCGTCGCTTCAACCGGTCGTGGACCCAGCGCGTCGGCGCGCTCGAGGAGTCCTTCCTCGGCTCGGGTCGACCCCTGGCGCTCTCCCGGCTGCTGTTCGAGATCGGCGCCGACGGTGCCGCCGTGCTCAGCCTGCGACGTCGCCTGGGCCTCGACTCCGGCTATCTGAGCCGCCTCCTCCGACAGCTCGAGGCGGATGGATTGGTCACCGTGGTGGCCGATCCGGACGACCGTCGGCGCCGTCGGGCGGTGCTGACCGCGCGAGGGCAGCGCGAGTGGGCGCTGCTCGAACGCCGTTCCGAGGAGCGTGCCGCGGCACTCGTGGCCGGCCTCACCCCTCGGCAGCGGGCCCGTCTCGACGAAGCGCTCGCCACCGCCGACCGGCTGGTGCGCTCGGCGTCGGTCGACTTCGAGGTCGTCGCGGCGGACTCCCCCGAGGCCCGGGCGGCGGTCTCGGCCTATTTCACCGAGCTCGACCGACGCTTCGAGGGCGGCTTCGACCCCGGCGACGCGTGGACCTCCGACGCCGGCTCGCTGGCGCCTCCCACCGGCGCGTTCCTGGTCGCCCGCAGCGACGACGAGGTGGTCGCCTGCGGCGGGGTGCAGCGCATCGCACCGGGCACGGCCGAGATCAAGCGGATGTGGGTGCACCCCGCGTGGCGCGGGGCCGGGCTCGGCTCACGCATGCTCGGCCGGCTCGAGGCGCTCGCCCGCGACCTCGGCCACGACCGCGTCAACCTCGACACCAACAGCACCCTCACCGAGGCGATCGCGATGTACGAGGCGGCCGGCTATGTCGCGTGCGCGGCCTACAACGACAACCCCTATGCCCGGCATTGGTTCACCAAGGACCTCGCCGGGTGAGGCGGGTCAGGCCGGGATGTGGCCGAACCGGCCCGACTGGAAGTCCTCGAAGGCCTGGATGACCTCGGCCTTGGAGTTCATGACGAATGGTCCGGCCCACGCGAGCGGCTCCCGGATGGGACGGCCGCCCAGGATGATCACGTCGAGCTTGGGTGACCGGCTCTCCTGGCTCCCCGAGGCCGCGACCGTCACGAAGTCGCCGGCGCCGAAGACGGCCGACTGCCCCGTGTGGATCGGGCGCTGGTCGGTGCCGACCGTGCCGTCGCCGTTGAGCACATAGGCGAGCGCGTTGAACTCCGCGTCCCAGGGCAGCTCGAGGCGCGCACCCGGCTCGAGGGTGGTGTGCACGAGCGTCATCGGCGTGAAGGTCGACCCCGGGCCCTCGTGGCCATCGACGGTGCCGGCGATGACGCGGACCAGCGCACCGGCATCATCGCTGGCAAGCAGCGCCACGGTGGTCGACCGAAGGTCCTGATACTTCGGCGGGTTGGCCTTGGCGTCGCGGGGCAGGTTGACCCACAGCTGGATGCCATGGAAGAGACCGCCCTGCTGGACCAGCCACTCCGGGGGCGACTCGATGTGGAGGATGCCGGCCCCGGCTGTCATCCACTGGGTGTCGCCGTTGGTGATCGTGCCGCCGCCACCGTGGGAGTCCTGGTGATCGAAGACGCCGTCGATGATGTAGGTGACGGTCTCGAAGCCGCGGTGGGGGTGCCACGGCGTGCCCTTGGGCTCACCCGGGGCATAGTCGACCTCGCCCATCTGGTCCATCATCACGAACGGGTCGAGGTGGGCCAGGTCGATGCCGGCGAACGCGCGGCGGACGGGGAAGCCCTCGCCCTCGAAGCCGGTCGGCGCGGTGCTGACCTGCCACACCGGACGCGGCTGGTCACCCAGCCCGGGGCGGCGTACGCGCGGCAGCACGGTCAGGTCGTCAACGGTCACGGCAGGCATGGGCGGTCCTCTCCTCGGCTGACCACCACAACGGTAGTTGAATCTTGGATATTCCTCGGCGGCACTACACTCGCGGCCGTGACCGACCCCGCCGCGCTCGACGTCCGTGACCGTTTCCCCGGCATCGTGTCGGGTGCCTATCCCGGCTGGTCCCGCTTCGACGGGCCTGCCGGCACCCAGGTGCTCGACGCGGCCATCGAGGCGACCGGGGCCTGGCAGCGCGCCGGCCACAACGCCAACTCCCACGGCGCCTTCGCGGCCGCCGCGGCCTGCGACGAGCTCGTTGCCCGAGTGGGAGCGACGATGGGCGAGCTGCTCCACGCGCCCGCGGGGGGTGGCTTCGTGTTCGGCCCCTCGACGACCAACAACGTCTTCTCGGTGACCCGGGCGATCGCACGGGGCCTGCAGCCGGGTGACGAGATCGTCTGCACCCGGCTCGACCACGACTCCAACGTGTCGCCATGGCTGCTGGCGGCCCGCGACACCGGTGCGACCGTCCGACTGGCGGAGTTCGACACCGCCACCGGTCGGCTGCCCGTCGACGCCGTCGCGGGCCTGCTCACCGAGCGCACGCGCTGGGTGGCGGTGACGGGCGCCTCCAACGCCATCGGCACGATGCCCGACGTCACCGCCATCACTGCCGCCGCCCACGCGGCCGGGGCCCGTGTGGTCGTCGACGGCGTCCACCTCACTCCGCACGCCCCCGTCGACCTGGGATCGATCGGCTGTGACGTCTATTCGACGAGCTCCTACAAGTGGTACGGCCCGCACACCGGCATCACCTGGCTCTCCCCGGAGCTGGTCTCGTCGTTGCCCGCATACAAGGTGCGCCCAGCGCCCGAGACCGGCGGTGAGCGGTTCATGCTGGGCACGCCGGCCTATGAGAACCTCGCCGCGGTGGACGCCGCCGCGCGGTTCCTGATGGACCTCGGGCTCGACCGGATCGCGGCCCACGAGCGCAGGATCTTCGCTCGCCTGCTCGAGGGCCTGCTGTCCGTCGACGGCGTCACGGTGCTGGGACCCCACGACCTCGCGGAGCGGGCGCCGACCGTCGCCTTCAACGTCGCCGGACACAACGCCGCCGAGGTCGCCGCGGCTCTGGCCGCCGACCAGATCGCGGTCTGGGACGGCAACTACTACGCCCTCGAGGCGATGGAGAGCTATGGGGTCGATGGGGCCGTGCGTGCCGGCATCGCCGTCTATGTCACCGACGAGGACGTCGACCGCCTGCTGGACGGCGTACGCCGGCTCGCCCGGAGCTGACCACCCCCGACGCGTGCCCGGACCCGACGCGGGTACCGGCGACGCCCACCCGGCAGAACTTCTGCCGGGTCGGCACAGATCAGTGTCCGTCGTGCAGGTGGCCCAACGGGGCGACGACCGTCCCGGACTCCTCGCACACCCAGTGTGGGTCGGGACCGCCGAGGTCGGGGTCGATATAGAGGGCGTGGCGTGGCTGGTCGTCGTCGCACACCGAGCACAGCGGCCAGCGGCCATGGGTCTCGGCCAGCTCGTCCTGGACGTCCTGGGCCACGAGGCCTGCCACGAAGGCGACCCCGTCGGCCCATTGGTCGAGCCACCACTGCCGCTGGGACAGCGCGTCCTCCAGGATCGAGACCGCGGTGGCGTCGGCGGTGCCGGTGGCCTGGAGGTCGTGGAGGACCTGCGCCCGCGCCCTCACCATCGCATCGCTCACCGACTCATTGTGCGCCGTCGGACCAACCGGCGTCCGCACTCCCGCAGTGACCTGCGTCGTGGCAGGAACCCGGTCCGAGCCGATTTCGCCGACACCGACCCCCGCTGCTAATGTTGTCGTCGCTTCCGAGCACGAGCGCCATTAGCTCAATTGGCAGAGCAGCTGACTCTTAATCAGCGGGTTCGGGGTTCGAGTCCCTGATGGCGTACCACCCGATGACCCGGTTCCTCCTGGCGAGGACCGGGTCTTCTGCTGTCCGCCCCGACCGAGTTCGCGCGCGGCGGGTCAGCGGCGATCAGTGGATGCGTCCGTTGAAGACGGCGGTCGACCAGGCGAGCCAGAATCCGGCCGCTGCCGTGAGCACAAGGGTCTGGGCGATCGCCTTGGCCCAGGGGTTGCCGTTGCTGAGCAGGTTGAACATGACGCGGTGGCCCTTCGTCCCGAGAAAGCTGCCGTGGCAGTCATCGGCCGGGAGGCCTCCGAGCGCAGGGAAATCTGCCGTGATCTCCGGCTCGTGACGACCGCCACAGATCCTGACGACCGCCCCCTCGCCCCGGACCGAGGTCACTGTTGCCTGGTGTGCCAGAGCCACTGGCGAACGCCCTCGGCACCAAAGACCAACGAGCCGTCACGGGCGAAGGCGACCGCCTCCCCGAAGGTGTGCGCAGCGGGCAAGGGGAGCTTGACCGGTTGACCGCCGAGCCGGCGATAGACGAACGCCGTGTGATAGCCCCGAAGCACGAGGTGCTTGCGGTCGCGCGCGATGTCGGCTCCGCTGATACCCTGCGGGGCGTCGGCGATCCTGGTCATCGCGTTGACACCCGTGCGCGACAACCTGGCGGGAGCGCGGTAGATGCCGGCACCGGACGGCGCCTTTGTCACCACGAACAGCCGGCCGGACCGCGGGTGCACCATCAGCGCCTCGGCGTTGTGGGCGCCGTCGGGATAGCCGAGCTGGAAGGCGCGGAAGCCGAGCTCGCGGTCCCTGAGCCTGCGCGGCTCCTTCACCCGCACCACGCTGACGACCGCACGGTCACCGCCGATGTCACCGAACCACAGCGTGTGGTCGGGGCCCGACGCCATGTCCTCCCAGTCCTTGGCCGGCGCCCCGGGAACGTCGAAGACCGCCCGGGTCCGGCAGGCGCGGTCGATCGCGAAGAACTGCGGACCGCCGCCGCTGTCGTTGTGGACGAACAGGGTGCTGCGGGCGTAGGTGCTCCGCGACATGCCGCTGTTCTCGACGATGCGGGTGTCCTTCACCTGACACAGGTGGACCACCGGTCCCCAGGCCCGCGCGTGCGCTGCCGGCGTCCCCACGACCAACGGCGCGAGCAGCAGGCTGACGACCAGGGTGACTCGCCGGGGGATGCGGCCCGGACGACGGCAACGGATCACAGCGGACCTCCGCGGTGGGGGACGTTCTACCGTAACCGGGTTCGTGGCCGGGCATGCGCGCGAACCGGCCGCCCGAGCCCTCCCGTTCCGGGCCCGAACGGCTTACCCTGAGGGCACGCCGCCTGCCCTGGGCGGCTCATGGGGAGGTCGCTTCGCGACCAAGGGGTGGGGCAGCCATGGGGACACTGCGCAACCTGGCCGGGCGAGTCATGCCCGGACTGCTGATCCTGGGCGGGCTGGGCGTCGCGACGCTCGCGCCCGGGCCGGCCGAGGCGGCGTCGCCTCCCGGCACGCCGTGGACCTGGGGTGACAACGGGTTCGGACAGCTGGGCGACGGCAGCACGACCGCGCGGCGTACGCCTGCGGCCGTGGCCGGAGGGCTCGGCGACGTCGTCGACCTCCACGGTGGTCGTGAGCACGTGATCACCCTCCGCAGCGACGGCACCGTGTGGGTGTGGGGGTCCAACGCCTCGGGGCAGCTCGGCCTCGGCACGACCGCCAACGTCTCGGTCCCCACCCGGGTGACGACCCTCAGCGGCATCGTCGCGGTCGAGACCGGGCATGACCACTCGCTGGCGCTCGCCGGCGACGGCTCCGTCTGGACCTGGGGTCTCAACACCGACGGCCAGCTCGGCGACGGCACGACCACCAACCGACGCTCCCCCGTCCGCGTCACCGGCCTCACCGACGCCGTCGCGATCGCCGCAGGACGCAACATGAGCTATGCCGTGCGCGCCGACGGCACCGTGGTCGGGTGGGGTCGCAACGCCGAGGGCCAGCTGGGCGACGGCACCACCACCCGCCGGCTCAGCCCGGTGCGCGTGGGCAGCCTGACCGACGTGACCGGCATCGCCGGAGGCCGTGACCACGGGCTGGCGCTGCGCTCCGACGGCAGCGTCTGGGCCTGGGGCGCCAACGCCTACGGCCAGGTCGGCGACGGCACCACCGTCAACAAGACGAGCCCCGTCCAGGTGACCACGGGCATCGTGGAGGTCATCGCCGGGGCCCACCACTCCTATGCGCTGCGCACCGACGGCCAGGTGTCGTCGTGGGGTCGCAACTATCGCGCCGAGCTGGGTGACGGAACGACGGCGATGCGCACCCGGCCCGTGCTGGTGCGCAACGTCGCCGGCGCGGTCTCCATCGGATCCGGCCGTGACCACGGCGTCGCGGTCCTCGGCGACGGCACGGTGCGCACCTGGGGCTACAACGCCACCGGCCAGCTCGGCGACGGGACGACGACCAACCGCACCAGCGCCGTCGCCGTCCCCGGCGTCACCGGTGCCACCAAGGCCGCCGGCGGCGGCCAGGGCTACAGCGTGATCCTCGTCGGCGACTCCGGTCCCCCGCCCAACCAGGCCCCGCACGCCTCGGCGGCGATCAGCTGCGAACGGCTGGTCTGCACCTTCGACGGCAGCGCGTCGTCCGACGCCGACGGCACCGTGACGTCGTTCGCCTGGGACTTCGGTGACACCGCGACCTCCTCGGACGCGGTCACCGGCCACACCTTCGCGGCCGCGGGGACCTATCAGGTGACGCTCACCGTCACCGACGACGACGCCGCGACGGACTCGACGACGGCCAGCGTCACCGTCTCCGACCAGCCGCCACCGGCCTCGGCGGTCTTCCGGGCGGCCGCCGCGGCCGACGTCAATGCCGCCGCGGCGTCGGTGGTCACCCCGGCCGCGGTCCAGGCCGGTGACCGTCTGCTCCTGATCGTCACCGCCAACCGTGCGGCAACGATCACCCCGCCGGCGGGCTGGTCCCAGCTGGGCACGGTCTCCGACGGCACCGACGTCCGGTCCTGGCTGCTGACCACCACGGCGACCGGGGCATCCGCCGGCAGCACGGTCAGGGTGACCCTGGACGCGCTGACCAAGACCAGCCTCACGCTGCTGGCCTATGACGCGGGCGCGGTGAGCGCCGTCGCGTCGGCGGCCGAGACCGGCACCAGCGCCACCCACACGGCACCCGCCAGCACCGTCGCCTCGGCCGGCTCGGTGGTGCTGCGCTACTGGGCCGACAAGACCTCCACGACCCACGGGTGGTCCGTCCCCAGCGGCCTCACGGCCCGGGCCACCACCACCGGCTCCTCGGGCGGCATGCTCACCAGCCTGTCCGCCGACAGTGGCGAATGGGCCGCCGGCCCGGTGCCGCCCCAAGCGGCCGTCGCGGGGGTGTCGTCCGCCAAGGCCGTGATGTGGACCGTGGTGCTGCCGCCGGGCTGAGACGCCGGGGCTGCGCTAGCGTCACGACGTGGAGCAGGCCGACGATCCGGGCAGGACGACGACCGCGGCGGTCGTCGCCTACTACGGTGACACGGCACCACCCGGACTCGACGACTATGTCGGTGAGGTCCAGGCGAACCTGAGGGCGCTGCTCGGCGACGCGGTGAAGCCTCGAGCGGTCGCCACGACCCACACGACGGTGATCGGGCTCGACGTGCTGGCGCCGCTGCTGGGCTCGGGTGACCTGCCGCTGGACCTGGCGGAGCGAGCCCCTGGGGACCTCCACGGGTTCTGCCGACGCCTCCGCTCCTTGGTCGACTCCCATGACGCCGGGATCCGCTTCGGCGGCTTCGGGGACGAGGACGGGCCCTTCAGCAGCCGGGGGCAGCGCCTGCACCACCGGATGCTAGGCGCAGACCGCGGCCAGGTCGTGCTCGTCGGCTGGCCCGTCGACCAGGCCGGCCGTGCCACGACCATGCTCGCCCGCTGGCGCGCCGAACTCGTGGGGTTCGGGGTCCGTCACCGCTACCCGCTCCCCGACCCCGATGCCCACATGGTCGTCGCCGAGCTCGACCCCGCCGTCGACGCCGATCTCGTCACACGGTCCCTCGACACTCTCCGCGCCCGGCTGGCGGCGTACTCCTGCTTCGTCCCCGTGCGCCGGGAGCACCTCTGCGTCGTGGTCTACGACGACCCGAGGCTTCCGCTGGCGACCACCCGAGCCCTCCCGCTGGGCCGACTCCTGGGTGAGGCATGAGTCCATCGGTGGGCCATGATCGCTCCATGGCCGGTGAGGGTGATGCGTTCGGGGAGCGGCTGACATCGTGGCGGGAGTACGCCGACAGCCCGTGGTCACGGTTGCGCTATGCGGTGGTCGCGGCGGCGCTGTCCCGGCACCTGCCCACGGGCCGTGGCCCCCTGCGGGTGCTGGACGTCGGCGGCGGGGACGGCCGCGACTCGCTCCCGTTGGCGCTCGCCGGACACGAGGTCACCCTGGTCGACCCCGCCGACGCCATGGTGGCGGAGGCACGTCGGCGTGCCGACAGCGCCGCTGCGACGACCTTCACCGCGCAGGTGGGCTCGCTCGACGAGCTGCCGTCGGGGATCTTCGACGTGGTGCTGTGCCACTTCGTGCTGCACTACCGACCGGCCGACAGCGACGACCTGGCCACGCTGGCGGCCGCCACCGCCCCCGGAGGGATCCTGTCGGTGACGGCTCCCAACCCCGTCGGACGGGTGCTCCAGACGCTCACCCGTCAGGGCCCCGAGCGGGCGCTCGCCGAGCTCGACGCCGAGACCTGGGAGAGCGTCACGTTCCAGCACGCCGGCCGCAAGGTCTCCGCCGCGGCCGTCGCGGCCGGGCTGACCGACCTCGGGTTGACCGTGGTGGGCGACTACGGCGGCCGCATCGCCAACGACCTGCTCGTCGACGACGCGGCGAAGGCCGACCCGGCGTTCTATCGCGACCTCGAGCGACTGGAGCTGGCGCTGTTCGACCGCGAGCCCTATCGGCGCATCGGCGTCTTCTGGCAGCTGGTCGCGGCCAAGCCCTGACCACGACGGCCCGACGATTCCGGGTCGGGACAGGGCCCGGTGTTAACCTCGACCGTCAGGTCGGACAGCCCCAGGACAAGGAGCCGACGGGTGGACTACGGCGACGTGCTCGCGGGCACGATGGACCTCCTCCGGAGGATCGCCGACGACTACCGACCCGCCGTGCTCGCCAACGCGTTCGGGCCCGAGAGCATGGTGATGACCGACCTCATCGCCCAGCACGACCTCGACATCCAGGTCATCAGCATCGACACCGGGCGACTGCCCGAGGAGACCCACGCCCTCGCCCACAGCGTGCGACGCCGCTACGGCCCGGTGATCACGATGATCAACCCCGACGCCGAGCAGGTGTCGAGCTGGACCGCCCAACACGGCCAGAACGGCTTCTATGACGCCGTCGAGCTGCGCCACGGGTGCTGCGACGTCCGCAAGGTGCAACCACTGCGGCGTGCCCTCGCCGGCAAGCGGGCCTGGCTCACCGGGCTGCGGCGCCAGCAGTCGGCGATGCGCCAGGACCTCACCGAGCACGTGTGGGACGACGTCCACCGCATCGACAAGTTCAACCCGATGCTCGAGTGGACCACCGAGCAGGTGTGGAGCTACATCCGCGATCACCGGGTTCCCTATAACAAGCTCTATGATCGCGGCTACACCAGCATCGGCTGCGCCCCGTGCACGCGGGCGGTCTCGCCCGGCGAGGACACCCGGGCGGGCAGGTGGTGGTGGGAGATGGACACCGCCAAGGAGTGCGGCATCCACCTCGACCCGACCACCGGGCGGATGGTGCGCAACAAGTCCGTCGAGGCCGACACCGACGGACAGGACACCGAAGCGACCGGGACGACCGGCGACCACGACATCACGACAGCTCAGCCGCGCGTGGCGGTCGAGCAGGACACCACGCAGTACGAAGGGAAGACCATGCGGGTACTCATTCTGGGCGGCGACGGCTTCTGCGGCTGGCCCACGGCGCTGCACCTCTCGGCCCAGGGTCACGAGGTCGCCATCGTCGACAACTTGTCGCGACGTGAGATCGACATCGAGCTCGAGGTCTCGTCGCTGACCCCGATCCGCTACATGGGTGAGCGCCTGGCGGCGTGGAAGGAGGTGTCCGGCAAGGACATCGCGTTCCACAACTTCGACGTCGCGGTCAACTACCAGCGGCTCCTCGACCTCATCAAGGAGTGGGAGCCGACCGGCATCGTGCACTTCGCCGAGCAGCGGGCCGCTCCCTATTCGATGAAGAGCAGCCAGCACAAGCGCTACACCGTGACCAACAACCTCAACGCCACCAACAACGTGCTCGCCGCGGTGGTCGAGAGCGGCCTGGACATCCACATCGCCCACCTCGGCACGATGGGTGTCTATGGCTATGGCACGGCCGGCATGAAGATCCCCGAGGGCTATCTGCAGGTCAAGGTGGAGACCCCCGAGGGTCTGGTCGACCAGGAGATCCTCTACCCCGCCAACCCGGGCAGCATCTATCACATGACGAAGACCCAGGACCAGCTGCTCTTCGCCTACTACGCCAAGAACGACCACGTGCGGGTCACCGACCTCCACCAGGGCATCGTGTGGGGCACCCAGACGGCCGAGACCAAGCTCGACGAGCGGCTGATCAACCGGTTCGACTACGACGGCGACTACGGCACCGTCCTCAACCGGTTCCTCATGCAGGCGGCCATCGGCTATCCGATGACCGTCCACGGCACGGGTGGCCAGACGCGGGCGTTCATCCACATCCAGGACACCGTCAAGTGCATCCAGCTCGCGCTGGAGAACCCGCCCGAGAAGGGCGAGCGGGTCCAGATCATGAACCAGATGACCGAGACCCACCGGGTCCGCGACCTGGCACAGATGATCTCCGACCGCACCGGCGCCGAGGTCGCCCTCGTCGCCAACCCGCGCAACGAGGCCGACGAGAACGAGCTCCACGTCGCCAACGATCGGTTCCTCCACCTGGGTCTGGACCCCATCACGCTCAGCGACGGGCTGATGGAGGAGGTCACGGAAATCACCCGCAAGTACGCCGACCGGTGTGACGTCGACCGGATCCCGTGCTACTCGGTGTGGAACAGCGACCACAAGGCCGGCATCCCCGACAACGCCCCCCACCACCTCTGAGCCACCCGCGGCTCCGGCGTGACCGTCGACAGGCTGCGCTGGCCGGAGGTCCGTGACTACTACACGGGCCTCCGGCCGGCGACGTACCTCCTGGCACTGCCCGATCAGGGCGTGATCTATGTCAAGAATCCCAAGGCTGGCTGCTCGACGCTGCTCGCCTGGCTGGATCGCATCCACACCGGTGACTGGGACACGCCCCGCACGGGCAACATCCACGTCAGTCACCAGCTCCCCCGGATCCGCGACGTCGGCCGTGGCCGGGTGATGCGCATGCTCAGCGGCGCGGCCTACCGGTTCACCTTCGTCCGCGACCCGCTGCGGCGCCTCGAGTCGGTCTATTGGGACAAGTTCGTGCACTCGCAGTCGTGGGGCACCCGCAGCCAGGTCAAGGACAAGCTGCCGGTTGGTCCCGACGGCAGGATCGCCTTCGAGGCGTTCCTCGACCTGATCGAGCAGCAGGACCCGCTCACCGAGATGGACCCGCACTGGCGCCCCCAGCACGTCAACCTGCTCCACCCGCTGGTCCACTACGACCGCATCGGTCGTCTGGAGAGCTTCGCCGACGACCTGGACCTGATCAGCCAGGAGGCGGGCCTCCCGCCCGTGCCGCGCGAGACCCGCAACACCACGAGGTCGCGCGAGGCCAGCGTCTATGACGGCCGTCCCGACCTGGTCGCCCGGGTTCAGGCGCTCTATGCCCTCGACTTCGAGCTCTATGGCTACTGACGACGCCCCCACCACGGCCGCCCGTCGACTCGACGCGCCAGTCGACCTGACCCTGCACGTCGGGACCGGCAAGGCGGGCAGCTCCACGATCCAGTTCTTCATGCGCGACAACCGTGACGCACTGGCGCGGCTCGGCATCCTCTACCCCCGCACGCCCGGCGGCGGTCGGCACGGCCTGCTGGGGCTGTCCGCCAAGCCGCCCGAGGAGATGACGGCCTCCCCCGAGTGGCCCCGCCAGAAGCAGTCCGACCCCCTCGAGTTCCGTCGCTTCGTGCGCCGTCGCCTGGTCAGGGAGATCGCCCGGTCGGGGCTGCCGCGGGTGCTGCTGTCGGACGAGGTCATCTTCGGATCGTCCCCAGCGACGGTGCGCAACCTCGCGGCTTTCACCCGACGGATCGCTTCGTCGGTCCGGCTCGTCGTCTATCTGCGGCGACAAGACAGCCACATGGTCAGCCGCTACCAGGAGGGCGTCAAGGTCGGCGGGCTCGCCCGCATCGAGGACTGGGCGGACCGCGACATGTCCCAGCTCTATGACTACCGCGCTCGCCTGGGCTTCCACGCTCAGCAGTTCCAGCCCGCGCACATCGCCGTACGCCGCTTCGAGCGAGGCGCGTTCGCCGAAGGCTCCCTCCTCCAGGACTTCCTGGACGCCGCGAGCATCGACGCGCGGGCGGCGGACCTGACGCCGGTGGCCGACAGGAATGCCAGCCTCGACGCCGAGACGGTGGAGTTCCTGCGGTTGCTCAATCGCGTCCGGGTGGAGCAGGACGGCGCCCGCGAGGGGCAGATCGACAACCGCGACCTGGTTGCTCGGCTGGCGCCCGCCAGCACCGGGCCCACGCTCACGCTGCCGGCAGACCGGCTGGACGCCGTGATGGCCCGCTGGGCGGAGTCCAACGCATCGGTGGCGCGCGACTTCCTGGGCGACGCCTCAGGCATCCTCTTCCGAGAGCCGCGCAGGACCGGCAACACCACCGTCGTCCAGCGTCTCGACCCGGCGCGGCTGGATCACTTCCTGGCGCTCGCCGAGGTCGACGGGCGATGGGAGGGGCCGCTGCGCCGGCTCGTCGAGGTCGAGGCGACCCGCGGCGCCTGAGCTAGCCGACGGCGTGTCCGCGGGTCACGGCGACCGGGGCAGGTCGCGCACGCGATCGACGTACATCTCGGGCAGCGACCGCGGCAACGCACCGCGCCCTGCGCTCTCGACCATGAGCGAGAAGTCTCGCCGCCGCTTGAAGATGATGGTGTCGCGCACCACGACGTGGCGCCACCCGCGAGCCATCGTCTCCATGGCGAACTGCCAGTCCTCGCGAGAGAGCCCGTTGGGGATGTCGCGCGCGGCATAGGGGATCTCGCGATAGGCCTCGCGGGGTGCCATGCACAGCGAGTCGTAGCAGTTGCGGACATAGAGGAAGTGGGGGGTGAACAGCGGGGAGTCCTGGTCGACGTTCTGGTTGAGCTGATAGCCGCCGTCGAAGATCACGTTGAGCTCGGGGTGCGCGATGACCCGCTCGCCCGCGTCGTGGGCACGCACCAGCCGCCGCACCCCCTCGAACAGCCAGTTCTCGCTGACCAGGTCATCGGCATCGAGGAAGGCAAGGAACCGGCCCTCGGCGCGCTCGGCCACACGGTTGCGGGTCAGTCCCGGATCACGCTCGTCGATCTCCCACCGCTCCCAGCGGGCGAACTCCGCCTGGTCGAAGAACTGGCGTGTCAGCTCACCGGCGGCGTCGAAGGCCACCACCGCTTGGACGGTGAAGCCATCGGCCTCGACCCGGGCGATCGCCTGGGCGGCGGACTCCATGGTGGGTCCCGCGACCCACGTCTCGTTGTGCGCCGTCAGCGCCAGGGTCAGGTCGACGCCGGTCACCGGGGCTCCCCTCCGGTCTCATCGGCCGGGCGCAGCAGGACGCGTCCGACCTGGTCGGCGAAGGCCGCGGCCGACCTCTCCTGGTCGAGGCGTTGCCGCAACCGCGTGGCCCGGGCACGAGCCGTCGCGGGGTCGGCCAGCACCTCGCGCACGGCGTGCACATAGGCGTCGGCGTCGGCATCGGCGTCGACCGGCCACGCCAGGTCGTCGTCGAGGACCTCACCGGTGCCTCCGACGCGCGTGCCCACGATGGGGATGCCGGTCATGGCGACCTCCAGCAGCAGGCTGGGTACGCCGTCCCAGCCGCTGGTGTAGAGCCACAGATCGGCCTCGTGGAGCGGCAGCTCGGTGAAATGCCCATAGGCGCCCTGGGGGTGGACGTTGGCGGGCACCCGCTGGCGGCCCCCCTTCAGGACGGTCTCGCCCCACATCCTGATGTCGACCTCGGGCAACGCCTCGGCGACGCGGAACAGCAGGTCGATGCGCTTCTGACGATCCCAGCGGCCGGCCCAGAAGATCTGCGGCCGCGCCGACGAGTCGCGCACGGGTGGCTCGGTCAACGGCAGTCGCGTGTCCACGGGGGCCGAGAACACGTGGACGCGCTCCATCGCCGCGTCGGTGAGCCGATAGGTGTGGCGCAGGTCGTCGGCCAGCGCCTGGCTGTCGGTGATGACCCCCGCGACATAGTCGAAGGTCCGGTAGAAGTAGCGCTGGCTCCAGCCGTACCAGACCCCCAGGGCGGTCTGCTCGTTGCAGAAGAACACGAGGAACAGCCGCTCGCTGGCCGCCAGCGCCCGGCCATAGACGCGGAGCGCGTGGTAGAGCAACCGTGAGTTGACGTTGACGATGGCGTCAGCACCGAAGGACCGCAGCAGGGCGACGAGCACGAACTGGGCGTCGTCCGGCTCGAGGTCGGCGACCAGGGAGGCGAGGTCGACCTCGCGAACCCCACGGGGGAAACGGTCCTCGGGGGTGGCTCCGCCCTCGTCGGTGTAGATGACCAGGATGTCCTCGGGCGGCACCCCGTCGGCAAGTCCGTGAGCCACGTGGCCCTCGAGGCGGCGGCCGCCGCCCCAGCGGGGACGGTTGACCACGAACACCACCCGCGCACGCCGGAATCCCGCGGCCTCCTGAGCCGCGTGAAGGGCCGCGATCTGCGCTGTGGGACCGGGCAGGGTGAACGGGATCATCCGAGGCCGGGAGAGCTCCAGCCAGCCCTCCCCGATCAACGGCTCGATGGCGGCGGCCTTGGCGAACATCTCGCCGAGCGTGCCGTGCCGCAGCCGCTCCGTCAGATCGGTCCGACGCTCGCGAACCAGGTCGACGACCTCGCCGGGGGTCATCCCCAGCGCGGGCGCGAGCTCGACCACCCCGACGGCCGGGTCGGCGATCTCACCTGCGTCGCGGCCGCGCTTGAGCCACTCGAGGTAGGGGCTGCGCTCGGGAGTCTCCTGGTGCTCGGGGTGGCGGGCGAGGTAGACCTCCGGAGAGAAGTCGGGGTGGGGGCTGCGTCGTAGCTCAGGGGCGACCTTGAGGAAGTGGTCGACCGGGTCGAGCCCTGGCCGCTCGGCCGCGTGGGGCGCCTGGAGGAGGTAGTGGGCGACGTCGAAGTTGTCATAGACCAGGTCGTAGTCGGGGTCGACGCCGAGCCGGACCTGTCCGTGGGCGCGCGCCACGCGCTGGTCGAAGACCGGGCCGAGGTGGGTGGGCGCGGGCGTGACCTCGGGGGCGTGGCCGGGTCGGCCCGCCGGCCGTGGGGTGTCGGCCCCGAACAGGCTCCGCTTGATCCGGCCCGCACGGGCCCGCGCCCTGCGCACCAGCCCCGGCCGCGCCGGAGCCGTGTCCTGCTCGTCCCCCATCGTCCTACTCCCTCACGAGCCCTGGCTCTGGAACCACTCCCACGTTCCCGCTGATCCGATGCGACTGCGCCCGGGGCCGAGAACACGTGGACGCGCTCCATCGCCGCGTCGGTGAGCCGATAGGTGTGGCGCAGGTCGTCGGCCAGCGCCTGGCTGTCGGCGATGACCCCGCGACATAGTCGAAGAGTCCGGTAGAAGTAGCGCTGGCTCCAGCCATGCCAGACCCCAGGGCGGTCTGCTCGTTGCAGAAGAACACGAGGAACAGCCGCTCGCTGGCCGCCAGCGCCCGGCCATAGACGCGGAGCGCGTGGTAGAGCAACCGTGAGTTGACGTTGACGATGGCGTCAGCACCGAAGGACCGCAGCAGGGCGACGAGCACGAACTGGGCGTCGTCCGGCTCGAGGTCGGCGACCAGGGAGGCGAGTCGACCTCGCGGGCCCCAGGGAAACGGTCCTCGGGGTGGCTCCCCCTCGTCGGTGTAGATGACCAGGATGTCCTCGGGCGGCACTCCGTCGGCAAGTCCGTAGGCCACGTGGCCCTCGAGGCGGCGGCCGCCGCCCAGCGGGACGGTTGACCACGAACACCACCCGCACGCCGGAATCCCGCGACCTCTGAGCCGCATGAAGGGCCGCGATCTGCGCTGTGGGGCCGGGCAGGGTGAACGGGATCATCGAGGCCGGGAGAGCTCCGGCCAGCCCTCCCGATCAACGGCTCGATGGCGGCGGCCTTGGCGAAGACATCTCGCCGAGCGTGCCGTGCCGCGGCCGCTCCGTCAGATCGGTCCGACGCTCGCGAACCAGGTCGACGACCTCGCCGGGGTCATCCCCAGCGCCTGGCGCGAGCTCGACCACCCCGACGGCCGGGTCGGCGATCTCACCTGCGCTCGCGGCCGCGCTTGAGCCACTCGAGGTGAGGGCTGCGCTCGGGAGTCTCCTGGTGCTCGGGGTGGCGGGCGAGGTAGACCTCCCGGAGAGAAGTCGGGGTGGGGGCTGCGTCGTAGCTCAGGGGCGACCTTGAGGAAGTGGTCGACCGGGTCGGGCCTGGCCGCTCGGCCGCGTGGGGCGCCTGGAGGAGGTAGTGGGCGACGTCGAAGTTGTCATAGACCAGGTCGTAGTCGGGGTCGACGCCGAGCCGGACCTGACCGTGGGCGCGCGCCACGCGCTGGTCGAAGACCGGGCCGAGGTGGGTGGGCGCGGGCGTGACCTCGGGGGCGTGGCCGGGTCGGCCCGCCGGCCGCGGGGTATCGGCCCCCGACAGGCTCCGCTTGATCCGGCCCGCACGGGCCCGCGCTCTGCGCACCAGCCCCGGCCGCGCCGGAGCCGTGTGCTGCTCGTCCCCCATCGTCCTACTCCCTCACGAGCCCTGGCTCTGGAACCACTCCCAGGTCTGGCGCAGACCCTCCTCCAAGGACGTCGTCGGGTCGAACCCCAGCGCGGCCCTGGCCTTGTCGACCTGGCACCAGGTGACCCGCACCTCGCCGGGCCGGAAGTCGCCGTAGGCGACCTCGATCTCGCGGCCCGTGACGGTGCGCATCACGTCGAGCAGCTCGTTGATCGTCGTGGGCCGCCCGCTCCCGAGCTGGAAGGCCCCCTCGGCGTCGCTGTCGACCGCAGCCCAGATCGCCTCGACCAGGTCGCCGATGTAGAGGTAGTCCCGGGCCTGGCTGCCGTCGCCGAACACCTCGAGGGACTCACCGGCCAGCAGCTTCTTGTAGAACGCCGCCACCACGGAGCCCTTGTGGAAGGAGCGCGGACCATAGATGTTGGAGAAGCGCAGCGCGCAGCCACTCAGCCCATAGGAGGCGGAGAAAGCGCTGAGATAACCCTCCAGCATCAGTTTGGACGCGCCGTACGGCGACGTGGGCCGGGGGGCCATCTCCTCGTGGACCGGGGGCGTGACATCGCCGAGGATGGCACCGCCGGTGGAGGCCGCGACGACGCGGCGGATGCCGAGCTCGCGGCTCAGCTCCAGCAGGTTGAACGTGCCGATGACGTTGTTGTCGAAGTTGAACGCGGGGTTCTCGATGCTGTCCATGACGCGGGTGTCGGCGGCGAGGTGGACGACGGCGTCCTGGCCCGCCAGTGCGGTCCGCAGGTCGTCGCGGTTGCGCAGGTCACCGGCGATGAAGCGGACCCGGTCGAGGTCGAGGTGGCGGCGGTCACCGAGCGACTCGTTGTCGATCACCGTCACGGCCACGTCGCCGCGCTGGACCAGGTGGTCGGCCAGGTGGCGGCCGATGAACCCGGCGCCGCCGGTGATCAGGACGTTGGTGACCACGGTTGCTTCTCCTCGTCTCGTCGGGTGGCCGGGCCATGTCAGACTGGGCCGGCACACGCGGGCTCGCGAGGAGAGCTCTGCACTCCCCCGCGCCCGCCTTGGAGCCTAGCCCGAAAGGGGTGCCGACGATCACGCACGCGCCACGGGACCCCGGCACGAGCTCGGAAGCCCCCCGACCGCGGTCGCCGAGCCACCCGGTGGAGCTCACCCTCCACATCGGCTCCGGCAAGACCGGCACCTCCTCGATCCAGCAGATGCTGGCGGTCAACCGCGAGGCGCTCGCTGCGGCGGGCTGGCTCTATCCCCAGGCTCCCGGCGTGGGGCGCCACGTCCGGCTGGGGCTCTATCTGCGCGACGCCGACGACCTCGCCCAGACGCCCGCCTGGCACCGGCAGGGATTCGATTCCCCGGAGCGGTTCCGCAAGGTGTTCAGGCGCCGGCTGTTCACCGAGATCGACGAGGCCGCGCTGCCCCGGATGCTGATGTCGGACGAGGCCCTCTATGCGATGACCCGGCCCAACCTCCGCCGCCTGCGGACGTTCACCGACCGCTTCGCCACGAGCGTCGACATCGTGGTCTATCTGCGTCGCCAGGACGAGCACCTGGTCTCCCGCTACCAGCAGGTCGTCAAGGTCGGGGAGACCAGGCGACTCGTCGACTGGGCCTCGGGCGACATGACCTTCACCTATGACTACCAGGCCCGGTTGGGCCAGTGGCGACGGATCATCGCTCCCCGTCGGCTGGTCGTTCGCCGGTTCGAGCCGGGTCGGTTCAAGGACGACTCCCTCCTGGCCGACTTCCTGGACGCCTGCGCCATCGACGTGCAGCCGGCCTCCCTCGAGCTGCCCGGTCACCGCAACGAGAGCCTCGGGGCCGAAGCCGTGGAGCTGCTCCGACTGATCAACCTCCACCTGCGCGAGGGCCAGGGGATCGCCCAGGTCGACATCGACCATCGCGACCTGGTCACCAGGATGGCCGAGCGCTGCCCCGGTCCTCCGCTGACACTGCCGGAAGTGGAGCTGACGGCGTTCATGGCCCGGTGGGCCGACAGCAACGCCGCGGTCGCTCGCGACCACTTCGGCGAGGCCGAGCTGTTCGGTCCGCCGCGCCGCGGGAGGGAGACCGTCGTCGACCAGCGTCTCGACCCGGCCCGGATCGAGCACCTGGTGGCCCTGCTGGAGCTGCCCGAGCGCTGGGTCGAGCCGCTCCGCGCACTCAGCGAGCGCGAGAACGGCTGAGCTGACGCACCCGGTCGATGGCCATCGCCGGCAGGGCGCGCACCACGGACCTGCGGGCGTTGCTCTCGGTGACGAGCGAGAAGTCGCGTCGCCGCTTGAAGATCACGGTGTCCGCCACCACCAGGTGGCGCCAGCCGGCATCGAAGGTCTCGATCGTGAACTGGAAGTCCTGGTAGGACAGCCCGTTGGGGACATCGCGGCTGACGTAGGGGATCTCGAGGTGAGCCTCCCGCGGCGCCAGCAGCAGCGAGTCGTAGTAGTGGCGCAGGTAGAGGTAGTAGGGCGTGAATAGTGGCGAGTCGTCCGGGATGTTGACGATCACCGTGCGGGTGCCGTCGAAGACCAGGTTGAGCTCGGGGTGGGCGATCGCCCGATCGCCGCGCTCATGGGCGGCGTCCAGTGCCGCGACCCCGGCAGCCAGCCAGTTCTCGCTGAACAGGTCGTCGGCGTCGAGGAAAGCGACGTAGCGCCCGTCGGTGTCGGGCACCACCGCGTTGCGGACCCGACCGAGGTCACCTTCGGCGAACACGCGCCGCTCCCAGTGGTCGAACCGGGGCTGGGTGAAGTAGGCGGTCGTGTCGGGGGTGGCCTTGTCGAGCACGATGATGGGCTGCACGGTCACACCGGCTGCGCGGGCAGCCGCGATCGCCGCGTCCGCAGCGAGCATGGTCGGCCCACTCACGACGGTTTCGTCATGGGCGGTGACGATCAGGGTCAGGTCGGTCACCGGGGCACCTCGCCCTCCGCCGGGAGCAGGACGGCGCGCGCGTGGTCGGCGTAGCGCTCCTCGCTGCGCTCGCGCAGCATGGCCTCCCGCAGCCGAGCCGCCCGGGCCCGCGCCGCGGCAGGGTCGCCCAGCACCTCGCGCAGGGCCGCGACATAGGCCTCGGGGTCCTCGATCTCGACGACCGGCCAGGAGCCCTCGGGCACCAGGATCTCGCCGGTGCCCCCGACCAGGCTGCCGACGACCGGGACACCGGTCATCGCGACCTCGAGGAGCTGGCTCGGCACGCCGTCCCACCCCGAGGTGTAGAGCCACGCGTCGGCGTCGGCGAGCGGCACGTCGGAGAAGTGGGCATAGGGGCCCTCGAGCCGGAGGTTGTCCGGCTTGGGGCCGGCTCCCGGGGCGTTGAGGACCTTCTCACCCCAGAACCTGAAGTCGACGTCGGGCATCAGGCGGGCCACCTGGAAGGCGATGTCGACCCGTTTCTGCCGGTCGAACCGGCCCGCCCAGAACACCTGAGGGCGCCGACCCGGCGGACGGTCCGAGGGCTCGACCAGGGCGACCGCGGGGTCGACGGGCGCGCTGAAGACGTGGAGCCGCTGCTGCATCGCGGTGGTGAGCTGGTGGCGGTCCACCAGCCAGTCGCGCAGGTGATGACTGTCCGTGATGACACCGACGACGTCGTCGAAGGTGCGGTAGAAGTAGCGCAGCGGCAGGCCGACCCAGTTGCCGGCCGGCATCTGCTCGTTGCCGAACATCACCAGGAAGATCCGCTCCGACGCCGCCAGCGCCCTGCCGTAGTCGGACATGGTCCGATAGAGCAGCACGGAGTTGATGTTGACGATGACCTCGGCCTTGAACGAGCGGAGCAGCTCCACCAACACGCGCTCGCCGTACTCGTCCTCGAACGCGTCCAGCTCGGGGGCGAGGCTGACCTCGCGGACGCCGTCGGGGAACCGTCCGCGCGGACCGGTTCCGCCGGTGTCGGTGTAGACGACGACGATCTCATCGGCAGGCATGGTCCGTGCCAGGGCGTGGGCGAGGTGGCCCTCGACCCTGCGGCCACCACCCCAGCGTGGGTCGCTGACGACCAGCACGACACGCGCCCGACGGAATCCCGCCTGCTCGTGGCAGCGGTGGATGGCGGCGACCTGCAGCGCCGAGATGTCGGTCGCGAACGGTGGGACCCGCATCCGCGCGGTCTCGGGCCAGACGTCGCCTATGAGCGGCTCGATCTCGGTGGCCTTGGCGATCATCTCGCCGAGGGTCCCGGTGCGCAGCCGCTGCTGGAGATCGAGCCGCAGCGCCTGGAGCTCACCGACGAGGTCGGCCACGTCCAGCCCGAGAACGCCGGCCATCTGCTCCACCCCCAACGCGGGATCGGCGATCTCGCCGGCGGCGCGACCGTGCTTGAGCCACGCCAGATAAGGGCTCTTGTCGTGCCCGCGAGCACGTTCGGGGTGGCGCCCCAGATAGGCCGCCATGTCGAAGTTGATCTCGGGGCTGGCCTTGGCCTCCGCGCCGTTGCCCAGGAAGTGGGCCAGCGGGTCGCGGTTGCCGGCCAGCAGCGGACGCACCTGCATCAAGAAGTGCGACACGTCGAAGTGCTCATAGGCCAGGTCGTAGTCCGGGTCGAGCCCGGCGTTCTTCATGCGCCGGCGTGAGCGGGTGACCCCGGCGTCGAAGAGGGGACCGAGATTGGTGGTCTCCGCGGTGACGATGCGGCGTACGCCGGCGGACGTGGCGGCGCCGTCGGCCGCCGGGCGGCGCAGGAAGGAGCGCGTGCGTCGAGCGACACCTCGGAGCACCCGTCGCACCTCCGGCACCTGGCTCCCCCGTCCGCCCTCGACCTCACTCCGTCGCGTTCATGGTAGTCAGCCGCGCCCGCGACGGAGATTCCCGGTCATCTGCGCGTTGCGGCAACCATCCCGGCGCCGCCAGCGAAAGAGGAGGCATGAGGCCGCATCCGGCGGCCGTTCCGGAAGGGGAAGACCATGAAGCTCCGCACCGCGGCTGCCACCCTGGCCGCCACCGCCCTGCTCGCCGCCGGCACCGCTGCTCCGGCCACGGCCGGCTCCCAGGAGGGCAAGAAGCTGGGCAACCGCAGCCTGGCCACCGTGCTGACCTCGGACGGCAACACGTTCGACCGCAACGGCCGCGACTACGACATCGTGACCGAAGCGGTGCTGGCGGTCCTCGGCGCCAAGCCCGACAGCCCGGTCAAGATCCTGACCCAGGGCAAGAAGCCGGTCACCGCGTTCATCCCCAACGACTGGTCGTTCAAGAAGCTCGTCAAGGACCTCACCGGCACCTGGCCCAAGACCGAGAAGGCCACCTTCAACGCGCTGGTGAGCGCTGTCGGAGTCGACGCCATCGAGCAGGTCCTGCTCTATCACGTCGTGCCGGGCGCCACCATCACCTCCAAGACGGCGCTGGGTGCCGACGGCGTCGAGCTGACCACCGCCCAGGGCGGCAAGATCACCGTGGACGTGCTCTACAAGCGCATCCCGCTCGTGCAGCTCGGTGACCTCGACCCCAACGACACCGACCCCTTCCTGGACCCCAGCGCGCTGGACATCAACAAGGGCAACAAGCAGATCGCCCACGGGATCCTCTTCGTCCTGCGCCCGCTGGACCTCTGATCCCGCCCCCCGACCTTCGAGGAGACTGACATGCGATCTCGCACCCACCTGCTGGCCGCGGCCCTCATGGCCGGCGCCCTGGCGCTGGTCGGTGGCCCCGCCCACGCGGCCGACGACGCCCACGTGTCGATCCTGCACGGCGTCCCCGGTGCCACCGTCGACGTCTACGTCAACGGCGACGAGCTGCTCAGCGGCTTCGAGCCGGGCACCCTGACCGATCCCGTGGCGCTTCCCGGCGGCGACTACGACCTCAAGGTCGTCGCGGCCGGCGACGGGCCCGATGGCGACGCCATCATGGAGGCCAACGGGGTGACCGTTCCCGCCGGCGCCAACATCACCGTGGTGGCGCACCTGGACGGTGACGGCAACCCGGTCCTGACGCCGTTCGTCAACGACACCTCCAGCATCGCGGCCGGCGAGGCGCGGCTCACCGTGCGGCACACCGCGGCGGCCCCTGCGGTCGACGTCCGCGCCGACGGTGACGTCGCCTTCGCCGACCTCGAGAACGGCGGCGAGGCCAGCGCCGACCTGCCGGCCGGCACGGTCTCGGCCGACGTCGTGCTCGCCGGCACCGACACGGTCGCGATCGGGCCCGCCGACGTCGACCTCGCCGAGGGAGTGCACACCATCGTGTATGCCTGGGGCAGCGCGGCGGACGAGAACCTGCAGCTGGCGGTCCAGACGATCTCCGGCATGCACTCCTCGCCGAGCGGTGTTCCCGGTGGCACGGGCGGTCAGGCCGCCGACAGTGGCACGCCGTGGCTGCTGGTCGCCTTCGGTGCGCTGGTGGCGGGCGGGGCGACCTGGCTGTGGCAGCGGCGGGTCCGGCCCGCGACGGCCGACCGGCTGTCGTGAGCGCGGCGTGAGCCTCGGCTCGCCTCTGCGGAGGGCGGTCACCATCGCGGTGGCCGCCCTCGTCGGCGCTCTGGTCGTCGCGGGTCTGGTCGATCTCGCCCGCGGGCCAGGCAGCGTGGCCGGCGACCTGCCGGCCGCGTCCCGTCTGCCCGACGCCGCGTCGCCCCGGGCATCCTCCCCGCCGCCGGAGGGCGGACGTGTCGGCGTACGTCCGGCCACGCTGCCGGCGGTCCGCTCCACGGCCGCGCCGACGCTGCTGCGCATCCCGCGCCTCGGGGTGGACCTGCCCGTGGATCCGTCGGGTGTGTCCGACGACGGTCAGATGGCGCTGCCGGACGACCCCGGCCGGTTGGCGTGGTACCGCTTCGGGGCCGGCCCGATGTCCGCCCGCGGCGCCACGGTGCTCGGCGGACATGTCGACACCATCGAGGACGGGGCCGGCCCGCTGGCCCGGCTGGCGTTGCTCAGCCCGGGCGACCGGCTCCAGGTGCTGGTCGGCGACGACGAGGTTGCCTATCGGATCACCTCGGTCACGCGCATCCCCAAGGTTCGGCTCGACACTGGCGAGGTGTTCGCACGGAGCGGTCCGCCACGGCTGCACCTGCTGACGTGCGGCGGCGCCTATCTCCCGGACCGAGGTGGCTATCAGGACAACGTCGTCGTGGTCGCCCGACCCGTGGCCCGTTGAGGTGCGCCGATCTTTCGGGCCAAGCGGCAACCGAACCGCGTCCGGCACCGAAGTACAGACATGGACCCAGGTCAGGCCATCGGAGCCCGTCTCGCCGCAGCGGACGAGTCGGCCCTGGAAGACGCCTATACCGAGTTCGCACCGGCGGTGCTGTCCTATGTCAGCCGCTACGTCGGCCGCGACGAGGCGGAGGACGTGCTCCAGCGCACGTTCCTCGACGCCTGGCGCAACGCCGACCGCTACGACCCGCGTCAGCGATTCTCAGGCTGGCTGTTCACCATTGCCCACCGGCGCGCGATCGACGCGCTCAGGACCCGACGACACCAGGTGGTCGACGTGGACTCGGTCCGTGAGCTGGCCGGCGAGGACGGCCGGGAGACCGCCGAGCGGTTCGCCGACGCCGCCGATGTCCGCGCCGCCATCGCCCGACTCCCCGACCATGAACGGCAGGTGGTGGAGCTGACCTACTTCGCCGAGCTCAGCCAGAAGGAGATCGCCGAGCGGCTCGACGTACCACTCGGAACCGTCAAGGCGCGCGCCTCACGCGGCACCAGACGTCTGGGCGAGATGATCCGCGCTAACCAGGAAGGAGGAGACCGATGACCGACGCGATGCTGCCCCCCACCGACGGCACCGACCACCCCGACCTGTCCGCTCTGCTGCGCGCCGAGCTCTCCAATGCCGAGGTGTCCGCGGTCGGACGTCACCTCGATGACTGCGACGTGTGCCGTCACGACCTGGTCGACTTCGCGGTCGGCCACGCCCTGCTGGCCCGCACCGCACGCACCCTCCGGCCGGCCCAGCCCGGGACGCGCACCGCCGAGACCGTGGCGGTTGGCCCTCCGCTCCCGCCAGCGCCGACGCTGCCGCCGCGGGGGATCCGCAAGGTCGTGCGGCCGCTCGCCCTGGTGGCGGCCGCCGTCATCCTCGTCGCCGGGACGGCGGGCGTGACCGCCAGGCTCACCCGACCCGACCCGGCGCCGCCGGTGGCGGCCCCGGAGCAGACCGCGGTCCTCGACCCGGTCGAGGGCATCGGGGGCGGCGACGTGCTGATGGCCTCCCACGGCAGCTCGGTCACCATGACGATCGAGACCCATGACCTGCCTCGCACGCGGTCGGGCCAGTTCTACTACGCCTGGCTGCTCGACCCCGACACCAACAAGATGCTGCCGTTGGGCCAGGTGGGCCCGAGCGGGGTCGCGTCGTTCGAGGTGCCGGGCTCGCTGCTGCTGCGCTACGCCGCCGTGGACGTGTCCCTCGAGGACGACGACGGCGACCCCGGGCACTCGGTGACCTCGGTGCTCCGCGGCAGCTATGCAGCCGCGGAGCCCCGCACGGCCACCTCCTGAGCGGCACCGCGGCCCCTCCGGGGCCGACGAGCATCGTTTCGCGTCGCGGAACTGTCCAGTCCACATGTCCGTACATGTGGCAAATCAGTCTTGCTGAAAGGATTCAGCATTGACAAATGCTGTCACATTGCAAAGAAGGCGGGTAATTCCACACTCAGGTGCGAATAACGCCTAGCGTTTGGCCTGTCAGGTGGAGGCACGGATCGGGCCGTCCTCCTCGGATCCGGTGCTTGAAGAGCCAAACCCCCTCGGTCTCTTGCAGCGCGACTCGGGCGCGCGCCGACGTACACCCTCTCGGGTGATGTACGCCGTCTCGGTTTCGAACCCCTCGACATCCAGGGTGGCCGCATCGGGCGACCTCCCGAAGGCACAGCAAGGGGAAATCACCATGAACGCCAGCATTCTGCTCGCGATCGGTGCCGGCATCGCCGCCACCTCAACCTCCGTCGCCAGTCTGGGCGGGGTGACTCCTCACAGCCTCGGCGTTGACACCCCCAACGTCACTGCCGAAAGCGCGACCGCATGACGCGGTGACGTCCCCGCTCGGGACGTCGCTGGTCACGTCGCCAACCCCCTGATCGGCCCAGCTCCAACCCCCACTCAACTCACAACCCCCACCCGGGCCGGCGTGGCGCACGACCAGTCGACAGAGCAAGGCTGTGCTCGAAGCAAGGGCGCGGCGGAGATTCCCACTCCGCCGCGCCCCTTCGCTTTCGTCGCAGGCGCGTCACACTGGAGGCGTGGAGGCTCTCCGACGCGCTCTCGGACTGCTGGTCGCAGGAGCCGTGGTGACGGCCCCGACCGTCACGGTCGCGACCCCAGCCTGGACGGCCACCGCCGACGTCACGGCCACCACGGCGGCCCGGCAGGATGCCTGGGTGGCGGTCTCCGTCGCGACCCTGTGGCGCACTCCGGGATCACCACGGCCGGTCGACGCCCCGGCCCTGGCCAACCCGGCCCGCATCACCCGCTGGCTGGCCGACCTCACCACCGACCAGCGGCGCGACCTGTCGGGGCGTGCCGACAGCCAGGCACTGCTGGGCGACCGGGTCGTGGTCCTGAGGGTGCGCGGCGCATGGACCCGGGTCGGCGTACCCGACCAGCCACAGCCCGGCTCGCCCCACGGCTACCGCGGCTGGGTGCCGAGCCGTCAGCTCAGCAGCGTCGCCCCCGCGCCGGCCGCCGACCGGGCGACCGTGGTCACCCGCCTCGGCTGGCTGCACAACGACGACGCGGCCGCCCATCGGCGCGAACACATCAGCTTCGGCACCTCGTTGCCCGTCCTCGGCACGACCGGCGACTGGGTGCGGGTCTCACTCCCCGGCGGGGAGACCCGTCGGATCGCGGCCGCCGCGGTCGTGGTCCACCCGCGAGCCGACGGCGCGCTGCCGGCGTCCCGGGCGGGTCTCGTGGCCTCGGCCAAGGAGTTCCTCGGGCTGCCCTACCTGTGGGCGGGGCGCTCGGGCTTCGGCCTGGACTGCTCCGGGCTGACCTCCCTCGTGCACGAGGTCCACGGGCTCCGGATCCCGCGCGATGCCAGCCCACAGTCACAGGCCGGCACGGTGGTGAACGGCGCCCTCCATCGCGGCGACCTGCTGTTCTATGCCACCAGCGGGACCGTCCACCATGTGTCGATGTATGTCGGGCACGGCCGCATGATCCACTCCCCGCGCACCGGCAGCGCGGTCTCGATCATCGCCACGGCGACGCCGTCCTATGCCGCCGAGTACGCCGGTGCCCGGAGCTATCTGCCCTGAGCCCGGGGTCGGCCTCGCGAGGGGCAGGGTCAGAGGTAGAGGCCGGTCGCGGAGTCGCCCAGGCGCTCGGCCGCGACGGCGTGGATGTCACGCTCGCGCATGACGGCATAGACCTCGCCGTTGACCTCGACCTCCGCCTTGTCCTCCGGGTCGAACAGCACCCGGTCGCCCACCTCGACCGACCGCGCCTGCGGGCCGACCGCGACGACGCGCGACCAGGCCAGCCGCTTGGCCCCCATCGCAGCCGTCGCCGGGATCACGATGCCGCCGGAGGACCGCCGCTCGCCGAGCTCGCCGTCGACCTCGACCATGATGCGGTCATAGAGCATCTTGATCGGCGTCTTCTCAGCCATGGTGGATCCTGCGGTGGTCGCCGGGATGGGTCAGCGGACGACCTTGCGGACCAGCACGAAGAAGGCCACCACGCCGACGACCCCACCCACGACCTTGAGGATGTTGTCGGTGCGCGGGGCACCCGTGTCGGGGTCGACGAAGTGAGCCTTCGTCGTCTCGAGCTGGCGGCTCACGATGGTCTTGGGACTGGCCCGATAGACGAGCTCGTCGATCGTGCTGGCGAGGCGCTCGCGGGTCTGCTCGATCTCGTTCTCGAGGGAGGACAGTTCCTGGTTCACGTGGGCAGGCTACCAACCGCGGCCAGCCGACCTTCCGGGCGGACGCCGTACGGCGCCGAGGGTGGTTCGGCACTCAGCCCGTTGCCACCCGGCTCGGGTAGGTTGGGAGCGCCGCCGCGGCGGCGCCGGGACCGCTGACCAGGCCCGTGGAGACGACAAGGAATGCCGATGACCGACACCGCCCGGCTCGCGCCCGGTGACCCCGCCCCCGACTTCACCCTCGCCGACGACGCTGGCGGCACGGTGACCTTGAGCGACCTGCGCGGTCGCAAGGTGATCGTCTATTTCTACCCGGCCGCGATGACGCCGGGCTGCACCAAGCAGGCCTGCGACTTCAGCGACTCGCTCGACGCGTTGCACGCCCAGGGCTTCGAGGTGCTCGGCATCTCCCCCGACAAGCCCGAGAAGCTCGCCAAGTTCCGCGAGCGCGACGGGCTCACCATCCGACTGCTCTCCGACGCCGACAAGTCGGTGATGACCGCCTATGGGGCGTTCGGTGAGAAGAAGATGTATGGCAAGACCGTCGTCGGCGTGATCCGCTCGACCTTCGTCGTCGACGAGGAGGGCCGGGTCGAGGTCGCCCAATACGCCGTCAAGGCCACCGGCCACGTCGCCAAGCTCCGCCGCGACCTGGGCCTGGCCTGATCACCGCCCCCTCGGGTCATGGTCGGGCTGCGCCTAGACTGCGGCCCAGCACGGCGCCCGTAGCCCAATTGGCAGAGGCACCAGGTTTAGGTCCTGGCCAGTGCGAGTTCGAGTCTCGCCGGGCGTACTCCCAGCCTTCGCCGTTCGACAAGGACCCACGATGAGCGACCCGGACGAGCCGACTGGCGGACCTGCCGTCCCGCCGGCGGACCCGCGCGGCCCCGGTCAGCTCGAGCTCGGGGCGATCGCGTGCCTGATCGGCGCCGAGGCGCTCGTCGGCGTGCTGCCCATCGGCTTCCCGCTGTGGCTGGCCGGCAACCTGATGCTGGTGCTCAGCCCGCTGTGGAGCATGGCCGACAAGACGCGGGCCTGGCTGTTCCTGGCCGGCGGCTATCCCCTCATCGTCATCGCGACCCTCGGCGCCTCCCGCTGCGCCGAGTCGAGCGCCTGCGGTCGCGGCTCCTGGGTCATCATCCTCGGCGCGATCCTGCTCGTCGGCTATTTCGTCGCCCAGGTGGTGACCGTGTTGCGGTTGATGCGGGCGCGGTGAGTCTGGGCCGCCAGTTTCACCGGCGCGCCGGTGAAACTGTCACTTCTCGGCCGAAGTTTCGGCCGAGAAGTGACAGTGTTCGTCGAGAAGTGTGACGGGAGTGACCTCCGCGACTATCAGCCGCCGAGGAGATGCTCCGCTATCCGGGGAGCCAGCGATCGGAGCGCCCGCCCGCGGTGGGAGATGGCGTCCTTCTGGTCGCGCGGCAACTCAGCAGTGGTGAGTCCGAGACCCTCGGGGCCGGCGTCGGCGTACTCGTCGGCGACGAAGACGACGTCGTAACCGAAGCCGCCACTCCCCCTCACCTCGCGGATCACCCGACCGGACATCTGGCCGTGCTCGACGAGCTCGGTGCCGTCGGGGTGGCAGAACGCGATCGCGCACGCGAAGTGGGCGCCGCGGCGATCGTCGGGGACGTCCTCGAGCTGGTCGAGGAGCAGCTGGTTGTTGCGGTCATCGGACTTGGGGCGTCCCGACCAGCGCGCCGAGAGCACGCCCGGCATGGCGTTGAGGGCGTCGACGCAGAGCCCGCTGTCGTCGGCGATGGTCGGCAGCCCCGTCGCAGCGAGCCCTGCGCGCGCCTTCAGGAGCGCGTTTCCCTCGAAGGTCGGCTGGTCCTCGACCGGCTCGTCGTACGACGGCACGTCGTCGAGGCCGAGCACGCGGACGCCGGGGGCGTGCTCGACCAGGATGCGCTCGAGCTCGGCCAGCTTCTTGGCGTTGCGGGAGGCGAGGAAGACCCGTGCGGGCCCGGTGTCAGCCACGCGTGAGGGCCTCGCGCTGGAACCGGGTGAGGTCGGCGCAGCCCTTCTCGGCGAGCACGAGCAGCGCGTCGAGCTCGGCCCGGTCGAACGCGGCGCCCTCGGCGGTGCCCTGCACCTCGACGAACCGCCCGTCGCCGGTCATCACGACGTTCATGTCGGTCTCGGCGCGGACGTCCTCCTCATAGGGCAGGTCGAGCCGCGGGACCCCATCGATGATGCCGACACTGACGGCGGCCACCGACCCGGTGAGCGGCTCCCCGGTCAGGGCACCGATGCCACGCAGGTGCGCGACGGCGTCGGCCAGCGCGACGTACGCCCCGGTGATGGAGGCCGTGCGCGTGCCCCCGTCGGCCTGCAACACGTCGCAGTCGAGCACGATGGTGTTCTCGCCGAGGGCCTGATAGTCGATGACCGCACGAAGCGACCGCCCGATGAGCCGGGAGATCTCGTGGGTGCGACCGCCGATGCGGCCCCGCACGGACTCACGGTCCGACCTGGTGTTGGTCGAGGCGGGAAGCATGGCGTACTCGGCGGTCACCCAGCCCAGCCCCGATCCCTTGCGCCACCGCGGCACGCCCTCACTGGCGGTTGCCGCGCACAGCACTCGGGTCTTGCCGAACTCGACGAGCACCGACCCGGCCGCGTGGTCGAGCCAGTTGCGGGTGATCGTGATCCGTCGCAGCTCGTCGTCGGCCCTCCCGTCGGCCCGGGTGATCGTCGTTCCCTCGCTCGTCGTCATGGCAACGATCCTAGGGTGACCGGGGGCCCCGATCCCTCATCGTCGCGAGCCGTCGACGTACGCCGATTGGACACAAACTGCATGCCGGCGACCCGAAACTCTGCCGATTTGGGCCAAACCGCAACCCCCACGGCGGCCCGGCCGGTCCCACCCCCGTGAGGACCGACCGGGCCTGGTCCGCCCCGAGGAGGACACCTCGGGGCGGAGAGGCGGAGGCTACTTCACCTCGGAGCGCAGCACTCGGCGGACGCCGACCAGCAGCGGTACGACGAGCCACAGCAGGCCGGAGACCGCGAGGTACTGCCACTCCCGGCCCGACACCGAGCCCTCGGTCAGCGGGGACTGGGCGGCGTTGAAGTCGATCCACGGCCGCAGCTTGGAGAACCACTCCATCAGGTTGGCGCCGACCTCGAACAGCCCCGGCAGGACGAACGAGTAGACGAAGTAGACGACGATCGCCCCCGCCGAGTTGAGCAGCAAGGCACCGAACGCGAAACCCGTGGCCAGCCCGAAGACGTGCAGCAGGAAGAACAGGGCGAGGTCGCCGGCTCCCATGTCCCAGACGGCCGCGTCGCCGCCGAGGGCCGCGAAGACCGCGTTGGCGGCGACGGCGAGGAGCAGGCCGACCACGAGGGCCGCGGCCGCCCACACCAGCAGCGCCACGAACTTGGCCGAGAACAACCGCATCCGCGACGGGACGAGGGTGAAGCTCACCAGTGCCGTGCGCTGCGACCACTCCTGGGTCACCCCGAGGATGCCCAGCACCGGCAGTAGGACACCCATCGGCGTGCTCATGCCGATCATGAAGTCGCGGAAGGTCGGGCGGAGGTCCTGGGCAAGCAGCACCCAGGTCATGATCACCATGACCAACGCCGTCAGCAGCCCCATCGAGATCAACAGCCACAGCCCGGCCCGGGTGTCGGCCATGCGGCGCAGCTCGACCCGGACGAGTCGTGCGAACGAGATCGGTCGGGTGGCCGAGGTGTCGAGGACGGGGGCATCGGTCAGTACGGCGGTCATGCGTGTGCTCCTTCGAGGGCAACGGTCGTGGTTTCGGGGGCGAGGACGTCGCGCTGGCCCTCCGTCGTCAGGCTCAGGAACAGGTGCTCGAGCCCACCGCCGTCGGGGCGGAGGTCGGTGAGCACGAGCCCCGTCCGTGCCGCGACGGTGCCGATGTGCACAGGCTCGGCGTCGACACTGAGGCCCCCGCCGCGCTCGCTGACGGTGTAGCCGGCCGCGGTGAGAGCGTGCGCCAGGGCGGCGTTGTCGGTGGCCGTGACGAGCGTCCCGGCGTGCGTGCTGGCCAGCAGCGACGCCTTGTCGCCGCTCGCCACGATCCGGCCCCGGTCGATGAGCAGCATGTCGTCGGCGACCTGTTCGACCTCGTGGAGCAGGTGGCTGGACAGGAGCACGGTCCCTCCCCGGGCGGCATAGGACGCCAGCAGGTCCCTCATCCACCGAATGCCTGCCGGGTCGAGACCGTTGGCGGGCTCGTCGAGGATCAGCACCGACGGGTCCCCCAGCAAGGCGTTGGCGATACCGAGCCGCTGCCGCATGCCGAGGGAGTAGTTGCGGACGCGACGCTTGGCCTCGGAGGCAGCGAGCCCGACCATCTCCAGCATCTCGTCGACCCGCGAGGAGGGCAGCCCCATGGTGGCGGCGCTCAGCGCCAGCACCTCGCGGCCCGTGCGGCCGGCATGCTGGGCGGAGGCGTCGAGGAGGACGCCGACGTGGCGCCCCGGGTTGGGGAGGTCGGCGAAGCGGTGACCGCCGATGGTGACGGCGCCGGTCGTCGGCGCGGTCAGCCCGACCATCATCCGCATGGTGGTGGTCTTGCCGGCACCGTTGGGGCCGAGGAACCCGGTCACTCTCCCGGGCTGGCACACGAAGTCGATGTGGTCGACGGCCGCGAAGCCGCCGTACCGCTTGCTCAGGTCGCTGACGTTGATCATGACAACGACTCTGGCGGCTCGGTCGGGTCCGGCACATCGGCCCAGCGTCGAGACCTGCATCGACCAAGGTAGGGGGTGCGTCGCGACCGGGGGCGGTGCCGTCGAGCCCGTCGGCCACCTAGCCTGTCATCGTGGACCGCACCGCGCCCGAGAGCTTCCAGCCGCCCGTGACGTGGTGGGGGCACACCTGGCGGCTGCTGGTCATGCTCGCGCTGACCAGCATCCTGCTGGTCGGCTCGGTCCCACTCGAGTGGCGCGAGGAGCGCTGGCTGTTCTGGATCGACGTGGCGGTGGGTCTCGGCGCGTTCGTGCTCGTGCACTTCCGGCGACGCTGGCCCGTGGCTGTCCCGGTCGTGATCGCCTCGCTGGGCATGTTCTCCGTGCTGAGCACGGCCCCGGGCATGCTGGCGATGTTCTCGCTGGCCACCCGCCGCCGGTGGCGCGAGATCATCCCGGTGGGCGTCGTGGCAACCACGGCGCTGGCCGCGTCCACACTCATCATCCCGACCACCGACGACTCGCCCTTCTGGGTCAACATCATCTTCGGGGTGCTCTTCCTCGCGATCGTCATCGGCTGGGGGATGTACGTCGGCTCGCGGCGCGAGCTGGTCGCGGCGCTCCACCAGCGGGCCGAGCGGGCGGAGGCCAGCAGGGCCTGCGGGCGCTGCAGGCCCGGACCAACGAGCGAGCGCGCATCGCGCGCGAGATGCACGACGTGCTGGCCCACCGCATCTCCCAGATCTCGATGCGTGCGGGCGCCCTCGCCTTCCGCGAGGACCTCGACGCCGACAGCCTGCGTCGGGGGGCCGCCGAGGTCCAACAGCAGGCCAACGATGCCCTCATGGACCTGCGTGCCGTGCTGGGCGTCCTCCGGGACGCCGATACCGGCGAGCTGCTCGACCGGCCGCAGCCCACCTATGGGGACGTCGGCCAGCTGCTCGACCAGGCCCGGGGGCAAGGGATGAAGGTGGCGCTCGACGACCACGCACTCACCGACGAGCGGATGCCGGACGCGCTGGGCCGAACGGTCTATCGCATCCTGCAGGAGGGCATCACCAACGCGGGGAAGCACGCGCCGGGCGCCACCTTGGACATCCGGGTGGCCGGCTCCCCCGACGACGGACTGTCGGTCGAGCTGCGCAACCCGCTCGGGTTCGGACCGACCCGGACACCGGGTGCTGCCCTCGGCCTGCTGGGACTGACGGAGCGGGCCGAGCTGCGTGGCGGGTGGCTGCGTCATCGGGTGCAGGACCGGGACTTCGTCGTGGAAGGGTGGCTGCCATGGACGGCGTGATCCGGGTCCTCATCGTGGACGACGACCCACTGGTGCGGTCGGCCCTGACCCTCATGCTGGGCGGGAGCGGCGACCTCGAGCTGGTCGGCGAGGCCGCCGACGGCGCCGACGGCGTACGCCGCGCCCGCGAGCTGTCGCCCGACGTGGTGCTGATGGACATCCGGATGCCCGTGCGCAACGGCCTGGACGCGACCCGTGACCTGCTCGCCGACCCCCGGCCCCCGCACGTCATCGTGCTGACGACCTTCGACGCTGACGACTATGTCGTCGAGGCGGTCGCCGCGGGCGCCGACGGCTTCCTGCTCAAGGACACCCCGCCCGCCGAGATCGTCGCCGCGATCCGCAAGGTGGTCGACGGCGAGACCATGCTGTCGCCCTCAGCGACGCAGAGCCTGGTGCGTCGGGTCCGCTCGACGACCCCGGACGACCGCGCCCAGAGCGCCTCCGACCGGTTGACAGCGCTCACCGAGCGTGAGCGGGACGTCGCGGTTGCGGTCGGCCGAGGTCTGAGCAACGCCGAGATCGCTGCGGAGCTCTTCGTGTCGGTCGCCACGGTGAAGGCTCACGTGTCACGGCTCTTCGACAAGCTCGGCGTCACCAACCGGGTCCAGATCGCGATCTGCGTCCACGACGCCGGACTGGTCTGAACGGCGCGAGACGGTCGCAGGTCGCAGGAGCGACCCGCCCTCAGACCTCCCAGGCGGCACCGGGCCGCGCGAGCTCCAGCGGGCCGGTGAAGACGTCCTGGGCGGCCGCCAACGCGATGGCGGCGTCGTTCCACGGCGGGATGTGGGTCAGCACCAGCCGGCCGACGCCGGCACGGACGGCCAGCTCCGCCGCCTCTCGGCCGGTGAGGTGGATGCCCTCGGGGTTGTCGACCCCGTCGAGGAACGACGCCTCCGCCAGCAGCAGGTCGACACCGGCGGCGGCCTCGTCGAGGCCGGGGCACGGCGCGGTGTCGCCGGAGTAGGTGAGGCTCCGCCCGTCGGCGGTGACGCGCAGGGCGAACGACGGCACCGGGTGGACCACGGGCAGCGGCTCGACGAGGAACGGCCCGAGACGGACCGGCCCGGCGTACTCCAGGAAGTCGAACTCGCCGGTCATCCCGGGCTCGTGCGGCAGGTCGTAGGCGGCCGCGAGGCGAGCGGCGACGCCCACCGGGCCGTGCACCGGGATGCGCGGCTGGGCGCCGTCGGGGTGATACTTGCGCAGCACGTAATAGCTGCACAGGTCCAGGCAGTGGTCGGCGTGGAGGTGGCTGAGGAAGACGGCGTCGATCGCGAGCGGGTCGGCATAGCGGTGCAGCGCCCCCAGCGAGCCGTTGCCGAGGTCGAGCAGGATCCGCCAGGTGCGCCCGTCGAGGTCGCTCTCGACGAGATAGGCGCTGGCGGGCGAGTCCGGCCCGGGATAGGAGCCCGAGCAGCCGACGACGGTCAGTCTCATCCGAGCCCTCCGACGAACTGATAGGCGGCGTGCAGCTCTGGTCCGAGGAACCGGCGGCCGATGGTCTCGAACTCCTCCGGTGAACCCGTGGTGAGGAAGCAATAGGTGGGGACGCCGCCATCGCGCATCAGGCCGGTCTCGACGAGCATCTTGTAGACGTCCTTGGCACACTCCTCCGCCGAGCTCACCAAGGTCACGTCGTCGCCCATCACATAGGAGATGACGCCGGTCAGCAGCGGGTAGTGGGTGCACCCGAGGACGAGTGTGTCGACGCCGGCATCGACCAGCGGGTCGAGGTAGTCGTGGGCGACCTTGAGCAGCTCGTCGCCGCCGGTGATCCCCTGCTCGACGAAGTCGACGAACTCCGGACAGGCCTGGGTCATCAGGTCGATCTGGGGTGCGGCAGCGAACGCGTCGACATAGGCGAGGGAGTCGATGGTGGCGTGGGTGCCGATCACGCCGATCCGGTCGTTGCGCGACGCGCGGACCGCGCGACGCGTCGCCGGATAGATCACCTCGACGACGGGGACGTCGTAGCGTTCCCGGGCGTCGCGGAGCATGGCAGCGCTCGCGGAGTTGCACGCGATCACGAGCGCCTTGACCCCGTGGGAGACGAGGTGGTCGAGGCACTCGAGCGCATATTCGCGCACCTCGCTGATCGGTTTGGGGCCATAGGGCTGCCGGGCCGTGTCACCGAGATAGACGATCGACTCGTGGGGCAGCTGGTCGATGACCGAGCGTGCGACGGTCAGCCCTCCGAACCCGGAGTCGAAGATCCCGATGGGAGCATCGGGCCCGGGGAGGTCGCTGGGCAGGTCGTCGAGGTCAGACACAACGAGACAGGCTAGACGGCCGGGGCGGCGAAAATACGGACAAAGCGACCGACATCACGTCGCTGGTGCGTGACCTGACCCACGCCGTACGACGGCGCGCGCGACGCGCGCTCCCCCGGTGGACCGTCACTCGAAGAGCTTGGGCTGCGGCGGCCCGAGCGACGGGTCGACCCCGTCGAACAGGCTGCTGACGGACTCTCCCGCGTGGATGCGGGCCACCGCCTCGGCGAAGAGTGCGGCGACGCTGCGCACCTCGAGCTCGGGCCAGTCGGCAGGGGCGGGCACCGTGTCGGTCGTGACGACCTCGGTGATCATCGGGTGGTGACGCAGTCGCTCGACGGCCTTGCCGGCGAACAGCCCGTGGGTGCAGGTGACCGAGGCGCTCGTGCAGCCCGCGTCGGCGAGCCGGTCGAGCAGCTCGACGATCGACCCACCGGTGGCGATCTCGTCGTCGAGGACGATCGCCCGCTTGCCGGCGACGTCGCCGACGATGGCATCGATGACCACCCGGTCATCGGCCAGTCGCTGCTTGGAACCGGCGGCGACGGGGAGCCCCAGGAGCCGCGCGAACTGGGTGGCGGTCTTGGCGTTGCCCAGGTCGGGCGAGACGACCACGCAGTCGGTCAGGTCGCGGCCGAGGTAGTGCTCGGCGAGGATCCCGAGCGCGGTGAGCTGGTCGACCGGGACGGAGAAGAAGCCGTGGACCTGCGGTGCGTGGAGGGTCATCGTGATCACCCGGTCCACGCCAGCGGTCGCCAGCATGTCCGCGACGAGCCGGCCGCCGATCGAGATGCGGGAGGCGTCCTTCTTGTCGGACCGGGCATAGGCATAGTGCGGGATCACCGCCGTGACCTTGGACGCCGAGGCGCCGCGGGCCGCGTCGATCATCAGCAGCAGCTCCATGAGGTGCTCCTGGGTGGGCGGCACCAGCGGCTGGATGATGTAGACGTCACGCTGGCGGCAGTTGGCCTGGAGCTGGGCCTGGAGGCAGTCGTTGCTGAACCTGGTCAGCTCGACCGGGGCCAGCGAGACGCCGAGGTTGTCGCAGATCGCCTGGGCGAGGGGGCGGTGAGCACTGCCGCTGAAGACGACCAGCTCGTGCATCATGTCCCGCAGGGTGTTGACCAAGGGAGGCTCCGTCACGCCGGTCCGATGGTGCCGGCCCGGAGGTCGTCCGGGTCCGGCGGGTTCGGGGTCACCCTAGTCGACCCAGACGCGGGCGTCTGCGCCGGGCGGCAGCTCCGCCAGCTTGCCCGAGGGGTGCGCCCACAGCTCCGAGCGCAACGGCCACGGGTTGAGCTTGCAGCCGTCGGTGCCCTTGGACTGCTGCATCATCACCGGCGCCAGTCGACCCGGTCCCGGGCAGCCGAGGTGGCCGTGGCCGAGCCAGTGGCCGGTCTCGTGGTTGACGACCATGTTGCGATAGTCGCGCAGGCTCCGGCCGGCCGCGTTCCACGCCGGACTGGCGTGCAGCCAGCGCGTCTGGTTGATGATGACGAACCGGCCGACCCGACAGCTCCACTCGGCGCTGCACACCGACGAGAACCGCGGCACCCAGCTGGCCTGGGCCAGCACCAGGGTGAAGGCACCGCCCTTGGCGACCCGCTTGAAACCCATCCCGGCACTGCGCCAGCCGCGCGGGTCGTCATAGGTCTCCTGGGCCAGGCGCTTGAAGGTGGCGAGGTCGGCGGTGATCTTGCCCCTGGTCTCGACGTGATAGCTCACCATCCGGCGCAGCGGCACCCGGTGGTCGATGGTCCTGGTGCGCTTGGCGCGCGCGGTGCCGCGCTGGTAGCCCTCACGCCGCGCGGTCACCTCGACGGTCACCCGCGACCCCACGTCCTCGGGCGCCAGCAAATAGGTCGCCTGGTGGGCTCCGGGGATCGGCTCACCGGACCGCAGCCACTGGAACCTGACGTTCTTGACCTTGGGCGCCCACGCCCCGGGGTCGGCGGTCAGCCGGTGGTCATAGCGGGTCACCCCGGAGATCGAGGGCCGGTCGACGACCTCGAGCACACCCCGCCGTACGGCGCCCGTCGGGTCGGACGTCGCGGTCGCGGTCTGGTCGGTCGCGTCGGTCGCCGTCACCTCGGCGCTCAGGGTGGCGGCGAGGTCCTCGAGCCGGACCTTGTAGCTCGCGCTCGTCGCCCCGGCGATGGGCGAGCCGTCGCGGAGCCACTGATAGGTGAACGTCAGCCCCGTGGGCGTCCAGTCGCCGGTCGTCGTGCGCACACGCTCGCCGACCTGGGCGGTGCCGTTGACCACCGGCGGCGCGACGTTGACGATCGGGTCGACGGCTGCCGCGGAGGCACCGCCCACCGTCACGAGAGGCGCCAGCAGACCCACGATGGCGAGGACCGCCGTGACGCCGATGCGCCGTAGCGTCGGGAACCCTATGCCCACAGCTGACCCTCCAGTCGCTCCTCGGCCTCGTCGATCGTGCCCTCATAGGCGCCCGTCGACAAGTATTTCCAGCCACCGTCCGCGACGATGAAGGCGATATCGGCTCGCTCGCCCGCCTTCACCGCCTTGGCGGCCTGACCGAGTGCGGCATGGAGGATCGCGCCGGTGGAGACCCCGGCGAAGATGCCCTCGAGCTCGAGGAGCTCGCGGACGCGTCGGACCGCGTCGCGCGGCCCGACGGAGAAGCGGGTGTCGATGAGGTCGGCCTCATAGAGCTCGGGCACGAAGCCCTCGTCGAGGTTGCGCAGCCCATAGACGAGCTCGCCATAGCGCGGCTCGGCGGCGACGATGCGCACCTCGGGTTTGTGCTCCCGGAAGAACTTCGAGACGCCCATGAGTGTGCCGGTGGTGCCGAGACCGGCGACGAAGTGGGTGATGCCGGGCAGGTCGGCCAGCAGCTCGGGCCCGGTGGTGCGGTAGTGGGCGAGCGCGTTGGCCTCGTTGCCGTACTGGTACATCATCACCCAGTCGGGGTGCTCCTCGGCGATGAGCTTGGCGACCCGGACCGCCTCGTTGCTGCCACCCGCGGCCGGCGAGGACACGATCTCCGCGCCCCACATCCGCAGCAGCTGGCGGCGCTCCTCGGAGGTGTTCTCGGGCATCACGCAGACGATGCGGTAGCCCTTGAGCTTGGCGGCCATCGCCAGGCTGATCCCGGTGTTGCCGGAGGTCGGCTCGAGCAGGGTGCAGCCGGGCTTGAGCCGACCGTCCTTCTCGGCCTGCTCGAGCATCGACAGCGCCGCCCGGTCCTTGATGGACCCGGTCGGGTTGCGGTCCTCGAGCTTGGCCCACAGGCGTACGTCGGCACTCGGGGACAGGCCCGGCAGCCCGACGAGCGGAGTGCCGCCCACCGAGTCGAGGAGACTGTCGAAACGCGTCACGGGGAGTCAGGCCGCCCGGGACGGCGCGGTCAGCAGCCGCCGGCCACGGCCGGCAGGATGACGACCTGGTCGCCGTCGCTCAGCGGAGCCTCGAGACCGCCGATGAAGCGGACGTCCTCGTCGTTGATGTAGACGTTGACGAACCGGCGCAGCTCCTCACCGTCGATGAGGCGCTCGCGGATGCCGGGGTGGTTGGCCTCCAGGTCGGCGATCAGGCCAGCCAGGCTGTCGCCGGCGGCCGTCACGGCCTTCTCGCCTCCGGTATAGCTGCGGAGGATGGTGGGAATGCGGACCTCGATGGCCATCAGGGCGTGCTCCTGTCTTCGACGGCGGGGCGGTCGACCGAGATGTCTTCCTCGGTCACCACGCCGTCCACGATTCTGTAGGACCGAAACTCCACGGGGCCTTCGTTATTCCCGTGCTCGCGTGTGGAGACGAGCACATAGTGCGCTCCGGGCTCCATCGCCAGGTTGATGTCGGTCCGGCTGGGATAGGCCTCGGTCGCCGTGTGGGAGTGATAGATCACCACCGGCTCCTCGTCGCGGTCGTCCATCTCGCGATAGAGCGCGAGCAGCTCCTGGCTGTCGAACTCATAGAAGGTCGGGCTTCCGGCCGCGTTGACCATGGGCACGAAGCGCGTGGGCCGGTCGCTCCCGGCGGGGCCGGCGACCACGCCACACGCCTCGTCGGGGTGGTCCCGCTTGGCGTGGGCGACGATGGCGTCGTAGGTCTCCCGGTCGAGGCTCAGCACGATGTCCCAGCCTAGGCAACGGAGCGCAAAACCGCTCGCCCGACCGGAGTGTGGGCGCCTAGACTGAAGTGTCTTGATGTCAAGAGAGTCAGGGAAGTCGGATGTCCGTCGCTGAGCCCGAGCAGCTCACCCGCCGCGGCATCCCCATCGACCCGGACCTGCGGATCCTCGCGCTCGGCGCCTTCGCCAACCGCTTCGGTGGGGGCGCCGTGATGACCACGAGCGCCCTCTACTTCACCCGGCACGTCGGGTTCACCGCCACCCAGGTCGCCCTCGCGCTCTCCCTGTCCGCCGTGGTCGGCCTGCTCGTCCAGGTGCCGGCCGGGCACCTCGGCGACACCCGCGGCCCTCGCGAGGTGCTGGCCCTCGCGCTGGCCGGGTCGGCCCTGTGCGCCGTACCACCCGCCTTCGCGCGCGAGCCCTGGCAGCTGGCTGCCCTGCTCGGCGTCCTCGCGCTGTTCGAGCGTTCGGCAGGCGCGGTCAACCAGGGCGTGGTCGCCCAGTTGGCCCGTGGCGGCCGCGGGGTGCTGTTCAAGGCCTATCTGCGGGCGGTGACCAACACCGCGATCGCGGTGGGCTCGCTGGTCGGCGGGGCCGCCTTGGTCATCGACCGCAGCTGGGCCTACGTCTCGGTGTTCGTCCTCAACGGCGTTCTCACGGCCTTCGCCGCCTGGAACACCACCCGGCTCCCCCACCTGCCGCCGTACGAGCGGGCGGCCGGCGAGCCACGGCTGGCGGTCCTGCGCGACTGGCCCTACGTCGTGATCACCGCGATGACCGGACTCTTCGCCCTGCACTTCCTGGTCATGGAACTGGGCGTGGCGCTGTTCATCTCCCAGCGCACGCAGGCGCCCACCGTGATGGTCGCGGTCCTGCTGCTGTTGAACACCGTGGCCGTCGCGCTCTTCCAGGTCCGGCTCTCGCGCGGCTCGGACTCGGTGGCCGCCTCGTCACGGTCACTGCTGCGGGGATCGCTGTGGATGGCCGCCGGCTTCGTCGCCATCGGCCTGGCGGGACGGTTCGGAGTCACGGCCGCGATCGGTCTGCTGGTCGTCGGTGCGGGACTCCACGTCGTCGGCGAGATGATCGGCTCCGGTGGTCAGTGGGGGCTCCAGATGGGCCTCGCCCCCCACGAGCGCCAGGGGCAGTACCAAGGCTTCGCCGGCCTCGGGTTCACCTCCGTCACCATCGTCGGCCCACCGGTCGTCACCCTGCTGTGTGTGCGCCACTCCGACATCGGGTGGTTCGTCCTGGCCGCCCTCATGGTCACGGTCTCGGCCGCCACCATCCCCCTCGCCCGATGGGCCCTGTCCCACCGTGAGCAGTACGGCGTCACCACCCACTCCGGCTGACGTTTCTCCACAAGCTCGAGTTAGTACGGAAGGTTGTGGCCGCTGCCTTCCGTACTAACTCGAGGGTGTGGACAACCGTTTGACAGGGTCGCCGGTTGAGGAGGCGCCAGCCCGTGGCCGCCGGTTGAGGAGGCGCGCTGGCGCCGTCTCGGAGCCGAGGCCGTCAGCGCGTCAGGGCGTCGACCAGCGTCTCCTGGAGATAGCCGACCCACTCGAAGATGTCGTGGGCCTGGGAGCGGGGGTCGTCGTCGGCGAGGCCCTCCCAGTAGTCCTCGTCGCCCTCCTCGACGCCGAGGCGGGTGGCCAGGGCGAGGCGTACGTCGGTGAACGAGCGCAGCCAGACCTCGGCCGTCGGCTCGTCGAGCTCGACATCGATGACCAGGCCCTCCTGGTCGAGCTGGGGCGGCAGCCCCGCCTCCTCGAGGGAGTCGATGATCGCACCCGCCGCAGCGGCCTTGCGGTCGCGCAGCTCACCCTCGGTGTAGCGGCGGAAGTCGGCGGCCGCGTCCTCGTCCTGGGGATAAGCGGTCGGGAACAGCCGCAGCAGCACGGGGTCCTCGGGCTCGGCCACCGGTCCGGCGAAGTCGACGCCCGAGAAGTCGAACATCGCCTCGAGGGGGTCGGTGCTCTCCATCGGGGCCGCCCGCTCGTTGCGTAGCAGCTCGATCAGCTGGGAGGCGAGCGACCGCAGCAGGTCGGCCTCGAACCCGGTGAAGTTCGCGATGATCCGACGGCTGGTGCGGTGCCGGGCGAAGCCGGTCACCGGCTCACCGGTCCTTCTGCATCGTGGCCCACAGGCCGTATTCGTGCATCGCCTGGACGTCGCGCTCCATCTCCTCGCGGCTCCCGGCGCTGACGACGGACTTGCCGTCCTGGTGGACCTCCAGCATCAGCTTCTCGGCCTTCTTGCGGTCATAGCCGAAGTACTTCTGGAAGACATAGACGACATAGGACATCAGGTTGACCGGGTCGTTCCAGACGATCGTCACCCACGGTGAGGACAAGATGGTGACCTCGTCAGGGCTGAGGGTCGGATCGACCTCGACAGGGCTGGCGGCGGACACCATTTCATGGTGGCACATCCGTCGAGCGGAGCCGAGCAGCCGAGCCGACCAGCGCCCCGGGAGGACCGGGCAGGTCGAGAGGCGTCCTACGCTGACCCCGTGACCTCGACCGCGTTGCTCACCGACCACTACGAGCTGACCATGCTGCAGGCGGCGCTGGCCGCCGGCACGGCCCACCGCCGGTCGGTCTTCGAGCTGTTCCCCCGTCGTCTCCCCGAGGGCCGCCGCTATGGCGTCGTGGCCGGGGTCGGCCGGGCGCTCGATGCGATCGAGAGGTTCCGCTTCGACGACGAGGTCCTCACGACCCTGCGCGAGGGCGCTGTGGTCGACGAGACGACCCTCGCCTGGCTGGCCGACTACCGGTTCTCCGGAGACGTCTGGGGCTATGCCGAGGGCGAGGTCTACTTCCCCTACTCCCCGCTCGTCATCGTCGAGGGCAGCTTCGCCGAGGCCGTGCTGCTGGAGACCCTGCTGCTGTCGATCTACAACCACGACTCCGCGATCGCGTCCGCAGCGTCCCGGATGACGACCGCGGCCGCGGGCCGCCCGTGCATCGAGATGGGCTCGCGTCGTACGCACGAGGAGGCCGCGGTGGCCGCGGCACGCGCGGCGTACGTCGCCGGCTTCGCGACGACCTCCAACCTGGCCGCCCGGCAGCGGTACGGCGTGCCGACGGCCGGCACCAGCGCCCACAGCTTCACGCTGCTCCACGACAGCGAGGCCGACGCGTTCCGGGCCCAGGTAACCTCGCTCGGGGCCGGGACGACCCTGCTGGTCGACACCTATGACATCGCCGAGGCGGTGCGGCTCGGGGTCGAGATCGCCGGGCCCGAGCTGGGCGCCGTCCGGATCGACTCCGGCGACCTCGGCGTGCTCGCCGTCCGCGTGCGCGAGCAGCTGGACTCCCTCGGCGCGTTCCGGACCCGCATCATCGTCACCAGCGACCTCGACGAGTTCGCGATCGCGGCGCTGCGCGCGGCCCCGGTCGACGGCTATGGCGTCGGCACCGAGCTGGTGACCGGGTCGGGGCACCCGACGTCGGGCTTCGTCTACAAGCTGGTCGCCCGCGAGGACGACGAGGGGACGATGATCTCGGTGGCCAAGAAGAGCGCCGACAAGATCTCGATCGGCGGCCGGAAATTTGCCCTGCGACGCCGCAACGCGCAGGGTGTCGCCGAGGCCGAGGTGATCGGCATCGGTGAGGCACCCGTCAGTGACGGCGACGACCGGGCCTTGCTCGTCCCGCTCGTGCGGGCCGGCGAGGTCGTCGGACGTGAGCCCCTGACCGCCGCCCGCGACCGCCACGTCGCCGCCCGCCAGGAGCTGCCTCTCGTCGCCCGCCAAATGTCGAAGGGCGACCCGGTCATCGAGACCGTCCATGTGGGTGGCTGAGGTGGTGACGGTTCACCAAGGTAGGAAGGTCAACCCGCACCTACCTCGGTGAACTCCGCACGGTAAGTGAGGGTTCGCCCGCCTACCTTGGTGAACCGGCCCGCCTACAGTGGCACGCATGGCCCTGATCACCTGTGACTTCTTCTCGGCCTCCCTGCGGATGGGGACGTCGATGACCGTGGTGCTGCCGGAGCTGGAGCGGGAGCTGGACGACGGGGTGGTGGCGGTCGAGCGGCCGGCCGACCCGCCGGTGCTGTTCCTCCTCCACGGGCTGTCGGACGATCACACGTCGTGGCTGCGGTGGACCAGCGCCGCGAGGTACGCCGAGCAGGCCGGGCTCGCCCTGGTCATGCCCGCGGTGGCACGGAGCTTCTATGCCGACGAGGCTCACGGACATCGTTACTGGGAGTTCGTCTCCGAGGAGCTCCCCGCCGTGACCCGCGACTTCTTCGGGCTCACCCAGCACCCCACCTCGACCTATGTCGCCGGCCTCTCGATGGGTGGGTACGGCGCCATGAAGCTCGCGCTTCGCCACCCCGAGCGCTTCGCGGCTGCCGCGAGCTTCTCCGGCGTGCTCGACCTGGCCCGGACCCTCGACCGGCCCGACCGGGAGGAGGTCAAGGACCGCGTCTTCGGCGGCGCCCTCCAGCCCGGCGACGACCTGGTGGCGATGCTCGACCAGGACAGCCTGCCGAGGCTGTGGATCGGGTGCGGCACCGAGGACCGGCTCCATCCGGGCAACGTCACGTTCGTCGAGCGGGCCCGGGCAGCCGGCCACGACGTGACGGTCGACTTCCGCCCCGGCGACCACACCTGGGACCTGTGGGACACCTTCTTGGGACTCGCCGTCCCATGGATGTCCGATCGGTTGTCCAATTCCACGGCCGGCTGAGGTTAGGGTCGTCGCATGAAGCGCGCGCTGATCGTCGTCGACGTGCAGAACGACTTCTGTGAGGGCGGGTCGCTCCCCGTCACCGGCGGAGCCCAGGTCGCCCACGACATCGGGGTGCTGCTCCACCACTGGACCCGCCAGGACCCCGAGGCCCCCGACTACGCCGTCGTGGTCGCCACCAAGGACCACCACATCGACCCGGGGGCCCACTGGGCGCGCGAACCCGACTTCGTCGACTCCTGGCCGGTGCACTGCCGCGTCGGCAGCGACGGCGAGGCGTTCCACCCCAACCTCGACCCACAGCCGTTCGACGCGATCTTCCTCAAGGGCGACCACGCGGCGGCCTACTCCGGCTTCGAGGGCCACGAGGCCGGCGGGGCCGGACTGGCCGAGTGGCTGCGACGCCACGAGGTGACGGCGGTCGACGTGTGCGGCCTGGCGACCGACCACTGCGTCCGCGCGACGGCGCTCGATGCGGTGGCCGAGGGCTTCTCAGTGCGGCTGCTCAGCGACCTGTGTGCCGGCGTCGCCCCCGAGACCACGAGCAAGGCACTGGAACAGATGCAGACGGCAGGAGTCGACATTGCTTGAGAACATGACCGCCCTGGACACCCGCCGGGTCGGCGCCGCCCTCTGGGTGACGCTGGACCGGCCCGGGGCGCTCAACGCGCTCACCGCCGAGATGGCCGACCGGCTCGCCGAGGTCTTCGAGGACGCCGCCTCCCAGGAGGGCGTCAAGATCGTGGTGCTGACCGGGACAGGGCTGGCGTTCAGCACCGGCGCCGACATCTCGGGCCCCGGTGCCGAGGCGCACTTCGACGTGGCCGCCGCCGACCGCGCCAACCGCATCGTGCGCGCCATCACCCGCCTCGACAAGCCGGTCGTCGCGGCCGTCAACGGCGTCGCAGCCGGGCTCGCCTGCTCGATCGCGCTCGCCGCCGACGTGGTGATCGCGGCCGAGTCGGCGTCGTTCGTGCTGGCCCAGCAGCGAGTCGGCCTGATGGCCGACGGCGGCGCGACCGCGACCGTCGCCGCCGCGGTGGGCCGCATCCGCGCCATGCGGATGGCGCTGCTCGGCGAGCACCTCTCGGCCGTCGAGGCCTACGACGCCGGGCTGGTGACCCAGGTGGTCGCCGACACCGAGTTCACCGCAGCCGTGGGCCGCATCGTCGACCGGCTCCAGGCCGGTCCGGCCCTGGTCTATGCGGCGACCAAGCGGGCGATCAACGCCGCGACGCTGGGCGACCTCGAGGACACCCTCGACCGCGAGCGGACCAGCCACAGCATCCTGCTGGGCAGCGAGGACGTCGCCGAGGGGATCCGCGCGCTCGCCGAGCGGCGTCAGCCTCGGTTCGGCATCGACGGTGTGCCGACGCCCCGCTGGGCGGAGTGACGGACGACGCCCGGCCACTGAGGGCGGCGCCCCGGTGCGTCAGCACCAGCGGTTGGTGACCTCGCGCAGCACCTTGGCATAGCGGGCGGTGCCCTGCCCGAGCGCCGCGAACTGCTTGCTCGCCAGGAGCTTGGACTCGTGGAAGTTGGTCAGCAGCATCACGTGAGCTGCGCGACCCCTCACGACCACGCGGTCGGCGAGGTCGAGCGACTCCACCGCGGCCACTGCGTCAGCCGCAGGCGGCTGCTTGAACAGGGTCACCGCGTGTGCCAGGGGCTCCCCGTGCTCGGCCCACAACTCGTCGACGTCGGCGACGACGTCGCGCAACTCGGCCGGGGTGAACACGATCGTGGGCACCTCGAAGCCCCGGTCGGCCGCGAAGGCCTTCTCGAGGGTCGCCTCGACCTTGGCGCGTGAGCGCAGCGTCGTGGTCAGCCGGACGTTGCCGGTGTTGATATACGTCTCCACCCCGGTCGCCCCGGTCGACTCCACCGCGGCCGCGATGGCGGCCTTGGGGAACTTGCGGGTCGGTCCCAGGTTGATGGCGCGCAGGAACGCGACGTACGACGGCATGCCGCGATCCTGCCCGAGCTCAGCCCTTGGTGCCACCCGCCGTGAGACCCGCCACGAGGTGCTTCTGGGCGAAGAAGAAGACCACGCCCGCAGGGATGGCGATCAGGATCGCACCGGCGGTCAGCAGGTCCCACTGCGGGTTGAACCGCGGCACGAACTGCTGGAGCCCCGCCCCGAGGGTGAGGTTCTTGTCGGACTGGATGAACGCGATCGCATAGGCGACCTCGCCCCACGCGGTGAGGAAGGTATAGAACGCCGTCACCGCGATCCCCGGCCGGGCCAGCGGCAGGATGACCCGCCAGAACGTCGCGAACGGGCCCAGCCCGTCGAGCGCCGCGGCCTCGTCAAGCTCCTTGGGGATCGTCTCGAAGTAGCCCTTCATCATCCAGGCGCAGAACGGGACCGCGGTCGAGCAGTAGGCGATGATCAGGCTCAGCTTGTGGTCGATGAGACCGAGGTCGGCCATGATCGTGTAGATCGGCACGATCAGGATCGCGACCGGGAACATCTGGGTGATGAGGAACAGCCACATCAGCCCGCGTTTGCCGGCGAAGTTGAACCTGGCCATGGCATAGCCGGCGGTGGCGGACATGAAGATGCCGATCACCATCGTGAACGCGGCGACGACGATCGAGTTGAGGAACCAGGTCGGGAAGCTGGTGTCGAACAGGACGTGCTTGTAGTTCTCCAGCGTCGGGTGGTCGATCAGGCTGATCGTCGACCGTTGGATCGCGTACTGCGGCTTGAGCGAGCTCAGCGCCACCCACACGACCGGGAAGAGCGCGATGAACACCGCGACGACCAAGGTCGTGTGGAGTGCGATCGAGGCACCGATGCTGCGCTCGCGACGCGGCTTGGGCGGCGTCAGCCGCTCGCCGGCGAGGACCTTCGGTGAGCTGCCGGGCGGGACGGACGTATAGGTGGACGCCATCACCACACCTCCCCTTGGCTGCGCAGCGCCCGACGATAGATCGAGGCGAAGACGACGAGCATGGACAAGATCAGCACGCCATAGGTCGCGGCGAGCGAGTAGTTGCGCAGGCCCTCGAACGCCGCCCGGTAGGCGCCGGTCACGAGGATCTCGGTCTGGCCGGCCGGCTGGCCACCGGTGACGAAGAAGATGATCGGGAACATGTTGAACGTCCAGATCGTGCCGAGCAGGATCACGGTCGCGGAGACGGGCCGCAGGCCGGGCATGGTGATGTTGCGGAACTTCTGCCAGCCGGTCGCCCCGTCGATCGACGCGGCCTCATAGAGGTCGTTGTTGATCGACTGGAGACCGCCCAGCATCGCGACCATCATGAACGGCACGCCGAGCCACACGTTGGTGACGATGGCGGTGAACAGCGATGTCCAGCGGTGGTCGGTCCAGTTGACGGCGTCGAGGCCGATCTTCTCCAGTGCCGCGTTGATGACCCCGAAGCGCGCGTTGAACATGAAGCGCCAGGCGAACGCGGACACGAACGCCGGCACCGCCCAGGGGACGATCAGCAGCACCCGATAGATGCTGCGGCCCTTGAAGTTGCGGTTGAGCAGGATCGCCAGGCCCAGACCGATCGTGTAGTGGAAGAACACGCACACGGAGGTCCACACGATGGTGTTGGTGAACTGGAGCCAGAAGTGCCCGGTGTCACCGGTGAGGATCCTGACGTAGTTGTCGAAGCCGACGAACGACGCCTTGTTGGGATTGGGTTCGCAGGTGGTGCCGCCGCCCAGCACCTTGGTGCAGATCTCGGCCTGCTGGTTGCCCTCGTTGAGGTTGGTGAAGGACTGATAGACCCCCTGGACCAGGGGGTAGAGCACGAGCACACCGAGCACGAGCACGGTGGGGATCACCATCGCCCACGCGAACCAGTTGCGGTCCCAGCTGCGACGCAGCAGGCCGGGGTCCTTCTGGGGGCGGCGCGAGCCGGCGGTGGCTTCCTCGTCGGGAAGCGCGTCCAACGACGTCATCACAACTCCGGTTCCTCGAAAGGGCAGGCCCTCGCTGGATCGGCGGTGGCCCGAGCAACGACGATGCGACTCACTGTGCCAAAGATCGTCGTCGGGTGGAACGGCCGTCGGGGGCCGGGGCGGGCCCGACCCCCGACAGCAGGTTCAGCGGTGGTGCTCGACGCTCACTCGGAGTAGTCGGGGACCACGTCGGACTTGAAGGTGGCAGCAGCCTCGTCGAGCGCCTTCTGCGGCGCCACACCCTGGATGAGCACCTGGGTGGCCATGGTGTCGAGCGGGGCGAAGAACAGCCCGCCCTCCGGGATCCACGGCCGGGCCTTGGCCACGTCGAGCGCCGGCTTCCACGCGGCGACCTTGGCGTTGTCGGTGATCAGGTCATAGGAGTCGGCGTTGCCGGGGAGCAGACCGAGCTTGTCGGCGATGAACGCCTCGGACTCGGGGCTGCTCATGAACTGGACGAACGCGATCGCGGCATCGGCCTTGGCCTCGTCCATGCCGGAGTAGATCACGTAGTTGTGGCCACCCACCGGAGCACCCGGGCTGGCGGAGCCGGCCGGGACCGGCGCGATGCCGAGGTTGTCGAAGCCACCGAACTTCGGGTCGGCGTCGATGTTGGCGACCTCCCAGGGGCCGTTGATGATCATCGCGACCTTGCCCTCCTTGAAGAGGGTCATCATCGTGCCGTAGGAGTCGTTGGCGTCGGGCTTGACGGCCGCACCGCTCTTGACGAGGTTCTGGGCGGCGGTCACGCCGGCGACGTCCTCGGGGCTGTTGATCAGGATCTTCTGGGCCTCGGTGTCGACCAGGTCGCCACCCTCGCCATAGATGAACGGCAGCAGGAAGTAGCCGCCCGCGTTGATGTAGATGCCGTCGACGCCGGCCTTCTGCTTGAGCAGCTTGGCGTCGGCCGCGACCTCGTCCCACGTGGTGGGCGGGGTGTCGATGCCGGCCTTGGCGAACAGCTTCTTGTTGTACATCAGGCCGAGGGTGTCGGTGACCTGCGGGACGCCGTAGGTCTTGCCGTCATAGACGTTGCTCGAGAGCGGCGTCGGCAGGTAGTTGCCGTCGAGGAGCGGCGTGCCGTCGAGGGCGTAGAGGTAGCCCAGCGAGGCGAACTCGGGCACCCAGGCGACCTCGGCGCGGAGGATGTCGGGAGCGCCGGAGCCGGACTGGGCAGCGGTCTTGAACTTGTTCTGCGCGTCGCCGAAGGGCACCGACTGGTAGTTGATCTTGACGTTGGGGTAGGTCTCGTTGAACTTCGCGATGAGCTCCTGGAACGCCGGGCCCTCGTTGGTCGGGTCGGAGGTGTCCCACCAGGTCAGCTCGGCCGAGAGGCTGGCCGGGTCGACGGAGCTGGAGGAGTCTGCAGGAGAGGAGTTGGAGGTCGACCCGCCGTCGTCGCCGTTCCCGCCGCACGCGGCGACGGAGAGGGCGAGAGCGGCGGCACCGACGAGAGCCGAGAGGCGACGCATGGATGCTCCTTGGGTAGGGGTGGTTGGCTAGGCCAATTGGCACACTAGCAACGCCCTTGCAAGAAATGGAAGACCTTGCAACCAGACTGTTATCACTTGCAGATCTGGTGCCGAACGGGTTTCATTTGCCCATGGCCACCCTTGCCGACATCGCCCAGCAGGCGGGCGTCAGCGAGGCCACCGTCAGTCGGGTCCTCAACGACAAGCCGGGCGTCAGCGATGCCGCCCGACAGGCGGTCCTCACCGCGTTGGACGTGCTCGGCTATGAGCGACCCGCCCGGCTCCGGCGCCGCAGCGCCGGACTCGTGGGCCTCGTCGTCCCCGAGCTGGAGAACCCGATCTTTCCCGCGTTCGCGCAGGTCATCGAGGGTGGGCTCGCCCGGCGCCGATTCACCCCCGTGCTGTGCACCCAGTCCCCCGGCAGCATCTCCGAGGACGAGTACGTCGAGTCGCTGCTCGACCACGGCGTGGCCGGGATCATCTTCGTCTCGGGTCGCCACGCCGACGCGACCGGCGACCACGATCGCTACCGATCGCTGATCGACCGGGGCATGCCGGTGGTCTTCATCAACGGTTATGTCGCCGGCATCGACGCCCCCTTCCTGTCCACCGACGACTACAGCGCCATGCAGGTGGCGGTCTCCCACCTGGCCCAGCTCGGTCACACCCGCATCGGGTTCGCGGCGGGTCCCGAGCGCTACATGCCGTCGCGCCGCAAGCGCGAGGGTTTCCTCGACGCCCTGCGCAGCCACGGGCTGATCCAGAACGGCGACGCCTCGTGGATCGAGGAGGGCCTCTACACCGTCGAGGGCGGGGCCGCCGCGGCCCGCGCGCTCCTCGAGCGCGGCGCGACCGCGATCGTCTGCGGCTCCGACCTGATGGCGCTCGGTGCCGTCCACGCCGCACGCGAGGGCGGCTGGGACGTGCCGGGCGACGTCTCGGTGGTCGGCTTCGACGACTCCACGCTGATGCAGTTCCTCGACCCGCCGCTGACCACGATCCGCCAGCCCGTCCAGGCGCTCGGCGCAGCCGCCGTCTCCCACATCGTCGACGCGATCCAGGGCACGCCGGTCCCCTCCCGCGAATACCTCTACAAGCCCGAGCTGGTCCTCCGGGGCTCGACCGGCCCCGCGCCGAGCTGAACTCAGGCCGCCGTACCTCCGGCGGCGCAGCCCCGCTGAGGGTCCACCGCGACCTCGCGGTCGGGCGGTGGCAGCACCTCATCCGCCGTTTCGTAGTCCAGGGCATAGCTGAAGTCGCCGAACAACGCCAGCGCACGCTCGGTCCTCGTCAGTCCCGGTGGCATCGCTCGGGCCAGGTCATCGGCCGTGACGTCCCAACGCTCGAGCCGGCCATCCGAGACGGTGATCTGGATGGGCACCGTGGCCGGGCTGGCCGCGATCCGCTGACGCAGGTCGACGGCGCCGATGCCGACCAGCGGCGCAAGGCGCGAGACCCGGAGCCGGGCCTCGATGAAGTCGTGGGACGACAACCCATAGCCGGTGACCTTGACCGATGACAGGAGCCGGACAGGGTCCAGGTGAAGGCCTGAGTAGTCCAGCTGGGCCGAGGTGAGCTGACCGTCGGTGACCTTGAGGTAGCACTTGTCCATGGCAGGACCGAACAGGACGGGCACCTTGAGGTAGTGGTCGTGGCCGATGTTGATGTCCTCCACCCAGACCCCGTCCAGGCTCTTCTTGTCCAGGATTCGCAGGTTGATGCGGTCGGCAGTCCGCGCACGGTCGAAGGAGCCGTTGCCGTTGAGGACGGCCAGGCCGTCGTCCTGCATCGTGACCCAGTAGTTGGCGCGCCCATCCGCTTTCAGCCGTCGGAGCGCCGCGGCCAAGGCCTCCCGGGCCGTCGGCTCGGGTGCGGCGCTCGTCGATGCGGCCGACGGGCTCGACGTGGAATCGGAGTAGCCAGGCGTTGCGGCGGGGTCCGAGCCGCTCGACTGGCAGGCGGGCAGGAGCAGCAGTGCGGCCGATGCCGCCAGGAGCCGAGAGCGCACGGCGGCAGCGTACGACGCCCCCATCGGCGCCCGGCCACCGCCTGCGTCGGTTGGTGATCGATTGTGACGTTTTACCTTCGGCGACCTGCGGACCGTGTCACGCTGCTGAGCGCACCGATACTTGCCCCACGAGAGAGCCCGAACTCATGGACGGCGCACCAGGACCCACCAGCCAGCAGACCCCCGAACCGCCCTACGGCGGCGCACCCTATGCGCCGCAGCCGCAGGGCTACACGCCCTCGGCCACGGCCCCCGACGGCACCCCGTGGCCGACCGGGCCGGTCGTCACCACCCACCAGGGCGTGATCTATGACCCGGGACGCCCGGGACCGCCGCTGATCCTGGGGATCGTGGTGTTCCTGATCGGTCCGATCCTGGCCATCATCGGGCTGACCACGGCCGCCGTCTCCTCCCTCGACGTCGCCAACACCGGCCCGGTCCTCAACCACGAGGCCACGATCCTGCACGGCGACTCGTCGTTCATGTTCGGCACGCCGGCCGAGCGCCCGGGCGACACCGCCTGCCGCATCCGGCTGCGGCACGGCGACGCGCTGGAGGTCACCGCCACCAGCCCGCAGACGATCACCTGGGGCCCGCAGGCCTATGTCGTGCAGGGCAGCTTCTATGTCGAGAAGAGCGGCAACTATGTCGTCGACTGCCCGCGGGCGGGCGACACCGTGCTGCTCGTGCCGGTCAAGGGCACCTTCGGCCAGCTCGGCTGGGCGCTCGGCAAGTGGCTGCTCGCCGGAGCACTCGTGTCGATCATGGGCCTGCTGATGATCGTGTTCCGCCGCAAGAAGCCACGCGAGGTCCGCGCCTGACGCGCCCGCCCGGTCCGGTCAGGACGTGGCGCGCGCCGCCCACTCCCGCAGCCGGTCGATGCGTGCGTGCAGCTGGTCTGCCGAGGCGACGGCCGCCGCGGGGCCGCCACACTCCTTGCGCAGCGCCGCGTGGGTCACGCCGTGCGGCTGCCCCGTGCGGTGGTGCCAGGCGGCGACCAGCCCGTTGAGCTCGCGCCGGAGCACGGCGAGCTGCTCGTGGGCGGCGACCTCCTGGGTCACCGGGTCGGGCTCGGGCGTCGTACGACGACGCCGGTCGCGCTGGCGCTGCTGAAGCAACTCGCGGACCTGTTCGGGGTCGAGAAGGCCCGGGATGCCGAGGAAGTCCATCTCCTCGTCGGAGCCGACGTGCACCTCGCCCTCGTGGCCGAAGCTGGCGCCGTCATAGAGCACGTGGTCGAAGGTCGCGCTGGAGCCGAGCGCCTCGAACGGCAACGCAAGCTCGTCGGCAGAGGCCGCCTCGCCCGCCTGGGCCTGGGCCAGCAGGTCGTTCTCGGCGGCGAAGATGTCGCCCTCGTCGCTGATGCGCCGCCCGAGGGCGTGGTCGCGCTCGACCTCCATCTCGGCCGCGAAACCGAGCAGGGTCGAGACCGACGGCAGGAACACCGACGCGGTCTCTCCACGCTTGCGGGCTCGGACGAACCGGCCGACGGCCTGGGCGAAGAACAGCGGGGTCGAGGTCGTCGTCGCATAGACGCCGACAGCGAGCCGCGGCACGTCGACACCCTCGGAGACCATCCGGACCGCGACCATCCAGCGCTTGTCGTTGTCGGTGAACTGGGCGATCTTGCGGGAGGCGGCCTTCTCGTCGGAGAGCACGATCGTCGGTGCCTCGCCGGAGATCTTCTTGAGCAGGGCCGCATAGGCGCGGGCGGAGTCCTGGTCGGTGGCGATCACCAGGCCGCCCGCGTCGGGCACGTGACGGCGTACCTCCGAGAGCCGCCGGTCGGCCGCCTCGAGCACGGCCGGGATCCACGAGCCCGCCGGGTCGAGCGCGGTGCGCAGCGCCTGGGAGGTGAGGTCCTTGGTGAGCGGCTCGCCGAGCCGGGCCGCGATCTCGTCGCCCGCGCGGGTGCGCCACTGCATCTCGCCGGAATAGGCGAGGAACAGCACCGGGCGTACGACGTGGTCGGCCAGCGCGTCGGCGTAGCCATAGGTGTAGTCGGCCGAGGACCGCGGGATGCCGTCGGAGCCGGGGGCATAGGTCACGAACGGGATCGGATTGACGTCGGAGCGGAACGGCGTGCCGGTCAGCGCCAGCCGCCGTGTCGCCGGGCCGAACGCCTCCAGCACCGCCTCGCCCCACGACATGGCGTCGCCGGCGTGGTGGATCTCGTCGAGGATGACCAGCGTCTTGAAGCGCTCGGTGCGGATCCGCATCGCCAGCGGGTTGACCGCGACACCGGCATAGGTGACGGCGACGCCGAGGAAGTCCTGGGAGGTGCGGCCCTGGCCCGCGGCATAGGCCGGGTCGATCGGGATGCCGGCCCGGCCCGCGGCCTCGGCCCACTGGACCTTGAGGTGCTCGGTCGGGGCCACGACCACGATCCTGTCGACGATGCGCCGCCCCAGGAGCTCCGCCGCCACGGTCAGCGCGAAGGTCGTCTTGCCGGCGCCCGGCGTCGCGACCGCCAGGAAGTCACGAGGCTGCTCGGCGAGGTAGCGCTCCAGCGCAGCCTGCTGCCACGCGCGCAGTGAGCCGGCCGTGCCCCAGGCAGCCCGGTCCGGCCAGGCTGGCGACAGTGGGACGGTCCCGGGCTCGGCCCGTCCCGTCATGCGTCGGGGCCCTCGTCCTTACCGGGCTTGAGCGACTCCCAGATCTCCTTGCACTCCGGGCAGACCGGGAACTTCTCGGGAGCCCGGCTCGGCACCCAGACCTTGCCGCACAGCGCGATCACGGGGGTTCCCATGACCATCGCCTCGGTGAGCTTGTCCTTGGGCACGTAGTGGGAGAACCGCTCGTGGTCGCCGTCCTCGGTCGGCAGCGTGCGCCGGTCCTCGAGGGTCTCGGTGCCGGAGGAGAAGCCGATCGTCGGGTTGCTCACGAGGGGGGAGTCTAGTCGGCGCGGTGGCCTGGCGGTGCGTGGGTGAGGCGGGGCGGCGGGCGTCGGTTTCACCGGCGCGTCGGTTTCACCGGCGCGCCGGTGAAACTGTCACTTCTCGGCCGAAGCTTCAGCCGAGAAGTGACAGCTCCGGCCGAGAGGTGTGGCGGGTGGGACGTCGTACGACGTCAGCCGGCGCCGGACCCATCGCCTCGACGACGGCAGGTCAGTTGAGGTTGGGGTCGTAGGGCCGGGTCGAGTGCCAGGCGAGCTCGCCCGGCTGGCGGCGCAGCACGTCGCGCCACAGGTCGCTCGGGTCGACGCGGAAGACGTCGAGGGAGTCGCCGGGTACGACGTACCAGCTGCCCTCCTCGATCTCTCCTTGGAGCTGACCCGCGCCCCAGCCGGCATAGCCGGCGAAGATCCGCAGGCCCTCCAGCGAACCGTCTACCAGCTCGACGGGCGTGTCGAGGTCGACCAGGCCGAGCCGATCGGTGACGCCGCGGAACCCCACCGGGACGTCCTCGGCGGTCCGCAACAGCCCGACGGCCAGGGCGCCCTCGGTGCTGACCGGTCCCCCGCGGAAGAGCACGTCGGGCTCGACGACGACGGAGCCCCAGGCCTCCAGCACCTCTGAGACCGGGACCGGCGAGGGCCGGTTGAGGATGACGCCGAGGGCGCCGTTGTCGTCGACGTCGAGCAGCAGCACCACGGTGTCGGTGAAGTTGGGGTCGACGAGCGTAGGCGTCGCCACCAGCAGCATGCCGGCGGCGATCGGGGTCATGCCTCCATCATGCCCAACCGGCCGCGACGCGCCCAGCGGCCGAACGGCCGGGGCCGGGGTGGACCAGCCCGCGCGCCGTCGCGTCGGTCACTTCGAGAACGTGACGTTGCCCGTGGCGGCCGGCACCAGCTCGATCCAGGTGTGTCCGGCCGGGACCGTCAGCTCGCCGGTCTTGCCGCTCAGCGTGATCGGGCTCTCCAGGCTGTCCTTGGACCAGGTGCACGGGACCATCCGGCCACCGTGGAACAGCTGGCACGGGCCGGTGCCCTCGAGCTTGGTCTCCGGGACAGGGTTGCCGGCCGGGTCGAGATAGCCCGCGTCACCGACCTGCACGCGCAGCACCAGGATGGTGTCGGCCGGGAACTGGTCGTCAGCGCCGGCGTTGGTGTTGGTGTTGACGTAGTGCCCGCCGCGGTAGGACCACTCCGAGGTGTGGCCGCCCGAGAACTGGGCGCCGATCGTCGTGGCCGGCTTGCCCTTGGGCAGATCGGCGGCATCGCCCCACGGCAGGTAGTCGGGCGGGGTGGCGGCCTTGGCCTTGGCGGTCTTGGCGATCACCGTCAGGTCGGCGAACAGGTTGTACGGCGCCGAGCGCGCCTGCGAGCGATAGATGCCCTTGGCGCCCTCGGTGTACCACGTGATGCCGGCGCCCTTGATGCGGGCGATCGTGCGGGCGGCCGCCCCGCTGGTGACGACCGAGCCCTCGGCCGGCGTGACGATGCCGATGTCGCTCGCGCGCATCGAGCGCACCGGCCCGACCTGCGGCGGGATGTCGGAATAGAAGAAGACCGCGAGCCGGGTCAGACCTCCCTCGACCAGCTCCTCGACCACCAGGTCGGCGTGGCTGAGGCCGACCTGCGGCTGGCTGGCATAGGTGTTGTCGATCTTGGTGATCAGGACCGGGTGGTCGAGCGCCACCGACTGTCCTGCCTTGGCCTCCAGCCCGGTCAGCGGCCAGAACTGAGGGGGCGGCGGGGTCTTGGACGCGGACGGCGACGAGCTGGACGCGGCCGGCGCCGGGTCGTCCTTGCTGCATCCGGCCAGCGCCAGGCTGGCGGCGAGCAGGGTGACGATGGCGAGACGTCGCACGGGGTTCTCCGATCGGCGGGGCTGTGACTCGACTCCCCAGTGTGAACCGGTGACCTGGGGGCGCGCGGTCAGACTCGCCCGGGCGTGGCGTTCGTCACCGCGCTCCGCGCGGGCGTCGTACGGCGGTCAGACGAGCGTGGCGCCGCCGTCGACATAGAGCGTCTGCCCGGTGATGTAGGAGGCCTCGTCGCTGCTGAGGAAGGCGACCGCGGCCGCGATGTCCTCGGGGAAGCCCACCCGCTTGACCGGGTTGTGCTCGGCGTTGAGCCGGCGGAACTCGTCGACGTCGAGCTTGAGCCGGGCGGCCGTGGCGTCGGTCATCTCGGTGGCGATGAAGCCCGGCGCGATGGCGTTGACGTTGACGCCGAACGGGCCGAGCTCGATGCCGAGGGTCCGGGTGAAGCCCTGGATGCCCATCTTGGCCGCGCTGTAGTTGGCCTGGCCTCGGTTGCCGAGCGCGGAGGTGCTGGAGATGTTGACGATCTTGCCGTACTTCTGGGCGGTGAAGTGCTTCTGCGCCTCGCGCGACATCACGAACGCGCCGCGCAGGTGGACGTTCATCACCATGTCCCAGTCGTCGTCGGTCATCTTGAACAGCAGGTTGTCGCGGGTGATGCCCGCGTTGTTGACGAGGATGTGGACCCCGCCGAGCTCCTCGGCGACCCGGGCCATCGCCGTCTCCGCGGACGCGGTCGACGAGACATCGCAGCCCACGCCGATCGCCGTCCCGGGCAGCCGCCCGGCCGCCTCGGCGGCGCTGGCCTCGTCGAGGTCGAGGACGGCGACGGCGGCCCCCTCCTCGGAGAACCGCGTGGCGATGCCGAAGCCGATGCCGCGCGCGGCACCCGTGACGACGGCGACGCGTCCATCGAAGCGACCCATGATGCTTCCTCCTGCTCGAGCCGGTGGTCCGTTCCCCACCCTAGGCAGTGGGTACGGCGACCCGACGGCGGGTCCCCTCCGTCACCAGCCGAGCACCGGCCGCTCGCCGAACACCAGCACGCGGGCGATCTCCTGATGCCGGGGCAGCCGGGCCATCGACCGCTCGACCCCGGTGGCCGGGTCGAAGTGGCTGAGCATCGACCTGGTCGCCCCGTCGGCACAGGCGGCGCCGTGCTGGAGCACGAGCGCGTCGTCGGTGGCGTCGACGAGATGGACGCTCCCGACCGCCGCCGGGACGTCGACGGTCGTCGCGGACCCGTCGCGCTCCTGGCGGGCCAGGAACACATAGCCGCACGAGCCGCTCGCCTGGAGATAGGTCTCGCCGCCGAGCACCCGGGCGTCGAGGTCACCGAGATCCTCGCTGGCGCGGCCGTGGAAGGTCGACAGCTGGGCGGCCGGGCTGCCGTCGAGCGGGAACGTCCACACCTGGAGGCTCTGGCGCTCGCCCCAGCACCGGGCGGCCACGACGTCGGCCGCCCACCAGCGATAGGGATCGCAGCCGGCCGGTGTGGCGATCTCCCCAGTGACACTGCCGCTTGCGGTGTCGATCACCCGCAGCGCGCTCCCCTGGGCCGTCGTCGGTCCCGTCACCGCCGTGCTCCCGTCGGGGCTCAGCACGACGTTGGCGCCCAGCCCGCGGAAGACGACGCGCTGCGCGCCCGACCAGTCGACGGCCAGCAGCTCGCGGCTGTCGGGGTTCTCGTCGCCGTACGTCGTCGCAAGGACGCCGCCGCCATCTGGCCGGAGGGCGACGGCGGACACCGAGGTCGGCAGCACGACCTCGTGGCGCTCGCCCGACCGCAGGTCCACGGCGATCGCGCGGAGGTGGCGCATGTCGATCTCGGAGGTCAGCAGCGCGACGCGAGCGTCCGCGGACCAGTCGACCAGCCGGACCAGGCCACGGCCATGGCGGACGGTGGTGGTCCACATCGTGTAGCGGCCACCGCGCGGGTTGACCAGCTGCACCAGCTGCTGGCGCGGCCGGATCCAGCCGCCGCCGGCGCGCGGGCCCTGGTCGACGGCGACGAGGTACCAGCCGTCTCCGACCCGGTCCCAGGGGACGTCGTCGGCCCCCGCCACCCGGTCGGGTCCGAGCAGCGCGGGCACCGGCAGGTTCTCGGTCGTGGCGCCCGAGCCGGCGGTGACCAGGGTCGCTGCGACGGCCACGAGCGGAACGGCGAGCAGGGCGAGCAGTCGGTGCGTGCGCATGAGTCCCCCAACGAGGTCGACCGGGCGGGTCGGGCGGTGCTGTCAGGGGTGGGATGCACGCGGACGACCCCGGGTTGTCTCCCGGACGGGCCGACTGCGCTCAGCGGGCGACGTAGACCTTGCGCAAGGCCTCGCGGATGGTCCAGGTGGTGCGCTCGCCAGCGCGCAGGCGTACGGCGCTGCCCGGTCGCAGCGCCACGACCGACCCGTCCTCGAAGCGGACCTCGCCGGAGCCCGAGAGCACGATGAAGATCTCGTCGGCCTCGGTGTCGCGGGCGGTGCCCTCGGTCATCTCCCAGATGCCGACCTCGGCGTCGCCGACCGCGCCGAGGGGGTGCAGCCCGGTGGTCGGTGCGCCCTCGTCGACCTCGTCGTCGGGCAGCGGCACGTGGTCGAGCGGGGCGGCGAGCAGGTCCTCACCCAGGACGCGGTCGGTCGATGAACGGTCGGCCAGGGGGTCGTCGGTCATGGCCGCATGCTCGCACGGAGCCGCTCGGCATAGCGGGCGGCCTCACCGTCGGCATAGGTCACCCGCGGCCAGAAGAAGCCGCGCAGCCCATCGCCTTTGGTGCGGGGCACGACGTGGCAGTGCAGGTGGGGCACCGACTGGGAGACGGTGTTGTTGAGGGCGACGAAGGAGCCCTGGGCGCCGAGCGCATCGACCATCGCGGTGGCCAGCCGCTGCTGCCAGGCGACCCAGCTCCCGTGGCTGGCGGCGGGCAGCTCGGGCAGGGTCACGACGTGCTCACGGGGCACCAGCAGCACATGCCCCTTGAAGACGGGACGATGGTCGAGGAAGCCGACGAACTCCTCGTCCTCGAGGACCACCTCGGCGGCCGTCTCCCCCGCGGCGATCGAACAGAACAGGCAGGCTCCGGCACTCATCCGGCGAGCCTAGCCGGACCGAGCCGACACAAGGCCCGCGTGCTGGGAGTTGCTAGGAGGTCCAACCTTCTCGCCGTACCCTGTCTCCATGACAGCCGACCGTGACCCCATCGCCGAGGCCCGCCGGCAGTGGGTCGACCATGGCTGGGAGGAGGCTGCCGACGGCATGGCGATGGTCACCTCGCTCGTGCGCGTCCAGCAGTTGCTGATGGAGCGGATCGACGCCGTCCTGCGGCCGCTCGGGCTGACCTTCGCGCGCTACGAGGTGCTGCGGCTACTGTCGTTCTCACGGTCGGGGTCGATGCCGATGACGCGGCTCGGGTCGCTGCTCCAGGTCCACCCGACCTCGGTGACGAGTGCCGTCGATCGCCTCCAGGCACAGGGATTCGTGGAGCGGCTGCGCCGCGAGCGGGACAAACGCGTGATCCTCGCCTCGATCACGCCGCAGGGCCGCGACGTCGTCGAACGCGCCACCGAGGGGCTCAACCGCGAGGTCTTCGAAGCTCCCGGGCTCGCGCCCGACCAGGTCGCCGGCCTGACCGACCTGCTCGGTGCCCTGCGCGCCCACGCGGGCGACCACGTCGCCCAACCCACCACCTAGCCCAACCACCCCCCATCTCTCGGCGAGTCGTCAACACCTGTGACGACTCGATGAGTAATCCCCAGGCCTCTTGCGCCGAGTCGTCACATCCTGTGACGACTCGACGTGGATATATGGATGTCCTAGAATCAAACTCTTGGACATCCAAGCATCTGCGTCTCGAGACGCCCGAGCCAGCGAGGAAGTGCCGATGGCAGCCGACCGCCCCGCCCTGCACGTGCCGACCCACCCGGTGAGGTTCGTGACGGCGGCGAGCCTCTTCGACGGCCACGACGCCTCGATCAACATCATGCGGCGGATCCTCCAGTCACAGGGCTCCGAGGTGGTGCACCTCGGCCACAACCGCTCGGTCCAGGAAGTGGTCGACGCGGCGCTCGAGGAGGACGCCCACGGGGTGGCGGTGTCGTCCTACCAGGGCGGCCACGTGGAGTACTTCGAGTACCTCGTCGAGCTGCTCGCCCGCGCGGGGGCCGGCCACGTCCGGGTCTTCGGCGGCGGCGGTGGCGTGATTGTCCCGACCGAGATCGCCCGGCTGCGCGAGTCCGGTGTCACGATCTTCTCCCCCGAGGACGGCCAGCGGCTCGGTCTCGCCGCCATGGTCAACACGATGATCGCCGCCTGCGACGTCGACCTGTGGCAGCAGCGCCCGGCCGACCTCGAGGCGGTGCTCGCCGGCGACCGGGCCGCGCTCGCACGCGCGATCTCCGGCGCCGAGACCGGCCACCTCGGCGATGACGTCCGGGCGGCCGTTGCTGCGGCTGCGGCCGCACGCACGGTCCCGGTCCTCGGCATCACCGGCACCGGTGGATCGGGCAAGTCCAGCCTGACCGACGAGCTCGTACGCCGCTTCCGCGCCGACCAACAGGACAAGCTGCGCATCGGCGTGATCGCCGTCGACCCGACCCGCCGCAAGGGCGGCGGCGCGCTGCTGGGCGACCGGATCCGGATGAACGCTCTCGACGGCGAGCGCACGTTCTTCCGCAGCCTGGCGACGCGGGGGCAGCACGAGCTGCCCGAGGCGCTCGACGACGCGATCGCCCTGCTCAAGGCCGCCGGCCACGACCTCATCGTCGTGGAGACACCGGGCATCGGCCAGGGCGACGCCGCGATCGTCCCCCACGTCGATGTGAGCCTCTATGTGATGACGCCCGAGTTCGGCGCGGCCTCCCAGTTGGAGAAGATCGACATGCTCGACTTCGCCGACGTCGTGGCCATCAACAAGTTCGAGCGGCGCGGCTCCCACGACGCGCTGCGCGACGTGGGCCGCCAGCTCGTGCGCAACCGCGAGGCGTTCGGGGCCCGCCCCGAGGACATGCCGGTCTTCGGGACCTCGGCCGCCACCTTCAACGACGACGGTGTCACGGCGCTCTACCAGCACCTCTCGGGCGCGCTGGCCGAGCACGGCCTCCACCTCGACGCGGGGGTCCTCCCCCGCGTCGAGGTGCGCCACTCGTCGGGGATCACCCAGGTCGTGCCGCCCCAGCGCGTGCGCTACCTCTCCGAGATCGCCGACACCGTCCGGGGCTACCACCGCGACACCGAGCGCTGGGCCGACCAGGCGCGCCGGGTGCAACGACTCGAGGCCGTCGCCGCCGAGCTTGCCGCCCTCCCCCAGGGAGACCCCGGCGACGTCCCGGTGCTGCTCGAGCAGGCCAGGTCCGAGCTCGACGGCGATGTCGCCGCGATGCTCGAGCGCTGGCCGTCGGTCGTCGAGTCCTACTCCGGCGACGAGCAGGTCGTGAGCGTCCGCGACCGGGAGATCCACACCAGGCTCACCCGCGAGACGCTGTCCGGCTCGACGATCCCGCGGGTCGCGCTGCCGTCGTACGCCGACCACGGCGAGCTGGTCTCCTTCCTGCGGCGCGAGAACCTGCCGGGCTTCTTCCCCTTCACGGCCGGCGTCTTCGCGTTCAAGCGCGACAACGAGGACCCAGCGCGGATGTTCGCCGGCGAGGGCGACCCCTTCCGCACCAACCGCCGCTTCAAGCTGCTGTCGGAGCACTCCGACGCCAAGCGGCTGTCGACCGCCTTCGACTCCGTGACCCTCTATGGCCGCGACCCCGACCCGCGCCCCGACATCTATGGCAAGGTCGGCACCTCCGGGGTGTCGGTCGCGACGCTGGCCGACATGAAGGCCCTCTATGACGGGTTCGACCTCGTCTCGCCCACCACCTCGGTGTCGATGACGATCAACGGCCCTGCGCCGACCGTGCTCGCGTTCTTCCTCAACACCGCGATCGACCAGCAGGTCGACGCGTTCGTGGCGCGGGAGGGCCGCGAGCCCGACGAGGACGAGCGGGCGCGGCTGACGTCGTACGCCCTCCAGAACGTGCGCGGGACCGTGCAGGCCGACATCCTCAAGGAGGACCAGGGCCAAAACACCTGTCTGTTCTCCACCGACTTCAGCCTCAAGCTGATGGGCGACATCCAGGAGTGGTTCATCGAGCGCGGGGTGCGCAACTTCTACTCCGTGTCGATCTCGGGCTACCACATCGCCGAGGCGGGGGCCAACCCGATCAGCCAGCTCGCGTTCACCCTCGCCAACGGCTTCACCTATGTGGAGTCCTACCTCGCGCGTGGGATGGACATCGACGACTTCGCGCCCAACCTGTCGTTCTTCTTCTCCCCCGGCATGGACCCCGAGTACTCCGTGATCGGCCGCGTGGCGCGGCGCATCTGGGCGATCGCGATGCGCGACAAGTACGGCGCCAACGAGCGCTCCCAGAAGCTGAAGTACCACATCCAGACCTCGGGCCGGTCCCTGCACGCCCAGGAGATGGACTTCAACGACATCCGGACCACGCTGCAGGCGCTCATCGCGATCTATGACAACGCCAACTCGCTCCACACCAACGCCTATGACGAGGCGATCACGACTCCGTCGGCCGAGTCGGTGCGCCGTGCCCTGGCGATCCAGCTCATCATCAACCGCGAGTGGGGTCTGGCCGTCAACGAGAACCCGCTCCAGGGGTCGTTCATCATCGACCAGCTGACCGATCTGGTTGAGGAGGCCGTGCTCGCCGAGTTCGACCGCCTCACCGAGCGCGGCGGCGTCCTCGGCGCCATGGAGACCGGCTATCAGCGCGGCCGCATCCAGGACGAGTCGATGCTCTATGAGCAGCGCAAGCACGACGGCTCACTGCCGATCATCGGCGTCAACACCTTCCTCAACCCCGAGGCGACGCCCGATGCGCCGCGCGAGGTCGAGCTGGCCCGCGCCACCGAGGAGGAGAAGCGCTCCCAGCTCGACCGCGTCCACGCGTTCCAGGCCGCCCACCGGTCGGAGGCGGAGGCGGCGCTGGCGCGGCTCAAGGACGCCGCGATCGCCCACGACAACGTCTTCGCCGTACTCATGGACGCCGCCCGGGTCTGCTCGCTCGGCCAGATCACCGAGGCGTTCTTCGAGGTTGGCGGGGCCTATCGTCGCAATGTGTGACGGGGTCGCCGGGGTGCTCTGACACTGTGGTTTGGCCCAAATCGGCAGGAAATCCGGTCGCCAGCGTGCAGTTTGCGTCCAATCGATGAGGTACGGCGACCCGGGGTGACCGTCGCCTCAGCCACCGAGCTGCGCGACCCCCGGCCCCTCCACGAGGCCGACGGCCGCTTCCGTCCGGCCGCTGACGAGCAACAGCAGGGCGGCGAGTGATCCTCGCACCTCGGGGCCGTCACCGACCCGGACGTCGGCATCGGCGGCCACCAGCGACACGCCCCGGAGGCGTCGCCTCGCCCAGAAAGGCCAGCCCATCCGCCAGATCCGGTCGAACGACGCCGCGCCCGCCTCGGCCGGCACCGGCCGATGAAGGCCGAGCGGAACGGCGATGTCCTGACCGTGCACGATCACGTCCAGCAAGACGTTGGCATCCGTGGTGACGGCGGGCCGACGCCGCGACGTCGCGGTCTCGCGCATCACCGCCACGATCTCGGCGGTCGGCCGAGCCGACCAGGCGACCGCCACATCGCGGCCCATGCCCCAGATGTCGCCGCGGTTGCGCGCGAGGCCGCGGATCATCTCCCCCACGCTCGGGTCGCCCGCCGGAGTCATCGCCAGGTGGCCGGCCACGTCCCTCACCCGCCACTCGGAACAGAGCGACGGGGTGTCCCACTGGGCGGGGGTGAGCGCATCGAGCAGGTCGGCGAGGCTGCGGCGCTCCGACGCCACGGCCGCCCACATCGTGTCCTTGTCCATCGTGGGCCCCCATCCGGATATAGTCAGTGAGACTGACTATATTGCGCCCGCCCGGACGGGTCGCACAAGAGCCATGACAAGGATGATGCGCATGCCGGACATCAGCCTGGGGGTGTTGCTCTTCATCCCCTATCGCCACCTCGAGCAGCGGATCCTTGCCGGCCTCGCCGCCTCGGGCCACCCGATCACCCTGGCCCAGGCACGTTTCGCCCAGCGCATCGACGACGCGGGCTCGCGGCTCACCCAGCTGGCCGAGTCCGCCCAGGTCACCAAACAGACGGCCCAGTTCCTGGTCGACCAGCTGGAGTCGGCCGGCTATGTGGAGCGGGCGCCCGACCCGGCCGACGCCCGCGCCAAGCTGGTCCGCATCACCCCACGTGGCCAGGACGTGATCGCGACCGCGACGGCGATCCAGTCCGCCATCGAACAGGAGTGGCGCGACCATCTCGGACCCACGGCGTACGACGACCTCTTCGCCAGCCTGAGCCGACTGCGCGAGATCACCGACCCCTATCTGTGACGGTCGCACCCTCGGCCGTTCCCAGCCACGCGGCGCTGTTGCCCGGCAGGCGGCCCTCCGGCGTCAGCGGAGCGCTCGTCACGAGGACCCGCCCGGCCGGCAACGCGACCGGGTCGCTTCCGAAGTTCACGAGCGTCGTCCACTCCGCCGTGGACCGGAAGCACAACGCCGCGTCCCCGACGTGGGAGCGCCACTCGATCCCGGTGGCCGGCGACAGCAGCCGTCGCACGCGTATGAGCTCGCGGAAGAACGACAGCGTGGACTCCGGGTCGGCCACCTGCCGCTCGACCGACAGCGGTCCGAACCAGGCGGGCTGCGGCAGATAGCTGTCGCTCGACCCGAATCCGTACGACGGCCCGGACTCCGACCACGGCAGCGGCACGCGACAGCCGTCGCGCCCCTTCTCCGAGCGGCCCGAGCGATGCCAGATCGGGTCGAGCAGCCGGTCCGGCGGGATGTCGGGCACCTCGAAGAGTCCGAGCTCGTCTCCTTGATAGAGGTAGTACGAGCCCGGCAGCGCCATCAACAGCATCGCCGCGGCCTTCGACCGCGCCAGTCCGAGCGCCGGATCCGCGGCCGGCTGACCGTCGCGCAACAGCCACGACTTGACGTCGGCCCACGCCGGCAGCCCCCATCGGCTCGCCACCCGCACGCAGTCGTGATTGCCGAGCACCCAGGTCGACGACGCCGAGGATGCCTCGGCCAGGTGGTGCTCCCGATCGATCAGCTCGCGAAACAGGACCGGATCCCAGGACGCGTCCAGGAAGTCGAAGTTGAACGCCTGGTCCAAGCGCCCGACGGTGAGGTAACGGTGCACGCGTGGGCTGGGTACGGCGGCCTCCGCGACCGCCATCCGGGGCGGGTCGTACTCGTCGAAGACGGCGCGCCAGGAGCGGTAGATCTCCTGGACCTCATCGCGGTCGAACAGCGGACTGCTCCCGTCGAGCGGCGTCCGCCGCGGCTCCGTCGTGGTCACGGGGATCGACAGGTCGAGGTGCTTGGCCAAGCCATGGGCGACGTCGATGCGGAAACCGTCGACGCCGCGGTCGGACCAGAACCGCAGCGTCTCCTCGAAGTCGGCCCTGACCTCGGCGTTGTCCCAGTTGAGGTCCGGCTGGGCGGGGGCGAACATGTGGAGGTACCACTGACCGTCGGGAGCCTGGGTCCAGGCGCGGGACCCGAAGTGCGAGGGCCAGTCGTTGGGTGGCAGCTCCCCACGTTCCCCACGGCCGTCGCGGAACAGGTAGCGATCCCGCTCCAGTGACCCGGGCTCGGCGAGCAGCGCCTTCTGGAACCACGGGTGCTCCGCCGACGTGTGGTTGGGCACGATGTCGACGATGATGCGGATGTCGCGACCGTGCAGGGCGGCCACCAGGTCGTCGAAGTCGGAGAGCGTTCCCAGCCTTGGGTCCACGTCCCGGTAGTCGATGATGTCGTACCCGCCGTCGACCCAGGTCGACGGATAGAACGGCGACAGCCACACCGCGTCGACACCCAGCGACGTGAGGTAGTCGACCCTGCTCGTGATCCCGGGCAGGTCGCCGATCCCGTCACCCGAGGCGTCGCTGAAGCTGCGCGGGTAGACCTGATAGACGATGGCCGAACGCCACCACGTCCGGGACCCCGTCACCCCTTGACCGCCGACGCCGCCACGCTCTGGATGAAGAAGCGCTGGAACGCGAGGAACACGATCACCACGGGGATCACCAGCAGCACACCGAAGGCGAAGATCTGGCCCCAGTCGGTCGGCGGCTGCCCCTTGAAGACCGCGATCGCCAACGGCAGCGGCCGGACCGCCGGCTGGTCGACCATCATCACCGGGAACAGGAACGACGACCAGGCCGCGAGGAAGGTCAGGATCGTCACCGACGCATAGACCGGCTTGGACATCGGCACGATGATCGACCAGAAGACCCGGAACGGGCCGGCGCCGTCGATGCGCGCCGACTCCTGGATCTCCTTCGGGATGCTGATGAAGAACGTGTAGAACAGATAGATCGAGAAGGCGTTGGCGACGAACGGGATGTACTGCACGAACATCGTGTTGCGGTAGTCCCGCAGCAGATAGAACAGCGGCACAGCGATCGCCTCGAACGGCAGGATCACCAAGAGGATCACGGCACTGAGCACGGCGTTGCGCCCGACCCACCGCAACCGTGCGAGGGCGTACGCCGCCAGCGAGTTGACCACCAGACCGCCGAGCACGATGACCGTGCTCACGATCACCGAGGTCCGGTAGAAGTTGTAGAAGTAGCCGCTCGCGTCGCTGTTGAAGCGGTTGATGACGCCCCGGTAGTTGTCTAGCGACAGGTGCACCGGCGCGAAGCCCGACATGCCGTTCAGCACCTCGTCGGAGGGCTTGAAGGAGCCGATGACCATATAGGCGATCGGGGCGAGGAAGAGCGCCGAGACCACCACCAGGACCAGATAGGAGAACGCCGCCGAGAGGCGCCTCCGAGACCGCATCGTGAGGCGTGCGGGCGTTGTCGATGTCACCGTCATCGCCATCTCACTGCACCTCCCTCTCCTGCTTGAGGACTCGTTGCTGGACGAGCGTGACGATCACGATCACGAGCACGAACACGACGGTCATGGCAGACCCCTTGCCGACGTTGTTCTCGATGAAGGCCGAGGTCACCGCCTGGTACATCACCGTCGAGGTCGTGTTGTTCGGGCCGCCGCGGGTCATGATGTAGACCTGGTCGAAGAGCCGGAACGAGAAGATCGTGGTGACGATCACGACGAAGATCAGGGTGTTGCGCAGCCCCGGCAGCGTGACGTGCCGGAACTGGGCCCAGCGTCCAGCGCGGTCGAGCGCTGCCGCCTCATAGAGCTCGGTCGGGATGTTCTGGAGCCCGGCCAGCACGATGATCATCTGGAAGCCGACGCCCGCCCAGATGGACATGATCGCGATCGACAGCAGCGCCAGCTTGGGGTCGCCCAGCCAGTCCTGGGCGTCGACGAGACCGAGCGTCATGGCGTGGATCAGGCCGTTGAGCATGCCCAGGCTGCCGCGCGCGAAGATCAGGCTCCAGATGGTGGCGACCAGCGCCATGGGGAAGACCACCGGCAGGAAGAAGAACGTCCGGAAGATGGCAATGCCCTTGAGCTTCTGGTTGAGCATCGTCGCCAGCGCCACGGCGAGCGCCGTCTGCACCGGGACGACGAACAGCGCGAACAGGAAGTTGTTGAGCAGGCTGCGATAGAAGACGCCGCGACTCAGCGGGTCGAGCAGGATGCGGCGGTATTGCTCGAGGCCCATCCACACGTTGGGGCGAGCTCCGTCGAGCCTGACGTTCTGCATCGACAAGACGAACGCCATCACGAACGGGACCAACACGAACGCGAGCAGCAGCAGGAGCGCGGGGGCAGACATCAGCCAGCCGGCGGCATTCTCCTGGTTGTGCACGCGCGGCCGCTTGCGGGCCGCGCGTTGGCGCTTCGGTGGTGCGATGACCTGGGTCATGGTCGTGCCCCTCTCCGGTAGCGGACCGGTTGCGTGGTGGCCCTCAGGGGCCGGGGTGTCGCCCGCGGGGTGGACCCGATGGCCGGACGGCAGGCCTGCGAGGAGTGGCCTGCCGCCCGGCCAGGGCGACTATGAGCGGTCACTCATAGTTGTTGTTGTCGGCCGCGTCCTGGTCGATCGCCGCGGCCGCCTTGTCGAGCTCCTCCTGGGCGTCACCACCGTTGTAGATGGCCCAGAAGGCGTCGGAGAACTTCTGGTTGATGACGGGCCACGCGGGGCTGATCGTCCGGGGGACGGTGACGCACGCGGTCGTCGGGTCGTCACTGCCGCAGGTCAGGGCGAGCTGCTGGCCATAGAGCTCGAGGTCACCGCCCGGGCCGTAGAGCTCGCTCGCGGCGAGCACCGACGTGTTGGCGGGCACGGCACCGTTGGCCTTGGTGATCTGGTCGACCCACTTGTCCTGCATGATGAACTCCAGGAACGTCGCGGCAGCCTCCTTGTTGGCGGAGTTGGCGCCGATGCCCCAGCTGTGCGAGCCCTGGCCGCTCTTGGTGCCGATGCCGAAGTCGGGCAGCGGGATCACCACGAGGTCGTCGCCCAGCGCGTCCTTGTTGGCCGGGTAGGCCCAGTGACCCACCCAGGCCAGCGCCACGCGCTTGTCGGTGAACGCCTTGTCGTCGGCGTTGGGGTCGACGTACTGCCGCCACGACGCGACCGTGGTGAGGGCGTCGGCCACGGCCGGAGCGTTCAGCGAACCGGTCGCCTTGCCGTCCTTGACGAGCGGGAAGCCGGCGGAGTTGACGACCGGGGTGAAGCCATAGCCCGGCCACGTGCCGGCGTACTGCTCCTTGATGTCGAGGGCCTTGCCGTCGGGGCTCTTGGCCGCGAGCTTGGCGAGGACGTCGGTGAACTCCTGGGCGGTCCACTCCTCGCCGACCTTGGTCGGGATGTCGGTGATGCCGGCGTCGGCCAGCATCGCCTTGTTGCCATAGAGCGCCAGGCCGGAGTCGTACTGCGACACCGAGTAGGGCTCACCGTTGACCGTGCCCTCGGCCACGATGGACGCGAGCTCGCCGTCGAAGACGCTCTGCGGCACGAGGTCGGCGAGGGGCGCGAGCTTGCCGGCATAGACGAGGGCCGCGGCGGTCTCACCGTCGAACTCATAGACATCGGGAAGCGCGTCGACCGCGGTCGAGGACAGCGTCTGTCCATAGGTCGCCTGCGGGACGAGGGTCAGCTCGGCCTGGATGTCGCTGTGCTCGGCGTTGAAGGCCGCCACCTCGTCCTTGGCCGCTTGGACCTCGCCCTCCTGACCCTCCTGGGCCCACACCTGGATGGTGGTGACGCCGTCCTTGGTGTCACCGGAGCCACCGTTGTCGTTGCCTCCCTGAGCACACGAGGACAGTCCCAGGGTCAGCACCACGCCGACCGTGACGGCCTTGGCCGCGGTCCCCCACAGCTGTCGATTGATGCGTCGCATCTTCACTCCTGTCGCAGTCGCACCCTGGTGCGATGTCTGATCCAAACCGATGCCTCGGGAAGCGTGTCGAGCGTCACTTCGACGTGGCATGCTCACCGTCGCGCACATTGTTGACGCGCGTCAACAGTGTCACGTCACGATTCAGTAACAACCGTTGACGCGCGTCGCTCGCCCACGGTCCTGTCCACTGCTGTAGACAATGACCTGACAGTTCAGGAGGAGCCATGGCCATGCCGACGCGCAAGGACGTCGCCCGCCGCGCGGGCGTGTCCGAGGCCACCGTCTCCTACACCCTGTCGGGCAAACGCACGATCTCGGCTGCCACCCAGGCCCGGGTGCGCCGCGCCATGGCCGACCTGGGCTACAAACCCCACATGCTGGCCAAGGCCCTGGCCGGTGGCGGCTCCCCGATCATCGCGCTGCTGTTCCCCGTCGAGGAGCGCGGGATCTCCAACGCCGACCTCGAATACGTCCTGGGCGCCGCCTCCGCCGCCCGCGAGCTCGGGTTCCACTTGTTGCTGTGGCCCGGGGAGGACCGCGACGTCGACGACGTCACCGGCCTCCACCAGTCCGGCCTCGTCGGCGGCGTCATCCTCATGGAGGTCCGCCTCGACGACGAGCGCGTCACGCTGCTCCACGACGCCCACGTCCCGCTGGCCCTGATCGGCCGGACCGCCACCGACCAGGGCGACGTCCCGTTCGCCGACCGCGACTTCGCCGGCGCCGCCGCGCTGGCCGTCGACCACCTCGCGGGCCTCGGGCATCGCCGACTCGGGTTCCTGTCCGGCCCGGCCCGACTCATCTCAGCCGGGTACGGCGCCCCGTCGCGCGCCGAGCAGGGGTTCCTCGCCGCCTGTGAGCGCCACGACTTCACCGGCCGGATCGTTCCGTGCGAGACCACCATCGAGGCCGGCCGCGACCTCGGCATCGCCCTCGCCAGCGACCCCGACCGCCCCACCGCCCTGGTCTGTCTCAACGTCGAAGCCACCTTCGGTCTCACCCAGGCCCAGTCCCAAGGCGGCCTGACCGTGCCGGACGATCTCTCCCTGGTGTCCCTGGGCACCCCCGAGTCATGGGCCGACTCGGTCGTCCCGGCGCTCACGACGGTCGCCGCACCCGCCCGCGAGATGGGCCGCTCCGCCGTCCGCCAGCTCATCGCCCGGATCACCGACAGCGGCGAGGAGGCCGACGAGCAACAGCTCTGGCTCGGCACCCTCACTCCTCGGGGCAGCTCCGCTCCCCCGCGCCGCTGACTCACCGAGGAGCGGGCAGCACCCACATGTCGTCGCCGCCGCCCGGTGAGGCGCCGAGGGCGGGGCACCGGGCGCCGGGCACCACCTGGACGTCGAAGATCTCCTCCACCCCCGAGGTGAACTCCAGGGTCGCCACCGTCGCGCCTGACGCGACGTCGATGACCCCGACGCCGCACTTGAGCTCGTCGTGGTGGGCCGCGATCGGGGCACCACCGAAGATGGCCGTCTCGCGGATCCGTGAGAGCCCGACGAACGCCAGGCCGCCGTGGAAGGCGAGTCCGCGCGCATAGCCGGGGACGGCTGCGACGCCCTCCCGCTGGCCGGTGGCCGCGTCGACGCGCTCGAGCCGTCCGAGGCCCGAGTTCAGCACCCACAGCGCGCCGGCGTACCAGCGCGGCGAGTGCGGCATCGCCAGCCCGGTCGTGACGGCCTCGCCGCTCGCGACATCGAGGACGGCACCGCTGTCGTTGCGCGCCGCGCGCCAGCCGGCCGGCTCGTCGGTGGCCGACATCACCGTGACGAACGCCGGCGCCCCATCGCGCATCGCCAGCCCGTTGAGGTGGCAGCGGTCCTGTGCCGCCAGCGCCGAGATGTACGGCGGCCGCCACCGCGGCACGAAGCTGAAGCGAGAGTCGAGCGACGCCAGGCAGGAGAAGAGCGTGTTGACCAGCCACAGCTCGGGCTCGCCCTCTGCATCGACGCCCCACGCGATCTCGTGGCAGTGGATCGCCCCGGTCACGCTCGAGGACCGCGGCAGCCAGCACCGGTCGAACCGGCCGGCGGGCTCGATCGATGGCGCCAGCTCCCGGTGGTCGCGCAACCACCAGACCTGGCTCTTGCCGGCAACGGCCAGCCGATCCGCCCCGACCGCGACGCCCATGGCCCGGTCGAACCCCCGGAACGAGAACTCCGGCCTACCGTCGGCCACCCCGACGGCCACGAGCTGACCGGCCTGGTAGGTCGAGATCAGCAGCGAGCAGCCGGCGGCCTCGAGCAACGCGGCGAAGTCGGCGCTGTGCTGGAAGCCGACCTCGGTCCCCTGCTCCTCCTCGCGTCGGCTCACCGCAACCGCAGGGTGTACTGGCGGGTCACGCTCGTGCCGGTCCCGCCACACGGGGTGAAGGTGAGCCTCGCCCGTACGACGAGCCTGCCGTCACGCTTGAGGACGCGCATCCCCGCCTTGGTGGGACGCAGCGTCACCGTCGTCACCCCCGCGCCGGCGGTGTCCTGGGTCGAGCTTCGCAGGCGGGAAGCCCCCACGGGAGCGACCTCGAGTCGCCCGGCGGCCTCGACGCTGACCCGTAGCGCCAGGGTGCCGGCGCTCGGGTCGGGCTTCCCCTTGCCCAGCACATGGATGCCACCGCCGGCGTTGATGTCCTTGACCATCGCGGTGCCGGCCTCGGTGCCGTCGGAGACCCACACCTCCCGCCCGTGGACACCGTCGTCGCCCGCGAAGAACAGACGGTCACCGCTGGCGGTCAGCGACCTGATCGCATAGCTCTGCTGCCCGCCGGGACGGACGTCCTTGACCAGCACCGTGCCGGCCTCGGTGCCGTCAGAGGTCCACAGCTCGCGGCCGTGAACACCGTCACGGGCCGCGAAGAACAGGGCGTCACCGACGGCGGTCAGCTCCGCGGGATCGGACGAGTAGGCCCCGGGACGCACGTCCTTGACCAGCACGGTGCCTGCCTCGGTCCCGTCAGAGGACCACAGCTCACGGCCGTGGTCGGGGTCGTCGGTGGCGAAGAACAGCGTGTCGCCCACCGCCGTCATCGACACGTCGTCCTCGTAGTAGCTGGCCGGTGAGACCTCCTTGACGTTGACCGTGCCGGCCTCGCTCCCGTCGGAGGACCAGAGCGCCGTCGCGGCACCGTCGTCGGCCAGGAAGAACACCGTGGCCCCCACCGCGGTGAGGTAGCGGGGACGACTGGCGCCCACCCCGGGGCGGATGTCGTCGACCAGGACGGTGCCCGCCTCGGTCCCGTCAGAGGTCCACAGCTCGGCGCCGTGGACGCCGTCGCGCGCCGAGAAGAACAAGGCTCCACCGGCGCTGACCAGGTCCGAGGAGCTGCTGTTGTAGTCGCCGGGGAAGACGTCCTTGACCAGGACGGTGCCGGCCGTCGTGCCGTCGGACGTCCAGAGCTCCTCGCCGTGGACCCCGTCGTCGGCGGTGAAGAACAGCGTCGTGCCGACGGCCGTGAGGTTCTGGGGACCATAGGAGTAGTAGTCCGACGACGAGCCAGGGGTGATGTCCTTGACCATCACCGTGCCGGCGCGGGTGCCGTCCGAGGTCCACAGCTCGTCGCCGTGGACGCCGTCGTCAGCGACGAAGAAGAGGCGGTCGCCTGCCGCGACCAGGTCGCTGGGCCCGCCGTAGTAGCCGCTGGTCCCGATGGTCTTGACCCGCACGGTTCCCTCGGTCGTGCCGTCGGACCGCCACAGCTCACCGCCCGAATCGCCGTTGGCCACCGTGAAGAACAGGGAGTCGCCGACCGCCACCAGGTCGTCGATGCCGCCGTAGTAGCTGTCCCCGCCGGCGATCTGCTTGACCAGGAGCGTGCCGCCAGGGGTGCCATCGGAGGTCCACAGGCTCTCCCCGTGGATGCCGTCGTTGGCGGTGAAGAACATGACCCCGCCCACGTCGACGAGGTGCTCCGGACCGCTCGAGGGCGTCACCGGGTTGGCGCACGGCGCCAGGGACGCGCCCGCCTGCCACGAGCCGACGCTGACCGAACCCGCCGACGGGCCCGCAACCGCCGCACCGGGCGCGAAGCCCGCCAGCCCCAGGGCGGCCGCGGTCGTCGCCGTCCCGGCGCGCCGCAGCCCCGTCACGCGCGCACGTCGGCGCAGCTGCTTGGCGGCCGTGAGCCTGACGCGCAAAGCCTTCTTGCGCTCGCTGCGACGTCGACGACTCACCCTGTCCCCCTTGTCGATCAACCGGCCGCGCCACGACATGACAACGCATGCGGTGTCGGTCGGGACCCTGCCCTCAGGCTCGTCGCTTCCTGCAGGAGCGTCAAGCACCGCCGCGCAAGACCGGCGTGGGGCACTCGGTCGCCGGTCGGTGGCGGTCGACCTCAGGGCCGGCGGGGGAACGTGGTGAAGTCGGGCTTGCGCTTGGCCTTGAACGCCTCGCGACCCTCCTGGGCCTCGGCCTGGCCATAGAACAACAGGTTGGCGTCGTGGGCGAGCTGTTGGATGCCGGCGTAGCCGTCCTCGTGGGCATGGAAGCTCAGCTTGGACAGCCGCAGCGCCCACGGTGACAGTGCCAGCATCTCGCGGCACCAGCGCACGGTCTCGGCCTCGAGGTCGGCCAGCGGTACGACGGTGTTGACCAGGCCCATGTCGAGCGCCTCCTGGGCGTCGTACTGACGGCACAGGAACCAGATCTCCTTGGCCTTCTTGGGGCCGACCAGGTCGGAGAGGATCGAGGCGCCGTAGCCCCCGTCGAAGGAGCCCACCTTGGGCCCCACCTGGCCGAACCGGGCATTGTCGGCGGCGATGGTGAGGTCGCAGACGAGGTGGAGCACGTGGCCACCACCGATGGCCCAGCCGGCCACCATCGCCACGATCGGCTTGGGGCAGCGCCGCATCGCGACGTGCAGGTCGGTGACGTGGAAGCGACCCGTGGCGCCGGCGTCGGTCTTGTAGCCGGAGTCGCCGCGAACCCGCTGGTCGCCACCGGAGCAGAACGCCTTGTCACCCGCGCCCGTCAAGATGATCACGCCGACCGACTCGTCCTCGCGCGCGGTGGTGAGCGCGTCGCCGACCTCGATCAGGGTCTGCGGCCGGAAGGCGTTGTGCACCTCGGGGCGGTTGATCGTGATCTTGGCGATCCCGTCATCGGTCGTCTCATAGACGATGTCCTCGAAGTCTCCCGAGGCGTGCCAGATGATCTCGTCGGTCGTCGTGTCCGTCATGGCCCCCATTGTGCCGGGGCCGTACGACGGCGCCCGCGACCGCCCCGACGGTGCCAGGCGGGTATGAGGCCGGGCCGGTCCGGCCCGGTGCCGGCGTCGTGCCGGCGGACCTGATGGTCAGGTGAGGACGAGGCCGTTCTGCCAGTCGTGGTGCTCGACCGCCGGGTCGTTGAACCACTCGCCGCCCTCGGACAGATAGCGGAACGCGACCGCCTGCCCGGAGGGCACCGTCACCTTGACGCTGCGGGTGCCGTTGGCTCGTCGGACGAGGGTGTGGACGCCGGGGGTCCAGTTGTTGAAGTCCCCGACCACCGACACCTTGCCCCCCGGGTCGTCCTGGGGCAGGACGAAGGTCACGTGGGTCTGGCCGGCCTGCTGCTGCTTCTTGATCACCGAGTCGCTCCTCCCGATTGGATCGATCAAATCGTGACCCATCCTGGTCGCTCGGCCGGCTCGACACGCCGTGCGTCCGCCCGTCGGACAACGGCTACGTCGGTGACGGCCGCAATTACCGACGAGGGGTCCCTCAGGGTCGGCTGCGTTCCGCAACGGCCGATCTAGGGCCTGTCATCACGCGCAAACCCGCGCAAACGAAACTTCTGAGTCGATTGGGACCGTTGTGGCACCTCGGCCGACTAGACCGGTCCAGTGACCTAGGTTAAGCCGCTCGGATTCCACGAACACACGGTGTCAAGGGGGCTTTGCATGGTCTGGACAACTCCTCCCAGAACGGAAAGGAACTCCCTCCGTGACAGCCTCACCCCCCAGAGAGCCGTCGCGATCAGCCCGCGGCCTGACGCAGCAGCGTCGGGTCGCTCTCACGGTCGGAGCGACGCTACTCGCCGCACCGATCCTTCCCGCCCTGGCAGCTGCCCCCGCAGCCTCCGAGACGAAGTCGGCCGGCGCCAACCTCGTCGTCAACGGAAGCTTCGAGGACGGCACGTCCGGGTGGCGGACTAATCGCAACCGTCAACTTCTCTCCGCAACACGACCCGCCGTCGCCGGCACCAAGTCGGCGCGCCTGGAGATGACCAAGCCCGGTCGCACTGTGCTCAGGACAGTGCGCCCGACAGTGGCCACCGCAGACGCGACCGCGACCTACACCGCTTCGGCCTATGTCAAGGCCAAGAGGGGCCCGCTCAACGGCATCCTCCGTGTCCGTGAAGGACAGGTCAACAACACCTACCTGGCCCAGCACACCCGGAGCTTCACGGCCACGTCCTCGTGGCAGAAGGTCACGATGACCTTCACCCCGAAGACGACGGCGCCGCTGGACGTCGCGGTGATCGGACTCAACATCCCCAAGGGCAGCGCCCTGCTGGTCGACAACGTCACCCTCGTCTCCAACAAGGCGACTCCGACACCGACCCCCACGCCGACGCCGACGCCCACTCCCACGCCGACGCCCACTCCCACGCCGACGCCGACCCCCACGCCGACGCCGACCCCCACGCCGACGCCCACTCCCACGCCGACGCCGACCCCCACGCCCACGCCTCCTGCCAGCCAGTGCGTGAGCGACCCCATGGGGATCCCGCCGGTGGGCCAGACCTACCTGGGTGCGGCCGTCAACGGGACCAGTGACCTCGGCACGCGCGAGACCCAGCTGGGTCAGACGCTCCCGATCCACCGGACCTACTTCCAGGCCAGCAACATCGCTGGTGCCGTGAAGCAGGCCAACGCGGACCTGGCTGTCGGCCGGCTTCCGTGGATCAGCTTCAAGGAGCCGTTGAGCTGGGCCGACATGGCGGCCGGCAAGGGCGACGCCTGGTCGACGCAGCTGGCCGACGCGCTGGCGACCGTCAACGGACCGGTGTGGCTCGCCGTGCACCACGAGCCGGAGAACGACGGCGACATGGCGCTGTGGACCCAGATGCAGGCCAAGATCGCCCCGATCATCCACGCTCGGACCGACAACGTGGCCTACACCGTGATCTACAGCGGCTGGAACACCTTCGGTGGCGGCAACAACACCATCGCCACCAAGTGGCCCGGTGACGCCAACATCGACGTGCTGGCGATCGACGCCTACAACGACTACGGCACCGACCGTGACGGCGACGGCGTTCTCAACACCAAGATCCTGGACCTCGGCCCCTACTTCGCCAAGATGGCGACGTGGTCCCAGGCCCACGGCACGGCGTTCGCGCTGGGCGAGACCGGTCAGACCAACCTGGCCTCCTCGGTCGACCCCGACTGGATCGCTCGCAGCTACAAGCAGATGGTGGCGTACGGAGGAGCAGGCTTCTCCTACTACGACTCCTCCGCCAACTCGGTCGGCAACTGGACGCTGGACGACACCGCCAAGCGGAGCTCGTTCAAGAGCCAGCTGCCCTCGTCGCCGAGGCTCTGCCCCTGATTCACCGCACCACCGCGTGACGCGAGGCCCCGGGCTCCGGCCCGGGGCCTCGTCACGTCATCGGACCGGCGAGGTGGCGGACCATCGGCCAGGCACCGTCACCAGTGTTGGCGATGACCGTCCAGGTGCGTCCGGACGACGGCCGGTGCTCGCTGAAGAACGAGACCCCCGCGTCCATGCCCTCCATCATCAGCGCGTCGGAGTCGGGGTCCAGCCAGAGCCCGAAGCCGTAGCGGCGCCCCTCGTCGAGCTCCCGCCCGCGGGCACGTCGCATCTCGGCCACCAGCTCCTGCGGGACCAGGCCGCCTGACAACAGGGCCTGCCACACGCGGTGCACGTCCGCGACCGTGGTGTAGACCCCGCCGTCGCCGCTCCCCCGGACCGGAAGGTGGAGCACGTTGGTCCGCAGCCCCCCCTCGGCGAGGTAGCCCCGGGCCGCATCGGCGGGCAGCTCGTCGGAACGGATGAACGACGTCCGCTCGAGGCCGCCAGGGCGGCATACGCGCTCCTCGACCAGGGCATCGAAGGGGCGGCCGGCGGCCCGCTGGGCCAGCAGCGCCAGGACGACGTAGCCGCTGTTGCAGTAGGAGAACCCGGACCCGGGTGGGAACTTCGGAGGGAAGCCGGCCAAGGCCGGCAGATAGTCCTCGGTGTCGACGAACCGATGCACCGGAAGGTCGAGCAGATAGTCGGTGGAATCGAGGTCGGTGTCCTCGTCGATGTAGTCGCCGATGCCGGAGCGGTGCGCCAGCAGCTGCTCGACGGTCACCCGGTCGTCGATCTCGGGCAGGTCGTCGCGCAGCAGCGCCCTGGCCCTGGTGTCGAGTGCGAGCAGACCGTCGGCCACGAGGCTCAGCACGGTCACGGCGGTCAGGGTCTTGGTGCCGCTGGCGATCCCGAACCTGGTGTCGACGGTGTTGGGCACACCGATCGCGCGCTCGGCAAGGCCGAAGGCCTCGGCGTACGGCGCCTCCCCCGGCCGGTCGACCCGCACGACGCCGGAGAAGCCGTGCTCCTCGGCGCTGCGGCGGACCGACGCAGGCAGGGCGTCCATGGTGGGACCCTATGCCCCGTGTGACAGCAGCGCCTCCGCGACGAGATCGCGGAGGCGCCGAGGGTGGTGGAGCTGGCGGGAATCGAACCCGCGTCCTCGAGCGTCGAACCAGGTCTTCTCCGGGTGCAGTCATCGATGACGTCGTCTCTTCCCCGGCGCTCGCGATGACACGTCGCCGACGGGCTCAGTCAGGAAAGAGTCCTGGTCACCCCTCCTGACGGGAGATGACCAGCAAGCCTTCTAGATGAGGCCTGGGTCCGGGCCGAAGGCGGATACCCGGTCAGACCCTTCGATCACCGCAATCAGGCGGCGAGAGCGAAGTCAGTGCGCTTAGCGTTGGCACTTATGGTTTCCAGCGGTCGTTTACGAGATGTCGCTGGCTCCTCGACCCGCTTCTCCTGGAACTAACGTCCCAAGTCGAAACCGATCAGCCCCTCTTGAGTTGTGGCTCCAGTCTATCGGGCCGATGGCTGCGCCTCGACCGCTATTCCTGCCGCAGCTCCGGCGGCTCACCCCAGATCCTGACGGCGTTGCCCCACAGCACCGCCCGCAGCCACTCGTCGCCAAGACCGAGCCGCTCCAGTGCGTCCAGCTGACGCTCATAGGGGTAGGGGATGTTCGGGAAGTCCGACCCCAGCAGCACCTTGTCGCCGATCGCCTGGAGGCGCGGCAGCAGCTCGTGCGGGTACGCCGCCCCGAGGTCGTCGAAGAAGTCGGTGAACACCATCGTGGTGTCGAGGTGGACGCGCTCGTGGGTCTCCGCGAGGGCCAGGAACTCGGCGTACTCGGGCGCGCCCGCGTGGGCGATGACAAGGTTGAGGGCCGGGTGGCGGCGCAGCAGCTCGGTCACCGGTGCGGGGCCGGTGTGCTCGGTGGGGACCGGCCCGGAGCCGGCGTGGACGACGACCGGCGTGCCCGCGTGGGCGAGCACGGCCCACGCGTCGTCGAGCAGCGGGTCGCGCACGTCGAAGCCGCCGACCTGGACGTGCACCTTGAACACGTCGACGCCCCCGGCGACCCGAGCAGTGACGTAATCCCCCACCTCCGGCTCCGGGAAGAAGGTCGCGCAGACGAGGGACTCGGGTACGCGCGCCGCGAAGCCGGCCGCCCAGTCGTTGAGCCACTCCGCCATGCCCGCTCGATGGGCATAGGGCAGCGCGGTGAAGCGGCGTACGCCGAGGCCGCGCAGCGTGGCCACCAGCGCGTCGTCGTCGGCGCGGTAGTGGAGCGGCCAGGGATGCCCGATGAGCGGGCCGGCGGCGTCGAACTGAGCGCGCACCTTGGCCATGACGTTGGGCGGCAGGAAGTGGGTATGGGCGTCGATAACCCCGGGGAGCCCGAGTCGCTGCCAGAGAAGCGTCACTCCACGCCCTTGAGCCGCCGCCCCAGCGCTTGCTCGGTCTCCCGGTTGGCCTGGCGCTCGGCGATGGCGTGGCGCTTGTCGTAGGCCTTCTTGCCGCGCGCCAGCGCGATCTCGATCTTGGCCCTGCCGTCCTTGAAATAGAGGCTGAGCGGGACGAGCGTGTAGCCCTTCTCCGCGACCTTGCGCTCGATCTTGGCGATCTCGGTGCGGTGGAGCAGCAGCTTGCGCTTGCGACGCGCGGAGTGGTTGGTCCAGGTGCCTTGGGTGTACTCCGGGATGTGGACGCCCATCAGCCAGACCTCGTGGTCGTCGATCTCGGCGAAGCCGTCGACCAGGGACGCGCGACCGGCCCGCAACGACTTCACCTCGGTGCCCGTGAGGACCATCCCGGCCTCCCAGGTGTCCTCGATGAGGTAGTCGTGGCGCGCCTTCTTGTTCTGCGCGACGGGCTTGTGCCCCTTCTCCTTGACCATGCCGGCGATTCTCTCAGGCGGGCTCAACCGGTTTGTCCCCCGGCCTCGGCATGCCGTTTGGCCCAAATCGGCAGGTTTTCGGGTCCCAAACGTGCAGTTTGCGTCCAATCGACGAGGCGACGGCGCTCCCGAGAGACCGACAAGAAGCCCTACAGCCAGTTCATCGGGTCGACGGGCTTGCCGTTGACCATCACCGTGAAGTGAAGGTGGCACCCGGTCGACCAGCCCGTCGTGCCGACATAGCCGATGACCTGGCCGCGCTTCACCGAGTCCCCCACACCCACCGTGTAGCGGATCGCGTGGTTGTAGACCGTGGCCAGGCCGACGCCGCGCACGAAGCCGTTGTCGATGACCATGCGGTTGCCATACGCGGTGTTCCAGTACGACGCGATGACGCGACCGTCGGCGGCTGAGTAGAGCGGCGCCCCGCACCCGGCACCGAAGTCGGTCCCGTCGTGGAGCGAGTAGTAGCCATAGATCGGGTGGATGCGATAGCCGAACGGCGACGTCACCGGGCCGTTGACCGGATAGCTGAGGTAGCCGTCCGACGGCTGCGGCGCGGATCCGCCGTTCTTGGCAGCCGCGGCCGCCGCGCGCCGGCGCAGCATCTCCTGGAGCCGCTTGTCCTCGCGCTCGAGCCGCTTCAGCTTGGCCAGGTCGTGAGCTCGGGCGGCGTCGGCAGCGGCCTTGGCGTTGCGGGCACCGACCACCTGGTCGTGCACGGCCTGCTTGGCGGCCTGGGCCTGCCGCTCGTACTTCTGTCGCTCCGCCAGCAGCCTCGCGGCCTCACGTCGCTTGGCGGCGGTGTCGGCCTTGGCGTCCTCCACCTGCTGCTCGCGGACCTCGAGCAGCACCTCGGCGGCGCGGAGCTCGTCGAGCGCCTGGACCTGGCTGTCGACCACGGCGCCGCCGATCTCGGCCTGGCGGGTCAGGTCCGAGGGGGTCGCGGAGTCCAGCATCGCCATCAACCCGAGCATCTCCGGGTCACCCTGCTGATAGGTGTCGGCGAGCATGTCCGCGATCTGCTGACGCTTGTCGACGACCGCTTGCTGGCCGGTGGCCAGGTCGGTGCGGGCCTGCTCGAGCCGGGCCATGGCCTGGTCGAGCTCCTGCTGCATCTGCTCGTCGCGGATCCGAGCGGCCTGGAGCCGCGCGCGGGCCGAGGCCAGCGCCGACTGGGCGCTGGCCAGGTTGGCGCGTGCGGTCTCGAGGGCCGCGGTGGTGTTGCGCAGCCGGGCGCTGGACTCGCTCAGGTCGTCGTGGGCGGCCGACAGCTGTTTCTTGACGTGCTTGTGCCGGTCCTTGAGGTGGTCGTCGGCGGCCGCGAGCTGCGGCTGCACCATCGGGCTGGAGACCAGCGTCGCCAGCAGTACGCCGACGAGGGCGGCCAGGCTGACGCGTCGCCAGGGCGCGGTGGCCGGGCGAGGGCGAGCTGTGCGGGGGAAGGGACGCACCGTTGAGCCTTCGGGTGTTCGGGGAAGTGAACGTCCACGAGGCTAACGGGCGGTTCTCACACTTTGGTGTATTTGCGGGTCAGCACGAGTGTCGGAATCACCGTGAGCAGCGGCCCCAGCACGGCGACGAACGCGACGGCGGTGCCGAAGTCCCACCACGTGATCCACGGGATGAACTTCAGCTCCTGGGCGATGCCGTTGAAGATCCCGAAGTGCACGAACGCCGCGAGCGTGCCACTGGCCATGGCGATGCTGATCGCCGCGGTGACCAGCGCCTCCATGACGAACGGCAGCGTGATGTACATCGTCGACGCCCCGACCAGGCGCATGATCCCGATCTCGCGCCGTCGGGCCAGCGCGGCGAGGCGGACGGTGTTGCCGACGTTGAGCAGCGCCGCCAGCACGAGGATGACCGCCGCGGCGATCGACCCGATCCGGAAGATGCTGAGCGTGGACAGGATCTTGGACACGAAGTCGCGCATGTCCTGCACCGACTGGACGCCGTCGAGCCCTTGGACCGCGCTCTCGATCCCCTCGAACTTCTCGGGGTCCTTGAGCTCGATCCACACCGACTCACGCAGCGATGCCGGCGTCAGGACCGGGTTGGAGCCCTCGAAGAGGTTCTTGTCATAGAGCTCCTTGGCCTTCTCGTAGGCCTGCTCCTGGGTCTCGATGCGATAGCCCGCGACCTCGGGGTTGTTCTCGACGACCTTGAGGATCGCGTCGCGCTGGGCGTCGGTGACCTGGGTGGCACACGCGGGCGTGGAGTCCTTGTCCTTGCACAGCCAGACGGTGATCTCGAGCTGGGAGCCGAAGTAGTCGGTGGTCTTGGCGGCCTGCTTGCTGAGCATGACGCCCAGGCCCACCAGCGTCAGCGACACGAACAGGGTGAGGATCACCGCCACGTGCATCGACAGGTTGCGCCGCAGACCTTGGCCGAGCTCGGAGAAGACATAACGAAGCTGCATCAGGGTTCTCTCGTGTCGGTCTGTCTGCTCAGTTCTGGAATCCGTAGACGCCCTGCGCCTGGTCGCGGACGACGCGACCGTGCTCGAGCTCGATGACGCGCTTGCGCATCTGGTCGACCACGCCGTGGTCGTGGGTCGCCATGAGCACGGTGGTCCCGGTGCGGTTGATCCGGTCGAGCAGCTTCATGATCCCGACCGACGTGGTCGGGTCGAGGTTGCCGGTCGGCTCGTCGGCGATGAGGATCATCGGCCGGTTGACGAAGGCGCGCGCGATGGCCACACGCTGCTGCTCGCCGCCCGAGAGCTCGTCGGGCATGCGGTTCTCCTTGCCCTCCAGCCCGACCAGCTCGAGGGTCTCGGGGACCGTCTCGTCGATGTGGGACTTGGGCTTGCCGATGACCTGCAGCGCGAAGGCGACGTTCTCGGCCACCGTCTTGTTGGGCAGCAGGCGGAAGTCCTGGAACACGGTGCCGATCTGGCGGCGCAGCCGGGGCACCTTCCAGCCGGCGAGCCGGTTGATCTCCTTGCCGGCGACATAGACGCGCCCCTCGGTCGGCCGAGCCTCCCGCAGCACCAGGCGAAGGAACGTGGACTTGCCCGAACCGGACGTGCCGACGAGGAAGACGAACTCGCCCTTCTCGATGTCGACGGTCACCTGGTCGAGGGCCGCGTGGCCCTGGCCGGGGTAGGTCTTGGAGACCTTTTCGAAGCGGATCACTGTCCCGAGGTTAGCCGGTGGCCATCATCGGGCCGGGGATTGCGTCCGTCGGGCGGGTCCTCCCCGCTGGCCGGGCCGTAGCCTGAGGCCATGCCGCGCCCCGCCCATCCCCGCCGTACGGCGCTCGCCGCGGCTGGCGTGGTGGCGTCACTCGCGGTGACCGGGTGCACGGGTGACGGCGGCGACGGCGGCTCGTCCGAGCCGGTCGCGGCCGCGGGGACGCCGCTTGCCGCCCTCGACACCAGCCTGATCGCGGTGGCCCGTGCCCCGTTCTGCGACCGGCTGTCCACGGTCGTGGTGGAGCGCGCGCTCGGCGGCAGGGTCGCCGACGCCACGTCGTACGGCAACGGCGACCGCGCCGAGATCGTCCCGGGGGTCAAGGACGTGGCCCACGAGTTCTCCTGCACGTTCACGGCCACCGACGGGACGACGGCCCGCGCGTGGCTCTTCGTGCCCCCGATCACCCAGGACCGTGCCGCGGGGCTCGCCAAGGCGGCCACCGCCGCCGACGGCTGCACCGAGGTCGAGGGTGCCGCTCGGTTCGGCGACCCCTCGGCCGCCGTCCAGTGCCTCACCCGGACCGGGGACCGTCTGCAGGGAACGACGGTGACCTATCAGGGCCTGTTCGGCGATGCCTGGCTCGCGTGCTCGCTCGCCGTCCCCGGCGACACCGTGCGCGTCGACCAGGGCGACCAGGCCAGCCGCTGGTGTGCCGCCGTGGTGGCCGCGGCTGCTTCGTCGGGGTGACGGTTCACCAAGGTAAGTGGTCGAACCCGCACTTACCTCGCGGAGTTCACCGAGGTAGGTGAGGGTTTCCCTTCCTACCTTGGTGAACCGTCACCACCGCCACAGCCGTACGACGACCGCCCGGGAGGTCAGTTCTGGGCAGCCCGGTCGGCGCCGCGGCGCCAGCGGATGCCGGCCTCGATGAAGTCGTCGAGGTCGCCGTCGAAGACGGCCTGGGGGTTGCCTGTCTCGTGGCCGGTGCGGAGGTCCTTGACGATCTGGTAGGGGTTCAACACGTAGTTGCGCATCTGGTCGCCCCACGAGGCGGCGACATCGCCCTTGAGGTCGCGCAGGTGCGCCTCCTCCTCGGCCTTCTTCAGCGCCAGCAGCTTGGCCTTGAGCACGATCATCGCGGCGGCCTTGTTCTGCAGCTGCGACTTCCTTGCCCTGGACAGCTCACGACGGTGCCGGTCGGCAGGTGGGTGAGCCGCACCGCGGAGTCCGTGGTGTTGACGCTCTGGCCGCCGGGGCCCGAGGAGCGATAGACGTTGACCTCGATGTCGTTGTCGTCGACCTCGATCTCGTCGGTGGCTTCCAGCAGCGGCACGACCTCGACGGCGGCGAACGACGTCTGGCGGCGGCCCTGGTTGTCGAAGGGGCTGATCCGCACGAGCCGGTGGGTGCCGGCCTCGACCGAGATGCGCCATAGGCATAGGCGAGTGGACCGCGAACGTCGCGGACTTCAGCCCCGCCTCCTCGGCATAGGAGGTGTCGAAGACCTCGGTGGGGTAGTTGTGCTGCTCGGCCCAGCGCAGATACATCCGCATCAGCATCTCGGCGAAGTCCGCGGCGTCCACACCGCCCGCACCGGAGCGGATGGTGATGATGGCCTCGCGGGCGTCGTACTCCCCGGAGAGCAGGGTCCGGACCTCGAGCGCCTCCACGGCCTTCTTGACGCGTCCCAGCTCGGTCTCGGCCTCGGCGAGGGAGTCGGCGTCGTTCTCCTCCTGACCGAGCTCGACGAGCACGGCCAGGTCCTCCACGCGGGAGTTGAGGTCGGTGAACCGGTCGACCTCGGCGTTGAGCACCGACAGTCGGCTGGTGATGCGCTGGGCGTTGGCCTGGTCGTCCCACAGGTCCGGTGCGGCGACCTGCTCCCCCAGGTCGGCGATCTCGCGCCGCATGGCGTCGAGGTCGAGGACCTGCTCGATGGTGTGCATGGTCGCCTGGAGCTGCTTGAGCTCGGCGTCGAAGTCGGGGCCTGCCACGAGGAGCAACCCTACGGCGCGCTCCGAGCCCTGTCGAAGCAGCGACCCCGCGACCGGCGCCACCGCCAGGCCGGGTGATGGCCCGCGGTCAGGGCAGGTCGTCGCCCTGCCACGGGTACGACGGCTGCGCGCCCAGCTGCTGCACGGACGCGGCGGCGACCCGGGTGGCCAGCAGCGCCGCCTCGCGGACTGACTCGCCACGGGCCAGCCCGACCGCGAGCGCCCCGACGAACGCGTCACCGGCGCCCGTGGTGTCGCGCGCGGTGACCGGGCGCGCCGGGAGAGACCAGCTGCCGACCTCGTCGACGCCGACCACGCCGGCGGCGCCGAGCGTCAGCACCACCGACGGGATCCCCAGACAGGCGAGCCCGTTGAGGGCGTCCTCCCCCGCGACGCCCGGCGTGTCGAGCAGGATCGCCGCCTCGTGCTCGTTGACCACGAGCGGGTCGGCGCGACGCAAGGTCTCGACGGGGAGCTGACACGCGGGCGCGACGTTGAGCACCACCCGGCGGCCGGCGCCGTGAGCGACCTCGGCGGCGCGGATCACGGCGTCCAGGGGGATCTCGGCCTGCAGCACGCAGACCGCGGCCCTCGTGATCAGGTCGGCGGCGGCGTCGACCGCCGCGGAGTCGGTGGTGGCATTGGCGCCGGCGATGACCACGATCGAGTTCTCGGAGTCGTCGGCGACCGTGACGACGGCCA
>JAXLSN010000017.1:0-116168 GCA_046330595.1 Nocardioidaceae bacterium
TGCAGACCTCGATCGCCGGGGTCTTCGCCGGCGGCGACATCGTGACCGGCGCGGCCACGGTCATCGAGGCGATGGGCGCCGGACGCAAGGCCGCCGACGGCATCAAGCGCTTCCTCGGCATCCGCGACCCCCACCGCACCTATGACGACCCCGAGGACGCGGTCTTCGGGATCGCCGCGCACGAGCACAACTATGTGCGGGTGCGCGTCGCGACCACCACCGGAGGCAGCCACAGCGCCTCCCCGGAGAGAACGGCGGTCATGGCCCGATGAGCACCATGTCGGAGTCGCTCCCCCAGTCCGGCGACCGCGCCGGCGTCGCCACCGACGATCGGCCGGTCACCACGCTGTCCGAGCACGTCGTCGAGATCATCAGCGACTCAGGAGAGGGCGCTCAGCGCTGTGGGCAGAGCCTCGGCGCGATCGCCGCCCGGGCCGGCAACGGCATCTGGACCGTCGAGATCATCCCCGCCGAGATCCAGCCGCCGGCCCGCAGCGTCGCGGGCGCCAGCGGCAACCGCGTCCGCATCGGCTCCCAGCGCGTCACCAACGGCGGCGACGAGGCCGACCTGGTGGTGGCCTTCAACGAGCAGGTCCTCCTCGGCCGGGTGCACATGAAGGAGCTCAAGCCGGGCTGCACGATCCTGCTCGAGGACATGTGGCGCGACCATCGCGACCCGCGCATCCAGACCTCCTATGTCGAGACCTACGACGCCCTCGTGGCCGCCGGCTACCGGCTCATCGAGGTCCCGATGGAGCGCGAGTGCCTCAAGATCGTCAAGGACCCCCGGCGCGGCAAGAACATGTTCGCCCTCGGAATGCTCTGCGCGATCTATGACTTCGGGCTCGACCTCGCCAAGGACCAGGTCGCGATGACCTTCCGGAAGAAGTCGCAGTCGCTGATCGACCAGAACACCCGGCTGCTGGTGGCCGGCTTCGAGTTCGCCCGCCAACGCCTCGACCTGGCCTTCCACATCCCGGCGCTGCCGTCGACCGAGGCCCAGATCGTCACCAACGGCAACACCGCGATCGCTCTTGGCGTGGTGGCCTCCGGGATGGAGATCTGCGCGATGTACCCCATCACGCCGGCGACCTCCGCCTCCCACTACCTGAGCGAGATCTTCCCGCGGGTCGGGGGCATCGTCCACCAGGCCGAGGACGAGATCGCCGCCGCGAGCTTCGCCATCGGGGCGTCGTACGCCGGCAAGTGCGCCGTGACCATCACCTCGGGCCCCGGCTACTCCCTCAAGCAGGAGGCGATCGGCCTCGCGGTGATGGGCGAGATCCCGCTGGTCGTGGTCAACGTCCAGCGCGGCGGCCCGAGCACTGGCCAGCCGACCAAGGTCGAGCAGGGCGACCTGATGACCACGATCTTCGGCAGCCACGGCGACGCCCCCAAGGTGGTGATCGCGCCGAGCTCGATCGAGGACTGCTTCTATTCGGTCATCGCCGCCCGGCGGATCGCCGAGACCTTCAACATGGTCGTGGTCGTGCTCTCCGACGCCAGCCTGGCGACCGCCCAGCAGCCCTTCGCGCGCCCCGAGTTCGACCCCGCGTGGCTGGCGCCACCCGTCGACCAGAGCCAGGTGCCCGAGGGCCTCAAGCCCTATGCCTGGGACGAGACGACCGGGTTGTCGCGGCGCTTCGTCCCCGGCCAGCCCGGCGGCATGTACACGCTGACCGGGCTCGCGCACGACAGCTCCGCGGCCGTCGCCTATGACCCCGACGCCAACGAGCAGGGCCTCCACGCACGCAGCCTCAAGCTGGCCGCGCTCCAGCGGACGCTCAAGACCCCGGAGGTGTTCGGCGACGACACCGGCGAGCTGCTCGTGATCGGGTGGGGCAGCACCAAGGGCGCGATCGAGGAGGCGGTCACGCGCGTCCGCGCCGAGGGTCGCCGGGTCTCCTCGCTGCACCTGCGGTTCGTCAACCCGATGCCGTCCGGGCTGAAGGAGATCATGGCCGGGTTCGACCAGGTCATGACGGTCGAGGGCAACTGGAGCGACCGCCCCGAGGACCCCATCATCGACGACGACAACCGCCGCTACTCGGCCCTGGCGATGCTGCTCCGGTCGAGATATCTCGTGGACGTCGACACCTGGAGCGAGGTCGGCGGGCAGCCGATCAAACCGGGCCGCGTCCAGCAGGCCATCGAGAGGAAGCTGACCCGGCGATGATCGACCTCAGCCACATCGACCTGACCTACACCAGCGCCGCCGAGTGCCTGCTGCGGCTCTATGACGAGCGCGTCGAGATCGAGGGATTCCAGAAGGGCGTGCCGCGGTGGTGCGCCGGCTGCGGCGACAACGCCGTCCTGGCCGCGCTCCAGCGGCTGCTGCGCGACGAGGGCCTGCGCCCCGAGAAGACCATGTTCGTGTCCGGTATCGGCTGCTCCAGCCGGCTGCCCCACTACATGAACACCTATGGCTTCCACGGCATCCACGGCCGGGCCCTGCCCATCGCCGAGGGCATCCGGCTGGCCAGGCCCGACCTCAGCGTCTTCGTCAACTCCGGCGACGGCGACTCCTTCAGCATCGGGGCCGCCCACTGGATCCACGCCATCCGCTACAACATGCGGATGGTGGTGATGGTGCACGACAACCAGATCTATGGCCTCACCAAGAAGCAGGCATCCCCGACGTCCCCGCGGGGCACCAGGAGCAACACCACACCCCGAGGGTCCTACCTCGAGGGACTCAACCCCCTCACCGTGACCCTGGGCGTCCAGAACGTCTCCTTCGTCGCCCAGGCCGCCGACTGGATCCCCGAAGTCCTCTACGACATCATCCGCGCGGCCTATCACCACGACGGGCTGTCGTTCATCAGGATCGTCCAGCGCTGCCCGGAGTGGATGCCCGACAACTTCGAGCCGTGGTTGCACGACCCCTCCCGCGTGATGCTGCTCCACCACCCGACATCGCTGTCGGTCAGCTCGGGGATGGCGCAGATCTATCCCAACCGGGTCGAGCACGACCCGTCCGACCTCAGCGCGGCCCGTGAGATCGCGTCGTCGGCCGACCCGATCCCGATCGGGATCCTCTACCACAACCCCGACGTCCCTCGATACGAGGAGATCGTCCGCCCCGAGGCGTCGCACTCCACCGCCGCCGTACGCCGGCTGCTGGACGCGGAGTTCGACAAGTTCGCCGTGAGCGGCGGCGACACCGGCACCGCGAGGGGAGGCGACGCGTCGTGACCGACACCATCTCGACGCCGGTGGCGGGCGGCGCCCACAAGCGCCACGACGAGCAGGACCGTGCGTCGTTCTATCTGACCGGCCGACGCATGGACACCCATCTCGGCAACGTCGAGGGGCTGGGGCTGCGGTCGGTCCAGTTCGCGCCCTACCGTCACCTCACCGACCTGCGCTATGACTTCCCGCTGATCCTTGCCGACGGTTCCGACGTGCACGGCACGCTGGTCTCGTTGTCGGGGATGGTCGACGACCTGCTGCGCGCGGTCGCGGTCGGCGAGGACGCCGACCGGATCCGTCACCACGCGATGATCCTCGAGCGCGAGATCCGCGCTCGCGCCGACCAGGGCTCGGCTCGGCTGTCGGAGGTGTGGGCGGAGTCGGTGCGTGCGATCACCGAGGGGACCGCCGATGACGAGGTCGCCGACAGCCTGACCCGGCTGTCCGCCGCCCGTCAGGTCGACGGCGAGCTCGTCGGCTGCGTGCGCGACACCGCCCGCCAGGTCGTCGGCCACCTCTGGCAGCTCGTCCAGCGGGCACGCATGGGCCAGCTCGGCGACCGCATCGCCCACCTGCGCGAGGAGCTCCAGGACATCCTCGACGCCGAGACCGCCAACTCCCCCGCCGGCCTCGCCGCCGACAAGCTGGCCGGCTCGCTCGGCCCGGTCTTCGGCAGTGAGCTCGACGCGACCGCGCTGTCGGCCCTGCTCACCGACAACCGTCCCGTCTTCGCGCTCCCCGACTCGCGTCGCGACCGCGTACGCCGGCTCCTCGACGTCCTCGTCCACCAACGGTTCGTCCCGGTCGACGGCGACGGCGCCGACCGACCGGACCTCTATGACTTCGTCTACACCGACGTCAGCGACGCCATCGACGCCTATCACGAGCGGTTCGCCGAGACGACCGAGCTCGCCAAGGCCCTCGTCATCGCCGAGATGGAGGCCGACGGCCGCTACCGCGAGGACACCCACGACGCGCTCTTCGAGAAGTGGAACGTGGCCGACCTCGACGCCGAGACCCTCGAGCTCTTCCCCGAATACCTCGTCCGCGTCGACGCCGAGGAGCTGAGCGCCGAGGACAGCGTCGCGCTGCTCGAGGCGCTCTCCGCGGGGATCCCGCTCAAGGCCCTGGTCCAGGTCAACGACCTCCTGCGTGGGTCGTCGTCCGCGGGCCGGGCGGTGCAGAGCGGGCTCTCGGCCGGCAAGCTCGCGACGGCGGCGCTCGCCTCGGGCGACGCGTTCGTGATGCAGTGCGCGAGCGCCGCCCTGTTCCACGCCCGCGACCGGATCGTGGCCGGCTCGAGCTCTCCGGGTGCGGCGTTGTTCGTCGTCTACTCGGGTGAGGGCCAATGGCTCGGCGACCTGCCCCACTACCTGGCGGCCGCAGCCGCGCTGGAGTCTCGGGTCTTCCCCTCCTTCGCCTACGACCCCGCCGCCGGCGACACCTGGGCCGAGCGGTTCACGCTCGCCTGCAACCCGCAGCCCGACCGCGACTGGCCCGTCCACCCGGTCACCTATCAGGACCAGGCGCTCCAGTCGGTGACCCTCGACGTGCCGTTCACCGCCGCGGACTTCTGGGCCTGCGACGCCCGGCTGGTGCCCCACCTCGCCCTGGCCGCCGACGACGGCTCCGACGGCCAGGTCGTCGCCTTCGCCGACCACCTCGCCAGCAACCCCGGCGCCTGGGCCGACGAGCTGCCCTATCTGCTGATGATCTCCCAGGACGACCACCTCCACCGGGTGCTCGTCGACCGCCCGTTGGTGCACATGACCCTCCGCAGCGTCGAGCAGTGGCATCGGCTCCAGGAGCTCGGCGGGATCCACAACTCCCACGTCGACCGCGAGCTCGCGCGCCAGCGCGAGGAGTTCGAGGAGGAGAAGGCTCGTCTCGAGGCCGCGATCGCGGCCGCCCCGGGCGCCGGCACGCCGGTCGCCGGCTCCCCGGCCGCGTCGGCCGCTGCCCCGGCCGCGAACGCCGTACCCGAGGCGGCTCCGGAGGACGTCGACGACCTCGACGAACCCCAGGCGCACGACCCCTACCTGCCCTGGATCGAGACGCCACGCTGCTCGACGTGCAACGAGTGCACGACCATCAACGACCGGATGTTCGCCTACAACGAGAACCGCCAGGCCTACATCGCCGACCCGGACGCCGGCTCCTATGCCGAGCTGGTGCTGGCAGCCGAGAGCTGCCAGGTCGCGATCATCCATCCCGGCAAGCCCCGCAACCCCGCGGAGCCCGGGCTCGATGAGCTGACCAAGCGCGCCGAGGCGTTCGCCTGAGCAGCGGGGCGCGCGTCAGCGCGGGCCCCCAAGCGCGCGTCAGCGCGGGCCCCCAAGCGCGCGTCAGCGCGGGGTGACCGCCACTCCCCTGCGATGGCGGTCTCCCCGCGTCTGTGGCCTTGGACGTGCGGCGTGACCGACCGGTTCCCATCGGATGGCGCGGCCCAGGGCAGGATGGCTCTGTGGACGAGCTGGTGGCGCTCTATGACGACGAAGGCCGACCCTGCGGGAGCGCGCCGCGGCCGCGGATGCGCGCCGAGAACCTCCACCACGCCGCGACGGCGGTCGTCGTACGCGACCGGCTCGGTCGGGTCTATGTCCACCGCCGTACGACGACCAAGGACGTCTATCCGGGGCGGCGCGACTTCGCGGCCGGCGGCGTGCTGACCGCGGGCGAGGACCCGCACGACGCCGCCGTCCGTGAGCTCACGGAGGAGCTGGGCGTCACCGGGGTCGACCTGAGTCCATTGGGTGAGGGTGACTACCGCGACGACCACACGTCCTATCGGGGGTTCTGCTTCGCCGCGGAGTGGGACGGCCCGATGCGATGGCAGCCCGAGGAGGTCGCCTCCGGGGAGTGGATGACCATCGAGGCTCTCGTCGCCGCGATCGAGGCGGAGCCCGACGACTTCATGCCCGACACGGTCGGCCTGCTCGGCGGCTGGCTCCGCAACCGGCTCGCCGACCGGTGGGAGCCGGAGCAGGGCTGGGACTGCGTCACCGTCGTCGTGGAGGACCGGTGGGTGGACCGGCGGCCGCGCCGCCCCGAGGTGGCTGACCAGCTCCGCCGCGAGGTGGCCGTGCTGGGTCGCGTCGCCGAGCGCCTCCCGTTGGCGGTGCCCCGACCCGCGGTGCTCGAGGAGCAGCCGCTGCGGGTCCGGCACCCGATCGTGCCCGGCGAGCCGGTCGAGCCCTCGTCGCTCACCGCGGCGGACGGCCGCGCCGTCGGGGAGTTCCTGACCGCCCTGCACACCGACCGTGGGCCGTGGCCGGCCGTGCTGCCGACCGCGGCACAGGAACACGCACGACTGCTCGGCGACCTGGCCGAGCTGCGGACCCGGGTGCTGCCGCTGCTTCCGGCGGATGCCCGGGCGGAGGGCTCACGCCTGCTCGACGACATCGCCACCCCGACGAGGACCTGCCTGGTCCACGGCGACCTCGGACCGGCCCACCTCCTGACCACCGGTGGCCGCGTCAGCGGCATCATCGACTGGGGCGACCTGCGGCTGGGCGACCCGGGGCTCGATCTCGCGTGGACGCTGCACGGGACCCCGCCGGAGTTCGCGGAGGCCCTGGCGGCGTCGTACGGCGTCACGAGCGACCTCCGGGCCCGCGCCCTGCTCTGGCACCGCCTCGGCCCCTGGTGGGAGGTCCTCGCCGGCCTCGACCACCTCGGCCCGACGTACGTCGACTCCGGCCTCGCCGGCGTGCTCGATCGCCTCGGCTGAGGGTGCTCGGTGCTGCTGGTTCACCAAGGTAGGAAGAGAAGTCCTCACCTACCCAGGTGAATTCCACGAGGTAAGTGAGGGTTCGCCTACCTACCTTGGTGAACCGTCACCCCCGTCACCACGCACCGAGCTGGCTACTCGACGACAACCTCGATGCGCTGGAACTCCTTGAGCTCGGTATAGCCGGTCGTGGCCATGGCCCGGCGGAGGGCACCGATGAGGTTCATGGTGCCGTCGGCGACGCGTGAGGGGCCGAAGAGGATCTCCTCGAAGGTGCCGATCGTCTCGAAGCGGACCCGCTCGCCGCGCGGGAGCTGGGGGTGGTGGGCCTCGCCGCCCCAGTGGAAACCACGGCCCGGCGCGTCGGAGGCCCGGGCGAACGGCGAGCCGACCATGACCGCGTCGGCCCCACAGGCGATGGCCTTGGCGATGTCACCGGAGCGGCCGATCGAGCCGTCGGCGATGACGTGCACATAGCGACCGCCGGACTCGTCGAGGTAGTCGCGCCGGGCGGCGGCCACGTCGGCGACCGCCGAGGCCATCGGGACAGCCAGGCCGAGCACGGTCCGGGTCGTGTGGGCCGCACCCCCGCCGAAGCCGACGAGGACGCCGGCGGCGCCGGTGCGCATCAGGTGGAGGGCGGCCTGATAGGTCGCGCAGCCGCCCACGATGACGGGCACGTCGAGCTCATAGATGAACTCCTTGAGGTTCAGCGGCTCAGCCTGCGACGAGACGTGCTCGGCCGAGACCGTCGTCCCGCGGATCACGAACATGTCGACGCCGGCGTCGACCACGGTCTTGGCGAACTCCTTGGTGCGCTGCGGGGACAGACTCGCCGCCACGGTCACGCCGGACTCACGGATCGCGCGCAGCCGCTCGGTGATCAGCTCGCCCTTGATCGGCTCGGCATAGATCTCCTGCATCCGCCGGGTCGCCTCGAGGCCGTCGAGGTCGGCGATCTCCTCCAGCAGCGAGGTGGGGTCCTCGTAGCGGGTCCACAGCCCCTCGAGGTTGAGTACGCCGAGGCCGCCGAACCGGCCGAAGGTGATCGCGGTCTCCGGCGACATCACCGAGTCCATCGGTGCCGCGAGGATCGGGATCTCGAACCGATAGGCGTCGATCTGCCAGGCGGTGCTGACCTCCTCGGGGTCGCGCGTACGCCGCGACGGCACGATGGCGACGTCGTCGAAGGAGTAGGCCCGTCGGGCGCGCTTGGCTCTGCCGATCTCGATCTCGGTCACGACCGCAGGCTACCGGTCCACCCACGTTCGGGCTCTCCTCGCCCACCGCCTGAGGCACTAGATTCAGCCCCGATGAACCAGCAGCACCCGTCGGCGGGACCCGAGGGCACGACCGCGATCCCGCGGCCGCGCGCCGGCACGCAGTCCGGCGGCACGGGGCTGGTCCCGGGGGTCGAGCTCGGCGAGGTGATCGGGCACGGCGGCTATGCCACCGTCTATGTCGCCCGCCAGGTCGCGGTCGACCGTCCGGTCGCCGTCAAGATCGACTCGCGTCCGCTCTCCGATGAGCGCAACCGGCGCCGGTTCCTGCGCGAGGCGACGGCCGCCAGCCGGATCAGCGGCCACCCTCACGTGGTGTCGCTGATCGACGCCGGGGTGACGCCGGACGGCCGCCCCTACCTGGTGATGGAGTGGTGCCCCCACGGCTCACTCAAGACCGTGCTGCGCCGCACCGGCCCGATGGCGCCCGCCGAGGTCCGCGACCTGGGTCTGGCGCTGTCGTCGGCCCTCGCCGCCGCACACGAGGCGGGCATCCTCCATCGCGACATCAAGCCCGGCAACGTCCTGATCGACGCGTACGGCGCCCCGCGGTTGAGCGACTTCGGGCTGGCGGCCCTCCCCCAGCAGGGGCAGGAGCTGTCGGTCACCCTCGAGGCACTGACACCCGCGTTCGCGGCCCCGGAGGCGTTCACCAACGCCGAGCCAACGGCGGCCTCCGACGTCTGGTCGATGGGTGCGACGCTGCACGCGATGCTGACCACCGCATCGCCGCGGCGCAGCTCCGACGGCAGCCCGGCCTCGATCGAGCACGTGATCGCCCACCTCAGTGACCCCCTCCCCGATCCCGGGCTCCCCGGCGCCGAGGAGCTCATGGAGGTCATCCGCACCGCCACCCACTACGACCCCGCCATGCGCTATCCGACCGGGCGCGAGCTCTATCAGGCCCTCAAGGACACCGCGGTCGTGAGCCGTCCCGCGAGCCCTGACGGACTCCGACTGATCGGTGGCCCTGAGGCGGCGTTCACCGCGCTGCCGACGCCGACACAGCCGCCGGCGGCCACCCCGCGGCGGGGGTGGGGCGTGGCGACCTGGCTGGCCGTCGCGGCCTCGCTCGCGGTGGGGGCCGGCGTCGGGTTCGCCGGCGACCGCTACCTGACCTCCCGTGACGACGGCAGTACGACGGCCGCACGGACGGTGGTGGGTGGCCCGGGCGCCACCACCTCGGCCACAGGCGACGGCGCCGGCTCCGACGGCCCCACCCAGCCTGCGGGCGACACCAGCCCCACCACGCCGACGCGGACCTCCACCGAGGCGCCCGAGCTCGGCGTGTGCTGGAAGGGGATCAACACCTCGGGCAACGAGGTCACCGCAGCGTCGACGTCCTGCGACAGCTGGCACTACTGGGAGACCTTCGCCAGCGGCGTCCTCACCACCGCGACCACGCCCTACCTCGACCAGGTGCAGGCCGACCCCGAGGTGCGCGACCTGTGCACCAAGGCCGAGCTCCGCCGCTATGTCGGTGGCTCGGCCAAGGGGTTCGAGATCGCGGTGATCCCGCCCAGCGACGTCGGCTGGGGGTCGGGCGACCGTGGCTTCTCCTGCGTGGCGAGCCACCGCCACGACGGGGAGGTCACCGGCTCGATCCGGCTCGGGTGACCGGTCGGCTCAGCGCTGGGTGTAGTTGGGTGCCTCGACGGTCATCTGGACGTCGTGGGGGTGCGACTCCTTGAGCGAGGCCTGGGTGATCCGCACGAAGCGGCCCTTGTCCTGCAGCTCGGGGATCGTCCGCGCCCCCACATAGAACATGGACTGGTTGAGCCCGCCGATGAGCTGGTGGGCGACGGCGGCGAGCGGCCCGCGATAGGCGACCTGGCCCTCGATGCCCTCGGGCACGATCTTGTCGTCGCTGGTGACCTCGGCCTGGAAGTAGCGGTCCTTGGAGTAGGACTTCTTACCTCGGCTGGACATGGCTCCGAGCGAGCCCATGCCGCGATACTTCTTGTATTGCTTGCCGTTGACGAAGACCAGCTCGCCGGGCGACTCCTCGCAGCCCGCGAGCAGCGACCCGACCATGACAGCGTCGGCGCCGGCGACGATCGCCTTGGCGATGTCGCCGGAGTATTGGAGGCCGCCGTCGGCGATCACCGGGACGCCGGCTGGCTTGGCCGCGCGCCAGGCGTCATAGACGGCGGTCACCTGGGGGGCACCGACGCCGGTGACGATCCGCGTGGTGCAGATCGAGCCGGGGCCGACCCCTACCTTGATCGCGTCGGCGCCCGCGTCGACGAACGCCTGGGCCCCGGCCCGGGTGGCGACGTTGCCGCCGATCACCTGGACGTGGCGGGTGGCCGGGTCGGTCTTGAGCCGGCGGACCATGTCGAGCAGCATCGCGACGTGCCCGTGGGCGGTGTCGGCCACCAGCACGTCGACGCCGGCCTCGATGAGCCGGTTGGCGCGGTCCCAGGCGTCGCCGAAGTAGCCGATGGCCGCGCCCACCATGAGCCGGCCGTGGTCGTCCTTGGACGCGTGGGGGAACTGCTCGGACTTCACGAAGTCCTTGACGGTGATGAGTCCCGCGAGCCGCCCCTCCGGGTCGACCAGCGGGAGCCGCTCGAGCTTGTGCTTGCGCAGGATCGCGGTCGCGTCCTCTCGCGAGATGCCCTCCGGAGCCGTGACCAGCGGCATCGGGGTCATCACCTCGTCGACCTTCGTGGTCGCCCACTCCGCGACGGGAGTGAAGCGCAGGTCGCGGTTGGTGATGATGCCGATGAGGTGGTGGCCGGCATCGACCACCGGGAGCCCCGAGATGCGGTACTGACCGGCCAGCGTGTCGAGCTGCTCGAGCGTCGCGTCGGGTCCGATGGTCACCGGGTTGGAGATGATGCCGGTCTGGGTCCGCTTGACCAGGTCGACCTGATAGGCCTGGTCGTCGATCGACAGGTTGCGGTGGAGGACACCCAGGCCGCCCTGACGCGCCATCGCGATCGCCATCCGGGACTCGGTGACGGTGTCCATGGCCGCACTGACCAGCGGGACCCGGATCGAGATCTCACGGGTGAGGCGCGTGGTGGTGTCGATGTCAGTCGGCGCCAGGTCGGACTCGCCGGGCAGCAGCAGGACGTCGTCATAGGTGAGCCCGAGCGCGGCGAACTTGGGCGGGACGCCCTCGGTGAGATCGTCGGACAGATGATCGGTCGGGGCGTACTGGTCGTCCATGGGTCCGTCCGCGGGCCTTTCGTCGGGTGAGCGCACAGTCTATCCGCGCGCCCACCACGCCGAGTCGTCACATCCTGTGACGACTGGGTGAGGTCCGGGCGCGCAGCCCTCCAACCCTGGGCCCTGCCCAGGCGTTGTCCCAGCGTGAACGACGCGGCACGCTCAGCGGACCGGAACTCCCTCGACCAGGGGCATCCGGACGGTCAGCCGGTCGGCGGTCATCCGCATCCGGCTCCGCAGCCCGGTCGCGAGGACCAGCGGCAGCACGGCCTGGTTGTCGGCGCGGGTGGTGAAGACGAGCTCGGTGGCGCCGAGGCGCGCGGCGACCTTGGCGACCTCGTTGAGCAGGCGGGTCCCGATGCCGCGACGCTGCCAGGCGAGGTCGACGTTGATGGTCACCTCGCGGACACCGGGCTCGGGCGACTCCGACCGCAGCGAAGCGACCCCGACGACGGTCCCGTCGACCACCGCCGAGACACCGTCCTCGCGCTCGACATAGGACGGGGTCGCCGAGGTCGGGAGCCGGCGACCGGCCATGGGCACCAGCGCATCCGCGCGGGAGCGAGCCAGCACGTCGGTGACCAGGCCCGCGATCGCTTCGCCGCGAGCCCGCTCGGTCGCCGTGAAGGGTGCCGTACGCCGCACCTGCACGTCGACGTCCCCGACCACGAGGTCCATGACGTCCTGGAGGGTCGCCTGGGCCCCGGGGATCGGGTCGGCCTCCGCGTCGAAGAGGTGTGCCACGATCTCCGGGAACGCGGCCGGCTGGGCCAGGATCGTGCGCGCGGCCTGGACGTAGCGCGTCGGTTGGTCGGTGAGCGCGGCGTCGGTGCACCGGGCCGCGCTCACCGCCCTTCCCCCTGCGGACTCGATGAGCCGCGCGAGGTCGGACTCCTGCCAGTCGTCGGGTGTGCGCAGAACCAGTTCGTCCGTGACCGAGTCCACCCCGGGGAAGACCTGCAACCCCAGGATGTTCAGCCCAGCGGCCCCACACCGCTCGGCCAACGCGGCCAACGTGCCCGGACTGTCGCCCAGCTGCACACGCACCCTCCACAGCATGCGGAGACACCTCCCTTCGCGTGCCTCTACTGTGCGGTGCCGACGTTGCGTCGCTGGGTCCCGAACGTTTCGGCCGTGAAAACTTCTGGCCGATCAGTCCGTGACGTCGGGGGCCGGGGCCTGCGCCAGCAGGCGCCGCGGCGAACGCGACACCAGATAGACGGCGGCCAGGGCCGTCGTGACGGCCATGATGGCGAAGATCGTGCGGAAGCTGAGGAGCGACACGAGCAGCGAGCCGACCCCGATCGAGATGGCCTGGGGCGTGCCGAGCACCACCTCGAGGGCCGTCGAGACCCGGCCCATGATGGCCTGCGGGGTGCGGATCTGGACGAGCGTGGTGTAGGCGACGAACATCAGCGGCAGGGCATAGCCGAGCACGATCACCCCCGCGAGCATGACGGGGATCGTGCGCGCGACGACGACCACCAGGAACGACGCCGCCATCAGGCCGAGCCCCAGCGCGAAGCTGACCGGCTCGCCGATGCGTTTGATGAGGCGGCTGCAGGTGAGCCCCCCGATCACCGCCCCGACGCCCTGCACGGTGACCACGACGCCGGCGAACTCCACCGGCTTGTGGAAGGCGTCGAGGATCGCATAGATCGACGCCTCGGAGAACCCAAGCGTGAGCAGGGTCGCCCCGAAGGCGATCATGACCGGCCGAAGGACCTCGTCGTGGAGCAGGTGGCGCACCCCGGCAGTCATCTCGGTCAGCCAGTGCTGCGGCTCGTGGACCGGCTTGGCCTCGACCAGCCTGATGGCGGCGATAAGGGCGGCCGCGACGAGGAACGATGCCGCGTCCACCAACACGACCGCCCAGCCGTCGGTGAGGGCGAACAGGCCTGCCCCCAGGAGCGGGCCGATCAGGCGGAAACCCTCCTTGACCGTCTGCATGCTGGCGTTGGCATCGACCAGCAGCTCCTCGGGGAGCATCTCCTTGAGCAGGCCGTTGAGCCCGGCCGGCAGCACGATGAACGAGAAGCCATAGAGGACCGCGACGACCCAGATGATCCAGACGTCCCCGGCGTCACGCACCAGCAGCAGCGGCATCAGCATCGCCGCCGAAGCGACGTTGCCCCAAACCAGCAACGGCTTGCGGCGAGCGCGGTCGATGGGCGCGCCCAGGAGGGGAGCCACCAGCGAGGGCAGCACCATCCAGAAGAACGTGAGCCCCGCCTGCGCGTTGGACCCCGTGAGCGCCTTCACCCACATGCTGAAGACCAACAGCATCACCGAGTCGCCGAACATCGACGTGGTCGTGGCGATGAACAACAGCGGGAAGCCCGGTCGGGCGAACGCCTGACGCATGCACAGCCCCTTCCCTGTCTCCGCGAGGTTTCCACAGCTTCGAGTTAGTACGGAAGGCAGGGGGACATCCACGCGGGGAAACCTCGCCCAGCCTTCCGTACTAACCAGACTTCTCCACAGAAACCCCGTGGGTGTCGCGGTTGGCTTCCGTACTAACCGGATTTCTCCACAGGCAGATATGACGCCGGCCCGCCCCCCCGGGGCGGGGGGCGGGGGGGGGGGGGGGGGGGACTGGCCGTGCTCGGTCGGGGCTTCCGGTCGCCGCGGGTCCTGGTCGAGGCTTATCGGCGCCCCGAGCCGCCGTACGGCGCGGGGCCGGCGGCCGCCGACGCCGGCGCCACGGCGATGATCGACGTCTCCGACGGGCTTGTCGCCGACGCGGGCCACGTCGCCGAGGAGTCCCGCGTCCGGATCGACCTGCGCACCGACGCCCTGGAGGTCCCCGAACCACTCCACGCCGTGGCCGCGGCGCTGGGCGCCGACCCGCTTCAGTTCGTGCTGGGCGGCGGCGACGACCACGCCCTGCTGGCCACCTTCCCGCCGGACGCGACGCTGCCCGAGGGGTGGCGGGTGATCGGCGAGGTCCACCAGGGCGAGGGCGTCACCGTCGACGGCGCGCCCTATGACGGCCCGGCCGGCTGGTCGCACTTCTGACCGGGGCCGGGGGGCCGGGACAACAGAAAGCCCCCGACGCGGCGCGTCGGGGGCTCACCGGTCGGGTCAGCGGGTCAGCGGGTGACCTTGCCGGCCTTGATGCAGCTGGTGCAGACGTTCATCCGCTTGGGCGTACCGTTGATGACGGCGCGGACGCGCTGGATGTTGGGGTCGAAGCGACGCTTCGTGATCTTGCGCGACCACGGGCGGTTGTTGCCGAACGTCGGCTTCTTGGCGCAGATGTCACAGACGGCAGCCACCGGTCACTCCTGATGGATCGAGATTGTTGGTTCACGTCGAAGGGCCCACCTGGCGGCGGGCAACCGCATAAGAGTATCCGACCGCCCCCACGAGGGGGAAATCGCGCCTCAGCCACTAGTCTGCAGACGGCGGCGTGAGCCCGGTCACCCCTCGACGACCAGCGGATCGACCAGGACCGGCACGTCTCCGCCGACGACAGGGACGCAGGCACCAGGGTAGGCGACATGGATGACGAGGGCTTTCGGCTCGGCGTGGTGCTGCGCTTCGTCGACGCCGCTACGGACGCCCTGAGCCAGGCCCGCGAGGAGATCGACGCCCTCAACGTCTATCCCGTGCCGGACGGCGACACCGGCACCAACATGTTCTTGACGGTCTCGGCCGCGCGCGACGCGATCCACGAGGCCGTGGCAGTCGAACCCGGGCTCGGCGTCGACACGGCGCTGACCAGGTTCGCCCGGGGCGCCCTGCTGGGCGCTCGCGGCAACTCGGGGGTGATCCTGAGCCAGATGCTGGGTGCCGTGGCCCACCGCATCGCCGAGGCGGGGCCCGACCAGCGACAGGCCATCGTGCTCGCCGAGTCCTTCCGTGACGCGGCCGACGCGTCGTACGCCGCCGTCGGCAAGCCCGTCGAAGGCACGATGCTGACGGTGGTCCGCGCGGCGGCCGATGCCGCGATGGCGCTGGTGACCGAGGACCCCAAGGCCCGCGGTCGGGACGTGTTCACGATCGCCGCCGCCGCGGCGCGCGAGGCACTGGCCCACACCCCCGAGCAGCTGCCGACGCTGGCCGACGCCGGCGTGGTCGATGCCGGCGGCCGAGGGGTGTGCGTCGTGCTCGACGCCGCCGAGCGGGTGGTCACGGGCCGCCGGCCGAGCCCGGTCAAGCCCGCGATCGGCAACCGCCATATCCCCGTGCCCCGAGGTGGCGCCGACCTGACCGAGGGCGGCCCGGCCTATGAGGTGATGTATCTCCTCGACGCCGCCGACGACGCGATCCCGGTCCTGCGCGACCGACTGACCCGGCTCGGTGACTCGCTCGTCGTCGTCGGGGGTGAAGGGCTGTGGAACGTCCACGTGCACGTCGACGACGTCGGCGCGGCGGTGGAGGCCGGCATCGAGGCCGGTCGTCCCCATCGCATCCGGGTGACTCACTTCGCCGAGCAGGTCGCGGCCGCACGCCAGAAGGTGGCCGGCCGCAAGGGTCGCGCCGTGGTGACCGTGGCGGCAGGGCCCGGGCTGGCCAGCCTGTTCGCCGAGGCGGGCGCGGTCGTGGTGCCGGGCGGGGCGGGGCAGCGGCCGTCGACCGGCATGATCCTCCAGGCGATGCTGGAGGCCGCGACGGCCGAGGTGATCGTGCTGCCCAACGACCACGACTCGCTGCGCGTGGCCGAGATCGCGGCCCGCACCGCCGAGGAGGACCACGGGCTACGGGTCGTCGTGATCCCGACGCAGGCGCAGGTGCAGGGACTCGCGGCGTTGGCCGTCCACGAGCCCGGCCGCAGCTTCGACCAGGACGTCCTGGAGATGACCGCCACCGCCCGTCATGCCCGCCATGGCGCCGTCACGGTCGCGGCCAAGACCGCCATGACGATGGCCGGGCCGTGCGAGCCCGGCGACGTGCTCGGCGCCATCGGCGGCGACTTCGTGGTCGTCGGCGACGACCTCGACGCCGTGGCGTGCGCCATCCTCGACCGGCTCCTCGGTGGCGGCGGCGAGCTGGTCACCCTGGTCGAGGGTGCCGACGGCGGCGGCCTGGCCGAGCGCTGCGCCGCCCACCTCGCCGAGCACCACCCGCTTGTCGATGCCGTGGTGTACGACGGAGGCCAGGAGCGCTACCCGCTCCTCGTGTCCGTCGAATAGGGGTGACTGCTCGCATGAGGGAGCTGCCGTGATCACGCGCGACTCACCGATCCAGGTCGTCATGGGCGACGCCTCGAAGCGCAAACGCGACGGCGTCGCCCGGCTGGGCCTCCAGACCGTCGGCGACCTGCTCGCCCACGTCCCGCGCCGCTACCTGCGCACCGGTGAGCTGAGCAAGGTGCGCCAGCTCGCCGTGGGCCAGATGCTGATGGTCGTCGGCGAGATCGAGTCGTGCGAGCTCAAGCCCTACACCGACCGGCGCACCAACCGGCCCGCCTACCGCGTCGAGACGCTGCTGCGCACCGACGGCGCCGAGCTCAAGATGACCTTCTTCGCCAAGAAGGTCGAGCTCGCGAGGTTCTTCCAACGCAAGTACGCCGAGGGTCAGCAGGGGGTCTTCGCCGGCCAGGTGGGCAAGTTCGGCAACCACTGGCAGCTGACCAACCCCAAGGCGATCATGTTCAGCGAGGACGGCGCCGACAGCGAGGACCCCGAGACCTTCCAGGTGCTCCAGGGCACCAAGGGGCTGTTCCCCATCTATCCCCAGACCAAGGACCTCGACTCCTGGGACCTCCAGCGCATGGTCACCTTCGCGCGCTCGATCGTCGACGACCTGCCCGAGCTGCTGCCCGCCGATGTCCGTGGCCGCCACGGCCTGCCCGACGCACGGACGGCGCTCGACTGGATCCACGCCCCGACCGAGGAGAGCCAGGCGCTGGCGGCCCAGCGGCGCTATCGGTGGGAGGAGGCGCTGGTGACCCAGCTCGTCCTCGCCCGGCGCCGTGCCGCCGTCCGGGCCACGGGCGCGCAGGCCCGCACCGGCGGCGGTGGGCTGCTGGCGGCGTTCGACGCCCGGCTGCCGTTCACGCTGACCGCGGGCCAGCGCGCCGTGGGGGAGACCCTCGAGGCCGAGCTTGCCCGCGAGTGGCCGATGAACCGGCTGCTCCAGGGCGAGGTCGGGTCCGGCAAGACCCTCGTCGCCCTCCGCGCCATGCTGCGGGTCGTCGACTCGGGCGGGCAGGCGGCGCTGCTGGCGCCCACCGAGGTGCTGGCCCAACAGCACCATCGCTCGATCCTCGACCTGATGGGCGACCTCGCCCAGGGCGGCCTGCTGGGCGGCGCCGACGACGGGACGACCGTTCGCCTGCTGACCGGTAGCCAGACCACTGCCCAACGACGTCAGGCGCTGCTCGACATCGCCTCCGGCGAGGCCGGCATCGTGGTCGGGACCCACGCCCTGCTCCAGGAGAAGGTCTCCTTCGCCGACCTGGGACTCGTCGTCGTCGACGAGCAGCACCGCTTCGGTGTCGAGCAACGGGCCGCGCTGACCGACAAGGCCGGTACGCCGCCGCACGTGCTCGTGATGACGGCGACCCCGATCCCGCGCACGGTGGCGATGACGGTCTTCGGCGACCTGGAGGTCTCGACCCTCACCGAGCTCCCGGCCGGCCGGTCGCCGATCCAGACCAACGTCGTGCCGCTGTGGGAGCAGCCGGGCTGGATCACGCGGGTGTGGGCCCGGGTGCGCGAGGAGGTCGAGGCGGGCCGCCAGGCCTATGTCCTGTGCCCGCGCATCGACGGCGACGAGGGCGAGTACGGCCTGCCGGACATCGTCGACTACGACGATGACGGCAACCCCATCACGGCGCCGATCAACCTGGCGTCGGTCGAGCAGACCTTCACCGACCTCCAGCTCATGGAGCTCAACGGTCTGCGGCTGGCCAGGATGCACGGCCGGCTGCCGGCGGACGAGAAGGACCAGGTCATGCGGTCGTTCGCGGCGGGCGACATCGACGTGCTCGTGTCCACGACGGTCATCGAGGTCGGCGTCGACGTCCCCAACGCGACGACGATGGTGATCCTCGACGCCGACCGGTTCGGTGTCTCCCAGCTCCACCAGATCCGCGGCCGGGTCGGCCGTGGCGGTCACGCGGGTCTGTGCCTGCTGGTGACCCGTGCCGAGGCCGGGGCCCCCGGGCGGGCCCGCCTCGACGCCGTGGCGGGCACCACAGACGGCTTCGAGCTCTCGCGGATCGACCTCGAGCTGCGCCGCGAGGGTGACGTGCTGGGGGCGTCCCAGGCCGGCCGCCGCTCGTCGCTGCAGAACCTCCGGGTGCTGCGGGACGAGGAGACCATCGTGGCGGCCCGCGCGGAGGCGGAAGCACTCCACGCCCAGGACCCCGACCTGCGCGGCCACCCCGACCTGGCAGCCGCCGTGGCCGCCCTCGAGATCTCCGTCGAGTCCGACTTCATGGACAAGTCGTGACGCGGATCATCGCGGGCACCGCCAAGGGTCGCCGCCTGGCCACCCCCAAGGGCTCCGAGACGCGACCGACCAGCGACCGCGTCCGCGAGGCGCTGTTCTCGGCCGTGGCGGCGTGGTGCGGCTCGCTCCAGGGACTCCGCGTGCTCGACCTCTACGCCGGCTCGGGGGCGCTCGGCCTCGAGGCGTGGTCGCGGGGGGCCGAGCACGTCACCCTGGTCGAGTCCGACCGCCGTACGGCCGCGCTGATCGCCGCCAACGCCCGTGACCTGGGCTGTGACCGCGCCGACGTCCGCGCCGCTTCGGTCGCGACGACGCTGAGTCGCCGGCCCGACCGGCCCTATGACCTCGTGCTGAGCGACCCGCCCTACCCCCTCCCGGTCGAGGCGGTCCAGGCCGACCTGGTGGCCCTGCGCGACCACGGCTGGCTCGGCGCGGGCGCGCTCGTCGTCGTCGAGCGCTCCTCCCGAGGGAGGGCGCTGACCTGGCCCGACGGCTATGCGGCCGCGCGGGACCGCCGCTACGGCGAGACGGTGCTTTGGTACGGTCACGCCGGGCCCGACGACCCCGCCACGGACCCGGAGGAGGGTGAGTCATGACGACCCCGACCGTGCGTCGCGCCGTCTGCCCCGGGTCCTTCGACCCGGTCACCAACGGCCACCTCGACATCGTCTCCCGGGCCGCCCGGCTCTTCGATGAGGTCGTCGTCGCGGTGGGCGTCAACGTCTCCAAGAACCGGCTCTTCACCCCCGACGAGCGGCTCGACATGCTCCGCACCGCGTGCGCCGGCCTCGACAACGTCCGCGTCGAGGGGTTCACGGGCCTGCTCACCGACTTCTGCCGCGACCGCGACATCGTCGCGATCGTCAAGGGCCTCCGAGCGGTCAGCGACTTCGACTACGAGCTGCAGATGGCCCAGATGAACGCCAGCCTCGAGCCCGCCGTCGAGACCGTCTTCGTCCCCACCTCGCCGGCCTACTCCTTCCTGGCCTCCTCGCTGGTCAAGGAGGTGGCGGCGTTCGGCGGCGACGTCTCCGGACTCGTTCCCGGCTTCGTCCACGAGCGGCTCGTCCAGCGGCTCGCCGAGCGTGCCGCCGAGGCCGGCTGACGCCGCCCGACCCACTGATCAGGTCGGGGGAGTTCCGACACGTTTTGCCCATCCGGTGGCCGGGCGGTTACGATTTCGCAGATTTGTCGTGTCCTCATCCGGGAGTGATCTTCTGACCAGCCTGGACCCGAGAGCGCCGCTCGTGCTCGATACCCACGAGCTCGGCCGCCGCCCGGGGTCCCAACGTCAGGTATCGCTCACGGTGCCGGCCCCGGCAGATCTGGGCATCGACGTCCTCGGGGTCGCCGAAGGCTCGCCGGTCGACATCGACCTGCGGCTCGAGGCGGTCATGGAGGGGGTACTGGTCACGGGCACGGCTCACGCCGAGCTCACGGGCGAGTGCGCGAGGTGCCTGGAGCCGATCACCGACGAGGTGGACGCCGGCTTCCAGGAGCTCTTCGTGTATGACTCCGGCCGGTCCGCCGACGACGAGGACGACGAGGTCCGCCGGCTCGAGGGTGACCTGCTCGACCTCGAGCCCCTGTTGCGGGATGCGGTAGTGATCGAGCTGCCCTTCCAGCCGCTGTGCTCGGACGACTGTCCCGGGCTGTGCCCCGAGTGTGGGGCCCGGCTCGCCGACGACCCGGACCACGCACACGAGGCGGCGACGGACCCGCGCTGGGCCGGACTGGCGGCGTTGCAGCCGGACGAAGACTGAACTCACGAGGAGACCTGAAGTGGCTGTCCCGAAGCGGAAGATGTCGCGCAGCAACACGCGCCACCGCCGGTCGCAGTGGAAGGCCGTTGCGCCGACCCTGGTGACCTGCTCCAACCCCGCCTGCGGCGCCAAGCACCTCCCGCACCGTGCGTGCGGCGAGTGTGGCCAGTACGGCGCGCGCGCCAGCCGCCGCCAGGTCCTCTGACCAACCCCGGTCAGGTGTCCGAGTACGCCGCCCTCCTCGAGGCGCTCGGGAATCCCAAGCTCGACCCCGAGCTGTTCGACCGCGCCCTGACGCACCGGTCGTTCGCCTATGAGAACGGGCAGATCCCGACCAACGAACGCCTGGAGTTCCTGGGCGACTCCGTGCTCGGCGTCGTGGTGACCGAGCACCTCTATCGCACCCACCCCGACCTGTCCGAGGGCCGGCTGGCCAAGCTCCGGGCCGCTGTCGTCAACGCGCGAGCGCTGGCGGACGTCGCCCGTGAGGTCGGGCTGGGCCAGCACATCAAGCTCGGCCGCGGCGAGGACACCACCGGTGGCCGCGACAAGGCGTCGATCCTGTCCGACACCGTCGAGGCGGTCATCGGGGCGATCCACCTCAGTGCCGGCATCGAGGAGGCGGCGCGCGTGGTCCACCTCCTGTTCGACCCGATGATGGAGGCCGCGGCCGCGATGGGTGCGGGGCTCGACTGGAAGACCTCGCTCCAGGAGCTGTCGGCCGAGCTGGGCCTCGGTGTCCCCGAATATGTCATCCAGGACGACGGCCCCGACCACATGAAGACCTTCACCGCCCAGGTCCGGGTCGGCGATGGCCGCTACGGTCATGGCGTCGGGCGCTCCAAGAAGGAAGCCGAGCAGGGCGCCGCCGAGACCGCCTACGGCGAGATCCGCGCCGCCGCCGCCGCGGCCGTGGCCGACAACCCGCCCGAGGACTGATGCCGGAGCTGCCCGAGGTCGAGGTGGTCCGGGCCGGTCTGGAGCGCTTCGTCGTGGGTGCGACCATCACCTCCGTCGACGTGCTGCACCCCCGGCCGGTCCGTCGCGACCCGACCGGGCCGACGGGCTTCACCGCCGCGCTGGCCGGTCGTCGCATCGAGGGCGTCCGTCGGCGCGGCAAGTACTTCTGGCTGGCCCTCGATGACGGCGACGCCGTGCTCGGCCACCTCGGGATGAGTGGGCAGATGCTGGTCCAGCCACCCAGCGCTCCCGACGAGCGTCACCTACGCGTCCGCTTCCGGCTCGCCGGCGCCGCCGAGGGACGCGAGCTCCGCTTCGTCGACCAGCGGATGTTCGGTGGGCTGCTGGTGTCGCCCGGCGGTGCCGAGCTGCCGACCGAGATCGCCCACATCGCCCGCGACCCCCTCGACCCGCTGTTCGACGAGGACGCCTTCCAGCGCCGCGTGCGCCGCAGCGCGTCGGCGATCAAGCGGCTGCTGCTCGACCAGACCCTCGTCAGTGGCGTCGGCAACATCTATGCGGACGAGGCGCTGTGGCTCGCCGGGATCCATGGCGAACGCCCGGGCGAGCGGCTCTCCCGCGGCGAGGCGCTCGCCGTCCTCCACCGCGCACGCGAGGTGATGCAGCACGCCCTCGCCCAGGGCGGCACGTCCTTCGACGCCCTCTATGTCAACGTCAACGGGGAGTCCGGCTACTTCGACCGCTCGCTGCACGCCTACGGCCGCGAGGGCGAGCCGTGCGACCGGTGCGCCACCCCGATCCGGAGAGTGGCGTTCACCAACCGGTCCTCCTACTTCTGCCCGGCCTGCCAGCGGGCGCCGCGGCGCCGTACGACGACGGCAGCGCGCCGCTCCCCGAATTGACCCCCGGCTGGTTCGGTGCGACTCTTGGAGATGGCCCGGATCGGTTCGGGTCACCCACGACAACGGAGGCGTTGATGGCCAAGGCGCTGATCGGCTACCTCAGCAACGACCGGCGCAGCACCGACCGCCTCGCGGCCGACAACGCGCGGCTGCGCGCACGGATCGGTGAGCTGGAGAGCCTGGTGCTGAAGCTTCAGGAGCAGAACGACGCATTGGTGTCCGAGCGGGCCGAGCAGCTGCTCGAGCTCGACGCACAGATGCAGCTCGCCTGACCCAGGTGCTGACCCCCACCGGCCGTGACGCGGCCGGGCGGTCCGGTGACGCCTGCGCTCGTCGTCCCCAGGAACGCGTCGTCGAGTCGACGCGACGCGCCCGGACCCGATAGCGTCCCCTCCATCGTGGATGGCATCTTGCGGGCGGTCCTGCCCGCCCGTCTCGGGCGCGATTTCCGCTTGCTGTTGAGCGCGTCCTGGACGACGAACCTGGGAGACGGGATCGCCCTGGCGGCGGGCCCGCTGCTGATCGCGTCCCAGACCCATGATCCGCGGATCGTGGCGCTCGCGCCGATCATGCAGCAGCTGCCGTGGCTGCTCTTCGGGCTGCTCGTGGGGGCTCAGGCCGACCGCACCAACCGTCGCCGACTGATGGCCCTGGCCAACTTCGCGCGGGCGGCGGTGCTGTTCCTGCTCGTGGTGGCGATCGCGACCGGCACCGTCAACATCGCGGTGGTGCTCGCCGCCCTGTTCCTGCATGGTGTCGCCGAGACCTACGTCGACACCACCGGCAGCACGCTTCCCCCGATGCTGGTCGACCGGGAGGACCTGGGCATCGCGAATGCCCGCCTCAACGCCGGCTACATCACCCTCAACCAGCTGGTCGGCCCGCCCATCGGGGCGGGCCTCTTCGCGCTCGGCGTCGTGTTCCCGTTCGCGGCCGAGCTGGTGCTCGTGGTCTTCGGCGGCCTGCTGATCATGCGGATCGTGCTGCCCGAGCACGGTCAGCCCCGCGCGGAGCGGACCCACATCCGGCGCGACATCGCAGAAGGATGGCGGTGGCTGTGGCACAACCCTGCGGTCCGGACGCTGGCGCTGATCATCCTGGTGTTCAACGTGACCTGGGGAGCCGCGTGGTCGGTGCTGGTCCTCTATGCCACCCAGCACCTCGGGATGAGCGCGGTCGGGTTCGGGCTGCTCGCCACGGCTGCGGCTGTCGGGGGGCTGCTCTCGACTGCTGCCTATGACTGGCTCGAGCGGCGCTACACCCTGGCGACCCTGATGCGGGTCTGCCTCAGCCTGGAGATGCTGGTCCACCTCGGCCTCGCGCTGACCTCGGTCGCCTGGGTCGCGCTGGTGATCATGGTGGTGTTCGGTGCCTATGCGTTCGTGTGGGCGACCGTCTCGAGGACGGTCCGCCAACGTGCCGTCCCCAACGAGCTGATGGGGCGCCTGAGCAGCGTCTACATGGTCGGGGTCTATGCCGGCCTGGTCGTCGGCAGCGCACTCGGCGGTGTGATCGCGCAGCGCTGGGGGATCACGGCGCCGTTCTGGTTCGCCTTCGCGGGGACGGCGGTCACGCTGACCCTGATCTGGCGGCAGATCCCGCAGATCGCTCAGGCCGAGGCCCCGCCGCCGGCGCGATAGACCGAGAGCGCCCAGTCCGACTCGTCGGTGAACGGGTCGCACTGCCAGGTGCCGAAGCGGTGCTCCCGGACCCATCCCACGGCCGCGGCGTGGCCGTCGAGGTCGTCGGGAGTGTAGTCGCGACCGGTCGCGAACCCGATGATCGCGCGGCCGCCCGGCCGCAGTACCCCGGCCAGGGCGGCCAGCACGCGGGGCTGGCTGCCGTCGGCGACGAAGTGCAGGACGTTGCCGGCGCTGACCACGACGTCGTACGTCGACGGGAGTCCGGCCGCGGCCAGCGTCGCGGCGGACAGCAGGGTGAGGTCGAGGACGGCCAGCGGCAGTCGGGGGTAGAGCTCGCGGCCCTTGGCGATGAGGATCGGGTCGGCGTCGACGCCTGCGGCGCGGTGTCCGCAGTCGGCGAGCCGGGCGGCGACCCGGCCGACGCCGCAACCGGCGTCGAGGATCGTCGCGGCCCGGGCCGACACGGCGTCCACGAGGCGCGCCTCCCCGTCGACGTCGTCGCCCTGCGCGGCCAGCCGCACGAAGTGGGAGGCATAGTCGAGCCGCTGCCGCTCGGTCCGTTCGGCGAACCACCGCGGCTGGCTCGTCACGTCATCCGGCCCGGGAGTGCTGACCTCGTCCACGCGGGAATGGTTGCATGTGCGCCATGGAGTCCCTTGCCGACCTGGTCGCCGCGCTCCCTGAGGGCGTCGTCGTCACCGATCCGGCCCTGACCGAGAAGTACCGCCACGACTGGTCCCACGATGCCGCGGCCGGGCAGCCGCTCGCGGTGGTTCGGGCCGAGACGGCCGAGCACGTGCAGGCCGCGATGCGGTGGGCGGCCGCCGGTCGGGTGCCGGTGGTCCCGCGGGGCGCGGGGTCGGGGCTCTCCGGAGGTGCGACCGCCGTCGAGGGCGGCCTCGTGGTGTCGTTGGAGCGGATGCGGGCCATCGAGATCGACCCCGTCACCCGGGTGGCCACGGTCGAGCCCGGGGCCTTCAACGCCGAGGTGAAGGCGGCGGCTGCCGAGCATGGGCTCTGGTATCCCCCCGATCCGTCGTCCTATGAGATCTGCTCCATCGGCGGCAACGTCGCGACCAATGCCGGCGGCCTGTGCTGCGTGAAGTACGGCGTCACGACCGACTACGTCCTCGGCCTCGACGTCGTGCTCGCCGATGGCACTCTCGTCCGGCTCGGCGGCCCCCGGGTCAAGGACGTGGCCGGCCTCTCGCTGACCAAGCTGTTCGTCGGCAGCGAGGGAACGCTGGGGATCGTCACCCGGGTGCTGCTGCGGCTCATCCCCGCCCAGGGCGCCCGCTCGACGCTGGTGGCCTCGTTCACGGCGGTCGCCGATGCCGCCGCCGCGGTCGTGGCCGTCGGGCGCGTCCTGCGCCCCTCGATGATGGAGCTGATGGACCAGGCCTCGGTCAACGCGGTGGAGGACCACCAGCCGATGGGGCTCGACCGGACGGTCGGGGCGCTGCTCGTGGCCCAGTCCGACGCGCCGGGCGCGGCCCGGGCCGAGGAGATCGCCGTCATCGAGGCGGCCTGCCGTGAGGCCGGCGCGCAGGACGTCTTCGTGACCGACGACGCCGACGAGGGGGAGATGTTCGTCGAGGCACGACGCGCCGCCTTCCCGGCGATCGAGGCGCGGGGGGCGCTGCTCCTGGAGGACGTCGGGGCTCCGGTCCCCGTCCTGCCCGCTCTGCTGGCCGCCGTGGCGGCCATCGCCGAGGAGTTCCAGGTGGAGATCCCCGTGGTCGCCCACGCGGGCGACGGCAACACCCACCCGATCATCGTCTATGACGCCGGCGACCCCGACTCCGAACGCCGGGCGCGCGCGGCGTTCGACGCCATCCTGACAGCGGCGATCGACCTCGGTGGCACGATCACCGGCGAGCACGGCGTGGGTCGGACCAAGAAGGGTGCGTTGCCCGCCCAGCTCGGCCCTGACGTGATGGCGCTGACCCGCCGGATCAAGGACGCGCTCGACCCGGACGGCCTGCTCAACCCCGGCGCGATCTTCTAGCGGTCCGTCTCCCCGAGTCCACCGTCGTCGAACCCGTCACCGAAGCCTGGGTCGGAGCCGGGGTCGAGCCCGGCGTCGTCGAGCCCCGGAAGGGCGTGGGCGGCGTACTTCTGCCAGTTCTGGTCCAGCGCGTCCAAGAGCTGGGAGACCATCAACGGGGAGAGGTTGACCCGGGCCACCACCTGGCCCGGCATGGTCGTGCTGGTGCCGTGGGCGAAGTCGAGCCGCACGAAGTCGATGGTGAACTCATAGGGCGAGTGGGACACGGCCGCGAAGTTGGCCCACACCCCTCCGGTCATCGACTCCGGCACGGAGATCTGGAAGTTGTGGGCGGGCGTCTCGTCTGCCATGGCCTCCACCCTAGGCGGGGCCCCGTCGCGCGGCGCGACGCGACCTGGTGCGCGAAGTTCCACGTCGCGTCCGCCGCCGTTCACGCAGGTGTCACCACCGGCCGCGAGGTTCGACACAGCCGCGCAGCACCCGCTGCCTCCCGTCGGCCCTCCCACGATCAGGAGCAGATGATGACCCTCTCGCGTCGCCAGATCCTCAACACCGGCGCCCTCGGCGGCGCCGCAGCCGCCAGCGCCGCCCTCGGCCTCGCCGGCCCGGCCCGTGCTCTCGGCTCCCCGGCCGTCACGGCCCAGCAGCGGGCCAGGGACCTCTTCGGGCCGCTATCCGCCGCCGACGGCGACCTCCTGGCGCTGCCGGCGGGATTCTCCTACCAGCTCGTCGCCGTGTCCGGTGAGACCGAGCTCGAGGACGGCCGCGGCGCCGTCATCGGCACGACGCCCTGCCGCCCCGACGGGACGCTCGCGGTCGCGTCGCGGCGCGGCTACCGCCTCGTGCAGAACCACGAGGCCGGCCCCGGCGGGGGCGATCTGCCGCCCGTCCCGATCGTCGCCGGGACGGCGTACGACGCCGGTGCCGGAGCCGGTGGCGGCTGCACCGTCATCGAGGTCGACCGATCGGGTCGCCGCCTCTCGGAGTGGGTCGGGCTCTCGGGCACGGTGAGCAACTGTGCCGGCGGCCCGACGCCGTGGGGCTCGTGGCTGACCTGCGAGGAGACCGAGGCCAAGGCCGGCACGGTCGTCGGCACGGCCACCTTGGAGCAGGATCACGGCTATGTCTTCGAGGTCTTCGCGGGAGGCCCGGACAACCAGCTCCCGGTCCCGATCAAGGCGTGGGGGCGTGCCCCCCACGAGGCCGTGGTCGTGGAACCGTCGCGCCGCCGGGTCTATCTGACCGAGGACGCGTCCAAGCCGACCGGGCTGCTCTACCGCTGGAGCGGTCCCCAGCTGATGCCCGGGATCGCCCACCAGCTCGGCGCCGACGACGGTGTCGTGGAAGCCCTCGCCGTGCTCACGGACGACGGCAGCGTGCTGCCCGACCTGGCCTATGTGACGGCCGCCCAGATCGGACGCCCGTTCCGGACCTCGTGGGTGACGGTGCCCGACCGCCACGCGACCACCACCTCGCTGCGCAAGCAGTTCACCGACGGCACCGTCACGCGGTCCAAGAAGCTCGAGGGCGCCTGGGGCGATGCCACCGGGATGTACTTCGTCGCCAGCTTCGCGTTCGCCGCCGGCGACCTGCCGGCCGACGCCACGCCGCACGACGGCCAGCTGTGGTTCTACGACTACCGCGCCCAGACGCTGACCCTGATGGCCTACTTCCCCTACAACGCCCTGCTGCACAGCGAGACCCCCGGCTGGGAGTCCGGTCTGGGGCGGTCCCTCGACCTGGCCTTCGACGGGCCCGACGGCTGCCACGTGTCGCCGTACGGCTCGCTGGTGCTGACCGAGGACGGCAACACCGCCAACCACCTCCTCAGCTGGTCGCGCGACCTGGGCACGCAGCCCATCGCGCGCAACGCGATCGTCCAGGAGGTCAACGCGTCGGGCGGCAACGTCTACAGCGAGATGACCGGTCCCTGCTTCAGCCCCGACGGGCGGATCCTGTTCGCCAACGTGCAGGAGCCCGGGCACGTCTTCGCCATCACCGGGCCCTGGAAGCGGTTCCTCGGCTGATCCACGTGCCGCGAGGGCCGGCCCGGTTCGTCCGGGCCGGCCCTTGCCGACCCGGCCGACACGCGCCGCGAGTCGCGGGAGCGTCCCCGACTCCGCTTAGGCTAGGCAGGCACGACCCGACCAGGGCCGTTCTTCCCCCGAGCCCGGCATCTGCGAAGATGCCCCGGCTGCAAAGCCGTGACCGCCGGAGTGAGGAGCCCTGTGTACCTGAAGAGCCTGACCCTCAAGGGGTTCAAGTCCTTCGCCTCCTCGACGACCCTGCAGCTCGAGCCGGGCATCACCTGCATCGTCGGCCCCAACGGCTCGGGCAAGTCCAACGTCGTCGACGCGCTCGCGTGGGTCATGGGAGAGCAGGGCGCCAAGTCGCTGCGTGGCGGCAAGATGGAGGACGTCATCTTCGCCGGCACCTCCGGCCGCCCACCGCTCGGCCGCGCCGAGGTCCAGCTGACCATCGACAACAGCGACGGGGCGCTGCCGATCGACTACTCCGAGGTCACCATCTCGCGGACCATGTTCCGCAGCGGTGGCAGCGAATATGCCATCAACGGCAACCACTGCCGGCTGCTCGACGTCCAGGAGCTGCTGTCGGACTCCGGCATCGGGCGCGAGATGCACGTCATTGTCGGTCAGGGTCAGCTCGACACGATCCTGCACGCCACGCCGGAGGACCGCCGTGGCTTCATCGAAGAGGCCGCCGGGGTGCTCAAGCACCGCAAGCGCAAGGAGAAGGCGCTCCGCAAGCTCGACGCCACCGACGGCAACCTGACCCGGCTCAACGACCTGCTCAGCGAGATCCGGCGCCAGCTCAAGCCGCTGGGGCGCCAGGCCGAGGTCGCACGCCGGGCCGCCGCGATCCAGGCCGACGTGCGCGACGCCCGGGCCCGGCTGCTCGCCGACGACCTGGTGACCTCACGCGGTGCCCTCGAGCAGGAGCTCGCCGACGAGACGATCCTGGTGGAGCGTCGCCGCGAGGTCGAGGCCGCCATCGCCGAGGCCCAGCAGGCCGAGGCCGCCGTCGAGGCGGCGCTGCGCGAGGACCTCCCGGCGCTCGCCAAGGCCCAGGAGGTCTGGTTCGGACTGTCGGGCCTGCGTGAGCGCATCCGCGGGACCCAGTCACTGGCCGCCGAGCGGGTCCGCAACGCCGCCGGCACCACCGAGCTCGAGTTCGAGTCCGGACGCGACCCCGAGACCCTCGAGGCCGAGGCCGGCCGGGTGCGCGAGCAGGAGCAGGCCATCGCCGCCGAGGTCGACCAGCAGCGCGCGTCGCTCGACCAGGCCGTGACCGACCGCCGTACCGCCGAGGATGCCGCCGCCGAGGAGGACCGCCGGGTGGCAGGCCTCCAACGTGCCGCCGCCGACCGCCGCGAAGGGCTGGCCCGGCTGCACGGCCAGGTCAACGCCCTCAAGTCACGCGCCGCGGCCGCCGACGACGAGCTCGGTCGCCTCGGCCTCGCGCGCGAGGAGGCCCTGGCCCGGGCCGACCGTGCTCAGCGCGACTTCACCGCTCTCGAGACCCGGGTCGCCGGGCTCGATGCCGGCGAGGAAGGACTCGACGCCGAACACGAGGCAGCGCTCAACGCGCTCGAGGACATCGACGAGCAGCTGACCGCGGCCAAGGAGGCCGCTCTCCAGGCGGACCGCGACCGGGCGTCCCTGGCCGCCCGGCGCGAGGCCCTCGAGATCGGGCTCGCCCGCAAGGACGGTGCCGGCGCCCTGTTGGCCGCCACCGACCGTGTGGCCGGCCTGCTCGGCTCCGTCGCCGCGCTGCTGTCGGTGCGCAGCGGCTTCGAGGCCGCCGTGGCGGGTGCGCTCGGCAACGCCGCCGACGCGGTGGCGGTCTCCGATGCCGACGCCGCGATCGGCGCCATCCGTCACCTCAAGGGCGACGACCTCGGCCGTGCCGGGCTCATCGTCGGCGGTGGTCCCGCGGGCGACCGCGACTGGCCGGGGCTGCCCTCCCACGCCACCTATGCCCTCGACGTCGTCGACGCACCCGCGGAGCTCCAGGGGGCGCTGGCCCGGCTGCTCCACAAGGTCGCCGTCGTCGACGACCTGCCCACGGCCAAGACGCTGGTGGCCGAGATGCCCGACCTCACGGCGGTCACGCGTGACGGCGACGTCCTGGGTGCGCACTTCGCCTCGGGCGGGTCATCGGCGCAGCCGAGCCTCATCGAGATCCAGGCGGCCGTCGACGAGGCCACCGAGCAGCTCGCGGCGGCGGTCGCCAGCACCGAGCGGCTGGCGTTCGAGACCTCCGGCCTCGAGGCCGCCCGACTGGAGGCGCAGAAACGGGTCGACGTAGCCCTGGCACGCCTCCACGAGTCCGATGCGACGCTCGCCGCCGTGGCCGAGGAGCTCGGCCACTACGGCTCCCAGGCGCGCTCGGCGCGTGCGGAGGCCGACCGGCTGGCCAAGGCCGTCGCCGAGGCCGAGGAGGCCCGCACCCGTGACCTCGCCGGTCTGGCCGAGCTCGAGGCCCGGCTCCGCACGGCCGAGGAGGCCCCCGACGAGGAGCCCGACACCAGCGAGCGGGAGCGGCTGGCCGAGGCCGCCCGCGCGGCCCGGCAGGCCGAGATGGACGCCCGGCTGGCGCTCCGGACCGCCGAGGAGCGCGCTCGCGCGCTCAACGGCCGTGCCGACGCACTGATGCGGGCGGCGCAGGCCGAGCGGGAGTCCCGGGCGCGCGCGCTCGAACGCCGCGAGCGGCTCATCCGGGAGGGACGGGCGGCGGAGGCCGTCGGCGCGGCGTCCGAGATCGTGCTGGCGCGACTCGACGAGTCCGTCGACCTGGCGACGGCCCGACGCACCGACGTCGAGCGGGCCCGGGCCCGCCGCGAGCAGGAGCTGCTCGAGATCCGGACCCGGCTGCGTGAGCTCAACCAGGAGCACGACGAGCTGGTCAACTCCGTCCACCGCGACGAGATGGCCCGCACCCAGCAGCGCATGCGCATCGAGCAGCTCGAGGAGCGTGCCCTCGAGGAGCTCGGCCTGGACCCGGAGTCCCTGATGAACGACTACGGGCCCCATCAGCTGGTCCCCTTCGTCGGTGAGGTCGAGGAGGGCGCCGAGCCGCCCGAGCCGACGCCGTTCGTCCGCGAGGAGCAACAGAAGCGGCTGCGGACCGCCGAGCGGTCGTTGTCGATGCTCGGACGCGTCAACCCGCTGGCGCTGGAGGAGTTCTCGGCGATGGAGGAGCGCCACAAGTTCCTCACCGAGCAGGTCGAGGACCTCAAGCGCACCCGGCGCGACCTGCTCGACATCGTGCGGGAGGTCGACTCCCGCGTCGAGCAGGTCTTCACCGAGGCCTATGCCGATGTCGAGAAGGCCTTCGACCAGACCTTCGCCCGCTTGTTCCCCGGGGGTGAGGGGAGGCTCGTCCTCACCGACCCCGACAACATGCTCAGCACCGGCATCGAGGTCGAGGCGCGGCCGCCCGGCAAGAAGATCAAGCGGCTGTCACTGCTCTCCGGTGGCGAGCGGTCGCTGGTCGCCGTCGCGTTCCTGGTCGCGCTCTTCAAGGCCCGCCCGTCGCCGTTCTATATCCTCGACGAGGTCGAGGCCGCCCTCGACGACACCAACCTGGGTCGGCTCCTGGAGATCTATGAGGAGCTTCGCGAGAACTCCCAGCTCCTCGTCATCACCCACCAGAAGCGCACCATGGAGGTCGGCGACGCCCTCTATGGGGTCTCTATGCGGGGTGACGGCGTGTCCACGGTGATCAGCCAGCGGCTGCGTGAGGCCGAGTCGGCCTGACCGGCCCCTCGCGCGTCTTAGTGCCCTGAGCAGCCGATGTCACGGTCACATCGCGTTGCGGATGTGCGTTCGGCTTGATCGGTCTGACACCCTGGGAACTGCTGGTCACACGTTCCACGGGGGTTCTTCTTCATGCTGCTCATCGCAGTCGCCATGACGGCGATCCTGCTGCTCGCCGGCGGCGTCGTCGCCTTTGTCGCCTTCCCGCATCGCGGTCAGCGGATGCCGGTCGTTCCTTGGCTCGGTCATGCCATGGACAAGGCTGCCAACGCCCTGCCCACCGGCACGGCGCCTCGGGACTTCTATGAGCCGCAGGAGACCTCCGCGCGCTGATCGCAGCGCCGGTCCCGAGCGCGATGGCGTGAGGACGCGCGAGTTCGGGAGGTCGCGTGGTGTCTGGTTGGATGGCCGACATGGGTGAGTGGCTCTACCTGATCATCGGCATCATCGTCGTCGGCGTCCTGCTGGTCGTCGGCCTCGTGACGTCGGGTCGACGCCGTGGTCCGGCGACCCCGACCGACGTCATCGCCCCACCGGAGCCCGGCGCCCAGGTGCCGGCGGCCGAGCCCGATGTCGCGGCGGCGACCGAGGCGGCCGGGCCCGGCGCTCCCGCCCTCGAGCGACCCGAGAGCACCTCCTCGCGGCTCGTGAGGCTCCGGCAGCGGCTGGCCGGCTCGCAGGGCGCCCTCGGCCGCGGGCTGCTGGCGCTGCTGTCCCGCGACCGCCTGGACGAGGACACCTGGGAGTCCATCGAGGACACCCTGCTCACCGCCGACATCGGCGTCGCCCCGACCCAGCAGGTGGTCGAACACCTCCGCACCCGGCTGCGGGTGGAGGGTGGCCAGGCCGCCGACGCACGCGCCGTGCTCCGCGAGGAGCTGCTCGCGCTGGTCGATCCCGACATGGATCGCCGGCTCCAGGTCACCGGCGCGGACGGGCAGCCCGGCGTCGTGCTCGTCGTCGGGGTCAACGGCTCCGGCAAGACCACCACGGTCGGCAAGATCGCCCGCATCCTGGTCGCGGAGGACCGGACCGTGGTGCTGGGCGCCGCCGACACCTTCCGCGCCGCCGCGGTCGATCAGCTGGCGACGTGGGGGGAGCGGGTCGGCGTCGAGGTGGTCCGCGGGCCCGAGGGCGGCGACCCGGCGTCCGTCGCGTTCGAGGCGGTCAAGGAGGGCGTGGACCGGGGCATCGACACCGTCATCGTCGACACCGCGGGACGGCTGCAGAACAAGGCCGGCCTGATGGACGAGCTCGGCAAGGTCAAGCGCGTCATCGAGAAGCAGGCCCCGGTCACCGAGGTGTTACTCGTCCTCGACGCCACCACCGGTCAGAACGGCCTGATCCAGGCCAAGGTCTTCTCAGAGGTCGTCGACGTCACCGGCATCGTGCTCACCAAGCTCGACGGGTCCGCCAAGGGCGGGATCGTCGTGGCCGTGCAGCGCGACCTCGGCGTCCCGGTCAAGCTCGTCGGCCTGGGTGAGGGACCCGACGACCTGGCGCCGTTCGACGCCGGCGCGTTCGTCGACGCGCTCCTCGGCTGAGGCCGAGCAGCCCGACGCGCGTCAGCGTGTCGGGCGCGGGCGGGCCGAGCTCAGGTGCGGGCCGAGCTCAGTTGCGGGCGATCCGGTCGTGGCCGGCGCCGCCGACCAGCTTGTCGGCACCGGGGCCGCCGCGCAGCCAGTCGTTGCCGCGGCCGCCGATGGACAGGTCGTTGCCCTTGGCGCCGTTGACGAAGTCGGCGCCGGCGCCGCCGTAGGTGATGTCGCGACCGGCGTCGGTGAGGACCCAGAGCCGGAACCGGGCCGGAAGCGTGCGGCCGTCGGTGAAGTCGTTGCCGAGCCGCGGCCAGACCTGAAGGAACATCCGCTTGTGGTCGAAGCGGGAGGGCACCTTGCACACCGCCGAGACGCCCTTGGTGACCTTCTCGCGCTTGCAGCCCGCAGCGAGGCTCTTGAAGCTCTTGGTGCCGGTGTCGCGGTAGCGCAGGGTGTTCGCGGTCTCGTTGTAGGTGATCGTCAGGTGACCGTTCTGCTGGCCGGAGATATAGACCAACCCGAACTTGGACATCCGGATGATGGCCTTGTCCTTCACGTCGTGCACGCCCGCGTCACCGGGACCGAGCATGGTGGGGGGCAGCTTCTGGGCGTGTGCGGGGACGACACCCAGCCCGAGGCTGAGCACCAGGCTGGCGCAAACGGAGGCAAAAGCACGGATCATAAGGGGTCACTCCTGACGTGGGGGTCCCCGAGACTAAGCACGGATCACCGTTCGATGCGAATTCGTGACCTTAGCGCTGCTCGCCTGAGGGTGGCCGTCCGTTCACACGGGCGTAACACCAGCCACCAAGACGTTGCCTGCCCGCAACACGACACGACGTACCGCGAAACCTCCACGGCGCAGGCTGAGCCCCATCGAGGACGGGTGCTTGTGCCGACAGCGCCGTCAGCCGCTGGCCCGTCCGTCATGACCGATTCCTGGAGGTTCCGTGGACGGCTATTACGCCTGGATGATCGTGGCGACAGCCCTCGTCCTGATGATGACGACGCCAGCACTGGCGTTGTTCTACGGCGGCATGAGCCGCTCGAAGTCCGTGCTCAACATGATGATGATGTCCTACGTCGCCATGGGCGTCGTCGGCATCATCTATGTGCTGTGGGGCTGGTCGATGTCGTTCGGTGGCAAGGACATCGGCTCGCTGATCGGCAACCCGTTCGACACCTTCGGCCTCAAGAACATCGACTGGACCAGCGCGGCCGACGGCACGGGGAGCACGTTCATCTTCGTGGCGTTCCAGATGACCTTCGCGGTCATCACCGCAGCGCTGATCAGCGGTGCGATCGCCGACCGCGTCAAGCTGTCGGCATGGGTGGTGTTCCTCCCGCTGTGGGTGACGCTGAGCTACTTCCCGATCGCCCACATGGTGTGGAACGCCGACGGCCTGATCTTCGGTCTCGGTGCCCAGGACTACGCCGGTGGGACCGTCGTGCACATCAACGCCGGTGTCGCCGGCGGCGTGCTCGCGCTGATCATCGGCCGGCGGGTCGGCTTCGGCAAGGAGCCGATGAAGCCCCACAACCTGACCCTCACCATGATCGGCGCGGGTCTGCTCTGGTTCGGCTGGTACGGCTTCAACGTCGGCTCGATCGTCCTCGCGGGTGACACCGCCGAGGCCAGCACCGCTCAGTTCATGTCCCAGACGGGCGTGACGTTCCTGAACACGACCATCGCCACGATGGCCGCGATGCTGGCCTGGCTGGCGATGGAGCGCGTCATGCACGGCAAGGCCACCTCGCTGGGTGCCGCGTCCGGCATCGTCGCCGGCCTGGTCGCCATCACCCCGTCCTGCGGGTCGGTGGACGTGGTCGGTGCGATCGCCATCGGCGCCATCGCCGGTCTCGCCTGCGCCTGGGCGGTCGGCCTGAAGTACAAGTTCAACCTCGATGACTCGCTCGATGTCGTGGGCGTCCACCTCGTCGGTGGTGTGCTCGGCACCGTGCTGATCGGCTTCTTCTCGACCGCGGCTGCCCCCAACGGCATCGACGGCCTGTTCTACGGCGGTGGTCTGAGCTCGCTGGTCGACCAGGTCAGCGCCGCGGGCATCGCGATCGTCTGGTCCGCGGTGATGACGGCGATCATCGGGCTGGCCATCAAGTTCACCATCGGCTGGCGCGTCACCGAGGACGACGAGGTCGAGGGTATCGACTTCGCCGAGCACGGCGAGACGGCGTACGACCTGGGCATCTCGAGCGGCAGCCGCGGCGTCGGCGCGCTCATCGGTGCCGGTGCCAGTGCCGCTGCGAGCAAGGAAGAGGCGAACGCATGAAGCTCATCACGGCAGTGATCAAGCCGCACAAGTGGGAAGAGGTCCGCGAGGCCCTCGAGACCTTCGGCGTGACCGGTATGACCGTCTCGGAGGTCTCCGGCTATGGCCGGCAGAAGGGCCACACCGAGGTCTACCGGGGCGCGGAGTACGACATCGCGCTGGTCCCCAAGATCCGGATCGAGATCGTCGTCGACGACGCCGATGTCACGGACGTGGCGGACATCGTGGTGAAGACCGCCCAAACCGGGCGGATCGGTGACGGCAAGGTCTGGGTGACCCCCGTCGAGTCCGTGGTCAGGGTTCGCACGGGCGAGAAGGACGAGGCCGCCCTGTGAGGGACCCCGTCACCGTCCAGGGACGACGCGGCTGATCGGCACCAGCCGCGTCACCCCACCTCCGGCGCCCGGGCCCTCCCATCTCTCCGGGCGCCGGAGGTGACACCCGGCCGTCCATGACGGCCGGGTGCTTGCACGTCCACCCCCCGGGTCCGGCATGATTCGAGCCGGCCGGCGTCGCCGTGCCACGTGCGAGAGGACACCCGATGAAGCTGGTCACCGCGGTCATCAAGCCCCACAAGTGGGAGGACGTCCGGGTCGCCCTCGAGACCGTCGGCGTGACCGGCATGACCGTCTCGGAGGTCTCCGGCTATGGCCGGCAGAAGGGCCACACCGAGGTCTACCGGGGCGCGGAGTACGACATCGCGCTGGTGCCCAAGATCCGGGTCGAGATCGCCGTGGACGCTGATGACGTCGCCGCCGTCGTCGACGCCATCGTCGCCGCGGCAGGCACGGGGCGGATCGGTGACGGCAAGGTGTGGGTCACCCCGCTGGACACGGTGATCCGGGTGCGCACCGGCGACCGGGACGACGCGGCGATCTGACCAACCCCGGACCCCTGAGGACCCCGATCGATGACCGCCACCGGGCGCGCACGGCGCACGGCCGAGGCCGACGCCCTCTGCGCTGATGCCTTCGCCGACGCCAAGGCTCCCGACGAGGGGTCGCCCTGGTCGCTGTCGGCGGCTACGGCCGCGGCGAGCTGGCGCCCTACTCCGACCTCGACGTGGTCCTGGTCCACGACCTCGACGGCTCACCGGCGCCGTGGATGGAGCGGCTCTGGTATCCGTTGTGGGACTCGGGCAGCCGACTCGACCACGCCGTCCGGTCCTTCCCCGACATGGTGACAGCAGCGACCGGTGACCTGCGCGTCGCGCTGGGGCTGCTCGACCTGCGCCACGTCGCGGGCGACCCCAACCTCACGCTGCGGCTGCGCACGACCATGCTGGCCGCGTGGCGGCGCGAGGCGCGTGAGCGGCTGCCAGCCCTGCGTGACCTGGTCCGCTCCCGACACCGGCTGATCGGGGAGCTCGCCCACGCCTCGGTGCCCGACCTCAAGGAGGCCGAGGGTGGGCTGCGCGACGCCACGGTCCTCAAGGCGCTCGTCGCCAGCTGGCTCGTCGACGTGCCGCACGCCGACCTCGAGCGGTCCCGGCTCGCGCTGCTCGACGTGCGCGACGTGCTCCACCATGCGACGTCGCGGCCCACCGATCGGGTCGCCCCCGAGCTGTGGCCGGAGGTCGCCCGCGGGCTGGGACTCGCGGACGCCGCCGCCGCCCAGACCCTCGTGCGGGAACAGGGGCGTCGGATCATCCATCTCTCCCGGCTCACGTGGCGCCGCGTCGACGCCGTGCTGGCGGGGCCGGCCTCGCGCGGCGGCGTACGCCGGCCGCAGCTGACACCCATCGCCCCGGGTCTGGCGCTGTCGGCCAACGAGGTGGTGCTCGACCGCAAGGCGCGGCCCGCCGACGACCCCCTCATGCTGCTGCGGGCCGCCGCCGAGGCGGCCGAGCGTGACGTCGTCCTGGCGCCAGCGACGGCCGCCCGGCTGGTGCGCGACGGCGCGCCGCTGCCCGACCCATGGCCCCGCGAGGCGCGCCAGCTGATGGTCCGCCTGCTCGCCTCCGGCCGGGGACTGCTCGAGGTGTGGGAGACGCTGGAGGAGACCGGCGCCCTGTCGGGGATCCTGCCGGAGTGGGAGCGGATCCGGCTGCGGCCGCACGCGTCGGTGATCCACCGGTTCACCGTGGACCGACACGTCGTCGAGACCTGCATCGAGGCGTCGTCGCTGATCCGTCAGGTGGCCCGCCCCGATGTGCTCATGGTCGCCGCGCTCCTGCACGACATCGGCAAGGGCGGGCTCACCGAGCACAGCGTCGCCGGCGAGCCCTTGGCTCGCACGATCACGACCCGGATGGGGTTCTCCGAGACCAGCATCGAGCTGATCGCCACCTTGGTCCGGTGGCACCTGCTGCTCGCGACGGTCGCCACCACCCGTGACCCGGACGATCCCGCCACCGTCTCCGAGGTGCTAACGAAGATCGCCGACCCCGAGGCCGTCTCGCTGCTGGCCGCCCTGACCGAGGCCGATGCGCGGGCCACCGCCCCCGCCGCGTGGACCACCTGGCGTGCGGGGCTCATCCGGGCGCTGACCCGGCGCTGTCTCACCGCGCTGGAGGGCGGTGCCCCCGACGACGAGGAGCCGATCGAGACCGTCGACGTCCCCCTGGATGTCCAGCGCGACCCCGAGGCCTATGCCATGACCCTCGAACCGGTCGCCGACGGGGCCCGGCTGACCGTGGTCGCGCACGACCGGGTCGGGCTGCTGGCCGACGTCGCGGCCTGCCTGGCCCTCCACCGGACCTCGGTCCGGGCGGCGCGGGCCTGGGACCAGGGCCGCTACGGCGTCAGTGTGTGGGACGTCGCCGACGACCATGTCGACCCGGCGGTGCTGCGCACCCGCTTCGACGCGGTGGTCTCGGGTCGGGTCCAGCCGGGGGAGCGGCTGCGGCCCACCGCGGGTGCGCCACTCGGGCCGAGCGTCGCCGTACGACCCGAGGCGTCGGAGCAGTCGACCGTGCTGGAGGTCAGGGCGGCCGATCGCCCCGGCGTGCTCTACCTCGTGCTCGCGGCCCTGGCGCGGCTCGACATCACCGTGAGGTCGGCCCACATCGACACCCTCGGCCCCCAGGCCGTCGACGTGTTCTATCTCCAGGAGGCCGACGCCGGCGCCCTCTCCGAGGACCGCGCCGCCCGGGCCGCCCACGCGGTTCGGGCCGCCCTCGAACCTGCGCCCGACGCCCCCTGACGCCGAGGTGCCCCCAACGGCCCCCCGAGGTGCCCCCAACGGTCCTCCGAGGTGGTAGGAAAGGCCCCCCGAGGTGGCAGGAAAGGCCCTCCGAGGTGCCCCGAACGGCCCTCCGAAGTGGCAGGAACGGCCCTCCGAGGTGGCAGGAAAGGCCCTCCGAGGTGCCCCCAACGGCCCCCCGAAGTGGCAGGAACGGCCCTCCGAGGTGCCCCAAACGGCCCTCCGAGGTGCCCCAAACGGCTCAATCCTTGGCCGGGTCGGCGGACGACTTCCTGATCGCGATGGCCCGGGGATGACCATCTGGACCCGGGATCAGTCTCACGGGGTCGTCCTCGTCGTCCGGCGTCCTGGTGACGGGACCGGCGTTGTGGTGCTCCTGGAGATCGCGGTCGGCCCGGGCGCGCGCCGGGTCGAAGACGTCGATGAAACTGCCGAGCGCGTCTGCTGTCCCCGAGCTCGCGCCGGCCCTGGCACCCGGTGACCGGAGCCAGCCACTCAACAGCGGCACCAGGACGGCGGCGACCAAGATCCCGATCCCGAGCACGATCAGGGTGGCCTTCATCTCCCCAGCCTAGACAGCAGGCGGCCGGAACGGGCACCTCGAGGACCAGGAACGGGCACCTCGCGGGACAGGGCGGGGCACCTCGAGGGACTGATCGGGGCACCTCGGCGTCAGGGGGTGGGGGACCACTCGTCGGCGAGGAGGGCGTACATGACACCGTCGAGCCACCGCCCGGAATGGTGCAGGGACTCGCGCCGGGTGTGCTGCTCGCGGCGCATGCCGAGCTTCTCCATCAGCCGCCAGGAAGCGGTGTTGGCCTCGAAGCACTGGGCATAGACGCGGCGCAGTCCCAGGTCCCGAAACGACATCAGCAGCAACTCCTGCGCGCACTCCAGGCCGAAGCCGTTGCCCTGGGCCTCGGGGGCGATCACCCAGCCGATCTCGGCCTGGACCCCGCGGGCCAGGTCGGCGACCTGCGACTGCGCCCACCCGTCCTCGACGGCGACGTAGAGGTCACCCACGACGCGACCATCGTGCTCCACCACGATCGTCCTACCGAGGCGCACCGGGTCGACGAAGAGAGCGGCGTACTCCTCGAAGCCGGACGGTGCGCCGGTCAGCCACTCACTCACCTCGGGCAGGCGGCGGTAGGCCCAGACCGCGTCGACGTCGGCAGGCTCGGCGCGGCGCAGGGTCAGCCGCGCTGTCGTCCGGGGCCAGGGGATGTCGTCGAGCGTCCGAGGCATGGCCGCCATGATGCCCGAAGGTTCGTCGCTGCGAAGCCACCCCGTTACCCTTGGACCTCGGGCCGTCCGGCCCGACCCTTCGTTCCCTGCAGTCGAGGACCCCACTTGTTCGCCACGCTCTCCGACCGGCTTGCCGAGACCTTCAAGAACCTTCGTGGCAAGGGCCGGTTGTCCGAGGCCGACATCGACGCGACCGCCCGCGAGATCAGGATCGCGCTGCTCGAGGCCGACGTGGCCCTGCCCGTCGTCAAGGAGTTCGTCGGCGCGGTCAAGGAGCGGGCCCGCGGTGAAGAGGTCAGCCAGGCGCTGAACCCGGCGCAGCAGATCGTCAAGATCGTCAACGAGGAGCTCGTCACCATCCTCGGGGGCGAGACCCGTCGGCTCCGCTTCGCCAAGACCGGCCCGACGGTGATCATGCTCGCCGGCCTCCAGGGAGCGGGCAAGACCACGCTGGCCGCCAAGCTGGCGCTGTGGCTGAAGGACCAGGGTCGTACGCCGCTTCTGGTCGCCGCCGACCTCCAGCGACCCAACGCGGTCAACCAGCTCCAGGTCAACGGTGACCGCGTGAGCGTCCCGGTGTTCGCGCCCGAGCCCGGCAACGGTGTCGGCGACCCGGTCGCGGTGGCGCGGGCGTCGGTGGAGGAGGCCCAGCGCAAGCTCCACGACACCGTCATCATCGACACCGCGGGCCGCCTCGGCGTCGACGCCGAGATGATGCAGCAGGCCTCCGACATCCGCGATGCCGTCCAGCCAGACGAGATCCTGTTCGTCGTCGACGCGATGATCGGTCAGGACGCCGTCAACACGGCGATGGCCTTCCTCGAGGGCGTCGGTTATGACGGGGTCGTCCTGACCAAGCTCGACGGCGACGCCCGCGGTGGCGCCGCGCTGTCCATCGCCTCGATCACCGGCAAGCCCGTCATGTTCGCCTCCAACGGCGAGAAGATGACCGACTTCGACCTGTTCCACCCCGACCGGATGGCCTCGCGCATCCTCGACATGGGCGACATGCTCACCCTGATCGAGCAGGCCGAGAAGACCTTCGACCAGGAGCAGGCGCTCAAGGCGGCCGAGAAGCTGACCGGCAAGGGCGGCGACTTCACCCTCGACGACTTCCTCGAGCAGATGCAGCAGGTCCGCAAGCTCGGCTCGATGCAGAAGATCATGGGGATGCTGCCCGGCATGGGCCAGTTCCGCAGCCAGCTGGAGAACTTCGACGAGCGCGAGATCGACCGGATCCAGGCGATCATCCAGTCCATGACGCCGGCCGAGCGGGCCAACCCCAAGATCATCGACGGCTCCCGCCGGGCACGCATCGCTCGTGGCTCCGGACGCCAGGTGTCCGACGTCAACCAGCTGGTCGACCGCTTCTTCGAGGCGCGCAAGATGATGATGTCGTTCGCGCGAGGCGGCGGTCTCCCCGGCATGCCAGGGATGCCCGGCATGGCGGCGGCAGCCGGCCGCAAGAAGAAGGGCAAGGCCAAGCCGGCCAAGGGCCGCCGGGTCTCGGGCAACCCCGCGAAGGCCGGCGGTGCCAAGCCTGCCGCCGCCGCGGCCAACCCCTTCGGCTCGCCGGATGGTGACATCGACTACCAGAAGGCCGCGGAGGCGCTCCAGCTCCCCAACGACTTCTCCAAGTACCTCAAGTGAGCTGATGGGTCGGTCGGGCCAGACCCACGAGGGTCGCGGAGTGGCTCGCCCGGTAACGTCCCGGCCATGACGGTGCTGAGGTTCACCGGGCCGGTGCTGCCCGACGGTGAGGTCGCCGAGCTCTTCGTCGTCGACGGCCAGGTGACCTATGAGCCCCAGTCAGGGGCCGAGCTCGCCGGCAGCGGCTGGATCGTGCCGGGGCTGGTCGACGCGCACTGCCACATCGGCCTCGACGACCACGGTGCCGTCGGGGAGGAGGAGACCGAGCGACAGGCCCTCCAGGACCGCGACGGCGGTGCCCTCCTCATCCGGGACGCCGGGTCAGCTGCCGACACGGCCTGGGTCAACGAGCGCGAGGACCTGCCGCGGCTCATCCGGGCCGGCAAGCACATCGCCCGGTCGCGGCGCTATATCCGCAACTATGCCCACGAGGTCGAGCCCGACCAGCTCGCCGGCGTGGCCGCCCTCGAGGCGCAGCGCAGCGACGGCTGGATCAAGCTGGTCGGCGACTGGATCTCACGGGAGGAGGGTGACCTGGCACCGTCGTTCCCCGACGAGGCGTTCGCCGCCGCCATCGCGGCGGCTCACGCCCACGGCGCCAAGGTGACCGCCCACTGTTTCGGGGAGGCCGAGTTGCCCGGTCTCCTGGCCGCCGGGATCGACTGCATCGAGCACGGCACCGGCCTGTCCACCGACCTCATCGACGTGATGGTCGACCGCGGCGTCGCGCTGGTCCCGACGGTGATGCAGATCGACAAGTTCCCCAACTATGCCGAGGCGGGTGCCGCGAAGTTCCCGGCGTACGCCGCCCACATGACCGACCTCTATCGCCGGATGCCGGCCACGATCATGGCCGCCTATGAGGCCGGCGTCGCGCTGTACGCCGGCTCCGACGGGGGCGGCGTGACCCGACACGGCAACCTCGCGGGTGAGGTGCTGGCCATGGCCGAGTTGGGCATGTCGGCCGACTATGCCCTGGGGGCCGCCTCGTGGCGGGCTCGCGAGTGGCTGGGGTGGAATCCCACTCTGAGCGAGGGTGCTCCAGCGGACTTCCTGGTCTTCCCGGACGACCCACGCGAGGACCTCACGGTCCTGCGCCGCCCATCGCGCATCGTGCTGCGGGGACGCGTGGTCCGCTGAGCGGCTGGCCGGCCGTCACGCCGTACCGCTGACCTCGATCACCGGGAGGTTGCGTGGCTCGTACTTCACCAGGGCGCAGTTGTCGTTGAGCAGCTCGTCGCGTACGACGGCTCCGGTCCGGCGGTCGATCACGGTCCGCCAGATCTGGTTGGCGCGGAAGAACCGGCCGTCATAGCGGAAGAAGCGCTCGTGGCGAGCCTCGACGTGGAAGGACCGAGGCTGCGGCCGGTCGGCGAGCAGCTGGCCGCGCAGGTGGCGCTGGTCGACCCACGTGCGCAGCTCGAACGTCGACTCGGTGTCGTTGCGCACGACGAGGTCGACGTAGTTGTAGACGATCGAGCAGCCGACCCCCCACGGCAGCACGCGCCCCTTGTCGGGGAACGGGTCGAAGCTGTGCTCGGAGCGCTCGACCACGGTCAGGTCGGAGTGGAGGAACATCCACAGCAGCAGGTTGGCGAGCTGGCAGATCCCGCCCCCCACCCCGGCCTCGGCGTCCCCGTTGGACAGCCGCATCCCCTCGACATAGCCCTTGCGGCGGGTGCAGTTGCCGACGACGTGGTTGAACGAGAAGGTCTCACCTGGCCTGATCACCAGCCGGTCGGTGCGTGCGGCCGCGAGGCGCAGATTGACCACCTTGCCATGCTGCAGCGCCATCTCGGCGTCGGAGAGCTGGCGCAGCAGCAGCGACCCGTGGGTCTTGACCCGAACGGGCAGGTCCATCTCGGCTCGGCTCGCCGCCCACGCCGTGTGACTGGTCAGCCACCGCCAGCGGCGCTGGGCTCGATGCGCGCGCACGGCCCAGGGATAGAGCCAGGGCCGGCGCTCGCTGAGCCTGGGCGGCGCCGTGAGCCGCGCAGGCAGCCGGAGCCCGGCGGCCTGCGCCTCGGTCAGCGTCAGCCGGTCGAGGACGTCGGTCGAGCACGTGTTCATGAGGACCCCCTGGTGTGGATGTCCTCTGTGATGCGCGGTCAGGTCGTTCGGTTGCGAGGACCTCGTACGGCGAACAGCACGATGAGGACGATGAGGGACACCAGTGCGAGGAAGCCGAGACCCATCGGCAGCAGGATCGCGCCGAGGATCCCGCCCACCAGCCGTCCGACGTCGGGGCGGGTGCCGACGATGACGTCGGCGCCGTTCCCGCCGGTGCAGGCGACATCGACGCGGTCGGACGTCGGCGTGAACTCCAGCCACGCGACGTCGTCGGGACGGTTGTTGGTGGTGCGGGTGAAGGTCCCGTTGGTCGCGCTGAGCGTCAGCTCCTCGCCGGTCGCGCTGTCGGTGACCACGCACGAGGGCCGAGGGGAGCCTGCCCAGAGGACGTGGATGTCGGTGTTGTCGAGGTCGACGGTGTGGGCCTGGCCGTCGACAGGGACCGGACCTTCGAAACGGAAGGACTTGAACGCCATCACCCCGAAGATCGCGACGCTGGCGATGGCAGCGACGACCAGCAGCGTGGGCAGCAGGAACCACCACGCGCTCGGACGCGGCTTCTTGGGAGGTGGGGGATAGGGGGACGGGGGCGGGAACGGGGCGCCATAGGCTGAGGCGGGATAGGCCTGCGCGCCGGGCGCGGCGCCGTACTGGGGCACGCCCTGCGGAGGGGTGCCAAAGGGCGGCGGATCGGGTGGGAGCGGCGGCTGGCTCATGTCTCCATCATGGTCCTGCGACAGGCCGGAAACCATGAGGCGTGCGTCGCCTCCACCGGACACAATCAGGTCATGAGCACGATCGCCGACCTGCTGCCGATGCTCGGCCTGCGGATCATCGCCGGGCCCTTGGAGCTGCGCGGGATCACCGACGACGACCTGCCGGCCCTGTGCGACCTGGCGGCGGCGGGCATCCACGACGCCGACCGGATGCCGTTCTTCTTCCCGTGGACCGATGCTCCGGCCGAGGAGCTGCTGCGCAACACCGCGCAGTACCACTGGCGCACGCGGGCCGACTTCTCGCCCGCCGCTTGGGCCCTGCACCTCGGGGTCTGGCGCGACGGTGAGCTGGTCGGGACCCAGGGCCTGGAGACCAAGGACTTCCTGGTGACCCGGACCGGTGAGACGGGGTCGTGGCTCGGTCGAGCGTTCCAAGGCCAGGGCATCGGGACCGCGATGCGTCAGGTCATCTGCGCGTTCGCCTTCGACCACCTCGACGCAGCCGAGGTCACCTCCGCCGCATTCGTCGACAACCCGGCGTCCATCGCGGTCAGCCGCAAGGTCGGCTGCGCCGACAACGGCGTACGACGCCTGCGGCGGCGCGCTGGCGAGCTCGCGCACAACCTCGGTCTCGTGCTCACCCCGGAGACCTTCATCCGCGGGGAGCATCCGCTGCGGGTGGAGGGGCTGTCGGCCTTCCGACGGTCGATCGGCCTGGACCCGGCGGAGCCGTCCTGACCGGCGGTTCCCCGGATTTCGGAGGGGCCTCCTCCGTCTGGCACAATGACCCGCTGAGTCCTGCGCGTCCGGACCCTCTCAACCGGGTCGTGCAGTGCCCATCGAGGGCCGCTCCCCGGTGTTCCCCACCTGGTGGCGTGGTCCCCACCCGACACAACTTTCGAGGAGACACCACAAACGTGGCCGTCAAGATCCGCTTGAAGCGCCTGGGCAAGATCCGGGTGCCGCAATATCGCATCGTCGTCGTCGACTCCCGCAAGAAGCGGGACGGCAAGGTGATCGAGGAGATCGGCAAGTACCACCCCAAGGAGGACCCGTCCTACATCGACGTGGCCTCCGACCGGGCGCAGTACTGGCTCGGCGTCGGCGCTCAGCCGACCGAGGCCGTCGAGGTCATCCTCAAGGTCACCGGTGACTGGCAGAAGTTCAAGGGCGAGCCGGGCGCCGAGGGCACCCTCAAGGTCAAGGAGCCCAAGCGCTCCAAGCTCGACATCTTCAACGACGCCCTCAAGGACGCCTCCAACGAGCCCGTCGGTGAGGCCGTCACCAAGAAGGCGTCCAAGAAGGCTGAGGCTCCCGCTGCTGAGGCTCCCGCCGCCGAGGCTCCGGCCGAGGCTCCGGCCGACGCCCCTGCTGCCGAGGAGGCCGCGCCGGTTCCCGCCGACGAGACCCCCGAGGGCGCCGCTGAGGCGGCCGAGGCCGCCGAGGCCGAGGCCCCGGCCGAGGAGGCCTGAGCCGCATGCTCGCCGAGGCGCTCGAACACCTGGTGCGGGGCATCGTCGACCACCCGGACGACGTGTCGGTGCGCGACAAGCAGCTGCGTCGCGGCTCGATCCTCGAGGTCCGGGTCAACCCGGACGACCTCGGCAAGGTCATCGGTCGCAACGGGCGTACGGCGACGGCCTTCCGCACCGTCATCTCGGCCCTCTCAGGCCGGGGCGGGGCGCGCATCGACTTCGTCGACGTGGACCGCCGCCGCTGACCGGGGCCGCAGTCTCGCAGTTCACCTGGCTGGGCGTCATCCTTCGAGGATGGCGCCCAGCTGGCACGTTCGGCCGTCGTACGCCGTACGGCGTCACACCGGCCACACCTCTCGACCGGAACTGTCACTTCTCGGCCGAAACTTCGGCCGAGAAGTGACAGTTTCACCGGCCGGCCGGTGAAACCGACGCCCCCGCTACCCTGACCCCCGTGGACAGCATCGAGGTGGTCGTGGGCCGGATCGGGAAGCCGCACGGCCTCAAGGGGGAGGTCACCGTCGATGTCCGCACCGATGAGCCGGAGCTGCGGTTCGCCGACGGGGCCGTGCTGCGCGCCCAGCCGCCGGCCGGGTCGGCCAGCCGTCTCACGCACGTGACGGTCGCGGGCACGCGCAGCCACCAGGGCATCCTGCTGGCGACCTTCGAGGAGATCCCCGACCGCACGGCGGCCGAGGCGGCTCGCGGGATCGTCTTGGTCGCCGACCTGCCGGCCGACGCGACGCCGGAGGACCCCGACGAGCTCTATGACCACCAGCTCGTCGGACTGACCGCGGTCGACGAGCAGGGGACCGTCCTGGGTGAGGTCACGGCCGTGGTCCACGGAGCTGCCCAGGACCTGCTGACCATCCAGACCCCGGACGGCCGTCGGCCGCTGGTGCCGTTCGTCGCCGCACTGGTCCCCGAGGTCGATCTCGCGGGCCGCCGCATCGTGGTCGCCGACCGCCCCGGCCTGGTGAGCCCCTTCCCCGACGAGGCCTGAGCCGATGCGCATCGACGTCGTCACGATCTTCCCGGGCTATCTCGACGCCCTCCGGCTCTCACTCGTCGGCAAGGCCCGCGACACCGGCCTGCTGGACCTGCGGGTCCACGACCTGCGTGACTTCACCCACGACCGGCACCGCACCGTCGACGACACGCCGTACGGCGGCGGCGCCGGCATGGTGATGCGCCCCGACCCGTGGGGTGAGGCGTTGGATGCGATCGAGGTCGACGGCGCGACCGTGGTGGTGCCGACACCGAGCGGCACGCCGTTCCACCAGGCGATGGCCCGCGAGCTGGCCACGCGCGAGCGGCTGGTCTTCGCGTGCGGCCGCTATGAGGGCATCGACCAGCGGGTCCTCGACCACGTCGCCTCGCGCGCCGAGCTCGTCGAGGTGTCGCTCGGCGACTATGTCCTCAACGGCGGCGAGGTGGCCGCGCTGGCCGTTATCGAGGCCGTCGCCCGGCTGCTCCCGGGGTTCATGGGCAACCCGGCCTCGTTGGTCGAGGAGTCCCACGAGGGGGGCCTGCTCGAATATCCCGTCTTCACCAAGCCTGCCAGCTGGCGTGGCCACGACGTGCCGCCCGTGCTGCTGAGCGGAGACCACGGGGCCATCGCGACCTGGCGTGAGGAGCAGGCGCTCCGCCGGACCGTCGTACGGCGCCCCGACCTGGCCCATCCCAGTCGGCTCGCCGACGACGAGGAGCTGCGACCCGCCGTGCCGGCCGATGCCGGTGAGCTGTTGACGCTGCAGCGAGCGTGCTGGCTGCAGGAGCAGCAGGCCAACCCCGGCGTCGAGATCCCCGCCCTGGGCGAGAGTCTCGCCGACGTGGAGCGGTGGCTGGGGGAGTGGACCGTGGTGGTGCTGCGTCGGGGCGGGCGGCTGGTGGCCGCTGTCCGAGCCCGCCTCGAGGGGGAGACCTGGGACATCGGGCGGCTGATGGTCGCCCCCGACCTGCAGGGCCAGGGGCTGGGACGCCGGCTGCTCGAGGTCGCCGAGGCGGCCGCGCCGCCGGCGGCGACGTCCTTCTCGCTGTTCACGGGTGCGGGCAGCGTGGACAACCAGCGGATGTACAAGAAGGCCGGCTACCGGCTCCGTGGTGAGGCGTTCCCCGGGGCCGTGCTCCTCACCAAGCCCCGCCGCGGGTGACCGAGCGAGAGATCTGCTGGGCGATTTCCCCTGAGCCTCACCGCTCTGGCAGACTTGTCCCTCGGTCCAGCCGGCCGAAGGACCGTCCCGCGCGCCTGCGGGCGGGAGGTCCGCGTCAGTTCCTGCCACAGGGGGAGCCGGCGCCGCCGGCCAGCATCGCTGGGCCACCCCCGCAGATTCACCACCTGATCCGCGGCTGACCTGTGGCAACCGTGAGGAGCACCAGATGAACAAGGTCATCGCCGAGCTCGGCAACGCCTCCAAGCGCGACGACATCCCCGACTTCCGCGCGGGCGACACCGTCAAGGTCCACGTCAAGGTCGTCGAGGGCAACCGCTCCCGCGTCCAGATCTTCCAGGGCGTCGTGATCCGCGTTCAGGGCTCCGGTGTGGGTCGCAGCTTCACCGTCCGCAAGGTCTCCTTCGGCGTCGGTGTCGAGCGCACCTTCCCGCTCCACTCGCCGATCTTCGAGAAGATCGAGATCGTCACCCGCGGTGACGTCCGCCGCGCCAAGCTCTACTACCTGCGCAACCTGCGCGGCAAGGCCGCCAAGATCAAGGAGCGCCGCGAGGCGTGAGCCCGGGCCTCAGGTTCGGTCGTTAGGCTCTTGGAGTGACCACGGACGAGCAGAACCGCGTCTCCGGCGATGCTGGGGGAGCGGCGAGCTCGCGCAAGCGCCCCCGCAAGCAGCTCCCGCTGTGGCAGGAGACCGCGCTGCTGCTGGCGATCGCGCTGGTGCTCGCCATCTTCATCAAGGCGTTCTTCGTCCAGGCCTTCTATATCCCGTCGGAGTCGATGGAGCCCGGGCTGGTCAAGAACGACCGGATCCTGGTCCAGAAGGTGTCCTACTGGGGCAGCGGCTCACCCGCGCGGGGCGACATCGTCGTCTTCAAGGACCCCGGCGGGTGGCTGAGCGCGGCCGAGGACGCCGGGCCGACCAACCCGGTCGCCAAGGCGATGGCCGCCGTGGGGCTCTATCCCCAGGGCGGCCACCTGGTCAAGCGCGTCATCGGCGTCGCCGGCGACAAGATCCACTGCTGCGACAACCAGGGACGGCTGGTCATCAACGGCGTCGCGATCAACGAGAAGGGCTACGTGAAGAACGACCCCTCGTCGCCGTGCAACGGGCCGATGATCGGGTGCAACTGGACGGCCGGCCCCGTGCCGAAGGGCACGATCTTCGTGATGGGCGACAACCGCCACAACTCCGCCGACTCGACGGTCCACATGTGCCGTCAGAAGGCGACCAACTGCGTTCCGGGCCACGAGTTCGTCCCCGTCGACCTGGTGGTCGGCAAGGTCTTCGTGCTGCTGTGGCCGCTCGACCACTTCCGCTGGATCACGCGTCCCGACAACTTCGCGGACGTGCCCGACGGGTCCTGACGGGGTCACGAGTGAGCAGCCTGCCCCGAGGGTCGACCGTACGCCGCGACGCCGGCCTCTACGGCTATGAGCGCGCCCTGCGGCGGGTCGGCATCGAGCCCATCGCCGGCGTCGACGAGGCCGGCCGGGGAGCCTGCGCCGGTCCCCTCGTCGCGGCCGCCGCGATCCTGCCGCCCGGCAAGGCCGGCGTGATCCCCGGCCTGGCCGACTCCAAGCTGTTGACCGCCGCGTCCCGCGAGCGGGTCTATCACCAGGTCGTCGCCCGGGCCACGGCCTGGTCGGTGGTCGTCGTGGAGCACGACGAGTGCGACCGGCTCGGGATGCACGTCGCGAACGTCGAGGCGCTGCGGCGGGCCGTGGCGCTGCTGGATCTACGCCCGTCCTACGTCCTGACCGATGGTTTCCCCGTCGACGGGTTCGACGTGCCGGGCCTGGCGATCTGGAAGGGCGACCGGGTCGCGGCCTGCATCGCGGCCGCGTCGGTGCTCGCCAAGGTCACCCGCGACCGGATCATGGTCGAGCTCGACGGCAGCTATCCCGACTACGACTTCAAGACCCACAAGGGCTACGTCACCGAGACCCACACCGAGGCGCTGACGAGACTGGGCCCGTCGCCGGTCCACCGCATGCGTTTCGTCAACGTCCGGCGGGCCGCGGGGCTCGAACCGTCGCCGGCGGGGGACAATGGCGGCGCTCCGGCGTACGCCGGTCAGGGTCAGGAGGAGTGGGCATGAGCGCGGAGGATCTCGAGAAGTACGAGACCGAGATGGAGCTGATGCTCTACCGCGAATACCGCGACGTCGTCTCCATCTTCAAGTACGTCGTCGAGACCGACCGCCGCTTCTATCTGTGCAACCAGGTCGACGTGAAGGCGCGCACCGAGGCCGGTGACGTGTTCTTCGAGGTCTCCATGACCGACGCATGGGTGTGGGACATGTACCGCCCCGCCCGCTTCGCCAAGAACGTCAAGGTGCTCACGTTCAAGGACGTCAACGTCGAGGAGCTCAGCCGCGCCGACATCGAGCTGCCCAAGTCCTGACGGGCCGCTCGTGCCCGACCCGCCTACTTGATCAGGCGCACGGGGTCGCCGTCGATGCGGGCGGTCCACGTGGTCGTGTCGTGCACCGACGCCGTCCCGAAGTTGACCGTGATGCGGAACCAGCATCCGCCCGAGCTCGCCCAGTCACAGGTGTAGGTCGCCGGGATCGGCACCCGGATGTGCTGCGACTTGCCGTTGTAGCCGGCGCTGCTGCTGACACCGGTCAGCTTGCAGCCGGTCAGCGTGCCCGTGACCACACCCGTGCCGGCGCAGCCGGTCAGCGTGATCGGAGTCTCGGTGGGCGGCAGGATCTGGAACGAGCCGCCGGATGCCGCGTCGCCGCCGTCGAAGAACTCGAAGTCGAGCGTCTTGGTCGCCGCCGCAGGCACCACGCGCACGAGGTTGAAGGTCGCGCTGCTGCCGGTCGTGTTCATCCACATGCCCATCCGGTCCCAGCCGGCCACCGAGATCGAGCTCGACGCGCCGGTGGCGAAGGCGCGGATGGCGAAGGTGTTGCCGCCCGCACCCTTGACCGAGGTGTTGTCCCCGGTCTGGGAGAAGACCGTCATGTTGCCGTCATAGCCGCCGCGGCCGTCATAGCTGGACGTGCTGAGCGCCACGTTGGTGCGAACCTGGAGGTAGTAGTCGCCCGCTGCGGCGGGCGTGAAGGTGCACAGCGTCTGCCACTGGTGGAAGACGGCGGCCAGCTTCTGGTTGTAGGCGGCGTTGGTCGAGGTGAGTGCGTTGAGGGTCACCGCTGAACTGGCGTAACCGGGGTACTGCTTGACGCAGCCGGACATCGGTGGGGCGTCGGACGGCACGAACGTCTCGATGGGTGCGCGTAGTCCGTAGGAGGTCGTGGTCGCGGTCGTGATGCCCGACTTCGCCGTATAGCTGGAGTCGCCGTTGCAGAAGGAGTTGGCGGTCGTGCTGGTGTTGTAGCGGGTCTTGGCGTCGGTCACATAGGGGTTGATCGTGTTGGAGCTCGGCGTGCCCGGCTTCGAGTCGCAGTACTGACCGGTGTAGACGTAGGCCGGGTCATAGAGCTGGACGGTGACGGCCTTCCCGATCGCCCCCGCCCCGACGCGGATGATGTAGAAGTAGCCCTCCGGCCGGAACTCGGCGTTGTTGCCGCTGGTGCAGTTGCTCTCCGAGCCGCTGCAGTAGCGGGTCATCACCTGGTCGCCGTCGACCTTGTAGATGTCAGGACCATAGACGCTGCCCCAGAACTGCGGCGTGGACGAGCAGCTCGCTCCGGACGGCACGCTGAGCTGGCTCGCGCTCGGCCCGTACGTCGTCGTGCCGAGCGGCTCGTTGCCGAAGGTGTTGCACGGGCTGCCCATCGGGGCCGGGCCGTTGTAGTCGGCCACCGCGGTGCGGCTGATCGTGGTGTAGTCGTCACCCCAGGACGAGGCGATGCTGTTGTGGATCTGGCTGGTGATGACGACTTGGAGCTGGGTCGGCTTGACGCCCTGGCTCACGGTGACGGTGCTGGTGCCGCTGTTGGGATAGCCGTTCTTGCCGGCCACCTTGATCGCCTCGGCCTTGGCGCTGTTGAAGTCGGCTGGCAGGTAGGTGACGCCGGCCATGGCGGCGGCGTCGGCGGCGGCCTGGACGCGCTCGCCCTCGACGTACCAGCGGGCCACATCGACGGCGAAGGAGGCGATGGGGAACAAGATGCCCGCGACCAGCAGCGCCATGAAGATGGCGGCATAGCCGGCCTGCTGGCGCGCGCGGCGGCGGCGCTCACGTAACGCCACGCGGGCGCGGTGGATCGGTGTGGTCATGGCAACGGCCTCTCAGAGGTGGGTGCCGGGCATGCAGGAGTCGGACGGGAGCGGCTCGAAGTTCATGACGGCGCGTTCCTTGATGGTGGCGCCGCTGCCGAACAACCCGGTGATCCAGGGGTGGCTGGCGACCATGGCGATCCCGACGGTGTCGCGGGAGGCGTTGTTGACGCAGGCGTTGATGGTGGTGGAGACCCACGAGCCGCCGGCGTAGCGGAACTTGTTCAGCCCCTTGTCCCAGGTGTACTTCACGCAGTTGGTCGAGCAGGTCAGGGCGGTGTTGCCGCTGGGCATGGGGTAGCCGCCGGTGTTGGCCTGGTAGACCAGGATGTACTGGATCTGGTCTTTGGGCATCGCGGCGCCGGCCTTCTGGATGGCGTCGGCGGCGGCCTGGGCCAGGGCGGGGGTGTTGGCGGGCGAGCACGGCGGCGGGTTCGATGACGCCTGGCAGACGCCGGGGCCTGCGCCGGCGCTGACCGAGGCCACGCGGCCGCCGGTGCGCACCGAGGAGGTCACGCTGATGGTGTCGCGCATATAGAGCGACATCTCGATGATCCCGAGAACCAAGAGAAACAGGATGGGAGTCACCAGGGCTGCCTCCACGGCCACTGCCCCGCGCTCACCACGACCCCGCGGTCTGAACATCTCGGTCCTTTCGCCTACCAACGTCCAGCCGGAAGATTTCCACGGGTCGTCGTACGGCGCTGGCGAATGGCGGGATCACACGGGGTTTCCTGCGAGGCCGCTGGGCGAAATGGCCGTTTGGGTGGACCTGACCCGGCAACGGTCTAGACGGGTCGCCCGAATATCTCGATCTCGCGCCGTTGCCGCCGATGGTCGACGCGGAGGCCTATTCGATGAGCCGGACGGGGTCTCCGGAGACCAGCGCGGTCCAGGTCGTCGTGTCGTTGGGGACACCGGTCGCGGGGAACGAGAACTGCACCCGGAACCAGCAGCCGCCCACGTTGGAGACGTGACAGGTGTAGCCCGCTGGGATCGGGATCTTGATGGTCTGCGACCGCCCGTTGTAGCCGGCGCTACTGCTGACGTTGGTGAGCGTGCAGTTGCTGAGCGCGCCGGTCACCACCCCTGCTCCGACACAGCCGGCGATGTTGCTCGGCAGGTTGGAGTCGGTCGGCGGCAGGATCTTGATCGTGCCGGGCTGGCTGGCATCACCGACGTCGAAGAACGTCAGCATGAGGTACTTGGTGGCCGCCGCCGGGATGACGCGCACGAGGTTGAACTGCGCCGTCGCGCCGGTGTAGTTCATATAGATCGACATGGTCTGCCAGCCGGCCACCGACATGGAGCCCGCGGGTGCCCCGGAGATCCGGATCGCGAAGCGGTTGTTGCCCTGGCCGCCGACCGTGGTGTCGTCGCCCGCCTGGGAGTAGACCTTGTCGGCGTTGGATCCGGTCCACCCGCCGTAGGTGTCCAGGCCGGTGTACTTGCCACCCGTGGGCGTCGTGCTCACCGGTGACACATTCGTCCGCACCTGGAGGTAGTAGTCACCCGCCTGGGTGACGGTGAAGCTGCACAGGTTGGTCCACTGCCGGAAGGTCCGGGCGAGCCCGGCGTTGTAGGACGCGTTGCCCTTCTGGAGCGCCGCACTCGTGACCTCGGCCTTGACATAGCCGGGGAACTGCTTGGCGCACCCCGTGATCGGGGTCCCGTTAGGCGGGTACTGCGTGACCGTCGGGTTGCGGAGCCCGAAGGTCGTGGTGATCCGACCAGAGCCGTTGAGCACGTCGCCGGGGCAGTAGTTGCCGGCGGTCTTGGCGTAGCGGGCGATGGCGTCGGTCGTCGCGTAGTCGTTCCAGTTGTTGTTGTTGACGGTCCCGGAGGGCGACTGGTCGCAGGCATCCCCGACCTCGGCCCACGCCGCGTCGTACAGCTGCAGGGTGACGGTGCGGCCCACGGCTGCGGGCGTGGCGCGGACGACGTAGAAGTAGCCCTTGGGGTTGAAGTCGGTGTTGGTCGTGCCGGAGCAGCCGTCGTTGCCGGAGGCGCAGGTCCGGGTCATGATCTGGTCGCCGTTGGCCTTGGGCGTGTCCGGACCGGCGATGGCGGTCCAGAACATCGGGGTCGTGCTGCACTGGGCATCGGAGTCCGGGACCGAGAGGACGCTGCCCGCCGGGCCGGCTCCGGCCGTGCCCGGGGGCTCGTTGCCGAAGGTGTTGCAGGGGCTGCCCATCGGGGCCGGGCCGTTGTAGTCGGCCACCGCGGTCCGCTTGATGGTGGTGTAGTCGTCGCCCCAGGACGCGGCGATCGAGTTGTGCACCCGGCTCGTCACGGTCACCCGCAGCTGGGTCGGCTTCGACCCCAGGGCCACTGTCACGGTGCTGGTGCCGCTGTTGGGGTAGCCGTTCTTGCCGGCCACCTTGATCGCCTCGGTCTGTGCCTGGGAGAAGTACTCCGGCAGGTAGGTGACGCCGGCCATGGCGGCGGCGTCGGCGGCGGCCTGGACGCGCTCGCCCTCGACGTACCAGCGGGCGACGTCGACGGCGAAGGAGGCGATGGGGAACAAGATGCCGGCGACCAGCAGCGCCATCAGGATGGCGGCATAGCCGGCCTGGTCCGCCGTACGGCGGGCGCGCTCGCGAACGGCGCGCCGAAGGGTCGAGGTGAAGGCGGTCAACTGCGGGCCTCTCAGAGGTGGGTGCCGGGCATGCAGGAGTCGGAGGGGAGCGGCTCGAAGTTCATGACGGCGCGTTCCTTGATGGTGGCGCCGCTGCCGAACAACCCGGTGATCCAGGGGTGGCTGGCGACCATGGCGATCCCGACGGTGTCGCGGGAGGCGTTGTTGACGCAGGCGTTGATGGTGGTGGAGACCCACGAGCCGCCGGCGTAGCGGAACTTGTTCAGCCCCTTGTCCCAGGTGTACTTCACGCAGTTGGTCGAGCAGGTCAGGGCGGTGTTGCCGCTGGGCATGGGGTAGCCGCCGGTGTTGGCCTGGTAGACCAGGATGTACTGGATCTGGTCCTTGGGCATCGCGGCGCCGGCCTTCTGGATGGCGTCGGCGGCGGCCTGGGCCAGGGCGGGGGTGTTGGCGGGCGAGCACGGCGGCGGGTTCGATGACGCCTGGCAGACGCCGGGGCCTGCGCCGGCGCTGACCGAGGCGACGCGGCCGCCGGTGCGCACCGAGGAGGTCACGCTGATGGTGTCGCGCATATAGAGCGACATCTCGATGATCCCCAGGACCAAGAGAAACAGGATGGGAGTCACCAGGGCTGCCTCCACGGCCACTGCCCCGCGCTCGCCACGACTCCGCGGTCTGAACACGGCCGTCCCTTTCTGCAAGACGCTCTCTTCCGGACGGTAGTGACCGCGCTCGGAATCGTCCGGACAACGCCGACGCTGGGCCGAAAATCACCCACAGACCTGCGTGAAACCGGCATTTCCACAGTCGGTGAGCGCAGTTGGTCTAGACGTCGCGGCCAACGGGGACCCTCCTGCTCGAGGAGGAACGCCCATGCAGCAGACATCCATCGGCGCCCACAACCAGGCGGTCGGACGCTACGGCGAGGGGGTCGCGGCCCGCCATCTGAGCGGGCTGGGACTGCGTCTGCTGGAGCGCAACTGGCGGTGCGACGCCGGCGAGATCGACCTGGTGTTACGTGACGGCTCGACCTTGGTCGTGTGCGAGGTCAAGACGCGCGTCGGCGCTCGCGTGGGCGCGCCCCACGAAGCCGTCACCGAGGCCAAGCTCGAGCGGCTGCGCCTGCTGGGGGAGCGGTGGCAGGAGGCTCGGGGCGTGCGGGCCACCGACGTGCGCGTGGATCTCGTGGCCGTCGTGCTCGGCCGGCGCGGTGGACCACAGGTCGACCACGTGAGGGGGATCGGCTGATGCCCGTCGCCACGGCCTATGCGGTCTCGCTGCAGGGCGCCCTCGGTCATCTCATCGAAGTGCAGGCCGACGTCTCGTCCGGGATCGTCGGCACCGTGGTGGTGGGGCGGCCCGATCCGTCACTCCAGGAGGCGCGCGACCGCTGCCGCATGGCCGTCACCAACTCCGGCCTCACCTGGCCGGCGACCCGGCGCGTCACGGTGCTCCTGGCTCCGGCCGACCTCCCCAAGCGCGGCACCCACTTCGACCTGTCGTTCGCGGTCGCGGTCCTGGGCGCCGCTGACCAGGTGCCCATCGCCTCCCTGGCGGACACGGTCTTCATCGGCGAGCTCACGCTCAGCGGGGGACTGCGTGCGGTCACCGGAGTCCTGCCCATGGTCATGGCGGCGGCCCGGCGGGGTGTCCGGCGGGTCTTCGTCCCCGAACCACAGGCGCGCGAGGCGGCACTGGTCCCGGGGATGGAGGTGATCGGCATGCGATCGCTGGGCCAGGTGGTCGCCGAGCTCAACGGGACCGAGGTCCCCGAGGCCGAGCCGGTGGCGCCGATCTCGGGAGGACGCCTGCTGGCCTGGCGCGGACAGGACCGCGGCGAGGACCTCGACCTCGCCGACCTCCACGGGATGGCCGATGCGCGCTTCGCCGTCGAGGTGGCCGCGGCCGGCGGGCACCACGTCCTGTTGTCGGGTCCCAAGGGGTCGGGCAAGACGACCCTCGCCGAGCGGGTGCCCGGCCTCCTTCCGGACCTGTCGGCCGAGGAGGCCCTCGAGCTGACCGCCATCCACTCGCTGGCCGGGGCGCTTCAGCCCGGCGACGCGCTGATCCGGCGACCGCCGTTCTTCGGCCCTCACCACGACGCCAGCCGGGCGAGCCTGATCGGCGGCGGCTCGGGTTCGGTGCGTCCCGGTGAGATCAGTCGTGCCCACGGTGGGGTGCTGTTCCTCGACGAGTTCCCGCTCTTCCACGCCGATGTCGTCGAGGCGTTACGCCAGCCGCTCGAAAGTGGCGAGGTCACCATCGCCCGTGGCCTCGAGTCGGCGACATTCCCTGCGCGCGGCATGGTCGTGCTCGCCGCCAACCCGTGCCCCTGCGGGGACTACCACCCGGTGGCCCGCCACAACCGCTGCACGTGCAGCGAGGTGCGCCGTCGCGACTACCGCCGCAAGCTCTCGGGGCCGATCGTCGACCGCATCGACATCACTCGCCACCTGCTCCCGGTACAACCCTGGGAGCTGCGCGACCGGTTCTCGGTCCCCGAGCCCAGCGCCGCGGTCCGGGAGCGGGTCGCCGCCGCCCGACAGCGTCAGGACGATCGCTACGCAGGTCAGTCCTGGCGACTCAACGCTCATGCGCCGGGCCCGGAGCTGCTGCGGGAGTGGCCGCTGACCGACGCCGCCCAACAACGCGTGGACGAGCGGCTCTATGGCGGGCGGCTCAGCAGGCGCGGTGCGACCCGGGTTCACCGGCTCGCCTGGACCGTCGCCGACCTGCGTGGGGTGCCGCGACCCGACGTCGCCGAGACCGACATCGCCCTGCGGCTCCGAGCGGGCGACCCGCTCGAGCTTGCCTCGTTGCGGAGGGTCGGATGAGCCTGGACGACGAGCGACTCGCGCGAGTGGCGCTCAGCCAGCTGACCGAGCCGGCCGACCTGAGACTCAGCGGCCTGGTCACCGAGCTAGGTGCCGTGTGCGTGTGGGAGCACCTGCGGGCTGAGCGTGACCTGCGGGGCATGCAGACCGATATCGCGGCGCGGCTGGGCTCCATCGACCCTCACCGAGACCTCGAGCGGGCAGCGCGCCGCGGCATCCGCTATGTCATCCCCGGTGACCCCGAGTGGCCGGTGCAGCTCGACGACCTGGCCACCTCGGTCTCGCCGATCGAGGGGCGTGGCGGAACGCCGCTCGGCCTGTGGGTCCGCGGGCCGGCTCGGCTGGACGCGCTCGGCCGAGCCGTGGCCGTCGTGGGGTCCCGGTCGTGCACCACCTATGGGCTCGACGTCGCTGCCGAGATGGCCGCCCGCATGACGCTGGCGGGGGTCTGGGTCGTGTCGGGGGCCGCCTACGGCATCGACCAGGCCGCCCACCGCGGCGCCCTCGCCGGCACCGACGAGGGACACACGGTCGCCGTGCTCGCCGGCGGGGTCGACAAGGCCTACCCCGCTGCCCACCGCGCCCTGATCGATCACATCGCCGGCGTCGGGGCCGTCGTGTCCGAGGTGGCTCCCGGCGGGGCGACGATGCGACAGCGGCTGCTGACCCGCAACCGGCTGATCGCAGCGCTGTCGCGCGGCACCGTCGTGGTCGAGGCCGCCGCTCGGTCCGGTGCCCGCAACACGGCCAGCTGGGCCGATGGCCTGCGGCGGCAGGTGATGGGCGTTCCGGGACCTGTCACCGAGGCCGCCTCGCAGGGTGTCCACCAGATGATCCGCGAGGGCATGGCGACGCTGGTCACCGGTGCCGACGACGTGCTGGAGCTCCTGGGGGTCGCGGGCGAGCACCTGATCGAGGCACCGCGGGGCCCTCGCCGGGCCCGTGACCGGCTCACGCTGCGTCAACAGCAGGTGCTCGACGCCGTGCCGCTGGTGCGGTTCGCCGCGGTCGACTCCATCGCGCGGACGGCGGGCATCGGCCTGGTCGAGGTGAGCGCCGCGCTGCGCTCCCTCCACGGTCACGGACTGGTGTCAGAGTCAAGCGACGGCTGGCGACTCACCGAGCTCGCCCGCACCTGAGCGCCGATCCAGGCTCTGCCTCGCCCGCCCGCGCGCCGCCCGGCCGGTGACGAACAGGATTCCTAGACTCGGTGCGTGACCGACGACGTTGCCATCGACGAGTCGGATGGCTCGACGCTGCCGGAGCCGATGGCGGCCGTCCTTGCCGACTACGAGCGACACCTGACGAGCGAGCGCGACCTGGCCCCCCTCACGGTGCGCGCCTATGTCGCCGACATCGCGAGCCTGCTCGACCACGCAGCGCGCCTCGGCCTGACGACCGCCTCCGAGGTCGACCTGAGGACGATGCGCAGCTGGTTGGCCAAGCAGCAGACCATGGGTCGCTCACGCACGACCCTGGCCCGCCGGGCCACCGCGGTCCGCGTCTTCACCGCATGGTTGGCTCGCACCGGCCGCACCCCGACCGACCACGGCGCCCTGTTGGGGTCGCCCAAGGCTCACAGCACGCTGCCGCCGGTCCTGCGGACCGACGAGGCACGCAACCTGATCGACGCCGTCGCGGCCCACGCCGACGACGGCACTCCGATCGGCCTGAGGGACGTGGCCATGGTCGAGCTGCTCTATGCGACCGGGATCCGGGTCGGTGAGCTCGTGGGGCTCGATGTCGACGATCTCGACCACGACCGTCGGGTGGTGCGCGTGTTCGGCAAGGGCCGCAAGGAGCGCACGGTGCCCTACGGCTCTCCGGCGGCGCGCGCACTCGCACGATGGCTCGAGGTGGGCCGACCACGGCTCGCGGCCGCGGGCTCCGGTCCGGCGCTCTTCGTGGGCGCCCGCGGCAGGCGCATCGACCAGCGTGCGGTGCGGACCCTGGTGCACCGGCGCATCGCCGATGTGCCGGGCGCGCCCGACATCGGTCCCCACGGCCTGCGCCACACCGCCGCGACGCACCTGCTCGAAGGCGGAGCCGACCTGCGCTCGGTGCAGGAGCTCCTCGGCCATGCCTCCCTCGCGACGACCCAGCGCTACACCCACGTGACCACCGACCGCCTGCGCAGGGCCTACCAGCAGGCCCATCCGCGCGCCTGACACCAGGGCGACCTCGTCGTGAGGGCGAGCCGGGGCGAGGTGGGGTCGCTCGATCCCGGCGCGCCCGTCCAGGGCAGCAGAAGCACGGGGCGCACGCCGACCAGCACGAGTGGGTCGAGATAGGTGTCGCCCCGCCGCCAGCCCCAGTGGAGACAGGCCCCGGGCCAGCAGTGGGAGCCGGCCAGCTCGAGCATGCCGATGGGCGTCCCCCGATCGACCGCGGCGCCTACCGGCAGCCCGCCGGACACCGGCTCATAGGTGGTGCGGGTGGCGCCATGGTCGATCACCACGACGCCGCGCCCGAACAACGGGCCGCTGAAGGAGACCCGGCCCGGCAGCGCCGCGCGTACGGACTGGCCCGCCTGACCGGCGAGGTCGACCCCGCGATGTCCCCGTCCCCAAGGCACCGAGGGAGGGTCGAAGCCACGCACCACGCGGGGGGTCGGTGCGAGCGGCCAGACGCCCGACGGGTCATCACCGCCGGCCCGCACCGGGCCGGGGACGAGGAGGGTGACGATCATCAGGACCAGGACGACGAGTCGGCGATAGCGCATCCCCCAGGGTCGGCACGTCCTGCGGCGACGGACCGGGTCGGCGGCCCGCGCTGTGGACAGGTGTTGCTCACGCGGGCCTGTGAGCGTCCCGTGGCTCGTGGCGCCGCTGCGGCTGGATTGGTGGGTGGGAGGGCCCCTGGACTACGATCGCCCCAGCGTCTCCTGCCCCCATGGGGGAGACGACTTCGCACGCACACAGACCGCGACGGTCCTGCGGCCGGTTCCCTGCCGATCCGACCCAGGCCCGACCACCCGTGGGCGACGGCTCTCAGTTCCGGACTCCGGTCCGGGTCGGGCCGCGCGTGGGCGTCAGGGCATGCGGCACCCGCCGACGTGCAGCAACTGAAAACACCAGGAGCCTGGGCCGCCCCGCGACGCGGGGTCGGCGCTGCGCGACGCCAGCTCGTCGCGACCCGGCTCCGCCATCAAGGAGAGTCACATGGCAGTCGTCACCATGCGCCAGCTGCTCGAGAGCGGCGTCCACTTCGGTCACCAGACCCGTCGCTGGAACCCGAAGATGAAGCGCTTCATCATGACCGAGCGCAACGGCATCTACATCATCGACCTGCAGCAGTCGCTGGCCTACATCGACCGCTCCTACGCCTTCGTCAAGGACGTCGTCGCCAAGGGCGGCACCGTGATGTTCGTCGGCACCAAGAAGCAGGCTCAGGAGGCGATCGCCGAGCAGGCGACCCGCGTCGGCATGCCCTATGTCAACCAGCGGTGGCTCGGCGGCATGCTCACCAACTTCCAGACCGTGCACCAGCGCATCAACCGGCTCAAGGAGCTCGACGAGATCGACTTCGACGACGCCGCCGGCGCCGGCCGCACCAAGAAGGAGCTCCTCCAGATGCGGCGCGAGCGCGACAAGCTCAACAAGTCGCTCGGTGGCATCCGCGAGATGACCCGGACGCCCGCCGCGGTGTGGATCGTCGACACCAACAAGGAGCACCTCGCCGTCGAGGAGGCCCGCAAGCTCCGCATCCCGATCATCGGGATCCTGGACTCCAACTGCGACCCCGACCAGGTCGACTTCCCGATCCCCGGCAACGACGACGCCATTCGCGCCGTGGGCCTGCTGACCCGCGTGATCGCCGACGCCGTCGCCGAGGGCCTGATCGCCCGCAGCGGCGCCAAGTCCTCCGGTGACGTGGCCGCGGAGGAGCCCCTCGCCGAGTGGGAGCGCGAGCTGCTCGAGACCTCGGCCCCCGCCGAGGAGCCCGCTGCGGCCGAGGCTGCTGTCGAGGAGACGGTCGCTGAGGCCGCTGTCGAGGAGACGGTCGCTGAGGCCGCCGTCGAGGAGCCCGCTGCAGCGGAGGCTGCTGTCGAGGAGCCTGCAGCCGCTGAGGCTGTTGCCGAGGAGCCCGCGGTCGAGGCCGCCGCCGACGAGGCCCCCGCCACCGAGGCCTGAGCAGGGCATCGCCCCGCCGCCATCCACCACGACGCGAAAGAGAAGCACCATGGCGAACTTCACCGCCGCCGACGTCAAGAAGCTCCGCGACATGACCGGCTCCGGAATGATGGACTGCAAGAAGGCCCTCGAGGAGGCCGACGGCGACTTCGACGCCGCCGCCGACATCCTGCGGACCAAGGGCCAGGCCAAGATGGCCAAGCGGGCCGGCGAGCGCGAGGCCAAGGCCGGCCTCGTCGCGACGTCCGGCAACGCGCTGGTCGAGCTCAACTGCGAGACCGACTTCGTCGCCAAGGGCGATGACTTCATCGCGATCGCCCAGCAGATCGCCGACGCCGCCGACGCGGCCAAGGCGGGTGACTCGGCTGCCGTCTCCGCCTTGTCGCTCGGCGACAAGACCGTCGCCGAGGTCGTCGAGGGCCTGGCCATCACGATCGGCGAGAAGATCGAGCTGGGCCGGGTGGCCTACTTCGACGGCCCCGTCGTCACCTACATGCACAAGCGTGCTGCCGACCTGCCGCCGGCCGTCGGCGTCCTGGTCGAGTACTCCGGTGACGCCGAGGCCGCCCGTGGCGCCGCGATGCAGATCGCCGCGATGAAGGCGGAATACCTCACCCGCGACGACGTCCCGGCCGAGGTCGTCGAGCACGAGCGCGCCATCGCCGAGGCGACCACCCGCGAGGAGGGCAAGCCCGAGCAGGCGATCCCCAAGATCGTCGAGGGGCGCCTGGGCGGCTTCTACAAGACCGTCGTCCTGCTCGAGCAGGAGTCGATCACCGAGAGCAAGAAGTCCGTCAAGGACGTGCTCGACGCGGCCGGCACCTCGGTGTCCCGCTTCGCCCGGTTCGAGGTCGGCGCCTGACCCAGTAGGGTGGCCCGGGGGCTCGCCCCCCAACCCCCTGACCATGAGGAGGCCGGTTCGATGACGACACGATCGTTCGTCGGACCGGCCTCCTTCGTGTCTGCCCACCGACCGCAGTGACGAAGGGAATCCCCGGGTGACGAAGTTCAAGCGTGTCCTGCTCAAGCTCTCCGGAGAGGAGTTCGGCGGCGGGAAGCTCGGCGTCGACCCGGACGTGGTCGCCAGGATCGCCGGCGAGATCGCCGAGGTCAACGCCGCAGGGGTCGAGATCGCGGTGGTCATCGGTGGTGGCAACTTCTTCCGTGGGGCCGAGCTGCGCCAGCGCGGCATGGACGGCGTACGCGCGGACTACATGGGCATGCTCGGGATCGTGATGAACTGCCTGGCGCTCCAGGAGTTCCTCGAGCAGCGGGGAGTCGCCACCCGCGTCCAGACCGCCATCACCATGGGGCAGATCGCCGAGCCCTACATCCCGCTCCGCGCGATCCGTCACCTGGAGAAGGGGCGGGTCGTCATCTTCGGTGCGGGCATGGGACTGCCGTTCTTCACCACCGACACCGTCGCCGTCCAGCGAGCGCTGGAGACCCACTGCGACGCCGTGCTGTTCACCAAGAACGGGGTCGACGGGGTCTACTCCGCCGACCCCAAGCTCGACCCGAGCGCCACCCGATTCGACACCCTCAGCTATGACGAGGCGATCAGCCGCGGACTCAAGGTCGTCGACCAGACGGCGTTCACGCTCGCGCAGGAGAACAACCTGCCCATGGTGGTGTTCGGACTCCAGGAGCAGGGCAACGTGCTGAGGGTCGTCCAGGGTGAGAGGATTGGCACGCTCGTCAGCGCCGAGGCCTGACCCGCCTGACGACGACGAACGTGCCGATGAACAACAAGGAGCAACCGTGATCGACGAGATCCTCAACGAGGCCGACAGCAAGATGGACAAGTCGGTCGAGGCGACCCGTGAGGAGTTCGCGGCGATCCGCGCCGGCCGGGTCAGCCCGACGATGTTCAACAAGATCGTGGTCGAGTACTACGGCACCCCCACGCCCCTGCAACAGCTCGCCTCCTTCACCTCGCCCGAGCCGCGCATCATCTTGATCTCGCCGTTCGACATGGGCGCGATGCACAACATCGAGAAGGCCATCCGCGACTCCGACCTCGGCGTCAACCCGGCCAACGACGGCAAGCTGCTCCGCTGCGTGTTCCCCGAGCTCAGTGAGGAGCGCCGCAAGGAATACATCAAGGTCGCCCGCCACAAGGCCGAGGAGGGCCGTGTCTCGGTGCGCAACATCCGGCGACACGCCAAGCACGACCTCGAGTTCCTCGACAAGGAGGGTGAGGCCGGCCAGGACGAGGTGGCCGCTGCCGAGAAGCGACTCGAGGCGATGACCAAGGGGCACACCGACAAGATCGACGACATGCTCAAGCACAAGGAAGCCGAGCTGCTCGAAGTCTGAGCTGCCACGCCCATGTCGACCACGCCCGCCCCGGCGCAGAAGGACCACGGCCGCGCCGGACGCGACCTACCTGCGGCGATCGGCTCCGCCGTCGTCCTGCTCGGCGCGATCGCCGCGTCACTGCTGCTCTGGAAGACCGCCTTCATGTTCATCGTGGCGGCGGCCGTGGTCGTGGCCGTGTGGGAGCTCCACAAGGGCCTGCTCAACCAGGACATCGACATCCCCGAGCAGCCCCTCATGGCGGGCGGCGCCATCATGGTGTTCGTCGCCTATTTCTTCGGGGCCCCCGCGCTGGTGACGGCCACCGGCGTCACCGCCCTGGTCATCATGCTGTGGCTGCTCCGCCGCGGCGTCGACGGCTATGTCAAGAACGCCACGGCATCGGTGTTCACGCTGATCTATGTGCCCTTCCTCGGTTCGTTCGTCGCGCTCCTGCTCGCCGAGGGTGGCAACACACCCGGGATCGGCATCGACCTCGACGACGGCATCAAGGGCATCGTCACCTTCATCCTGGTGACCGTGTCCTCCGACATCGGTGGCTATGCGGCCGGGGTGCTCTTCGGCCGTCACCCGATGGCGCCGGTCATCTCCCCGAAGAAGTCGTGGGAGGGGTTCGCCGGCTCCGCCGCCGCCTGCGTCGCCGTGGGGTGGGCGCTGGTCGTCTATCTGCTCGACGGGCCGTGGTGGGTCGGCATCGTCCTCGGGCTCATCGCGGTCGTGATGGCGACGCTCGGCGACCTGTGTGAGTCGGTGATCAAGCGCGACCTCGGCATCAAGGACATGAGCCAGATCGTGCCGGGCCACGGCGGGCTGATGGACCGGCTCGACTCGCTGCTGGCCACGGCGGCCCCGATCTGGCTGCTGCTTCACACGCTGGTCTTCTGACGAACGCGCTCCGCGGGCGCCCGGCGTGCGATGTCCGGCCGAGCGCCGGATCGGCCTACGATGAGGCCATGGACACGGCGATGGACGACGAGGCCGCTGATCAGGAGTGGCTGAGCGCCGCGGATAGTGCGATCGTCGAGGAGATGCCGGCCGACGCGCCTGCCGAACAGCCTGACGAGGCCGGCGTCGAGCCGCCGCGTCAGCTCGACTGGTGGCACCGTGACCACCCCACGTTCTTCGCGTTGACCGGCTTCTTCAGCGGGCTCGTCCTGGCGGCGGTGCTGCCGGCGATCTTCTTCGGCATCCTGCGTGCCGTCTGGGACGACCGGGTCGCCGAGGAGGCGTTCCCCTTCGTGCTCATCTTCCTCGCGCTCCCCATCAGCCTGATCGTGTTCCCGCGGACCCGACGTTTCGGCGGCTATCTGCTCTTCGGGATGCTGGTGACGCTGTTCGTGGTCTTCGGCGTCGGAATGTTCGTGTTCTGGCTGATGCTGAACTCGTCGACATGACCGAGGTCGACGCATGAGCGAGGCGCCACGCAGCCTGCCGTTGGTCTTCGACGAGCCGCCTGGCCGCGGCAAGCCACCTCGGCACCTGGCCGACCTCACGCTGGCCGAACGGGCCGACGCCGTGGCAGCGCTCGGACTCCCCGCCTTCCGCGCCAAGCAGCTCTCCCAGCACTACTTCGCCCGGCTCGTCGACGACCCCGCCGAGATGACGGACCTCCCGGCCGCTCAGCGCGACGAGATCGTCGCCGCCCTGATGCCGAGCCTGCTGACGCCGGTCCGCACCATGGAGGCCGATCGCGGCACGACCCAGAAGACGTTGTGGCGGCTGGTCGACGGCGCCCGGGTGGAGTCGGTGCTGATGCGCTACCCCGACCGCGCGACCATGTGCGTGTCGTCCCAGGCCGGGTGTGGCATGGCCTGCCCGTTCTGTGCGACCGGTCAGGGCGGGTTGATGCGCAACCTCTCGACGGCGGAGATCGTTGAGCAGGTGCTCGCCGGGGCACGCTCGCTGGCCCGGGGAGAGATCCCTGGCGGGCCAGGCCGCGTGTCCAACGTCGTCTTCATGGGCATGGGTGAGCCGTTGGCCAACTACCGTGCCGTGGTGGCGGCCTGCCGCAGGTTGACCGACCCGACGCCCGCCGGTCTCGGCATCTCGGCCCGAGGCGTCACCGTGTCGACGGTCGGCCTCGTGCCGCGCATCCGGCAGCTGGCCGAGGAGGGGCTCCCGGTGACGCTCGCGCTGTCCCTGCATGCCCCCGACGACGAGCTGCGCAACGAGCTGGTGCCCATCAACACCCGCTGGACGGTGGCGGAGGCGGTCGCGGCAGCGGCGGCGTACTTCACCGCGACCAAGCGCCGGGTCTCCATCGAGTACGCCCTGATCCGCGAGGTCAATGACCAGGCGTGGCGGGCCGACCTGCTTGCCGACGTGCTGCTCGACCACGGCCCCCGGGGCTGGGTCCACGTCAACCCGATCCCGCTCAACCCCACGCCAGGGTCCCGCTGGACCGCCTCGGACCCGCGCGACGAGCGCGAGTTCGTACGCCGGCTCGAGGTGCGCGGGATCCCGACCACGATCCGCGACACCCGTGGTCGCGAGATCGACGGCGCCTGCGGCCAGCTCGCGGCGACCGAGGGCTGACCCGGCCCGCCTGCCCGGCCGGCATCCCGACGGCTCAGCCGCCCGACATCAGGGCCGCTGCCTCCTCGACGGTGTCGACGAGGTGGACGGCGGGCTCCATGGGGTGCCCGTGGGCGATCTGGCGCAGCAGCGGCCAGGCCGGCATGTCCTCGGTCCAGTAGCGCCGCCCGACCAGGACCATCGGGGCCACCGATGACTCATCGGCATAGAAGTTCTCGCACGCGTCCTGGAAGATCTCCTGCGCCGTCCCCGCGGAGCCGGGGAGGAACGCGATGCCGGCGTCGCAGACCTCCAGCAGGATCGCCTCCCGCATGGCGTTGCGGAAGTACTTCGCGATCGCGCTCGGGAACGGATTGGGCGGCTCGTGCCCGTAGTGCCAGGTCGGGATGCCCAGTGACTCGCCGCCCTCGGGCCATGTCTCCCGCACCGCGAACGCCGCCGCGGCCCACGCGCTCACATCGGGACGGTAGGCCGGCACGGCACCGAGCAGGGCGAGGGCCTCGGTCAGCGCCTCGGCCGGCGCGGGGGAGAGGTAGGCACCGAGGTTGGCCGCCTCCATCGCTCCGGGCCCACCGCCCGTGGCAACGGTGCGGGTGCGGCCGAGCAGGTGGCCGAGCAGCGCGGCGTCGGCATAGCCGCCGTCGCCGCGTTCCAGGGCGTGGCCGCCCATGACGCCGACGAGGGATCGGGCGTCGACCCAGACGGTGAGGGCGTCGTCCATGGCACGGTCGTGCAGTGCCTGTGCCAGGGTGGCGTCTCGGTCGGCGGGTTGCTGGGACCAGGCGTAGGCCCGCGCGTCCAGCGACGTTGCATAGTCGGTGGTGTCATAGAGCTCGTCGGCGGTATAGAGCCGCGTGCGATAGGTGTCGACCGGCACACCCGGCACGGCCGGGAACACCACGGCCCCGCGGGCGCGCACGGACTCCTCATCGCCGTTGCCGAACCGGCAGCCCAGGAAGAGGGCTCCTTCGACGTTGGCGTGGCGCAGCTCCGCACGGCGGTCGGTGAGGTCGAGGCCCTGCAGGTGCCACCCCGACATCTGCGTCGCGCCGGAGGCCAGCCTGCGGTCGAAGTCGGCGAGGCTCTGCACCTCGACCGAGCGACCACGCGTCCTGCGCATGCTGTGACGCTACCCAGTCGCCGCGAATCCTGCGGGCGATCCTGTGGAATCCGACACATCCGTCGGCAAACGCTGGTGTGAACGTTCAAATCCTGATTAGTTGACGACGAGCGTTCGACCCGGGCACGAACCCGAGGCTCTCGGGGGGTTCGTACCCGGGTCGTCTCACGATCGCCGGGCCGACGGGTTAGAACGCCTGGGCCAGCAGCTCGCCGAAGAGGTCGTGCTCGTCGACATCGAGGCCGCGGGAGCGGAACCAGGCGCAGACGTTGGAGCAGTCGCGCTGCAGGAAGTCGAGCCCCGCCGGGTTGCCGGCCAGGTCGACCATCTGGGGTAGGTCGATGACCACCAGCCGCTCCCCGGCGGCCAGCAGGTTGTAGGCCGAGAGGTCGCCGTGCACCAGCCCCGCCTGGGCCAGGGTCGCCATCGCGTCGCGGAGCTGGTCGAAGTACGACGCCAACAGAGCCGGCTCGGGGCGGGTCTGGGCCAGCCTCGGGGCGGTCTCGCCCTGGTGGCTGACCCACTCCATCAGGATCTCGGTGCCGTCGATCTGCACCGGGTAGGGCACAGGGAGGCCGAGCTCCCAGCTCCGCTTGAGCGCGTCCCACTCGGCGACCGCCCACTCACCGGCGGCAACGGCGCGACCCCAGGTGCTCTTGCGCTTGAGGGCTCGCCGGTCGCGGGACCGTTTCACGCTGCGCCCCTCGGTATAGACGGCCGCTCGGTGGAAGGTGCGGTGGTCACTGCCGCGGTACCTCTTGGCGGCCATGACGACGCCGCCCGATGGATCCACCGGATCGGCGCGCTCGACCAGGTAGACGTCGGCCTCCTTGCCGGACTTGAGGATGCCCAGCTCGGTATCGATGGCGCCTTGGGAGGTCACCACCCAGTCGGGTCGAGGTTCGGGGCCACGACACAGCGGCTCGACCGAAGCCCAGGTGGACCATCGTTGGCCGGCGTCCTCGTCGGGGTCGTCATAGGTCTGGAAGTCGAAGACGAACGCCGGGTCGACGTCGTCGTACTCGTCGCTGAGACGAGCCGGGTCAGATCCGAGGGAGGCGAGCTCGCTCCACGGGTCGGAGAAGGAAGTCATCGGTGCGGGTGCTCCAGGAGGTCGAGAGGGTGATGGTGGGCAGGCCACAGCGGGCGACGGTCATCGGACCCTCCTCTCGATCAGGGCATCGGCAGACACCGGAGCTCACCACGATGGTGAGACCCGGCCGAGCGCGCGCGCAAGTGATTTTCGGTCAGTGCCCGAGGAAGGGTGCCATCACCCGGGCGATCGCGCTCGCGCGGCGGGTGACCTTCTCCTCGCCGTCGGCCAGCGTCATGGCGCGCAGCCCCGCGTTGATGCCGAGCCAGCGCAGCGGCTCCGGCTCCCAGCGCGGCGATCGATGGTTGACCCAGGGCAGCCGGGTCAGTTCGGTGTCGCGCCCCAGGATGAGGTCGCGCAGGGTCCGCCCGGACAGGTTGGTGGTGCCGACGCCGTCGCCGACATAGCCACCCGCCCAGGCGATCCCGGTGGTGCGGTCGAGCCCTGCCGAGGCACACCAGTCACGGGGCACGCCCAACGCGCCGCCCCAGGCGTGGGTGAAGCGGGTGCCCCGCAGCATCGGGAACAGGCCGAGAAGCGTGTGGTGGAGCGAGGCGAAGACACGCTCGTCACGGTCATTGGCCACGCCGGTGTCGGAGCCGAAGTGGTAGGGCGCGCCACGCCCGCCGAACGCGAGGCGGTCGTCGGCGGTGCGCTGCCCATAGATCAGGAGGTGACGGAAGTCGGAGAACGTCTCGCGGCGGCGCAGCCCGATCTGCTCCCAGAGCTCGCCGGGGAGGGGCTCGGTCGCGACCATCAGTGAATAGATCGGGACGACGTCGCGCTTCATGCCCTCGAGGCTGGCCGTGTAGCCCTCCGTCGCCCGGACCACGTGGCTCGCGCTGACGGTGCCATGGGTGGTGCGCACGCGGCCCGGCTCGATGGCCAGCACCGGCGTCTGTTCATAGATCGTCACGCCGCGCCGGGCGACGACCTCGGCCAGCCCGCGCACGGTCTTGGCGGGGTGGATGGCCGCGCAGTGCGGGGTGTAGGTGGCCCCGAGCACCTCGGTGGCGCCGAGGGCGGACCGTGCCTCGTCGGCGTCGAGCAGACGCAGGTCGTCCTCGCCACGGTCCCAGGCCCTGGCCTCGGCCACGTCTGCCCGCGCCCGCGCGAGCTCGGTCGCTGTGCGTGCGAGCACGATGGTGCCGCCCTTGGCGTAGTCCGCGTCGATCCCTTCCGCAGCCACCACGCGCCCGACCTCGTCGACGGTGTCGCACATGGCGGCGTACAGCGCCTTGGCACCGGATCGGTCAGCGCCGGGGAGGCGGGCGATCTTGTCCGAAGAGGCCGGGAACAGCGCCGAGCACCAGCCGCCGTTGCGGCCGGAGGCGCCGAACCCGGCCACGTCCTTGTCGAGCACGGCGATGCGCAGCGTCGGATCGGCCTCGGCCAGGTAGTAGGCCGTCCACAGACCGGTGAAGCCGGCCCCGACGATGGCGACGTCGACCTGGAGGTCACCGGGCAGGGCGGGGCGTGGCGACCAGTCGAGTGACGGATGGGAGTGCCACAGGGACAGCTCGGCGTAGTTGGTGCTCAGCGCACACCCCACGAGTAGGTCTGCTTCTTGAGCTTGAGGTACATGAAGGTCTGGGTGGACTCGACGCCCGGGATGGTGCGGATCTTGTGGGAGAGCAGCTCGAGCAGGTGCTCGTCACTCTCGCAGACCGCTTCGACGAGCAGGTCGAAGGACCCGGCGGTGATGACGACATAGTCGACCTCGTCGAGCTCGACGATCTGGTCGGCCACCTCTTCGACCGGGCCCTGGATGCGAACGCCGACCATCGCCTGCCGCGCGAAGCCCAGCTCGAGGGGATCGGTCACGGCGACGACCTGCATCACGCCGGAGTCGATGAGCCGCTGGACACGTTGGCGGACGGCAGCCTCGGACAGACCGACGACCTTGCCGATGGCGGCGTAGGAGCGGCGCCCGTCCTGCTGGAGCTGCTCGATGATCGCCTTGGAGACGTCGTCGAGCATCGCGGGGGTGCGGCCCTGCTTGGATGACCTGGTCACACACAGAAGGGTGACAGGCCCGTGTGCTGTGGTCAAAGCCCTAGGTCTTGGGCGCGTCGGGGCCGGAATCCGTGGATTTACATCCTTGCAACAATCGATTCCCTTGTCATGAGGGGACTGCCATGACAGGCTGCGGACCACATGCGCGCGAGGAGGGAGCTGCCTGTGGACGGCCCAGCAGGCCAGACGAGTAGACGGACATTGCTCAAGGGTGCTGGGGGGGTCGCCTTCGCAGGCGCGAGCCTGGCTGCGCTCAAGTTGCCGTTCTTCGGCACCGAGCCGGCGACCCAGGACGCGGCCGCGTGTCGAGCCAAGGACGTATCGGCCACCGACAAGTCGCTGATCATCTCCAACTGGCCGGCCTACATCGACCCGCGCAAAAAGTCCGACTCCACGTTCCAGGTCTTCCAGCGTGAGACCGGCATCTCGGTCACCTACACCGACGACGTCAACGACAACCAGGAGTTCTACGCCAAGGTCAAGAACCAGCTGGCGTCGTGTCAGTCGGTTCAGCGCGACATCATGGTGCTGACCGACTGGATGGCGGCGAAGATGATCAGCCTCGGCTGGATCCAGCCGCTCAACCACGACAACATCCCCAACGTCATGGAGCGGCTCATCACCCCGCTCCAGGGCAAGGCCTGGGACCCCGACCTGACCTACCACGTGCCCTGGCAGAGCGGCCTGACCGGCATCGCCTACAACGCCAAGGAGGTCGGCGAGGTCAAGAGCTTCTCCGAGCTGCTCACGCGCTCGGACCTCAAGGGTCGCGTGACGATGCTGACGGAGATGCGCGACACCATGGCCTTCATGGTCAAGGTGACCGGTGGCAACCCCGACGACTTCGACCAGACCGACTGGGAGAACGCCCTCGACGCCCTGCGCAAGGCGGTCCAGGACGGCCAGATCCGCTCCTTCAACGGCAACGACTACCTCAACGACCTTGCCGCCGGCAACGTCGTGGCGTGCGAGGCCTGGTCGGGCGACGTGATCCAGGCCCAGCTCGACAACCCCGACATCAAGTGGGTCGTCCCCGAGGAGGGGCTGTCGCTGTGGAGCGACAACATGATCGTGCCCAACCTGGCCACCCACCAGGAGAACGCCGAAGCGTGGATGAACTACTACTACGAGCCCGAGGTGGCGGCCAAGCTCGCGGCGTGGAACAACTACATCTGCCCAGTGCAGGGCGCCCAGCAGGCGATGGAGTCCGTCGACCCGAGCCTGGTCGACAACGAGCTGATCTTCCCGAGCGAGGAGACGCTCGCCAACACGTTCGCCTTCATGGCGCTCGACGAGAAGACCGCGACTGCTTATGAAAGGGACTGGGCTGATGTCCAAGGCGGCTGAGGAGACCATCATGACGACCCCTGAGGCCGGCTTCGACGGCCTGCGCCTGCGTGCGCTGACCAAGCAGTTCGCCCACTTCACCGCGGTCGACTCCCTCGACCTCGACGTCCCGCGCGGGTCGTTCTTCGCCCTGCTCGGTCCGTCCGGGTGCGGCAAGACCACCACCCTGCGGATGGTGGCCGGCCTCGAGGAGCCCACCTCGGGCTCGATCACGCTCGCGGGCAACGACATCACCCATGCCAAGCCCTATCGGCGGCCGGTCAACACGGTGTTCCAGAACTACGCGCTGTTCCCGCACCTCGACATCTTCGAGAACGTTGCCTTCGGGCTGCGGCGCCGCAAGGCGTCCGACGTCGACGCCCAGGTGCACGACATGCTCAACCTGGTCGAGCTCGACACCCAGGCTCGCAAGCGGCCGGCCCAGCTGTCGGGTGGCCAGCAGCAGCGCGTGGCGCTGGCGCGTGCGCTCATCAACAAGCCCGAGGTGCTGCTGCTCGACGAGCCGCTCGGCGCGCTCGACCTCAAGCTGCGGCGCTCGATGCAGATCGAGCTCAAGCGCATCCAGACCGAGGTCGGGCTGACGTTCATCCACGTCACCCACGACCAGGAGGAGGCCATGACCATGGCCGACACCGTCGCGGTGATGAACAAGGGCGTCATCGAGCAGATGGGCGCCCCCGCGGAGCTCTATGAGAACCCGCGGACGACGTTCGTCGCCAACTTCCTCGGCCAGTCCAACCTCATCGAGGCGAGCATCGTCAGCCGGGCCGGTGACGTCGTCCGGGCCAACATGCACGGCATCGACATCACCGTCCCTGCGGAGCGGGCGCACGCCAACGACGACCTCGGCTGGGTGGGCATCCGCCCCGAGAAGGTCCTGATCGGCGACGCCGGCGAGGAGCTCGATGCTCCTGGCAACAGCATCCCCGGCGGCGTGGTCACCGACGTCAGCTTCGTCGGCGTGAGCACCCAATACCTCGTGCGGATGCCGTGGGGCCAGGAGCTCCAGGTCTTCCAGCAGAACACCGGACACCGCAAGCTGTTCAAGGTCGGCGAGCCGGTCGAGCTGTCCTGGCGCCCGGAGTACGCGTTCATCCTCGACCACAGCCAGGACGCCGACGCGGGCGCCCAGAAGAAGGACGAGCTGTGAGCGATACGACCCGGCGCAGGGGCCTCACCGGCTATCTGCTCCTGCTGCCGGGCACGCTCTGGTTGATCATCTTCTTCGTCATCCCGTTCTACTCGCTGCTGGCCGCGAGCCTCTATGACCCCAGCGGGTCGGACGCAACCGGCTACACGATGACCTACCACTTCGCGAACTACGTCGACGCGCTGAGGCAGTACTGGCCCCAGCTGCTGCGCGCGCTCTGGTATGGCGCGCTCGCGACGTTCTTCGCGCTGGTGCTGGGCTATGTGCTCGCCTATGCGATCGCCTTCAAGTCCGGCCGTTGGAAGAACCTCATGCTGGTGCTGGTGATCGCGCCGTTCTTCACCAGCTTCCTGATCCGCACCCTGTCGTGGAAGCTGCTGCTCGCCGACGACGGCTGGATCGTGCAGTCGCTGCAGTTCCTCCACATCCTCGGTCCCAACGGTCACCTGCTGGCCACGCCGGTCGCCGTCGTCACCGGCCTGACCTACAACTTCCTGCCCTTCATGGTGCTGCCGTTGTTCGCGAGCATCGACAAGATCGACTACCGGTTGATCGAGGCCTCCAACGACCTCTACGCCAACCCCGTGGTCGGGTTCTTCAAGGTCACCTGGCCGCTGTCGCTGCCCGGTGTCGTCTCGGGCACCCTGCTGACGTTCATCCCGGCGGTCGGTGACTACATCAACGCCGAGCTCCTGGGCAGCACCCAGACCCGCGTGATCGGGTCGGTCATCCAGAGCCTGTTCACCGACGCCAACGACTATCCCGCCGCCAGCGCCCTGTCGGTCATGCTGATGATCCTCATCATCGGCATGGTCCTGTTCTATGTGCGCCGCGCGGGGACGGAGGAGCTCCTGTGAGGTGGATCCGTGAGCGCATCGTCCTGATCCTCGGGATCGGGGTCCTTGCCTACACCTTCATCCCGATCGCCGTGGTCGTGCTGATGAGCTTCAACCAGCCGCGCAGCGAGCAGTCCAAGCTCTACCGCTTCGAGGCGTTCACGCTCGACAACTGGCTGCACCCGTGCACCGATCCGAGCATGTGCCAGGCGGTCGGACGCAGCATGCTGATCGGCCTCGCGGCGACGCTGGTCGCGACCATCCTGGGCACCCTGTTGGCGTTCGCGCTGGTCCGTCACGACTTCGTCGCCCGCTCGACGATGAACCTGCTGATCTTCATGCCGATGGCCTCGCCCGAGATCGTCATGGGCTCCTCGCTGCTGGCGCTGTTCGTGGCGGCCGGCTTCGCCGGCCAGTTGGGCATCTGGACGATCCTGATCGCCCACATCATGTTCTGCTTGTCGTTCGTGGTCGTCACCGTGAGGGCGCGGCTGGCGGGCATGGACGACACCCTCGAGGCGGCGGCGATGGACCTCTATGCGACGCCGCGCGAGACGTTCTGGAGGGTGACGTTCCCGCTGGTGCTCCCGGGCATCGTCGGAGCCGCGCTGCTGGCCTTCTCACTGTCCTTCGACGACTTCATCATCACCAACCTCAACGCCGGCAACACCACGACGTTCCCCATGTATGTGTGGGGCGTCTCGCGGCGTACGGTGCCGATGCAGGTCAACGTGATCGGAACGCTGATGCTGGTCATCTCGATCGCGATCGTGCTCGGTGGGGAGTGGCGACGGAGTCGTACGGCGAAGGCCCTGGCCGCCGGCTGAGGGTCCCGTCATGGATGTGACTCGATCGCTGGGCGACGCGCGCCCTAGCGTCCTCTGGCTCGACGACGCCGACCGGCCAGCGGCTCTCGAGCCGCTCGCTGGCCAGGTCACCACCGACCTGGCCGTGGTCGGCGGCGGCTATACCGGGCTCTGGACGGCGCTGCGCGCGAAGGAGCGCTACCCCGACCTCGACGTCCACCTGGTCGAGGCGGGGGAGTGCGGGTGGCAGGCCTCGGGACGCAACGGCGGGTTCGTGGCGTCATCGCTGACGCACGGCTTCCACAACGGGATGGAGCGCTGGCCCGACGAGATGGCCACGCTCGACAGGCTCGGCCAGGACAACCTCGATGCGATCGGGGACACCATCGCTCGGTTCGGCATCGACTGCCATTTCGAGCGCACCGGGGAGCTGGCCGTGGCGACCGCGTCCCACCAGTTCGAGGAGCTGGTCCAGGGTCACGCCACGATGACGGCCGCGGGACACGATGTCGAGCTCTGGGACGCGGCGACCCTGCGCGCCGCGGTGGACAGCCCGACCTATCACGGGGCTCTCTATGACCGGCACGGCGTCGCCATGGTCGAGCCGGCCCGACTGGCGTGGGGCCTGCGCCAGGCCTGCCTCGACCTAGGCGTGGTCATCCACGAGCAGACCCACGTCACCGATCTCGTCGACGACGGGCGCATGGTCGAGCTGACGACGCCCGGGGGGCGCGTGCGCGCCCGATGGGTCGCACTCGCGACCAACGGCTTCCCGCCGTTGCTGCGCCGCCTGCGCCTGATGACGGTGCCGGTCTATGACCACGTCCTCGCCACCGAGCCGCTCACCACCGCCCAGCTGGCCTCCATCGGCTGGTCGGGACGCCAGGGCATCGGCGACACCGCCAACCTGTTCCACTACTACCGGCTGACCCGCGACAACCGGATCGTGTGGGGTGGCTATGACGCCGTCTACCACTTCGGCAGCCGGATCGCCCCCGAGCTGGAGCAGAACGAGCGGACCCACACCACGCTGGCGCGTCACTTCTTCGAGACCTTCCCCCAGTTGGAGGGCCTCCGGTTCACTCATCGCTGGGGTGGGGTGATCGACACCTGCACGCGTTTCTCGGCGTTCTTCGGGACGGCGTACGCCGGTCGGGTCGCCTATGCGATGGGCTACACCGGCCTCGGTGTCGGCGCCACCCGGTTCGGCGCCGACGTCATGCTCGACCTGCTGCGCGAGGAGGACACCGAGCGGACCCGGCTCGCCATGGTGCGAGAGAAGCCCCTGCCGTTCCCGCCGGAGCCCGCCCGCGCCATCGGCATCAACCTCACCCGGTGGTCGCTGGAGCGAGCCGACCAGCGGGATGGCCGGCGCAACCTCTGGCTGCGTTCCCTCGACAAGCTGGGGCTGGGTTTCGACTCCTGACGGTTCACCAAGGTAGGTAGGCGAACCGTCACTGACCGGGGTGAACTCCGCACGGTAGGTGAGGGTTTCCCTTCCTACCCTGGTGAACCAGCAGCCTCGCTCCACGCCGCCGTTGCGTTGTTCGGCCCCAATTCCTCAAGTCGGTCAATTATCGGCCGACGGTGTCTTTAAGGCGGGGCCTACCCGAGGACCTCGTCGACACGTCTCGAGGGACCCACCATGGCCACACACGCCAAGCGCAAGAGTCGCAAGAAGTTCGTCTGGGTGTTCACCGCCGTCCTGCTGCTGGGCGTCGGCGGCACCGCCTATGCCTATTGGACGGCGGGCGGATCCGGCACCGGCACCGCCACGACAGGCACCTCGTCGGCCGTCACCGTCGTGCAGACGAGCACCGTCACCAACCTCCAGCCGGGTGGTGCGGCACAGACCCTCACCGGCACCTTCAACAACCCCAACACCGGACCCGTCTATGTCGCCACCGTGACCGCCAGCATCGGCTCGGTCACCAAGGCGGTCGGCGCGCCGGCCGGCACCTGCGACGCCACGGACTACACCCTGTCCAACGCCACGATGACGGTGGCCGCCGAGGTGCCCGCGGGCAACGCCCAGGGTTCATGGACAGGCGCGACCATCGCGTTCAACAACAAGGCCGCCACCAACCAGGACGCCTGCAAGGGCGCCACGGTCACCCTGGCCTACACGGTCGCCTGAGTCTCGCCACTGCCCGCTCGTTCCCAACCTCGTCCGACGTCGCTGGAGTTCGTCATGTCACGACTCGTGCAGCTCGCCGCCGGCAGCCGACGTACGTTGCTGCCGCTCGCCCTGGTGGCCCTCATGGTGTTGCCCCAGGGTGGGTCCGGTGCGTCGCCGGTCGCGCTGCGCTCCGGACCGGCCACCTTCGTGATCAGCAGCCGCATCTATGCCGTTCCTCCGAGTGGCGACCTCCGCGATGGCTGCAGCGGACCGCGGGCCACGCTGACCCCGGGCGTGACCCGCTGCCTGGTCCTCCAGGTCGACAGCCTCCTCGCGCGCGACATCCAGGTCGACTCGCTGGCGGTGGCCCTGGACACCTCGCAGCAGGAGCCGGATGAGTGCACGGCCGAGTTGGTGCTTCCCCACTTCGGCGGAGCGCTCGTGGTACCGGCTTACGGTCGGGCCCGGACGGCGGGCCTGCCGATCCTGCTGCGCAACACCCGCCACGACCAGGACGCGTGTCAGGGCCGCGTCTTCCACTTCCAGCTCACCGGTACGGCGGTCGCCGCACCGTCGCACGCCGACGATCCGGTCGACCCCGCGGGCCCGAGCGACCCTGGCGCCCTGCCGAACACGGGTGCGTCGTTCTCGGCAGGCACGCTGGTGGTCGCCGGCGCCGCCGCCGGTGTCCTCGTCGTACTCGGCTTCCTGCTCGTGCTGCTCGGGAGGCGCCGCCGCCCCGAGGTGAACCCATGACGGCCCGTCATCGCGCCGGCCCGAGCACGGGTGCGCGGCACCGTGGCGACGCGACGCGGCTGCCACGTGTCGCCCGTCGGGCCCTGGTCGCCGTGAGCGGAGCCGTCGTGGCAGCCGTGCTGGTTGCCGGCCCCGTCTTCGCGTTCTATACCGTCGCAGGCAGCGGCAGCTCGTCCGGCAGCACCGGGACCGTGCAGCCGCTGACGGTGAGCCCCGCGACGGTGGGGTCGCCGTCCTCGACGCTGCTGCCCGGCGGCACCGCCGACCTGCTCCTCAACGTGACGAACCCCAATGCCGTCGCGGTGACGATCACGTCCGTCGCCCAGGGCGGTGGCGTCACCGTGTCCGGCGGGTCCGGTTGCTCCAGCGACCCTGCATGGCCGACGACCACCGGCAACTCCGGTGTCGCGATCGTCACCACAACGGGTCTGAGCATCTCCGTCCCGGCGGGCTCGTCCGCGACGGTCCACGTTGCTGGGGGCGCGTCGATGACGAACAGCTCGGCGGCCGGTTGCCAAGGTGCGACCTTCCAGATCCCCGTGACCGTGACGGTGACCCGATGAGCATTCGACGAGCACGTCATCGCGCCGGTGCCGGCCGCCGGCGCTTCCGCGTCGTCGCCACGCTGGTGACTGCGCTGGTGCTCGGCATCGGCGGTATCGGTCACGCCTATTGGACGGCCAGTTCCACCGGCTCCTATGCGAAGGCCCAGGGCGCCACGCTCGCCGCTCCCACGGTGACGGCGGGCGCCACGACGGCCACCTCGGTCGCGCTCGGCTGGAGCACGTCGTTCTCACCGACGGCGTTGGCGCTGGCCCAGTCCTCGGGGGTCCTCAGCGGCTGCTCGGCGACGCCGGCGGCGGCCTCGACCTCCTGCACCGCGACGGGCCTGACCCCCAACACGTCGTACACCTGGACGCTGACGGCCGCGAAGTCCAACTGGACCTCGGTCGGCACCGTGACGGCGACGACCAGCCGCCAGGCCACGACGACCACGCTGAGCAACCTCACGCCGACGTCGGCGACGGAGGGCAACTCCTTCTCGGCGACGGCAACTGTCACGGGCGGGTCGGGATACGGCACTCCCGCTGGCACCGTGGTCTTCTCGCTCTTCACCGACGCCGCCTGCTCCGGCGCCGCGGCGTACTCCACCTCCGCGTCGGCCCTGTCCGGGGGCGCGACGACCGGGTCGCTCCAACCCGCGGGCGGCACGTACTACTGGCGGGCCACCTACACGCCGACCGACGCCTACAACCTGACCAGCACGAGCGCGTGCAGCTCAGCGATCACGGTGGTGCCTCCGACGAGCACGATCGGCTTCAACTACTACAACGTCAACGCGGCCCTCTATGACGGGATGGGGCACCCCAACGGGGTCTCCGGCGGTCTGTCGGTGATCAACCAGGGCGGCTCGGTGCCGCGCACGCTCACGGCCCTCACGGTGACCATCAGCGTGCCGGACACCCGCTTCTCCGGGTCCGTCCCCACTGGGGTCACGGGTGTCGGCTGGTCGTACTCCGGTCGGTCTCACGTGGGCGCGCAGTGGGTCTACTCGTTCGCGTGGACGGGCTCGCTCGCCGTCTATGCGTCCACCGACAACCTGACCTATACCCTCGCCGCCAGCGACGCCAGCAGCGGCACGTTCAACAACACCGCCGTCGCGAGCAACGTCTACTCCAACAGCCCCAGCTCGACGGTCCCGGTCACGTTCTGATCGCTCCCGCGACCTGCTCCGCAGGTCGGCGCGGGCTCGGCGTGGCTCCGGGGTGACGGTTCACCAAGGTAAGTGGGCGAACCCTCACTTACCGTGGTGAACTCAGCGAGGTAGGTGATGGTTCCCCTTCCTACCTTGGTGAACCGTCACTGCGTTGGCCAGCTCAGTCGGGGCGACGCAGGAGGGCTCGAACGCGGTCCGCCGTCAGCCGGGGGCGGTCGTAGTCCGACCAGATGAGCCGAATCATGGCGCAGCGGCTTGCCTCGCGCATGCGGTCCTCACGGTGCTTCTCCGAGAACACGACCTCGCCGGGGTCCTGACCGGGTTGGAGCAGCCGACCGTACTTGGACTTGCCGTCGAACTCGCCGAGCAGGCCGTGATCAGGCCAACCCCAGTCGGCGGTCCCGATCAGCTCCCCGGCCGCGTCGAAGACCGGGAACTGCGTGATCGGCGCAGGGAGACCGGCTTGCCAGAAGAGCCACCGCCCTCGCGACTCGCCGGGGCTCTGCGCACCGGCGTCGGCCATGCGAATCGGGATCTGCAGGCGACGGGTGTCGGGCCAGCGCTCCATCCGAGCGAAGTGTTCGAAGAGCCCCTCCTCGTCATCGAGTCCCAAGGCCAGCGCGGAGTCGAGACTCACGAGAGACGACTCGGGGGATCCCAAACAGCCGACCTCCACCGCGCACCGGCCTGGCACCATCACCTTGACGCCGAGGACGTCGACGACGTCGTCAGGCCCCCAGCGCCCCACATGATGGATGACGTCACCTTCGATCCGGCCGGCTGCTCCGTCGAGCCGGGTCACGTGCACCCGGTCGAGGGGGAGGCCCCAGACGGCGATCCCGTGCTCGATCGCACCGGATATGTGGCTCAGCGCCACGGCGGGGCCGAGAGAGTGGGCCACCGCGTGGGCTCGGACTCGGTGGCGACCCACGTCGTCGAGCGCCGCCCAGATGTCGGCGAAGGTGTAGTAACCGCGACGGATTCGATGCCACCAACCAGACCTCACCGCTCGGGTCACGGCGCGGTCGTCGTACCCCGCGTCAAGCGCCTCGGCACGGGTGAAGAACCCGCGTTGCTCCACAACGACGGCCAACCAGTCCACCCGGCCAGGGTCCTCGGTGCTGACCTCGTTCGGGAGTCCCCTTCGGCGATCTGTGGAGAACGGGTGGGAGACAAGGGTGACGGTTCACCAAGGTAAGCGGGCGAACCCGCACTTACCTCGCGGAGTTCATCAAGGTAGGTGCGGCTTCGCCTTCCTACCTTGATGAACCGTCACCACGTCAGAGCAGCGTCCAGGCCTTGTCGAGCACGGTGCGGAGCACCTGCTCCATCTCGTCGAAGTGCTCCTGGTCGCAGATGAGCGGGGGAGCGAGCTGGATCACCGGGTCGCCGCGGTCGTCGGCGCGGCAGTAGAGGCCGGCGTCATAGAGGGCCTTGGAGAGGTAGCCCCGCAGCAGCCGCTCGGACTCGTCGTCGGTGAAGGTCTCCTTGGTCGCCTTGTCCTTGACCAGCTCGATTCCATAGAAGTAGCCGTCGCCGCGGACGTCGCCGACGATGGGCAGGTCGAGCAGCTTCTCCAGGGTGTTGCGGAAGGCGCTCTCGTTGGCCAGCACGTGCTCGTTGATCTTCTCCTCCTCGAAGATCTCGAGATTCTTCAGCGCCACCGCGGTCGAGACGGGGTGGCCGCCGAAGGTGTAGCCGTGGAGGAAGCTGTTGTGACCGGTCAGGAACGGCTGCATCAGCCGGTCCGAGGCGATCATCGCGCCCAGCGGGGAGTAGCCCGAGGTCAGGCCCTTGGCGCTGGTGATGATGTCGGGCTGGTAGCCGTAGCGCTCCGCGCCGAACATGTGGCCGAGCCGGCCGTAGGCGCAGATGACCTCGTCGGAGACCAGCAGGACGTCGTAGTGGTCGCAGATCTCGCGCACCCGCTCGAAGTAGCCGGGCGGCGGCGGGAAGCAGCCGCCGGAGTTCTGTACGGGTTCCAGGAAGACGGCGGCCACCGTCTCAGGGCCCTCGAACTCGATGGCTTCGCCGATCCGGTCGGCGGCCCAGCGGCCGAAGGCCGTCACGTCGTCGGCGTGCTCGGTGGCGCGGTAGAAGTTGGTGTTGGGCACCCGGAACGTCGACGGCACCAGCGGCTCGAACGGCGCCTTCATGCCGGGGATGCCGGTGATCGACAGCGCACCTTGTGGCGTGCCGTGGTAGGCGATCGAGCGGCTGATCACCTTGTGCTTGGTGGGCTGCCCGGTCAGCTTGAAGTACTGCTTGGCGAGCTTCCAGGCCGACTCGACGGCCTCACCGCCGCCGGTGGTGAAGAACACGCGGTTGAGGTCACCGGGGGCATAGGCCGCGAGCTTCTCGGCCAGCTCGATGGCGCCGGGGTGGGCATAGGACCACAGCGGGTGGAAGGCGAGCGTGCTGGCCTGCTTGGCGGCGGCCTCCGCGAGGTCGGTCCGGCCATGGCCGAGCTGGTTGACGAACAGGCCGGCGAGCCCGTCGAGGTAGCGGCGGCCCTGGTCGTCCCAGATGTAGGCGCCCTCCCCGCGCACGATCACGGGCATGTCGTTCTCCTGGTACACCGAGTGCCGGGAGAAGTGCAGCCAGAGGTGGTCCCGCGCGGCTTCTTGCAGCCGGTCCCGATCCACGGCCTGGGTCACGAGGTCCTGGTCCATCATCTGATTCGCTCGCCTTTTCGTTGAAGGTGTCCGCCTATCCTGCCCGGAAGCGGCGGCCCCTGCAAGCGAATCAGTAGTGATCCGGGTCCCGAAATTGCGGAATCCGTTGTCTTCACGCTGCTGGTCCGGCCTGGTAGGAAACTCCCATGAGCATCGTGTTCCGAGGCGGCAGCCTCTTCGACGGCCATCGACACCTCGGCCCGGGTGCGCTCCTCGTGGACGGGGACCGCATCGTGGCCGTTGCGACGGGGGAGGGCGCCGGCGAGGAGATCCTCGGCCAGGCGACCGGGGTCGTCGAGGTCGTCGACCTCGCCGGCGGGCTGCTGTCCCCGGGCTTCATCGACGCCCACGTGCATCCGATCCAGGGAGGACTCGAACGGTTGCGCTGCGACCTCTCGGAGCTCGAAAGCCGGGAGGACTACCTCGCGGCCATCGAGGCGTACGCCGCCGCGCACCGCGACGCCCCCTGGATCCTGGGAGGCGGCTGGGCGATGCCTGCGTTCCCGGGCGGCACGCCAACGGCGGCCGACCTCGACGGGATCGTGCCCGACCGGCCCGTCTATCTGCCCAACCGTGACCACCACGGCGCCTGGGTCAACAGCCGGGCGCTGGAGATCGCCGGGATCGACGCGTCGACGCCCGACCCCGCGGACGGCCGGATCGAGCGCGACGCCGACGGCCGGCCGACGGGGACGCTCCACGAGGGCGCGACCGCGCTGGTGGCCCGCCACATCCCGGCCGCCACCGACGACGACTTCGGTGCCGCCCTGATGGCCGGGCAGTCCTATCTCCACTCGCTCGGGGTCACCGGCTGGCAGGACGCGATCGTGGGTGCCTACTCCGGGATGGAGGACGCGTCGTCGACCTATGTCGCCGCGGCAGCGAGCGGCGACCTGCGCTCCCAGGTCGTGGGGGCGCTGTGGTGGGACCGCAGCCGCGGCGTCGACCAGGTCCCCGAGCTGGTCGCCAAGCGCGCCTCGATGTCGAGCGGCCGCTTCCGGGCGACGAGCATCAAGATCATGCAGGACGGGGTCGCCGAGAACTACACGGCCGCGATGATCTCGCCCTACCTCGACCGCTGTGGCCACCTCACCGAGAACAGCGGCCACTCGTTCGTGGAGGCGGGAGCGCTGGCCGAGGCGGTGACGGCGCTGGACGCGGCCGGCTTCCAGGTGCACGTGCACGCCATCGGCGACCGCGGGGTCCGCGAGGCGCTCGACGCCTTCGCGGCCGCTCGCGAGGCCAACGGGGCAGCTGACCAGCGCCACCACATCGCGCACCTCCAGGTGGTCCACCCCGACGACGTCGGCCGCTTCGCCGCGCTCGGCGTCACCGCCACCATGCAGGCGCTGTGGGCGTGCCTGGACGAGCAGATGATCGAGCTGACGATGCCGTTCCTGGGGGAGGAGCGGTCGGCCTGGCAGTACCCCTTCGGCGACCTGCACCGCAACGGGACCCCGCTCGCCATGGGCAGCGACTGGCCCGTGTCGACCCCCGACCCGCTGGCCGCGATCCACGTCGCGGTCACGCGCACGGCGTACGGCGACGCCGGCCCGGCCGGCACCGAGCCCCTCTCACCCGAGCAGGCCCTCGACCTCGAGACGGCGTTCGCCGCCTATACGTCGGGCTCGGCGCGGGTCTGCCACCGTGACGACGCCGGCGTGCTGGAGCCGGGCGCGGTGGCCGACCTGGTCGTGCTCGACCGCGACCCGTTCGCCGGCCCGACGGCCGAGATCGGCGCCACGCGGGTGGCGTCGACCTGGGTCGCCGGCGAGCGCGTCAGCTGACGTCCTTCTCGCCCGGCAGCGCGTCGTCGGGGTACTTCTTCAGGTAAGCACCGACCTTGCCGTCCTTGACGGCCTTGAACAGCTCCTTGATGCGCGCCGGGTCGAGGATATTGGAGTCGCCCACCCCGGGGATGTTCTCGAAGTGGTCATAGGGCATCGTCACGAAGTCGATGTCGCTCTTGGTGAGGTGGCGCAGACCCAGGGCGAGCGAACGCAGGTCGCCGGTCTTCCAGTCCGCGTCGACCGTCACGTAGCGGACGACCACATCGAGGATGTCCTTGACCTTCAGGGGGTCGCCCAGCGTGCCGGAGGCGGTGAGCTTGTCGAGCACCGCGCGCAGGAAGTTCTGCTGGCGTGCCACCCGGCCGAAGTCACCCCCCGGCAGGTTGTAGCGCATCCGGACGTAGTTGAGCGCCTCCTGTCCCTGGACGTGGTGCCAGCCCTGCGACCACTCCTGGTCCTGCTTGGGGTCATAGAGACTCTCGGGGACATAGACGTCGACCCCGTCCAACGCGGTGGTGAGGTCGCGGAACCCCTCGAAGTCGATGATCGCGAGGTGGTCGATCCGCAGGCCGGTCAGGTGCTCGACGGTGCGGACCGTGCCGTAGGGGCCATAGAAGGAGAAGGCCGCGTTGATCTTGTTCTCGCCGTGCTGGGTGTTCTCGGCGTCATAGATGGGGACATAGGAGTCGCGGGGGATCGAGACGACCGACGCGCTGCGGCGGTCGGCGGCGATGTGGACGACCATCAGGCTGTCGCTGCGATAGGCGCCGGAGTCCCAGGTGCCGTCGGCCATCAGCTCAGCCACGGTCGGCTTCTTGACCAGCTGCTCGGGGTTGTCGGCCCCCATGAGCAGGATGTTGAGCGCCGTGGTGGGCTCGGCCTCCGGCCGCCCGCTCTCCCAGCCCGACGGCAGGGGGACGGTCGGGATCTTGCCCAGCGTCGAGTTGAGGTTCCAGGCATAGCCGCCGGTGGCGACGCCCGTCACCAGCAGCACGAGGAGCAGGGCCAGCGGCGTACGCCGGTGCCCGCGACGCCACAGCAGGCCGGCCGCCAGCAGCAGCACGACGACCAGGCCGACGGCGGTGTAGAGGGCCGCCGTCAGGTCGTGGTGCATCAGCCACCAGAGCCCGCCCGCCGCCACCAGGATCGCAGCGGCCGCGGTCAGCGGCGTCGCCCATCGGCGCATCGTTCCCCCTAGGGTCCAGCCTCATTCCACCCCGAGTGTCTCCCATCCTGCCCGAGACCTGGTTGCAACGGAGTCCGTGGTGGCGAGGCGTCCAGCACACAGAATCCGTTGAGCCGCGGCCTGCCCTCTACAGATTCCGTCACCACGTCGCTAGGGTCGGGGTATCAGCTCAGAAAGGACCATCGTGAGAATCCTGTTGGTCGGCGCCGGCGGAGTCGGAGCGGCGTTCGCCGCCATCGCCCAGCGCCGCGACTTCTTCGAGACTCTCGTCATCGCCGACTACGACGCCGCCCGCGCCGAGAAGGCCGCGACGGCTGACCCGCGGTTCGTCGCCGCCCAGGTCGACGCCTCGTCGGCCGACTCCGTGGCCGCGCTGTGTCGCGAGCACGGCATCACCCACGTGATGAACGCCGTCGACCCCCGTTTCGTGATGCCGATCTTCGACGGCGCGTTCGCCGCCGGGGCGGACTACCTCGACATGGCGATGTCCCTGTCGCACCCCCACCCGACCGAGCCCTACGCCGAGTGCGGCGTCAAGCTCGGCGACGAGCAGTTCGCCAAGGCCGGCGACTGGGAGACCGCCGGACGCCTCGCCCTGGTCGGCATCGGCGTCGAGCCCGGCCTGTCGGACATCTTCGCCCGTTATGCCGCCGACCACGACTTCTCCGAGATCGACGAGCTCGGGACGCGTGACGGCTCCAACCTGACCGTCGAGGGCTATGACTTCGCGCCGTCGTTCTCGATCTGGACGACGATCGAGGAGTGCCTCAACCCGCCGGTCATCTGGGAGAAGGGTGACGACGGGGAAGGGCGCTGGTTCACGACGCCGCCGTTCAGCGAGCCCGAGGTCTTCGACTTCCCCGAGGGGATCGGCCCCGTCGAGTGCGTCAACGTCGAGCACGAGGAGGTGCTCCTCATGCCGCGCTGGGTCGACTGCAAGCGTGCGACGTTCAAGTACGGCCTCGGCGACGAGTTCATCGACGTCCTCAAGACCCTCCACAAGCTGGGCCTCGACAAGACCGACAGGGTCCGCGTCGGGGGCGTGGAGGTCTCGCCCCGCGACGTCGTCGCCGCCTGCCTGCCCAACCCCGCCGAGCTCGGGCCCAAGATGAAGGGCAAGACCTGCGCGGGGCTCTGGGTCACCGGCAAGGGCAAGGACGGCGCGCCGCGATCGACCTACTACTACCACGTGGTCGACAACGAGTGGGCGATGGCGGAGTACGGCCACCAGTGCGTGGTCTGGCAGACCGCGATCAACCCGGTCGTCGCGCTCGAGCTGTTGGCTCGCGGCACCTGGTCCGGCGCCGGGATCCTCGGGCCGGAGGCGTTCGACGCGGTGCCGTTCCTCGAGCTGCTGACCGACTATGGCAGCCCTTGGGGGGTCAAGGAGCTCGCCTGACCCCGTGGCCGCGCCGAGGCGGTGACCGGTTGCTCGCGGACTGAGCGGCAGGTCACTGCGCCCGCCCTCGGCCCGGACGATGATGGAGTCGTGACCGGGCCCTACGTCGGCGACGCCTCGGTGGTGCCCGCCGTCGCGGTGGTCGCGGCCGTGGCGGGCGACGTCGACCGCGGCCTGACGACCGAGGAGGCCGGCCGGCGGCTCGCCCAGCACGGTCCCAACGAGCTGCGGACGACGCCGCCGACGCCGTGGTGGCGGGTCCTGCTCGGTCAGTTCCAGGATCCCCTGGTCCACCTCCTGGGGGTGGCGATCGCGGTGTCGCTGGCGGCCTGGCTCGCCGAAGGGGTCGCCGGGCTGCCGATCGACGCGTTGGTCATCGCGGCGATCCTCGTGGCCAACGCAGCGATCGGCTGGCTCCAGGAGGAACGTGTCGCCGATGCCGTGGCGGCGCTGGCGTCGCTGACGGCCACCACGGCCGCGGTGCTGCGCGACGGTGAGGTCACGCTGGTGCCGGCGAAGGACGTCGTGGTGGGTGACCTGCTGGTCCTGGGGGAGGGCGACGCGGTGGCGGCCGACGCACGCGTCCTCGGGGGGTCACGGCTGACGGTCCTGGAAGCGGCGCTCACCGGCGAGTCGGTGCCTGTCGTGAAGGACCCGCAACCGCTCGAGCGAGCGGCCCCGCTCGCGGAGCGACGGAACATGGTGTTCGGCGGCTGCGCGGTCGCCAGCGGCTCAGGACGTGCGCTGGTCACGGCCACCGGGATGGACACCGAGATGGGCGCCATCGCGGCGTTGCTCGACAGCACCGAGGCCGAGGTCAGCCCCCTCCAGCGCGAGATCGGTAGGGTCTCGCGAGCGATCGGCCTGGCGGTGATCGTCATCGCCGTCGTGGTGATGGCCACGCTGGCACTGGTCAACGACGTGGACAGCGGCGCCGATGTCGTCGCGATCCTCCTGCTGGGGGTGTCGCTCGCCGTGGCGGCCGTGCCCGAGGGACTGCCGGCCGTGCTGTCCCTGGTGCTTGCCATCGGTGTGCGCGCGATGGCCCGACGGCAGGCGGTCGTCAAGGCGCTGCACGCCGTGGAGACGCTCGGCTCGGCCTCGGTCGTGTGCTCGGACAAGACCGGGACGCTGACGCGCAACGAGATGACGCTGAGGCGGGTCGTCCTTCCCGGCGGCGAGGTGGACCCGCTGGCCGACGAGGCCGTCGAGGTGCTGCTCGCCGGCGCGATCGCCAACAACGCCGTGGTCGACCCCATGACCGGCACCGCGCTGGGTGATCCCACCGAGGCGGCGCTGGCGGTCGCCGCCAGCAGGCATGCCGATGCGACGAGCCGGCTGGCCGCCGTCGAGCGCGTGCTGGAGCTGCCGTTCACCTCCGAGCGCAAGCTGATGTCGGCCGTGACCACGAAGTCGGGCAGCGACGACCACCACCTGTTCACCAAGGGGGCACCGGACGTCCTGCTCGAGCGCTGCTCCCATGCCCGAGTCGGCGACGAGGAGGTGCCGCTCGACCCAGCCCTCCGCGCGCAGCTGGGCCGGCAGGTCGACGACCTGTCGATGGCCGCCTATCGCACGCTGGGCGTGGCACGGCGCCGACTCGGTCGCGATGCGACGGTCATCGACGAGTCACAGGAGCGTGACCTGGTGTTCCTCGGGCTGGTGGGCCTGATCGACCCGCCTCGCGACGAGGTCCCGCCCGCGGTGGCCGAGGCCCAGCGTGCGGGGATCAGGGTCATCATGATCACCGGGGACCATCCGGCGACCGCGCTCCGGATCGCCACGGACCTCGGCATCGTGGGTCCGGACGCCCGCGTGCTCACGGGAGCTCAGCTCGATGCGCTCACCGATGAGGAGCTGGATCGCCAGATCGAGGACGTCTCCGTCTTCGCGCGCGTGACCCCCGCCCACAAGCTGCGCATCGTCGACGCCCTCCAGGCCCATGACCTGATCGTCGCGATGACCGGCGACGGCGTGAACGACGCGCCCGCCCTGCGGTCCGCCGACATCGGCGTCGCCATGGGAAGGGCCGGCACGGAGGTGGCCAAGGAGGCCAGCACGATGATCCTCGGCGACGACAACTTCGCCACGATCATCGCGGCCGTTCGGCAGGGCCGCGTCATCTTCGACAACATCCGCAAGTTCCTGCGCTATCTGCTGTCGTCCAACATGGGCGAGGTCGCCACCGTCTTCCTGGGGGCGGTGCTGGCCCCGGTGCTGGGGCTGACCGAGGCGTCGGCCGCCGGCGTCGTGGTGGTGCCGCTCCTGGCCACCCAGATCCTCTGGATCAACCTGGTCACCGACTCTGCCCCGGCGCTGGCCCTGGGCGTCGACCCCGAGATCGACGACGTGATGGCGCGCCCGCCGCGGCCCCCGACGCGGCCCATGCTGGACGGGGCCATGTGGGGCCGGATCGTGCTGGTCGGCGTCACGATGGCGGCGGTCACGCTCGCGACGATCGACCTGTTCCTCCCCGGTGGGCTCATCGAAGGTCGTGACGACCTCGCCACGGCTCGGACCGCCGCGTTCTCGACCCTCGTCCTGGCCCAGCTGGTGAATGCCCTGGAGTCCCGGTCGGAGACGCGCAGCCTCGGCCACGGCCTGCTGTCCAACCGGTGGCTCCTCGGGGCCCTGCTGCTGGGTGTGGCGCTCCAGGTCGCGGTGGTCGAGGTGCCGTTCCTGCAGACGGCGTTCGGAACGGTCGCCCTGGACGCCGAGCACTGGGCCTGGTCCGTCGGCCTGGCGCTGCTGGTGGCCGTCCCCGTCGAGCTGGAGAAGGCCTGGCGCCGGCTGCGCTGACGCGCGGCCGGCGGCGGGGGGGGGGGGGGGGGGGGGGCCGGCCGGGGGCCGCCCCCCCCCCCACGGCGTGGGCTCAGCCGGGTTGAGCAAGCGCGCGACCGCGCAGCGGGCGCGACCGCGCGTCGAAACCTGACGGCTGGGCGCGTCAGCGCCCACGGCGTGGGCTCAGCGGGGTTGAGCCGGGTGGCGTGATGGCACACGTGGGTAGTGTCGGGGCGTCCCGACCGCTCGCCCCCTGGAGGTCGCATGCCCGGCGCCCGACCCGGTTCCCTGCTCGGCACGGCCGTGCGGCGCGTGGAGGACCCTGAGCTGATCACCGGCCAGGGTTCGTTCGTCGCCAACCGCGTGCCTGCGGGCACCACCCACGCCGTGTTCGTGCGCAGCCCCTACGCGCACGCGCTCGTCACCGGCGTCGACGCCACGACGGCGCGTGAGGCGCCCGGGATGCTGATGGTGCTGACGGGGGAGGACGTCGCCGGGATCGCCGCGCCGTCGTTCGCGTCCGCCAACGGCTCGCTCACGCGGCCGGTGCTGGCGCAGGACCGGGTGAGGTTCGTCGGGGAGCCCGTCGCGCTGGTCGTCGCCGAGACGCGAGCCCAGGCGGTGGATGCTGCCGAGCTGGTGGACGTCGACTATGACCCGCTTCCGGTCGCGGCCAGCATCGAGGCCGCCCTGGCCGACGGGGCACCGCTGCAGTTCCCCGACCACGGCAGCAACGTCGCCCGTGGCCTTCGCGACGCCGACGACAGCGACCCACTCGCCGGCGCCGCCCACGTCGTACGCCTGCGGATGCACAACCAGCGGATCGCGACCAACCCCATCGAGGGGCACGCGATCCTCGTGGACCCGACCGCCGACCCGTTCACCGTGTGGCTCGGCACCCAACACCCCCACGGGGCCCGCGACCTCGCCGCACGGCTCCTCGGGCTCGAGTCCGACCAGGTGCGGCTGGTGGCGCCCCACGTCGGGGGAGGCTTCGGCGGCAAGGCCGCGCTGGCGGCCGACCACGGCGCCATCCTGGTGGCGGGCCAACGCCTCGGCCGGCCCGTGCTGTGGTGGGAGACCCGCAGCGAGGCGATGCTCTCGATGCATGGTCGCGACCAGGTCCACTGGGCCGAGCTGGGCCTCGACGCCGACGGGCACATCGTGGGCCTCCGGCTCCGTGTCGCCGGCGACTGCGGCGCCTATGCCGGGTTCGGCGGCGGCCTCGCGCTCGGCCCCACCTATCTGATGGCCACCGGGCCCTATCGGGTGCCACAGCTGCGCTATGACGGCATCGCCGTGCTCACCAACACCGCACCCAACGGCGCCTTCCGCGGTGCGGGCCGCCCCGAGGCGGCGGCCATCCTCGAGCGCCTCCTCGACCTCGCCGCCGACGAGCTCGACCTGCCGCCGGAGGAGATCCGGCGCCGCAACCTGCTGGCGCCCGAGGAGTTCCCCTACCAGACCCTGACCGGGGCCGACTACGACAACGGCGACTACCAGCGCGCGCTCGACGAGGTGCTGCGCCGGGCCGACGTTGAGGGCCTCCGGGCCGAGCAGCGACGGCGTCGACAGGCGGGGGAGACCCGCCAGCTCGGGATCGGTCTGGCGACCTATGTCGAGGTGACCGGGTTCGGCGGGTCGGAGTTCGGGTCGGTGCACGTGCACCCCGATGGCTCGGCCACGGTGCGAGCCGGGACCTCGGCCCATGGCCAGGGGCACGCGACGTCGTTCTCCATGATCGTGGCCGACCGGCTCGGGATCCCGCTCGACCGGATCACCTATGAGCAGTCCGACACCGCCGCCGTCCGCAGCGGCGGCGGCACCGGCGGGTCCCGCTCGCTCCAGCTCGGCGGCAGCGCCGTCTCGGCCGCCGCCGACGAGGTCTATGACCGTGCCGTCGAGCTCGCCGCCGAGGCGCTCGAGGTCGACCCGGCCGACGTCGTGCTCGGCGCCGACGGCTTCGAGGTCGCCGGGGTCCCGGGCACGACCATCGACTGGGCGTCGCTCGCCTCCCGCGCCGAGGACGGCGGGGCGCCGCTCGAGGTCGACCTGGACCTTGCGCTCGAGGGGGCGACCTTCCCGTTCGGCGCCCATGTGAGCGTGGTCGAGATCGACCTCGAGACCGGCCAGGTGACGCCGCTGCGGCATGTCGCGGTGGACGACTGCGGCCGCATCCTCAACCCGCTGATCGTGGCGGGCCAACAGCACGGCGGCGCGGTCCAGGGCATCTCCCAAGCGTTGTGGGAGGGCTTCGTCTATGACGCCGAGGGCACCCCACTGACCTCGACGTTCGTGGACTACACGCTGCCGACCGCGGCCGACCTGATCCAGCTCGAGGTCGGGACGATCGAGACACCCACCCCCCGCAACCCGCTCGGCGCCAAAGGCATCGGGGAGTCCGGCACGATCGGGTCGACGCCAGCCGTGCACAACGCCGTGGTCGACGCGCTGTCGCACCTCGGTGTCCGCCACGTGGAGATGCCGTGCACGCCCGACCGGGTCTGGACCGCGATCCAGCAGGCCGGCTCCGGAGGGCTCCCGGCCTGGTGGAGCGAGCCGCCCGCCGTGTTCGCCGAGCAGAAGCCACGGGCGTCCCGCGCGCCGCGTGACGACTCGGCGGCGATCTGACTCCGTGGCCCCCGGCTCGTATCTCCTCGGCCGCTGCCCGCACCTGTGAGTAACGGCGCAGGGTGCGCCGTACTCATGAGAGGAGCACGGCCATGGCCGAACTCAACCCGCAGCCGCTGCCGCCCATCGACGTGACCGTTCGCGTCCCCATCGAGATCCTCCGGGACGTCGACGCCTATCAGAAGGTCGAGCGGAGCATCCTCGGCAAGCTCGGCTGTGAGGGCTGCAACTCGGGCATCCTGGTCAACTGGCGCCACTTCGAGGAGTGGTTCGTGACCCCGGATCTCGATGTCCAGCCCGTGATCCCGCAGCAGCGCTTCGGCGGCTGACCGCCGCCGGGACCGGGAGCCACGCAGCATGATCCCCACACCTCGGCGGCTCGACCTCGGCGTCGGACTCATCGCGCTCGGCGCGGTGGACGTCGTCTGGCCCGACATCGCCGACCTCGTCGACGTCGTCGAGGTCGAGCCGCAGACCCTCTGGCGGGGTGCGTACGGCGACCGGAGACGCATCGCCGAGGAACCGCTCGCGTGGCTGCGCGGCCTCGACCGGCCGCTGCTGTCCCACGGCGTGGGCTTCCCCGTCGGCGGCACCACCCCGCCGGACCCGGAGGGGGTCGCCGCCTCGGCGAGGTCGGCGCGCGAGCTCGACGCGGTGCACTGGAGCGAGCATCTGGCGTTCAACCGCGCCGGTGACCGGTTCGCCGGGTTCCTGCTCCCGCCGATCCAGACCGCGGAGGCGGTCGACGCGGCGGCGCGCCACATCGCCACTTATCAGGAGAGCCTCGACCGGCCGTTCCTGGTCGAGACGCCGACCAACTACCTCCAGCCGGTGCCGGGCGACCTGCGCGACGGCGAGTACGTCGCCGCCGTGGCCGAGGCGGCCGACTGCGGGATCCTGCTCGACCTCCACAACATCTGGGCCAACGAGCGCAATGGCCGCCAGTGCGTCTCCGACTACCTGGCCGAGCTGCCGCTGGAGCGGGTGCAGGAGCTTCACCTCGCCGGGGGTTTCGAGACGGCCGGCTACTACCTCGACGCGCACGTCGGGGCGATCGACCCCGCGCTGCTCGAGCTCGCCAGCGCAGTCGTCCCGCGGCTGCCGAACCTGCGCGCGATCATCTTCGAAGCCGTGCCCCAGTCCGTCGCTGTGCTCGGTGCTGACGGCCTGCGTCGCGTGCTGGCCTCCCTGCACGCCTTGGCCGAGCTTCCACCCGTGCCGGCGGTGGCTGCCGTGCCTCGTCGCGACGCCGCCCCGATGACGGGCTCCACGACCCAGCGCCGCCGTACGGCGGACCGCGAGGCCGAGCTGCTCGCCTACACGACCCGCGCCACCAACGACCTCGACGTCCGTGACCCCGGGGCCGATCTCATCCGCGCCCTCACCGACGAGGGCCGGCTGTCGCTCCTGGTGGCCGACCACGCCGACGAGCTGGGCCGGATGCTCGCGCGCTGGGGACCCGACGGGACCCACGAGCGCCTGCGCGACTTCTTGACCAGCAGCCCCGCCAGCGCCTGGCCGGAGGAGCAGGGCCGGGCCTTCGAGCAGTGGCTGGCTCAGGTCGACCTGGCCGCACGACGGCCCTGACGACGGCGCGGTCCGAGGGTGGCGTCGGCCACCTCGTCCGAGACCCGCTCGAACGGCGTGCGGGTGAAGTAGCGCTTGCCATAGCTGACCCGCGAGATGAGCTGGAGGGCGAGCCCGGTGCCGAACATGACGATCGCCATGCCCAGGGGAGCGCCGACGCCGAGCACCGTGGCGCCGGTGTAGGAGTTGGCCGGATCGGCCTGGTCGATCGCCGTCGCGACCATCACGACGATGAGCACGATGCCCCCCAGGACGGGGGCGAGTCCGATGAGGACGAAGGCCTTGAGCGACCGCGTCAGCTCGTGACGCCAATAGATCGCGCAGGCGAAGCCGGTCAACGCGTAGTAGAGCGCCACCAGGATCGACAGTGCCGAGATCGCGTCGAAGAGGAAGTTCTCCGACACGATGCTGCCCACGACATAGAACCCGGCGGCGACGAAACCGATGACCCAGGTCGCGAAGGCCGGCGTCCCGCGACGAGGGTCGATCCGCTGGAAGCGGTCGGGGAATGCGCCGGCCACGGCCATCGACAGGGCGGTCCGTGAGGCCGGCAGGATCGTGGTCTGGGTGGCCGCGAGCCCCGAGGTGATGATGGCCAGCATCAACAGCCAGCCGAAGGGTCCGAGGACCTGGTCGCCGACCACCCCGAACAGCGTCTCGTCGTCCGCATACTCCTCAAGCGTGCTCAGGCCGAGCACGCCGAGCACGGCGACGGCGGACCCGACATAGGTGATGACCAGGAGCACGGTCGCGACGACGGCCGACTTGCCTGCTGCCACGTCGCCGTCGGCCGTCTCCTCGTTGAGGTTGACGCCGGACTCCCAACCCCAATAGCAGAAGATGCCCAACAGGATTCCGGCCATCAGGTCCCGGGGGCTCACGCCGAGCGGGTTGAACCAGCCCAGACTGAACGACGGGGCGTCCGCCTCGACATCACCACGGACCATGGCGATGATCGCGGCCACGACGAAGAGCATGATGATCCCGACCTGGGCCATCACCATGTAGCGCTGCACCCGCGCGGAGATCTCGATGCCGATGGCGCAGATCCAGGTCATCACGAAGATCATCACCACGGCCAGGCCCACCACGACGGGGCGGTTCGCCGCCAGCGAGTCCAGCCCGAGCACCTGAAGGCTGTAGTTGGCGGCGACGTCGGCCTGGGCGCCGTTGATGAGCACCCCGGTGATGAAGATCGCCCAACCGCCGACCCAGCCCAGCCAGGGGCCCATGGCGCGGGTCACCCAGGCGAACGTCGTGCCGCAGTCCTGGTCGGCCCGGTTGAGGTAATAGAACGCCGAGGCGATCGCGGCCATGGGGAGGAACGACACCAGCAGGATCGCGGGGGTCCGGGTCCCGACGACCAGCGCCATCGAGCCGAGCACCGCCGCGATCGTGTAGGCGGGTGCCGTCGAGTCGAGGCCGATCGCGACGCCGTCCCAGAACGTGACGGCGTTCCCCTTCAAACCCTTGTCGGACCGGGCCTCAGCCGCTGCCTCGTCGCTGGTCATCATGAGCCTCCGCGCGCGCAGATCCCTCACTCACGCTAGGCCCGGTCGAGGCGCCGGGGCGAGGCGTACGCCGGGTGGCGTACGGCACACCGGAAGCACCCGGCAGCCGACGATGGCGAGGCCCGCCGCACTGCTGCCGTGCTCAGCCCAGGGGCATCCGCCAGGTGAGCGTGGTGCCGCGCGGCTCGGCGTCGGCCGTGGTCAGCTCGCCGCCCAGGTCTCGTGCCTCGCGGCGCAGCACCTCGAGCCGGCCCTGATGGACCGAGCCGCCGTCGTGGGCGGCCCAGGCCAGCTCGAGGCCGACCCCGTCGTCGACCACCGTCAGCACCAGGTCGTCACCCTCGCGCGCCAGCGAGACCGACACGGTGGTGGCGCCCGAGTGGCCGACGACGTTCTTCAGCGCCTCCGCGACCACGGTGAGCAGCTGCTCGGTGACGCGTTCGGGGACGTCGTCGAACGAGCCGTGGTGCGCCACGCTGGCCTGGATCCCGGAGTGAGCCACGCCGGCGTGCACCAGTTGCCGGATGCCTGCGAGTGGTGAGGACCTTCCGCCGCCTCGGGAGATCCGCTCGATGGTCCACCGCAACCCCTCGATGGCGTCGCGCAGGGTCGCCTGGGCGCTCTCCACGCGCTGCTTCGCGGCCGGGGAGAGGTCCTCCAGCAGGTCGAGGTCGAGAGCGACGCTGAACAGGCCCTGGAGCACGTCGTCGTGCATCAGGACGGCGAGGGCGTTGCGCTCCTCCAGCAGTGCGGACCGGATCAAGGCGGTCGACCGCATGGACTCCCCGGAGGCGCGCCGAGTCGCGTCGCCGACGATGACCACGACGCCGTCGGGGCCGTCGGGCCCGGTCACGGGGAGATAGGCGGTCTCCTCGCGAGAGCCGCTGTCCGCCCCACCGGGTCCAGGTCGCTCGAACACCTGCGGGAGGCCGGCCAGGGCGGCGGCCATGCGGCGCTCGATCGAGTCGTACTGCTCCCGCCCCAGCAGCTCCACCACCGGCAGTTCGGCGCGGTCGGTGGCGTCGCGGCCGAGCCACTCCTGCATCGCTCGGTTGCGGTAGCGACCGATCCCGTCGCGGTCGACATAGGCCACCCGCAGCGGCAGCCGGTCGAGCACCTCGGGGAGCCGACCCGGGTGCTCATCGACCCAGCGCCAGCCCGACCCGTCCGGATGGGTCGCCTGGTTCGCCGGCTCGCGGGACTGCGTCCCCTCGGTCACCGTCGCCTCCTACCGTCGTGGTGCCCTGCGTCGGGGCGGGCGTCCCGTCCATGATGCGCCCTCCATGATCCGTCGTGCGTCCGGCTGCGACACGGGGCCGGTGGCCCGACTTAGGGGGACCTTGGTCCCGAAGGTGTGACGAGGTCCACCAGCCCCGTTGCGCTCTGGCCACAGACAGCGGATTCGCGGCGTCGTAGCATCGGGACCGCGGCACCCCCGCCCCGGTGATCGGAGTCCGTTGTGACGACAGCGCCACCCGGCGCCATCAGGGTCTATCTCGTGGACGACCACGAGCTGGTGAGGCGCGGCCTGCGTCAGCTGCTCGACGGCGAGCCGGACATCGAGGTCATCGGTGAGTCGGCCACGGCCGCCGAGGCGACCAGCCGCATCCCGGCGCTCACCCCGCATGTCGCCCTCGTCGACCTGAGGCTGAGCGACGGCTCGGGCGTCGATGTGTGCCGCGAGGTGCGTTCGGCCTCGCCCGACGTGGCCACGATCATCCTGACCTCGTTCGACGACGAGGAGGCGCTCTTCCAGGCTCTGATGGGTGGCGCCGCGGGGTTCCTGCTCAAGCAGATCCGCGGGGGAGAGCTGGTCGACGCCGTCCGGCGCGTGGCGGCGGGACAGTCGCTGCTGGACCCCGCGGTGACCGGGCAGGTGCTCGAACGCCTGCGCAGCGGGCCGGCGCATGACCCACTCCTCGAGTCGCTGACCCCCCAGGAGCGGCGCATCCTCGCCCTCATCGGCGAGGGTTTGACCAACCGTCAGATCGGCGACGAGGTCTGTCTGGCGGAGAAGACCGTGAAGAACTACGTCTCCTCGATCCTCGCCAAGCTCGGCCTGGAGCGGCGCACGCAGGCGGCCGTCTTCGCCGTCCAACACGCCGACTGACCGTCTCACCCGAACCCCGGCGACGACTCGACGCCCTGGCAGCTCGGGACGTTGGTCCCGACAGGTCGGGGACGAAGCCCGTAGCGCCGAGGCGCGACCCGGGGGTTGGCTGGGAAGAACGAACGAGGGCGGCGGTCTGCCGCCTCTGTCTCGGGAAGGAACGGCAAGCGGCGCCCCCCAGCACTGCAGCCGCTGCAACCGGCCCCCGCCCTCGTTCTAGGCCTGTGGCGTCAGCTCAGCGCCGCTATCGCGCAGGCCGCGCCAGGTGACGCATAGCCCCCGTCCGACCTCATTGGTGTCGAGCAGCAGGTGGCCGCCACAGTCGGCGGCGCGACTACGGAGGTTGCGCAGCCCCCGACCCTCGAGCTGGGTGTTGTCGGCGATCCCGCGTCCGTCGTCGGTGATCGTGGCCTCGACCCAACACCCGGTCACCTCGATCGTCACCGACACCGAGGTGGCGCCCGAGTGGCGGGCCACATTGGACAGCGACTCCTGCACCACCGCGGCCACGTGGGTGGCCAGACCGGGGGCGATCTCGTCGAGGGGGCCGGCCAGCCGGAGTGACGGGGCGAAGCCCAGGTGGCGCGCTGACTGGGTGAGGATGGCGCCGAGTTCTCGCTCCAGCGCGGCACCGTCGTCGGGCCACTGCAGGTGGCCGACGATCTGCCGGAGGCGGGTGGCTGCTCGGTCGAGCTGGGTGGCCAGGGCGGCGTCCCTGTCGCGACGGGTCCGGTCGGCCTCGACGGCCACTCCGGCGGTGAGCTGGAGACCGACCGCCAGCAGATCCTGGATGACGCTGTCGTGCAGGTCACGGGCGATCCGCTCGCGCTCGGCCCGCAGCACCTCGTCGATCGAGGGCGGAACCGGGCCGTGCGTCACGAGGGCATCCTCCCACCATCGATGCCCGCTGTCGGTGGCTTGGTGCGGTCCCACACCATGTCGGGGTTCCCGGTTGCGCTCCTCGGCCGGTGCGGCTGGTGCGCGCCGGCCCTGTCGTCGTACGCCGCCGACGTTTGCCAGGATGGGCCCATGACGAGCGCCACCGGGTCCGAGGTCGTGATCGGCCGTGAGCAGTGCATCTTCGCGTTCGCGCCGGACCTCGTGCCGGTGACATCGGTCGACCCGGGAGCGGTGCTGAGGCTCGATCTCAACGACTGCTACCACGGCCAGGTCCGGTCCGAGGCCGATGTCCCCTCGCTGCTCGACGACGCCCTGATCAACGCGGCCACGGGTCCGATCGAGGTCCGTGGCGCGCTTCCGGGGGACACGCTGGTGGTCGACCTCCTCGAGATCACGACCGGGGCGCGTGGCGCCGCCACCGTCGCCGCTGGGCGGGGCCAGCTCCAGCATCTGGGTCTCACCGAGGCCACCCGGATCTTCGAGGTCACCGATGGCGTCGTGCGGATGAACGACCGGGTCTCCTTCCCTGCGCAGCCCATGATCGGGGTGATCGGTGTCGCCACCGAGTCCGAGGTCGCGCCCACCCTCGACGCCGGACCCCACGGCGGCAACCTCGACGACAACCTCCACCGGGTCGGCACCAGGGTGCTGCTGCCGGTGCGTCAGCCCGGGGCGATGCTCGCGCTAGGCGACATGCACGCGGCCATGGGGGACGGCGAGGTCGGGGGCAGCGGCGTCGAGATCGACGGCCAGGTGCTGATCCGGGTCGGGATCGAGCCGGGGTTCCAGACCGTCTGGCCAACGGCGATCCTCGATGACTCATGGATCACTCACGGGACCGCGATCGAGGACCTGACCGCGGCTGTCGACGCGGCCTGCGACGAGGCCGGCAGATTGCTGGTCGACGAGTGGGGCTTCACCGTCGAGGACGCCATGGTGTTCTTGTCCGTCGCCTGCGACGTCGGCATCGCCCAGGCCGTGCACCCCTGCCCGGGCACGGTGATCGCCCGGGTCAAGGTCCCTCGCATCGACGCCTGCCCGCTGCCGTTCCGCCCGCGATCGGCAGGCTGACCTCGGCCGCGCGCCCGGCGGACGCGCCCTGACGAGCGCCGTCAGCCGGGGATGATCACCGCACTCATGGTGCTGGTGACGGCGGCGGCGGTCTCGACCCCGGTGGACCGGCAGTTCATCGAGATGGTGTGGGGGCCGGCAGCGAGGGTGACGACCCCGCTCATGGAGAGGACCTGGGCCTCGTTGCCCGACGAGCGGATCCAGCCGGTTGACATCAGGGTCCCGGTCCCGTCCTTGATCGAGCACATGGCGTCGAGGCTCGAGGAGCCGAAGAACCAGACCACGGGATCGGCGGTGAACATGACGCGGGACTGCTGCGGAAGGTCGAAGGAGCCCGTCGAGCTCCAGCCGGTCGAATTGGCGGGTGGGGTGTCGAAGCTGCCCACCGTGGTGCCGGCGCCGGCGTTGGACAGGTAGCACCAACCGCTGACACCGCAGCCCCCGAGGCTGTTCTTCGTGAACGCCATGCTCGTGGCCGGGACAGCTCCGGGGGCGAGGTCCGCCGCGCTCAACGTGCCGTCCTTGACGTCGGTCGAGGTCACGCCGCCGTTCTTGATGTCCGCGGACGCTACCTGGCCGTTCTTGATCTGGGGGCTGCCGACACTGTTCTTGGGCAGTGACCCGGCGGCGAAGCCGAGTCCGAGGGACAGGATGCTGCTGATGACAACAGCGGTGATCGGACGCACGGTCATGGTGGCTCCTCGCAGGCGGGCGGACTGCAGCGAAAGGACTGTAAGCGCAAACCCGCACCGTGGCCATGGGCCGAACGGGTGTTGTTGTCGTCCCCTCCGAGGGGAACCCGGCGCCCCCGGAAGGACTCGAACCTTCGACCGGCGGATTAGAAGGCCGCTGCTCTATCCAGCTGAGCTACGGAGGCAAGGCCCTCATTGTGGCCGATGGTGGCGCGGATCGCCCCACTGGGCCTCACAGGGTGATCGCGACCTTGCCGCGGACGTGGCCGGCGATGAGGTGGTCGAGGGCCTTGACGGTGTCGTCGAGCGCATAGGCGCGCTCCACCTGAGGCCGCAGCACACCCTCGTCGGCCAGTCGGCCCAGCTCGGCGAAGGTCTCCGCGGTCTCGCGGCTCATCAGGGCCGTGAGCCGCTGATGCGTGAACGGCGACAGGGTCAACGCCGCGAGTTGGCGATGGGTCCCGCCGAGCCAGCGGTCGCCGCCCTCGCCGCCGGCGATGACCAGCGTCCCCGTCGATGCGAGGCTCCGCCGCAGTTGCCGCAGCGGGCGCAGCCCGCCGAGGTCGATGATGACGTCATAGGTCCGGCCGTCGTCGCCGATCTCCTCACGGGTGTAGTCGATGACCCGGGTCGCGCCGAGCTGGCGGACCAGGTCGGCCTTCGCGCCACTGGCGACACCCGTGACCTCCGCGCCGTACGCCGCGGCGAGCTGCACCAGGTAGGACCCGACGCCGCCCGAGGCCCCGATGACCAGGACACGCTGGCCCTCGGTGATGTTGGAGAGCCGGGCCGCGTGGAGAGCAGTGGCGCCCGAGATCGGCAGCGCGGCCGCCTCCTCGAACGTGAGGCGGGCGGGCTTGGCAGCCAGGCGCCCCGCGGGGACCACGGCGAGCTCGGCCAGTGAGCCGTCGGCGGTGCCGATGACCTCGTCACCGACCGCCACACCGCTCACCTCGGCGCCGACCGCCTCGACGACGCCGGCCACGTCGCGGCCCACGACGCGGTGCTTGGGGCCTCGCAGCCCGAATCCCAGTCGCATCGCGTAGGGGAGCCCGGTCATGAGGTGAACGGTGCCGCGGTCGACCGCGGCCGCCCGCACGCGGACCAGGACGTCGGTCGGGCCGGGCGTCGGTGCCTCGATCTCCTCGACCTGGAGCTGTTCGGTGCCGCCGTAGCGGTACTGGGTGATGGCCTTCATGGCGGATCCTCGTTTCTTACGCTGTAAGTCTGGTGCCGCATACGCTAGCCTTACGGCGTAAGAAACACAAGCCGTCGACCTCAGTGCGGGCGGCGCGAAGGAGGACCGATGGCAGCCAGGCGTCGTACGCCGGGAGGGCCGGCGTTGAGCAGGGACGCGATCGTCGCGTCGGCTGTCGCGATCGCCGACGCCGACGGCCTCGCGGCGGTCTCGATGCGCGCCGTCGCGTCGCGGCTCGGCGTGGAGGCGATGTCGCTCTATCACCACGTGGCCAACAAAGACGCGATGCTCGACGGGATGGTCGACGCGGTGTTCGCGGAGTTCCACCTGCCGGTCATCGGCGGCGACTGGGCCGAGGAGATGCGGCTGCGGTCGCGCTCCGGACGGGCCGTCCTCCAGCGGCATCCCTGGGCGGTGGGTCTGATGGACTCCCGGGCCAACGCCGGCTTCGCCAACCTGCACCACCACGACGCCGTCATCGGCTGCCTCCGCGAGGCCGGCTTCTCACTGCGGCTGGTCGGCCACGCGTTCGCGCTGCTGGATGCCCATCTCTATGGCTTCTTGGTGCAGGAGCTGGCGCTGCCGTTCCAGGGGGAGCAGGACCTCGCCGAGCTGGGTGACCAGATCCTCACCGCGCTGCCCGACGGGGTGCTGCCCTACTTCCGCGAGTTCACTCTCGGGGTCGCGCTCCAGCCGGGCTACGCCTTCGGCGACGAGTTCGACGTGGGGCTCGACCTCATCCTTGAGGGCCTTGCCGCCCGGCTCGCCGTCGAGCAGTCGGCGCGCTAGCCCGGACCCACGCTGAGGCGTCGTACGACCGTCGTACTTCTCGACCGAACCTGGCGCTTCTCGGCCGAAACTTCGGTCGAGAAGTGCCAGTTTCACCGGCGCGCCGGTGAAACCGACGAGCCCCCCTCAGCCCCGCAACCCCGCCATCCACGCCTCGACGTCGGCGGACGAGCGGGGCAGGGCGGCGGAGAGGTTGCGGGACCCGTCGGCGGTGACCAGGATGTCGTCCTCGATGCGGATCCCGATGCCGCGGAGCTCCTCGGGGACCAGCAGGTCGTCCTCCTGGAAATAGAGCCCCGGCTCGACGGTGAGGACCATGCCCTCGGCGAGATCGCCCTTGGGATAGATGTCCACCGACGCCCGACCGCAGTCGTGGACATCCATGCCGAGCATGTGGGACGTGCCGTGGAGCGTCCAGCGGGCATAGACCTTGGAGTCGGGGTCGAGCGCCTCCTCGGCCGACACCGGCAGCAGGCCGAGGCCCTCGAGCCCGTGGGCGAGCACCGTCATCGCGGCGTTGTGGGCGGCCAGGAACGGCGCCCCCGGTCGTACGGCGTCGATGCCGGCCTGCTGGGCGGCGAGGACCAGGTCATAGAGGTCGCGTTGGACAGGGGTGAACGTGCCGCTGATCGGCAGCGTGCGCGTGACGTCGGCGGTGTAGAGGTTGCGGCCCTCGACCCCCATGTCGAGGAGCACCAGCTCACCGGGCGTGATCGGGCCGTCGTTGTCGATCCAGTGGAGCGTGGTCGCGTGGCGACCGCCGCCGACGATCGAGTCATAGCCGAGGTCGTTGCCCATCGTGCGGGCGCGCCGGAAGAACGTGCCCTCGAGCCAGCGCTCGCCGTACTCGATGACCCTGTCCCACTCGCGGACGGCGTCCTCGAAGCCGAGCGTGGTGATGTCGCAGGCCTCCTGGAGCTCGGCGACCTCCCAGTCGTCCTTGACCAGGCGCATCTCGGAGACGACCCGTGCGAGCTCGTCGTCGTGGGTGTCGTCGGCGTTGACGAGCCGATCGACGCGCGGGTCGATGCCGCGGTGGACCCGGGTCTTGGCGGACCCCGACGTCAGTGCCCGGTCGAGGTCGTCGACGTGGCGGACCTCGAGGCCGAGCGAGTCGGAGATCTCAGCGAGCGACGGGCGGCGGCCGGCCCACAGCTCGCCGTATTGGCGGTCGCGGAAGAACTCGTCGGTCTCGCGCGAGGAGCGGGGCCGCGCATAGAGCACCGACTCGCCGCCCTCGACGACGAGGACGGCGTCGGTGGTCTGGTTGCCGCAGAAGTAGGTGTGGGCGGTGTCGGACCGGAAGCGGTAGTCGGTGTCATTGGAGCGCACCTTGAACGTCCCGGCGGGCAGCACCAGCCGCTCGCCCGGGAACGCCTCGGCGAGCGCCGCGCGCCGCCGGGACGCATGGGGTGCGATCGGGTGCTGGGGCAGGTCGAGCTCGCGGTCACCCCACCCCGTGCGCATGAAGGCGGCGTAGGCGGCCGGAACGGCGGGGTCGTGGGACTCGGTGTGCAGCTCCTGGCCGTCACCGGTGGGCTGTTCGGAGGCGTTGGTGGGCTCGCTCACACGGTCACTGTACGCCGGGATGAAGGGTCCCCTCCGTTACGCTTCGGTCATGCCAGGCGCTCCCCGGGCGGGTCTCGGGTTCACCATCGTGGTGACCGTCCTCTCCGTCCTCGGTGCAGGACTGATGATGCTGGTGCTGGCCATGACGTCGGCGCCCGCGATCCTCTTCGTCGCCGCCGCGTTGGCCGCCCTGCCCGTCGGACCGCTCGTCGGCGCCTACCTGTGGCTCGACCGCTACGAGCCCGAGCCCAGGGCGCTGCTGATCGCCGGCCTGGTGTGGGGCGGCTTCGTCGCGACGGCGGCGGCGCTCGTGCTGCAGGGGATCGGGTTCGCCGCGGGGCTGGGCGACGAGGCCAGCCTGGCCGTCGGCGCGCCCGTCACCGAGGAGGCGTCCAAGGGTCTCTTCCTGCTCCTGCTGCTCTGGTGGCGCCGCCACGAGCTCGACGGGATCCTCGACGGGATCGTCTATGCCGGCATGGTCGGGATCGGCTTCGCCTTCATCGAGAACATCCTCTATCTCGCCGCCGCCTACAACGGCACCGACGGCATGGGGCCGGGCGGCACCACCGCGCTGACCACGACGTTCGTCGTGCGCTGCCTGGCGAGCCCGTTCGCCCACCCGCTGTTCACCTCGTTCACCGGCATCGGGGTCGGCATCGCGGTCGCCTCGCGCAGCCGCGCGGTGCGATGGCTGGCGCCCGTCGGCGGGTACCTCCTCGCGGTGGTCGCCCACGGCACCTGGAACGGATCGACGATCTTCGGGCCCGATGGCTTCATCGGGGTCTATGCCGTCGTGATGGCCCCCGCCTTCCTCTCCCTCGTCGCGTTCGCGGTCTGGGCCCGCCGCTCCGAGCGGCGGATGCTCACCGCGGCGCTCGGTGACGCTGCGGCGCGCGGCCTGCTGCCCGCCACCGACATCGGCTGGGTGGTCGACCTCGGCGCCCGGCGTCGGGCACGCGCCTGGGCCCGGCAGTACGGCGGCGCGCAGGCCGAGCGGGCGATGCGCGACTACCAGCAGGCGGCCATCGAGCTCGGGTTCCTCCATCACCGCTATCTTCGAGGGACCCCGCCCCCCGACTTCGCGGCCCGCGGCCAGGCCTACGTCGCCCGGATCGCCGCCGCCCGGCCCCACATCTCGTTCCCCGGACAGGTGGTACCCCTCCGATGACCCACGCAGCTCCCGAGCACGCGATGGACCACACGCGCATGTTGACCGCGCTCGTGCGGCTGCGTGGTGCGCTCCAGCTCGTGCGACTGCCGCTGGCCGTCCCGGGGGTCGAGGAGCGACGCCGCGCGCAGGACGAGATGGTCGACCAGCTCGAGGACTACGTCATTCCCCGACTGATGACCCTCGACGCGCCCATGCTCACCGTGGTGGGCGGCTCGACGGGCGCTGGCAAGTCGACGCTGGTCAACAGCCTCGTGGGCCACAAGGTGACCCAGCCCGGCGTGCTCCGGCCCACCACTCGGTCGCCCGTCCTGGTCCACCACCCCGACGACGCCCGGTGGTTCGGGCAGGACCGCCTGCTGCCCGACCTCGAGCGCGTGGGCAGGCCGACCAACGACCCCGGCGCCCTCCAGCTGGTCGCGTCGGCCAACGTCCCGGCCGGGCTCGCGATCCTCGACGCCCCCGACATCGACTCGGTCGAGGAGGCCAACCGGACGCTCGCCGCCCAGCTGCTGGCCGCCGCCGACCTCTGGCTGTTCGTCACCTCCGCGGCGCGCTATGCCGACGCCGTCCCCTGGGACTTCCTCCACAAGGCGGCCGAGCGGTCGGCGGCCGTGGCGATCGTGCTCGACCGGACCCCCGACGAGGCCGTCGACACCGTGGCGACCCACCTGGCGCGGATGCTCGCCAGCCGTGGCCTGAAGGACTCCCCGCTGTTCATCGTCCGTGAGGGCAAGGTCAGCGACGACGGCGTCCTCCCGCCCGAGACGGTCGCCGAGATCCGCCGGTGGCTCGAGTCGCTGGCCTCCAACAGCTCGGCCCGCGCGGCCGTCGTACGCCAGACCCTCGATGGCGCCATCCGCACCCTCTCGCTGCGCACCCACGACATCGCCGACGCCGCCGCCGAGCAGGCCGACGCCGTGGCGCGGCTGCGCGTCGACGTCGACAAGGCCTATGACCAGGCCGCCCGCGCCATCACCGAGGCATCCGCCGACGGCACGCTGTTGCGGGGTGAGGTCCTCGCCCGCTGGCAGGAGTTCGTCGGGACCGGCGAGCTGCTGCGGTCGCTGGAGACCCGCATCGGCGCCCTGCGCGACCGGATCGTCAACACCGTGAAGGGCCGGCCGGCCCAGGCCGAGCGCGTCACCGTCGCGGTCGAGTCCGGTCTCGAGACGCTGCTGCTGGAGAACGCCGAGACGGCGGCCGAGCGCACCGAGGCGTCCTGGCAGTCGCTGTCGTCGGGGCAACAGCTCCTCAAGGACGCCGGCGAGGACCTCGGCCGAGCCTCGCGCGACTTCCGGCGCCGGGCCGAGCGGACGGTGCGCGACTGGCAGCAGGGTGTCTTGGAGATGGTGCGCACCGAGGGCGCCGACAAGCGCACCAGTGCCAGGTTCATGGCCTACGGCGTCAACGGGCTCTCGGTGGCGCTCATGGTCGTGGTCTTCGCCCACACCGCGGGCATGACCGGAGCCGAGGTCGGGATCGCCGGCGGCTCCGCCGTCCTCGGTCAGAAGCTGCTCGAGGCGATCTTCGGCGACCAGGCCGTCCGGTCGCTCGCTGAGCGGGCCCGCAAGGACCTCGACGCCCGGGTCGCGGACCTGATGCGGGTCGAGCGGGCGCGCTATGTCAACCTGCTCGACAGCCTCAAGATCGACCCCGATGCCTCCGAGCAGCTGCGCGAGGCAGCGCGGCGGGTCGACGACGTTCGCTTCGCCGTGCATGGCGATGACGAGCTCGCGGGGGTTGACCCCCTAGGCTGAAACCCCAGACTGTGGGAGTTCAGTTCCGAGGGAGACCATGACGTCCTTGCTCGAGGGAGCCAAGCGGCTCGTCACTCGGGGCACCGAGATCGGCGCCCGCGTGGCCGGCCTGGAGGCCGCCGTCGCCGCGTCGCGCGGCCGCCTGGACGACGAGCTCCTCGACGAGGCGGCCACGATCGTCGACCGGGCCGCGGGGCGGCTGCGCCTGTCCGCCGACCACACGGTCGTCGCGATCGCCGGGGCGACCGGCTCGGGCAAGTCGTCGACGTTCAACGCGCTGACGGGCCTCGACCTGTCCTCGGTCGGCGTACGCCGCCCGACGACCTCGTGGGCCACCGCCTGCGTCTGGGGGCAGGAGGGCGCCGACGAGCTGCTGGAGTGGCTCGGCATCGCGCCGCGCCACCAGACGATGCGCGACTCGATGCTCGACAGCGGCCAGGTCGACAGTGCGATGCAGGGCGTGGTCCTGCTCGACCTGCCCGACCATGACTCCACCGAGATGTCCCACCACCTCGAGGTCGACCGGCTCGTCGTCCTCGCCGACCTGATGGTCTGGGTCCTCGACCCTCAGAAATATGCCGACGCGGCCATCCATGACCGCTACCTCGCGCCCTATGCCGACCACCAGGACGTCATGGTGGTCGTGCTCAACCACATCGACACCGTCTCGCCCGAGAAGCGCGCCGACATGGTGGCCGACGTCAAGCGGGTCCTCCACGGCGACGGCCTCGACCGGGTCCCGGTCATCCCGATCAGCGCCCGCTATGGCGACGGCGTCGAGGAGCTCCGCAAGGAGATCACCGGTCGGGTCGCGGCCAAGAAGTCCAACCGTGCCCGCGTCGAGGCCGATCTCCGGGCCGCCGCGACCCGGCTTGACGCCGCCACCGGATCGGCCAAGCCGCGCCGACTCAGCAAGGAGCGCATCGCGGCCCTCAACGATGCGCTCGCCGACGCCGCTGGCGTGCCCACGGTCGTCGAGGCGGTGCAGCAGTCCACCCGTCAGCGGGCCAACCGGGCGACCGGCTGGCCGCTGGTCGCCTGGGTCACCAAGCTCAAGCCCGACCCCCTCAAGCGACTCCACCTCGATCTCGGCTCCGCCGGCAAGGCGCTCACCGGCACCGCCCGCACGTCGGTGCCCACCACGACACCGGTCCAGCGGGCGCGGGTCGACTCCGAGGTCCGCGAGCTGGTCGAGGACGTCACCAAGGACCTCTCCCAACCCTGGGCGAGCTCGGTGCGCCGCGCGTCGGTGTCGCGCTTCGAGGACCTCAACGACCATCTCGACGCCGCGCTCGCCCGCACCGACCTGGGCGTCGCCAAGATCCCTGCCTGGGCGGGGCTGGTGCGCATCCTCCAGTGGCTCTTGATCCTGGCGGCCATCGGTGGCGGGCTCTGGCTCGGCGCCATCTTCGTCATGGGCTACCTCCAGCTGCCCGACCTGCCGCTGCCCAAGGTCGCCGGCTTCCCGCTGCCGACGCTGCTGCTCCTCGGCGGCGTCGCGCTGGGGGTGCTGCTCGCGCTGGTCTCGCGCCTTCTCGTGGCGGGGACGGCCCGGGGCCGGGCCAGGTCGGCCGACAAGCGGCTGCGCGACGCGATCGACGAGGTCGCCCAGGACCTCGTGGTGGCTCCGATCGAGGCCGAGCTCACCGCCTACACCCAGGCCCGCGAGGGCCTCACCGAGGCGCTGCGCTAGCCGCAGTGGCTCCACAGGGGCGGCCTCAGCGCGCGTTTCCACAGCGCTGGCGGTGCCGCCCCGTTGTCGTCCCCGCCTGCCCCGAGCCTGGGCGGAGGGCGGGCGAGCGACCCGCCGGACGGAGGACAGCGATGAACGACACCCAGATCACGATCCGCGGGTGGGTCGGCAGCGACGTGACCCTGACCGAGGTGGGCAACGGTGTCCAGGTGGCGAGCTTCCGGGTCGGGAGCACCCCGCGCCGGCTGCGCAACGGCACCTGGGAGGACGGCGCGACCGTGTGGTTCACCGTCAAGGCGTGGCGGACGCTGGCCCAACACGTCGCCGACTCGGTGCAGGTGCGTCAGCCGGTGCTCGTCCAGGGCCGGCTGGTGGCCGACGTCTGGGAGAAGGAGGACGGCACCACCTCGGTGAAATACGTCGTGGTCGCCTCGTCGGTGGGCCATGACCTCTCGTTCGGCACGAGCGTGTTCACCAAGGAGTCCCGCCGCCCGGCCGTCGACCCCGAGGACTCGCGGCTGCGCGAGATGATGCACTCCTACGACGAGTCCGGCCCGCGCCTGGACGCCTTCGGGGAGCCGCTGCCCGAGTCGGTCCCGGCCGGGGCGACCAGCGAGGAGTCGGCCGCCTAGCCCGACCGGGCGGGGAGCGGGGACGAATCGGAGATCCGTGGGGTTCTTCCGTAGGCTTGCGCATTATGGCGGACTACATCTTCACCCTGCGCAACGTGCGCAAGGCCCACGGCGACAAGGTCGTCCTCGACAACGTCACCTTGTCGTTCCTGCACGGCGCCAAGATCGGCGTCGTCGGCCCCAACGGCACCGGCAAGTCGTCCCTGCTCAAGATCATGGCGGGGCTCGACCACCCCAACAACGGTGACGCCCTGCTCGACCCCGACGGCACCGTGGGCATGCTCCAGCAGGAGCCGCCGCTCACCGAGGGCAAGACGGTCCAGGAGAACGTCGAGGAGGCCGTCCACGACATCAAGGCCAAGATGGCGCGCCTCGACGAGCTCTACGTCATGATGGGCGACCCCGACGCCGACTTCGACAAGGTCAACGCCGAGGCCGGCGACCTCCAGACCGAGCTCGACCACCTCGGCGCCTGGGATCTCGACAGCCGGCTCGAGCAGGCCATGGACGCCCTGCGATGCCCGCCCGGCGACGTCCTGGTCGACAACCTCTCCGGTGGCGAGCGGCGCCGCGTCGCGCTGTGCAAGCTGCTGCTCCAGCAGCCCGACCTGCTGCTGCTCGACGAGCCCACCAACCACCTCGACGCCGAGTCGGTCCAGTGGCTCGAAGGGCACCTCGCCTCCTACCCCGGCTGCGTGCTCGCTGTGACCCACGACCGCTACTTCCTCGACAACGTGGCCCAGTGGATCCTCGAGCTCGACCGTGGCAAGGCCCACCCCTACGAGGGCAACTACTCCACCTATCTGGAGACCAAGAAGGAGCGCCTCAAGATCGAGGGCGCCAAGGACGCCAAGCGCGCCAAGATGCTCGAGCGCGAGCTCGAGTGGGTGAGGTCCAACCCCAAGGCCCGCCAGGCCAAGAGCAAGTCCCGCCTCCAGCGCTACGAGGAGCTCGCGGCCGAGGCCGACCGGATGCGCAAGATCGACACCGCCGAGATCAACATCCCGGCAGGACCGCGGCTCGGCGACATCGTGCTCGAGGCCGACGACCTCCAGAAGGGCTTCGAGGGCCGCCTGCTGATGCACGACCTCTCCTTCAAGCTTCCGCGCGCCGGCATCGTGGGCGTCATCGGCCCCAACGGCGTCGGCAAGACCACGCTGTTCCGGATGATCGTCGGCGAGGAGAAGCCCGACGCCGGCGAGCTGACCGTCGGCAAGACCGTCAAGATCTCCTATGTCGACCAGAGCCGCGGGGGCATCGACCCCAACAAGAACGTCTGGGAGGTCGTCTCCGACGGGCTCGACCACATCAAGGTCGCCAACTTCGAGATGCCGTCCCGCGCCTATGTCGCCTCCTTCGGCTTCAAGGGCCCCGACCAGCAGAAGAAGGCCGGCGTGCTGTCGGGTGGTGAGCGCAACCGTCTCAACCTCGCGCTGACCCTCAAGATGGGCGGCAACCTGCTGCTGCTCGACGAGCCGACCAACGACCTCGACGTCGAGACGCTCCAGTCGCTCGAGGACGCGCTCCTGGAGTTCCCCGGCTGCGCCGTGGTCACCTCCCACGACCGGTGGTTCCTCGACCGCGTGGCCACCCACATCCTGGCGTGGGAGGGCGATGACGAGGACGACGCCACCTGGTTCTGGTTCGAGGGCAACTTCGCCGCCTACGAGGAGAACAAGGTCTCCCGCCTCGGGGTCGAGGCCGCGCGACCCCACCGCGTCACCCACCGCCGCCTCACCCGCGACTGACCGCCCGACCGGCAGGCCGCGCCTCGCCGCCCGGCCGGCGTCATGTCTGAAATGTCTTCGCCGAGTCGTCACATCGTGTGACGACTCGACGGGAGGATCAGAGCCGGATCTCCATGGCGGGGTGGTCGGCGACGAGCTGGTCGGCGACCGAGTCCATCACCCGGCCGAGGGCGTCGAAGTCCTCGCGGGTGGCGAGGTCGACGATGTAGGCGTGGACGCCGTCGACGTGGGTCACCGCGGCCTTCTCGAGCACCTCGAAGCCGTGGTCGGTCAGCCGGCACAGCACGCCGCGGCCGTCCTCGGGGGACTCGCTGCGGACGACCAGGTCCGAGCGCTCCAGCCGCTGCACGGTGTGGGTCACCCGACTGCGGCTGTGGGCCAAGGCGTCGGCGAGCCGTGCCATGCGCATCTGGCGACCGGGCGCCTCGGACAACCGCATCAGGATCTCGTACTCGGTGAGGGAGAGACCATGCTCCTTGCGGAGGTCGTCGTCGAGGCGGTCGATCAGCAGGGTCATGCCGAGGATCAGCGCCCGCCAGGAGTGTTGCTGTGATTCATCGAGCCAGCGTGTCCCCATGCTTGTGAGTGTAGGAGTTTTGGGCGCACCCCGAAGCAACCTGCCTCACATGCAGGCGTTCGGCATCGTTTGGGCACGTTCTCGTTGAATGGGGCACGACAGGCGGTGGCCCACGGGATGGGTCAGCCCAGCCGCTCCAGGATGAGCGCCATGCCCTGGCCGCCGCCCACGCACATCGTGATCAGTCCCGTGGACTTGTCGTGCCAGTCGAGGGAGTTGATCATCGTCGCGGTGAGCCGCGCCCCGGTCATGCCGAACGGGTGACCGACGGCGATGGCGCCGCCGTTGACGTTGAGCCGGTCGAGGTCGATGCCGAGGTCCTGGTAGGACGGGACGACCTGGGCCGCGAAGGCCTCGTTGATCTCGACCAGGTCGATGTCGCCGATGGTCATGCCGGCGAGCGCCAGCGCGCGGCGGGTCGCCTCCACCGGGCCGAGGCCCATGATCTCGGGGGACAGGCCGGACACCCCGGTGGCGACGATGCGCGCCAGCGGCGTGACGCCGAGCTCGGCCGCCTTGGTGTCCGACATGACCACGAGCGCAGCGGCCCCGTCGTTCAGCGGGCAGCAGTTGCCCGCGGTCACCACGCCGTCGGGGCGGAAGACCGGCTGCAGCTGGGAGACGGCCTCATAGGTGACGCCCGCCCGAGGCCCGTCATCGGTGCTCACAACGGTCCCGTCGGGAAGGGTGACGGGCGTGATCTCGCGCGCCCAGAAGCCGTTGTCGATCGCCTTCTCCGCGAGGTTCTGGGAGCGCACCCCGAACTCGTCGAGCTCCCGACGTTCGAGACCGCGCATCCGGGCGACGTTCTCGGCCGTCTGGCCCATCGCGATGTAGGCGTCCGGCAGCAACCCGTCCTCGCGCGGGTCGTGCCAGTCACGACCGCCCTCGGCGTACGCCGCCGTGCGCGCCTGTGCCTCGTCGAAGAGTGGGTTCTGGGTGCCGGGGATGTGGTCGGAGGTGCCCTTGGCATAGCGCGAGACCATCTCGACGCCCGCGGAGACGAAGACGTCGCCCTCGCCCGCCTTGATCGCGTGGAACGCCATGCGTGTTGTCTGCACCGATGACGCGCAGTAGCGCGTGATGGTCGCGCCGGGGACGGCGTCCATGTCGTTGAGCACGTTGACGACGCGGGCCAGGTTGTTGCCGGCCTCGCCGCCGGGCAGCCCGCAGCCGAGATAGACGTCGTCGACCGTGGTGGGGTCCAGGCCCGGCACCTTGTCGAGGGCAGCCTTGACCATCGTCGCGGCGAGGTCGTCGGGTCGCAGGTCCTTGAGCGAGCCCTTGTTGGCGCGGCCGATGGGGGAGCGGGTGGCGGACACGATCACTGCCTCGGGCATGGGGACCTCCGGGTCGTCGCGGTGCAGGACGTGACGACCCTAGCCGCGGGGTGGCGGACGCGGGGTGTGGCATCTGACACCATCGGCGGATGCGCCACGTCTATCGGTGTCCCATGCGCTGGGCCGACCTCGACCTGCTGGGCCACGTCAACAACGTGGTCTATGTCGACTACCTCCAGGAGGCCCGCGTCGACATGTTGCGGTCGCAGGTCACCGGGTCGCGGGCCGGCGGGCTCGCGACCGGACTGGTGGTGGTCCGCCACGAGGTGGACTACCTGGCCCCGTTGTCGTTCGCCTACGGCACCGTCGACATCGAGATCTGGGCGACCCAGGTCCGGGCGGCGTCCTTCACGCTCGCCTATGAGATGTTCCACGAGCTCGACGGCGAGCGGCGGGTCTATGCCCGGGCCACGACCGTGCTGACGCCCTTCGTGTTCGCCACCGAGTCACCGCGCCGGCTCAGTGAGGCCGAGCGCGCCTCGCTGGACCCCTATCTGGAGGCCGACGGGCCCCAGCGGCGTACGACGCCCGCGCGCGTGGCCCAGACCGAGCAGGGCCACTACCCCGTGCACGTGAGGTTCTCCGACGTCGACGCCTATGGCCACGTCAACAACGTGAAATATGTCGAGTACTTCCAGGAAGGTCGGCTCGTGCTGACCTCCCGGCTGGCCCAGGGCCTCGACGTCGACCTCTCGGTCAGCGGCATGGTGGCCGCCCGCACGGAGGTCGACTATCGGGTCCCGTTGACCTTCCGGGAGCAGCCCTACGACCTGTGGTCGCAGGTCAGCCACGTCGGCCGGACCTCGATGCGCATCGACGCCGAGATCTGCGACGGCGAGGTGGTGTGCGCACGGTCGTCGGTCGTGCTGGTCTTCTGGGACCCCGCCACCGGCAGACCCCGCGAACCTCGACCGGAGATCCGGGAGCGGGCCGTCGCTGCCATGGCAACGGCCGGCATCACGCCAGCTGGTTGACCATCGACTCGGCGGCCATCGTGAGATAGCCCCAGAACCGCTCGTCCTGCTCGGGCGGGAGCCCGGCGGCGTCGAGGCCGGCGCGCATGTGGAGCAGCCAGCGGTCGCGGGCCTCCGGCGTCACGGCGAACGGCGCGTGACGCATGCGCAGCCGAGGGTGACCGCGCTGCTCGGAGTAGGTCGTCGGGCCGCCCCAGTATTGGGTGAGGAAGAGCCGCAGTCGCTCCTCGGCAGGAGCGAGGTCCTCCTCGGGATACATCTCCCGCAGGACGTCGTCGTGGGCCACGCCCTCATAGAACCGGTGCACGATCGCCCGGATGGTCTCCTCGCCGCCGATCTCGTCATAGAACGTGGTCACGGCGTCCATTGTGCCGAGCGGCCGGTGGATCACCGCCATCGAGGGGCGCTCCGGCCGGGCCGGCCGCCGGGGTTGGCCGACCATGGAAGACTCGACGAAAACCGTCGAGAAAGGAAGGTCCGCCCATGAGCACGACCCGTACCGCGACCACCCGATGGGAAGGCAGCCTCTTCGAGGGCTCCGGACGGGTGAGCATGGTCTCGTCGGGGGTGGGGGAGTTCGACGTCACCTGGCCCTCGCGGGCCGAGGAGCCGGCCGGGCGCACCAGCCCCGAAGAACTCATCGCCGCGGCCCACTCGTCCTGCTTCTCCATGGCGCTGTCCAACGGCCTCGCGAAGGCCGGAACCCCGCCCACCTCGCTCGACACCACCGCCGAAGTGACCTTCCAGCCCGGCACCGGCATCACCGGGATCCACCTGACCGTGGTGGGTGACGTCCCCGGCATGTCGGCCGACGACTTCGCCGCTGCCGCCGAGGACGCCAAGGCCAACTGCCCGGTCAGCCAGGCCCTGACCGGCACCACCATCACGCTCAGCGCCTCGCTGGCCGGCTGATCCCACTCACGGGCCGGACGTCCCCGGGTCGGATCTCAGACCGATCCGGGGGCGGCCGGCTCGTTCCGAGTGGCCCAGTATCCTGACGGGGTGATCGAGCCCGACCAGAGCCGTGCCGTCGTCCGTCTCACCGCCCGCCTGAGCGCCCTGCTCGTCGCCGGCGGTCTCGTGCTGCTCCCAGGAGCGGCCCTCGCCGAGGTGCCGGAGGGCTGGAGCAACCCCGACCCGGTCGCTCCACTCCACGCGATCCTGGTCTTCCTGGTCGGTCCTCTCGGACTGTTCGCGCTCATCTGGCTGCTGGCGTCTGCCGGTCACCTCACGCGCAACGCCAAGGCCGTCCCGTCGATCACCGACCCCGCTCCCGAGTCGCGCGAGGTCGGCCTCGACGCGCTCATGGGCGGTCGGGACGACGAGCCCGCCGCGCTCGAGGCCGGGCCCGCCAAAGACTGACCCGGCCGCCGCGGCTCGGGCTCAGCCCTGGCCGTCCCGGCCCTGGCTGTCTCTCTGCTGGGCGGCGAGCGCCCGGGTCATGTCGGCCAGGCCCTCGCGGACATAGCGCTTGGCCGCCGGGTTGGCCTCGGACTCCTCGAGCCACTGCCCGATCCGGGCGACGACCTCGGCGGAGACCAGCGGCATCGGGAACATGTACTCCAGGGCCGTCGACGCCCGCTGGGTGCCCTTCTCCTCCCAGATCGTGGTCGCCACCTCGAGGTACTTCTCCAGGTAGGGCGCCAGCAGCTCGGCCTGGTCGGGGACGGGGAACGCGTAGGCGATCTGACGCTGGGTCTCGTTGGCCACGTCGTCGCGTTCGATCGCGTCGTGCCAGGCCTGCGCCTTGGCCTCGGCGGTGGGACGGACGGTCAGCGCCAGGGCCGCGTGCTCCTGGCCCGAGATCGTCTTGTCCCGTGTCAGCTCCGCCTCGATGCGGGCCTGGTCGGCGCGGCCGCCGCGCGCGAGCGAGGCGAGCAGGGTCCAGCGCAGGTCGGTGTCGACGGTGAGGCCGGGCAGCGTGGTCGCGCCGTCGAGCAGCCCAGCCACGAGGTCGAGCGCCTCGTCGGAGCGTGCGGCCGACGCATAGGCACGGACGAAGGCCAGCTGGTGGTCCGAGCCGGCCTCGGCGCCTTCCAACAGCCCGCGCAGCCCGGTCTCCCACCGCGCCCGCAGCTCCGCGCGGCGTGACGGGTCGGAGTAGTAGCTGATGGCCGTCTGGACATAGCCGGGCAGTCGCCCGACCGCGGTGGTGTCGGTCTCGGTCCCGATCCCGCGCAGGACCAGCTCGACGAAGTCGGTGGCCGCCATCTCGGCGTCGCGGGTCATGTCCCAGGTCGCACCCCACAGCAGCGCACGCGCCAGCGAGTCGTCGACCTTGTCGATCGAGGCGACCGCCGTGGCCAAGGAGCGCTCGTCGAGCCGGATCTTGGCGTAGGTCAGGTCACCGTCGTTGAGCAGCAGCAGGTCCGGCTGGGCAACGCCCACCAGGTCGGGCACCTCGGTCGAACCACCCTGGACATCGATCTCGAGCGACGTACGACGCGTGAGCGCCCCGTCGACCAGGTCGTAGAGACCGATGCCGATCCGGTGGCGGCGGATCGTCGGGAACTCCTCGGCCGCCGTCTGGGCGACCGCGAACCGGGTGAAGGCGCCGTCGTCGCCCACCTCGAAGTCGGGGGCCAGCGTGTTGACGCCCGAGGTCTGGAGCCACTCCTGGGCCCAGGTCGTGAGCTCACGGCCCGACGCCTTCTCCAGCGCGGCCAGCAGGTCACTGAACTCGGAGTTGGCGAACTCGTGGGCCTTGAAGTAGTCG
>JAXLSN010000018.1:0-111587 GCA_046330595.1 Nocardioidaceae bacterium
CGCGCGGCGGAGAGCCACCAGGGTCTCCAGATGGACCAGGCGCAGTATGAGGACCGGCTCCGCAAGGCCGACCGGATCGACCCCGACGTCGACCACGGCTCCGAGGACTACGACCCGTCGGTGCCCCCGCAGAGCACCAGCCCGACCGACGTCCCCAGCGAGTCGGAGACCCGGCGGATCTGACGCACCCCGGTCGGCTCCGCCGACCGCCCGTTCGCCGACTGCCGCGGGGTAGTGGTCGCCCTCAGCCCGTCACAGCGCTGAGGAAGAGGCCACAGCCCCGCGGCAGTCGGCGTCTGCCGACAGCAGGTCGCACGGCGGCGACTTCCGGCCGCCAACGCCGGTCAGCTCTGGCAGCTGTCGATCTGCCAGGCACACAGCTCCACGCTCGGGAGCCCCGGGGCGGGATCGGGCATCACGAACCGGAGCCCGAGGTCGCGCACGGCGTCGCGCAACGACCGGCTCGTCACCGGCCAGGTGGCGCCTCCGGGATCGCCCGGGCCGTTCCGCACCTGGGCCTCGGCGAACGTCAGCAGTCCGTCGACGAGCCGGTAGTAGCCGCGGGTCTGGTGGTCACCAGCAGCGTCCGAGCCCTCTCCCGGGACGGCGAGCCGCCGTGACGTCGTCGAGTCGAAGCTGAGCTCCCAGCCGCCGTTGACGAGGTCGACCGAGCAGCGCGTGGACCGCTCCTCGGCCGAGCAGAACGTGCTCAGCCAGAGCCGCGCGTCCCAGTCGGGAGGGACGTATCGAGACCCCAGCATGAAGGTGTACTCCGGCGAGCCGTCCACCATCGGACCGTCGTGCATGGTCAGCAGCCAGTCGCTGGCCGATGCCTGTTGGTCAGGCGGCAGGTCGACCCGCTCCGCCGAGGGCTCGTAGGTCCACGTCCGCGCCGAGACCCGCGACTCGGCGGTGCCGGGGAAGGTGACCGCGGCGAGACCGGTGAGAACCTTCGGCATCTCCGATGCGCTGGACTCGAAGCGCTCGCTCGACGACGCGGATGGCGAGCTCGTCGGCGCCGTCGGTCGTCCGTCGGCGCCCGACCAGGGATGCGCGGCCACCAGGCCGAACGCGGAGCCGACGACCGCGACGGCCGCCGCGGCGAGGAGACGCGCATGCCGACGACGCAGGTCACGCCGACCCGCGAGGACCACGTCGTCCACGGTGAACCCGAGGACGGCGGGCCGGTCGACGTAGGCCTCCAGCCGGTCCTTGAGCGCCGCGCCCTCGAACGACGAGCCGTCGGGCATGCCGTTCATCTCTCCACCTCCGCACGACCCTCGGACAACAACGTCATGGCCCGGTTGCAGTGACTCTTGACCGTCCCCTCGGCGATCCCGAGCAGGCCGGCGACCTCCGCAACGGACAGGTCCTCGAGGAAACGAAGCACCACGACGGCGCGCATGCGGGGCGCCAGCCGGTCGAGCATGCGGCCGACATCGACGTGAGCTGCGACGTCGTCGGCGTGACCACGCCCCCCGACAACCGGGTCGGGCAGGACGTCGCGAAGCACCTCACGGTTGCGTCGGGCCCGGTCAAGATAGAGGTTCGTCAGCACTCGCCGCGCATAGGCGTCCGGATTCCCGCGGCTGACCTTGCCCCAGTGCCGATAGAGCCGCACGAAGGTGGCTTGGGTGAGCTCCTCGGCCTGCAGCCAGTCCCCGCACAGCGCGAAGCCCACCTGCTGCAGGCGCCGGCAGCGAGCCGCGAAGAACTCCGCGAAGTCCTGGTCGGCCGACCCCATCGCTGCACCTCCTTGGCCCGACGTCCATCGTGACGTGTCGGGACTTGAACGCCGTAGGGCTGCGCCAGGTTCAGTCGCAACGCGACATTTCACCCGACCGAGGTCGTCGGGAACCTCCCTCCGCTCTCGGGCCTCGTAGAGGTATCCGACTCTCGAGAGGGGAGAACACATGCACGCATCACCACGCACGACCACGGCGTTGGCGCTCGCTCTCGGTGCCACCCTGCTCGTCGTCAGCCCGGTCTCGGCCGGCACTCCCACCACCCAGCAGCGTCACCGGGGCGAGTCCTCCCGGGTGATCATCGACTGGGAGCGCACCTCCATCCGCACCGTCTACACCGAGGGGCTGTCCCCGGTCCCGTCGGGCGCGCTCTACCTCGGCTTCACCTCGCTCGCGATGTACGGCGCCGTGCAGCGGGCGCAGCACGTCGGCCACTCCTCGGCGACCGCCGCTGCAGCGGTGGCGGCCCACGACGTGCTGGCGGAGTACTTTCCGGCCTCCCAGGCCACCCTCGACGCCGACCTGGCCACCAGCCTGGCCGCCGTACCCGACGGCCCCGCCGAGGCCACGGGCACGAGGATCGGCGCCGCTGTCGCCGACGCCCTCATCGCCAGCCGCGCCGACGACGGGCGCAACGACCCGTCCATCGTCTATGCCAAGCCGGCGGGCGTCGGCGTCTGGCAGCCCGCAGCAGGCGGCTCCATGCTCGTGCCGTGGCTCGGCTTCGTCCGTCCGCTCGTGCTGCGCCACGTCATCGGAGCCCCCGGCCCCGACTCCCTGACCTCGGCCGACTATGCCGCGGACTTCGACGAGACCCGACGGCTGGGTGCGGCGACCGGCAGCGAGCGGACGGCGTGGCAGACCGACACCGCGCTCTTCTTCAACTCCAACTCCGCCATCCTGCTGAGCGAGGCCGTGCTGCGGCTGCTGGACGAGGAGCCGATGTCCCTGCGCCGCACCGCGCGCATGTTCGCCGCGATGCACGCGGCCATGGCGGACTCGATCATCGCCGTGTGGCGGCAGAAGTACGACGTCGGGTTCTGGCGCCCCATCCAGGCGATCGCCGGCGCGGCCGACGACGGCAACCCGGCCACCGAGCCGCAGGAAGGCTGGGCCTCACTGCTGCCGACCCCGCCCTACTCCGACTACGTGAGCGGCCACGCCGGCCTCACCGGTCCCGCCGCCGAGGTGATCCGCCGGTTCCTCGGTGACCACACGACGCTGACCCTCCACTCCTACAACACGAGCTCCGACCGCACCTGCGCCAGCATCTCCGCGATCGAGGCCGACGCCCTCGACTCTCGCATCTGGGGCGGCCTGCACTTCCGCACGGCCATGGACGACGGCTACGCCATCGCCCACCGGACCGCCCGCTGCGTCCTCGCCCGGCTCGGGTAGCCCACACAACCGAAACCGCCGGGGCGGCGTCCCACCGGCATGAGGTGGTATGCCGCCCTGGTGCTCGCCGGGGTGCTCGTCATGTCCGGATGCGACGGCGCGCAGGCGCCTCGCACGACGGTCACCGGGACAACCAGCGCCACTCCGGCCGTCGTGATGCCGACTCCGTCGCACGCCGTGGGCGTCGAGTCTCGCGGGCATCGCCGGCTGACACTGCTCCCGCCCGACTGTCGCGACAGCCAGCTCCGGATCGGCCACTGGGGCGGTGAGGGCGCAACCGGGTGGATCGCGATGTATGCGAAGGTCCGGCTGACCAGCGGCGGGCGCTGCCTGGTCCGCGGCTTCCCGCGGGTCCGGCTGTTCGACCAGTACGAGCGCCCGCTGCGGCTCACCTACCTGCACAGCAAGGGACCCGTGCGGCCGGTCATCGTCAGCCGGCACCAGCCCGCCCGCCTGATGATCACGAAGTACCGGTGCGACATCGCCGCCTCGCCGCTGCGGACCGGGACGCTCGTCGTGCGGCTCCCGCGTCTCGGAGTCGCGCAGACGTTCCGGCTGCATCGCAAGCGGCTCCCCGTCTGCGCGCCCCGAGACCCCTCGCACTCGGTCGTCGTCGGCCCGCTCGACGGCGACACCGCCCATCGGAGCCGGTCCCACGCAGTCAGCATGCTGTCGACACGCTCGCCGGGCGGCCACCCCACCTGGGGCAGGGCCGACCTCGACGGCGACGGCCGGCTCGACGTCGTCATCGTGCGCCACGGGTCGGTGACGGCGCGCGTCGCCGGGCATGCCACACGCACCAGGTTCCGGCCCGATCCCAGCGCACGCCTGCAGGGGCTCAGCGACCTCGACGGGGACGGGACCGCCGAGGTGCTCGTGAGCACGACGGCCGCGGGGTGCTGCGGCTATCGCGCCGTCCGATCGGAGGCGGAAGTCCTCACCTGGCGGAGCGGGCAGCTCGTGCGCATGGGAGAGCTCCTCTTCAGCTCCGGCGCCGGCGGCTGGGCAGCCGGGATCCGGTGCACCCCTGCGGGCTTCATCGAGCAGCTGGTGGCCACGCAGGTCGAGCAGGGCGAGACGCCGTACCGGCTGCGCAGGAGCACCTGGGCCCTCGCGGACGGCCGCCTCAGCCGACTGCACACGCGGACGCAGGTCCGCCCGGGTCCCTGGTCTCCGTCAGCCACCGAGACACGCTGCCCGGGCCTGGACGCCGCCGGATGGGCCACGGACTGACCCGGTTGTTGCCTCGCCCGCGCGACAGGGTGGAATGTGAGCAGCACGAGGGAGAAGCGAGGTCCGCCCATGTCCAAGAAGGTCGCCCCACCCGAAGGCGCCGACGACGTCTCCGCCAAGGAGGTCAAGCAGGCCGACAACGGACTGGACCCGGCGAAGTACAAGCAGGACGGCCGCCTGAAGTCGACCTACTACGACACCGAGATCGCCAAGCTCCAGGAGCAGCTGGTGCTGCTCCAGTACTGGATCCAGTCCCAGGGGCTCAAGGTCGCCGTGATCTTCGAGGGGCGCGGCTCGGCCGGCAAGGGCGGCGTGATCAAGCGGATCACCGAGCGCACCAGCCCGCGCACCGTCCGGGTCGTGGCGCTCCCCAAGCCGACGGAGCGGCAGCGGACCCAGTGGTACTTCCAGCGGTACGTCGAGCACCTCCCGGCCGCCGGCGAGATGGTCCTGTTCGACCGCTCCTGGTACAACCGCTCCAACGTGGAGTGGGTGATGGACTACTGCACCCCCGAGGAGCACCAGGAGTTCCTGCGCTCCTGCCCGGAGTTCGAACGGATGCTGGTGCGCAGCGGGATCAAGGTCATCAAGTACTGGTTCTCGGTGTCCTATGAGGAGCAGCGCCGCCGCTTCGAGGCCCGCAACGCCGAGCCGCTCAAGCGCTGGAAGCTCTCCGACATGGACCTCGCCGAGCACGAGCTCTATGTGAAGTACTCCATGGCCAAGGACACGACGTTCCAGTACACCGACATCAAGCAGGCACCCTGGTACGTCGTCCCGTCCGACGACAAGAAGGCCGCGCGGCTCAACTGCATCTCCCACCTGCTGAGCCAGTTCGACTACGAGGACGTCGCCCCCGATGTCATCGAGCTGCCGGTCATGAAGGAGATGCCCTACGTGCGGCCGCCGATGCACGAGCAGACGTTCGTCCCGCAGATCTACTGAGCAACCCCCACGTGGCAGTGATCCGGCCGGCGACCCTCGCCGACGCCGAGGCTTGGGCGGAGATCGTCACCTCAAGTGCGGCCTATCACGTGTTCGGTGCCGACACGTTCGAGTGGAGTTTCCACCATGGGTCGCCAGCGGCTCTGCGCGTCGTCCTCACGCAGGACGACACCGTGATGGGGGTTGCCGACTTCTTCCCTGAGCAAGGCTCTGGGGTTGTCCACGTCGGCGTGACCATCCATCCCAACCATCGGGGGCGCGGTCTTGGAACCATCCTCTGGGACTGGCATCAGGAGCGCATCTCGTCGTTGTCGCTGGACTTCCTGCAGGCTCAGGTCATCGTGAACGACGACGTCGCGAGCCGCGCCGCAGCCGCCCGCTGGGGGTTCTGGGAACTCAAGAGGGCGGAGTACTCCATGGTCGACCCGCGCAGCGTGGTCCACCACGACGCGAGCCCGTCCACGGTCCAAGTCGTCCCCCTGCTCGACCTGGATCCTGGTGATGTCTGGCGAGCGCTGGTCAGCGCCGACGATGGCCGGGACATCACGGGACTCTCCGGCATCCCCAGTTTCGAGGGCTTCCTGTTCGACCACTGGGAGCACCCCGACGGGCGGCTCGACCTGGCGCACGCAGTCCTGGTGCGTGACCGGATCGCGACGGTGACCTTCCTCGACGTGGTCGGGGACAGGGCGATCAGCCGGGCCACGTCCACGGTTCCGGCTCTTCGCAACCGCGGGTTCGCAGCCCTGTCCAAGGAACGCACGCTCATGGCCGCCGCGCAGGCCGGCGTGACACGGGCCTACGCGGGCAGCCATGTCGAGAACGTGTCGATGCGGGCAGTCAACGCCCGGTTGGGCTACACGCCCGTGGCGAGCCCGACCGTCCAGCGACGGTCCGTGGATCGCCGCGCCCGGTGGCGGCGCATCCTGCTCCCCCGCGGGTAGGCCCCATCCGCGGCGACCGCCACCACTCAGGCCAGCCAGCCGCGGCGGGTGACCTCGACGCCCGCCTGGAAGCGGCTGCTGGCGCCGACCTCCTCCATCACCTCCGACATGACCCGCCGCACGGTGCGGCTGGAGATGTCGAGCCGCCGAGCGACCGCATCGTCGGTGAGTCCCGTCGCCGCCAGCCGGACGATCTCCTGAGCGACCGACCCCTGGACGTCGACGTCGCGATGCCGCGCGGTGCCCAAGGGGTCCGCGCCGCGCCACAGAACCTCGAAGTAGTCGATCAGCACGGCCACGAGGGCCGGCACGCGGATCTCGATCGCGCCCTGGTCAGGGTCTCCGACCTGCCAGGGGATCAGGGCGATCTCACGGTCCACCACCACCATCAGCAGCGGCACGCTGGGCGACGTACGGACTTCGCCGCCGGCCTCGGTCAGCCACCGGGCGTAGTCGAGGGTCGGGGGGTCGGTCCGGCTGCTGTCCTGATAGATCGCCCGGATCGCCACGCCCCTCGCGAGCGCCTGCTCGTTGAGCGGCTTGCTGGCGGCCATCGCCGCCGGATCGTGGCTGCGCCCCGGGTTGAGCGAGAGGGCCTCCCGGGTCGCCGACTGGGCCAGCTCCGCCAGTCGGTCGCGGGCAGCGCCCCTGCTGGCGTGGCGCACCAGCGACTCGCGGTGCAGCGCCGACTCGTGCTCGGCCGCGATCGACTCCATGACCTCACGCAGCGCCGCGAGCTGCTGCTGTCGCTGTCGGATGTCGGCCTCGGCCATGGCGGCCGCCCGGGCCAGGGCCACGCGCGGCGGGGTCGGGCGCGGCGACGACAGCCCGGCATCATCGGCCAGCAGGGCGAGGTCGGCCAGCTGGTCGAGCGCCGCCCGCACGCGGTCCTGTGACAGCGAGGCGGCCGCCGACAGCTCCTCCAGCGTGAGGCCGGGCCTCAGCAGCATGGCGCGATAGACCTCTCGGGCATCGTCATCCAGCTCCACAGCACCCCCGGTGGACGGTTTGGGCCAGGCCCATCACGGCCAGTTCTCAACTCTTCCGGTGAGCATCATCCCCGGAGCAGAGTCGTCCCACCAGATCCACAACCCCGGGAGGTCCCGATGCACCGCACCTTCGCCGCCCTGGTCACCGCACTCCTGCTCGCGGTCGGCGGCTTCAGCTTCGTCGCGAGTGGCGACGCCGACGACCCGAGCCCGACGGCCACCCGACGAGGTGGGTTCGAGTGGGACCACCCCAAGGGCACCCCCTAGACCCCGCGCGGTCGTCGCCGCACCCATGTATCTCGCCGCCCTCAGCGTCCGCCGTACGGCGGGCCCGCGGGACACCGCCTCCGCCACCGAGGTCGAGGGCCTGATCCACCAGCGGCTCTTGCTCTCGCCCATCCCCGAGCACCATCGCATCCGACACGAGGAGGACCACCTGACCATCGCCTGCTTCCTGGCCGGCACCGGACCCGGCACGGAGGCACAGATCACCGAGATCCACGATCTCGTCAGGACCGCGCTCGCGGGCCTGCCGGGCTGGGACGTCGATCCCCGCCCTTAGCGGCGACCTTCTCGCCGTCGCGCCGACCGCCGTTCTCGCGCCGCGGTTGAGGGGCGCGCCACCCATGCGGTGCGCCCGAGAGGCAGCGCCTCTCCCTCTCCCTCCATCAACCCATCTCACCCATGGGAGGAACCGTCATGTCCACCTGTCCCCTCGCAGCCGCGCGCCGCCTGCTGACCGTGATCCTCGCGGCCCTGCTCGGCGCCGCCCTGCTCACCATCGCCCCTCCCCTCACCGCGCCCGCCGACGCCGCGGCCGGCCCGACCATGCGTCGCTCCGAGGTCATCGCCAGGGCCGACTACTGGTACCGCGCGAGCAACGGCCTGATCGACGGCAGCACGTTCGGTCGCAACATCAACGGCTCGGCGCCCGAGGCGTGGGGGACGGCGCGCTATCGCACCGACTGCTCTGGCATGGTCTCGATGGCGTGGCGCGTGTCCGCCCAGCCCGGCAGCAGCTCCATGATGGGCGCGGCCTACACGGTCCGTATCGACTGGAGCCAGCTCAAGCCGGGCGACGTGCTGATCACCGACGGCCACGTCACGATGTTCGAGAAGTGGGGCACCACGGTCAACTCCACCACCCGCAACTACTACGCCTATGACTTCGGGGGCGGCGGGATCGGCAACACCGGCCACGCGGACGGCCAGATGGAGCACAAGCAGTACACCGTGGTGAACCACGGGACCTACCTCACCCGTAACGGGGACGACCGGCACTACCAGGCCTATCGGGGCCTCAACGTCGTGGACGACCCGATCGGCGTCTTCGACTCCGCCGTCGTGTCGGGCTCGTCGGTGAAGGTCACCGGCTGGGCCTTCTCCCCGGCCTCCCCGACCGCCAGCACACCCGTGACGATCAGCGTGAACGACGTGGCGACCGCGGCGTCGACCGGCGTGGTGCGCTCCGACGTCGTGAGCGCCTATGGCCTGCCCTCGACGGCCAAGCCCGGCTTCGCCCCCAGCATCGCTGCTCCCGCGGGGGCGTCCCGCATCTGTGTGTCCCTGCCGCTGGACCACGCGAGCGTCTCCCTGGGCTGCAAGGACATCACCCGGGCGGCCACGACGCTGGCGACGGGCCTGCTCTATCAGCCCGTCACGCCGACCCGGCAGAAGGACGTCACCATCACCGGAGGCAGCACGGTCACCTGGGACCTCTCCGGGACGACGGCGGTCAAGGCGGTCTCGGCCACCATCACCGCGGTGGGCCCGACCGGCAACGGCTACCTGACGGCATGGCAGTGCGGGGCCCGTCCTGACACCTCGACGCTCAACTACATGAGCGGTGCGGTGCGGGCCATGCAGGCCATCGTGCCGATGGACTCCGCCGGTCAGATCTGCGTCTACTCCTCGGCTACGACCCGGGTCCTGCTCGACGTCAACGGCTGGATGCGCAACGACGGCACCGGCCAGCGGTTCAACCCGCTCGCTGCGCGGCGGGCCGACACCCGGACCGGTGTGTTCGAGGGAAGGCTCACGGCCGGCAAGACGATCACGATCCCCATGGCAGGCATGTCAGGTGTCCCCGCGATGACAGCGTCCGGTGCGCCCAAGGCCGTGGCGCTCAACGTCACCGCCGTGTCGCCCGCGGCCGCCGGCTTCCTCACCGTCTGGGACTGCGCGGCCACGCGTCCCGGCACGTCGACGCTCAACTACGCCGCCGGCGAGGCCGCGATCAGCAGCAGCATCAACACGGCGATGTCGAGCACCGGGAACGTGTGCATCTACTCCCTCGCGTCGGCGGACGTGATCGTCGACGTCCAGGGCTGGTACGGCGCCACCGGCAGGAGCTACCGGACCATCGAGCCGCTACGCGTGCTCGACACCCGGGCGGCGAACCCGACCCGGTCGGCGGGGCGCAGCGGCTCCGCGGCCCCGGGCGGCTCCACCCTGCGGTTCGACATCGGTGGCGCCTTCGGGCTCGCCGCTGCCGGTGCGGCGGCGGTCAACACCACGGTCGTCGGCCAGTCCGGGCCCGGCTTCGTCGTGGACTGGGACTGCGCCGCCACGGCACCGTCGGTCTCCCACCTCAACTACGCCACGGCCGTGGTCAACAACTCCGGCCAGGTCGCCCTCAACACGGCCGGCGAGATGTGCGCCCGGCCCTCGTCGTCGACCCACGTGATCGTCGACGTGGCGGGGTTGTGGGTCTGACCTGACCCACAGCGTCGGCCCTGACCGCCTCGGCGGTCCGGGGCCGACGCGTGGCGGGACCTTCTCGTGGGGCCAGGCCGCCTTTACGATGACCGGACAGGACGAAGAACGAAGCCGAGTCTCGGGGGGCACACGCATGGTCAGGTACCGCTGGGCTCCTCGGACGCCGACCCGGCTCGTCGCCGCGGGCTTGGTCGTCGCCACCACGATGGTGTGGACCGCGCTCGCGCCCAGCCCGTCGGCCGCCGCGGACCCCGGTGACTACCTCCAGATCACCAAGGCGGTCGACAACCCGACCCCGGGACCCGGGGAGTCGTTCACCTACACCATCCAGGCGACCTGCTCCGAGCAGGACTGCCTCGACGCCCAGCTGACCGACACGTTGCCGGCCGAGCTGGCCGGCTTCGACCTCCAGAACGTCACGCTCACCCCCGCGCCGGCCACGGTCCCGCGCACCATCACCTGGAACCCCGGCGGCTCACCGACGCCGCCGGCGCAGGTGGGCAGCGACACCGGGTTCACGATCGACCTTCAGCAGACCACCGACGACCCGGTCGGCATCGGGCTCGGCTCCGGCACGACGTTCACGATCGCCCTCAGTCTCCGCGTCCCCGATGACTACCCGCCCGGCACCAGCCCCGACATCGTCAACACGGCGACGGCCACGGCCACCAACGCCAACCCCGTCAGCGACAACGCCACGGTCAACATCGTCGTCGCCACCGTCATCGACGTCGGCGTCACCAAGTCGTGGACCCCCTCGACCCAGCTCTTCAACCCCGGGGCGACCTCAACGATCGGGCTGGGCGTCCGCAACACCTCCAACGTGCCGGTGACCACGCTGACCATGCAGGAGCCGGCGGCAGCACCCGACGGCGCCGCGACCCTCGACCCGAGCAACCCGTTCACGATCACCGACTTCACGGGGTTCGGCACGACGTCTCTGCCGACCGGTTGCGACACCGTCCGGGTCGACGCCTATGTCTTTGGCGGCAGCACCTGGGGGTGGGTGACCGGGACCCCGGTCCCGGTCCCCACGCTCGAGCTCCCGGCGGGCGTCACCAACGCCGAGGTCGGTGGCCTCCGCGTGGAGTGCAACGGGGACATCGACCCGGGCGCCTCGCTGGCCGTCGACCTGGCCCTGGCACAGCGAGCCACCCAGCGAGACACCGGGGCCGATCTGTCGACCTCCCAGCACCGGGTCGACAACGTGATGATCGGCTCGGTCGCGGCCTCGGGCCAGGACCCGGTCACCGACCAGGCCTCAGCGTCCTACGTCGTCAACCCCGCGGTGCCGTCCGTCGACGCCGTCAAGGACATCACCCCCAACCGAATCACGGCGGGCCAGTCGTCCACGGGCACCCTGACGACGACCAACGGCGGCGTTCCGGTCGCCTCCATGACGGTCTCCGACCTCGCCTTCTTCACCGACGAGGTCACCTTCGGCGGCTTCACCACCGCGCCGGCCTGGCCGACAGGCGCGACGGGGGCGACCATCGCCTGGTTCCCGCTCGCCGGGGGGCCGCCGGTCGGCGTCGCCTTCAGCGAAGGTGACACCCCCGCCCCGCCCGGCTTCCTCATCTCCGGTTTCGAGATCACCTGGACCGGCACGCTGATCCAGGCCGACGCCGCCAGCCAGGTCCAGTTCACCATCGCCACCTCTGAAGCCGCCGCGACAGACGCGCCGCTGACCCTGACGAACACCGTCGACGCCGAGGTGGTGGCGCCCAACGGCCTCGACGCGACGGCGACCGACTCCGACGACCTCACCCTGGTCAACCCCGATATCGACGTGACCCTCGCCAAGACCATCCTGCCGACCAGCGCCGTCGAGCCCGGCGAGACCGTCATCTCCTCCCTGACCACGACTGCGACCAGCCAGGGCGACGGTGCCGCCATCCACGAGATCGTCGTCGAGGACGCCTGGGGTGGCGGCACCAGTGAGCTCTGGAACGCCTTCGACCTGGTGGCGATCGCCCCGACGCAGGTGCCGGCCGACACCACGATGACCATCGAGGTCCAAGACCCCGCCGGGACGTGGCACCAGCTCACGGTCGATGGCCCACAGGCGGTCGCGACCGTCTTCCAGCTCACGGAGCCTCAGCTAGCAGCGGCGTTGAGCGCTCTCGGACTGACCTCGGCCGACGTGCAGGGCATCCGGTTCACGTTCACCAACAACGATCCGGGCTTCCCCGCCACCACGACGATCACCCCCCACCTGGTCCACGAGGCACGCCCGACGCTCCGCACCGGGGGCTCGGTCACGCCGGGGCCGGACCAGCCCACGACCTACACCAACACCGCGATCACCACGGCCGAGGGCGAGACGGCCGGCGGCCGGCCCCTGACCGACACCGACACCGACACCGGGCAGGCCATCATCGTGACCGGCGACGGGGGCGGTCCCGGTGACGGCGTCGGCATCGCGAAGCGCTGGCTCCAGGAGGCGGTGAGCTCCCAGTCCGGCCAGCGTGCGACCACCACCCTGGTCTGGTCGGTCGACCGAGGGCTGGCCACGGTCACGATCAGCGACCCGGCGGCCGACTTCGCCGACCCTTCAGGCACCGTCTTCGACGCCTTCGACCTGGTCCGCGTCAACCCGATCCCGGCGGACACGGAGCCCTTCTCCAACGGCTGGTGGCTCAGGTACGACGACATCGCCGCCGTGCAGCTCTTCGACGGGTCGGCATGGGTCACGGTGCCCACACCGGCCGGGGGCTGGGTCAACGCCTCGGGGGCCTTCGTCGGCTATGACCTGACGGCTCCCCAGCAGGCGACGACGACCGGCGTACGTCTCGTGCTCGAGCCCGACGACGCCGCGCGGACCGCCGCCCAGCAGACCGGACCCCAGTTCGACCCGTTCGCCCCCGCCCCCGGCTCGGGGGTCGGCTCGGGCAGCACCGACCGCACCTTCGACCTCACCTGGCAGGTCCGCGACCAGAAACGGTCGGACGGAGCCTTCGTCGTCGCGGACGAGCTCTACAACGCCGGCGACCCCGGCATCGTCGACAACACCACCGCGATCGACGGGACCCCGATCGGCGGCGGCGACCCCGTGCGTGCGACGGCCAGTGACACGATCGCGATCGTCGACCCCGACCCGGGTGTCATCGTGGACAAGACGGTCTCGGCCCCCAACCCGATCTATGTGCCGCAGGCCGACCCCGGCACCCCCGCGGGCGACTACCCGACAGCGACATGGACGGTGACCGCCCACAACGCGTCGGTGGCCAGGGCCTCCTACCTCCGGGTGACCGACCCCGCCACCTGCACCGACGTCGCCCTCGCCGGGTGCCAGAGCGTGGCGACACCGGGATCCGCCGTGGCCAACCCGTTCGTCACCGACGGCAGCGTCGACTACCTCGCGAGCGCCGACAACCCCAACCCGCTCCAACGCTTCGACGTCACCGACATCACGATCGCGGCCAGCATCCCGGCCCAGGTCGACCTGACCTCCAGCGTGGTCTGGCTGCTGCGCTACGACGGCGGCAGCTACACCGCCGAGCAGACCACAGCCGCCGCCGTCAACGCGGGGCTGACCGAGCCGGGCACGATCGTCGGCATCTCGGTCACCTTCACCAGCAGCGACCCGGCGACGACCGGCGGCACGCTGACCCAGGCCAACAACCTGTCGATCACCCTCGAGACCCGGCTGCGCCCCACGATCCGCACCACCGGCGCTGCGCAGGTGCTGCCACCGGGCACCAACCTCGACGTCGTCAACCGCGCCTTCGCCCAGTCCTACGACCCCGTGGTGGCCCCTGGCGTCGTGACGGGTGATGTCGACGACGCGACCGTGCGGCTGACCGGCGGCGAGATCAACGTCGGAGCCACCAAGGCGGTCACCCCCGACCTCGTGCTCGAGGCGAACCCGGACGCGCCCGTCACCGTGCAGCTCGGCGCCGACCAGGGCAGCAACCCACGCAGCTCCCTGTCCCCGTCGAGCGTGGTCATCGAGGACCAGGCGGGCTCGGCGGAGTTCTGGAACACCTTCCGCCTGACCGGGCTCGGGGCCCTCACCCTGCCGGCCGGGTCCGACCGGGTCCGGGTCGACGTCTATGGCCCCTTCGGGACCGGCGGCGCGCTCGCCTGGGTCACCGGAACGCCGGTGGCCGTTGACCCCGAGATTCCCGTTCCAGCCGCGTCGTACGCCGACGTCCAGGGCGTCCGCTTCACCTTCTCGCGCGCGGACGGGGACTACTTCTCGGCCGTCGTGCCCGCGCCCAACTGGTCCGCCGCCGCGGCGTTCACGGTGCAGGCCCGCGGCACCTACCTCGACTCGGGTGAGCCGCTCGACTTCACCGGGACCGTCACCAACACCCAGACCTCCCAGTCGATCCGGCGCGACGGCAACAACTCGACCACGAGGACCGCCGCCGACACCATCGCGTTGGACCAGGGCACTCGCGAGCTCGCGGTCAACAAGCTCACCAACGGCGGCAACCGGCTCGCCAGCGTCGGAGACACGGTGCCGTTCACCCTGACCCTGCGCAATGTCGGCACCGGCACGCTCACCCTCACCGAGCTTCGCGACGTCCTGCCACCCGAGCTGGTGTTCACCGGGACGTCCGACCCGACCTACACCGCCGACCCGGACGGCACGCTGTCGACCGACGTCACCGTGTCGTCGAACCCCAATGGGTCCGTGCTCACCTTCACCTGGCCCGACGACGGGCGCGTCATGCGCCCCGGCGAGACGTTCGTGATCGACCTCCCCCTGGAGCTCCAGCCCGGCCTGTCGGCGGGCCAGACCGCCACCAACGTGATCACCGCGGAGACCGCCGAGGAGCTGAGCCGTTGCACCAACACCCAGCCCGGCGGCAGCACCACCGACGACTGGGCCGACGACCCCTCGACCTGTGGCACCAGTGACTTCGTGGGGATCGTCAACGGACCCAACCTGTTCACGGTCAAGGGCGTGCGCGGGGCCCTCGACCCGACCCCCTACGGCGGCGCCTACAACCCGGCCAACCCGGCCACCGTCTGTGCACCCACCCTCACGGCCACCCCCGGGGCGACCGTGGCGTCGGACGGCCGGTTCTATCGGGCTCCGTGCGTTGCCCACAGCCTGCTGACCGGGGTCGACGACTGGGTCCTCCACGTCGCCAACGCCGGCACCGTCGACGTCGACCGGATGATCATCGTCGACCAGCTTCCGGTGAGTGGCGACCGACAGCTCATCTCCGGCAACAGCCGCGGGTCGCAGTATCGCCCTCAGATCGTTCCGGGCTCGTTCCAACTGACGATGCCCTCCTCGACCCAGGCGGTCATCGAGGTGACGTCGAGCCCCGACGTCTGCGTCGGCACCTGGGCCAACCTCCAGAACCAGCCGCCGTGCGAGCAGAACGGCGAGGCCTGGGCGACGGCCACGGCCGACACCGACTGGAGCGCCGTGTCCGGGATCCGGGTGACCTTCGACTTCGCCCCCACCAGTGGGCGGGCGCTGACCCCGGGCCAGCTGATCGACGTCAACTACTCGACCCGCAACGTGCCGCGCACCGCCGGTGATCCCAGTGGTGCTTCCACGACCGTGCCGGGAAGCGACCAGCTGGCCTGGAACCAGTTCGGCGTGAAGTACCACAACGCCGGTGCCGACCAGGACAGCAAGATCGCCCCCAACCGGGTCGGCGTCCACCTGCGCTTCGGCTCGATCCAGGTCGAGAAGGCCGTCATCGGCCCAGCCGCCGAGACGGCGCCGGACTCCTTCACGGTCGATGTCGTGTGCACCGTCGGCTCCGGTGACGAGACGGTGCCCCTCGACCTCGGCGACGACGCGACGCTGGAGCTCACCGCCGACAACGGGTTCGAGCGGCGCATCGACGGCATCCCGATGGGCGCCACCTGCACCGTGGCCGAGTCCGGCCCGGTCGGGGAGTTCGGAGAGACCAGCCGAGAGGGCAGCCCCGCGACCCTGGTCGTGGCCGTGCCGACGGACCCCGGCCGGCCCCTCGAGGAGCAGGACGTCCCGGAGGCCCAGGTCGCCCGGATCACCAACGTCTATGACTGGACCGGGTTCGACGTCGACAAGGCCATCACCGGCAACCTCGACAACCCCGCGTCGCGCGGGCCCTTCACGGTGACCGCCACGTGCACCTGGCTCGCGGACGGTGAGCGGGTCCCCCTGCGGGTGCCCGGCGGGCCCGACCGGGTCCTCTCCCGGGCCAACGGCTACCACGCCTCCTACGCCCACCTGCCGACCAGCACGCGCTGCCGGGTGGTCGAGACCGAGTCCGGTGGGGCGCTCGAGACCAGCGTCCGCGTCACCGGGCCAGAAGGATCAGAGACCAGCGACGGCACGCGCGTGGTCCTCGACCTGGCCGGCACGACGACAGGCGACGTGACCGTCGAGTTCACCAACCGGTTCGGCGCCGTCAGCGGCAACGACGACGGCGACGGGGACGGGCTCCCCGACACCGGCTCGTCGTTGTCGGTCTGGCCGTGGGCGCTCGGCGCGCTCCTGGTGGCGGGCGGCGCGCTCGCCCTCGTCGCCGGCCGACGGCGGCGCGGCGGGAGGACCACACCGGGTCAGTAGGTGAGGACGCGCCCGGCGGAGGCCAGGGTCGTCACCGACACCAGGTCGGAGGCGGAGATCTGCCAGTCCTTCGGGCGGAAGGCGGTGTCACCCACGGCGCCGCGGGCGCGGGTGCCGGTGCGGGTGATGGTCACGGTGCGCGAGCCGTCGGGCGCCGTACCGACGGTGCGGGTCCAGCCACCGTCGGCGACGGCCTGGAGCCGCAGCCGGACCATGGCGGACACGCCCGAGTCGTCGGTCACGGCGACCAGGCCACGGGCGACGAGGTGGCGCGTCGGCCGGTTGACTGCGACCCGTACCAGCGAGGCGCCGTCCTCGTCCGTCGCGGCCGCCACGGTCCCGTACGACTCGGGCGTGCACGTCCACTCGGCGCCGACGTCGGCGTAGTTCGGCTCGACGCCGTCGGCGCAGGTCCAGTCGGCCACCACCCCGGAGACGCCGTCGGACCCGTTGATGCTGATCACGACCGTGTGCCAGTTGCCCGGGCGACCCGGCAGCGCACCCTGAGCCTCGGCGGTGACCGAGACGAGACCGACCCGGCTGGCCGCCGGGCGCGCGGCCACGTCGTCCGCCCGGGCGGCGCTGGGCAGCAGCGCGACGGCCATCAGGCCGCCGGCGACGAGGACGGGGGTGAGCCGCATGATGCTCTCCAAGGCCGGGGATCGGGTTCCTCCACCCAGGCTAGGAAGGCGAGGCTTCCCCCCGCAGGCGAACGTCGAAACTCCCCGGCTCGAGGCGTGCGCCGTCGGTCACGTCGGGCCGCTGCGGGCCTAGCATGCGCGCATGGCCAGCCTGCAGGTTCCCGCGGCGACGCGGGCGCTGCGTGTGCTGCGATTCCTCGCCAGCCAGCCCGACCCGGTTCCGCTCGACCGGCTGATGCGCGCCTGCAAGCTCCCGCGGTCCACCGCCTACCACCTGCTCAACGCCATGATCGAGGAGGGCTTCGTCGTCCACCTGCCCGACGACCACCGCTACGGCCTCGGGATCGCGGCCTTCGAGGTGGGCAGCGGCTATGCCCGTCAGGGACCTCTCCAGCGGATCGCGCGTCGCCCCCTGGCCGCCCTCGCCGACAGCACCGGCCACACGGCGCACCTCGCGGTCCTGCACGGTCGCGACGTCCTCTATGTCGTCGAGGAGCGTGCCGCCGGGCGGCCACCCCTGGTCACCGACGTCGGCGTACGACTCCCGGCGCAGCTGACGGCCAGCGGACGCGCCATCCTCGCGGCCTTGCCGGCAGCGCAGGTGCGGGCGCTCTATCCCGACCAAAGCGCGTTCGTGGACCGGCACGGCCAAGGCCCGCGGAGCCTGTCCGCGCTGCGCACGCTGCTCTCCGACACCCGTCAGCGAGGGCATGCGACCGAGGACGGCGAGATCACGCCCGGGTTCGCCAGCGTGGCCGCGGCCGTCCTCGACCACAACGACTTCCCCCTGGCCGGGGTCGCGGTCACCTACCCGGTCGAGGAGGCCCCGCAGGTCGAGGCGCTGGCGGCCGGTGTGCGCCGTACGGCGGATCTGCTGAGCCGCCGACTCGGGGGGAATCCGGCTTGATGGGCGTTGTTACTCGTCAGTAGGATCTTTGTCACGCGATCCGGGGGCTGACCCCCTCCACGATTGTCCGTAGTGTCTCCCGCGTCGGGGAGGTCCCGACCGCTGCGCCGTCCCATCTCCGGAGTGAGTCGTGAATCCTGTGCTCGTCATCGGGCTGTTGATGAACCTGATCGCGCTGCCCATCGTGGGCCGGCGGCTGTGGTTCCTCTTCCGACTGATCCGCAACGGCCAACCGGCCCCCGACCGCATCGAGGGGGTCACCGGCCGGCTCGGCCGTGCGATCAAGACCGAGGTGGTCGAGGTCCTCGGTCAGCGCCGGCTGCTGAAGTGGACGATCCCCGGCACGGCGCACTTCTTCACGTTCTGGGCGTTCGTGATCCTCGGGACCGTCTATGTCGAGGCCTACGGCGTCATGCTCGGCCCCGACGACTTCGCGATCCCGGTGATCGGCCACTGGTGGATCCTCGGCTTCGTCCAGGACCTCATCGCCCTCGCCGTGCTGGTGAGCATCGTGACCTTCGCGGTGATCCGCATCCGCAACGCCCCGGCCAAGCTGGGCCGCCAGTCGCGGTTCAAGGGCTCCCACGAGTTCGGCGCCTACCTCGTGCTGTTCTTCATCTTCAACGTCGTGTGGACGCTGTTCCTCTTCCGGGGGGCCGCCCAGGCGCTCGGCAACTTCGACAACCCGGGCGCCTTCGTCTCCAACGCCGTGGGCTCGATGCTCGGCGGCCTCAGCGACGGGGCACTGGAGTTCCTCGAGGGTCTCGGCCTGCTGCTCCACATCGGCGTGATGCTGGTCTTCCTCATCGAGGTCGTGCACTCCAAGCACCTCCACATCATGGCCGCGCCGGTCAACGTGCTGTTCAAGCGCCAGCCGATCGCGCTGGGTGCCGCCAAGCCGCTGACCTCCGGCGGCAAGCCGATCACCCTCGACGACATCGACGACCTCGACGAGGACACCACCTTCGGTGTCGGCTCGATCGAGGACTTCACCTGGAAGGGCATCCTCGACTTCGCCACCTGCACCGAGTGCGGTCGCTGCCAGTCCCAGTGCCCGGCCTGGAACACCGAGAAGCCGCTGTCGCCCAAGCTGCTGATCATGGGGCTGCGCGACCACGCCTACGCCAAGGGCCCCTACCTGCTCGCCGATGAAGCCAAGCGCGCATCCCTCCCCGCCGCCACCCTGGCCGAGGCGGAGCGCCCGCTGGTCGGCGCGACCGAGGGCGAGCCGTGGGACCCCACCGGTGGCGCCGTCATCGACGACGACGTGCTGTGGTCCTGCGTCACCTGTGGCGCGTGCGTCCAGCAGTGCCCCGTCGACATCGAGCACGTCGACCACATCCTCGACATGCGCCGCAACCAGGTGCTGGGCGAGTCGACGTTCCCCGCCGAGCTCAACGGCCTCTTCAAGGGCATGGAGAACCGCGGCAACCCCTGGAACATGTCGCCCACCGGCCGGATGGACTGGGCCAAGGGCCTCGACTTCGACGTGCCCGTCGTCGGGGAGGACCTCGAGTCGCTCGAGTCGGTCGAGTGGCTCTTCTGGCCGGCTGCGCCGGCGCCTGCGAGGACCGCGCCAAGAAGACGACCCAGGCCGTCGCCGAGCTGCTCAACCTGGCCGGTGTCACCTTCGGCGTCCTGGGCAACGGCGAGACCTGCACCGGTGACTCCGCCCGCCGCGCCGGCAACGAGTTCGTCTTCCAGGGCCTGGCCCAGCAGAACGTCGAGACGTTCAAGGAGTTCAAGGTCAAGAAGGCCGTCACGACCTGCGCCCACTGCTTCAACACCTCAAGAACGAGTACCGCGAGCTCGGCATCGAGCTCGAGGTCGTCCACCACACCCAGCTGCTCAACCGCCTGGTGCGCGAGGGCAGGCTGACGCCGGTCGCCGACGGCCCCGGCGCCGCGAAGCGCTCGATCACCTATCACGACCCCTGCTACCTCGGCCGCCACAACCAGGTCTACTCCCGCCGCGCGAGCTCTCCGTGCTGCCCGGCGCGGAGTACCGCGAGATGCCGCGCAACTCCGAGCGCTCCTTCTGCTGGCGCCGGCGGCGCCCGCATGTGGATGGAGGAGAAGATCGGCACGCGGATCAACGAGAACCGCACCAACGAGGCGGTCGAGACCGGCGCCGACCAGATCGCCGTGGGCTGCCCGTTCTGCCGCGTCATGCTCTCCGACGGACTGACCACCGCCAAGGCCGGTGGCACCGCCCGCGACGACGTCGAGGTGCTCGACGTCGCCCAGATGCTGCTCGCCTCGGTCAAGGGGGAGCCTGCGGTCGCGCTGGCCGCGGCCACCCCGGCTCCCGGCCCGACGGCCCCGCTACCCCGGCCCAGGAGGCCCCGGCTCCGGCCGAGGCTGCGGCTGCGGCTGCGGCCGTCGTCGAGGAGGCGGCTCCGGCGGCGCCCGCCACCGGCGGCTCGCTGTTCGACACCCCGGCCCCCGCCCCGGCGGCGCCCGCCACCGGCGGCTCGCTGTTCGACACCCCGGCCCCCGCCCCGGCGGCGCCCGCCACCGGCGGGTCACTGTTCGACACCCCGGCCCCCGCGGCCCCGGCCGAGGAGAAGCCTGCGCCCCGCGGCCGGCGGCTCGCTGTTCGACGTCCCAGCGCCCGAGGCCCCCGCCGCACCGCCTGCGCCGGCCGCCGAGATCCCGACTGGCTCGCTGTTCGACGTGGCTGCTCCCGCGGCGCCGGTCGCACCGACTCCTGCGCCGGCCCCGGCGGCCGAGATCCCCACCGGGTCGCTGTTCGACATCGCTCCGGCCGAGGCACCGGCGGCGCCTGCCGCTCCAGAGACCCCGCGCCGACCGCGGAGGTCGCCGAGGACGAGCCGGCGGCTCCCGCCTCCGCGCCCGCGCCCGCCGCGACGCCGGCCGCATCGATCCCGCAGGGGTCGCTGTTCGACATCCCCATGCCGGAGGCCTCCCCCGCAACAGCGCCCGCCCCTGAGCCGGCGGCCGTCGCAGCGGTCGAGGACCCCGAGACGATCCTCGACGTCGATGACGCGCCCGAGCCGGAGGCTGTATCGGCCCCCGAGCCCGAGCCCGAGCCGGAGCCCGAGGTGGCCGTCGTACCGGAGCCGGAGCCGCCGGCGCCGGCACCGGCTGCGCCACCGGCCGCACCGGCGTCGTCCGGCGAGGGTCACCAGCCGCGTACCGACGTCGACATCCACAACGCCACGTCGCTGTTCGACTTCTGAGGTACACCACCTGGGACCGGGGGCTGACCCCGGTCCTGGGCTATGCATACGATCGGCTGTCCCAACCCGATGCAACGCATCCACGCAACGACGCGAGGTGGTGTCATGACGACCGTGCAGGCTGCGCCCTTCATCCGGCCGGACGGCAAGGAGAAGGTGACCGGGCTCGGGCGCTACACCGCCGACCTCAACCTCACCGGCCAGGCCCATGCGGCATTCCGCTACGCCGACCACCCGCACGCCCGGATCACCCGGATCGACACCACGGCCGCTCGGGCGATCCCGGGCGTCTATGCCGTGGTCACCCACGAGGACGTGCCGGAGAACCTCTATGGCGGCATGGTCCAGGACCGGCTGATGTTCGCCAAGGACACCGTGCGCTGGGAGGGCGATGTCGTCGCCGGTGTCGCCGCCCGCACCCAGGCGATCGCCCGTGCGGCCGCCGCGGCCATCGTCGTCGACTACGACGTGCTGTCGCCGCTGCCGGACTACGTCGCCAACGCCGCCGCCGACGCACCCCTGGTGCACGCCGGCTGGACGGCGTACTCCGGAGAGGAGGAGATGGGCCGCGACGGCAACGTCGTGGGCCACTCGACGATCGTCAAGGGCGACGCCGCCGCCGCGATGGCCGGCGCCGATGTCGTGGTGAGGAGCCACTACCGCGCCGACGCCTCCCAGGGTGCGCCGATCGAGCCTCGCGCGATCCTGGCGCAGTGGAACGGCGACCGCGTCACGATCTGGTCCTCGACCCAGGTGCCGTTCGCCGCCCGCGACGGCGTCGCCCACGTCCTCGGCATCCCCCAGTCCCATGTGCGCGTCATCGTCCCGCTGCTCGGCGGTGGCTTCGGCTCCAAGTGCGACTTCCACTTCGAGGGGCACGTCGCGGCGCTGGCCAAGGCGGCCAAGCGACCGGTCAAGCTGGTCTTCAGCCGCCGCGAGGAGTTCTTCGCCCCCGACCACCGGCGTGAGGGCCTCGACATCGAGCTCGAGACCGGGGTGACCCGCGACGGCCACATCGTGGCCCGGCGGGCGACGCTCCACCTCGACAAGGGCGCCTACACCGGCGAGGGCGGCTTCTTCGCCCAGATGGCCGCCATGCACGCGTGCGGCCCCTACGAGCTCGACAACGTCGAGGTCCGCGCGATGCTGACCTACTCGACCAACCAGCCCTCGTCCTCGATCCGGGCGCCAACGGCTCCCCAGGTGTGCTGGGCCCTCGAGCAGCACATGGACGAGGTCGCCGCCGAGCTCGGGCTCGACCCGGTCGAGCTGCGCCGCCGTACCCTCATCGACACCGGCTCGGTCAGCGCGACCGGCCAGGTCTTCGACGAGATCGGCATGAAGCAGACCCTCGAGGCCGCGCTGGAGATGATCGGCTATGGCGAGGAGCTGCCCGAGGACGAGGCCATCGGCGTCGCCTGCGGCTGGTGGCCGAGCATGGCGTCCCCGTCGGGGGCCTACGTGAAGCTCAACGGCGACGGTACGGCGACCATCGTGACCGGCGCCCAGGAGTGCGGCACCGGCGCGGTGATGGCGCTGCCGGTGCTGGCGGCCGAGCAGCTCGGGATGAGGCCCGAGGACTTCTCGATCCTCTACCAGGACACCGATGCCGGCCCGTGGGACATGGGCGCGTCGGGCTCCCAGACGACCTTCAACAACGGTCGCGCCGTCATCGCGGCCGCGATCGAGGTCCGCAGCCAGCTGCTGCGAGATGGCCTCGAGCGGCTCGAGGTCGCCGTCGACGACCTCGAGCTCGTCGACGGCGCAGCACGCGTCAAGGGCGCGCCGTCGTCGTCGGTCACCATCGCCGAGCTCGCCGGCACCGGGACTCCCTTGCTCGGCAAGGGGTCCGGGATCATCCCCGACAACCCGCCCACCACGCTGCCCGAAGGCTGTGTCGGCAAGATCGGGGTCGACTCTGTTCCTCGCCCCGCAGCTGATCACCCAGGCCGCCCGCGTCAAGGTCGACCGCGAGACGGGCGTCGTCCGCGTCGTGAAGTTCGCCGCGGCCCACGACTCCGGCGTGATCATCAACAAGATCGGCGCCGACGGCCAGGTCTATGGCGGCGTGATGATGGGGATCGGGCAGGCGCTCACCGAGGCGACGTGGACCGACGAGGACGGTCGACAGCGCAACCCGGGGCTGCTCGACTACAAGCTGCAGACCGCGAGCGACGCCCCCGAGATCGAGGTCCGGTGGATCGAGATCGACACCCCCAACGCCGGCCCCAAGGGCTCCAAGGGCGTGGGCGAGCCACCGAGCGTCCCGACGTCCGGCGCGGTCGGCAACGCGATCGCCAAGGTGATCGGGCGGCGGGTGCGCGAGCTGCCGATGACGCCCGAGCGCGTGTGGGCCGCGGCCAACGGGATCGGGGCCAACGGGACTGGTGCCAACGGGATCGAGGAGGACCAGTGAGCAGCTATGTCGAGGCCCGCGACGTCGCGGGCGCGGTCGCCGCGATGGCGAGCGGCGCCCGGCCGATCGCCGGCGGCACCGACCTCGTCGTCGGCGCCCGCCACGGCAAGGCGCCGCTGCCCGAGTCGCTGGTCGGCATCCACCGGATCCCCGGGCTGGGCGAGATCGCCGAGGCCGACGGGGTGATCCGGATCGGCTCGCTGGCCACGCACGCGTCGATCCTGGCGTCCGCGTCGCTGCGGGCTACCGCGCCCGGGCTGCTGGACGCGTCGTCGATCGTCGGCTCCCAGGCCACCCGCGCCAACGGCACCATCGGCGGCAACGTCATGAACGCCTCGCCGGCCATGGACACCGGCGCCCCGCTGCTCTGCCACGGCGCGGTCGCCGTCCTCACCGGACCGTCCGGCACGCGCCGGCTCGGGCTCGACGAGCTGTGGACCGGCCCCGGCCGGACCTCCGCCTCGCCGGATGAGCTGATGGAGGGCCTCGAGCTGCCGGTGCCGCCGGCCGGGTCCGGCAGCGCCTATGTGCGGCTGCAGTATCGCCGCCAGATGGAGATCGCGGTCGTCGGCGCGGCGGCGTACGTCGAGCTCGACGGCGACACGATCACCACCGCCCGCGTCGCCATCACCGCCCTCACCCCGGTCATCTGCCGCGTCCCCGCCGCCGAGGAGGCGCTCGTGGGTCACCGATTGGACGCAAACGACATGTCGGCGGGCGGTTTTTCTGCCGATTTGGGCCAAACGGCAACCATCAGGCCGCCGGACAAGCAGCCGCCGAGGCAGCGACACCCATCAGCGACGTCCGGGCGTCGGCGGCCTACCGCAAGGCCATGGCAGCGGTCGTCGCCCGCCGCGCCATCACGGCAGCCCTCCGACGCGCCGCCGGCGAGACCATCACCATCCCCGCCAGCGACTGGAGCGAGCAGCGATGAGCACCGAGATCACCCTCACCGTCAACGGCGAGCCCTACCCCGTCGTCGTCGACGAGCACGCGAGCCTGCTCCACACGGTGCGCGACCAGGTGGGGCTGACCGGCCCCAAGGAGGGCTGCGACGACTCCGAGTGCGGCGCCTGCATGATGCTGCTCGACGGCCGCCCCGTGAACGCCTGCTCCTACCTGGCCGTGCAGGCCGACGGCGCCGAGATCACCACCGTGGAGGGTCTCTCCGACGGCGAGCACCTGTCCAAGCTCCAGAGCGCGTTCCTCGAGCACGGCGGCGTCCAGTGCGGGTTCTGCACCCCGGGCATGCTGATCTCGGCGACGGCGCTGCTGGCCGCCAACCCGACGCCGACCGAGGACGAGATCCGCATCGGCCTGTCCGGCAACCTGTGTCGCTGCACCGGCTATGACGGCATCATCAAGGCCGTCGCCCAGGCCGCCGCCGACTGACCCGTCACACGCCGGAACCGAACCGCCCCCCTCACCGGTCATATCAGTGACCAAGGGGGAGACGGTGGAGTTCAGCGAGTACGTCGCCGCGAGGCGCACCCAGCTGGTGCGCTCCGCGGTGCTGCTCGGCTGCCCGGTCGCCGACGCCGAGGACCTCGTCCAGAGCACGCTGACCAAGGCCTACCGGTCCTGGTCGCGGGTGGTCCGGGCCGCCCAGCCCGACGCCTACGTCTACCGCATCCTCACCAACACCCTGCGCGACGCCCGCAGCCGCCGCTGGACCGACGAGCTGCCGACGGCGTCTCCGCCCGACGCGACGGCACCGGACCCCGATCCGACCACCGGCCTCGCCGTACGCCGGGCGCTGGCAGCGATGACCCGCGAGCACCGCGAGGTGCTGGTGCTGCGCTTCTATGCCGACCTGTCCGAGGCCGAGACCGCCGCGGCGCTCGGCATCCCGGCCGGTACGGCGAAGTCGCGCACCGCCCGCGCCCTCGCGGCGCTGGCCGCCGACGACAACATCAGGAGCACCCGATGCTGACCGAGACCGAGGCCCGCGAGCTGCTCGCCCAGGCCGCCCTGACCATCGACGTCGACCCCGTCGCGCGGCCCGTGCCGCTCCCCAGCCGATCGCGTCGCTGGGTCACCGTGGCCGCGGCCGCCGCCACCGCCGCCGTCCTGGCCGGCGTGACGATCCTGGCCGTCACCCAGGGTGGTCCCGACAAGCCGCTGACCCACCCCTCCCCGTCGCTGACGTCCTCCTCCGGCACCACGCTGGGCACCGACCAGGTCCCGTCGGTGTTCGGCTATGACGCCCGGTCCGCCCAGGCCATGCTCGAAGCCGCCGGGCTCACCGTGACGGTGAAGGAGCGCAAGCTCTATTGCACCGGTGACGACGGCCGCGCCCTCGCCACCTCGCCGCCGGGCGGAACGACGTACGCCCCGGGCGACGCCGTCACCCTGATCGTCGGCAAGAACCAGCCGGTCCCGTGCCCCTACTCCCCCAAGCCCGACCAGCGCGCCTTCGCCTGGGCACTGCTCGACTTCGCCAACGGGCGTGCCCCGACGTGGCCGCTGACACGCACCGGCCACGTCACGCTGTCGGTCAACGGCCGCTCGACCGTCGTCAGCGCGAAGGAGTTCGACGACCCGGCGAGCTGGCCGGTCTGCAACGCGAGCACTCACGAGGCGGAATGCCCTGGCTCGGCCCTCGATGTGCTTCGGGAGGCGTCGGCCGAGGTCGTGAAAGTCAATGACCGCTGGGAGACACCGGGCCTGGGGGTGAGGGGCTCAGACACGCGGCTCACCATCACCGTTGCCGTGCCTGTCGACGGAGTCTTCGGGCCACAGTGGACGATCACCGTCGACCGCGTCTCCACGCGCCCGCCCGCGGGCGCGCCGGCGTACAGCCGCTGGGCGATCAGTGCGGTCCACCTCGTCTGGCGCGACCTATAACCGATCGCCGACCAGCCCGCGAGCGCTCGGCTTCGAGACGGTCGCTGCGCGACCTCCTCAGCCGGCGGGTGGCTGCTTGGCGTCGTCCTGCTCCAGCTGGTCCTCGGGCACCAGGACCGGTCGGGTGAGCGCCCAGATCACCATGGCGCCGCCGACGGCGAGGAGGGCCAGGCCGGCCCACAGATTGGCGTTGACGCCGCCGGTCTTGTCGTGGGCCTGGTCGGCGAACAGCCCCATGAGCAGCAGGATCACGCCATAGACCAGCAACAGCCCGCCGATGATGTTGCGGATGTCGAACAGACCCGCCTGGTGTCGCGATGCCATGTCGGGCTCCGATCAGAAGAGGACGTTGAGGACGACGACCATCACCAGCGCGACGCCGGCGAGAGGGACGGTGCGGCGATACCAGGGGTACGACGCCTCGTGCGGGTCGGTCCGCTGGTCGACCGGAGTCTCGGAGTAGACGAGCCCGACGAGCTCCTCTGCTGGCTTCGGCCGGGTGACCAGCGAGACGGCCACGGACAGCAGGATGTCCACCACGAAGGCCACGGACGCCGACAGGAACGCGGCGCCTTGGCCGGGCAGGTCGAGGGGCCCCCACTCGTTGGTGGCCCAGATGGCGATCGCCGAGACGGTACCCGCGACGAGGCCGACCCAGCCGGCGGTCGGGGTCATCCGCTTCCAGAACATGCCGAGGATGAACGTCGCGAACAGCGGCGCGTTGAAGAAGCCGAACAGGGTCTGCAGGTAGTCCATGATGTTGGAGAACTGCCCGGCGATCAGGGCCGTCGCGACGGCGACGAGCGTGGCACCAACCGTGGCGATCCGCCCGACCCGCAGGTAGTAGGCGTCGTCGCGGTCCTTGACGACGTAGTCGCCCCACAGGTCATAGCTGAAGACCGTGTTGAACGCCGACACGTTGGCGGCCATCCCCGCCATGAACGCCGCCAGCAGCCCGGTGATCGCGAGCCCCAGCAGACCGTTGGGCAGCAGGTCCCGCATGAGCAGCAGGAGTGAGTCGTTGTAGGTCACGCCGTTGCCCGACGCTCCGCCGGCGGGCGACCCGCCGCCCTTGAGCTGGGCGATCTCGCGCACCAGAACTGCGGCGATCATCCCCGGGACGATCGTCAGGAACGGCACGAACATCTTGGGGAACGCGCCGATGACCGGCGTACGGCGCGCCGAGGAGATCGAGTCGGACGCCATGGCGCGCTGCACCTCGACGAAGTTGGTGGTCCAGTAGCCGAAGGACAACACGAAGCCGAGGCCGAAGACGATCCCGACGATCGAGAGCCAGTCCTGGCCGAACCCGGACAGGGCCTGCCCGGGCCAGGAGTTGAGCTGCTCGGTGGCGGCCGGCCCGTTGCCTTGGGACGCAGCCGCGCTGATCTTGTCCTCGAGGCCGCCCCACCAACCGACCCGGTGGAGGCCGATCAGCGTCAGCGGCAACAGCGCCGCGACGATGACGAAGAACTGCAGCACCTCGTTGTAGATCGCGGCCGAGAGCCCGCCGAGGGTGATGTAGGACAGCACGATGGCGGCCGCGACCAGGAGCGCCACCCACAGCGGCCACCCGAGCAGCGCATGGACGATGGAGCCCAGCAGATAGAGGTTGACGCCCGCGATGAGCAGCTGGGCGACGGCGAAGGACAGCGAGTTCACCAGATGGGCGCCGGGCCCGAACCGGCGCAGCATGAACTCGGGGACCGAGCGGACCTTGGAGCCGTAGTAGAACGGCATCATCACGACGCCGAGGAAGAGCATCGCCGGGATGGCGCCGATCCAGAAGTAGTGCACCGTCGGCAGCCCGATGGCCGCCCCGTTGGCCGACATCCCCATGATCTCGACGGCGCCCAGGTTGGCCGAGATGAACGCCAGGCCGGTCACCCAGGCCGGCAAGGAGCGCCCGGACAGGAAGAAGTCGAGCGACTCCGACACCCGGCTGCGCGCGAGCAGCCCGACCCCGAGCACGACGACGAAGTAGAGCGCCAGGATCAGATAGTCGACCGCGCTCGCGTTGATGAGCGTGTCGGCAGCCAGCACGGTCGGTTCCCCGGTCATGGGCCCGAGCCCCTTTCTGCAGGTGGGACGGCCTCGGGCCCGTACCCACCGACCCGGTGACGGCATGCACGACGGCGCCACGACATCATCTGACATCAAATTCCTCTTGACATGACGTCATAGTGATGTCATCGTGGTGCACATGGACATCACGCCGTACGTCGACAACCTCCGCCGAGACCTCGTGGCGGCCTCGGAGGCTGGCGGCGACGAGGTTCGCCAGGCCGCCGAGCGGCTGGCCATGGCGCTCGACCCGTCGGCCCGGCTGGCCCTGATGGAGGCCATCTCCCATGCCGCCGCCGAGATCACCGCCGAGCTGCCGAGTGGCAGCGTCGACGTACGCCTCAACGGCCGCGACCTCGACTTCGTCGTCCAGGGCACCGTGCCCGTGCCGCCGGCCCCGCCCGCGCCGCCGACGCCGCCGTCCCTCGACGACCTCGACGACGAGGGCGGGCTGGCCCGGATCACCCTGCGCATCCCCGAGTCGGTCAAGACCAAGGCCGAGGAGAAGGCCGGCCGCGCGGGCCAGAGCCTCAACACCTGGCTGGTCAACGTCGTCCGGTCCGCCACCAACGACAACGCCATCAACGTCGACATCGACCTGTCGAGCATCCCGTTCCTCGACGGCCGGAGCCCCTTCGGGGGAGGCGGCCGCAACAAGCACACCAAGCGGATGACCGGCTGGGTCTAGCCACCCGCCGACCCGCCAGCCCACCTTCGGGCCGTCGTCACGACGGACCCGTGGCCGAGCACACCCTGGAGCAGCCATGACCGAGTACGACTTCACCACGCCCGGACCGATCCGCCTCTATGCCGAGATCGGTCGCGGCCGGATCGCCCTCGACGCGACCGAGACGGCCACCACCCACGTGTCGGTCCGCGGCGACAAGGCCGACGAGATCGAGGTCCTCCAGGAGGACGACCTCATCAGCATCGTCAGCCCTCGCCGCAGCGGCTTCTCCCGCGAGCCGGAGGTCGACGTCGTGGTGACGCTGCCCGTCGACTCCGAGCTGGCGATCCGCACCGGCTCCGCCGACATCGCCGTCGACGGCCCGGTCGGCGCCACCCGCGTCAAGACCGGATCCGGCGAGATCCGGATCGAGCTGCTCGGCGGCCCCTCCGACATCGAGTCCGGGTCCGGCGACGTCCACATCGGTACGGCGTCGGCGGAGCTGCGGATCAAGTCCGGGTCGGGCGACATCCGCCTCGACCACACCGACGATGCGACGGCTGTGTCGACCGGGTCGGGCGACACCATGGTCGGGGAGTCGTTCGGCGCCCTGGCCGTCAAGTCCGGCTCCGGCGACCTCGAGATCCGCGAGTCGCGCGGGGACGTGGCGTTCGCGACGGGCTCGGGCGACGTCCAGCTCGCTCGGGCCCACCGGGGCCGGATCGACATCCGGGGTGCCTCGGGCGACGTTCTTATCGGCGTCGTGGAAGGCATCCCCGTCTGGACCGACGTCTACACCGTGACCGGCGACATCATCTCCGACCTCGTCGGGGCCGGCGAGCCCGCCGAGGGTGCCGACTTCGTCGAGCTGCGAGCCAAGACCGTCAGCGGCGACATCGCGCTGCGGCAGCGCTGACCACCACTTCCCGAGAGGACCCACCATGCACCACCTCGACACCATGACCGAGATCGAGCACCTCGCCCGCCACCGGATGCGCGAGCGCACCGCCCCGAGCCGCAGCGGGCTCGGCACCACCACCCCGCGGCCCCGACGCCGCGGTCAGATGGCCGCCGTACTCCGCAAGGTCGCCGACCGGCTCGACGACTGACCCGCCACAGCCCGATCGGTGCACCGATTGGACGCAAACTGCACGCCGGAGGCCGCATTTCCTGCCGATTTGGGCCAAACCGCAGAGTTTCCGGCGACCACAGAACCGTCCGCCCCGCTGGGCAGCCCATCTCTCTCCCCGGGCCCCGGCGGGGCGGACGTCTGTGGGGCCGCACGATCGACGGCCGGTCGGACCGACGGGATGAGGACGGAGGCCGTCAGATCCGGGTGCGGTGGAAGTTCTGGAACGAGCGTGAGGGGGTCGGGCCCCGCTGCCCCTGGTAGCGCGAGCCGTACTTCTCCGAGCCATAGGGATGCTCGGCGGGCGAGGTGAGCCGGAAGAAGCAGAGCTGGCCGATCTTCATCCCGGGCCAGAGCTTGATCGGCAGCGTCGCGACGTTGGCGAGCTCGAGCGTCACGTGCCCGGTGAAACCGGGGTCGATGAAGCCGGCGGTGGCATGGGTCAGCAGCCCCAACCGACCCAGCGACGACTTGCCCTCGACGCGCGCGGCGATATCGTCGGGCAGCGAGACGACCTCATAGGTGGAGCCGAGCGCGAACTCACCGGGATGCAGGATGAACGGGTCGTCGTGGCCCTCGACGACGACCTCGCGGGTCAGCTCCGACTGGTCCTCGGCGGGGTCGATGTGCGGGTAGCGGTGGTTCTCGAACACGCGGAAGAACCGGTCCAACCGCACGTCGACACTCGAGGGCTGGAGCATCGCGGGGTCCCACGGGTTGATCCCGACCCTCCCCAGGTCGACCTCGGTGAGGATGTCGCGATCGCTCAGCAGCACGGGTCGTAACCTACCGGTCATGGTCTTCCTGCGGTACGTCGCGATCGGCGACTCCTTCACCGAGGGCGTCGGTGACCCCGACCCCGACCGCCCCAACGGCCTGCGCGGCTGGGCCGACCGGGTCGCCGAGGTGCTCGCCAAGCAGCCCGGCATCGGCCCGGGCGACTTCGGCTATGCCAACCTCGGGATCCGCGGCCGCAAGATGCGTCAGATCATCGACGAACAGATCGAGCCCGCGGTCGCCCTCGGCCCCGACCTCATCACGATCTACTCCGGTGCCAACGACATCCTGCGCCCCAAGGTCGACATCGACGGGCTGCTGGCCGACTACGACGCCGCCATCGCCCGGCTCGCCACCACCGGCGCGACGATCGTCATGTTCACCGCCTATGACCCCGGCATCTCGGCTCTGTTCCGCCCGGTGCGCGGCCGGATGGCGATCTATAACGAGGGGGTCCGCGAGATCGCCGACAACCACAGCGCCCTCATCGCCGACATGTGGCGGATGCGCGACGTGCCGGCGTGGGCGATCTGGGACACCGATCGGATGCACCTCAACTCCTTCGGCCACAGCCACATCGCGATCGCCGTCCTCGACCGGCTCGGCATCGACCACGGCCTGGTCGAGCCCGCCCTGCCGGTCAAGCCCGAGCTCACGGCGGCGGAGGTACGCCGCGAGAACCTCGCCTGGGCCAAGGAGCACGCCGCCCCGTGGGTGCACCGCCGCCTCACCGGCCGCTCCTCGGGCGACACGGTCAGTGCCAAGCGGCCGACGTACGCCCCGATCGACTGAGCCGTCGGCTGACCTGCGACCGGCCCGTTCGGCATCGGGCGGGAGAGGTTGGTAGCATCGCACCCGCCGTCCGGAGACGGGCGGCACGCGGATGTAGCTCAGTTGGTAGAGCGCGACCTTCCCAAGGTCGATGTCGCGAGTTCGAGCCTCGTCATCCGCTCCATGCCTCGCCGGTCGAGGAGGCGCGTCAGCGCCGTCTCGAGACCAAGCCTCTCCTGTGTGACGCACGGATCAGTGAGATGACCCATCGGGACGTTCCGGAGCCGTCGAGCGCAGTCCTAGCGTGAGGTTGTGACGGCTCTTCCCGCTTCGCTCTCCCGCGCTCTCGTGGCGGCCACCTGCGCCGCGTTCCTCGCTCTCCCGCTGGTCACCGCGTCACCCGCGTCCGCCGACCCCAAGCCGGCCGAGGGCAGCGCTTGGCCCCGCTGCGGCGAGGGCAGCGACACCGACGGCTTCTATTGCGTGGAGTCGGTGACCCGCAACGGGGTCGAGGTCTATACCCCGGATGGTTCGGTCGACGGCGACTACGAGCTGCCCTACATCGACCTCATCGGCCCGGGTGACATCCGCTTCGGCGTCGAGCACTGGCAGGTCGTCGGAGGCTCGCTCGTCCCCGCGCCCGGCAACGAGTTCGGCGACGTCGACCCGACCGCCACGTGGCAGTGGGTCGTCAACACCGGCACGATCGACCCGATCGAGCTCTATGGCCACATCGAGGATCCCGACCTGACCCTCGGGGGCAACGCCACCGACGGCTACACGTTCACCCTGTCACTCAGGCCAACGCCGATCGCCTGGAACTGGGACGCCGGCGGCTGGGTGGACTGCAGCTATGACGGCGGCTGCGGTGACGACACCACCGTCGCCGGCCTCGTCTATGACGGGTTCGTCACCGGCTATGTCACCGACGACGCCACCTCGGGCTTGCCTGCGGCCGACATCCCCTACCGCCGGGGCTACGTCAACAGCTACAACGCGCAGGACGCCTACTGGTTCTATGACGCCGCGACCAACGCGATGGTCGTGCGGATGGCCAATGTCCACCTCAAGGAACCCGGCGTGCCCGCGACGGGCTCGTTCGAGACGTTCATCCCGGACAGCATGCTGATCCGCGAGTACGCCGTCCCGGACCCGACGTCGCTGACGGATGCGTCGTTCACCGTGCGCCGGACGGGCAGTGACACGCCGGTCCCGTTCACGGTCACGCGCGAGCCCGGCGGGATCCGGCTGTCGATCGACGGCATCACGTTCTCGACGCCCCAGTTCAAGATCCGACCCAAGGTCTCGCTGCCCGGCGCCCCGCGGTGGGGCTCGGTGACCCGGCCGCACAAGAAGACGGTCAAGGTGACGTTCAAGAAGCCGCTGGCCGACGGCGGCAGCCCGATCAAGGCCTACAAGGTGCAGTGCGCCCGAGGGGAGAGCGCCTGGACCATGCGCCTCACCAAGGTCACCCCGGCGGTGTTCCCCAACATGACGCCCAAGCCGATGACCTGCAAGGTGCGGGCCATCAACGGTGAGGGCCGCGGCCCCTGGTCGACGCCGCGGATCGGCTGAGCCGACCGGACCAGACGTCCCCACGCCCGGGATCGGCCGGTCTGGGACTGATGGGACTTGTGGGGTTATCGTGGAGGGAGTGACTTCTTCCCCACGGTAATCGAGGACTTCCCCATGCCCCGCCGCCGCACCGTCGCGATCGTCTCGCTGGCCGCCCTGATCGCCATCGCGCCGTTCCTGCCGCGTTCCCACGACGACCGACCCCAAGGCCGGATCACCCCGGTGGACGGCGGCAACGCCGCCGTCCCCTCGGACGCCAGCGGCTATGGCGCGGTCACCCCGGCCATGCAGGCGGAGATCGACCGGGTCGTCGGCGCCGTCGCCCGCCAGCCGGTCGCCCGCGGTGAGGTGACGCTCTCCCAGCTGGCCGCGCAGCAGGTCCAGTGCGCCACGTTCGAGGGACTGACCTACTGCCTCGGCATCGGCTGGACCGACCGGCCGGCCGCCGAGGTCCAGACCGAGGTGGCCCAGGCCGCCCGTACCGCTGAGGTGCGGGCCAAGAGCGCCGCCGTGACCAACACCGGCGACCTCGACCCGGCGGCCCAGCTCCAGTCCCTCGCCAAGGTGTCACCGGCCGTCCGCGCCCGTCAGGACCGTGCCGAGCTGACCGAGGCCGCCCGGTCGGTGGCGAAGGTGTGGGTGCTGCGCCACGAGGTGCTCGGTGTCCCCTATCCCCCGGGATTCCTGGCCCGCCACCCTGAGGTGGCCGCTCTCACCGGACAGCCCACCACGCTGACGCCGGCCGCGCGTACGGCGACCCCCACGAAGTCCGCCAGCCCCACCAAGTCGACCAGCCCCACCAAGTCGACCAGCCCCACCAAGTCCACGAGTCCGACCAAGTCGACCAGCCCGACCCGATCGGCCAACGGCAGCCCGTCGGCCACGGCGACGTCGTCCGGCACCACCCGCGGCCGCGGCTACCCCGTCCGTGACGAGGTGCTCGACCCCACGCAGGTGCACGCCCAGGTCCGGTCCTACTGGTGTGGCCCCACCTCGACCCAGATGATCGTGTGGGGGTGGACCGGCAAGAAGGTCGGCCAGGGCGTGTGGGCCAGCCGGTTGGGCACGACCACGAGCGGCACGGCCATCGGCTCGATCGTGAGCGTGATCAACAAGTACACCGGCTGGGACCGTCCCGACTATGCCGGGCCCTACATCACCCTCGACATCGGCGACTGGACCTACCACCAGTGGTACGGCCTCATCAAGAAGCACATCAGCTCCTACCAGGCGCCGATCGTGATGCACCCGATCCTGCTCAAGAAGTACTTCCCCTACCTGGCCTACGACGCCTCCGGGCACTACCAGGTCGGCCGCGGCTACGACAAACGCGGCAGCCAGCCCAACCTGGTCAGCTATTTCGAGCCGTGGAACCAGAAGAAGTTCAACCCGGCCCTGCCCTACATCAAGCGTGTCCAGTGGCACTCCGCCTACCTGGCCTTCCGGGCCAACAAGGCGCACCCCTACCACAACCTGGGGGTCTGAGTGCGGCCTGGCGTACGGCGGCGAGCAGGCCGCGGGGTTGCCGCGGTCGCGATCACGATGCTCCTCCTCGGCGCCTGCTCGGACGGCGGAAGCGACGCCGAGCCGACGCCGTCGCCCAGCAGCGGCGGCAGCCCTACGGATGCCACGCCCTCGACGTCCTCCTCGCCGACTGCCCCGAGCGGCGGCACCTCCGACGCCCCCGAGCGGGTCGAGGCGAGCCGGGACCTGCTGCCCTGGCAGCCGGCGCCGGGCAAGCCCGCGGACACGGTCACCGTCGGTGACGGGTGGACCCTCACGGTCGCCGGGGACGGTCGGAGCGTCGCCCTCGACGGCGACCGGTCAGTCACGGTGCGGATCCCGGCCGGCTCGATGGTCGCCGACACCATGCTCTCCGACCTGTACGCCGTCGTGGTCGCGGGTGACAGGCGGCTGACCCGGCCCGACCGCGCCACCGTGATCGACCTCGCGTCGGGTGACCAATGGGTGATCGACGGAGCGTCGGAGGCCCCCACCGTGAGCGGCGGCTCCTGGGCTCTCGACGGGGACCGACTGTGGCACCCGACCTTCGGTCCGGGGCGCGCGTACTGCCTGGCGGCCGCCGACCTCGCGCAGCGGTCGGCCGAGGTCGCGTGGTGTGCCGAGGCCCAGCACGGCTTCACCAACGTCGAGGCCGGTCCGGGTGGCACCAGCCTGATGACGTTCGACGACGCCCGCCCGTCGTGTCGGACCCTCGAGCAGTTGACCGCTACCGATGTGTCGCCGTTCCCCGGCGTCACCGAGTGCCGCGGCTGGGACGGGCTGCTGCTCGACTCCGGCCGCGTGTGGACCGTGCCGACCAAGGAGAACCGCATCGAGGAGGCCACGGTCTTCGCCTCGGTCGGCGACGCCTTCTATGAGCTGGGCCCAGGCCGGTCCGGCACCCTGGTCGCCTGCGGTGGCGCGGCGTACTTCGCCCGTGGCCCCGGCCGGGACGGCGGCGCCGCCCAGGTGCTGCGCTGGACCGGCGACGGACCGCTGAGCGTGGTCTATGAGTCCCCGGTGGGCGGGGAGTCGGCGATCGCCGGGGCCCCCCGGTGCAGTGGCGGCCACCTGACCGTCAGCGTGCTGTCCTCGCAGGGCGACCAGCAGGTCACCTCCGTCACATCGTGACGACCGGGGGTGGCCGGTTCACCCGGGTGCCCTAGGGTCATCCCGTGGAGTTCGCCGGGTTCCCCGTCGCGGCCTTGGACTTCTACGACGACCTCGAGGTGGACAACACCAAGTCGTTCTGGGAGGCGCACAAGGCCGTCTACCAGGACGCCGTGCTCGCGCCCATGAAGGCCCTGTGCGCGGCGCTGGCCCCGGAGTTCGGCGAGGCGAAGATCTTCCGGCCCTACCGCGACGTCCGGTTCGCCAAGGACAAGACGCCCTACAAGACCGCCCAGGGCGCCTATGTGGCGACGGGTCCGGCCACCGGCTGGTACGTCCAGATCTCCGCCCGTGGCGTGATCACCGGTGGCGGGTTCTATGACGCCGACGCCGAGCGGCTGGGCTACTTCCGGGCCGCCATCGACGACGACCGCACGGGACCTCAGCTCCAGAAGCTGCTGACCCGGATGGCCAAGCAGGGCTGGGAGATCGGCGGCGAGACCCTCAAGACGGCGCCACGCGGCTATCCCACCGACCACCCGCGCATCGAGCTGCTGCGCCACAAGTCGCTGACGGTGACGCGGTCCCACGGGTTCGAGCCCGTCATCCACACTCCCGACCTGCTCGACGCCGTACGCCGCGACTGGCGGCAGGTCACCCCGCTCCTGGAATGGGTGGGCCAGCATGGCTGAGAAGGTCTTCCTCAAGGACGGCACCAAGGGCTGGGTGCTGCCGCTCCTCCCGACCGACCGCGAGGCGTTGGTGCGCGAGTTCGAGAGCCTCTCGCCGGAGTCGCGCCAGCGGCGGTTCCTGATGCCGGTGGTCCACCTGAGCGACGCGATGCTCAAGCACCTCGTCGACGAGGTCGACGGCGTGGACCACGTGGCCCTGGTGTTGATGGCCAAGGCCGGTGACGAGGTGGTGCCCACGGGCATCGCCCGCTGCGTGCGCTACCCCCACGAGCCCGAGGCGGCCGACATCGCCGTCACCGTCAAGGACGACTGGCAGGGGCGCGGGGTGGCCACCGCCCTGCTCGAGGTGCTCATGCGCCGTCGTCCCGAGGGCGTCACCCATCTGCTGACCGAGGTGGCCGCCGACAACCCGGCATCACTGGCGATGCTGCGCCACCTCGGCCCGGTGCGCACGTTCGACACCGGCATGGGGATCCTCGACGTCGAGGTCGACCTGGTCCCCACCGGTCACTCGCTGGTGCAGGAGGAGCCCCACGAGCGGCTCCACGAGGTGCTGGCCGACCCCGGTCGGGCCCGCCTGCGTGCTCGTGACCTGGTCTGCCCATGGCTGCGCCCCTCCGGCGACGAGCCCGAGCTGCCCGACGAGCTCCCGGGCGGCCAGCCGTCGTGACGGTTCACCAAGGTAGGAAGGTCAACCCGCACCTACCGTGGTGAACTCCGCACGGTAAGTGAGGGTTCGCCCACCTACCTTGGTGAACCGGCAGCGTCAGTGGGGCTGCCAGGCATCCTCGTCGTCGGTGCGGCGGCGTACGTCGTCGGGCAGCGCGCCGGCCGCGAGGTCGGCGATGCTGACCTGCTCGAAGACCTCACGCAGGGAGGAGCGGGCGGCGATCCAGACGTGCTGGAGCACCTCGGCGGACTCGTTGTAGGAGACCGACTCGGGGCGCTGCCCATAGACCGAGACCAGCGGGCCGTCGACCGCCCGGATCACGTCGGCGACCGTCACGCTGCGGGGGTCGCGCGCCAGCCGCCACCCGCCGGACTGACCTCGTTGGGACAGCACGATCTCGGCGCGGCGCAGGTCGGCCAGGATGGCCTGGAGGAACCCATGGGGGATCTCCTGGCGCTTGCCCAGCGCCTCGGCGGAGACGGGTCGGGCACCCTCGCTGCTGGCCATCTCGATGAGCGCGCGCAGCGCATAGTCGGCCTTGGCTGAAACGCGCATGCCGACAGTTTCCCAGACCGCGGGGCCAGTTCGGACGACCGGGTCGTGGCGCAGGTCACATTCGGGCCGATCCCAGGTTCTCCTTGCCAGACGAGCACCGGCGAGAGAGAATTAAGTTACTGGCGAGTAGCCAACCGCCGGCGGCGACACGTGCCCCGGCCGGAGACAACCAATCCGTTCTGAACAATCCCCGAGAGGGTGGGTCAGTGAGCCACTACAAGAGCAACCTCCGCGACATCGAGTTCAACCTCTTCGAGGTCCTCGGGCGTGATGAGGTGTTGGGACAGGGCCCCTTCCACGAGGTGGACTCCGAGACCGCCCGCGAGATCCTGGCCGAGGTCGACCGGCTGGCCCGTGAGGACCTGGCCGCGTCCTACGTCGAGGCCGACCGCAAGCCTCCGGTCTTCGACGCCGAGACCGGCTCGGCCGATATCCCCGAGTCGTTCAAGAAGAGCTACCGCGCCTGGATGGACGCCGAGTACTGGCGCCTGGGCATCGTCGAGGGCCTGGGCGGGACACCCGCCCCGGCCACCCTCAACTGGGCGATCGGCGAGCTCGTGCTCGGCGCCAACGCCCCGGTGTGGATGTATGGCTGCGGTCCGGCCTTCGCCGGCATCGTCTATCGCAACGGCAACGAGCGCGACCAGCGCATCGCCCAGCTGATGGTGGAGAAGGGCTGGGGCGCCACGATGGTGCTCACCGAGCCGGACGCCGGCTCCGACGTCGGCGCCGGTCGCGCCAAGGCGACGATGAACGACGACGGCACCTGGAACATCGAGGGCGTCAAGCGCTTCATCACCTCCGGCGAGCACGACATGGAGGAGAACATCATCCACCTCGTCCTCGCCCGCCCGGTGGGCGTCGAGGGCGTCGGCGGCCCCGGCACCAAGGGGCTGAGCCTCTTCATCGTCCCCAAGTTCCACTTCGACCCCGAGACCGGCGAGCTCACCGGCGAGCGCAACGGCGTCTATGCCACCAACGTCGAGAAGAAGATGGGCATCAAGGTCTCCAACACCTGCGAGCTGACCTTCGGGGAGAAGGAGCCGGCCCGCGGCTGGCTGCTCGGGGAGACCCACAGCGGCATCGCCCAGATGTTCCAGGTCATCGAGAACGCCCGCATGATGGTGGGCGCCAAGGCCATCGCGACCCTCTCGACCGGCTACCTCAATGCCCTCGAGTACGCCAAGTCCCGCGTCCAGGGTGCCGACCTCACCCAGGCATCGGACAAGACGGCCCCCCGAGTGACGATCACCCACCACCCCGACGTACGCCGTTCGCTGATGACCCAGAAGGCCTACGCCGAGGCGATGCGCGCCCTGGTGCTCTACACGGCGAGCTGGCAGGACCGGGTCCTGATGGCCGAGCACGCCGGCGAGCCCGACACGACCGCCGAGGCCGTCAACGACCTGCTGCTGCCGATCGTGAAGGGCTATGGCTCGGAGCGCTCGTGGGTGCTGCTCGGCACCGAGTCGCTGCAGACCTTCGGCGGGTCCGGGTTCCTCCAGGACTACCCGGTCGAGCAGTACGTCCGCGACGCCAAGATCGACACCCTCTATGAGGGCACCACCGCGATCCAGGGTCAGGACCTGTTCTTCCGCAAGATCGTCAAGGACCAGGGCCGGGCGCTGGGCCACGTGGCCAGCCAGATCCAGGGCTTCATCGCCTCCGAGGCCGGCAACGGTCGGCTCAAGGTCGAGCGCGAGCTGCTGTCGGAGGCCCTCGAGAACGCCAACGGCATCGTCGGCACGATGATCAACCACCTCATGTCGGCCGACCCGTCGGCCCAGGACGGCGACCTGCGCAACATCTACAAGGTCGGCCTCAACACCTCGCGCCTGCTGATGGCGCTCGGTGACGTGGTTTGCTCCTGGCTGCTGCTGCGCCAGGCCGAGGTCGCGCTCGACAAGCTGGCGGGCGACGTCAGCCCGGCCGACAAGGCGTTCTATGAGGGCAAGATCGCGGCGGCGCAGTTCTTCGCCCGCGACGTGCTCCCCAAGATCGGCAGCGAGCGCGCGATCGCCGAGGCCGTCGACCTGGCCATCATGGACCTCGACGAGGCCGCCTTCTGACCCCAGCGTCACACCCGCACCACATCAACGCCGAGTCGTCACATCTTGTGACGACTCGGCGTGCTTGAAGGACCCTTTCGTCGCCCAGTCGTCACATCTTGTGACGACTCGGCGAGGGGGTCAGGGCCAGAGGACCGGGGTGGGGGTGGCGCGGTCGTGGTTGGCGCCGAGGGTGCCGTCGCCGATCTGGCCGTTGTCGTTGCCACCCCAGCACGCGGTTTGGCCCTGCACCGTCAGGGCGCAGACGTGGCTGCTGCCGGAATCGATCGTCGGCGACCAGCCCGAGCCCAGGACGCGCACGGGAGTGCGGGTGACTCCCCCGACCTCACCCGTACCGAGCGCGCGCCGTCGGCGTTGAGTCCCCAGCACCACGCGGACCCGTTCGCGCGAACGCCGCAGGTCTGATAGCTGCCCGTCTCGACGCGTAGCCAGGTGCTGGCCAGCCCGACCTGGGCGGGGATCACCGCGGCGGTGTCGGACCCGTTGCCCACGAGCCCGTTGTAGTTGTCGCCCCAGCACCACGCGGTCCCGTCCGCCTTGACGCCACAGGTGTTGGTGCTGCCGACGCTGATCCGGACCCAGTCGGCACCGGTCCCGACCTGCACGGGTGCGTGACGCTCGTCGACCGAGCCGTCGCCGACCTGGCCATAGCCGTTGCGTCCCCAGCACCACAGCGTGCCGGTCTCCCGCAGCGCACAAGCATGCTGGGTCCCGGCCCGTACGTCGGACCAGTCGTCGGCCGTGCCAACCTGGGTGGGGGCGTGACGCTCCTCGGTCGTCCCGTCGCCCAGCTGGCCGGCGTAGTTGTCGCCCCAGCACCACAAGGTGCCGTCGCTGCGGATCCCGCAGGTGAAGTTGCCGCCCGCGGCGATCACCGACCACTCACCGGGAACCTGGATCGGCTCCTTCCAGATGGTGCCGAGCGGGGTGCCGATCTGGCCGTACCAGTTGTTGCCCCAGCACCACGCCGAGGCATCGTCCCGCAGCCCGCAGGTGTGCCAGATACCGCCGGTGACGCTGGCCCAGCCCGTGCCCACGACCTTGGTCGGCACCGCCGAGTCCTGGTCACTGTTGTCACCGAGCTGGCTCATGATGTTCGAGCCCCAGCACCAGAGCGTTCCCCTGGGGCGCACCTGGCAGGAGTGGTTGTTGCCCAGGCCGATCGCGCTTCGCACCCCCACCGACGTCGTCTGGGTGGCTGCCGCCGGGATGCCGCGCCAGGCGTCGGCGCGGGCACGCAGCGTCAGCGGGCCCGGGCTCCCGGTCGTGACCGTGACGCTGCTGCGCCCCCGCGCGTTCTCGACACCGTGCCCGACCGCCGTCCAGGAGTCGCCGTCCCAGGCCTGCACCGTGACCCGCCGCCCCTGGCGAGCGGGCGCGAACTCGGTCGCGACGGCGATCGTGCCCTGCTCCACGGCCAGCCGCGGTGCCGCGATCGCACCGTTCGGGATGACGATGGGCGCGCTCACGGTGGGGCTGGTCCGAGCCGCGTAGGGTCGCCCCGCCACCCGGGTCGCCGGGGCCAGCACCCGATAGCGGACGGTCTGGCCGGGATCACCCGAGACGGTGGCCACGAGGCTGAACCGCCCGGTCGGCGTGGACCGCCCGGTGGTCAGGGTGATCCACGGCGCGGACCCGAGGCGCGACTGGAGCCTGACGGGGCGTGCGATCGCGGGGGTCAGCCTGCCGGACAGGGTGACCGGCTCCCCTGGGACGACCGCGCCGGCCGGCGAGGCATGCAGCGTGCCCGCGACCGGGATCGCCTGCGCCGGAGCGGCGGCCAGCACCCCCGTCAGCAGGACCAGGCCCGCCAGCTCGACAAGGACCATCCGCCACGAACGCCGAGCGCTCATCGCTCCCCCTCAGGCATGTCGGTGCCCCGGGCGCGCGGCACCGTTTCCACGCTAGGACCGGCGGTCCCGCACGACACCGGCCGCGGGCGGTGAGCATCCTCACAGCGCGGTCGCGCGACAATCACGGCATGACGACGATCGGCATCGTGTCCCCCGGCGCCATGGGCTCCGCCCTGGGGCGGGCCTGGCAGAGCAACGGCGCGACCGCCCTCGCCACCGTCGAGGGACGCAGTGAGCGCACCCGGCGACTGGCCGATGGCCTCACCCTCCTCGACGACCTCGATGCGGTGGTGGCCGCCTCCGACGTGGTCGTCAGCGTCTGCCCACCCAGCCAGGCCGAGGCGGCGCTCGCCGACATCGTCGCCGCCTGTCGTCGTACGACGACACGGCCGCTGGTCGCCGACCTCAACGCCGTGTCACCCTCGGTGGTGGCGACCCTGGAGCAGCGCGCCGCCGATGCCGGGCTCGACTTCGTCGACGGCGCGATCAGCGGGCCACCGCCCCGCCCGGGCACGGACACGATCCTCTATGTCTCGGGTGAGCGCGCCGCCGAGCTGGCCGACCTGCCGGCCGACCACCTGCGCGGGGTCGTGGTCGGCGAGAGGGCCGGTCAGGCCTCGGGGGTGAAGATGTGCACGGCCTCGATCTACAAGGGCACCACGGCCCTGTGGGCTCAGGCGCTGCAGACCGCCGACGAGCTGGGGGTGCTCGACCTGGTGCTCGCCGACCTCCGGCTGGAGTTCCCGGGGCTCGTGGCCGGGGCCGGGCACCAGATCGCCCTCGCCACCTCCAAGAGCGCCCGGTTCGTCGGCGAGATGGAGCAGATCTCGGCGACCCAGGGCGCCGCCGGCGCGAGTCCGGAGCTGTTCGCCGCGATGGCCGCCGTCTATCGCCGGCTCGCCGCGACGCCCCTGGCGGGCGTGACGCCCGAGGAGGCGAGCGGTCTGCACGACCTGCGTGAGGTGTTGGCGCGGCTGCGGTGACCCGGTCCAGATGTCCGATCGGATAGTCCTCCTGGTCCGGTCGGGTGGTGCGCCGGGATCGGCCGTACCGATGTTGCGCGTTCGGGCCTGCTGACGCCTCGCGCGTCCCTACGTTGTCCCTCTGGGTCGACCGCTGCTCGGTCGACCTCAGACCAACGACCTGGGAGGCACCATGGAGCGCACCGGCAGCTGGAGCCGGTTCCGTCGGCCGACACTCTCGCGCGCCGGCGCGGTGGCGATCTCGCTGAGCGTGCTGGTGGCGGGCGGCGTCGGCGTCGCCGTCGCGGCCGGTACGACGACCGGCGCGAAGGCCTGCCAGACCAGTGACAGCGTGCTGGTGCTCCGCAACACCAAGGGCAAGTGCCCGGCAGGCTCGACGGCGGTGACCCTCGGTGCTCGGGGGCCCGCGGGTCCCGCCGGCGTGCAGGGACCGGAGGGTCCCGCGGGAGCCAAGGGCGCGACCGGCGCCACCGGAGCCACCGGGCCGCAGGGCCCCCAGGGCGACATCGGCCCCGCTGGCGCCAAGGGAGCCACCGGCGCCACCGGCGCGACCGGACCCGCAGGGCCCACCGGCGCGGCGGGCGCGACGGGCGCCACCGGCGCGACCGGGGCCACCGGCGCGACGGGTCCGGCCGGACCGAAGGGCGACACCGGGGCACCCGGCCCGACCGGCGCCACCGGGGCGACCGGGCCGATGGGACCGCAGGGCCCGGGCGCCAGCCGGATCGTCTTCGCCACCAACACGACGGGCAGCCTGGCCGTCGCCAACCAGCCCGTCCTCAACGGCTACACCTACTCCGCGACCTGCAGCATCGGCGGCACGGCCGGCGCGCCGACGGTGACGTCCTACCTGACCGTCAAGGCCGGCGCCGGGACGACGTACAGCCTCTATGGGTCGCGCCAGACCCAGACCAACGACACCGGCTCGATGACCGACTCGATCCTCAACCAGCACGGGCTGTCGACGTCGTTCATGATCGGCCCGGCGGTCACCAGCGGCAACGCCTTCCAGCGGCAGTACGGCACGATCCTGGTGCAGGGGTCCAACGGCGCGTTGCACACCATCACCTTCCGGGTGACGGCCAATGCCACCACGACCGTCGCGGCCGACGAGTCGCGCTGCATGGTCGAAGCCGTCATCATCCCGACCACCTGAGCCGACCACCTGACAGGGCCGGGACTGGTCGCGGCGGGGTCCGTTGTCACTAGTCTGTCCGCATGACCGACCGTGACCTGCTCGCGGGCTATGTCGCCGTCTGGTGGCAGGCCGTGGCCGACCAGCTCGCGCTGCTCGACGACCTCGGGCCCGACGACTGGGCGACGCCGACCGACCTGCCGGGCTGGACGGTGCACGACGTGGTCGCGCACACCGCCCACCTGGAGGCGGTCCTCGCCGGCGCACCCGAGGAGACCGTCGAGTTCACCCCGGGAGACCACGTCCGCGGCCTGATGGGCTACTACACCGAGCAGGGCGTGGTCGCGCGTCGCGACCGGAGCCCGGCCGAGCTCGTCGCGGAGATCCGCGAGAGTGCCGAGCGGCGACACGGCCGGCTGCTCGCCGACATGCCCACGGACGCCTCGGCCCGGCCGACGGTGATCTTCGGCGGGGTGCCGTGGGACTGGCGGACCCTGCTGCGCAACCGCCCCCTCGACGTGTGGATGCACGAGCAGGACATCCGTCGTGCGGTCGGCCGCCCCGGCAACCTCGACAGCGAGCCGGCCAAGCACACCGCCGACTACCTCGCCGAGTCGCTGCCCCTCGTCGTCGCCAAGCGCGTGGGCGCCCCCGAGGGTACGACGGTCGTGCTGCGCATCAACGGCAGCAAGCCCCTGTCGGTCCGGGTCAACGCGGAGGGCCGTGGCGTGCGGGTGCCCGAGATCCCCGCCGCGCCGACGGTCCGCATCAACACCGACCGTGAGACGTTCATCTGCCTCGCCGGCGGGCGCCGCAGCCCCGCCCCAGGAGCCGTCGGGCTCGACGGCGACCAGGACCTCGGCCGGCGCATCCTCGACGCGATGGCGGTGACCCCCTGATGGCGTGGACGCTCGACGAGATGCCCGACCAGCACGGTCGCATCGCGCTCGTCACCGGCACGACGGTCGGGGGACTGGGCCACCACACGGCGCTGGAGCTGGCACGCCGAGGAGCGACCGTGCTTCTCGCCGGCCGCAACGAGCCCAAGCTCAAGGCCACCGAGGCGGCCATCCACGGCGAGGTCCCGAGCGCCAGGCTGCAGCGGGTCGTCGTGGATCTCGCCGACCTCTCGTCCGTGCGTCGAGCGGCGGGCCACGTGTCGGAGCTGCACCTGCTGGTCAACAACGCCGGCATCATGGCGCCGGGCTACTCCCGGACCGTGGACGGCTTCGAGTCCCAGCTCGGGACCAACCACTTCGGGCCGTTCCTGCTCACCGGTCTGCTGCTCCCCCGGCTGCACGAGGCCGCCGAGTCCGGGCACGACGCACGAGTGGTCACGGTGTCCTCGATGATGCACCGCACCGCCCGCTCCGCACCGGTGGAGGACCCGCTCGCGGAGAACGGCCGCTATCTGCGCTGGCCGCAATATGCCCGGAGCAAGCTGGCCAACCTGCTGTTCACCTATGAGCTCGACCGGCGTCTCGCCGACGCCGGCATCGCGGTCAAGGCGATGGCAGCCCACCCCGGCTTCGCCGGCACCCACCTGGTCGCCAACGGCCAGCTCGGCCGGACCACGGGGACGGTCGCCTCCATCCTCGAGGCCTCGGTCAAGGCAGTCTCCCAGTCACCGGCGTCCGGTGCGTTGCCGACGCTCATGGCCGCAACGGCGGCGCTGCCGTCGGGCACCTATTGCGGCCCCTCGGGGTTCAACGAGATGCGCGGCGCGCCCAAGGTCGTGGGCGCCTCCTCGCTGGCTCGCGACGTCGATGCCCAGCGCCGACTCTGGGAGGTCAGCGAGGAGGCCGTCGGGCTGTCCTGGCCCTGACCTGGATCCAGGCTGCGCTGGCGCCGTCGTACGACGAGGGTCAGCGGGCGCGGGGGCCGAAGACCGGCTTCACCTTCTCGAAGGCCGCCTTCTGGGCGATCTTGGTGTTGCGGCCGGCCAACAGGAAGGCCTGCTCGATCCGCTCCCGGGCGAAGGTGCGCCGGGGGCTCGCGGTCCAGGTCTGGTTGAACAGCCGCTTGGCCGCGGCGAGCTGGTCGGGCGACCGCTCGGCCAGTCGGCCGGCGAACGTCGTGGCCGCCTCGACCGGGTCGGCGTCGAGCTCGGTGACCAGGCCGAGGTCGTGGGCCTCCTTGCCGCTGAACATCTGGGCGGTCATCGTCAGCCGCTTGGCCGTGTCGATGCTGGTGAGCTCGGCGAGCGACCGGATGCCGGTCATGTCGGGGATGATCCCCCACTTGCCCTCGAGGACCGACCATGTCGAGTCGGGGGTCGCATAGCGGAAGTCGGCGGCCAGGGCGATCTGGAGGCCACCGCCGAGGCAGTGGCCGTGGACGGCCGCGATCACCGGGACCGGCAGCCGCCGCCAGGCCCAGCACGCCTCCTGGAAGGTGTTGGTGCCGCGCCAGGGCCGCGGGACGAAGCCCGCCACCAGCTGGGCCGGCTGGCCGAGGACGTTCTTGAAGTCGAGCCCGGCACAGAACGCGTCGCCCTCGCCGGCGATCACCACCGCTCGCAGGGTGCGGTCGCGGCGCAGGTCGTGAGCCGTCGACGCGAGGTCGTCGAGCAGCTCGAGGGTCAGCGCGTTGAGCTTGTCGGGCCGGTCGAGCCGGACCTGGGCGATCCCGTCGGCGACGGTGCAGCGCACGAGCGTCATGCCGTCAGCCTAGGCGTTCGGCAGCGCAGGAGATCCTGCGCGAGGCGCCCGACGTGATCAGAACGACAGTGCGGCCAGGGCCGCGCTGACGATCGTCGGGGTGTCGACCGGGGCGGCGTGGCTGGCGCGGCTGTCGCCGATGGCGGGCCCCACGGTCACCGTCGCCACTCCGAGCGCCGACCCGAGCCACGCCAGCGTCGCGGCCGACTGGTCGTGGACGGTCACCAAGGGGACGTCGAAGTCGAAGGCCTGGCGCAGGGTTCCGGCGATCGAGGGGGTCGTGCCCGAGCGGACCGCCCGCATCGTCGTGCGCTGCCACGCGGCGAAGACCGCGTCGGCGCTGACCACGTCGACCACGTCGGCACCGACGCCCTGGGCCTCGAGCTCCTCGGCCGCCTCGAGCGCCTCGGGGATCGTCGACCCGACGGCGGCGAGCTGGACGCGCGGCCGGCGGCCCGTCGTACCGGAGACGAGCCGATAGGCGCCGGTCACGACCTGGCGGCGGAGCACCGCGTCGCCGAGCCGCTCGGCGGCGGCCTCGAACGGGCCCTGGTTGAGCGGCCGCTGGCTGACGCGGAAGTAGTAGGACGTGGACGAGGACGGCTCGACGGTGCGCAGCGCGGCGCAGAGCATCCAGTCGACGGCCCGGGCATAGGCCGGCTCGGCCGTGATCACGTGGGGGATGCCGAAGGCCGGCTGGATCCCGGCGGCGATCCGGCTCCACCCGTCGCCCAGCTGGCGCGGGTCGGCGTCGAGCTCGAGGTCGAGATCGACCTCGGCGAGGTCGAGGTCGCCGAGCGCCCGCAGCGACCGCGAGAACGCCGCCTGCGCCGACGTCGGCCGGGTGGCGCTGGCACCGCTGCTCTCCGGGATGCCGCGCAGAGGCGGCGGCTCGTCGGCCACGACGGTCAGCGCCATGCGCTGCACGCGCGCCTCCAAGGCGCGCCACACGTCGTCACGTGAGTCGTTGTCGTCCGCAGCATGGGCGCCCGATCGCCGCACGTGGGCGTCTTCCATGCCCCCTCCTGAGCCCCGGTCGCGCACGTTGCGCCCCATCGCTCCCGAGGCTTCCGGGGACGGAGAACAGCCTGTCACACGGAGAGTCGCATTGTCAGGAACTCCGAACAGGCGAGCCGCGCGGCATGATGGCGGTATGGAAACCCCGTCTCGCGCCGGCCAGCCCGCCGAACCGTCCGACCTGGTGGATGTCGCGCACCTCGTGACGGCCTACTACACGGGCGTCCCCGACCCGGAGAACGTCGACCAACGGGTCGCCTTCGGCACCAGTGGCCACCGCGGAACGAGCCTCAAGACGGCGTTCAACGAGACCCACATCCTTGCCACGACGCAGGCCATCTGCGACTACCGCCGGGACCAGGGCTTCAACGGGCCGCTGTTCATCGGTCGTGACACCCACGGTCTGTCGGAACCGGCGTGGGCGACGGCGATCGAGGTGCTGATCGCCAACGACGTGACTGTGCTCGTCGACTCGCGTGACGGCTATACGCCCACGCCCGCCGTGTCCCACGCGATCCTGCGCGCCAACGGTGGTCGCACCTCCGGCGACGGGCTCGCCGACGGCATCGTCGTCACGCCGTCCCACAACCCACCCAGCGACGGCGGCTTCAAGTACAACCCGCCCCACGGCGGCCCCGCCGACACCGATGCCACGAGCGTCATCGCCGACCGGGCCAACGAGCTGATCCGCAACGGCCTCGACGGCGTACGCCGCATCCCGTTCAGCCGCGCCCGCAGCTCGTGTCAGTCCTATGACTTCATGGGCACCTATGTCGACGACCTCCCCCACGTCGTCGACATCGACGCGATCAAGAAGGCCGGCGTCCGGATCGGAGCCGACCCGCTGGGCGGTGCGTCCGTCGGCTACTGGTGGGAGATCGGCGACCGGCTCGGCCTCGACCTGACCGTCGTCAACCCGCTGGTCGACCCGACGTGGCGCTTCATGACGCTCGACTGGGACGAGAAGATCCGGATGGACTGCTCGTCACCCTCGGCGATGGCCTCGCTGATCAGCCGGCGCGGCGACTACTCGATCGCCACCGGCAACGACGCGGACGCCGACCGTCACGGCATCGTCACCCCCGACGCCGGCCTGATGAACCCCAACCACTTCCTGGCCGTTGCCATCGACCACCTCTTCGGGGGGCACCGGCCCGACTGGCCGGTCAGCGCGCGGATCGGCAAGACGCTGGTGTCCTCATCGATGATCGACCGGGTCGCGGCGGGGCTCGCCAAGCCGCTCGTCGAGGTGCCGGTCGGCTTCAAGTGGTTCGTGCCGGGCCTGCTCGACGGCTCCTTCGGCTTCGGTGGCGAGGAGTCGGCCGGGGCGTCGTTCCTGCGTCGCGACGGGTCGGTGTGGACCACCGACAAGGACGGCATCCTGCTGGCTCTGCTCGCCTCCGAGATCCTCGCGACGACCGGCCAGACGCCGTCGCAGCACTACTCCTACCTGGTGGGCCGCTACGGCGACCCGGCCTATGCCCGGGTCGACGCCCCCGCCGACCGCGACCAGAAGGCCAAGCTGGCCGCGCTGTCGCCCGACGACGTCACGGCCACCGAGCTCGCCGGCGAGGAGATCACCGCACGGCTCACCGAGGCGCCCGGCAACGGCGCCAAGATCGGCGGGCTCAAAGTGGTCACCGAGAACGCCTGGTTCGCCGCCCGCCCCTCCGGCACCGAGGACGTCTACAAGATCTATGCCGAGTCCTTCCTCGGCCCCGACCACCTCGCCCAGGTGCAGACCGAGGCCCGCGAGGTCGTCTCGGCCGCTCTGGGCGGCTGACGCGGCCGTCGCCGCTCGAGCCTGACCCGACCAGCCCCTCGACATGGAGACTGCAGAGCCAGCGCGTGCACGCCGACGCGGCCCGGGCGTCGTACCCCTGCGGGTCGCGACGAAGGCCTGGTTCCTGATCTCGCTGCAGACCTTCGGGGGGCCGGCCGGCCAGATCGCCGTCATGCACCGCACGATGGTCGAGGAGCGACGCTGGATCGGCGAGCAGCGGTTCCTGTTCGCACTCAGCTTCTGCACCCTGCTCCCCGGGCCGGAGGCCCAACAGTTGGCGACCTACGTCGGGTGGCTGCTCAACGGCGTGCGCGGCGCCGTGATCGCGGGATTCCTGTTCGTGCTGCCAGGGATGGTGACCCTGCTGGCGTTGTCGGCGATCTATGTCGGCTACGGCGACACCTCGGCCGTCGAGGCGGTCTTCCGGGGCTTGGGTCCGGCCGTGATCGCGATCGTCGTGCAGGCACTGCTGCGGGTAGGCCGTCGGGCACTGACCCAGCGCTGGATGGCGCTGGTCGCCGTCGGCTCGCTGGTCGCGTTGGCGTTGTTCGCCGTGCCGTTCCCGGTCGTCATCGCCGCTGCCGCGCTGGTCGGTTGGCTGGTGGGCCGGCGAGCGGCCCCGGCCGCGGCACCCGCACGCTCGGTCGGAGCCGACGGCCCCGAGCCGTTGATCAGCGATGCCGCCCTCCACCATGAACGGCCGTCGCGGCGCCGTACCACCTTGCTGCTGTTCCTCGGCCTCGCCCTCTGGGCGACCCCGGTGGCCGCCGCTGCGCTCGCGTTCGGTCGCGACAGCGTGCTGGTGGACCAGGGGACCTTCTTCTCCGGCGCGGCCGTCGTGACGTTCGGGGGCGCCTACGCAGTGCTCGCCTATGTCGCGCAGCAGGCCGTCACCAGCTTCCACTGGGTGACGAGCAGCCAGATGGTCCACGGCCTCGCTCTCGCCGAGACCACCCCAGGCCCGCTGATCATGGTCGTGCAGTTCGTGGCGTTCCTCGGCGCCTATCAGCACCCGGGGTCGCTCGACCCGTGGGTCGCTGCGGTGCTCGCGTCGCTGCTGACGACGTGGGTGACCTTCGTCCCGTCGATGCTGTTCGTGCTCCTCGGGGCGCCGTACGTCGAACGGCTCCGCGCCAACGCCGACCTGACCGCAGCGCTCTCCGGGATCACCGCGGCCGTGGTCGGCGTGATCGCCAACCTGGCGCTCTACTTCGCGCTGCACACGCTCTTCGCGGCGACCCGGCAGCTGACGTGGGGTCCGGTGGCCCTGGGCCTGCCCGACCTCGGCTCGGTCGTGTGGTCGGCGGTCGCGATCACCGCACTCGGCTCGGTGCTGATCTTCGGTCTCGGGTGGGGCGTGCTGCGGACCCTCGGCGCCTGCGCGCTGGCCGGCATCGCCTGGCAGGTCGGCATCGCTCTGGTCTGAGACGTCAACGGGCCGGCCGGCCGCCGGTCACCAGTGCGGGTGCACGGACTCCCGCAGCAGGTCGTCATAGACGGCGCGCACGACCGCGTCGAAGCCGTCGAGGTCGAGCCCGCCGTCGAGGAGCGCGGCCGCGTCGGTGTTGGCCTGGGCCTGGGTGACGTTGCGGGCACCGGGGATGACCGAGGTGACGCCGGGGCGCGAGGCGATCCACGCCAGCGTGGCGGCGGGCAGGCTGACACCCTCCGGGAGCGCATCGGCCAGTCTCGCCGCCGCCTGGAGACCCACCTCGAAGTCGACGCCCGAGAAGGTCTCGCCGCGGTCGAAGGCCTCGCCCTGCCGGTTGTAGGTGCGGTGGTCGTCGGCGGCGAACGTCGTGGCGCTGGTGTAGCGGCCCGACAACAGCCCCGACGCCAGCGGCACTCGCGCGAAGATCGCGACCTCGGCCTCGGCGGCGGCTGGCAGCACCTCGTCGAGCGGCTTGAGCCGGAACGGGTTGAGGATGATCTGCACGTTGCTCACGCCCGGGTGCGCGATCGCCGCCAGCGCCTGCTCGCACGTCTCGACCGAGACGCCGTACGCCGCGATGGCACCGTCGGCGACGAGCGTGTCGAGGGCGGCATAGGTGGCGTCGGCCTCGATGACCGCGCTCGGCGGGCAGTGGAGCTGGACCAGGTCGAGGGTGTCGACGCCGAGGTTGCGTCGCGAGCGGTCGGTCCAGGCGCGGAAGTTGGCCATCGTGTAGTTGTCAGGCACCTGCTCCATCCGTCGGCCCATCTTGGTCGCGACGGTCACGCCGTGGCCCGCCCGCGCCGCGAGGAACCGCCCGATCAGCTGCTCGCTGCGGCCGTCGCCATAGACGTCGGCGGTGTCGAGGAGGGTGACGCCGTTGTCGACGACAGTGCTCAGCACCGCCTCCGCGTCGGCCTCGCTCACCTGGCCCCAGTCGGCACCGAGCTGCCACGTGCCGAGGCCGATGGCCGAGATCTGTCGTCCGGTCCGTCCGAGGGGGCGCTGTTGCATCGAGGTCCTTCCGTCGTACGCCGCGCGGCACCGCGTGGCTGGTCCACCCTAGCCACGGCCGCTGCGCGTGGCTGGTCGAGGTGGACGGGCTGAGCCGTCAGCGGGTGAAGATGCCCTCAGGGGTCTCGAGGGCGACGGGAGGGCCGTCGTCTGACAGCGTGATCGACCGGTCGCCGAACCGCACGTGGTCGTCGACGATCGTGAGCTCGCGTGGCTTCTCACCGTGGCGACCGACGCGCCACACACCCCGGCGGCCATACCACCACAGCGTCCCGTCGTCGGCTTCGAAGAAGTAGTCAGTCGTGTAGTCGTCCTCGCCGAACTTCCACGTCAGCGCCGACGCGTTGACGTTCCCGATGCTGTAGGTCTCGTCGACATAGATGAGCACCAGCTCGCCCGCCGGACCCTCATAGGCGAACGCGTCCTCGGGCACCATCCCGAGCCAGGTCCGGTCCGGCGTCGGCTCCGCCGTCGGCGCCGGGCTCGACGGCGACGCACAACCAGCCAGCAGGAGGACGAGCAGCGCCACGACCAGCTTCACGCCACCATCATCGCAGTCAGCCCGTCTGGTTGCCGCTTGGCGAGACCGCACCGCGATGCCCGCCGGTTGAGGAGCGAGCGCAGCGACGCCCGCCGGTTGAGGAGCGAGCGCAGCGAGCGTCTCGAAACCGAGGACCTGTCGGGACGTTCGGGATCCGGGGTTGGGCCGCGCGCGGCAGAGCCAGCGGGCAGAATGGCGCCTAGTTTGCTGCCAGACGCCATCCGGGGGGTCAGGCATAGAAACGGGGAACCCCATGCCCGTCAACCGCTCGGCGTCAGCCAGCTGCCCTCAGCTCCGAAGGACGCCGTACGCCCGTCGCGGCGGTCGGGTCATCGCGGTCGCCACCGCCCTCGTGGCGATGGCCGCCCCGGCGGCCCAGGCCGACAACGGCATCGACGTCGACTCCACGAGCCGCTACGTCCTCCAGGCCAAGGATGAGGTCGTCCGCGCCACCATGACGATCACGGTGCGCAACGAGCGGCCGAGCTATCGGACCGGCAACTACATCCAGTACTTCTACCTGCCCTACATCACCATCCCCGTCCCCGCCGAGGCCGCCTCACTGACCGCGGTCTCCAACGGAGCCCCGCTGGCCGTCACCCAGGCGCCCACGAAGGACCCGAGCACGTCGATCGCGACCATCCGCTTCCCCACCAACCTGCTCTATGGCCAGAGCCGCACCATCACCGTGTCGTTCGTTCTCGAGGGCGAGCAGCCCCGCTCCAAGAACCAGACTCGCGTCGGGCCCGGTTATGCGACGTTCGCCGTCTACGGGCCCGGTGACGCCGGCCAGAACATCGTCGAGGTGGTGCTGCCCGCATCGATGAGCTTCGACGCGACCACCGATGCCTTCGACGCCGGCAAGGGCAGCAAGACCGTCACCTATACCGCGACCAATGGCACGGAGGGCTCGGGCTTCTGGGCGGTGGTGTCGGCTCGCGACCTCGATATCGCCAGCACCAAGAAGGTGCGGGTCGGCGACCAGGACGTGAAGGTGCTGGCCTATCGCGACGACAAGCGCTGGCTTCGCTTCGTCGCATCCCGGATGACGTCGGGCGTCCCCACCCTCGAGCAGTTGGTCGGCACCCCGTGGCCGGGTGGGCTGACCACGGTCCGCGAGGACCGGTCGGTCAACGTCCGCGGCTACGACGGCTGGTTCGACAGCGCGGAGGACTCCATCGTCATCGGCGAGGGACTCGACCAGGAGCTGCTCTTCCACGAGCTCCTGCACGCCTGGGCATCGCCTTCCTCGCTCGAGGAGCGGTGGCTCTATGAAGGCATCGCCCAGGACCTCGCCGCTCGCGCCGTCACCGCCCAGGGCGACAAGCCGGACCGGCCGAAGCACGTGTCGGCCACGGACAAGCAGGCCGTGCCGCTCAACACCTGGGACGAAGATGGTGGACGCGCCCAGGCGGCCGACCGCTATGGCTACCCCGCGTCCTACCGTGCGATGACGGAGCTGCTCGACGGCATGGACGACGAGACCCGCACGGACGTGCTGGCCGCCGCCATCGCGGGGCAGAGCGCGTACGGCGTCCCCGGCGAGCTACGCCTCACGACGAGGCTCACCGGATGGCAGCGGTTCCTCGATCTGGTGCAGGTCGTTGGTCACAACGACAGCGCGCCTCGGACGTTCACGACGTGGGTGGTCACTCCGAAGGAGCGTAGCCAGTTCCGGTATCGCCAGGATGCCCTCGCGGACTATCGGACTCTCGACGCGGCCGACGGCTCCTGGGCGCCGCCCGTCGGCATCCGCGAGGCGATGACCTATTGGGAGTTCGACCAGGCCCAGGAGGCCCTCACCCAGGTGACCGACCTCGCGCCGGCCGCCGCCGAGGTCCAGGCGGCTGCCGAACGCCATGACCTGACGATCCCGGCGGCGGTGGTGAGTCTCTACCAGGACGCCGATGGTGCGGCGGCGTACGACGAGCTCGCCGTCACGTTGCCGAAGGCGGCCACGGCGGTCGACGCCGTGGGCGCCGCCGACGCGGCCGCCGCCGACTCGCGCAACCCCGTGGCGGCTCTGGGCGCCCTCGTGCTCGGTCTGGACGACAAGGTCGCGAAGGCCGATGACCTCCTGGCCGAGGCGGACCTCGACGGCGCCACGGACGCGGCAGGCGCGGCCTCACAGGCCGCGGAGCGGAGCACGCTCGTGGGTGCCGGTCTCATCGCGGGCGCTTTGGCCGTGTTGGCCGGCCTGGTGTTGCTCGGCCGCAGGCTGCTGCGTCGCCGCGCCCGCCGTCGCGCCCGCGAGCGACAGGCTCGCTCCGATGCGGCCATCGTCGCCGCCATGGCTGCCAGATTCGACGACGACCCGGAGCCCGAGCCGGTCGACCCGGCCCCCGGCGAGAGCGATGAGCCGAGCGACGGGCCGCAACAGCCGGTCGTCTGATCCCTCTGGGGACGAACTCGTTTCTGCCTCGATCGTCCTCGGTCTCGTTGACACGAGCACCAGTTCGAAAAGCGTTATCGAGTTGTGACCTCTGGGTCGGTGGATAACGCCGATTCCGGGCCAGAACTGTCGGTGGCGCCTGGTTGGGTTGTTCTATGAGCAGCCAGCGTGGTGAGCGGGTCCAGCCGCCGGGGTCTCCCGGTGCGGTGCTGGCGTTCGCGCGTTCGGCGAAGGCTGCGGAGCTGGCCGCTGGGGTGGATCTGATGGTCGCGGCGGTGGAGTGGGCGGCGATGCATGAGCCGGTCCCTGGTGATGAGGCGGCGTGGTTCGTGGCCGGTGAGTATCTGCCGATCGCGGGTGAGGGTGCGCCGTTGGTGGCGGAGTTCGCGGTCGCGGAGTTCGCCGCCGCGGTCGGGCTGACCACCGATGCGGGGAAGGTGTTGGTGGGGCGGGCGGTCGAGATCGCCCACCGCCTCCCGAAGCTGTGGAAGTTGGTGAAGGCGGGGCGGGTGGCGGCGTGGCAGGCTCGTCGGGTCGCCGACCACACCCTGGCCCTGAACAAAGCGGCCGCGGGGTTTGTGGATGAGCAGGTGGCGGCGGTGGCGGGGAAGATCGGTCCGGTGCAGCTGGAGCGGCTGATCCGCGAGGCGGAGTGTCGGCACATGCCTCAGGTCGCGCAGTGGCCTGATGACCCGATGAGCAAGCCGGATGGGCGTGGGGTGTGGATCGACACCGACCAGGTCTCCATGGCCGGGCAGGTGGAGATGCGCGGCACCCTCGACCTGGGCGACGCACTCGATCTGGACAAGGCGCTGGCGGTCACCGCGAGCCAGCTCAAGCTCGCGGGCTCACGGGAGTCGTTGGATGCCCGCCGCGCGACCGCGCTCGGCGAGATCGCCAGGAACCAGCTCGCTCTCACCTTCGAGGAGACCGAGGGGCGGGTGGGTGGTTTCGAGACGGCGCCTAGCGGCGCCTCCTCAACCACCGAGGGCCACACGGTGGTTGAGGAGCGAGCGGAGCGAGCGTCTCGAAACCACAAGACCGACGGCCGGCCGGTGACCCTCTACCTTCACCTCTCAGACCAGGCCCTCACCGGGGGAAGCACTGTGGGGCGGTGTGAGAACACCCGGACCCCGATCGACGCCACCACCGTCCGCCAGTGGTGTGGCCGTGAGGGCGTGCAGCTGACGGTGAAGCCGGTCATCGATCTGGACGATCACGTCCACGTGGCCGCCTATGAGGTCCCCGGGCGGCTGAAGGAGGCGGTGGGTCTGCGGGATGTGCAGTGTGTGTTCCCGTGGTGCACCAGGCCCGCGAGGCGGTGCGACCACGACCATGTCATCCCGCATGATCAGGGCGGTGGCACGTGCAGTCACAACATCGCCGCCCTGTGTCGGCATCACCACCGGTTGAAGACGCTGACCTCGTGGCGCTACAAGATGCCCGAACCCGGGGTCTACGTCTGGACCTCACCGCATGGCTATGTGTTCCTGCGCGACCACACCGGCACCATCGACGTCACCCCGGCCGGGCTCCGCACCGTACCCGCCTGCCCCACCGGTGATGGGGCCGACGGCGGCACCGACCCGCCCGAGTCCTAGCCACCCCGCCCCACACCCCGCCAGCGAGCATCCGGCGGGGCTTCGGGCGTGCCTGCGCCTCACTACCTGGTGCGGGCGACGCACCAGGTGCGTCGCCCACACCAGCCAAGGCTCCTCGGTTCGCGAACGCCGGACCTAGAGTGCTCGCCATGCAGCCCGGACGCACGTCAACGACAGGCCTCGGCCTCGTGGTGGCCGCCGTGGCGCTGCTGGCGTCCTGCTCCGGCAAGGGTGGTAGCGCCCACCCGGGTGTCGAGGTCGTCCACGCGGGGACGACTGACGTTGTGGTCGAGAGTGAACCCTTCCGGGGTAGTGCCGCGGGTGTCGGCGTTGGAGGGACGCTCGAGCGCGTGGGCGGCCGCTGCCTCGGTTTCCACTTCGGAGACGAGCCGGTGCTGCTGATCTTCGCTCACGGCGCGACGGTGACGGGAAGCGATGCCGGTGTGGTCATCCATGCCGGGGGCCAGGAGCTCAGGCTCTTCCAAAGCTTCAGTGGCGGATCGCGCACGTCGTCGCCGAGACCACTCAACGCTTTCGATGGGCTCGCAGATCAGCTCCCGGAGTCATGCCGACAGCTCGAGGCGATCGTGTTCGAGCCCAAGTGAGCCCTCGCGCTAGACCGCGTCGATGATCGCCTGACGCCGCTCGTCGTACTCGGCCTGGGTGATCAGGCCCTGGTCGAGCAGGCTCTTGAGCTCGGCAAGCCGTACGGCCGTCGAGCGCGGCTCGACGCCGGGCGACCTGGGCGTCGCTTGGGACGGCTGCTTCAAGTTGGCCGCGAGATAGGTGGCCTCGAGGCCGTGATCGCCGAGCAGGGTCATGTTGCTGGCGAGGTCGGGGTCCATGCCCGATCGCTCGGCGATCTTGCGGGCCGTGCTCATGCGCCACACCATGGAGCCGACGCCGACGATGATGACGAACAAGAAGAAGACCACGAACAGTCCAGACCCTGGCATGCCCTCATCATCGGGCATCGATGGCACGAACGTCCCGTCGACCTCGGTGCAGGTCGGCGGCTGGCCGAACTGCTCCATCCCTTGGTCGATGCAGTCTTGCAACGGGTCGCTACCGGGGTCGACCGCCGGCAGGCCACCGAGAACGAGCATGACCGCATCGTACGGCGCCCGAGGCCGCGAAACCCGCCCGGGACCGGCCCGGGGTCGCTAGCATCGGCGTTCCCCCAGGCAGACCAGGGAGACCCCTCGTGACCGATGCGCACCTCGCGGACCGACGCGTGGCCTATGACGGCCTCGACGCCCAGGCCGCCGCGACGGCCGCCAGTCAGGCCGCTTGTCCGAGGTGCCATGGCCCGCTCGCGCTGGACGACGCGACGCCCGAGGACCCCTCCCTCGACGCGGCGATCGCGCCCCCCGGGGTGGTGCGGCACGAGGCGATCCCCGGGTCGTGGGTCTTCCGCACCGAGGTGGGCGGGGTGACGTCCCAGGTCGTCAGGACGTCCTGCCCGGCGTGCCAGGCGACCTGCCTGGTCGCGATCAGCCATGACGAGTGGCAGCCGGCCCGCTGGGTCGCGCTCGAGCCGCTGGTCGTCGTGATCCCCGACCCTCACGCCGATCAACCAGCCGCCGGCGGCGGCGCCACCGACTGAGACCAGGGCCGTTGTCCGATCGGACATCGTTGCCCGATTCCCCGGCGGCGGACGGCGGAGCGTCGCTACAGTCGAAGCACTCCAGCCCCCCGGGAGGTCTCTCGTGCTCCGCCGTCTCATATCGCTGTCCGCTGCCGTGGCGCTCGCCGTCGGCCTGAGCGCCGGTGCCGCCTTCGCGGACCACCCGCGCACCTATCTCGGCCCGGGCGACGCAGGGGTCCACGACATCAAGGACAAGGCGCTGATCCGCCCCTCCAAGTGGGGGTTCATCTTCATCGCCGGCCAACAGGACAGCCACCTCACGATCACCTTCGACAAGGACGCCAACACGCTGACCTATGTCGACACCGGCACCGCCGAGCTGATCAAGTGGCCGGCCCGCTGCACCCCGCTGACCGTCGACCAGGGCGTCGCCGCCACGTGCACGATCCCGCCGCGGTTCGACACCCAGCGCATGTTCGTCCAGGTGTGGCCGCGGCTCGGCAACGACTATGTCGACGGCAGCACCCTGCCCAAGCGGTTCCGGCTGTGGGTGCTCGCGGACGCGGGCTATGACGCCTTCTATGGCGGTGACGGCGCCGACTTCTTCAACGGCGCCAAGGACGCCGATATCGCGTACGGCGGCCTCAGCAAGGACTGGCTGCGCACGGGCCCTGGCGACGACGAGCTGTGGGGTGGCGACGACAAGGACCGGATGTCGTGCGCCGAGGACTCCGACGTGGCGCACGCCGACGACCTCGACACCTTCTATCAGTGCGAGACGATCGTCGGCGACGAGACGTCGCCCCGCCCCAACGCCTACTGACGCCTCAACCCCGGGATCGTGGACCGGCAGCTCCGGCTCAGCCGAGCGTGTCGAGCACCTTGCCGACCACGACCGGGTCGGTGCCCGGGTTGACGAAGATCATCCGCAGCACCGCCTCGCCCTGCCACCGGGTCGGGATGCACAGCACCTGACCGCTGATCGCCTGCTCGTGCGACCACGCGGCATAGTCCTCAGCGGTCCAGCCGGGCCGGTCGAACAGCAGCACCGACAGCTCGGGACCGCTCAACAGCCGCAGTGTCGGCCGACTCCTGATGTCCTCGGCGACGATCCGAGCCGTGGTGAGGCACTGCTCCACCGCCTGCCGATAGCGGTCGGTCCCGTGCGTCGCGAGGCTGAACCACAGCGACAGCCCGCGCGGCCGCCGCGACAGATGGATCGCCATGTCGGCGGGGTTCCACTCCGCCTGGTTGGCGACGTCGAGATAGCTCGCCGTCTGGCGGTGGGCCGCCCGCGCCAGCTCCGGCCGGCGATAGACCAGCGCGCAGGCGTCGTACGGCGCGAAGAGCCACTTGTGCGGGTCGACGATGAACGAGTCGGCGTCCTCGATGCCGCGATAGAGGTGCGCCACGCTGGGGGCGAGGATGCCGGCACCCCCATAGGCGCCGTCGACGTGCAGCCACACGTCGCGCGCGCGGCACTCCGCAGCGACCCCGGCGAGGTCGTCGACGATGCCCGCGTTGGTGGTGCCGGCCGTCGCGCTGACCGCGAAGACGCGTGACCCCTCGCGATCGAGCACCGGCCCGAGCTCACGCCCGGTGAGCCGGCCGCGCTCGTCGCCGGGGACGGTGACGATGTCGACGCCCATCACCCGGGCGTTGGAGCGGATCGAGGAGTGCGCCTCCGCGGTGCAGGCCAGCAGCCAGCCGCCCTCGGGGACCTTGGGCAGCCCCGCGTCGAGCCGCCGCTGCTCCGCGGTGTGGCGGGCCGCGACGAGCGCGGACAGGTTGCCCATGGTGCCGCCGGCCACGAAGACGCCGCCGGCGGTCTCGGGCCAGCGGAGCAACGATGCGATCCAGGCGAGCACCTGGTTCTCGGCGTGGATGGCGCCGGCGCCGACCTCCCAGAGCCCCGCGAAGATGTTGGACGCGCTCGTCGCGAGCTCGAAGGCCGCCGCCGAGCGCGTCGGCGCCGACGGCACATAGGCGAGGTTCATCGGGTCGTCCTGCGACCGCGTCGCCGGCACCAGGATGTCCTTGAAGATCTCCAGCGCCCGGTCGGCGCCGATCCCGCCCTCGCTGATGGTGCGCCCCATCGCCGCCTCGAGCTCGGCGGCCGGTCGCGCCGTGGTGAGCGGGTCGCTGCGCCGGAAGACGCGGCTGGTGGCCCACGACAGGACGGCGGCCACACCTTCGGACTCGTCGCCCCACACGGTCGGCCTCGCAGACCCAGGAGTGCTCATGAGGTCAGCATGCCTCCTGGCCGCAACCTCGTCACTTCCACCGGGTTGGCCAGCCCGGCTAAGTGCCGCCCAAGTCCGCCCCAAGTGCGCAGCCCGAGTCTGTGGACCGGACACCAACCACCACACAAGGAGACCCACCATGTCCGGTCTGCTGTATCGCCTCGGCCGCGGCTCCGCGGCCCACCCGTGGCGCACGATCTGCGCCTGGGTGGCGATCGCCATCACCACCATCGCCCTGGCCACCGCCTTCGGCGGCGACACCCATGACGACTACAACGTCCCCCAGGCCGCCGCCCAGGACGGCCTCGACCTGCTCCGCGAGCACCTGCCCTCGGCCGGGTTCGCCACCGCTCAGGTCGTGGTCCACGACCGCGACGGCGGCCAGCTCGACCCGGGCACGCTCGGTGACCTCGCCGCCGCGCTCGGCGCCATGCCGCACGCCCTCTCCGTGGCGCCACCCCAGCTGTCCGCCGACGGCGACACGGCCCTGCTGTCGGTCGGCTATGACGCCGAGGTCACCGACCCCGACCTGATGGGCAACCTGACCCCCCTCGAGGAGGCCATCGCCCCGACCCAGGACCTGGGCCTCCAGGTCGAGCTGCGCGGCGACGTCCCCGAGAGCGCCGCCGCCCCGATGACCGGGCACGGCGAGCTCATCGGCATCGTCGCGGCCCTGGTCATCCTCGTGCTCACCCTCGGCTCCGTGATCGGTGCCGGGCTGCCCGTTGCCGTGGCCCTGACCGGGCTGGGCGTGGGCAGCGGCGGTGTCGCCCTGCTCGCCGGCGCGATGGATGTCAGCACCGCCGCCCCCACCGTCGCCACCATGGTCGGCCTCGGCGTCGGCATCGACTATGCGCTGCTGCTCGTCACCCGACACACCGAGTTCCTCCGCGCCGGCCACGGCGTGATCGACGCCGCGGGCCAGGCTGTTGCCACGGCCGGCCGTTCGGTCGTGTTCGCTGCCGGCACGGTGCTCGTGTCGCTGCTCGGCCTGCGCCTGTCCGGCCTGCCCGTCTATGCGTCGTTCTGCTTCGCGACCGGCATCGCCGTGATCGCGGTGCTCGCCGCCTCGCTGACCCTGGTCCCGGCGCTGTGCCGGCTCGGCGGCCGCCGACTGCTGCCCCGGCGCGTGCGCCGTGGCACCCCGGCTGGGCTGGCCACCACGGGCCCTGCAGCACGAGCGATGGCAACCGGGCCGTCATTCACGGCACGTTGGGCCGCCCGGGTCGGCCGACGCCCGCTGCCGTGGGCCCTCGGCGCCGCCCTGCTGATGATCACGCTGGCCCTGCCGGTCGTCGACATGCGCACCTGGCCGCAGGACCCGAGCACGCAGTCCGCGGACCTGACCACGCGCAAGGCCTACGACCTGATCAGCAGCGAGTTCGGCCCCGGCGCCAACGGCCCGCTGGTCGTGGTCGTCGACCGCGCCGAGGTCAGCGACGCCGGGATCGCGGGCATCGCGAGCGCCCTCGAGGCACGCCCCGACATCGTCGCGGTCCGTCCCGAGGTCGTCTCCCCGGACGGCGCGATCGCGATGTTCGACGCGATCCCTGCCTATGGCCCGACGGACAGCCGGACCCCGGCGCTCGTCGAGTCGGTGCGCGACCAGCTGCCCACCGGGGCACTGCTGACCGGCACGACGGCGTTCTTCGCCGACATCGCCGACCTGCTGGCCGACCGCATCTGGCTGGTCATCGGCTTCGTCGTCGGGGTGTCGGTGCTGCTGCTGGCGATGGTGTTCCGCTCCGTCGTCGTGCCCGTCAAGGCCGCGGTGATGAACCTGCTCAGCATCGGCGCGGCGTACGGCGTCATGACGGCGGTCTTCCAGTGGGGCTGGGCCACCGACCTGCTGGGGCTGGACCACAGCGTGCCGGTCTCGAGCTGGGTCCCGATCCTGATGTTCACGATCCTGTTCGGCCTGTCGATGGACTACGAGGTGTTCCTGCTCTCACGGGTCCGCGAGGACTGGGAGCAGACCGGGGACGCCCGCGGCAGCGTGGTGCGCGGCCTCGCGTCGACGGGGCGGGTGATCTCGAGCGCCGCCGCGATCATGGTGGCGGTCTTCCTCGGGTTCGCCGGTGAGGTCGACGTGGTCGTCAAGATGCTGGGAGTCGGGATGGCGGTCGCGATCGTGCTGGACGCCACCGTCGTCCGGATGATCCTCGTTCCGGCGACCATGGCGATGCTGGGCGAGCGCAACTGGTGGCTGCCGCGGTGGCTGGACCGTGTGCTGCCGCAGATCCGGGCCGAGGTCGACGACCTTCCTCCCGTGGCCGAGCACGTCGTTCTCGCGGAACCCGAGCTGGACGCGGTCGGCGCACGCTGACCGGCCCCAGGCCCAGCCCGGATCAGGGTCAGAACCCCCACCGATCCCGCTGGTCGCTCAACCACTGGGCGACCAGCGGGATCCGCCACTGCTCACACATGGCAAGGGCCGCCTCCGCGTGGCCCGACGCGAGGGCCTGATCGCCGACGGCATAGGCCGCCAGCGCGAGGAACGCGTCGACGGGGCCCAGGGCGCTGCCCGAGCCGGCGCTGGCCAGTCTCCCGGCGTACGGCGTGAGCAGGCGCAGCGCGCTCGCCCCGAGCTCGGCGTCGCCGAGCCCGGCCGCCACCTCGGCGGCGCACGCCCAGTTGAGGAGGGAGAACCAGTTCTCGGGGGCCAGATCCGTGACGTGGTCGCGCAGGTAGGCCCGGGTCTCCTCGATCTGGCCGGCGCGGACCATGTAGGCGGCGACCAGGGTGGTGGCCGGGAGCGGTCCGTCCTGGACGGCCTGGAGCATCGGCACCACCTCGGCCGACCGGCCCTGCCACAGTCGCAGCGAGATGACGGCCCCCGCGAGCGCCTCGTCCTTCTGGTGCAGCTCCATCTGCTCGGCCAGTCGCACCAGGTCGTCCAGCCGCTGCTCGCCCTCCTCGAACCTGCCGGCCATCGACAGCCACGGGATCTCGTTGGAATAGAGCACCATCAGCCCATAGGGCAGCCGGAGCCGGTCAGCGTAGTCGCGTGCCACCGCGGCCGTCTCCCACATCTCACGGGTACGGCCCAGCTCGGCGTAGCCGACCGAGGCCAGCGTGGCCGCAACCGTGAAGGCTCGCTCCTGGCCGTGCTTGATGGCGAGGTCCATCGCCTCGGTGATCAGCGCGACGCGGCGCTCTGCCGTGTCGGGCTGCCACAGCGAGACGAAGCCGACCTGGCAGCACTCCACGAGCAGCTTGTCGTCGCCCAGCCGGCGAGCCATGGCCAAAGCCTCGTCGACCAGCGCCGACCGCTCCTCGAACGTCGACCCGTAGTAGAGCTCGTTGGCCAACGACAGGGTGGCCCGACAGCGGAACGCGTCGTCCTCGGGCGGCAGCTCGGCGAGGGAGCGACGCAACGCCGCCACCACGTCGCCGTGCACCACGCCGTGGGGTGCGGACTGCCACAGCGCGCCGATGGTCATGGCGGACGCGGCGCGCGCCAGCAGGCGGACGTCGCCGATCCGGTCCGCGACGCCGATGGCCTCCTCGGTGGCCTGTTGCAGTGGGGCCCAGTCGCCTCGCCACCGGTGCGCCTCGGCGATGTCCATGAGCAGGTCGTAGCGGTCGCGCAAGGTCGCGGCCGGATCCTGGTCGCAGGCGGCCAGGGCTGCCCGGAGCAGCTCGGCGGCCTGCTCGTGCGCGTGCACGCGCCGGGCGTCGGCGGCTGCTGCGGCGGCGGCTCGCCACGCCTGCGCCGCGGCCGCCGGCCCCGCGCTGAGCCAGTGCCAGGCGGTCTCGCTGACTCGGGCCGGGTCCGGCGCCAGCACCTCGGCCACGCGGGCGTGGGCCCGGGCCCGCCGGGTCGCACTGATGCCGCCATAGAGCGTGTCGCGAACCAGGGCGTGGCCGAAGAGGAACCTCCCGATCCCGTCCTCGCGGAGTAGTCCCGCTGCCAGGGCGGGATCGAGGTCGTCGAGCGCGTCGTCCTCGGTGACGCCCGCCGCGGCAGCGAGCACCGCCAGTTCGAACTCACGGCCGATGACGCTGGCCCGCCCCAGCAGCGACCGGGTCGCCTCGGGGAGCCGCTCCAGGCGCCGGGTCAGCACGTCTCCGACGGCCGTCGGCGGCTCCGCCTCGGTCAGCAGGGCCGCGAGGTCACCACGGTCGCGCGCCAGCCGTGCGTACTCGACGAGGAAGAACGGGTTGCCGTCGGTGCGCGCGGTGAGCACCGAGGCCTCGGCCGGGTTGGTGGCTCGCTCGGTGACCGCCCCGACGACCTCGGCGACGTCGGCGGGGCCCAGGCCGGTGAGCTCGATCCGCGCCGCGTGGTGGCGGGCGAGGGTCTCGGCCACATCGGCGAGCGCACCGGTCGGGGTCGGGTGGGGCCGCCACGTCGCGAGCACCAGCAGGCGGGCCGCCGACACCGTGGTGACGAGCAGCCGCAGGACCCGCAGGGTCGAGCGGTCGGCCCAGTGCAGGTCGTCGAGGACCACCACCAGCGGCTCTGCCCGCGCCGCCTCGGCCACCGTCGCGACCACGGACTCCCACGTCCGGAACTCCGCTCCCTCGTCCTCGGAGAGCCCGGTGTCGAGGTCCTTGCCGAGGCCGCGCAGGACCTGGAGCCAGGGCCAGAGCGGTGGCGCGCCGTCGTCCTGCGCGCAGCGCCCCACCAGCACCCGGGCCCCGTCGGCCGTGGCCCGGGCAGCGAGCTCGGCGCACAAGCGGCTCTTGCCGATCCCCGGGTCGCCGGTGACCGCGGCGTACGACGGGCGCCCCTGCGCCGCCGCCGCCAGCAGCTGCTCCAGCTGCGACAGCTGCTGGTCACGGCCGACGAGCGGCCACGGCGGGAGCGCCGGTCCCTCCCGGGCCGGGGGCGGCGGCGCGGCCGCGGCGACCGGGGCGGGCCGCGGCGCCGACCACCCCAGCTCCGGGTCCTGCCGCAACAGGGCCGTCTCGAGGTCGCGGACCTCGACGCTGGCGTCGAGGCCCAGCTCCTCGTCGAGCACGGTCCGCAGCGTCCGCAGCGCCTCGGGCGCATCGGCCTGACGGCCGCTGCGCGCCAACGCCAGGGCGCGCAGCCCCCAGAGTCGCTCACGCAGCGGATAGGCGGCGGTCAGCGCCTCGAGCTCGCCAGCGACGCGGGCGTGCTCGCCCCGCGCGAGCCCGAGAACCGCGCGGTCCTCCAGCGCCACCGAGCGCAGCTCCTCGAGCCGGACCCGTTCGGCCACCACGGCCGGGGGGTCGTCGAGGTCGGCGAACGGGTCTCCGCGCCAGAGCCCGAGGGCCTCGTCGAGCCTGGTCGAGGCCTCGGCGAGCTCGGTCGCGGACAGGGCGGGGCGGTCGGTGAGGCGCCCACCACCGAGGTGGCGGTGGATCTCGGTGACGGTCCGCTCGAAGCGGGTGGCGTCGACGTCGTCCCCCGGCACGCGCAGGGCATAGCCGCCGCCGACCGTGACCAGGAGCGTGGCGGGTGTCCGCGGGGCGCGCTCGGGCTCCAGGATCCGGCGCAGACCCGCGATGTAGACGTGCAGGGTGCCCGGCAGTCCCGGCGGCGGCTCGTCACCCCACAGCAGGTCGACCAGCGCGTCATAGGACACGGGGCGGCCGCCCGACAGGCTCAGGGCAGCCACGATCGCCCGCTGTTTGCGGGTCCCGAGGTCAAGCTCGGCGTCGCCGACCCGAGCCTCGGTCTCACCGAGCACGCCGATGCGCACGCGACGAGCATAGGGGCGCCTTACCGCCGGGGAAACGGCCTTTCCGGGCGCGACACCCCTAGGGGCAGAACGCGTGCACGTGCCCCTTCGCGCCGCGCAGCCAGATGTCGAACCCCACCCGGGCCGGCATCAGGCGGGTCCGCTCGCCCGGCAGGGTCACCAGGGCGCGACTCGGAATGCCGGCTCCTGGCGGAGCGGCCTCGGTCCAGCAGTGATGCTGACGCACCAGGCGCGCCACCACCTGGTCGGCCCTCGCGGGAGACCCCCGGCTCGAGTGCCAGCGAGGCCGGGCCCGAGCTAGCGAGGGTGCTCCCGACCAGCAGGCCGGCCGTCACGACCACGAAGCGGACGCACGCCCACACCATGGCGCGGGCGAGCCAGGTCCGGAGTGAGTCGGCAGCACGGTGACGGGACATGCCCCCAGGCCATCGCGGGTCGCTTGGGCCGGGCTGGGGGCGGACTTCGGGCGCTCACCCCAAGTCGGCCCTAAGCGACGCACAAGCGGCGTCGGCGACCGTCGTGGTCGACACCAACCGAACCATGCCTGCGACCCAGGCAGACGTCAGAGGAGAACCTCCATGAGCACCACCCTTCCCGTCCGGGACCGCGTCGGGCAGACCCCCGACGCGTTCACCGAGCTGCGCGAGGCCATCGCCGGCGGGCTCATCCTTCCGGGCGACACCGACTACGACCGGGCCCGCACGCCGTGGCTGGTCAACATCGAGCAGCGTCCGCTCGGCGTCCTCGAGGTCGCCCACGCCGACGACGTGGTGGCGGCGGTCCGCTGGGCGCGCCGTCACGGCCTCTCGGTCACCGCCCAGCCCACCGGCCACGCGGCGCGGTCCAGCCTCGACGGCGCGCTGATGCTGCGCACCCGGGCGCTCGACGAGATCAGCGTCGATCAGCACGCCCGCACGGCCACCGTGGGTGCCGGCGTGAAGTTCGGCGAGCTGTGCGCGGCCCTCGACGGCACCGGCCTGATGGCACTGGCCGGCAGCAACGCCGACCCGACCGTGGTCGGGCTGTCTCTCGGCGGTGGCGTCAGCTGGTTCACCCGGCTCCACGGGTTCACCGCCAACAGCGTGGTGTCCTTCGACGTCGTGGACGCCGACGGTCACCGGACCATCGTCACCGAGGAGTCCGACCCCGACCTGTTCTGGGCCCTGCGCGGCGGGGGCGGTGACTTCGCCATCGTGCTCGGGGTGACCATCGCGCTGTTCGAGGCCCCGGAGCTCTACGGCGGCCAGCTGTTGTGGCCGATCGAGCATGCCCCGGCCGTGCTCCGCGCCTTCCGCGATCTGTCCGCGGTCGCTCCCCGGGAGCTGACGATGTGGGCGCACCTGCTGCACTTCCCCGACGTCGACCTCGTCCCCGAGCCGCTGCGCGGCCGGTCCTGGGTCAACATCGCGGCGACGTACGTCGGCGGCAAGGCGATGGCCGAGATCCTGCTGTGGTCGCTGCGCGACGCAGCGCCGGTCGCCATCGACCTGATGCAGTCGTTCGCCCCGAGCGAGCTGACCAACGTGGCCGCTGAGCCGACCGACCCGACCCCGGCGCTGGAGAGCTCCCTGCTGGTGAGCGCGCTCGACGACCAGGGCATCGACGACCTGCTGGCCGCAGCGGGCGACCGGGACACGACGGCGCTCGCCGTGGTGCAGATCCGCCAGCTCGGGGGCGCCTTCGCCGAGATGTCGCCGTCGCACGGTGCGGTGCGGCCGGTCACCGAGCCGTTCCACGTCTTCGGGCTGGGCATGCTGTTCGTCCCGGAGCTCGAGGCGCCGGTCCGGGCCGGGCTCGCGGCTCTCGAGGCCGCGCTGGGCCGGCTCTCGAGCGGGCACCGGCTCCCCAACTTCTGCGGGGAGGACCAGCGCAGCAACGACGGCTATGACACGGAACGCCTCGAGCGGCTCCGCGTCATCAAGCGGGCCCGTGACCCCCACGGGGTGATCAGGAGCAACAAGCCGGTGCTCGCGAGCTGACGCTCGCGCTCGGGTCCGTCAGGCGGCGGCGACGCTCTCGCGAGCGGGCGCGGTCGCCTGGCGGGCCTTGGCCGCCTTGCGGGCCTGCGACACCATCCGGGCCTGCGCCGCCCGGCGTACGCGCGGACCGCCCTTGACCATGCCATAGAGCAGCTTGAGCTGCGAGGGCAGGTTGGTGACGGTGGTGGTGTCGAGCCAGCCGTTGGGCGTCGACAGGCGGAACACCCGGTGCCACGCGGAATAGACCTGCGGCACGAACGGGCGGGCGCAGTAGGTCAGGCCGTACTTCTCGAAGACGGCCTGGACCTTGGGCGCGACCTCGGCGAGCCGGTTGCTCGGCATGTCCGGCCACAGGTGGTGCTCCACCTGGTGGGAGAGGTTGCCGCTCATGATGTCGACGACCTTGCCGCCGGAGATGTTGGCCGAGCCCATCATCTGGCGCAGGTACCACTCGGCGCGGGTCTCGCCCTCGATCGAGCGCTTCTCGAAGGTCTCGACGCCCTCGGGGAAGTGGCCGCACATGATCACCGAGTGCGACCAGACGTTGCGGATCATGTTGGCCACGGCGTTGGCCGCGACGGTGTGGAAGAACGACGGGCCCGACAGCAGCGGGTGGATCAGGTAGTCCTTGGTGGCCTGCTTGCGGATCTTCTTCAGCACGCGGCTGGCGTTGACCTTGAACCGGGGGTCACGCCGGTCCTTGGGCTTGCGCAGGTTGGCGCCGAGCTCGAGGTCATAGGCGGCGATGCCGTACTCGAAGAACACCATGTTGATGAAGTTCCAGATCGGCTGGCCCAGGTGCATCGGGTGCCAGGGCTGCTCCTCGTCGACGCGCATGATGCCGTAGCCGAGGTCGTTGTCCTTGCCGATCACGTTGGTATAGGTGTGGTGCAGCTCGTTGTGGCTGTGCTTCCACTGGTCGGCCGGCGTCGCGTTGTCCCACTCCCAGGTGGTCGAGTGGATCGTGGGGTCGCGCATCCAGTCCCACTGGCCGTGGAGCACGTTGTGACCGATCTCCATGTTCTCGAGGATCTTGGCGACCCCGAGCCCGGCCGTCCCGACCAGCCACGCGGGCGGGAACAGCGAGAACAGCAGCACCGCCCGGGAGCCCAGCTCGAGGTAGCGCTGGGTGCTGATCACCCGGCGGATGTAGGCCGCGTCCTTGGCCCCCAGCGACGCGAACACCTCCTGGCCGATCGCGTCCAGCTCCCGGCCCATCGCCTCGATGTCCTCCGGCGTCAGGTGCGCGACGGGGTTGGTGTCCTGCTTCTGGATCGTGGTCAAGGAGCTCTCCTCGTGAGGATCGGTGGGGTGGGATCAGTGGTCGATGGTGCAGTCGCCGGCAGCGGCGTTGATGCAGGTCTGGACGACGACGCCGTCGCCCTCGGACGCGGTGGTGACCTCGCCGGTGCGCAGGTCGCGTACGGCGCCCTCGCGGAGCGGCAGGACGCAGGAGTAGCAGATGCCCATCCGGCAACCGCTGGGCATGAGGACGCCGGCCTGCTCGGCGGCTTCGAGGATCGGGGTGGCACCGTCGGCGTCGAGCCGAACCCCACTGTCGGCGAAGCTGACGGTGCCCCCCTCTCCGACGACGACGCGGTTGACCCGGAACTGCTCGGTGAGCAGCGTCAGGCCACGGCTCTCGTGGTGGCGCTCGAGCGCCTCCAGCAACCCGACCGGTCCGCAGGCGAAGGTCTGCCTCTCAGCGAGGTCGGGCACGAGCTCGGTGAGCTGGTCGATGTCCAGCACGCCGTGCACGTCGTCGTAGCGGGCGAGCAGGCGGATCGCGCCTGCCTCGTCCAGGGCTCGCAGGTCCGCGGCGAAGATCGAGTCGGGCGCGGAGGGGGCCACGTGCAGCACGACGATGTCGTAGTCGGCGCTGCGGGGCAGGCGCAGCACCCCGGAGTCGGTCACGGGGAACAGGTTGCGCAGCATGCCGATGACCGGGGTGATCCCAGAGCCGGCGGTGACGAACAGGAAGCGCCCGCCCGCCGACGGCAGCACGAAGTCGCCGGTGGCCTGCTCCAGGTGGACCAGCGTGCCCGGCCGGGCCTCGCGGACCAGGTGGCTGCTCACGACGCCGTCCGGGACGGCCTTGACGGTGATCGAGATGAGCCGATCGGGACGGGGGCCATGGGTCAGCGAGTAGGCGCGCCACTGGCGCACCCCGTCGACGTCGACCCCGAGCCGGAGGTACTGACCCGGGACGTGGCCGGCCCAGTCGGCGCCCGGCTTGATCACGATCGTGGCGGCGTCGGCCGTCTCGGGGTGGATCGACACGATGCGGCCACGCAGCGCTGCGCCGTGGCGCAGCGGGGCGAACAGGTCGAGATAGTCCGAGGGCAGGAGCGGGGTGGTCGCGGACTCCGCGAAGCGCCAGATCCGGCTGCGCAGGTCGTGCGGACGCTGCGCGGGCGCCACAGAGGAGGTCATGCAACCAGAGTGCCTGGCTTCACGGGATAGTTCCTGACACACTGAAGTGAATCTGACGGCCTGTTTTGTCCGAGAGGAACAAACCGTGGTGGCACGCGAGCTCCCCGGCGCCCACGCCTCGGCCCGCCTGCTCGACCCGCGGGTGGTGGCCCTGCTCCGATCGCGGCTCCCCGAGGTCGCCGAACACACCATCGCCGCCGTCACCGCCGAGGTTCCGGCGTACGCCGGCGCCTTCGGCGGCCCGATGGGACGCACCATCGAGCAGGCCGTCCAGATGGCGCTCGCGGGCTTCTTCCGGCTGACCTCCGAGGGCGCCGACGCCGGGACACCGCTGTCCTCCGCCATCGACGGCGCCTATCAGCTCGGACAGGGCGAGGCCCGCAGCGGGCGCAGCGTCGACGCACTCCTGTCGGCCTACCGGGTGGGCGCCCGCGCGTCGTGGCGCGAGCTCGCGGCCACCGCCGTCGCCGAGGACCTCCCCGCCGACGCCGTCGCCAGCTTCGCCGAGACCGTCTTCGCCTATATCGACGAGCTCTCCGCCGCGTCGGTCGCGGGGCACAACGACCAGACCGACTCGATGGCGCGGGCCCGCGAGCGCTCCCTCGACCGGCTCGGCCAGGCGCTGCTGCGCGGCGAGCCAGCCGACGTACTCATCGCGGCGGCCGAACGGGCCGAGTGGCCGGCGCCGACGACCCTCACCGCCGTCCTCGTCCACGACGCCCAGGCCCGACCGGCGCTGCTCGGGCTGCCGTCGGGCACGCTCGTGCCGGGCGACGCACCATCGCTCCCCGACGGACTCGCCGTCCTCCTGGTCCCCGACATGGGCGGCCCCTCACGCCGTCACCTGCTGCGGGCCCTCGAGGGCCGCGGCGCCACCGTCGGCCCCGTCCGCGCCTGGCGCGAGGTGAAGGCGTCCTATGACCGGGCCTTGCGGGCCGTGGCCCTCGCCCACGACGGCGGCGTCTTCGACACCGACGACCACCTCGCCGCCCTCGTCCTCGACGCCGACCCCGAGGCGCGAGCCGACCTTCGCGCCCGCGTGCTGGCGCCGCTGGCCGACCTCAAGCCGACCACGGCCGACAAGCTCGTCGAGACGCTCCGCGCCTGGCTGCTCCACCACGGCCGACGCGACGACGTGGCTGCCGAACTGTTCGTGCACCCCCAGACCGTGCGCTATCGCATGGGCCAGCTCCGCGAGGCCTATGGTGACGCCCTCGAGGATCCCCGGACGCTGCTCGACCTGACGATCGCGCTGGCCGAGCCCAGCACCGTCGGCGGCACCGACGGGACCTAGACTCGGCGGCACATGACCACCGCCGCGCCCTTCCGACTCCGCGAGATCGCGGTGCCGGCCTATGGCCCGTCGCTGGTCGCCAGCATCGGGCACGGCGCCGTGCTCCCACTCGTGGCGCTCCATGCGCGCGACCTCGGGGCGAGCGTCAGCGTGGCGGCGTTCGTCGTGGCGCTGGTCTCGATCGGGCAGCTCCTCAACTCCCTGCCCGCCGGCGCCCTCGTGGCGCGCATCGGCGAGCGGCGGGCACTGACGCTGACCGGCCTGGTCGAGGCCCTCGTGTTCATCGCCGCCTGGCGCACCCACAGCCTGGCGCTGTTCGGCGTCCTCGTGGTCCTGATGGGGTGCGCCTGGACGATCTTCCTGCTCGCGCGGCAGGGCTACATCATCGACGCGGCGCCGCCCGCCTTCCGCGCCCGCGCTCTGTCGACACTGGGCGGCGTCTATCGGGTCGGGCTGTTCATCGGCCCGCTCCTCGCGGCCGGTGTCGTCCACCGCTGGGGCGTCGCCGCCGTCTTCCCGCTGGCCGCGATCACCTCGCTGCTCGCCGCGGCGATCGTCCAGACGATGCCCGACCTGTCGGCCCACGCGCGCGAGCGCGAGCGCGTCGAGGGCCGGGAGTCCGTCGCCACCGTGCTGTGGCGGTTCCGCCGCGCCTTCGTGACGATCGGTGGCGCCGTCGCCGTCATCGGCGCCTCCCGGGCGCTGCGGGTCAGCATCCTGCCGCTGTGGTGCGAGCACGTCGGGCTGTCGGCCGCGGCCACGTCGCTGGTCTTCGGCATCGCCGCCGCCATCGACATGATGCTGTTCTATCCGGCCGGCTGGGTGATGGACCACTACGGCCGTGCCTGGGTCGCCTTCCCGGTCGTCGCGAGCATGACGGTCGGGGTGGCGTTGCTGCCGCTGACCCACACGTTCGGCACCATCCTGGCCGTCTCGGTCGTGATGGCCGTCGGCAACGGGCTGGGCTCCGGCATCGTGATGACCATGGGCGCCGACACCGCGCCGAGCGTCGGGCGCGCCCAGTTCCTGGGCGGCTGGCGGCTGGTCGGCGACATCGGCGGTACGTCGGCCCCACTCGTCGTCGCTGCCCTCGTCGGCCCGCTGACGCTGGCCGCGGCCTGCGTCGCCGTCGCGGCCATCGGGGTCGTCGGCACGGCCTGGGTCACCTACTGGACCGTCGACCTCGACCGGAGGCGGACTACGCTCCGCGCATGACAGGTGAGCTCGTCCTCGTGACCGGAGGGACCGGCTTCGTCGGCTCCCACTGCATCGTCGCCCTGCTGGAGCAGGGCCACCGCGTGCGCACCACCGTGCGCTCCCTCGGCCGTGAGCAGCAGCTGCGGTCCATGATCTCGGCGGCCGGCGTGGACGCCGGTCCCGACCGGCTCGAGCTGGCCGAGGCGGACCTGCTCGCCGACGCGGGCTGGGACGACGCGATGGCGGGCTGCCGTTATGTGCTGCACGTCGCCTCGCCGTTCCCCTTGGGGGTCCCCAAGGACGAGGACGAGCTGATCCGGCCCGCCCGGGAGGGCGCGCTGCGCGCCCTGACCGCCGCCCGCAAGGCGGGCGTCGAGCGGGCGGTGCTGACCTCGTCGTTCGCCGCGATCGGCTACGGCCACCCGCACGGCTCCCGCATGTTCACCGAGGCCGACTGGACCGACCTGTCGGGCGCCGAGCCCGTGGCGCCGTACCCCAAGTCCAAGACGCTGGCCGAACGGGCCGCCTGGGACTACGTCGCCGGCGAGGGTGCCGGCCTCGAGCTCAGCGTGGTCAACCCGGTCGCCATCTTCGGCCCCCCGCTCGGGTCGGACACCGGGACGTCGCTGGAGCTGCTGAACCGCATGCTCCAGGGCCAGCTGCCGGGCCTGCCGAGGCTGACCTTCGGGATCGTCGACGTGCGCGACGTCGCCGACCTGCACGTCCGGGCGATGACCCACCCCGAGGCGGCGGGCGAGCGGTTCCTGGCGATCTCGGGCGACTTCATGAGCCTGCGATGGATGGCCGACGTGCTCCGCACGCGGCTGGGCGAGCGGGCGCGCAAGGTCCCGACCCGCCAGCTGCCCGACTGGCTCGTCCGGCTGGTCGGGCGGTTCGACTCCGGCACCGGTCAGATCGCCACCGAGCTGGGGGCCGACAAGCACGCGACGTCAGACAAGGCACAAAGCCTCCTCGGGTGGTCACCACGACCGCCCGAGGAGGCTCTCGTGTCGAGCGCCGAGGCGCTGTTGGCGCGCTAGTCGGTCACGCCGACGGGGCCATCAGCGCCCACGCGTCCCAGCCCCCGAGGAGGTCGGAGACGTCGGCGAAGCCCTCGCGCTCCAGCAGGCTCGCGCCCACGTTGGAGCGCCAGCCGCCGGCACAGTAGAGGAGCACCGGGGCCTGCGCGTCGAGCTCGCCCGCGCGGCGGCGGAGCTCGGCGAGCGGGATGTGCACCGAGCCCGGGATGACGCCGTTGACGAGCTCGCCCGCGTTGCGGATGTCGACGAGCTGGACGGCCGGGTTCTGGAGCGCCTCCTGGGCGGCCGGCACGGTCAGCCGGCTGGCCTGGTCGACCTGAGCCTCGCGGGCCTCGAGGAAGGCCTCGGGGTCGGCGACATAGCCGACGCACTTGTCATAGCCGATGCGCTCGAGCCGGACGATGGTCTCCTGCTCCAGGCCCTCGGGAGCGAGCACCACGACCGGCTGCTCCGGGGTGATCACCATGCCGACGGTCTCGGCCAGGCGGCCGTCGGACGGCACGCTGATCGAGCCGCGCAGATGTCCGGCGGCATAGGCGATCATGTCGCGGGCGTCGAGCAGGATGGCACCGTCGGCCAGCGCCGCGTCGACCTGCTCGCCGGTCAGGGCGGGCGCCTCGTGGTAGGTCTCGCGCACCCCGCGCTCCTTGCGGTTGAGGATCGCGTTGTAGACGAAGTACTCCGGCGCCGACGGCTGGCCCTCGGTCACGATGTCGATGAACTCCTGCTCACTCATCGGCTGGCAGGCGTAGTTGGTGCGACGCTGCTCCCCGATCGTGGACTGCTTCTCGGTGGAGAGGTTCTTGCCGCACGCCGAACCGGCGCCGTGGGCAGGGAAGACGCGGGTGACGTCGGGCAGGCTCATCAGCTTGTGCTGGATCGAGTCATAGAGCATCGTGCCGAGCTCCTGGGCGGTGACCCCGATCGAGGCGAGCAGGTCGGGGCGACCCACGTCGCCGATGAAGAGCGCGTCGCCGCTGAGGACGCCGTACGGCGCCTCGTCGGTCGCGTGCTCATAGACCAGCACGCTCATCGACTCCGGCGTGTGGCCCGGGGTGTGCATGATCTCCAGGACGACGTCGCCGAGCTCGATGCGCTCGCCGTCGGCGAAGTTGCGGATCTCGAAGTCGGCCTTGGCCGCGGGGCCATAGCCGATCCAGGCGCCGGTCTCCTGGGCCATCTCGAGGTGGCCGGAGATGAAGTCGGCGTGGAAGTGGGTGTTGAGCACCCCGACGATCGTGAGGCCCTTGTCCTTGGCGTCCTCGAGGTAGTCGGTGATGTCCCGGCGCGGGTCGACGATCACGGCCTGGCCCGTCGTCTCGTCGCCGACCAGGTAGGACGCCTGCGAGAGGCAGTCGAGGTAGTACTGGGTGAAGATCATCGTTGGTCCTCCGGGAAGGTGCGGTGGGCGTCGCAGAAAGATACCCCTAGGGGTATCGCGCTGTCTAGGCTAACGGGCCGGACCAAGCCGTCCCCGCCAACGCAGTAGCCTCGGCCACTATGGCGCAGCACGAGCAGCACGGAGTGGCCTTCCCCCGCGACGACCGGGGCTCGGGTGGGGGCCCGGGCGAGGGCACCGACGGCGGCCGGAGCACCTCGTCGTTCGGCCGGGCCGTCGTCGAGGCCGCCCTGCGCGACATCGACCCCGTGGGCGCCCGGGCGGCCGCCCAGGAGACCAACTGGCGCAGCGGCTATCTCACCCACTTCCGGCGCCTCGTCGAGGCGGGCGTCGGCAATCCCGATGGTGCCCGCCGCGCCGCCCTCGCGGGTGTCGACGAGATCGCCGCCCGGATGCGCTGGGTCACCTCGGACGGGGAGGACCTCCCGCTGTCGTCGTACGACGCCCAGCCGGTCGTCGAGGTCACGACCGAGACCGTCACCGGCTCCGGCGAACCCGTCGCCGAGCTCGCCATCCCCTACCGCGGCGAGCGGCTCACCGGCGACGCCCTGCTGCGGCGGCTGGACCAGTGGGTCGCCGCGGGGGTGATGGAACCCTCCGCGGCCACGTCGGTGCGCACCGTCGCCGAGCACCCCGAGTGGCTGTCCCTCCCGGGACGGACCGTGGTCGCCCTCGGCGCCGGTGCCGAGATCGGGGCAGCCTCCACCCTGCTCGACTGGGGCGCCACCGTGGCCGGGATCGACCTGCGCCGAGCCGACCTCTGGCGCCGGGTCCTCGACCAGGCCGCCGCGTCGGCCGGGACCCTGGTCGTGCCTGCCGTCCCCGGGACCGGTGACCTCCATACGCGCGCCGGCCTCGACCTGCTCCACGAGCTGCCCACCGTGCTCCAGTGGACCTCGTCGCTGGGCGGACCGCTGGTGCTCGGCAGCTATCTCTATGCAGACGGGGGGACCAACGTCCGGCTCTCCGTGGCCGGCGACGCACTCGCGACCTCGCTCCAGGCGCGACGCGACGACGTGACCCTGGCGTTCCTGGCAACGCCGACCGATGTCTTCGCCGTCCCCGCTGAAGCGGTCGAGCACTCGGTGGCGGCCTATGAGGCTCGCTCGCTGCTGGCCAAGATCCCCGGGCGCGGTCTGCGCGCTGTCAGCGGAGGGAAGCTGCTCCAACGCGCCTACCGGCCCGGGGTCGACCCCGGCATCTGTGACTCGCTCGTACCCCAGCAAGGCCCGAACTATGCGTTGGGCAAGCGGATGCAGCGCTGGCGCGCCACCGCCGAGCGGGCCGCCGGGCGGACCGTGTCGATGAACGTCGCGCCACCCACCCGGACGCGCTCGGTGGTCAAGAACCGCGCCCTCGCGGCGGCGTACGCCGGCGCACACCGGTTCGGCGCCGAGGCCTTCGACCCGGCCACGACCCGGGTGCTGATGGCGGCGCTGCTCGTCCACGACCTCCACGTCCCGGCGCCGACCTTCGCCGAGCCCTGGCAGGAGGAGGCCCACCAGGCCGTCCACGGCGGGCTGTGGCGCACCGGCTATGCGCCGCGCAGCGCCCTCGGTCTCGCGGCGCTGCTCGGCTTCGGGTCGACGCGCGCCTGAACCTTGCCAGTGGCGGGGGTCGCGGTCAGTCGCGGAGCTCCCCGTGGATCGGTTCGCCGCCGACCCAGGTCGCGGCGACGCTCATCGCGCGCAACCGCGCCGCCTGCTCCCGGGGCGTGCCCGCGTCGTCGAGGGGGTCGGCGTCCAGGAGCGCCAGGTCGGCCGGCATGCCTTCGTGGACCGTGCCGAGCCCGTCGACCGAGGCCGCCAGCGCCTCGTGGGCCGTGATCGACTCCTGGGGGTGCCAGGCGTCGTCGCCACCCGCAGCACGGTGGACCGCGCCCGCGATCGCCAGCCACGGGTCGAGGGGCGCGACCGGGGCGTCCGAGCCCAGCACGACCTCGACACCGGCGTCGAGCATCGACCGGAACATGAAGCAGCGGTCGGACCGGTCCGACCAGCACACATCGGTGACCTCGCGGTCGTCGATCAGGTGATGGGGCTGCACGCTCGCTCGCAAACCGAGGGCGGCCAGCCGGGGCACGTCCTCACGCTTCATCAGCTGGGCGTGCTCGATCGAGCCCTGAGCGTCAGTGGCGGCATAGGCGGCGAGGACCGTGCTGACCGCGCGGTCGCCGATGGCGTGGGTGGCCACCCGGAGCCCGGCAGCCGTGGCCCGGGTCAGCAGCCCGTGCAGCTCGCTCTCGGTCAGGTTGGGAGCGCCGACGCCACCCTCGGGTCGGTCGACATAGGGCGCGCAGCACCACGCCGTGCGGGTGTTGAGCGAGCCGTCGGAGATGATCTTGAGCGGGCCCATGGTCACCCGGGGGTCACTGTCCGGGAGCACGTCGCCGGTGCGCAGGCCGAGCCCCAGGAACAGGTCGAGGGTGCCCGCATAGGAGCCGACCCTGACCCGCTGGCGGATCGCCCCGGCCGCGCTCCGTGTTGCCCAGGCGTCGGGACGCTCCTCGAACTCCAGGTCCACGAGGCCGACGATCCCCTGGGCCGCGGCGGCGTCGAACATGCGGCGATAGGCGTCGGGGCCGCTCGTGCTCGGGCTCAGCAACTCGGTGAGTCGTGGATAGGCCGCGAACCACTCCGACTCCTCGACCACCCCCTCGCGCGGCGACAGCCCCAACAGCGTCAGCCCTGCGGAGTTGACCCACGCGTGGTGGCCGTCGCCACTGATGAGCACCACCGGGCGTGCCCCCGTCACCAGGTCCAGCTGCGCCACCGTGGGCGGCTCCGGCCACACCGCCGAACGGTGCCCCCACCCCACCACGATCGGTGCATCCGGGTCCCGGCGCAGTCGCTCGGCGACCGCCCCCTGCACCTCGGCGACCGACCGCGCCGAGGCCAGCTCCAGCCGTGAGGACGTCATCGTCCACTGGCCCAGATGGGTGTGCTGGTCCCACAGTCCCGGGATCAGCCAGCGGCCCTGACCGTCGTACTCGGGGACGCCGACGGGACGGTCGAGCCCGCGGCCGATCTCCGCAACCGCGCCGTCGCGCACGCGGACGTCGACCGGCTCGGGTCCGTGGCCGGTGCCGGGCAGCAGGGCGACGACACGCACGTCACGCAGGAGGAAGCTCATGACGCGACGCTATCGTCCGCCCGCGTCCCCGCCCGCCGGCGATCCGTGGCCGCGCCCCGACAACCACTAGCCTGGGGCGCATGGCGTGGCGTGGAACGGGGGCACTCCTCGCCCTGGCGGTGGTCGGGGGCGGTGTCGGCTATGGCGTCGCTGTGGCGACCGCCGACCACCCGGTCGGAAGCGCGCCGGTGCCGCTGGTGGCCGCCAGCCCGTCGTACCCCCAGGCGGTGCCGATCACGACGCTGCCCGACCCCGACTTCCCGGCGCTGTTGCCGGGCGTGCCGCTCCACGACGTCCACCTGGGCGACAAGACCTACGGCATCGACGCCCGGACCCCGGTCGGGTGGCGGCGCAACACCACGGGGGTGCAGGGCGAGTGGGCGTGGGCCCCGCCCGGGGCGCCGCTCAACACTTATGTGCTGCGCATCAAGCTGGTCGGCAACATGCGGCTCGACCTCGAGCCCGCGATCCAGGAGCGGATCGACCGGTTGGCCGCCGCGGCCTCGGTCAAGCGGTTCACGCTCGAGGCGCAGGGCGCCGACTCGTTCTCCGCGACCTATGTCCAGGTCAACCCCGAGGAGCCGCTCGCGGGCTACCAACGGCTGACCATGGAGCGCTACCTGACCCTCCCCAACACCTCCGGCGCCCAGGTCGAGGTCGCCGTCACCGGCCGCCTCACCGACCGCGCCGGCCTCGCCAGCCTCCTCGAGCAGGTCTCCAACTCCGTCACCCGCTGAAACCTCCGCCGAAGTGCCCGTCCCTGTCCCCCGAAGTGCCCGTCCCTGTCCCCCGAAGTGCCCCTCCCTGACCCCCGAAGTGCCCGTATCTGCGAAGGCCTGCGACCAAAAGGGGCACCTCGGCGGGCAGAACCGGGCACCTCGGCGGACCCAACCGGGCACCTCGGCGGGGGGAGGGAGGAGTCACATGCCGGAGACCTTGATGGTGTCGAGGACGGCGTTGGCGGAGCGGCGGTCGGCGGAGCGGACCTGGACCCACAACAGCTGGCTCTGGGAGACCTGGACGACCCGCTCGACGACGACCACGTCGCCCGCACAGTCGGGGTAGCCGACCGTGACGGCCTCGTCGGCGTCGACCGAGCTGCGGTTGGGCTGCTCGGGGTCACCACACTCGGGGTGACCGGGCATCTGCTCGGGGAGCTGCGTCCCGGGCATCAGTCCGATGAAGACACCCGCCGCCGAGGAGCCGTCGGCGTTCCACCCGGCGCGGGCCCCGGCCGAGAGGGCGTCATAGTCGGCGTCGGCGTGGGGCGGGGTCCACTGCCCCTCGTCGACGTGGTCGGCCCAGGCCCGGGGGACGGTCACCGAGAAGTTGTCGTCGGACAGCGTCACCGTCGGCGAGACCTGGGGGAAGGCCAGATAGCCACCCAGGCCGGCGGTGGCGGCCACCAGGACCGCAGCGACCGCCCACGGCCAGCGGCGCCGACGACGCGACGGGTGGGGCTCGTCCGGCAGGGCCGTGCGGGACGCGTCGGCCGGCGCCGTGAACGACTCGGGGCGCGCCGCGGGGCGGGTCCGCTCGGGGTCGGCGGGGATCCAGGTCTCGGGGACGGCGTCCGCGGTCGGATGCTCCCCCGCGGCACCGGTGAGCGCGCTCACGAACGCGCTCACGGTGGTCCAGCGCTGCTCGCGGTCACGGGAGAGCGCGCGGAGCACGACCTCCTCCACACCCTCCGGCAGGTGGTCGGGCATCGGCTCGGGCGGCAGCGGCTCGGCGGCGGCCGCCAGGCTCGCATGGGCGTACGGCGCCCGCCCGGCGAGCAGCTGATAGGCCAGCACGCCGAGGGAGTACTGGTCCGAGCGCGGGTCGAGCCCCTCGCCCATCGCCTGTTCGGGGGAGACATAGGACGGGGTGCCGCCGATCATGGTCAGCCGCGACGAGGCGTCGAGTGCCTTGCCGAGCCCGAGGTCGCCGAGCATCGCCCTGACCTGGAGCGCGTCCTCGGCGTCGGGGTCGACGGTCCGGAACAACACGTTGGCGGGCTTGAGGTCGCGGTGGAGCACACCGCGCTGGTGGAGCGCCCGCAGCCCGGCCCCGACCTGGCGGATCACGGCCAGCGACTGGGCGATGGTGAGCGGGCCGGCGGCGAGCCGGTCGGCGAGATTGCCCTGGTCGGCATAGGCCATCACCAGGTAGGGGCGCCCGTCCTCGAGCTGACCCGCGTCATAGACCGGGACGACGTGCGGGGAGTCCACCTTGCGCAGGAACCGGCCCTCCTCGAGGAACCGGCCGCGGACGTGGTGGTCCTCGGTCCAGTTGTCCGCCAGCACCTTGACGGCAACCGGAGAGTCGAGCTGCTCGTCGTAGCAGAGCCAGACGGTGGCGAACCCACCCGATCCGATGCGTCGGCGCACGCTGTAGCGGCCGAGACGGGTGGGTGAGGACACCCCTGCATTATGTTGCACAGGCAGAAGCGAACGAGGAGGGCACATGGCGGAGCGGGGGACCGACCGTGGCTTGGACCCGGACGAGATCGACGATCTCGCCCGTCGGGCCCAGTCCGGGGATCGGATGGCGTTGGAGGAACTGCTGGCCGCGATCCGGCCGCGGGCGCTCAACGTCTGCCGTGGGGTGCTGCCCTACACACCGGACGCCGAGGACGCCTGCCAGGAGGCGCTGATCTCGATCGCCAACAAGATCGGGACGTGGGGCGGGCGAGGGCGTTTCACGACGTGGATGCACGTCGTCGCGGTCAACGCGGCGCGCTCGGCCTATCGCCGCATGAAGAACCAGGCCCACGCGACCGACGCCGAGTTCCTCGAGCGACCCGACCCCCGCACGACGAGCGTCATCGCCGGCACCCGCCTGGACCTGCTGGAGGCGATGGAAGCGATCGAGGCCACCCATCCCCAGTACGTCGAGCCGCTGCTGCTGCGAGACGTCTACAGCCTCACCTACGAGGAGATCGCCCAGGAGGTGGGCGCCCCGGTCGGGACGGTCAAGGCGCAGGTCCATCACGCGCGCAAGATGGCGCGGCCGCTGCTCCGGGGGCTCGAGTGACGGCAGCCGGGGCGGCCCCGGTGCTGCGCTCGATCTCACCGCAGGACGTCGCGGCGGTGCTCGAGCTCAACGCGCTCAACGTGTGGGCGCTGTCGCCGATGGACGAGGACCGGCTGATCCGCCTGCTGGGCTGGGCCGACCGCGGCGACGTCCTCGATGTGGACGGCGAGGTGGCCGGGTTCGTGCTGACCTTCGCACCAGGCACCGACTACGACTCGGCCAACTATCGGGCCTTCGGCGAGCTCTATGGCGGCGATTTCTACTATCTCGACCGCATCGTCATCGGCGACCGCTTCCGGCGGCGAGGACTGGCCAGCGTCGTCTATGACGAGCTCGAGTCGGTCGCAGCTCCCTATCGGCGGCTGACGCTGGAGGTCAACACGGTGCCGCCCAACGAGGTCTCGATGGCCTTCCACCTCAACCGCGGCTATGTCGAGGTCGCTCGCCTCGGCGACGGCGAGGACAAAGAGGTCGCCCTGCTGAGCAAGGACCTGCGGTGACCCGCCGCCTCGTGGCGCTCGCCGTCGTGCTCGCCCTGGTCGGCGGCGGTCTCGCCTGGTGGTTCACCCGCGGAGACGGCGCACCCGACGCCGACGGCAAGCCTCGCCCCGCGGCGGCGTACCCCTCGGCGGTTGCGGCCGACGACCCGGCGCTCGACGAGGGACGCAGCGAGCCGCGGGAGGACAGCTACTACCCGCGCGTGGGTGACCCGGGCGTCGACGTGCTCCACTACGGCCTCGACCTCACGTGGGACCACGACGCGGCCGAGTTGACCGGCCTGGCGACCGTGACGCTGCGCGCGACCGAGGACGCCCGGCGCTTCCAGCTCGACCTCGGGCAGCCGCTGACGGTCACCGACGTGCTGGTCGACGGCAGGGCGACGTCGTGGACCCATCCGGGCAAGGACCTCGTGGTCGCCTCCCCGGTGACAGGGGACCACCGCTACACCGTCCAGATCGCCTACCACGGCACGCCCCAGCCGGTGGAGGCGCCGGTGACGCGCAGCGACTTCTCGACGGTGGGCTGGACGACGACGCCGCTCAACGAGGTCTGGACGATGCAGGAGCCGTTCGGCGCCTTCACCTGGTATCCCGTCAACGACCAGCCGTCGGACAAGGCGCTCTATGACCTCACGATCCGCGTCGAGGCGCCGTGGGTGGGCATCGCCAACGGTGCGATGACCTCGCGCGACGTCGAGGACGGTCAGACGGTCACCCAGTTCCACCTCGACCACCCGGCCGCGTCCTACCTCATGACGATCGCCATCGGCGCCTATCGCTCCGACGAGCTCGAGACCGACACCGGCACCCCCGTGACGCTCTGGGCCCTCCCCAGCCAGCCGGGGGCCTTCCGCGACATGCGCTATGTCAAGCCGGCCGTGGAGTGGATCGAGAAGCGGCTGGGTCCCTATCCCTTCGACACGGTCGGGGCGGTGATGACCGCGTCCGACAGCGCCATGGAGACCCAGACGCTGCTGACGTTGGGCAACAACGAGTACGTCCGGTCTCCGGAGGTGATCGTCCACGAGCTGGTGCACCAGTGGTACGGCGACCTCGTCACGCCGACCGACTGGCGCGACATGTGGATGAACGAGGGGATGACGATGTATCTCCAGTTCGTCTATCGGGCCGAGACCACCGGGCAGAGCATCGACACGGTGATGCGGACCATCCGCCGCTACGACCAGTCACTGCGCGACGAGGCGGGGCCGCCGGGAGCCTACGACCCGGCGATGTTCGGCAGCTCCAACGTCTACTACGGCCCCGCGCTGATGTGGAACGAGCTGCGCCACCGCCTGGGCGACGACGAGTTCTGGCGCCTGGTGCGGGAGTGGCCGCAGCAGCATGCCTATGGCAACGCGACCCGCGACGAGTGGTTCGACTGGATCGAGCAGGAGTCCGGCCAGGAGCTGACGTCGTTCTTCGACGCCTGGTTGATGGGCCGTCGTACGCCGCCGCTCAGGCACGGCCCTTCATCATGAGGTTCCAGTACATGAACGGCAGGCCGTAGCGCTTGAGGTAGTACATGTCGCGCCGCGGCTTGGTCGTGTCGATGAACGTGAACGACGGCTTGGGCTCGAGCTTGTAGTCGAACTCCGCGAGCAGCATCTTGGTCCGCGACGTGACGAGCGGGCACGACGAGTAGCCGTCGTAGGACGCCTCGAGCGGCCGGCCCTTCATGGCGGCCAGCATGTTGGCGACCAGGATCGGGTACTCGTGACGTACGGCGGCGCCGGTCTTGGAGGTCGGGGCCGAGCTCGCGTCGCCCAGGGAGAAGATGGTGGCGTAGCGCTTGTGCTGGAGGGTGTTCTGGTCCACCTCGACATAGCCGAAGGGGCTCTCGGGATCCGCGAGCGGGCCACCCTTGATCCAGTCGGGAGCCGACTGGGGCGGGACGACATGCGCCATGTCGAAGTCGACGGTGGTCGTGGTGCCCTCCGCGTTGTTGCGGATGACCGCATGGGTGCCGTCCATCTCGACCACCTCGGAGTTGAGGTGCACCTCGATGCCATAGTCGGCGGCGACGACCGCGAGGGCGTCGGCGAACACCTTGACGCCAAACATGCCGGGGGTCGGCAGGACCAGGACGAGCCGGCTGTCGTTGAGGATCCCCTTCTGGCGCCAGGTGTCGGCGGCGAGGTAGGCGATCTTCTGGGGGGCGCCGGCGCACTTGATCGGCCCCATCGGCTGGGTGAACAGGGCGGTGCCACCCCCCTTGAAGCCGGCGATGTTGCGCGCGGTGTCGACGGTGGAGGCCAGGAGGTAGTTGCTGGAGACGTTGGCGGTCGTCATCGCCTCCTCCATGCCGGAGACGCCGCCGAAGTTGAGCTGGATGCCGGGGCAGACGACGAGGTAGTCGTAGGCGACGTCGGAGCCGTTGGACAGCGAGACGACCTGGTTGTCGGGGTCGACGTTCTGGGCGTAGGCCTTGATCCACGCGACGTCCTTGGGCATCACCGAGGACTGCGGCCGCGAGGCGGCGCTGCGCGGCGCGACGCCCGCCCCGATCAGCGTGTAGAGCGGCTGGTAGTAGTGCGTCTCGGACGGTTCGATAACCGCGATATCGGTCTCGCCCTCGAGCCGCAGCTTGGCGGCGACCGCGATGCCGGCGGTCCCTCCGCCCACGATGACGATCTTGTGATGCTTGCTGGCTGCCATGGCTGGCACCGCCCTTCGCGATGGTGGCTCTCGCCTTCTCGCGAGAATGGCCGTACATTTCAACGTGACGCACGTTACGTTGGCTTGCCTAACTGAGACAAGCCTTGACTTCATCGCAAATGACCGTACCTTTGATACCCCATCCGGTATCACACAGGAGGAACCGCATGGAGATCATCTCGTTCCGGACGCCCGGCCTCGGCGACCAGACCTACCTCGTGGCCCACGAGGGCAAGGCGGTGCTCGTCGACCCGCAGCGCGACATCGACCGCTTCCTGGGCGCCGCCGCCGACCGCGACCTCGACCTGCGGTTCGTGCTCGAGACCCACATGCACAACGACTACGTGTCCGGGGGGCAGCAGGCCGCGCTCCGCACCGGCGCGCAGCTCATCCTCCCGGCGGCCTCCGCGGCCGCCTACCGCCACACCCCGGCGTTCCACCTCGAGGACATCGTCGGTGAGGACGGCCTGACGATCCGCCCGATCCACACGCCGGGCCACACCCCCGAGCACACCAGCTATCTCATCCTCCTCGACGGCAAGGAGGTCGCGGTGTTCTCCGGCGGCAGCCTCCTGGTGGGCTCGGCCGGACGCCCCGACCTGCTCGGCCCGGAGCGGGCCGACACGCTCGCCCGACTGCAGTACATCTCGATCAACCGGTTGGCCTCCCTGCCTCCCGAGGTCGAGCTGCTCCCGACCCACGGTGAGGGCTCGTTCTGCACCGCCACCGGAGCGGGCAAGTTCACCTCCACCATCGGTGAGGAGGTCGCCAGCAACCCCCTGCTCGCGTGCGCCACCGACGACGACCTGTCCCACGCGATGCTGCGGGCCCCCATGCCGATCCCGGGTTTCTACCGCTACATGGGCCCGGCCAACACGATGGGCGTCAAGCCCCTCCCCGAACGCCGGGTCCCCCGGCTCTCGGTCGCCGAGGTCGAGGACCGCAAGGACGTCCACATCGTCGACATGAGGCCGCGCCAGGACCAGGCCAAGGGCGTCCTGCGCGACACCGTCGCCGTGGAGTTCGGCGACGACTTCGGGTCCTGGGTGGGCTGGCTGGTGCCCTACAACGAGCCGATCGTCATCGTGGCCAACCCTGACCAGGACGTCGAGGCGGCCATCACCCAGCTCCACCAGATCCAGTTCGACAACATCGTGGGCATCGTCAACGACGTCTCCGGGGCCACCCTCCACTGCGACTTCGAGCTCGTCGACATCGCGGCCGCGCGCCAGCTCGTCGAGAACGACGACATGCAGGTGCTCGACGTCCGCATGCCCAACGAGCGCGCCACCCAGGGGCGCTTCCCGGGCGCGGTCGAGCGGTTCGTGGCCGACATCTTCACCCAGGGCATCCCCTCGGAGATCAACAAGTACCGCCCCGTCCTGATCGCCTGCGCCAGCGGCCGCCGCGCCGTCATCGCCGCGAGCCGGTTGACGTCGCAGGGCTACGACGTCAGAGTCATGAACCCCGGCGGCATCCCCGACCTGATGAGCGTGGAGGCAGGACGATGACGATCACCGCACGTGATGGCCAGGCCATCTCCGTGGGCCAGGCCCAGGAGCTGATGGCGGACCCCAAGACCCTCGTGGTCGACGTCCGCACCCCCGCCGAGTTCGAGTCCTCCCACATCCCGAGCTCGATCAACATCCCGGTCGACCAGCTCGAGCCCCACCTGCGCACGATCGTGAGTGCCGCCGGTGGGACCATGATCCTGGTCTGCCAGGGCGGCGGACGCGCCGAGCAGGCCGCGGTCAAGCTCGGCTCAGCCGGACTGTCGGACATGGTGGTCCTGGGTGGTGGCATGAACACCTGGATCCAGGCCGGCGCACCGGTCGAGCACGGCGAGGTGTCGAGCAAGTGGGCGTTGGAGCGACAGGTCCGGCTGGTGGCCGGGTCCATCGTCTTCAGCTCCGTGATCGCCAGCACCGTCTTCCCCAAGGCCAAGTGGCTGGCCGGGGGCATCGGTGGAGGCCTGACCTTCGCCGCCCTCAGCAACACCTGCATGATGGGCAACCTGCTCATGCGGCTCCCCTACAACCAGGGCCCGACCTGCGACATCGACGCAGCGATCGACAAGATGCGTCAGGGTCGCCCCGAGGAGCTCACCGCGTCGTGAACCACGCTCCACCACAGGGGCGCGGATGACGACCGCGCCCCTGTTGCTTGCCCGCTACGTCCCGTCGTCCACCTGGGTACGCCGCTACCGCCGACCCGACCTCGTCGCCGACCTGCGGGCCGGCGCCACCGTCGCGGTGATGCTGATCCCCCAGGCGATGGCCTATGCCGCGCTCGCGGGGGTCCCGCCGATCGCGGGCCTCTATGCCGCGATGGTGTCCCTGGTCGTCTATGCCGTCTTCGGCACCAGCCGCTACATCTCCGTCGGTCCGGTCGCCATCGACTCGCTCCTGACCGCGGCGGCGGTCGGCCCGCTCGCCCGGGGTGATGTCGCCACCTATGTCGCCCTGGCGAGCCTGCTGGCGGTCATGGTCGGCGCACTCCAGACGACCGCCGGCCTGGTCCGCCTGGGTGCGCTGGTGAACTTCTTGTCGGTCCCCGTCATCAGCGGCTTCACCTCGGCGGCGGCGCTGACGATCGCCGCCAGCCAGCTCAAGGACCTGCTCGGCCTGACGGTCTCCGGGCAGGTCACCACCTTCACCGACGCCGTCCGCCTGATCGGACCCCGGCTGGGGGATGCCGGGCTGCTCACCGCCGCGCTCGCCGCCGGGGCGGTGGTCGCCCTGGTGGGCCTCAAGCGCTGGCTGCCCCGCGTGCCCGGGCCGCTGGTGGTGGTCGCCGCCCTCACCGCCCTTGTGTGGGCCGCCGGCCTCGGCGACCGGGTCAGCGTGATCGGCGCGGTGCCGTCCGGGCTGCCCACTCCCGGGCTCCCGCCAGTCGGCTGGGGCGACGTCCAGGCACTGCTGCCGTCGGCCGCCGCGATCGCGCTCATCTCGTTCATGGAGTCGATCAGCACCGGTACGGCGTTCGCGCGGCGCTCCCGCACCCGTGTGGAGCCCGACCAGGAGCTCGTCGCGGTCGGGCTGAGCAACCTGACCGCCGGGTTGTGCCAGGGCTTCCCGGTCGCGGGCGGGTTCTCTCGCGGTGCCGTCAACTTCAACGCCGGCGCTCGCACCCCCATGTCGGGGGTGATCTCCTCGGTGCTGATCGTGGTCGCCCTCTTCACGGCCACCCCGCTGCTCGCCCACCTGCCCAAGGTGGCGCTCGCCGCCGTCATCGTGGTCGCCGTGGCCACCCTGATCGACATCCGCGGTGCCGTGGCCATCGGCCGGGTGCGGCGTAGCGACCTGGTCGCGCTGCTGGTCACGGCCCTGGCAACGCTCGCGCTGGGCCCGGCGCCCGGACTGGGGGTGGGGGTGATCGTGAGCATCGTGCTGTTCCTGCGTCACTCGACGCGGCCCCACATCCCCGAGCTCGGCCAGGTGCCCGGCGAGCGTGTCTATCGCAACGTGCACCGCCACGACGTGGTCGTCAGACCCGAGGTGGTGATCGCGCGGGTGGATGCCCCGCTGTCGTTCACCAGCGCCCGGCCGATCGCCGAGCGGCTGGCCGGCCTGGTCCGCCACCGGCCGGAGGCCCGGTTCCTGGTGATCGACTGCACCGCGATCAACACCGCTGACTACACCGGCGTCGACATGCTCGGCACCCTCGGCGAGGAGCTCGCCAGCACCGGCGTCGAGGTCCACCTCGCCGCGCTGCGGGGTCCGGTCTCCGACATCCTCAGCCGCGACGAGGCCTACCGCGCCCTCGTCGAGCAGGGCCGGGTGCACCGATCGGTCCCCGAGGCGGTCGACGCGATCGACCGTCCGGCGGGCGGGTCGGCCTGACACCCGGCCCGCCGCGCGAGGATACTGGCCCGCATGTCTCGCCTGTCGACCGTCGGTGCGGTCGCCGTCCACACCTACACCGCCACCGGTGCGGTGCTGGGCTTTGCGATGGTCGCCGCCGCCGTCGACGGGCACGTCCGCGCGGCGCTGTGGCTCTTCCTGGCCGCGATGGTGGTCGACGGGACCGACGGCCTGCTGGCCCGGCGGCTCCGCGTCAAGGAGGTCACCCCCTGGTTCGATGGCGCCCTGCTCGACAACATCGTCGACTACCTCACCTATGTGTTCGCTCCGACCGTGCTGCTGTGGGAGGCGGGCTACCTGCCCTCGGGCTGGGCGGGCTGGGTCGCGGCCGGGCTGCCCCTCCTGGCGTCGAGCTATCAGTTCTGTCGCTCCGACGCCAAGACCGACGACCACTTCTTCATGGGCTTCCCGTCCTATTGGAACGTGCTGGCCTTCTATGTCGTCGTGCTCGGGCTGGGTCAGTCGACCACCGCCGTGCTGCTGGTCGTCTTCTCGGTCCTCGTCTTCGTCCCCGTGAAGTACGTCTATCCCTCGCGCACCGAGACGCTCTGGTACGCCAACATGGCCTCGACCGCCGCCTGGTTCGTCACCTACGCGATCATCGTGGCGCAGATGCCCGATCCTCACCCCGTCGTGCTCGGGCTGTCGCTGGCCTATGTGGCCTTCTATACCGCCGAGTCACTCGCACTGACGCTGCGCCGCCACCGCGGCCGTGAAGGTCAGTCGGCGGAGCTGTCCGTGCCGACGATGCCCACCTGATAGCTGCGGCCCGTCGCCCAGTCGGCGCGGAAGCTGAACTTGGTGCCGCGCACGACCGTGATGCGGAACTCCACCGGGCGACCCTCGAACAGCCCGATCCGCTCGACCACCAGGGCGGCCTCGCCCCGCTTGGAGCGCAGCAGGGCCTTGACGTCGGTGCCCGGCACGACGGCGGTGATCGACTCGGTGCCGCCGGTCAGCGTGATGCCGGCCGAGCGCTGCCACTCGTCATAGAGACCGGTGTGGGTGAAGTCGACATCGAGCAGCGGTTGGGCCAGCCGAGGGTCGAGCCAGGCGCGGTCCCAGGCGATGGGTTCGTCGTCGGCGAGGCGGACCCGCTCGAGATAGACCAACAGGGTGTCGGCGGGCAGACCCAGCCGCTCGGCGGCGGCCTCGTCGACGCGCCGCTCCAGGGCGATGAGCCGGCTGCGCTGCTCGAAGCCACGCGACTCCAGCTCGTGGAACAGCGAGTACATCGCTCCCAGCTGCTGGGACATCACACCGCGGTGGGCCACCGAGGACCGGCCGCGGGAGGACTCGATGAGGCCATCGGCCCGCAGTCGTCGCAGCGCCTCACGGACGGTATGGCGGCTCACGGCATATTCGACGACCAGGTCGAGCTCGCCGGGGAACCGAGGGTCGAACTCGCCGCCCTCGAGCCGGCGGATCAGGTCGTCGCGCAGCTGGCTCCAGAGGGGTCGGTCCGCATCACGCTCAAGCGTCCGCGGGCCGCGGAGACGAGTCATCGGTGTCCTCCACGTGGTGGTCCTGGGCGAGGTCGTTCTCCGGGCGCCGAGTGTAGCCAACCTCGTCGCGTGAGAAGACCGACTCCACGAGGCGTTGGCAATGGGGTTGGACACCCTGGATCTCGACCGGCACGTCGGCGCGGGCCAGGTCACGGGTGATCGCGCGGAGGACGAGCGCGCCCGTGAGGTCGATCCGGCCGAGCCGCTGGAGGTGGAGCTTGACCCGGTCGAGGCTCGGGTGGTCGGCCAGCTCGGCCAGGATCCTGGTCTCGAGGAGGGGCGCGGACCCGAAGTAGAGCACCCCCTGGGGCCTCACGTTGAGGACGTCGCCGGTGCGCCAGGTCTCGATGTCGAGCCCGAGCTCGCGCCACAGATGCACGGCCAGCGCGCACACCACCCCGGCGATGACGCCCCACTGCACCCGGGGCGCCGCGGCCACGGAGACCGCGAAGGTGACGGCGGCGACAACGAACTGGGGCGGCGAGAAGCCGCGGGTGCGCCAGACCGGGTCGGGGTTGAGCAGGGGGACCACGGAGGCGATGATCAGGCCGGCCAAGGCGGCCTTGGGCATGTCACTGAGGAACGGCGCCGCGGGGAGCGTGACGAGGACCGCCAGGCCGGTGATCACGCCGCTCCAGCGGGTGCGGGCCCCGGACAGCCGGTTGAGCGCGGACCGGGAGAACGACCCGCCGACGGGATAGCCCCCGAAGACGCCGGCGCCGAGGTTGGCCAGCCCCTGCCCCATGAACTCGCGGTCGGGGTCCCAGTGGCGACGGTCGGCGCTGGCATATTGCCGGGCGATGCTCGCCGGCTCGGCGAACCCGACCAGGGCGATGACGGCCCCCGCCAGCAGGAGGGACGGCGTCGCGGACCAGGGGAGGTCGAGGTCGGGGACGGGCAAGGTGCTGGGGAGCACCCCCACGGTCGCGACGCCGAGGTCGACGACCTTGGCCAGGAGCAGCGCGGCCAGCGAGCCGACGAGGGCCCCGGGGAAGGCCGGGTGGAGGCGCTTGCCGAGGACCGTGACGAGCAGGACCGCCACGCCGATCGCGATCCCGACCCAGCGCCACGCGCTCGGCTGGCCCAGGGCCTGCACGGCGGCGACGAGGGAGTTGTCGGAGGTGACCGTCACCCCCAGGAGCGCGGGCACTTGCGAGCCCGCGATGAGCACGGCGGCGGCCAACGTGAACGCGGCCACCACCGGCTGGCTCATCAGATAGGCGACGAACCCCCCGCGCACGGCGCCGACCGCGAAGCGCGTGACGCCGACGATCAGGGCGAGCAGCGCGGCGTGCGCGGCATAGTCGGCGGTCCCGACGGGGATGCTCGACGCCAGGGCGCCGAAGGTGAGGAGGCTGGTCAGGGCCACCGGCCCGGTCTGGAGGTAGGGCGAGGAGCCGATCAGCCCGGCGACGATGGGCGCGGCTGCGGCGGCATAGAGACCGTGCACCGGCGGTACGCCGGCCAGCAGGGCATAGGCGATGGCCTGGGGCACCAGCACCAGCGCCACGGTGACGCCGGCGACCAGGTCACCCCGCGTGGGCCGGACCACCCGCGCCCCCTGCGACGGGAGGGATGGAGATCACCCCGCGAATTGTCCGGACAACCATGGGGAGAGGATACCGTGGTGAGGGCAGCCTTGGTGAGTGGTTGAGAGGCAGGAAATGTCAGCGGACGACGACATCGTCGGGAGCGACCCCGACTACCGTTGCAGCCTCGCCAACGAGCGGACGTTCCTGGCATGGATCCGTACGGCGCTCGCGCTGCTCGCGGGCGGCGTGGCGCTGGTGTCGGTGGTGCCCGACTTCGGACCGGCCTGGCTCAAGCACACTGCCGGTGCGGTCCTTGTGCTGTTGTCGGTGGTGCTGGCCCTGCTGGCCTATCGCCGCTGGCGGCAGACCGAGACGGCGCTGCGCACCGGTCAGCCGCTGCCGCCTCCCCACTTGCTCCAGATCCTGTCCGGCGGTCTGGTGATCGTCGTGGTCATCATCTTCGCCCTCGTGGTGCTCTGAGGATGCCATGACGCCCAGGGTCTCCCCGTCGGCCGACGACAACGACGATGAGCTCGTTCATCGCGTGGCGGCCCTGGAACGGACGGCGCTGGCGTGGGAACGCACCGGGTTCGGGCTGGCCTCGGTCGGTGCCCTGTTGCTCCACCTGCGAGCCGAGGCCCCGGCGCTGGCGGCGTTGGGCGCGGTCCTGCTGGCCGCCGCCGTCGCCGTCGTGGTCTTCCTCGCCCCGGCGCGCTACCGCGCCGCCCGGAGCGACGTGCGTGCCGACGCGACCGTGGCTCGGCCGTGGCCGCTCCTGGTCACGACGCTGGCGGTCGCCGGCACCGGGATCGGGCTGTTCGCCGTTCTCGTCGCGGGCCCCTTGCTCAGGTGATCAGGTGCTGGGGTGATCAGGCCTCGGTGGATCGGGCGGGCTCGTAGAGGTAGGCCTTCCGCCGCGGCGTGACGTGACGCATCATGAATTCCGGCCGGCGGAGCCCGCCCGGGCCGGGACCCGGCCGCGTCAGCGACAGCCACCGCTGATAGACCTCGCGCGACTTCGTCACGTCGACCGACACGTCACCGTAGTGGTCGTCGGGATGCGCCTTCTCGATGCGCACCTTCTGGTGCCAGCAGTGCATCCCCGAGATCGGGTCGGGCTGGACCGGGAAGGTGAGGTTCTGGTGCACGCCCGGATCGTCCCAATAGATCCGCTCGGAGTCGGGGTCATCGCTGGTGAAGGGCTTGATGCCCTCCTTGTAGCGCAGACTCCACACCCCGTCGTCGGTCCGGGTCAGGTCGACCTTGCCCATCACCCAGCGGCTGCCCGGGTGACCGTCCTGGTACCAGCGGCCCATGTGGTGGGACATGCCGACCACGCCGGGCCGGATCGCCTCGGTGGCCCAGACCCGCGCCACGAAGTGGCCGATCTCGGTGGTCACCCGGGCCAGGTCGCCGGTCGCCAGACCCATCGCGGCCGCGTCGTCGGCGTTGAACCACAGCGGGTGGGTGTTGGCGATCTCGTTGAGGTACTTGGCGTTGCCGGACCGCGTGTGGATCAGCGTGGGCAGCCGGAAGTTGGGCATGAGCACGAACTCGTCGTTCTCGCGGTCGATGTGGTTGGCCGAGACGTGGGACTCGATGTAGTTGGGCGTCGCCTGTTCGGGCCAGCCCCAGTCGGCCAGCGTCGTGGAGTAGAGCTCGAGCTTGCGCGAGGGCGACAGCCAGCCGAAGACCTTGCTGCCGTCCTTGTGCTGCAGGCCGACCACGCCCGCCTCACCCACGAGCGGGGGCTGTGACTCCAAGGAGACCGGCTTGCGCAGCACGCCGTTCTCGTCGGGCACGGCCCCCTCGAGCTCGGCGTCGGTGAGCGGTCGCTCGTCGAGACGGTACTGGTCCTTGACCAGCTCATAGGCGCCGAACTTGCGCATGTACTGCAGCGGGGTCATCCCGGCCGCCTCGGCGGCGGCCGGCAGTCCGGGCACGGCCTTGTCGAAGAGGATGTCGTAGTACTCGTCCATCGTCATCCGCTCCCCCGGCCGCTCCTGCGACTCGAAGAACTGGCGGATGCCGAGCGACCCGTCGGGGTCGATCTCCCACGACAGGGCGAACCAGAACTCGTTCTCCTCCCACACCTCGCCGGGGTTGGCGTCGCGGCTGTCGGTGTAGGGGATGCCCTTCTTGTCCATGGCGACGCGGCCCACCGGCTGGCGGAAGGCGATCCACTTCGAGGTGTGGGTCTCGAACGACATCGTGTCGTGACGCTCCGAGGCGTGGCCCATCGGCAGCACATAGTCGGCGAACGTCGCCGACTCGCTCCAGGTGGGGGTCAGCGCGACGTGGAGCCCGATCTTGGACTCGTCCTTGAGGACGTCGATCCAGGTGAACCCGTCGGGGTTGATCCAGAGCGGGTTGTAAACCCGACTGAAATAGACGTCGACCTTGCCGCGGTCGCCGTCGAGCAGCAGGTGCGGCAGCAGGATCGACATCTCGTTGGTCGTCAGCGGATATTCGATCGGCCAGAGCTTCTCGCTCCAGGCCTCATTGGGCGGCGGCATCTGGGGGAAGTGGGCGATGAACTTGTCCCAGCCGTTGGGGTGGGTGCCACCCGGGGTCCCGACGCTGCCGGTGAGCACGTTGAGGAAGAACAGGCTGCGCGCGATCTGCCAGCCGCCTAGGTTGCCGGCGGTCGCCGAGCGCCAGGTGTGGGTCGCCAACGCCGTACCGGCGGAGGCCACCATCTCGGCCAGCTCCTCGATCCGGGCGGCGTCGACGTGGGCGACCTCGGCGGCGTAGTCGAAGGTGTAGTGGGCGTAGTCCTCGGTCAGCCGCTCCAGGAAGGTGTCGAAGTCGACCGGGGCGTCGGGGTGGAGCCGCTGCAGATAGACGTCCCAGTTGACCCAGCGCTCCATGAACTCCTTGTCCACGCGGCCGGTGCGCATCAGATAGGCCGCGACCGCGAGGAAGATCGCCGCCTCGCTGCCGGGCCACGGGGACAGCCACAGGTCGGCGTGGGAGGCGGTGTTGGACAGCCGGAGGTCGAGTACGGCGACCTTGGCGCCGTTCTTCTTGGCCTCCATGATCCGCTGGGCGTGCGGGTTGAAGTAGTGGCCGGTCTCGAGGTGGCTGGACAGCAGCAGGATCGTCTTGGCGTTGGCATAGTCGGGTGAGGGTCGGTCGAACCCCATCCAGTGGGTGTAGCCGGTGCGCCCGCCGCTCGAGCAGACGTTGGTGTGGCTGTTGTGGCCGTCGACGCCCCAGGCCTGGAGCACCCGCTCCGCGAACCCGTCCTCGCCCGGGCGGCCCACGTGGTACATCACCTCGTCCATGCGGCCGTCGACGATGGCCTGTCGGATGCGGCCGCCGATGTCCTTGAGCACCTCGTCCCACGAGACCTGCTCGAACTGGCCCGACCCCCGCTCGCCCACGCGTCGCAGTGGGTGGAGGATGCGCTCGGGGTCGGTGATCTGGTTGACCGTCGCCGGCCCCTTGGCGCAGTTGCGGCCGCGCGAGCCGGGGTGGGCGGGGTTGCCCTCGAACTTGCGGATCGAGAGGTCCTCGTGGTCGACATAGGCCAGCAGCCCGCACGACGACTCGCAGTTGAAGCAGATCGTCGGGATCAGCATGTAGTCGCGCGGCTCGCGGGTCTTGGGGTCGTTCTGCGCGTGGCGGTCCCAGTCCTCGGGCGGCGGATAGTTGGTGAGCCCCCAGCGGGTCCGCTGACCGGGCATCGGCACCCCGGCGAAGGTGGCCTCGGCGTCCTTGTCGATGGTCATGACAGTTCCTTCATGAGAGGGGGACCTCCTGGCCGGCACGGACGAAGACGTGCTCATACATGAGCAGGGCGACCTGGGCCAGGATCCCGCCCAAGGCGCCGAGCACCAGCGAGCCGGTGACCAGTCCGACCAGGGCCAGCAGCGCCGTGAGCGCCGCGACCCCGATGCTGGTCTGGAGGGTCTGGCCATAGCGCTGCCCGGTCATGATCGCCACGCCCGCGGCGGCGTTGGCGGTGGCGTGATGGCCGCGCAGCTCCAGCCCGACGAACGCGAGGTGCCCGACGGTCCCGACGAGCAGTCCGGCCAGCATCGGGGTCGCGAGGTCGCCGTGGTCGAGCGGGAGGGACAACACGAGCAGCAGGCCCGAGCCGACCATGATCCCCTGGGCCAGCAGGTGCCAGAACAGCGCGGGGTTCTGCCAGAGGTCGCGCCCCTCGGCCTGCTTGAACAAGAAGGCGGTGTAGCCGGCGGTCAGCACCCCCAGCAGGACGTTGGGCGCCGCGAGGTAGCGGATCATCGCTTCGTTGCCCAACAGGCCGCCGACGAACCAGGCGAACGTGAACGCCGCCGCGAGGCCCAGCACCAACCCACCGCGGAACAGCCACGACGTCGGGTTGGGCTTGAGGATCAACATCCAGAAGCGCTCTGGGCGCTTGAGGTCGGCGATCAACAGGACCGCGGTGGCCAGCAGACCCGCCATGGCCAGCAGCGGCGCGGCGACGTCGCCGACGACACCGCCGGTGCGGCCGAGGAGCAGTGCCAGTCCCGCCAGCATCATCGCGCCGGCGGCCACCCCCTTGGTCCACAGGTAGGTCGACACCATCCAGCCCCAGGGCCGCGGGTGGGCCGTGTTGAGCGTGGTGCGGGCCTTGGTCTCGGGGTCCATCAGCAGGTCGGTCTTGACGGCCAGCCGGAGGCTGTCGGGCTGCGCCCAGATGTAGGTGTCGTCGACCGGCGCCGCCAGCGGCTCCAGCACCAGCGGGCTGGCGCCGACGTAGTGGACGTTCGGCCCGGTCCTCTGCTCGGGAGCCCGGACCTGGGTCGGGGTGTTGGCCACGAACTGCGAGATGGCGCTGTCGGGGTCGTCGAGGTCACCGACCCAGATCGACTCGGTCGGGCAGACGACGACACAGGCGGGCTCGAGACCCTGGTCGACGCGGTGGGCGCAGAAGTTGCACTTGGCGGCGGTGTGGGTGTCCTCGTCGATGTAGAGGGCGTCGTAGGGGCAGGCCTGCAGACAGGACTTGCAGCCGATGCAGCGACTGTTGTCGAAGTCGACGATGCCGTCGTCGCGCTTGAACAGCGCCTGGGTCGGGCAGATCGTGACGCACGGGGCGTCGGTGCAGTGGTTGCACCGCATCACCCCGAAGTCACGGGTGGTGGTCGGGAACTCCCCGGAGTCGACGTACTTCACCCAGGTCCGGAACTGCCCGAGCGGCACCTGGTGTTCGGTCTTGCAGGCCACGGTGCACGCGTGGCACCCGATGCAGGTGCGCTGATCGATGGCGAAGCCGTACTGCACCCGAACCTCCCGCTCATGGACAACGGGCACCGAGCCTACGAGGGCATACCCCGGGGCGTAAAGGATATGTACGGACTTTTTGCGACCTTTTGGAAGGCACGCCTGCCCTCACCCAAGCCGAGTCGTCACAGGATGTGACGACTCGGTGAGAGGGTGGGCGGTACGGCGGCGTCAGAGGAGGAGCGCGGCGACCGGGTCGTTCATGAGGTCCGCGACGTCGGCGAGGAAGCGGGAGCCCTTCTCGCCGTCGATGTGGCGGTGGTCGAAGGACAGCGCCAACGTGGTGACCTGACGGATCGCGATCTCGTCGCCCGCCGGACCGCTGACGACCCACGGCTGCTTGCGCACGGCCCCGAACGCGAGGATCGCCGACTCCCCCGGGTTGATGATCGGCGTGCCGCTGTCGATGCCGAACACCCCGACGTTGGTGATCGTGAACGTGCCGCCGCTCATGTCGGCGGGTTGGGTGCGACCGTCGCGGGCGGTGGCCGTGAGCGCCGCGATGGCGTCGGCGAGCCCTCGCAGGGAAAGGTCCTGGGCGTCCTTGACGTTGGGGACCACCAGGCCCCGCGGCGTCGCGGCGGCGATCCCGAGGTTGACGTAGGACTTGAACACGACCTCCTGGGCGGCCTCGTCCCAGGTGGAGTTGATCTCGGGCGTACGCCGGATCGCGTGGAGGCAGGCCCACGCGAGGACCAGCATCGGCGACACCTTGGTGTCGGCGAAGTCGGGGTGACGCCGCAGCCGGTCGACGAGCTCCATCGCCCGGGTGACGTCGACGGTGACCCACTCGGTGACGTGAGGGGCCGTGAACGCCGACTCGGTCATCGCCTGGGCCATCATCTTGCGCACGCCCTTGACGGGCTCGCGCCACTCGCGCGGGCGGTCGTCGGTGGGCCGCGACACCGCAGCCGCCGCCGAGGGCCGGCCGCCTGCCGAGGCCGCGGCGGCCTCGACGTCCGCACGGGTCACAACACCGTCGGGGCCGGAGCCGGTCAGCGAGGCGAGGTCGACGCCGAGATCCTTGGCCAGCTTGCGCACGGGCGGCTTGGCCTGGGGGCGCGCCACGTGTGCGATCGCGGCCGCCTGGTCGGCGGCGGCCTGCTCCTCGGGGGTCAGCAGCGTCTCGATGAGCCGCTCGGCGTGCTCGTGTTGATGACTGCCGCCGAGGTTGAAGGAGTCCATCACGTCGGCGTGGGCGGCGATCTCGCCGGCGCGCTCGGCACCGGCGCGACGGCGCTGTCGCCGGGTGGCCGCCCGGTCGGGGCGCGCGCGACCGACCAGCGACTCGCCCTCGGTGTTGCCGGAGGCCCCCGGGTTGGACAGGTCGATCTCGGAGGCGCCGGCCGTCTCGGGGACGGGCACCGGCTGCGACGCCGGGTCGCCGATGGCGATGATCGGGGTGCCCACGGGGACGGTGGTGCCCTCGGCGACGAGGATCGCGGTGACCACGCCCTCGTAGGGCGAGGGCAGCTCGACCAGGGACTTGGCGGTCTCGATCTCGACGATGACCTCGTTGATGGCGACGGTGTCGCCCTCCTTGACCTTCCAGGAGACGATCTCGGCCTCGGTCAGTCCTTCACCGACGTCGGGCAGCAGGTACTCGGCCATGGGGGTGGCGGGTCCTCTCAGAAGTCGAAGGTGCGGTCGACGGCGTCGAGGAGCCGGTCGAGGTCGGGCAGGAAGTCCTCCTCGATGCGCGCCGGAGGATAGGGCGTGTCGAAACCACCCACGCGGAGCACCGGCGCCTCGAGGCAGTAGAAGCAGGACTCGGTGATCCGGGCGGCGAGCTCTGCGCCGAGGCCGAGGTTGACGTGGGCCTCGTGGACGACGACCGCGCGGCCGGTCCGGCGTACGGACTCCAGGACCGGGCCCATGTCGAGGGGCGAGAGCGTGCGCAGGTCGATCACCTCGAGCGAGCGGCCCTCGCCGGCGGCCGCCTCGGCGGCCTTGAGGGCGACCTTGACCGTCGGGCCGTAGGCGAGCACGGTGACGTCCTGGCCGCGGCGTACGACGCGCGACTGCCACAACGGGCCCGGCTCGACCGACTCGTCGAGCTCGGCCTTCTCGGCGTGGTATTGCCGCTTGGGCTCCAGGAAGATGACCGGGTCGTCGCTGGCGATGGCCTGCTGGATCATCCAGAACCCGTCGACCGGGTTGGAGCAGGCGACGACCTTGAGCCCGGGGGTGTGGGCGAACTGGGCCTCGGGGCTCTCGGAGTGGTGCTCGACAGCGCCGATGCCGCCGCCGAACGGGATCCGGATCACCATGGGCAGTCGGATGCGGCCCTGGCTGCGGAAGTGCATCTTGGCGACCTGGCTGACGATCTGGTCATAGGCCGGATAGACGAAGCCGTCGAACTGGATCTCGACGACCGGGCGATAGCCGCGGAGCGCCAGGCCGACGGCGGTGCCGACGATGCCGGACTCGGCGAGCGGGGTGTCGATCACCCGGTCCTCGCCGAAGTCCTTCTGGAGGCCGTCGGTGATGCGGAAGACGCCGCCCAGGCGGCCGACGTCCTCGCCCATGATCAGGACCTGCGGGTCGCGCTCCATCGCGCGACGCAGCCCCAGGTTGAGCGCCTTGCCGAGGGTGAGCTTGGGGTGGCGTTCCATCATCGACCGCCTCCACTCGTGCCGCCGGCATGGGGGGCGTCCTCGAACGAGGCGAGGTAGTCGGCGAACCAGTCGCGCTCCTGGGCCAGCTCGTCGGTGATCTCGGCATAGACATGGTCGAACATGCTCAGCGGCGCGGGGTCGGGCATGGCACGGCACCCGTCGCGCAGCATCCGGCCCAGGTCGTCGGCCTCGGCGCGGATCCCGTCGAAGAACTCGGCGCTCGCCAGGCCGTTGCGGGTCAGGTAGACCTCGACACGGGCGATCGGGTCGCGCAGCTTCCACCGCTCGACGTCGCCGGAGAGCCGGTAGCGGGTCGGGTCGTCGGTCGTGGTGTGGGCGCCCATCCGATAGGTGTAGGCCTCGACCAGCGTCGGGCCCTGGCCGTCACGGGCGTTCTGGAGGGCCTGCCGCGTCACGGCGTACGTCGCCAGGACGTCGTTGCCGTCGACGCGCATGCCGGGGAAGCCGAACCCGCGTGCGCGCTGGTAGAGCGGGATCCGACTGACCCTCTCGATGGGCTCGGAGATGGCCCACTGGTTGTTCTGGCAGAAGAAGACGACCGGCGCGTTGTAGGACGCGGCGAAGATGAACGACTCGTTGACGTCACCCTGTGAGGAGGCGCCGTCGCCGAAGTGGGCCAGCACGGCCGTGTCGCGGCCCGGCTCGCCTGTCCCGACTGCGCCGTCGCGCTGGATGCCCATGGCAAAGCCGGTCGCGTGCAGGGTCTGGGCGCCGATGACCACGGTGTAGAGGTGGAAGTTGTGGGCGGCGGGGTCCCAGCCCCCCTGATCGACCCCGCGGAAGAGCCCGAGCAGCTGGAGCGGGTCGACGCCGCGGCACCAGGCGACGCCGTGCTCGCGATAGGTCGGGAAGACGAAGTCCTGCGGGAGCAGGGCGCGGCCGGCCCCGATCTGGGCGGCCTCCTGACCGAGCAGCTGAGCCCACAGGCCGAGCTCGCCGTGGCGCTGCAGCGCGGTCGCCTCGACGTCGAGGCGCCGCGTGAGGACCATGTCGCGATAGAAGCCGCGGATCTGCTCGGCCTCCTCCTCAGCGGACAGTCCGTCACCGAAGCTGAAGTCGGGATGCTCGACGCGTTCGCCCTCGGGCGTCAGGAGCTGGATGAGCTCGTCGGGACCTGCTGGATAGACCACGCCTGCACTCCTTCTGCCGAGCGGACTGCCGGGATCACCGGACCGCGGGTGGGGCCGGTCCGCGGGCTCCTCGGGGTGGTGGGAGCGCCGTGACCTCGACCACATGCTGCGCGTCCAACGTACCCGGTCCCGGACTTCGGCCGCCAACTGGAGAACCGACCTTTAGAGTTGCCGGGCGAGACGGTACGTCACGGGGGTGGACACGGTGAGAACGACGCTGCGACGCGGGCGCACGGGCAGGGCGCCGCTGGTCGCTGTCGCCCTCTCGTTGGCCGCCCTCTCGTTGGCGGCCTGCAGCGGCGGCGGCACGACACCGTCCGACGAGGACTCCGCGAGCGAGTCGACCTCGGCCGAGCCGACGCCCAGCGAGAGTCCGACCGAGAGCCCGACCGACGACACGTCGGGGGCACCCTCCGGCACCGGGCGGTTCGACCCGTCCCTGTCGGTCACCGTCACCCGCAACCCGGTCTTCCGCACGTTCACCACCGCCGACCAGCTGTTCACCCTGGACCGTGACGGGGTCACCTCCCACGCGTTGCCCGACGTCCGCGAGGAGTTCGTCATCGTGCCGCCGACGGGCTATGCCCCGATCGACGCGGCCTTCGACGCCCGGGCCGGGCTCGGGGTGTTGATGACCAGCCGTGTGGTCGGCGGGAGCGGCACCACCGCCGGGCGGACGTCGTTCGACCTGGCCGGCTTCGCCCTCGACTCCGGCGACCCCGTGGGACACGCCCGCTTCAGCGTCCGCGAGTCGACCCTGACCGGGGCCTCGGCGCCCGTGGCACGGGTCCGTGGCATGGCCGGCAAGGTCATGCTCGTCGACTCCTGGGTGACCGTCGGGACCACCAAGATCCACACGGCGCTGGGCGTCGACCTGCGCCAGGGCACGGTGCTGTGGCGCCGCTCCGGCCAGGCGCTCGCCAGCACCGGTCGCGTGGCCCTCGTCAACACCGGCACGCTGGCCACCCCGGGCGCCGTCCTCGGTCTCGCGCCCACGACCGGAGAGGTGCGCTGGTCGACGCTCGACGGCACCTATGCCACCGCGCTCGTCGGCATCACCGACAGCCGGGCGATCGTCGTACGCCTCGGCGGTTTCGCGTCGACCACCATCGTGCCCATCGACCTGCGCACCGGTGCCGCCGGCAAGGGCAAGCAGGGCACCACCGTCGAGTGGAACTGCCGGATGAGCACCCCGACCGTGGCCGTCTGCCTGTTGCCGCAGGGCGTGGTCGTCGGCTGGGGCATGGTCCACAACCGCCAGCTGTGGGCGTTGCCCACCCAAGCGCGCTACGCCCCGACGGTCACGCTGGTGACAGACGGCCAGCTGTGGGGGACCCTCCAGGACGGCTGGGTGTCGCTGGACTCGCGCACCGGCGAGGACCTGGCGTCCGGCAAGGGCGGCACCCCGCTGGCGGTCAACGCGTACGGCGCCCTGTTCCGGACCGAGGTCGGCGCGGTCTGGCTGCCCGACCCGACCCAGGGTGTGCCGACCGCAGCCTCCCCCTCGACGAGCCCCTCGCCGTCGGACGGGGTCACCTCCGACGCGTCAGCGTCAGCCGACGAGAGCAGCGCCGGCTGACGTCGCCGGCAGGACGACCTCGCCTCCCGGGACGACGGCCAGGTCCCGGCCGATCCGCAGGTCGACCGGGTTGGTCATGCAGCGGATCGACCCGCCGCCCTTGTGGAACTCCGACACGTCGACGACGACCACCTCGAAGCCCCAGGCCTCCAGCTGCTGACGGACGCGCTCGGGGCACGCCGGCATCACCACCGTGGACCCGATCACGATCGAGTTGGCACAGAACGTCGACAGCGCCTCCTCCTCGCTGAGGATGAGCGGCTCGGGCACCAGCTCGAGGAGCGCCGCCGCGGAGGCGTCGTCGAAGGCGCTGGGGCAGACCATGGCCCGGGTGGCACTGAGCGGGCAGAACGCCAGGTCCAGGTGGTACATCCCCGGGTGGGTGATGCGGAATCCCCGCACGCGGATCCCGAGGTCGGTCGCGAGGGCCTTGAGCCCCTGCTCGTCGGTGCGTGGTCCATAGCCGACCAGCAGCGCGTCGCCGAAGGCGAACGCGTCGCCGGCCTCGAAGTGTGCCCCGACCCCGTCGGCGCCGACATAGGAGGTGGTGAAGCCGCGCTCGAGGAACCACTGCTCGGCCGAGGCGGTCTCCATCCGCCGCTGCGGGTAGCGCATGTGGCTCAGCACGACGTGGGGACGACCGCCCTCGGTCTCGACGCCCAGCCCGAGATTCATCGCATAGACCATGTCGGGGGCGTCCTCGCGCTGGGCGATCGCCTCCACGGTGCCACCGAGCCGCTCGATGGTCGCGACGAGGGCGTCCCACTGGGCGCGCGCACGGATCGGGTCGGGCTGCACGCCGGGGTCCATGAACGGGTTGATCTGGTATTCGACCCGGAAGTGGCTGGGCTCGACCTTGACGTAGCGGTAGCCCCACGGCAGTGCGGCATCCGGTGACCGTGTCATGTGATGACCTCCCCTCGATGCGCCGGCGGGCGGCCGGCGTCGGTTGCGTGCGTGTCCGAGCGATGCCCGATTATTGCCTGATTGTCGGACAATCTGTCAGGGAATTGTGAAGTCCCGGGACGCCGGGCGCAAGTCCTGGCCGAGGCCGGGAAGAATGGCGCCATGGCCTCCCCCGGCGACTCGCCCTTCCAGTCGCTCTCGGTGACCCACTCGTCGACGGTCGACCGGGTCGCCGACGAGCTGCGACGCGCCGTCTTCGAGGGCGAGCTCGAGGCCGGGACGCCACTGCGGGAGGTCGCGATCGCCGACTCCCTCGCGGTGGCGCGCTCGACGGTCCGCGAGGCGCTGGGCCTGCTCGTCGCCGAGGGCATCGCGACGCGCGAGCCCAACCGCGGCGTCGCGGTCACCTCACCCGACCCGGACGCCATCTCCGACGTCGTCCGCGCCCGGGGCGTGCTCGAGCTGGCCGGGCTCCGCAGCTGGCCGACCGCCACGGCCGAGGCGCGCCAGGTGCTGCGCCAGGCGTTGGCCGACTACCTCGAGGCGGTCGAGGCGGGCGCGTCCTATCAGCGACTCAACGAGCGCCACCTCGCGGTCCACCTGGCCCTCGTCGGCCTGTCCGGATCCCCCCGGCTGGTGGCGATGGCCGAACAGCTGGTCTCCGAGCTGCGGGTCGCGCTCGCCCAGATCGACCGGACCCGCCGCAACGCCCACGACCAGGCCGGTTCCCACGCCCACCTGCTGCGGCTGCTCGACGCGGGCAGGGTCGATGACGCGGCCGCCGACCTGGAACACCACCTGGCCGACGCCGAGGTGGCCATCCGGGAGGCGCTCCTGCGCGCCAGTCCCGCGGCCGGCTCACCGGTCGATCACTAGGCTGGCCGGCATGAGGCTGATCACCTGGCTGCTGACCAACGCCGTGGCGCTGGCCGCCGCGTCCTGGTTGATCGGCGGCATCGGGTTCACCGGACCCAGCTCGGGCACCGCCGAGCTCCAGCACAAGATCGTGCCCCTGCTCGTCGTCGCGGCGATCCTCGGGATCGTGACGTCCTTCGTCAAGCCGGTGGTCAAGGTGCTGTCGTTCCCGGTCATCATCTTGACGATCGGGATCTTCCTGCTGGTCATCAACGCGCTCATGCTGATGCTCACCGGCTGGATCGCCGGCAAGCTCGATGTCGGCTTCTATGTCGACGGCTTCTGGCCGGCGTTGTGGGGCTCGGTGATCATCACCATCGTGACGGCGCTGATCGACAACCTGGTCGACGACGAGGACTGACGCCATGCCGGTCTCCCTGCCCGAGCCTCGCGTGCCGGGCCCCTATCGCATCGCCGTGGTCTGCCTCGGCAACATCTGCCGGTCGCCCACCGCCGAGGTCGTCCTCGAGGAGCTGCTCGACCGCGGCGGCCTGGCCGCCGAGGTCCGGGTGGACAGCTTCGGCACCGGCACCTGGCACGTCGGGGAGCGGATGGACGCCCGGTCGGCCGCCGTCCTCGCGGCCGAGGGCTACGACCCCGACGTCCACCGGGCCCGGCGACTGCCGGCGGACTGGGCCGACGACTACGACCTCGTGCTGGCCATGGACCACAGCCACCTCGGCGAGCTGCTCGAGACCTCCCGGTCCCGACCCGAGCTCGCCGACAGGGTCCGGCTGTTCCGCGACTTCGACCCCGTCGACCCTGGCGGAGAGGTGCCCGACCCGTACTACGGTGGTCCCCAGGGCTTCGAGGAGGTGCTCGCCATGGTCGAGCGGACCAGCGTCGCGATCGTGGCGGCACTCCAGCGGGAGATCACGGACCGATGACCCGACAGCCGGTCGTGGCCCGGCGTGCCGAGGCTCTCCTCGGCACGGCGGTGGTGGCCACGGCCCCGGTGGCCGGTGGCGAGATCGCGACCGCGACCAAGCTGCGTCTGTCGGATGGCACCACCGCCCTCATGAAGACCCACCCGCATCCGCCCGAGGGCTTCTTCGCCGCCGAGGTGCGCGGCCTGCAGTGGCTCGCCGCTGCCGAGGGTGCCCCGGTGCCCGAGGTGCTCGGGTACGACGACGAGTGCGTGATCCTGCGCTGGGTCGAGCAGGGCAAGCCCACCACCGACGCCGCCGTCGGGTTCGGTCGCGACCTGGCGGCCACGCACGCCGCGGGCGCCCCGACCTATGGCGCCGACCAGGACGGGTTCATCGGCCGGCTGCCGCTGCCCAACCAGCCGTCCGACACCTGGGCGGAGTTCTTCGCCACCCGACGAGTGCTGCCCTATCTCAAGCTGGGGCGCGAGCGCGGCGCCGTCGACGCAGCCCAGGCCGCGACCATCGAGAGTGCCCTCGGCCGGCTGGCCGAGCTGGTGCCCGAGGAGGCGCCGGCCCGCCTCCACGGCGACCTCTGGAACGGCAACGTGCTGTGGGGACACGACGGCCGGGTCTGGCTGGTCGACCCCGCGGCCCACGGCGGCCATCGCGAGTCGGACCTGGCGATGCTGTCGCTGTTCGGGCTGCCCCACCTCGGTCGCGTGACCGCGGCCTATGCCGAGGTGGCGCCGCTGGCCGAGGGATGGCTCGACCGGCTCGGGCTCCACCAGCTCCACCCGCTGCTCGTCCACGCCTGCCACTTCGGCGGCGGCTATGGCGCCCGGGCCGCCGAGGTGGCCGCACGCTACGTCTGATCGCGCGCGTTCTCAGCCATGGTTCAGAGTGCTTTGGCACAGTTGACCCGTGATGACTGCCACCCACGGGTCACCCGGCGCCGCGGGCGCGGGTGGGCCACGTCCGCGCGTCCTGGTCGTCGACGACGACAAGGCGGTCCGCGAGTCGCTGCGACGGTCCCTGGAGTTCAACGGTTATGACGTCGCGATGGCCGCCGACGGTGCGGAGGCACTCGCCGGCATCGGGTCGTCCAAGCCCGACGTGGTCGTGATGGACGTGATGATGCCGCGGCTCGACGGCATCGAGACGACCCGCGCCCTGCGTGCCGCCGGCAACGACGTCCCGATCCTGGTGCTGACCGCCCGCGACGCGGTCGGCGACCGGGTCGAGGGACTCGATGCGGGCGCCGACGACTACCTCACCAAGCCGTTCGCCCTGCAGGAGTTGCTCGCCCGGCTGCGCGCGCTGCTGCGCCGGGTCGTGCCACGGGAGGACGGTGACGACGAGGAGCTCGCGTTCGCCGACCTGACGATGAACCTCGCCACCCGCGAGGTCCGCCGCGGCGACCGCCCCATGGAGCTGACCCGCACCGAGTTCACGCTGTTGGAGATGTTCCTGCGGCGGCCGCGCCGCGTTCTCGAGCGGGCGTTCATCCTCGACGAGGTGTGGGGCTACGACTTCCCGACCACCGCCAACTCCCTCGAGGTCTATGTCGGCTACCTGCGCCGCAAGACCGAGGCCGAGGGCGAGCCGCGGCTGATCCACACCGTGCGCGGCGTCGGCTACGTGCTCAAGGAGTCATGACCCCGCCGGGCCCACCCCCGCGACCCCCGGTCCCCCCGCCCTCGCGACCGGAGGCCGGTCCGCCGCGCGCCGACCGGCCGCTGAGCTGGGAGGACCGACGCTGGCACTACCGGCGTTCGCTCGCGTCCCGCGTCATCCTGCTCACCACCATGGCGGTGGGGCTGACCGTCGCACTGGTCGCGCTCAGCGCCTTCATGACGGTGCGCATGCAGCTGCAGTCGACGCTGGACTCCTCGCTGCTCAACCGGGCCAACAAGGCCGTCCAGACCGACGGGCTGCGCGAGGCCGTGACCCGCGGCATCCCGCCCGCGGTGTTCGGTGCCGCCGACGTGCGCATCGTGTTCATCAACTCCGACCGGGCGTTCGCGACCAGCGGCTACTTCCCCTCGATGACGCTGGGGCAGCCCGAGCTCGACGTCGCCAGCGGCGTCACCGACCACTCGATCCGAACGATCGTCTCCGCCGACGGGGAGCGCTACCGCGTCGCCACCGTGCGGTCGGGTGACAACGAGGCCCTGGTGCTGGCCCAGCCGCTCGCCGCGCAGGAGGAGACGCTGGCGCGGCTCGCCCTGGTCATGACGATCTTCGGCCTGCTGGGCGTGGCCATCGCCGGCCTGGCCGGCTGGGCGGTCGCCCGCAACGGCCTGCGCCCCGTGCGGCGGCTGACCGCCGATGTCGAGCGGATCGCGCGCACCGAGGACCTCGCCCCGTTGCGGGTGGAGGGCGACGACGAGGTCGCGCGGCTCGCGACGGCGTTCAACCAGATGCTGGCGGCGCTCTCGGCCTCGCGCGATCGCCAACGCCAGCTCGTCGCCGACGCCGGCCACGAGCTGCGGACGCCGATCACCTCGCTGCGCACCAACCTGGACCTGTTGGCGCAGGCGGGCGACGGCCTGCCGGCGGAGGCGCGCCAGGAGCTGCTCGGCGACGTGCGTGCGCAGATCGAGGAGATGACCACGCTCATCGGTGACCTGATGGAGCTCTCCCGCGACGAGCGGATCAGCCAGGGCGTCGAGCGCGTCGACCTCGCCGAGGTCGTCGACCGGGCCCTGGCCCGCGTCCGGCGGCGAGCCCCCGGGATCTCCTTCGACACCGACCTGCGCCCGTGGTGGCTCGAGGGTGACGCGGCCGCGCTGGAGCGGGCCGTGACCAACCTGCTCGACAACGCCGCCAAGTGGAGCCCGCCCGGCGGCACCGTCACGACGCGACTCGGCGACGGTGTCCTCGTCGTCGACGACCAGGGCCCCGGCATCGCCCCGGCCGACCTGCCGCACGTGTTCGAGCGCTTCTATCGCGCCGACGAGTCCCGGTCCATGCCCGGCTCCGGGCTCGGCCTGGCGATCGTCCGGCAGGTGGCCGAGCGCCACGGCGGCTGGGTGGTCGCCGGTGCCGCCCCCGAGGGCGGTGCCCGGCTCACGATGTCGGTCCCGGGGCGCCCCGTCGAGCACGCACCGGCGCTGTCGGCGGAGGCCGCTACCGAAACACTCGCCGCAGGCGGTCGGCCTTCCACCGGGTCTCGGCGTACTCCTCGGCAGGGTCCGACCGGACCGTGATCCCGCCGCCGGTGCCCAGCCACCAGGCACCGTCGCCCGCGGTCGTGAGGCTGCGGATCACCACCCCCAGGTCGGCGCGGCCGTCGGCGGCGACCCAGCCGAAGGCCCCGGCATAGACACCCCTCGGTGACGCCTCAACGGCCTCGATGATCTGCATGGTCCGCAGCTTGGGTGCCCCCGTCATCGACCCTGCCGGGAAGAGCGCCCGCAATGCCTCGACCGTGGTGACGTCGTCGCGCAGCCGGCCCCGGACCGTGGAGACGAGCTGGTGCACGGTGGCATAGGACTCCACGTCCATCAGCACCGGCACCGCCACGCTGCCCGGCTCGCAGACCGTCGCCACGTCGTTGCGCAGCAGGTCGACGATCATCAGGTTCTCGCCCCGGAACTTGGGGTCGCTGGCCAGGTGGCGGCGCAGTTGCTCGTCCTCCTCGGGGGTCGCTCCACGCGGCGTCGTGCCCTTGATGGGCTTGGTCTCCAGCACCCGGTCCTCGGTGACCAGTGCGTAGCGCTCGGGCGAGGAGCTCAGCAGCCAGGCCCGCGCGCCCTCGACGTCGTGTTGCAGGAAGCCGGCGTACGGCGCGGGGTTGAGCGCCCGCAGCCGGAGATAGGCCGCGGCCGCCGCACTCCCGACGACGCCGGCCACCTCCTCGCGATAGGTCAGGTTGACCTCGTAGGAGTTGCCGGCACGCAGCTCCTCCTGGACCTGCGCGAACGCCGCCGCATAGTCCGCCGGCACCACCCCACCGCGAGGTGGGAGCTCGGGCCCCGCGAAGAGGGAGCCCCGTCCCTCCGAGGTGGGAGGTTCGGCCCCTCGGGAGGGCAGCGCCGGCCCGGCCGTGTCGTGGTGGAAGAACCGCAGCCCCCGGGGTCGCATCCAGACGGCGTCGGGCAGCTGGCGATCGGGGGCGGCCGGCAGGTCGGGTCGCGCGGCATAGCCGAAGTAGCCGACCCAGTGGGCGTCCGGGGGACCGGCCTTGAGCTCGGACTCCAGCGCTGCGAACGGGTCCTCGCCCACATCCTCGCGGCGGCCCCCCACGTGTCGGGTCACGACCCCGCGGGCGGCGTCGAAGGTGAGCGAGACGTCGTCGTCCTCCAGCCAGCCGACCATCGACCGCCGCCCGGACCACGCCCGCGCCCCGCCGCCGTCGAGCCAGAAGCAGCGCCGCCGGTCGGCCGCGAGCTCCAGCAGATAGCTCGCCGGGTCGACGGGGGTGCTCATCGCAGCCCCAGGAAGGTGGCGACCATGTCGGCACCGTGCTCGGAGAGCACCGACTCGGGATGGAACTGCACGCCCTCCAGCGGCAGCTCGCGGTGCCGCACCCCCATCACCGTCCACGGCGCGTCGTCGGCCGGGCCGGGACACGCGGCGGTGGTGACGAGACAGTCGGGGATCCCGAGCGCGGCGAGCGAGTGGTAGCGGACCGCGCGGAAGTGCTGCGGCAGCCCCCGGAAGACGCCCTGCCCGTCGTGGCTGATCCGCGCCACGTCGCCGTGCGCGGGCAGGACACGCGCCACCGTCCCGCCGTACGCCGTCACCAGGCCCTGCATCCCGAGGCAGACGCCGAGCACCGGCCGGGTGGCCCTCAGCAGCACCTCGCGCCCGACCGCGAAGTCGGCGGCCACGGCCGGATGGCCCGGGCCAGGCGACAGCACCACGTGGGAGTGGGCCAGCACGTCGTCGGGCTCCACCCGGTCGTGCTGCACGACCGTGGGCAACACCCCGGTCACCTCGGCGATGAGGTGCACGAGGTTCCACGTATAGGAGTCGTAGTGGTCGACGACCACCACGTCCGGGAGGGCCACCGGCACAACCTACTGCCGGATCAGCGGGTGAGGTCGCGACAGGCCTGCGGCACGGGGTCGTCGCGACGCTGCGGGGCGCACGCCCGGAACTCGGCGAGCTTGGCGGTCAGCTCCTGCTGGAGCGCGGCCGCCTCGGGGCGCCCATAGACGTTGGTCTGCTCGCCCTGGCCCTGCGTCAGGTCGTAGAGCTCGTAGGCGAAGGAGTTGCGGCCCGGCCGGGTGTCGTAGTCGTAGCGGATCAGCAGACCCTCGGCGCTGCGCACGGCGAGGTAGGTCGGGATGGTGATCAGCTCGGTGTTGCCGGCGTCAGGGTCGAAGCCGCCGCGGCCGGACCAGGTGTGCTCGGTATAGACGTAGTGCCGGTCCGACGCGGTCGGATCGGTCAGCGCGTCGGCGAAGGAGACGCCGGACCGGTAGGGCGCCGGCGTGAGCCCGGCGAGGTCCTCGAGGGTCGGGGCGATGTCGAGGTTGGACACGAAGCCCAGTCGGGTGCCCGGCGTGACGCCGGGCCCGGAGACGACCAGGGGGACGTGGACGTCGCTGCCATAGGCGGTGCCCTTGCCGAGGATCAGGCCCCACTGACCGGTGTGGATGCCGTTGTCGGAGGTGAGGATGACATAGGTGTTGTCGTCGACGGTGGCGAGGATGCGGGCCAGCATGCGGTCGACCGACTGGGCCATCCGAGCCTGGTCGCGCAGCAGCGGCGCCCCCTTCTCGGGCCGGAGCCGGACGTGGCGCTGCCAGCCGGGCGCCATCTTGCCGTTGGCACGGCGCGGCCGGTTGTCCGCCCGCGGGTCGCCGAACCCCTCGAGGTCGGCGGAGGTCAGGCTGGCGCACTCGACGGCGCCGCAGTTGCCGTCGGGATTGGCCTTGGACCGCTGGTCGCGGAACATCGCCGGGAACCGGTGCTCGTTCGGATAGGCGGTCTTGCCGCCGGTCGAGCTGTGGGTGGCATAGACGGCCACCTCGAGGAAGTAGGGGTCCGTGCCGCCGGCATGCTGGTCGATGAACCCCAGCGCCCGGTTGGCGATGAACGAGCCGGCATAGGCCGCGTCCTTGCGCCGGGTCGACGCCGAGGCGGGCGGGGCACCCTGGTGGTGTTGGGTGTAGGGCCCGCCGTCGAGCGAGTGGGCCCAGGTGAAGTCCCACCCGTCGTAGGCCGACTCGAAGACGGGCAGGAAGTCCGACCACCCGGGCGGCGGGCCCTGCCCGACGCCGCCGGCCGCCTTGAAGCCGTTGAGGAACTTGCCGACGAAGCCCGTGGTGTAGCCGGCGTCCTGGAGCCGCAGGTTGACCGCGCGGTCGTCGTTGCCGTAGTGGGCGAACGCCGACCAGCCGCCGCGCGGGTGGCTCTTGCTGCCGGCGACGTTGGTGAGCACGCCGGTCTGGTGGGGGTACTGGCCGGTCAGGATCGTGGTGCGCGAGACACAGCACAGCGAGTCGACGACATAGGCGGAGGTGAACTGGGCACCCTCGGCGGCCATGCCCTGGGCCGCCGACATCGTCGGCAGCAGGTCATAGGAGGCGTCGTCCATGAGCACCACGACGATGTTGGGTCGTGAGGGCTCCGCCGAGGACGCCGCACCGCTGCGCGGGGTCGCCACGGGCGGGGTGGTGACGACCGCCAGGAGCGCTACGAACGCCGCGGCCAGCACCACCGCCAGGACGCGGTGCGCACGCATGCGTCCAGCATGCACGGCCGCGCCGAGGTTCCT
>JAXLSN010000019.1:0-107810 GCA_046330595.1 Nocardioidaceae bacterium
TGAGCCCGACCGAGCTCACCAGGCCCGGCGGCGAGCCGATCAGCTCGGCCCCGTCGGTGAGCGTGACCGGGCCTCCCGACGGGTTGACGACATAGGTCGCCACCGACAGCTTGCGCTGCTGCCCCGGGTCGAGGTGGATCACGGCGCCGGGCTTGACGTAGGGCAGGTCGGTCCCGGTCGGCGGGACATAGAGGTTGGCCATCGTGGCGCCGCCGTCGGCGTCCTCGACCCGGAAGGCGACCACGCGGGGCTGCTCGCTGCGCAGCACGGTGATCCTGCTGCCGTTGACGCGGGCGTCCTCGGCGTAGACCTCGGCGACCCGGAGCTGGCGGGACGGACCGTCGGGGTCGTAGGCGCCCTTGAGGACGTCGACGCGGACGGCCGCCGAGTCGGTGGTGGCCCCGAAGGCGTCGAAGACCACCGGCGGGTTGTTGAACGGCGTGGCCGTGTGGACGGTGATCGTCGACTGGGTCGTCTCGACCCCGTCGTCGAGGCGATAGACGACGACCACGTCGCGTCCGGCCTCGAGCCCGGCCGTCGAGATCTTCACCGGTCCCACGTCACCGACCAACGAGACGCCGGCCGGGGGGTCCACCAGCTCGACGTCGACGCGGTCACCCGGCGACACGAAGTCGTTGGACATCGGATAGACGGTGGCCTCGCGGCCCGGCTCGACGGTGATCTCGTCGGCCACCGCCAGCGGCGGCTGGAGCGCACCCGGCGGGACGACGGCCACGCGGATGGTGCCGGTCGCCCGCCCACCCTGGGCGTCCTCGATGAGGTAGTTGAACTCGTCGGTGCCGGTGCTGGAGGGATAGGCCTGGTAGTCGATGGAGTTGGCGCCGAGGGCCATGACGCGCCCCAGGGACGGTGCCGAGCCGAGCCCCATCACCGTGACGGCGTCACCGTCGGGGTCGATGCCGGAGCCGGGCAGCCGCAGCGTGATCGTGTCGCCAGCCACCACCCGGCCCTCGATGATGGGAGCCTCGGGCGGTTGGTTGCGCTTCGACGGCGGCAGCACGGTGATCTGGAGCGTCCCGGGCGCGGTCTTGCCGGCGGCGTTCTGGGCGATATAGGTGACCGTCACCGTCTCGGCGGCCGGGACCGTCTCCGGGGCGACGTAGCGCACCAGCCGTCCCGACACGAAGGCGTCGCCGTTGTCACGCTGGCGGCCGTCGGGACCGAGGGCCTCGAGCCGGCCGGAGTCCTGCCCGGCGACATCGCTGACGAGCGCGAGCTGGTCGCCGGCAGGGCTGAAGTCGTTGTCGAGGACCGGGACGGTGAGGCTGGAGCCGGCCCGGACGGTGACCCGGTCCGGCTCGGTCACCGGCATGTTGTCCTCGGGCACCGGCCGCTGGGTCACCTGGATCTCGCCAGTGGCCGACTGGCTGCCGTTGCTGATCACATAGCGCACGAGCTGGGTGCGGGGCCGCAGCTCGCCGGCACGGGCGTTGACCCTGACCCAACGCCCGTCGACGACCGCGACGTCGAGCTGGTCGGAGTCCGCGGTGACCGACTGGACCATCAGCACGCCGCCGCGCGGGTCGTTGTCGTTGGCCAGCACGTCGACCATGGCCGGTGAGGCTCCGAAGATCGTCGCCGTGTCCGGCATCGCGACGGGGCCTCGGCGTTCGCGCTCGTGGACGTCGACCCGGATGCGGCCACTGGCCAGCGGCGCGTCGCCATAGGACACGTCGTAGTCGAGGAAGTAGGAGCGGGCCTCGGGCGCCCGGAACGTCACGGTCCCCTGGGAGAGGTCGGTCGAGGTCTGGGCACCCTTGGGGCTGGTGACCGCGGCGGCCAGCTGGAGGCGCGCGTCGGGGCTGAGCGGGTCGGCGCCGGGAAGGTCGTTGGCCAGCGGCCGGATGGTCACCCACTCCCCGACCTGGGCGGTGACGATGTCGGGCTGGGCCGAGGCAGCCACGGCGTTGTCGGTGTCGGGATCCTGGATCTTGAACGACATCTCCTGGGTCACCGGAGCGGAGCGGCCGTCGGTGACGCCGTAAGAGAGCGTGACCTGGCCCGGCTCGTTGGGGGCGGTGAAGCGGAGCCGGCCGTCGGTCGTCGTCTGTACGGCCGCCCCCTCGCCGATGGCGGAGGTGACCTTGGCGGCGACGACGTCGAGGGCATCGCCGTCGGCGGGGTCGCGCCAGTCGGTCAGGACGGGCAGCGTGACGGTGCCGTTGGGCGCCACCGGCCAGGTGTCGGTCTTGAAACCGGGCCGCAACTGCGGTGGGGCGTTGCCGCGCTTGCGGACCTCGACGGTGATCTTGGCGTGGGCGCCGACGTCGTGGCGGCCGTCGCTGATGTAGTAGGCATAGGTCGCCACGCCGGTGGCGTTGCCGGGCTGCTGGATCTGGACCGTCTGGCCGTCGGGGCTGATCGTGGCCGGGGCCGCCTCGCCGGTGAGCTGCTCGACCGAGCTCACGGCCAGCATCCGGCCTGCTGGAGCGGAGTCGTTGTCCAGCGGGTGGGTCACCGTGGTCCGGCCCGGTCGGGTGCCGAAGTGGTCGTTGCGCGCTTTGGGGGGCCGCCGGTCGCCGGGGTCCTCGTTCTGCTGCTCCGAGGACTTGTCGTTGTCGGAGTTGGGGTTGCGGAAGGCTTCCCAGTTGTCGATCTGGGTCGGCGTCTCGTCGATGTTCCAGACGGCGCCCGACAGCCTGTCGTTGAGCAGGATCTGGCCCCGGTTGACCCGGAAGACGAGGTCGCTGGTGTGGTGGTCGAGGGTGAGGGTCGTGGGCTCGGCGTCGTCGCACCGGCTGGTCACATAGCCGCGCCCTCCGGACCAGGCCGCGAAGTCGCAGCTGCCGAGCCGGACGGGCGCGGTCGGGCTGCCGGCGGGGACGGTCGCGACCGTGGTCAGGGCGCCACTCTCGAGGTCGACGCTGATCAGCGCCGTCGACGTCTCGAGGAGCACGGCGTCGGCGGCCGGGCCCGGCTGCTGAAGCACCGCACCCACCTCGACCACGGCCCGGGCGCCACCGATGACCGTCAGCTGACCGGTCTCCTGGTCGAGCACGATCGGGACGTCGCCGACCGCGGTCACGGCGGGCAGGCCCTCGAGGGTGATGTCCTGGCTGGTTGGCGTCCCGAGCTCGGCGCCGGCCGGTTCGATGCGCGTCAGGGTGTCGGTGTCGGAGGAGGCGACCAGCACGGCCCCGCCCTGGGTCACCGCGAGCCCCGCGTTGGCCCCGGCCTCGGTGAGCGGGCTCAGGTCGGCATCGATCCTGGACAGGTCCGGCAGGGCGCCCTCGGGCGCCACTCGCGTGGCCCAGACCGACCCCTTGACCGGGTCGAGCGTGGCGATGGTGCCGCCGGCGAGCTGGACCTCGGAGGCCCGGGGCAGCGATGCCTCCCGACCCTCGGCAGGTGTCCCGGTCGTCGGGTCGATCACGGACAGCCGTCGGGTCGTGAAGTTGACGCCGACCACCGCGGAGTCCTGTTGGAGGATGTCGACGTCGGAGCGGTCGTCGCTATAGACGATGGCGTCGAGCTGGCCGATCGGCTTGTTGATCCGGCCGAAGCTGCTCAGCCGGCTGTCGGTCACCCAGACACCGCCGTCGTTGAGATCGGGCTTGTGGGCGTCATAGCCGCGCGCCGACACGGCATAGCCGACGACGCTTCCAGCGGCCATCACGAGGGCAAGGTTCAGCGCGACGGCTGACCGCCGTCGACGGCTGGTGCCCGTCGCGCGCTTCATGACCCCCCAACGGACGTCGTTTTACCCGTGCTTTACCCGCACCCGAGACTAATGCAGCCAATTCAGACGCGTGGGAAGTCCCGCAAATCACGGCAACTTCGGTGTCGGGTGCGGAACAATGGGCCACGGTCGCCACTGGTCTGGACCGGAGGCGGCCCGCGTCGCTCATGGTGCCCCCCGCCAGGAGGGCGCCCCACGAGAAGAGGCAGGTGGCCTGTGGAGACCAGCTACGTCGGCGGACCAGGCGTTCTCCTGGCCAGGGGCCGCCGATGGTTGTTGCTGGACGACGAGCCAGCAGGCGACCGCATCAACGACTGGTGGGCCATGCTCGGCGACTCCGGGCCGGTCCGTGACCGCCTGCTCGCCGCGCTCGACATCGCCTATCCGCTCCACGACGTGAGCCTCGTCTTCGTCGACCTCGACGATGCCGAGCCCGCCGCCACGTGGGGACAGGGCCGCGTCGAGCCGCGTGGCCAGGCCCAGGTCCTGTCGGTCGGCGTCTCCAGCGTCGGCGGGCCGCGCCCGCTGCTCGCCGGTGTGGTCTCGGCCGCGTCGGTGACCGTCTATGCCCCCGCGGTCGTGCCGACGGGGCTCATCGACCACATCCCCGACGAGATCCTGCACAGCTCGACGCCGGCGCCCACCCACCGCACGTTCTTCCGCCCGGCCACCTATGACGTCGACGAGGAGGCCGCCACCACGATGCCGCGGTTGCCGCTCCCCGAGAGCGTCACCAACCCGCCGGAGTCGCCGGAGGAGATCGAGGCCGAGATGGCCGCGGCTGCGGCCACGGTCTTCCAGTCCGGCACGAGCGACCACCTGCGCCAGTCGCCCAGCGAGACCGTGCTGGCCGTGCACTGTCCCAACGGCCATGTCACGCCGGCGTACACCCCGGCCTGTCGCATCTGCCAGGCGCCCGTCCCGCCGCAGGAGCCGCGCCGCATCCCGCGCCCCCAGCTGGGCGGGCTCCGGCTGCCGACCGGTGAGCTGGTCCCGCTCGACCGCGGTGTGGTCTTCGGGCGCAAGCCGGTGCCCGTCCCCGGCAGCAACGACTGGCCCCACCTCGTGCACCTGCCGCAGGACTCCACCTATGTGTCCCGCATGCACCTGCAGATCGAGCTCGACGGCTGGCTCGTGCTGGCCCGTGACCTCGGCTCCCGTGGTGGCACCACGCTGCGCATCCCGGGCCGGCTCCCCCAGCGCATCCGCGCCAACGAGCGCTATGTGCTCGAGCCGGGCCACTCGCTCGACCTGGCCGACTCCTACGACATCGTCTATGAGATCTCCCCCGAGGATTCGCCGTGACCGCTCCCCGGATTCCGGGGTACCGCGTCGTCGAACACCTCGGGAGTGGCGGCTTCGCCGACGTCTTCCTCTATGAGCAGGAGTGGCCGCGTCAGCGCGTGGCCATCAAGGTCGTGCGGCCCGACATCCCGCTCACCGACCGCGAGAAGAACCTGTTCGCCAGCGAGGCCGATGCCATGGCGCGACTGGCCGACCATCCCTACATCGTCTCGGTGCTCAACGCCGGCACGACCGAGGACGGCCGCCCGTTCCTGGTGATGCGCTACTGCCCGCCTCCCGACCTCGGGGTCCGCGTCCGTGGCAACCCGATGCCCGTCGCCGAGGCGATCAGCACCGGGATCAAGCTGGCCAGCGCGATCGAGACCGCCCACCAGTCCGGCATCCTGCACCGCGACATCAAGCCCAGCAACGTGCTGGTGACGACCTATTCGGAGCCGGCCATCACCGACTTCGGCATCGCCGGGCGGGTCCACGATGTCGACGGCGACAAGGACGTCCGGATCTCCTATCCGTGGTCACCGCCCGAGCTGCTCGACGGCCGCTCCAACGGCTCGGTGGCCTCCGACGTCTACTCCCTCGGCGCGACCATCTGGCATCTGCTGGTCGGGCGCTCGCCGTTCTCGATCCCCAACGGCGACAACGGCACCCGCGCCCTGAGCGCCCGCATCCTCCATGCCGCTCCGCCCGCGACGATGCGCCCCGATGCCCCGCCCGGGCTCGACCGGCTCCTTCAGCAGTGCCTGGCCAAGCAGCCGGCCTATCGGCCGGAGAGCGCGCTCGAGCTCGCGAGGAGCCTTCAGCGCATCGAGGCCGCCGCCGGCTTTCCGCGCACCCCCGTCGCCGTCGAGGGCGACGCCTCGGGAGCCGCCTCGCGCGACCCGATGGCCGCTGACCCCGACGAGACCCGGCTCAAGCCACCGACGATCGTCACGTCGATGCCCCGCCCCATCGCCCACGAGCCGCACGCGGAGGCCGAGGAGACCCAGGACCGCAGCGGGGGCCCCGGCCCCACGCTGCTCGCCCTCATCATCGGCGCCATGCTCGCCACGCTGATCACCCTGATCTTCGTGATGGTCCACAACAAGGACGACTCCCCCTCGCCCGAGCCGACGCCCACGAGCTCGGCCGGCACCCCCACGCTGCTGCCCGGCGCACCCACCGAGGAGCCGCTCGTCACCGGCAAGCGCTCGGGCGACACCGTGACCTTCAGCTTCAGCTATCCGGGCGGCACCGAGTCCGGTGACACCTGGCAGTGGACCCGCACCGACACCGGCAAGGGCGCCCGCACCACCGAGTCGACCCTCGACCTGCAGGCCTCCGGCCGGGTCTGTGTCCAGGTCGCCCTCGTCCGCCGCGGCGTGGCCTCCCCTGTCGCAGACACCTGCGTGGAGTGACGCCGCGCGCTCCGCGCATAGCGCTGGTCCGACTGCGCCGGAAGCCCGACACTGCTCGGGCCCAGGCGACCTGGCCACCCCTCACGGGCTGACCTGACCGGGTGGTCACTGGGCTCGCGGGTGCCTCACTGGTGTCAGCACCGCACCCGTTGAGTCGTGGACACCAGTTTGTGCTGCCTGGGCGTGCCGGTGGCCCCGCCGGATGCTCGCTGGCGGGGTCTTGGGGCGGGGTGGCTAGGACTCGGGTGGGTCGGTGCCGCCGTCGGCCCCATTGTCTGCGGGGCAGGCGGGTACGGCGCGGAGTCCGGGTGGGGTGACATCGACGGTGCCGGTCTGGTCGCGCAGGAACACATAGCCATGCGGGCTGGTCCACACGTAGACCCCGGGTTCGGGCATCTTGTAGCGCCACGACGTCAGCGTCTTCAACCGATGGTGATGCCTGCACAGGGCCGCGATGTTGTGACTGCACGTGCCACCGCCCTGATCATGCGGGATGACGTGGTCGTGGTCGCAGCGCCTCGCGGGGCGGGTGCACCACGGGAACACACACTGCACATCCCGCAGCCCTGCACTGCCTCCTTCAGCCGGTCGGGACCTCGTATTGGCTGACGTGGACGTGGTCGTCCAGGTCGATGACCGGTTTCACGGTCAGCTGCACGCCCCTCACGGCCACACCACTGGCGGATCGTGGGCGCATCGATCGGGGACCGGGTGTTCTCACACCGCCCCACCCCACTCGCCCGCCAGGGCCTGGTCGGACAGGAGGTAGAGGGTCACCGGCCGCCGGCCGGTCTTGTGGAAGGCACGCTCGTCCCGCTCGCTCCTCAACCACCGTGTGGCCCTCGGTGGTTGAGGAGGCGCCGGGCGCCGTCTCGAAGCCACCCACCGCGTCGTGCTCGAAGGTGAGGGCGAGCTGGTGGCGGGCGATCTCGCCGAGCGCGGTGGCGCGGCGGGCGCCCAGCGATCAAGAGCCGGCGGTCGAGATCCAGGTCGAGATCCAGGGCGTCGCCCAGGTCGAGGGTGCCGCGCATCTCCACGTGCCCGGCCATGGAGACCTGGTCGGTGTCCAGCCCCACGGGTGTCGGGCTTGCTCATCATCGGGTCATCGGGCCACTCAGGCGACCTGGGGCATGACGACACTCCGCCTCGCGGATCAGCCGCTCCAGCTGCACCGGACCGATCTTCCCCGCCACCGCAGCCACCTGCTCATCCACAAACCCCGCCGCAGCCTTGTTCAGGGCCAGGGTGTGGTCGGCGACCCGACGCGCCTGCCACGCCGCCACCCGCCCCGCCACCAGGAGCTTCCACAGCTTCGGGAGCCGGTGGGCGATCTCGACCGCCCGCCCCACCAACACCTTCCCCGCGTCGGTGGTCAGCCCGACCGCGGCGGCGAACTCCGCGACCGCGAACTCCGCCACCAACGGCGCACCCTCCCCCGCGATCGGCAGATACTCACCCGCCACGAACCACGCCGCCTCATCCCCAGGGACAGGCTCGTGCATCGCCGCCCACTCCACCGCGTCCACCATCAGCCCGACCTCGGCAGCCAGCGACGCCCGCTTGTGACCGCGCGCGGAGGCCAGCACCGCACCGGGCGACCCCGGCGGCTGGACCTCGTCACGCTGGCTGCTCATAGAACAACCCAACCAGGAGCCACCGACAGTCAGGCCTCGAAAGCTGCCGTTGGTCTCGACTGGTGAGACACTTTCAGAAATTCTTTTCGAGCAACAGGCGTGCCGCTCTGGCCCTTGGTTTCGAGACGCTCGCTGCGCTCGCTCCTCAACCAACGGGCGTCCAACTAGCGCTCCCCAACCGGCGGGCGTCCTACCAGCGCTCCTCAACCGCGGGCGTCGGACGGGTTGTTTCGGCCGATCAGGAGCGGGCGGCAGATCGTGCCCGCGCAGGTGGCGCAAGTCACCAGCCGTTCAAGAATCTTGTGTGGGAGATTGAGCCCGTCGAAAGTCATGGTGTGCCGGGAAGTCTGGTCGGCCCTCCGCCCGTCCGGGTGAAGGAAGTGCCTCCTAGGAAGCCCGTCCGTGAACTGGTTCATCATCAGCTTGATCGTCATCGCAGTGACCGGCCTCGTGGTGCGCAGTCAGACCAAGCCGGCGACCGCAGCTCCGATGGGGATGCACAGGATGCGTCGATCAGTCATCGCTGCGGTCACCGTGACGGTCGCGAGCCTGTCCCTGGCGGGTTGCGACACGAACAGCGCCGCAGGAACCAGCCAGGATCAGATCACGACGGCCTACAGTGCGCTCGCGAAGAACTCGGCAGCGTTCTATGCCGCTGTCGCCGACAACCCGAACCCCGTGCCGACGCCGCCCACGACCGTCGAGGAGCTTCAGCGCAACGTCGACTACATATTCACCGACGGCGTCGAGATCGCCAGTTACACCAGAAACGACGGCGTCTGCTTCTCCGGCCCCCATGACACGTTCCTGGCGATCACCGGCACCGACACTCCCGAGGACGGGATCAAGCGGATCTTCGGCACCGGCGAGTGCAGTCGCACTGACGGCGACATCGTCATCATCGACAATATCGACACGCACGACCCGTCGAGCCCGGTCGTCGACAAGTTCGTCAAGGGCGAGGACCTCGCAGCCGATGTCACGGGCCTGAGCGACTTCACCGACTACCTCGAGCGCGCGCAGAAACTGTCGGCCCCCGCCACCAACTAGGGCCAGCTGACCCCGCGCACGAATTCGCTCTGCCGCAACGCGGTGCTACCACCTTGCGCGCGCGACGTCAGCGAACGCTGAGCCGCATGGTCGGATGCTCCGATCCGACAGCGACATGTGCGGTTGGGTCACGCTTGGAGGCGCACCTTGTAGAGGGTGCCGACCTCCTCCTGGAGTCGCTCCGCAAGCATGTGACCGCGCTCGTCTAACTCAGTGTTTCGAACACCCCAAGCGGCTGACATGTCCGTGAGCCGTGTGAGGAGGTCGGCGATCAGGCCATCGCTTAGTCCAAGCGACTGGCGCAGCCATTCCGGATCATCGGGCAACAGGCCAGCCTCATCCCAGAGGGGTCCAGATCCGGACGTCCGCAAATCCCACTACTCGTCCTAGTCGACGGCCATACTCCTGTGGTGAAGTCCTTGGCCGCGATGAGCGCAGTGACGCTGGTGGCGTCTGGACGCGCCCATCCATCGAACGCTCATGCGCGCACCGACTTGTGCGACTTCAGCAACGTCAAAGAAGAGGACCGATGACCGAGCGCCCGCCACGGACCCCATCGGCACCTGTCCGCCTGCTGGTCGTGTCGGTACTGGCCGTGCTGGTCGTCGGCGCCGTCGCCTCAGCCGTGCTTCGTGAACGCCACATGGACAAGGCCGAGGAGGCTTTCCTGTCCGACATCGCGGACAGGTTCCCTTCCGCTGACATCTACCCTGACACCCTCGACTGCGGTGAAAGCCTCAGCGCGGGTCTATTGAGGGACGAGACCGTTCACTGTGAGATCAGCGGCGCCCACCGTGGACGGCCTGGACGCTTCGAGGCCCACATGCCGCCTGACTTCGAGTGGGTCGATGCCTCGTTTCGCTCCGACACCTGATTCGCGAGCATGAGATGAGACGGCTGGGTCGTCCTTTGCCCAGGACCGAGCCGCGTGGGTGACGGAAGGGTCTCCTCGCTTCTCGAAACGGTGACGACCGGCCGGCCTCCGCCACCCTTCTGCCGGCGGAAGGGGACACCCTGTCAGCGGCTGATCCGGTCACTTGGTTTCGAGACTCTCGCTGCGCTCGCTCCTCAACCGGCGTGACATCGACGGATCCGCCCTTGGTTTCGAGACGGGCGCTGCGCGCCCTCCTCAACCGGCGGGCAGGCTTGCGCTCGCTCCTCAACCGGCGAGCAGGCTTGCGCTCGCTCCTCAACCGGCGTGACAACGGCCTAGTCATGCACTCTTCGCGGCACGCGACTGCCCAGCCTCGACGGCGGGTACGGCGGGAGCACCGAAATCATCCGGTCAGGAGATGAGACAGGCGATGACCCCTGAGGAAGTCGTTCGTGCCCAGTTCGATGCGTACCGTCGCCAGGATCGTGCTGCGTCTGAAGCGCTGCTCGCACCACAGCTGACCTTCACCAGCCCGCAGGACGACCACATCGACCGACAGGCGTTCTTCGAGCGCTGCTTCCCGACCGCGGACCGCGTGTCACGCCAGGAGCTCCTGCACGTGGTTCCCGCGGGGGCGCAGGACGTGTTCATCATGTATGAGTACGACCTGAAGGCCGGGGGCACTCACCGCAACACGGAGCTCATCAGCGTGGTCGACGACCAGATCGTCGAGATGCAGGTCTTCTTCGGAGGCTCGTTCGGCTGATCGTGGGCCAAGCGTCCCAGCCGCTCATCGGCTCGGTCGCCCTTGGTTTCGAGACGGGCGCTGCGCGCCCTCCTCAACCGGCGGACAGGCCTGCCCGCCCTCCTCAACCAGCGGGCAGGGCTGCGCGCCCTCCTCAACCGGCGGGCAGGGCTGCGCGCCCTCCTCAACCAGCGGGCTAGGACTCGTAACGGATCGCGACGTGTGAGGTGAGCGGGTGGGCCTGGCAGACCAGGCGGAAGCCGGCGGCGAGGTCGGCCTCGTCGAGGATCGTGTTGGCGTCGTGGCGCAGGTCGCCGTCGACCAGGCGGGTCATGCAGGAGGAGCACTCGCCCTTGCGGCAGGAGAACGGTACGGCGAGGCCGCGCGCCTCGAGGTAGTCGATGAGGCGCACCGAGGGATCCCAGTCGTCGAGGTCGTGGGTCTCCCCCGCCAGCTCGACGGTCACGCTGACCGGCCCAGCAGCATCCACCGACGCGTCCTCGAACGGGTTGCCGCCGAGCGAGACGAACCGCTCCTGGTGGCGACGCGCCTTGGGGAACCCGAGGGCGCGCAGCGCCTCGGCGACGCCCTGCATGAACGGCGTGGGGCCACAAGTGAAGGAGTCCCACTCGGCGTACGGCGTCGCGAACTCCTGCAGCGCCTCGACCGTCGGTAGCCCCCGCTCGGTCTCCAGCCAGTGCACCACGGTCAGCCGGTCGGGATGCGCCAGCGCGAGCACGTCGATCACGTCACCGAAGATCACCGACTCCCGGTCGCGGTTGGCATAGAGCAGCACGATCCGCCCGGTCCCGGTCAGCAGCCCGGTCCGGATGATCGACAGGATCGGCGTGATCCCGGAACCCCCGGCGAACAGCAGCAGGTCGGCGTCGAAGGACGCCGGGCTGAAGATGCCGCTCGGCGGCAGCACGCGGAGGTGGTCGCCGGCCCGCAGGTGGTCGCACAGCCAGTGCGAGGCATAGCCGCCGGGCGAGCGCTTGACCGTCACCCGCAGCGGCCCGGGCTCGGCGGGGCTCGACGACAGCGAATAGCTGCGCGCCACGGCTCCGGTCAGCGCCGACGGTACGGCGACCGTCAGGAACTGCCCCGCTCGATAGGAGAACACCTCGTCCAGTCCCGCGGGGACTCCCAGCACGATCGAGCACGCCTCGGCCGTCTCGGCGACGACGTCGAGCACCGGCAGGACATAGGACTCCTCAGCCACGCGGACGAGCATGCCAGCGACACCCGGAGCAAGGAATTCGGGCCCGGGTGCTGACACGATTCAGCCAGGCTCGCCATACTGGTCCGCGTGGACCTCCCGGAACTGCTCCAAGACCGCATCGCGCGGTGGCGTCCGGACCTCCTCTCGGCGCTCGCTCGGCTGTATGACGACCCGGAGGCGGTCGCGGACCGGCTGATCACGCTGGTGGAGAAGGCCCACGCCGACCGCCCGGCCGAGCTGCGCGAGCTGGACCTCCACCGGCTCGCCGAGCCCGACTGGTTCCAGCGCCCGGACGCGCTGGGCTACGCCGCGTACGCCGACCGGTTCGCCGGCACGCTCCAGGGCGTCGCCGACCACGCGTCCTATCTCGCCGACCTCGGGGTGTCCTATCTCCACCTCATGCCGCTGCTGCTCCCCCGACCGCGGCCCAACGACGGCGGCTATGCCGTCCAGGACTACCGCCAGGTCCGGCCCGACCTCGGCAGCGTCGACGACCTGCGGGACGTCGCGACCGTGCTGCGGGCCCACGGGGTCAGCCTGTGCCTCGACCTGGTGCTCAACCATGTCGCCAAGGAACACGCCTGGGCCGAGGCGGCCCGGGCAGGCGACGCGGCCAAGCGCGCCTACTTCCTGATCTATCCCGACCGCACCCAGCCCGACGCCTTCGAGCGGACCCTGCCCGAGGTGTTCCCGGACTTCGCCCCCGGCAACTTCACCTGGGACGACGCCATCGACGGCTGGGTCTGGACGACCTTCAACGACTATCAGTGGGACCTCAACTGGGCCAACCCCGACGTCCTGTGCGAGTTCGCCGACATCATCTTGAGCCTGGCCAACATCGGGGTGGAGATCTTCCGCCTCGACGCGATCGCGTTCCTGTGGAAGCGCCTGGGCACGAGCTGCCAGAACCAGCCCGAGGTCCACGACATCACCCAGGCGCTCCGGGCGGTCACCGAGATGGCCGCCCCCGCGGTGATCTTCAAGGCGGAGGCGATCGTCGGGCGCACCGACCTGCCCGCCTATCTCGGCGTCGGCGACCACGCCGGCAAGGTGAGCCACCTCGCCTACCACAACAACCTGATGGTGCAGATCTGGTCGATGCTCGCGTGCGGTGACGTCCACCTCGCCACGCGGGCGCTCCAGGGTCTCCCCCAGCCTCCGTCCACGACCGGCTGGATCACCTATGTCCGCTGCCACGACGACATCGGCTGGGCGATCGACGACGATGACGCGGCCGCGGTCGGTGTCACCGGGCCTGGGCATCGCCGGTTCCTGTCCGACTGGTACTCCGGCGACTTCCCCGGCTCGTGGGCCAAGGGCCTGGTCTTCCAGGAGAACGCTGCCACCGGTGACCGGCGCATCTCCGGGTCGGCGGCCTCGCTCGCGGGGCTGGAGGTCGGCGACCCCGACGCCGTACGCCGCATCCTGCTGGCGCACGCCATCACGTTCGGCTTCGGCGGCCTGCCGGTGATCTGGATGGGCGACGAGCTGGGGATGCTCAACGATCCCGACTGGGCCGACGACCCCGCCCACGCCGCCGACAACCGCTGGGTGCACCGACAGCGGATGCCCTGGCCGCTCCCCCCGGACCAGCACGGCATCCAGGCCGGCCTGCGCCACCTGATCCGGGCGCGTGGGCGGCTGCCCCAGCTCCACGCCGCCGTCCCGACCGAGATCTGGGACCCGCGCGACCCCGGCGTCCTCCTGGTCGTACGCCGCCATCCCGGCGGCCCCCTGCTCGGGGTCTACAACGTCACGGGTGACAGCCGCTCCGTTCCGGGCGAGGTCTTCTATTGGCTCGGGCTGGATGCCCGCACCGCAGTCGACCACCTCAGCGGCCGGCCGCCCCACGTCCGCGCCGACCTCGGCATCGATGTGCCGCCCTACGCCGCGCTGTGGCTCACCGGGCCCGCGTGACCGCCACCCGCCCAGGGCCGTGACACGCACCGAGACGGGACCCCGACGACGGCCTGGGTAGCCTGCCCGCATGGCGTTCGGGGGAATGATCTTCGTGCTGTTCGGCGGCTTCCTGCTGCTGGTCGTCGCGATCGGCGTGCTGGGCATTCTGTCCGCCAAGAAGCGCCGTGAGGCCTTCCAGGCACTAGCCGCCCAGCGCGGCTGGGCCTATGCCGAGCGCGACGACCGCTGGGTCGACGCGTTCGACGGGGCGCCGTTCGGGCTCGGCCACAACCGTCGGGCCGACAACGTGATCCAGGGCCGCTGGAGCGACCGGACCTTCGTCGCTTTCGACTACGTCTACTACACGACCGAGACCAGCACCGACGCCGAAGGCCACACCACCCACCGCGAGGTGTCGCACACCTACGGCGTGGTGGCGGTCGATGCAGGAGCGTCGTTCCCGGCCCTCGAGGTCACCCCGGAAGGTTTCTTCACCCGCATGATCGGGCGCCTCACCAACCGCGACATCGAGCTGGAGTCCGAGGACTTCAACCGCGCGTTCACGGTCACCTGCCCCGACCGCAAGTTCGCCTCCGACGTCCTGCACCCGCGCATGATGGAGTTCCTGCTCGCCCACCGCGAGGCCGCGTTCCGGTTCGACCGCCGGCACGTGCTCGTCGTACGGCCCGGTCAGGCCGACATCCCCGAGATCGAGGCTCGGCTCACCCTTGCCGACCAGCTGCTCGACCAGGTCCCCGAGTTCGTGTGGCGCGAGGCCCGCGGCGCGTGATGAGAGGCTGAACCGCGTGAACCCCGCCGCCGCCATCCTGCTGGCCGGACTCGCCTTCGTGCTGTTCGTGCTCGTGGTGCCGCCGATCGTGATGTTCAACCGCTTCGTGCGCCAACGCACCCTGATCGACGAGTCGTGGGGGCAGACCGACGTCGAGCTGACGCGGCGTCACGAGCTGATCCCCAACCTGGTCGCCACCGTCCAGGGCTATGCCACCCACGAGGCGGAGGTGCTGGAGACGCTCGCCCGGGCCCGCGAGGAGGCGGCCGCCCACCAGGCGGGCAGCCCCGACGACCGGCGCCCCTTCGAGGAGCGGCTCGGTACGGCGGTCCACACGGTGCTCGCCCGGGCGGAGGCCTATCCGGACCTCAAGGCCAGCGCCAACTTCCTGCAGCTCCAGGACGAGCTCACCAACACCGAGGACCGCATCGCCGCCGCGCGTCGCTTCTACAACGGCAACGTGCGCGCCTACAACACCCGCGTGTCGACCTTCCCGTCCAACCTGGTCGCCGGCGCGTTCCACTTCGAGCGCCGGGAGTTCTTCGAGCTCGCCGACCCCGCTGCCCGCGAGGCCCCCGGCGTCGATCTCCGGTGATCAGGGTCGCCCGCCTATCCTGTCGAGCGTGATCGAGCTCAGAACGCCCGCCCAGATCGAGCAGATGCGTCCCGCTGGCCGTTTCGTGGCCGACGTCATCACCCGGTTGCTCGACGCTGCCGACGTCGGCGTCAACCTGCTCGAGCTCGACGCGCTCGCCCACGACATGATCCGCGAGCGGGGCGCCGAGTCCTGCTACATCGACTACCACCCGTCGTTCGGGGCGATGCCGTTCGGCCACGTGCTGTGCACGTCGGTCAACGACGCGGTTCTTCACGGGCTCCCCCACGACTACAAGCTCCGGGACGGCGACCTGTTGTCGGTGGACTTCGCGGCCAACGTCGAGGGCTGGGTTGCCGACTCGGCGGCCAGTCTCGTCGTCGGCACACCCCGCGAGGAGGACCTCCGGCTGATCGATGTCGCCAACCGCGCCCTCGAGGCCGGGATCGCGGCCGCCGTGGTCGGCAACCGGCTCGGCGACATCTCCCACGCCATCGGCTCGGTCGCTCACGCCGCCGGGCTGGGCGTCAACCTCCAGTTCGGGGGCCACGGGGTCGGGCGCACCATGCACGGCGATCCCCACGTCTCCAACGACGGACGCCCCGGCCGCGGCTTCCCCCTCAAGCCGGGCCTGGTCATCGCGATCGAGCCCTGGTTCCTCCACACCACCGACGAGATCTACATCGACAAGGACGGCTGGACCATCAAGTCGGTCGACGGGTCACGCGGCGCCCACGCCGAACACACCGTGGCGATCACGGAGGACGGCCCGCTGATCCTCACCGCCCGTGGCTGACCCGGCTGTTCCTGCCCGCAAGCCCCGCCGCGGCCCCGGCTGGGTCCCCAACCAGCACGGCGCCTGGGCGATGCTGGCGTCACCCCTGCTGGTCGGGATCCTCGCGGGCGGCGTCGCCTGGGTCGACCTGCCGCTGACGGCGTTCTGGTTCGTCGGCTACTTCGCGTTCTTCGCCACCAGCCTGTGGCTCAAGGCCGGCCGGCGGGCCCGCTGGTTCCCGCCGGTTCGCGCGTACGCCGTCGCCTCGGCCGCGCTCGGCGTCGTCGTCGCGGCCATGCGTCCGGACCTGCTGCGCTGGGCACCGGCGTTCGTGGTCCCGCTCGGCGTGGGTCTCTGGGCGGCCGCGCACCGCCGCGACCGCGACCTGCTGGCGGGCCTGGCGACCGTGCTCGGCTCCGCCCTCATGACGGTCGTCGCCTTCGACGCCGGTGCCGACGGGCCGCTGACCCGCGGCTGGCAGCTCGCCCTGGTCCAGCTGCTCTACTTCGCGGGGACCGTGTTCTATGTCAAGACGGTCATCCGCGAGCGCGACAACCGGGCCTTCTGGTGGCTGAGCGTCGGCTTCCACGCCGCTGCGGCGGCCGTCGTCACGGTGCTCTCGCCGTGGCTGACGCTGGTCTTCGCCGCCCTGACGGTGCGGGCGGCACTCGTGCCGCGCTGGCGACCGACGCCGAAACAGGTCGGGCTCGGCGAGATCGCGTCGACCGTGGTCGTGGCGGTCGTGTCGCTGTTGGTCCTGTGACCGCCCGGCAGGCGTGAGGCGCCGGACCACGGGGCCGGAAATGCGCTCGGCGCCCCGGACCGCACAACCCCAAAAGCGGTCCGGAGCGCCGAGCGTCGTTCATCCCGCCTGCCGCACGAAGCGCCCTAGGTGCGTCAGGCAAGGTAATGCTAACCGAACTTTTCCCGGTTGTGGAAGAGGAAACCTGGCGCGTCCATGATGCGGTCCCCGGCTACCCTGACGCGATGACCTCGACTCCTCGCCCCGCGGCCCGTGCCGGACGCCTCGCCGGGGCGACCGTCCTCCTCCTCGGAGCGGTCGCGTCCGCTCCGGCGACCCGCGCGGCTGGTGCCGAGCCCGGCGCCCACGACGCGGCGAAGACCACCTGTCGGGTCCGGGTCGTCGGGCTCGACGCGGGTGCCCACGTCGTGTCGCGTCAGGTCGTCAACGGCGTCGTGTCCGCGGTCAAGTCGAGCCCTGGCGGCCTGTCGGTCGACCTCGACGCACTCGGGTTCTATTCCCTGCGCCAGGGCGGCGGCGCGACCACGCTGCGCTACACCGCCGTCGCCGCCGATGGCGTGCCCCGGCTGGTGACCGTGACCGACAGCCGCGGCTCCTCGGCCCTCGACGTGGCGACGACGAGCCTCGACCAGAGCGGCTTCTCACCGCGCCTGTTCGCCGACGCCAGCGACTACCGCGCCTACACGGTCAGCGCTCAGGGAGTCCTGACGCAGTGGTACCTGACCGAGCGCGGCGACGGCACCACGCTGTTCGCCCATCGCACGCGCCTGGGCAGCGGCTATGGCAACCTCGCCGCCCTGCAGTACGGCTTCCGCCTCGACGCCACCGGCAAGGCCAAGGACGTGCTCTATGCGGTGACGACGGCGGGTGCCCTGCGTCAGATCGCCGTCCCGATCGCGTCACCACGACGGGAGAAGGCGGTCACCCTCAAGGCCAAGGGCTATCTCGGGGACACCGAGCTGTCGGTAGGCGTCTGCGACAAGGACGTCGAGCACCCCGTGATCGTCTCGGTGGATCCCAGCCAGGACGTCGCGACCTGGACCGAGGTCCGCAACGCCGGCCGCGGTGCCGGGGCGACGACGGTCAAGCGCGGCACCGTGACCGGTCCCGGAGGCAGCGCGGCCGACTGGGTGCTCCACGCCGTCGTCTGAGGGCCGATCGGGCCTCGACCCCGAGGCTCAGTCGGCGAGCTGGTGCTCGGTGATGTAGCGCTCGAGCCGGGTGTCCGGGACGAGCCAGATCAGGGCGACCACGACGAAGGGCACCAGCCCGAGCACGGGCTGGAGGAACGCGAGCGCGATGCCAGCGGCATAGAGCACGAGCGAGAGCCGCTCCTTGGTGTCACTGGTGATGGCACGCGCCACGTGGCTGTCGGGCCCCTCGCAGGACAGGATCGCGCGATAGAGCACGAAGTAGGACAGCGCGGCGGCGAACAGGTTGGCGCCATAGCTGATCACCGGGTCGCGCGCGAAGTGCGTCTCCTCCATCCACGCCGTCGAGAACGGCATCAGCGACAGCGAGAACAGCAGCAGCAGGTTGGCCCACAGCACCCGCCCGTTGACCCGCTGGGTGATCTGGAACAGGTGGTGGTGGTTGTTCCAATAGATCCCGACATAGACGAAGCTCATCAGGTAGCCGAGGATCCCCGGCACCGAGGCCGCGAGATCGGCGAAGTGGTCACCCTCCGGCTGGCGCAGCTCGAGGACCATGATCGTGATGATGATGGCGAGCACGCCGTCGCTGAACGCCTCGAGTCGTCCGGTCCTCATCGCAGCACCCCCTGGGTCGGGCTCCGGTCAGTGGGTGCGATCGTAACGGCCGCGATAGAACAGCAGCGCGTGCTCCTGGTCGGTGGCGCCCAGGTCGAGCACCCGGCCGATCACCACGTCGTGGTCGCCCGCCTCGTGGACCGCCTCGATCGCACAGTCGACATAGCCGAGCACCCCGTCGAGGAGAGGTGACCCCGAGACCGGCGACGGCGTCCAGGTCACGTCGGCGTACTTGTCGGCCCCCGGCGTGGCCATCACCCGCGAGACCGCCTCCTGGTCGTGCGCGAGCAGATTGACGCAGAAGTGACCCGATCGCTCGATGCGCGGCCAGGCCCGCGAGGTCTTGGCGGGGCAGAACAGCACCAGGGGCGGGTCGAGCGAGACCGACGCGAAGGACTGGGCGGTGAGTCCGCACGGGCCGCCGTCGGTCATGCCGGTGACGACCGTGACCCCCGTGGCGAAGCGGCCCAGCACCTCCTTGAACCGGGCGGCGGCGGCCTCTCCTTGCGCATCCTCGACATGCATCGTCTCCCCGGGCCGGAGCTCGAAGTCGAAAGTGCGCATGCGGGCCATCCTCTCACCCAGGCCAACACCCGCCTGTCAGGATGACGCCATGACTGGCCTCGACAGCTGGACGCCGGGCGAGCACTCCGCGGACGGCGTGACGCACCCGACCTATCGCAAAGGCACCGGCCCCGGTGTCGTCGTCATCTCCGAGATCCCCGGCATCACCCCCAGCGTGATCGAGTTCGCCGAGGAGGTCGTCGCGGCCGGACACACCGTGGTCATGCCGCAGCTGTTCGGCACCCCGGGGGCCGAGCCGACCACCGGCTACATGATGAGGTCGATCACCCAGGCCTGTCTGAGCCGCGAGTTCACGGTGCTGGCCGCGGGCCAGACCTCGCCCATCGCGTCGTGGCTCCGGTCGCTGGCCCGCACCTTGCACGAGGAGCTTGGTGGGCCCGGGGTCGGCGCCGTCGGGATGTGCTTCACCGGGGGCTTCGCCCTGGCGATGATGGTCGATCCATCGGTGACCGCCCCCGTGCTCGCGCAGCCCTCGCTGCCCTTCTGCCTCGGCCGCAAGCGCGCCGCGGACCTCGGCCTGAGCCCGGCGGACCTGGCTGTCGTCAAGCAGCGGGCCGCCGAGGGACAGGAGGTGCTGGGGCTCCGGTTCGTCGAGGACCCGGCCGTCGGCAAGCACCGCTTCGACTCCCTGCGCCGCGAGCTGGGCGAGGCCTTCCTGGCCGTCGAGTTCCCCGGCAAGCAGCACTCCACGCTGACCGAGCACCGTCAGCAGGAGGGCGTCGACCGCGTGCTGGCATTCCTGGCCGACAAGCTGCGCTGAACGTCACAGGCCGCCACTCCGCGCCCCGACCGCTACTTCACGAAACGCTCAGGTCCCGCGCCTAGCGTCCAGACGTGTCCTACCACGACCCCGCCGTGGCCCGCATCGAGGCCGCACTGGCGTGGCTGAGGCGCTGGACCCTGCGCCTCATCCTCGCCCTCCTCGTCCTCGCCGTCCTCGGCTATCTCATCTCCTCGGCCGTGACCCTCGAGACCGACCACCTGTGGTTCGCGTCGCTCCACGACGGGAGCGTCTACAGCACGATCCTCGGCGCCAGGGTGCTGCTGTTCGTCGTGTTCGCGGTCCTCGCCGGAGCGGCGAGCGCCGCCAGCGTGGCCGTCGTACGGCGCCACCGCCCGCGCCGTCGCGCGGACGAGCAGACCCAGAAGTGGCGCTGGCGCTTCCAGCACACCGAGCGGCGCACCTCTCGGGTGCTCCTCCTCGCCGCGACGCTCGTCCCGGGCGTGCTGATCGGAGTCCGGGCAGCGTCGGCCTGGCAGACCTATCTGCTGTGGCGTCATGCCCAGCCCTGGGGCGTGACCGACCCGCAGTTCCATCGCGACATCTCCTACTTCGTGGACGTCTGGCCGTTCCACGTGCTCGTCGTCGGCCTGCTGCGGAGCGCGGTCGTGTGGGCCGCCGTCGCCACCGTCGTGACGGCCTACCTCTACGGCGGCCTGCGGCTGCGCGGCAAGGGCCCCGGGATCACCAAGCCGGTCAAGGCGCAGCTGTCCGTGCTCGGCGCCGCCTATCTGGTCCTGACGGCCGCGAGCCTGTGGCTCGGTCGCTATGCGGTGTCCACCTCGCACCACGGGTCGGTGACCGGACCGTCGTGGACCGACGTGCACACGGTGCTGCCCGGCGCGATCATCTTGATGGTGCTGGCCCTGCTGACCGCGGGCCTGCTCGTGGCCAACATGTTCCTGCGCCGGCTCCGGCTGCTGGTCGGTGGCGTCGCGGTGATGGTGGTCGCGAGCCTGCTGATCAGCACGGCCTGGCCGTGGCTGACCAGCCGGCTGCGCGAGCAGCCGAGCGCCGCGACCCTCGAGCTGCCGTTCATCGCCCGCAACCAGCAGGCGACGCTCGACGCCTTCGGGCTCGCCGGGCGCGTGACGACGCAGCAGTACGGCGCGCCGACGTCGCAGGAGGCGGCGCTGCACGGAACCGCGCTGGAGGCCAAGGCGGCGACGACCGCACAGATCCGGCTGCTCGACCCCGTCCGGCTCTCCCCCACCTACAACGTCAAGCAGCAGCTGCAGGCCTACTACGGCTTCAAGACGACCCTGGACATCGACCGCTACCCGCTCGACGGGACCTCCCGTGACGTCGCGATCGCGGTGCGCGAACTGAACCTGTCCGGTGTCTCCCGGCCGACCTGGGCCAACAACCACCTCGTCTATACCCACGGCTACGGCGTCGTGGCCGCGCCGACCGACGCCCTCGACTCCACCACCGAGGTGCCCGAGTTCCTCGACGGCGGGATGCCGCCCGAGCAGCAGATCCCCGTCACCCAGCCGGACGTCTACTTCGGCCAGAACTCGCCGTCGTACTCGATCGTCGGCCAGCCGGCGGGCAGCACGCAGGACCTCGAGTTCGACCACCCGGCCACCGACGGCACCGCCGCCGTCCACACCACCTATGACGGCGGAGGTGGCGTCGCCGTGGGGTCGCTCGGACGCCGCCTGCTCTATGCGATCCGCGAGCACAGCCTCAACATCCTGTTCAGCAACCAGGTCAACAGCGGATCGCGGATCCTGACGGTGCGCGACCCGCGCGCTCGGGTGGCGCAGGTCGCACCCTGGCTCACCCTCGACGGCGACGTCTATCCCGCCGTCGTTGACGGCACGATCCAGTGGGTCGTCGACGGCTACACCTCGACGAGCAACTACCCGGAGTCCCAGGAGGTGAACCTCCGGCAGGCCACCAGCAGCACGCTCACCCAGTCCGGCAGCGTCGCCCGGCAGCCCAGCCGGTCGGTCAACTACCTGCGCAACTCCGTCAAGGCGACCGTCGACGCCTACACCGGGGCGGTCACGCTCTATGAGTGGGACCAGGACACCCAGCCGGACCCGTTGCTGCAGACCTGGGAAGCGGCGTTCCCGGGGCTCATCAAGCCCCAGTCCGACATGCCGGCGGCGCTCCTGGAGCACCTGCGCTATCCGCAGGACCTGTTCGACGTGCAGCGTCAGCTGCTCACGCAGTACCACGTGACCGACCCGGCCGACTTCTACAGCGGCAACGACTTCTGGGCGGTCCCGACCGACCCCACCGTGGCGGCCACCCAGCAGCTCAACTCCACCGGACAGGCCACCACCAAGGCGAGCCCGCCCCAGCCCTCGGTCTATATGTCGCTGGCTCCCGACGGCATGGGCACCCCGGTCTTCTCGCTCAGCAGCCCCCTGGTGACCCTCAACCGGCGCAACCTGGCCGGCTTCCTCAGCGTCGACGCGACGCCCGGTCCCGGCTACGGCACGTTCACCCTGCTGGAGTTCCCGGCGGGCACGACGGCGAAGTCGCCGGCCCAGGTGCAGAACGACATCGAGTCGTCGACCGAGATCTCCGAGGCGCTGACCCTCCAGCGTGGCGGCAACTCCAAGGTCGTCCTCGGCAACCTGCTGTCGATCCCGCTGGCGGGCCGGATGCTGTCGATCGAGCCGGTCTACACCCAGGCCACGGGCGGCAACTCCTTCCCGATCCTGCGCCACGTCATCGCGATCTATGGCGACGGGGAGCCGGCGTTCACCACGGACCTGCCGGAGGCGCTGCACCGGGCCGTGGCCAGCGGCGACAGCCCGTGACCGCCAGCGCGTCCCAGGCGACCGGTCGGTAACATCGGCCCCGTGGGATACCTGCGCCGCCGTGTGGTGACGGCCGCCCTGACGGCCAACGCGTGGCGTCCCGTGCCCGGGTTCCGTGCCGGCGCCTATGCCTTCCTGCCCGGCTGGTGGGCCGGTGAGCTGGCGCCCCAGCTCCTCGCTGCGACGCTCGCCGACACCGCCGTGGCCGTCGTACGCCGCAAGGCGACGCTGCCGGGGCTGGCGCTGGCGGGGGCCACCACGGTCGGGCTCGTGGCGATGATCCGGCGCAGCCGGGACGTGCGCGTCCTCGTCGACGGGGCCATCGACCACGACCTGGGCGCCGAGCTGGCCGCCGACCTCGACCCGATCACGCCCGAGGAGCTGGCCACGCCGTGGGCCAGCCTCGCGACGCCCTTCCGACGCAGCGACCCGCGGGTCCGCGTCGACCGGGACGTGCGCTACTCCGACGCCGGCAGGCGCGGCCTGCTCGACATCTACCGCCCGCTCCGCGAGGTGACCGGCGCTCCGGTGCTGATCCAGGTCCACGGCGGCGGCTGGGTGCTGGGCAGCAAGGACGAGCAGGGCATCCCGCTGATGAACGAGATGGCCGCCCATGGATGGATCGGCGTCTCGATCAACTACCGGCTCGCCAACCGCGACCCGTGGCCGGCCCAGATCGTCGATGTGAAGCGGGCGATCGCCTGGGTGCGCGAGCACATCGCCGACTATGGCGGCGACCCGTCCTATGTCGTGATCACGGGGGGCTCGGCTGGTGGCCACCTGGCTGCTCTCGCCGCGCTGACGCCCAACGACCCGGCCTTCCAGCCCGGCTTCGAGGACGCCGACACCACGCTCCAGGCCGCCGTGCCCTACTACGGCGTCTATGACATCGCCGGCACCACCGGCAGCGAGAGCGCGGTGTGGATCCGCGACCGGTTCTTCGGCCCCAAGGTGATGCGCCGGACCTATGCCGAGGCCCCCGAGGTCTATCAGGCCGCCTCGCCGCTGCTGCGGGTCACCGAGGATGCTCCGGACTTCTTCGTCATCCACGGCGCGTCCGACACGCTGGTCTCGCCGACCCACGCCCACGCCCTGGTGGCGCGGCTGCGCGAGGTGTCCCGGCGCACGGTCGTCTATGCCGAGCTGCCCGGGGCCCAACACGCCTTCGACGTCTTCACCTCGATCCGGACCGCCCACGTCGTGCGCGCGGTGGGGCGCTACCTGGCCTGGCACCACGCGCGGCGCCGCGAGTCCGCGCCCCAGGTGCGGGCCTCGTGAGCGATTCCGCCGACGGCGCTGGCATGCCCGCCGACCTGCTCGCCCACGCGCGGGCGGCCAAGGGGTTCATGCCCGAGGACGAGGGGCTGCTGCTCCACCGCCTGGCGCGACGCCAGCTGCCGCTCGGCCCGGTCCTCGAGATGGGCACCTATTGCGGCAAGTCGGCCCTCTATCTCGCCGCCGCTGCGCGCGAGGTCGGCGGCACCGTGTTCACCGTCGACCACCACCGCGGTTCCGAGGAGATCCAGCCCGGCTGGGAGCACCACGACCCCGAGGTGGTCGACCCCGAGCTGGGCGTGATGGACACGCTGCCGTTCTTCCGTCGGACGATGGCCCGGGCCGGGCTCGAGGACAACGTCGTGGCGGTCGTCGGGCGGTCGACCACGGTGTCGGCCTGGTGGCGCACTCCCCTGGCACTGCTCTTCATCGACGGCGGGCACTCCGAGGAGCATGCCCAGGCCGACTACACCGGGTGGGCTCGTTGGGTCATGGCCGACGGGCTGCTGGTGATCCACGACGTGTTCCCCGACCCCGCCGACGGCGGCCGGCCGCCGTACGACGTCTATCGGCGTGCGCTCGACAGCGACGACTGGGTCGAGGTCGAGGCGCTGGGGTCGATGCGGGCGCTACGACGTGTGGGCGGAGACGCCGGCGACGCCGTCCGCTGACGGCTCCTCACCCCGGGCGGCGCACCCGCACTCCAGCGCCAGCTCCGGGAAGTGGTGGGCGAGCCGGTCGCCGCGCATGACGTCGGCCGCGGGGGTGGTGTCCGACAGGGCGTCGGCGGCCAGCACGACCGCGGCCGCGGTATAGGTCGTGTGCTCGACCGGCCAGTTGACGTTCTCGGGGTAGACGAAGCCGGTCCAATAGCGGCCACCCTCGTCGCGCAGGTGCTGAAGGTCGGCGAACAGGCGCAGCGCCCGCTCGTGGTCGCCCAGGGAGTCCAGCGCCATCGCCAGCTCGGCCGTCTCGGCGCCGGTGACCCAGGGGTTGGTGGCGACGCAGAGGATGCCGAGACCGGGACGGACGAACTCCTCCCACCGGCTCTCGAGGAGCGCGATGCCCGCCTTGCCGTGCACGGCTCCGCCGAGGACCGGGTAGTACCAGTCCATCGAGTGCTCGGACTTGTCGAGGAACCGGTCGCGGTGCTCGCGCAGCGCATGGCCGAGCCGCCCACCGGCGAGCTCCCAGTGGGGCTGCGGGTCGTCGAGCAGCTCGGCGAGCGCGACCCCGGCCCGCAGCGAGTGATAGATGCTGGAGGACCCGGCGAGCAACGCCTCGCGGTTGATCTTCGCCGGGCCCGCGGCGTCCCACTCCTGGGACCACGCGATGCCCCCGAACGGCAGCTGCATGCCGACCACGAAGTCGAGACCCCGACGGATGACCGGCCAGAATCGGCGCACGACCTCGCGGTCCTGACGGATCTGCCAGTGATGCCAGATGCCGACGGCCAGATAGGCCGACACGTTGGTCTCGCCGCTGGCGTCCTCGACCTCGCCCTCGACGATCTTGAGCGGCCACGACCCGTCGTGGCGCTGCATCGTCGGCACCCAGTCGAGCGCCCGCTCGGCGGCGGCCACCTCGCCACCGACGAGCAGCGCCATGGCACCCTCGACGTGGTTCCAGATGTCGGTGTGCTCGCCGGGGGTCCACGGGATCGCGCCGCTCGGCTCCTGCATCGCGGCGATCGACCGGGCCGTCTCGGCGACCTGGTCGGCTGACAGCACCCCGGGCACCGCCGGGATGGAGCTCTCGCGGGAGGACGTCACCTCAGCCCTCGGCGGGGTGGGGCTTGCGGAAGTAGAGCACGAGCGACTTCCCGATCAGCGGGTTGAGCACCCTCTCCGCGACCTGGGTGGTGCGGGGCTTCTTCATGATGTCCCAGACGAGCAGCTTGTGATAACCGCGCACGAGCGGGTGGTCGTCGTTCTTGACCCCCACCGCGCACTTGAGCCACCAGTAGGGAGCGTGCAGCCCGTGGGCATAGTCGCGACCCTCATAGGCCAGACCGGCGTTCGCGGCCTTGGTCACGAGCTCCTTGTCGGTGTAGATGCGGATGTGTCCGCCCGGGGTGTTGTGGTAGTCCTCCGACAGCTGCCAACAGATCGCCTCCGGCAGCCAGCGGGGCACCGTCAGCGCGATCGTCCCGCCGGGGCGCAGCACCCGTACCAGCTCGTCGAGCGCCTGGATGTCGGCCGGGATGTGCTCGAGCACCTCGGCCGCCACGATGCGGTCGAACTCGCCGTCGGGGAAGGGCAGCGCCAACGCGTCACCCTCCTTGACGTCGGCCTCCGCACCCGCAGGCACCTCGCCCTGCTCGCGCATGGCCGCGAACAGCTCGGCCACGCCGGCCAGCTCGTCGGCGTCCTGGTCGAAGGCGATCACGTCGGCGCCGCGGCGATACATCTCGAAGGCGTGCCGCCCGGCGCCGCAGCCCATGTCGAGGACCCGCTCACCGGGCTGCACCCCGAGGCGGTCGAAGTCGACGGTCAGCATGCGTCGGCCTCGCGCACCGGCGTACGGCGCTCGGCGGCGTAGTCGGCGACGACCCGCTCATAGGACTCCGCCACCGTCTGGGCGACGGCGCGCCAGCTGAAGCGCTCCTGGGCGCGCCGACGTCCGGCCTCGCCCATCCGCGCCCGCCGCTGGGGATCGTCCAGGAGGGCGGCCAGGGCGTGCTCGAGCTCGCCGACGTCGCCGGGGGTGACCAGGTCGGCGCACTCGCCATCGGGGCCGACGACCTCGGGAATCGCCCCCGCCCGGGAGACCACCAGCGGCGTCTCACACGCCATCAGCTCGGCGGTGGGGAGCGAGAAGCCCTCATAGAGCGACGGCACACAGGCGATCTCGGCCGACCCCATCAGCGCCACGAGCTCGTCGTCGCTGACCCCGTGGACGAAGTGGACGTGGTCCTTGATGCCGAGCCGGTCGACGAGCTGCTCGGTGCGGCCCCCGGCGACCGGCTTGGTGACGAGATAGAGCTCGAGGTCGCGCTCGGTGCGCAGCTTGGCGAACGCCTCGAGGAGCGTGGCGATGCCCTTCATGGGCGCATCGGCGCTGGCCATCGCCAGCAGGCGTCCCGGCACCCGAGGCGCCGTCGGCGGCTGGAAGACGTCGTCGACACCGAGCGGGATCACCTGGATCCGCGCCGTGTCGACACCGAAGTCGGCCACGATGTCGCGCTTGGAGGCCTCCGACGGCGTGAGGATCCAGCGGGCGGCCCGGGCGACCTTGGCCTGCATCCGCAGGAAGCCGTACCACCGCCGTACGGTCAGCCGGCGGCGCCAGGTGGTCGCGGCCTGGAGATCGATGCGCCGGTCGAAGGTGATCGGGTGGTGGATGGTGGTCACCAGCGGCAGCCCGAGGTCCTCGATGTCGAGCATGCCGTAGCCCAGCACCTGGTTGTCCTGGACGACGTCGAAGTCGTCGACGCGCTCGGCCAGCGCCTTCACGACCCGGGTGCTGAATGTCTTGGGCTCGGGGAACCCGGCCGTGCACATGGTGAGGAACTCCTCGACGTCCACCCGGTCGCGGAACTCGCGGAGCTTGGGGATCCGGAACGGGTCGGGCTCGCGATAGAGGTCGAGACTCTCGACCTTGGTCAGCCGGACCCCCTCGTCGAGGATCGGATAGGGAGGACCGGAGAAGACCTCGACCTCGTGACCGAGCGCCACGAGCTCACGGCTGAGGTGACGGATATAGATCCCCTGGCCGCCGCAGTGCGGCTTGCTCCGATAGGACAGCAGCGCGACCCGCATGCAGGACCTTTCCGTGGTTCGGCGTGAGGCGGCCATATTACCGGCCGGTACGACGGCCTCACGCCGCCGCGGGCCTGCCCGGCCCAGGGGACGTCAGGCCTCGTCGTCCTCGACGAGCGCGATCGCCACCCGTGGGCAGGAGAACACGGCGCGGCGGACGATGTCGACGTCCTCGGGGCCGATCTCGTCCTTCTTGAGGATGAGGTAGTCGTTGTCGTCGAGCTCGAAGATGTGGGGCGCCAGGCCCTCGCACACGCCGTTCGACTCGCACAGGTCGAAGTCGACCTTGACCTTCACAGGCTCCTCCTCATGTCGTGGGGTTCCCAGGATGCCGTACGGACCTGGGTCCGGCCGTCAGCCACCCTCGCTCGAGTGTCCGGGGAACACGTGCGCCGCGGGGTCGATGGTGACCGCGGCATTGTTGACGGCCGTGGCAGCCTCGCCGAAACCGACCGCTATCAGCCGCACCTTGCCCGGATATTCGGTGATGTCGCCTGCGGCGAAGACGCGCGGCAGGTTGGTGCGCATCGCCGTGTCGACGACGACATGGCGCTTGTCGGTCTCCAGGCCCCAGGTCTGGAGCGGCCCGAGGTCGGCGACGAACCCGAGCGCCGCCACGATCGCCTGAGCCGGGCGCTGCTGGGGCTCCTGGCCGTCGACGGTGATCTCGACACCTGCGACCGTGTCGCCGCCGGTGACGGCCGTGACCTGGGCCTTGGTCACCACGTCGACGCTGGAGGCCATCACGGCGTCGACGGTGCGTTGGTGGGCGCGGAACGCGTCGCGGCGGTGGACCAGGGTCACCGAGCGTGCGATGGGCTCCAGGTGGAGCGCCCAGTCGAAGGCACTGTCACCGCCACCGACGATCACGACGTCCTTGCCGACGTAGGGGTCGAAGCTGGGCACGAAGAACTCCATGCCCCTGCCGAGCCAGCCCTCCCCGACCGGAAGCGGCCGCGGGCTGAACTTGCCGATGCCGGCGGTGATGATCATCGCCTTGGCGCTCACCCGGGTGCCGTCGCTCAGGCCGAGCACGAGGCCTTCGTCGCCGCACTCGAGCGACTGGGCGGTGCGTTCGAGGTAATAGATGGGCTTGGCCGTCGCCGCCTGCTCCACCAGACCGCCGACCAGGTCGCGGCCCTTGACGGTCGGGAAGCCCGCCACGTCGAGGATCGCCTTCTCGGGATACATCGCCGTGATCTGCCCGCCCAGCTCGGGCAGCGAGTCGACGACCGCGACGCGGAAGCCGCGGAACCCGGCGTAATAGGTCGCATAGAGCCCGGTCGGCCCCGCGCCGATGATGACGAGGTCGACCTCGGCGTCGTGGGCGGCCGGATCGGTCGACACCGGCTCGGTCGACCCTGGATCCACGCTGCTGTCGTCTGGCACGACGACTCCTTTCGGCCGGCCCGCCGGATCCGGCGGTGGAGCGAGTGAGGTCAGGTCTACCAGACCTCACTCCGCCAGACACGCGACCCGACGCGCACAGCCCCCTTACTAGGATGCGAGACATGTCCTACCCCTCGTCGCCGCCCTCCGGGGGCGACCCCTGGAGCAGCTTCGCGCTCGACCCGCGAGCCCCGGGTCACGCGTCGCTGCGCGCCTCCGACGCCGACCGCGAGGTGGTCCACCAGCTGCTCGCGACGGCGTACGCCGAGGGCAGGATCGACCGTGCCGAGCTCGACGAGCGCACCGACGGGGTGGCGCGCGCCAAGACCCTCGGCGAGCTGCCGGGCTTCGTCAGCGACCTGGTCGTCACGTCGGGCGCCCCCATGCTGGCGTCCCGGACCGATCTGGCGGCGCGGGCGCGGGACAAGTTCGCCAAGGAACGGGCCGAGGCGCTGTGGGGGCTGCTCTCCGTCTCAGCAATCACCTGGACCATCTGGGCAGTCGTCACCCCCGGGGCATTCATGTGGCCGATCTTCGTGACACTGGCTGCCACGCTGAACCTGATGCGCGTCCTCACCAACAAGCGCAGCTTCATCGAGTCCGAGGTCCGGCGACTCGAGAAGAAGGAGCGCAAGGCGCTCCCGCCCGGCAGCGGCTCATGACGGCGCCCGACGGCCCCGGTCGCAGCGCCACTGCTGCTTGACTGGTGTCGGCGACGCACCAGGTGCGTCGTGCGCACCAGATTGTCTGGGGTCCGACGTCCCTGCAGGCGTCAGCCCCCAGCCGTCAGCCCTCCCAGCCGAGGGGGCGGTGGACGCGTGGGAGGCGAGAGACGACCAGGCGGTAGGACTCGTCGACGGCGTCGAGCAGCTCGTCGTCCGGGACGTCTCCGGCCAGCGACAGGCTGTTCCAGCCGGAGCGCCCCAGATAGGGCATCACGCGGGCACTGTCCGGATAGCGGGCCAGCCACTCATCGGCGACCTCGCGGTCGAAACCGGCCTTCACGCCGATCGACTCATCCCCCAGGAAGACGAAGATGCGGGCGTGACCGCCCTCGGCGACCTTCACGACAGGTGAGTCCTCCCACGGCGTATCGAGCCAGGCGCCTGGCTTGGCCAGCGCGTGCTCACGAAGGGCGTCGGCGTCCATGGCCCAGCAGGCTAGTCGCGGTCGGGGACGACCACGACCTTGCCGGTCGCGTGACCGGACTCCACGAGAGCCACCGCCTCCGCCGCCCGGTGGAGGGGGAACGCAGCGCTCACGTGGATGTCGAGGACACCCGAGGCCGCGAGCTCGGCGACCTGGTCGAAGACCTCGGTCGTACGGCGCCGGGTGACCCCACCTCCCCCGAGCTCGGTGGCGAGTCCGGGGGACGCGATGCTGACGGGACCGCGCCCACTCCGCAGCAGCCCCGCGCCGTCAGGCAGCACCTGACCGCCCACCAGGTCGAACAGTGCGTCAACGCCGCCTGAGGCCAGCGACCGCACCCGGTCGTCCCAGCCGACGCCCGACCTGACGTGCTCGGCGCCGAGCGACGAGACCAGCGCCTCCTTCGCGGCCGACGCGACCCCGATCACGCGGATCCCGCGGGCAACGGCCAGCGGGATCACCGACGTGCCGACGCCACCGCCGGCACCCAGCACCAGCAGGACCTGACCAGGCCCGAGGTCCAGCTCGTGGAGGGCGTCGAAGGCCGTGCCGGCCGAGACCGGGAGGCAGGCGGCCTGCTCCCACCCGAGCGTCGCCGGGCGGCGCGCCGTCGCCGACGCCTCGAGCAGGACCTGCTCGGCCAACGCACCGGTGCCACTCGCCGTCGCGCCGAAGACCTCGTCACCCGGCCGCCACTCGCTCACGCCCTCGCCGACGGCGACGACCACCCCCGCCGCCTCCCGCCCCATCGCCATCGGGAACCGCACCTCGATGACACCCTGCCGCTCCCCCGACCGGACCTTGATGTCGGCCGGGTTGACGCCAGCGGCCCTCAGGTCGACCAGCACCTCACCCGGACCGGGGACCGGCGCCGGCACCTCCAGGACCGCGGCCACCTCGGGGCCGCCGTAAGCGGTGAAACCGAAGGCCTTCACGACGCGTGGCCGGCTCTCGCTGCGCTCGCGCAGCTCCTCGCTCGCTCCCAGAGCCCGAGCTCGTTCCTCGCACTCACTTCGTCGCCGGCGCTCGCTGCGCTCGCGCTGGCTCCCGCGCTCGTCGCACCACTCGAGCTCGTTCCTCGCTCGGTGGCGCTCCTCACTTGGTCGCTTCCATCATCTGGCGGAGCTCCTTCTTGAGCTCGGAGATCTCGTCGCGCAGCCGGGCCGCGACCTCGAACTGGAGCTCGGCGGCAGCGGCCTTCATCTGGTCGGTCAGCTGCTGGATCAGCTCGGCCAGGTCGGAGCTCGGCAGTGCGGCGATGTCGGGGGCGACGTCGGAGGCCTTCATCTTGGACAGCCCCGGGACCGGTGCCTTCTTGGACCGGTCACCCCGAGCGCCGGTGCCCTGCCAGGTCGCGAGCAGCTCCTGGGTGTTCTCGTCCTCACGGGCCAGCATCTCGGTGATGTCGGCGATCTTCTTGCGCAGCGGCTGGGGGTCGATGCCACGTTCGGTGTTGTAGGCGATCTGCTTGGCGCGACGCCGGTTGGTCTCGTCGATCGCCGACTCCATCGAGGGGGTGATCTTGTCGGCGTACATGTGGACCTGGCCCGACACGTTGCGTGCCGCGCGGCCGATCGTCTGGATCAGTGACTTGTCGGAGCGGAGGAATCCCTCCTTGTCGGCGTCGAGGATCGACACCAGCGACACCTCGGGCAGGTCGAGACCCTCGCCGGGAACTGGTTGATGCCGACGAGCACGTCATGGTCGCCCAACCGCAGGTCGCGCAGCAGGCTCGATGCGCTTGAGGGTGTCGATCTCGGAGTGGAGATAGCGGGTGCGGACGCCGGCGTCGAGGAGGTAGTCGGTCAGGTCCTCCGACATCTTCTTGGTCAGCGTGGTCACCAGGACCCGCTCGTTGCGCTCGGTGCGGGCCCGATCTCGTGGATCAGGTCGTCGATCTGGCCCTTGGTCGGCTTGACGATCACCTCGGGGTCGACCAGCCCGGTCGGGCGGATCAGCTGTTCGACGGCGTTGTCGGCCCCGCCGATCCGGTCGAGCTCGTAGTTGCCGGGGGTGGCGGACAGATAGATCGTCTGGCCGATCCGGTCGAGGAACTCCTCCCACTTCAGCGGCCGGTTGTCCATCGCGCTGGGCAGCCGGAAGCCGTGGTCGACCAGGTTGCGCTTGCGCGACATGTCGCCTTCGTACATGCCGCCGATCTGGGGGATCGCCACGTGGGACTCGTCGACGACCAGCACGAAGTCCTCGGGGAAGTAGTCGAGCAGACAGTTGGGTGCACTCCCCCGGCTGCGCCCGTCGATGTGCATCGAGTAGTTCTCGATCCCGGAGCACGACCCGACCTGGCGCATCATCTCGATGTCATAGGTGGTGCGCATCCGGAGCCGCTGGGCCTCCAGCAGCTTGCCGTGTCGCTCGAACCAGGCGAGCCGGTCGGCCAGCTCCTCCTCGATCCCGGCGATGGCCCGCTCCATGCGCTCGGGGCCGGCGACATAGTGGGACGCCGGGAAGATGTAGAGCTCGCGGTCCTCCGAGAGCACCTCGCCGGTCACCGGGTGGAGCGTCATCAGCCGCTCGATCTCGTCGCCGAAGAACTCCACCCGGACGGCCAGCTCCTCATAGACCGGGAACACCTCGAGGGTGTCGCCGCGCACCCGGAACGTGCCGCGGGTGAACGACATGTCGTTGCGGGTGTATTGGATGTCGACCAGTCGCCGCAGCACCGAGTCGCGGTCGTGCTCGTCGCCGACCTTGAGCCGGACCATGCGGTCGACGTATTCCTGCGGCGTGCCGAGGCCATAGATCGACGACACGGTGGCGACCACGATCACGTCGCGGCGTGTCAGCAGCGAGTTGGTCGCGGAGTGACGCAGCCGCTCGACCTCCTCGTTGATCGAGGAGTCCTTCTCGATGTAGGTGTCGGTCTGGGGGACGTAGGCCTCGGGTTGGTAGTAGTCGTAGTAGGAGACGAAGTATTCGACCGCGTTGTCGGGGAAGAACTGGCGCAGCTCGTTGGCGAACTGGGCGGCCAGCGTCTTGTTGGGCTGCATCACCAGCATCGGCCGCTGGAGCTGTTCGGCCACCCAGGCGATCGTCGCGGTCTTGCCGGTGCCGGTGGCACCCAGCAGCACGACGTCCTTCTCGCCCGCGTCGATGCGCTTGGCGATCTCGGCGATGGCCGCCGGCTGGTCGCCGGAAGGGTCGAAGTCGGAGACGACCCGGAACGGCGCCACCCGGCGTTCGAGATCGGTGATCGGTCGCATGGTGACGAGCGTACGGCGTCCCACCGACAGCCCTCCCCGAGCGGCGGAGCGGGCGACGTCAGCCGCGCGAGGCCCACTCCCGGAGCGCCTCGGCGCCCGGTCCCGACAGCTCGTCGAGCCGGACGGGGCGGCGGGTGATCGCGAGCGCCACCGCCTCGGCGGGACCCTCCACGCGAGGCCCCGACCCGCCGGACCAGCCGACGTCGTCGGCGACATAGGTGAGCGCCGGGAGTCCCTTGCCGACGAATCCGACGGTCGCCCTCCGGCTGATCAGGAACGACAGCGCCGCGCTCCACGACTCGGGGTCGCCACCGCCGTCGAGGCCGAGCGGGTGGGTGATGTCGAGCCGGTGGATCAACAGATCGGTCAGCGGGGCGTGCCAGTCGAGCATCGGTGGCGTGAACCGGTGGGCGGCGTACTCGCGCAGGTCGGCGGCGATCATCGACCGCGGCCGGTCCATCCGGCGCGTCACCAGGATCTGGTTGGCGACCGGGAACCGGCCGCGGGCCTGCGCCATCGCGGTCATGAAGCCCCACAGCGAGCCGGCGGGCCCGGACGTCAGGTGGGTGGCCACCTCGGCGACCGTCCAGGCGCCACAGAGGCTGGGTGTCTCCCACTGTTCGGGCGTCAGCTCGTCGAGCACGTCGGCCAGGTCGAGGCGCTCCTCCTCGATGGTCGTCCACGGGTCCATGGCCGAAGTGTCGCGCATCCCGGCCTCGCAGGGGAGGGCGCCTTCCCGGGGGTGGGTCGGTCGGGGCCGGTCGCTAGATTGGCGGCGTGACCCGGTCCGTCCCCCGCGCCTCCCAGGTGCTGCTGACGATCCGGCGGGTGCTGCTGACGCTGTTCGGCATCCAGCTCGCCACGGCCATCGGGCTGACCCTGGTCGACTCCTACCGACGCCGCGGCAAGAAGCCCGGGCCGTTCCCGCGCTCGGCGCCCCAGTCCGTGGAGATCGGCGAGACCGCGGTGACGACCTATACGTTCGGCCAGGACCTCTATGACGACATGCTCGCCGCGATCGAGGGGGCCCGACACCAGATCCTGTTCGAGACCTATATCTGGAAGGGCGACGAGACCGGCCAGCGGTTCAAGGCGGCGCTGATCGCCGCGGCCCAGCGCGGTGTCGACGTGTATGTCATCTATGACACGTTCGCCAACCTGGTCGTGGCGCCGGCGTTCAAGCACTTCCCTCCCGACCTCAAGGTGTTGCGCTATCCCGTCTGGTCGGCGGGTCTCCGGTTCTGGGACCTCGGGCGCTACGGCCGCGACCACCGCAAGATCCTCGTCATCGACGAGACCGTCGGGTTCGTCGGCGGCTACAACATCGGCAGCCCCTATGCCACCGAGTGGCGCGACACCCACGTGCGGATCGAGGGCCCCGACGTGTGGGACCTCAAGCGGGCGTTCGCCGACTTCTGGAACCTGCACCGCCGGCGCCGGCTCGGCTCCTCAGGACAGCCGCTGCTGCTCGAGGCCGCGTCGCAGTGGGACCCGCGCGTGCGCGTCCATCGCAACGTGCCGCGGCTGTGGATGTTCCCGATCCGGGCGATGTACCTCGAGGCCATCAACCGAGCCACCCGCAACGTCTGGCTGACCCAGGCCTACTTCCTGCCCGACCAGGACTTCGTGGACGCGCTCAAGGAAGCGGCGCGGCGCGGCGTCGACGTACGCCTCCTGATCCCGCTGAAGTCCAACCACATCGTGGCCGACTGGATCTCCCGCGGCTACTTCTCCCAGCTGCTCGAGGCCGGCGTGCGGATCCTGCGGTTCAAGGACGCGATGGTGCACGCCAAGACCGCGACGATCGACGGCAGCTGGTCGACCGTCGGCACGGCCAACGTCGACCGGCTGTCGCTCCAGGGCAACTACGAGATCAACGTGGAGATCATCGACCCCGCCATGGCGAGGGTGATGGAGGAGATCTTCGCCGTCGACGAGTCCCACTGCCTCGAGCTGACCGCCGCCGAGTGGGAGGCCCGCGACCTGCACCGCAAGTTCACCGAGATGTTCCTCCAACCGCTGCGGCCGCTGCTGTGACGGTCCGTGGCGCCGTCCCGACCGTGGTCTGGGACATCGGGGGCGTGCTGCTGCGATGGGAGCCTCGGGTCCTGTTGAGCGAGGTGCTGCTCCCCCGTCATCCGGGTGCCGACGTCGACGCCCTGCGCCGCGACATCTTCGGCAGCGAGGCGTGGCACGCGTTCGACAGCGGGCGGATCGGGCCCGAGGAGCTCGCGGTCCGCGCGGCTGCTGCGGCCGGACTCGCGGTCGACGACCTCGACCTGCTGCTGGACGCCATCTATCCCCACCTGGTCGACCTGACGCCGACCTGGGACCTCGTCCGCCGGGTGCGTGACGCAGGCCACCGCGTGGTCTACCTGTCCAACATGCCGCACCTGATCACCAACAAGGTGGGGCCGCGGATGTCCGCACTGTTCGAGGAGGGACTGTTCTCCTGCGACGCCGGCGACGCCAAGCCGAGCCCCGCGATCTTCCCGCTCGCCGAGCGGGCGCTGGGGCTCGACCCGGCGAGGCTGCTGTTCTTCGACGACGGCGCCGCCAACATCGAGGCGGCCCGCTCCGTCGGGTGGCGGGCCGAGCTGTTCACCGGCGCGGACGACGCCGAGAAGGTCCTCATCGACGACGGCTGGCTCTGACCGGGAGTGGCCCCGCACCCGGCCCCGGGCAACGTCAGCGGAACACGGCGGGCAGGAGCATCAGCACGATCGTGGTGTCGGCGACGATGTGGGCGGCGTACGTCGCCAGCATGCCGCCGGTCCGCAGGCGGAGCGCGGCGAGGAGCAGCGCCCAGCTGCCGGCCATCGCCACCCCGACGACGCCGTTGGGGATCCCGTGGAGGTGGGCGAACCCGAACGCCGCTGCCGTGAGGCCCACCGCCAGCCAGCCCGGCAGCACCCGGTCGAGCGACGAGAGCAGGACGCCGAAGAAGAGGCTGTCCTCGACCAGCCCGTTGACGACGAGGAACAGGAACCCGCCCAGCCCCGCTGCCAGCGGTCCGGCCTCGCGGGCCGCGTCGGCATAGAGCGCCGGGAGCGCGCCGTCGAACATCCTCGTCCAGGTCAGCAGCGCCACCACGCTCACCACCTGGACGGCCACCACCAGGAGGACGCTCAGCCGGTCGACCCGGCCCAGGCGCAGCCAGTCGCGCCACCGGTCCAGCCGCCGCCGCATCGCGAGCACGGCCCCCACGGACACCAGGGCGAGCAACGGTGCGAGGGGCCACACCCCGACGACCGGCGCGAGCGCGATCAGGTCCATGAGCCCCACCACGGCGGCCGCATCGACGAGCTCCGGGACGTGGTGTCGATGCCCGGCGAACGCCACGACCGCGAGGACGGGCAGAGCGGCGAGCCCGACCGGCCAGGTGCCGTACGCCGGCATGAGCGGCGTGATGGCCGCACCGGCGACGGCCGCCGCGACGACCTGTCCCGGCGGTCTGGCGACACCCGTCTCAGACCCCACCCGGGCCTCGAGCGGGCAGGTGGGTCCGGGGCGCCATCCGGGGTCCCCGGCGCGGCCGATGACGACCGGTCGTGGCGAGCAGCTGGATGACCCGTGCCCGGTGGGGCCGATAGGGCTCGAGCACGACGGCGAGCTCGTCGTCGTCGATGTCGTGGCCGAACAGCGCCCAACCCACGTCCTTGGCGACGTGGTAGTCACCGAAGCTGACGGCGTCGGCGTCACCGAGCGCTCGCAGCCGGACCTCGGCACTGGTCCACACGCCCACGCCGGGCAGGGACCGCAGCCGGCGGTCGGCCTTGTCGGCGTCCAGGCCGACCAGCCGCTCCAGGCTGTCCGCGACCGCGGCGGCCCGCACGATCGCCCGGGAGCGCGCCGGGTCGACGTGCAGCCGCAGCCACTCCCACGACGGGATCCGGCGGACGGTCTCGGGGGCCGGCTGGAGGGCCAGCCGGAGATCGGCCCCGGGCCCTGGCGCGGGGTCGCCGTGCCGCCGCACCAGGTCGCGGAACCCGCCGAACGCCTCCTGGCCGGTCACCTTCTGTTCGATGATCGCCGGGAGCAGCGCCTCGAAGACCCGCCCCGTCCGGCCGATGCGCAGGTGCGGGTGGCGCCGATGGGCCTCGACCAGGAGGGCCAGGTCGGGGGCGAAGCCGGCCGGGTCGTCCGCGTCGCCGAGCAGTGCGGGCATCGTCTCCAGCGCCCACCCCGCGCCGTCGCCCCAGGCGCGTCCCGACACCTCGCCAAGGTCGGGCCGCGACTCCACGACCAGCGTCGCCGGCCCGGACGGCGTACGGATCGCGAGCCAGTGTCGTCCGGCGTCGTCGATGCGATAGGTCGGGTCACCCGCGCCACGGCGCAGCGGAGCGAGCACGGGGCCGACGGCGCACGGCCACGAGGGCCGCCAGACCCGGGTCGACTCCCCACCGCTCACGGAGGGGACGCTACCCGCACAGACCCCTCGTCCGATCGGTCAACGGGTCCTAGCCCATCCGGGTCAGGGGCGCGGAGGCGTTCGATGGATCCTTCCCGTGAGCGGGGCCATCGAAAAAGTTGGCTAGACCAGGACGCGATATGGGGTCAGTCAGATGGCGAAGGGCCTAGCGCGATGCGACCATTCACGCATGACAGGCCGCTATCTCGATGTCGACGTGTTCGCGAGCGAACTCCCTCGACAGCGTGTTCCCGCTGACGACACTGTCGGCGGCTTTCCCACTACGGGTGCCCGTCTGCTCGGGGGAATCGGTGGCACCGAGATCGGAATCCAGGAGATGACTCCTGGCATGGTCCGCGATGTGGAGTGCGACGAGGTCTTCGTCGTGCTCGCGGGGCGTGGTTCGGTCGAGTTCCAGGACGGCGAGGTGGTCCCGCTGACCCCCGGCGCCGTGGTTCGTCTCCACCGCGGGGACCGCACCATCTGGCACATCGCCGAGACGCTGCGCAAGGTCTACATCGCCGGCTGATCTCACCGCAGGCTGACCGCTCTTCACGACGAGGCGGCGTACGTTGGTCCCCGTGACCGACGACGCCGCCCGTCCGCATGTCCGCTCCGGTGACGCCTCGCCGTACGCCGCCGACGACGCCAGCCACCGCGACCTGGAGGCCGGGATCCGACAGGACTTCCGAGAGGACATGTCCTACGGCGACTACCTGCACCTCGACGCGCTGCTGTCGGCGCAACACCCGCTGAGCGAACCGCCGCAGCACGACGAGCTGCTGTTCATCGTGCAGCACCAGACGTCCGAGCTGTGGCTCAAGCTGATGGTCCACGAGCTGCGCTCGGCCCGGGAGCTGCTCCAGCGCGACCAGCTCGCGCCGGCCCTGAAGCGGATGGCCCGCGTCAAGCACATCCAGCACACGCTCACCGACCAGTGGGCGGTGCTCGCGACGTTGACGCCGAGCGAGTACGCCGCCATCCGGCCTTTCCTCGCATCGAGCTCGGGCTTCCAGTCCTGGCAGTACCGCGAGGTCGAGTTCCTGCTCGGCAACAAGAACGCCGACATGGTGCGAGTCTTCGCCCACGACCCCGAGCGACGCGATGCGCTCGACGAGCTGCTCCACGAGCCGAGCCTCTATGACGAGTTCATCGCGTTCCTGGCCCGGATGGGACTGGCCGTGCCGCCCGAGCTGCTCGAGCGCGACTGGACCCAGCCCTACCGGCTGCACCCCGGCCTCGTCGACACCATCGCCGGGGTCTATGCCGACCCCGGTCGCCACTGGGGCGTCTATGAGACCTGCGAGGAGCTCGTCGACATCGAGGACAACTTCCAGGCGTGGCGCTTCCGCCACCTCCAGGTGGTGCAGCGCACGATCGGCTACAAGACCGGCACCGGCGGCTCGTCAGGCGTCGACTTCCTCCGCCGTGCCCTCGACCTGACCTTCTTCCCCGAGCTCTATGAGGTCCGGACCCGGATCGGACGGTGACTCGCGGCGTCGTACGGCTTGGTGGTCCGGGGTCGTGCGGCGGTGACGGTTCACCAAGGTAGGAAGGTGAACCCTCACTTACCTCGTGGAATTCACCTAGGTAGGTGCGGGTTCGCCCGCTTACCTTGGTGAACCGTCACCACGTCACGGCAGCAGATCCACCGTGGTGACCAGCCGGGTGACCGACGGCGCGGGCGGGACGGAGGAGAACCCGAACGTGCACGGGGGGCGGACCTCGGCCAGGCCGCCGAGGTCGACGCCGTCGAACGAGCCCCGGGCCGCGGTCACGGTGCGGACCTCGGTGGCGCCGTAGTACTCCCGGCGGCCACCCTTGGCGCTCCCCCGCGTGCGTACGCCGCGCAGCACGACCCGGGCGAAGGGGTCGGTGACGGCGCACCAGGCGGGTGAGGAGCCGACGACCGCGGGGACCAGCCGGAGCAGCCGCCCCAGAGGAGTTCGGTCACCGATCGAGAGCTCCACCTGGGCGGACGCGGTCGCCACCGACCAGCCGTCGGGGGTGTCGGTCACCGTCACCGGCTCCTGGCGGATCTCGTCGAAGGAGTAGGTGGCGCTCACGAACTCGGCCACCTGTTCCGAGGGGGCGATCAACACCCGGTGACCGGTCGGCGTCTCGACCATCAGGTCGGCGAAGGCACCCCAGGGCGACCGATCCCAGCGGCCGACGACGATGCGGGTCCCGCTGGTGCTGCCGATCCCGGCGATGGCGCCGTGGAAGCGTTGGCGGACGAGGCGGGAGGACGAACGGTCACGCATGCTCCGATCCTGCCAGCGGACGCCAGCCCGGCCCGACGTACGGCGAGGCCGATTGTCGGCGCCACGGGGCACAATCGGGGCCATGCTGCTGGCCGACGTCGTCACCGCCTCCCGCGAGGTCACGGCGACCCGCTCCCGCAAGGCCAAGGTCGAGATCCTCGCCGGCTGTCTCGCCGCAGCCCCGCCGGAGGAGCGCGAGATCGCCGCGTCCTACCTCGCCGGCAGCCTCCTCCAGCGCCGCACCGGGCTCGGCTGGCGCGGCGTGAGCACCCTTCCCGCGCCGGCCACAACGCCGACCCTGACGCTGGCGGAGGTCCACGACCACTTCGAGCGCCTCAGCGCCCTGGCCGGCCCCGGCTCCCAACAGGCGCGCGCCGCGCTGGTGCGAGACCTGTTCGGCCGGGCCACCGCCGAGGAGCAGCCCTGGCTGCGCGGCGTCGTCACCGGCGCGGTCCGCCAGGGCGCGCTCGAGGCCCTGCTCCAGGAGGCCCTGGCCGCGGCCGCCGCGGTCCCGTTGGTCGCCGTACGCCGTGCGGCGATGCTCGCCGGCGGCACCGTCCCCGTGGTGGCCACCGCCTTCGCGGACGGCGAACGGAGCCTCGCCGAGGTCGGGCTGGAGGTGCTTCGCCCGGTGCTGCCGATGCTCGCCTCGAGTGCTCCCGACATCGAGGCGGCGCTCGCCAAGGCCGGGCCCGACCCGGTCGCCGTCGAGACCAAGCTCGACGGGATCCGCATCCAGGTCCATCGCCGCGACGACGAGGTGGTGATCGCGACCCGCAGCCTCGACGACATCACCGCCCGGCTCCCCGAGGTGGTGGAGGTCGCTCGCAGCCTGCCGTCGCGCGAGTTCGTCCTCGACGGCGAGGCGCTGGCCCTCGACGAGGCGGGCCGCCCCCGTTCCTTCCAGGAGACCGCCTCGCGCACCGCCCAGGCGGCCGGGGTGGCGGTCACGCCCTACTTCTTCGACGTCCTGCGCGTCGACGCGCGCGACCTGCTCGACGCGAGCGGCAGCGAGCGCCACGAGGTGCTGGCCGCCCTGGTGCCCGAGCGGTGGCGGGTGCCTCGCGTGGTCACCGCCGACGCCGCCGAGGCCGCCGGGTTCCTGCGCGGAGCCATCGCCGCAGGCCACGAGGGCGTCGTGGTCAAGAGCCTGGCCACCCCCTATGCCGCGGGTCGCCGGGGCGCGGGCTGGATCAAGGTCAAGCCGGTGCACACCCTAGACCTGGTCGTGCTCGCGATCGAGTGGGGCAGCGGACGACGGGAGGGCTGGCTGTCCAACATCCACCTCGGTGCCCGCGATGCCGCGACCGGCGAGCTCGTCATGCTCGGCAAGACCTTCAAGGGGATGACCGACGAGATGCTGGCCTGGCAGACCGAGCGCTTCACCGGGCTCGCCCTCGACCCGGCGACCCTGCGGGACCACTACGTCGTGCGCGTCCACCCCGTCCAGGTCGTCGAGATCGCCTTCGACGGGGTGCAGCGCTCCAGCCGCTATCCCGGTGGCGTCGCGCTCAGGTTCGCCCGGGTGCTGCGCTACCGCGACGACAAGACCGTCGACGAGATCGACACCCTGGACACCGTCCGCGGCTTCCTCCCGGGAGCCTGACGGCCAACGGCGTCGAGGTGGTCCGACGTCAGCCCAGCGCGGCGAGCGCGGCTCGACCCCGCGGCGACAGCTCGTAGCCCACCGGGTGGCTGATCGTCAGACCGAGGGCCTTGAGCTTGCGCACGTTGAGCTTGAACGGCGCGGTCTCCCAGCCGATCGATGCGGCCAGGTCGGGCGCGCGCACCTGGGGTCGCTCCGCGATCATCGTCAGGAACTGCCGCGTCCATGGGCCGCTGGGCCCGTGGGCGTCGAGTCGGTCCAGTCGCCGGCGCAGGTCCGCCAGTGCCTCGTCGTCCAGGGCGTCGTCGGCGCGCAGCAGCTCACGTGGGTCCGGGCCGGTCGCCGGCTGCAACCGCACCCGATAGACGCGAGCGTCCTCCTTCGCCGGCATGGCAGCCAGGAGGTCGGCCACCGAGGCGAAACCGGCACGCATCGCGTCCTCGACCGTGATCTCGCCCTCGACCACCGGCTCGACCTCGAGGATGTCGAGGATGCCTATCGCGGTGCGCAGCGTCCCACCCGCCTTCACCGTGGGTCGCCGCTGACGGCGGAAGGCGGTGTCGATCTCGCCCGCGACGATGCGTTCCAGGGTGGGCCTGCGGATCAGCACCGGCCCATCCTAGGAAGGCCGTGCCTCAGTGCTCGGCGACCGTCATCTCGGGCAGCCGCGCGCCCAGCCAGCGAGGCAGCCACCAGGCCCGCTCCCCCAACAGCTCCAGGACCGCGGGCGCGAGCACCAGCCGCACCACGGTGACGTCCACGAGAACGGCCGTGGCGAGGCCGAGGCCGATCATGGTGACCTCGGTCTCGGGCGTGACGGCGAAGCCGAGGAAGACGATCGTCATGATCACCCCCGCGGTCGTGATCAGGCTGGCGGTACGCCCGACGCCGACCGGAACGGCCGCGCGTGCGTCGTGACCGGCCGCACGAGCCTCCCGGACCGCGGTCAGCAGGAACACGTTGTAGTCCATGCTCAGTCCGAAGAGGATCGCGAACATCAGCATCGGCACGAACGAGACGACCGGCTGCTGCGCAACCCCGAGCAGGTCGGTTCCCCAGGAGGTCTGGAAGGCGAGCGTCACCACGCCGTACGCCGCCGCGATCGACAACAGGTTGAGCAGGGCGCTCACGAGCGGGATCACCACCGACCGGAAGGCGAGCGTCAGCAGGATCAGGGACACGCCCACCACCACCACGATGAGCAGCACGAGGCTGTCACGAACGAGCGTCGTCAGGTCGTCGAACGTCGCCGTCTGCCCACCGACGAAAGCCCGCGCCCCCGTGCCGCTCAAGGCCTCCGGCAGGACGTGGTCGCGCAGATCCGCCACCAACCTGCTGGTCGCGGCGTCCTGAGGGGCGGTCGCCGGGATCGCCGTGACGATCGCGGCATCCCGCTCCTTGTTGAGGACCGCGTCGGTGACCGAGGCCACGGCCGGATCGGACCGAAGCGCTGCGGCGACTGCGGCACCGGTGCCACCCGGGTCGTCGGCGCCGGCCAGGTCGATGGCCACCAGCAGGGGCCCGTTGAAACCCGGACCGAACCCCTCCGTCAGGCGGTCATAGGCCACCCGCATGGTGTCTCCGCTCGGGCGGTTGCCATCGTCGGGCTGGCCGAGCTCGAGTCCCAGAGCCGGTGCCGCGAGCGCCAGGAGCACGGTCGTGGCCAGCGCCCCGGACAGCCAAGGACGGCGGGCCACACCGACCGCGACCGCGCGCGCCCACCGGCCCTCACGGTCCGCCTCCGCGTCGGCTGCGACCTCGGTCCAGTCACGCTCCCGGCGGGGCAGCAGCCGCGGGCCGGCCAGGCGACACAGCGCGGGGACGAGGGTCACGGTCGTCAGCGCGGCGGTGGTGACGACCAACGCCGCCGCGAGACCCATGCGGCCGATCACCGTGATCCCGGTGACATAGAGGCCACAGATCGAGACGACCACGATGGCACCCGCAGTCACCACGGCAGCACCGGTGGTGCTCGTCGCCCCCGTGACCGCCTCGACCACGTCGTCACCGGCCCGCAGCCGGGATCTCACGCGGGCGACGAGGAAGAGCGCATAGTCGACACCTGCCCCCAATCCGAGCATGACGGCGATCGTCGGCGCCACCGTGGGGATGTCCACGAACGCGGACACCAGTGCCAGCAGGGTGTTGCCGAGGGCCAACCCCAGCAGGGCCGCACCCACGGTGACGGCGGTCGCGACCCACGACCGGAAGAGCAGGGTCACCAGGACCAGTGCGGCGACCAGCCCCACGGCTTCGCCGACCGGGACCGGCCGGTCGCGCCAGCGGTCGACGACGGGCCCTCGCATGCTGCCCTCGACTCCTGCTGCCGCCAGCGGCGCGATGGCCTCCTCGAGGCGCTGCAGGTGGGCTGCGGTCAGGTCGGCGGCGCGGCGGGTGAACTGCACCGTCACGAAGCCCGTCCTGCGGTCGGGTGAGAGCTGGACGGGCGTCACCCCGGCGACCTCCGGCTGACCCTCGACGTCCGTGACGGCCCGCTCCACGGCAGCCGCCGGCGCGTCGGCGGTGAGGCCGCTGTCGGCGTGAAAGACCACGGTCGCCGTGTCGCCGGCGACGGCCGGGAACCGCGCCCACAGCAGGTCGGCGGCCTGCTGGGAGTCCGTGGCCCCCAGGCTCACCTCGTCGGAGAAGCCAGCGCCGAGCGGCGCGACCGCCCCACCCACCAGGACGAGGAGTGCCAGATAGCCGCCCACGGTCCACCAGGGCCGCCGACCCACCCAGGACCCCAGTCGCCCCAGAAGTCGTCCCATCGCACGTCCCCTCGATCGCAGCGGATTCAATCGCTTGATTAAAACACTTGCTTGAATACCTGCCAAGCCTGCGATGATGGAGTCATGCAGGCGACCACCGCCGAGCGGCTCCGGGCCGCCACCGAGGACCTCCTCATCGAGCGAGGCCATCACGACGTCACCCTGCGCGACATCACCACTCGTGCCGAGGCCAACGTCGCGGCGGTCGGCTACCACTTCGGCTCCAAGGACGCGCTGGTGGCCGAGGTCTATCGGACGGCGCTCCGCGAGGCGACCGAGCGGCAGCGCCAGCTCCTCGAACAGCTCCCCGAGGGCGCCCCGCTCGAGGACGTCGTGCGGGTCTGGCTGGCGCCGGCGCTGCACGCGCCCGACATCGACCCGCGCCTGCAGCGCTGGTGGCAGCTGATCACACGGGGCATGGCCGAGCAGGCGCCCGCCCTGCTCGAGGCGGTGCCCGACGTGCACACGGCCGTCGACGACCACCTCATCGGACGGTTGGCCGCGGCGCTGCCCCACCTGTCCCGCGCCGAGCTGCACCTGCGCCACGACCTCGTGCTGCGTGCCGTGGCAGCGCTCGCACCTGCGGACGGCCTGCCCGGGACCCCCGGTCCGGCCTATCTCGCCGACATGCTGGTGACCTGGATCGTCGGCGGTCTGCGAGCGCCGGCCACCTATGCCTGAGCGGACGCCGACCGCGTCGCGTCAGCCGCGCGCGATCGCCAGCATCCGCGCCTCAGCGTCCGCGTCATAGCCGGTGCCCGCGCGCGTGGTGTCGGGCGTCCCTTCGGCCTGGAGCCAGGCCCAGGTGTCGGCGACGGTCTCCTCCATCGGGCGGCAGACCAGGCCGGCGCCGAGGGCGGCCGACACGTCGCCGTCGTGGAGGGCGCCGATCTCACCCTCCGGCGGCGCCCAGATCGGCAGCTCGGTCCACGGCTCGACGTCGGCCTCCTCGACCTGCTCGGGCGTCAGCCACACGAGCTCGGCGGAACCGCCGGTGACGCGGGCGGCCTCGGCGAGCAGGGCCCCCATCGTGGTGTGCCCCGGTGGCGAGACCGTGTTGAACGCGCCGGAGAGGCCACGCGAGCCGGCGTTGAGCAGCCAGGCGGCCAGGTCGCGGGCGTCGACGTACTGCAGTGGCCGGTCCTGCGGACCGGGAGCCGGTACGGCGCCGCCGCGCGCGAGCCGGCCGAGCCAGAACGGCATCCGACCCACGCGTTCGTAGGGGCCGAGGATCAGACCGGCGCGGGCGAACAGCACCCGGTCGCCGAAGCCCTTGAGTGCCGCCAGCTCCCCACCGCGCTTGGCGGCGGCATAGTCCTCGGCGTCGTCGGACTCCGGGTCGCCCTCGACCACGGGGGCCGACTCGTCGGCGCCCGAAGGGATCGGCCACGCATAGACCGACCGCGACGACACATAGCAGTAGTGGTCCGCCCGGGTGGCCAGCATCTGCGCCGACGTCAGCACGGCGGACGGCGCCCCTGACCAGGTGTCGACCACGAGGTCCCACCGGTCCTCGCCGAGGGCGGCGGCCATCGCGGCCGCGTCGGTGCGGTCGGCGTGGAGCTCGTCGGTGCCCGGCGCCGACGGCCCGCTGAGGCCGCGGTTGAGCGTGGTCACCTCCCAGCCGCCAGCCAGGGCGGTCTCGACGACCGCGCGTCCGACGTGATGGGTCCCACCGAGCACGAGGAGTCGCATCGCCCGATCCTCACAACCCGGCGGCACACAGCCAAGGGTCGTTCACCGACAGCGGAATTCCGGCATTCACCGGCCTGGGGCGGCGCCTCGACCGCGCCGAGGGTCAGCGGGGGTGGCCGACCTTGACCTGGCTCACCGTCGCCTTGGCGGACGTCGGCGCTTTGGCGTGCCGCTCGGACAGCACGGCGGTCGCCGGGTCCCAGGCGCCGAGGTCGGTCCTGCCGTTGCCGTCCCAGTCGGCGACCACGGGCAGATTGCCGATCTCGCCGAACGGGACGGTGGCGAACCACTCGAGCCCGTCGGTGTCCACCAGTCGCAGCGTGTAGGTGGCCGTGGCCTGGTCATAGACGCCCAGGTCGGTCTCGCCGTCGCCGTTCCAGTCACCGGTGACCGGGAGATCGTCGGGCGTGCCGAAGGCCACCCGACTGGTCGTCCCGTCGGCGGCGCGCATCACGAACGTCGCCGTCCGCGGCCGGAACACCCCGACCTCCCAGGTACCGTCGCCGTCCCAGTCGCCGGCGATCGGCTTGTCGACCTTGCGGCCGAACACGATCGTCGACGTGGTCCCATCCGCGTTGCGGAGCGTGAACGTGGAGGTGGCGGGCGTGCGGATGCCAAGGTTGGCGTGTCCGTCACCGTCCCAGTCGCCGAGCACCGGGTCGTCGGTGCCCGTGCCGAAGGAGTAGGTGCGCGGCTTCTTCTTCAGCCGCTTGACGGTGAAGGTGGCGCTGCTGGTGCGGGTGAAGATCACCGGCTCCGCCTCGGGGCCGCTGTTCATGTTGGCGGCCAGCGGCACGTCCACGCAGTTCGCCGAGGCCTGGGTGGTGCCGAAGACATATTTGCTGCCGTGGAACCACGGCCACATGTCGCTGCTGCCGTCGCGCTCCTCGAAGTGCAGGTGGGGCCCCGTGGAGTTGCCGGTGCTGCCGACGTTGCCGATCAGCTGGCCCTGGTCGACGCGCTGACCGACCTTGACGCGAACCTGTGACAGGTGGCCATAGAGGCTGGACTCGTTGTTGCCGTGGTCGATGACGACCCACTTGCCATAGCTGCCGTGGTCGACGGTGTTGGCCGTCGTCACCACGCCAGGGGCAGCCGCGACCACCGGGTCGCCGTCGTCGTCGGTCCGGTTCCAGTCGACGGAGTTGGGGCTGGGGCTGTGGCTGGCGCGCGTGGTGCCGGTCCATGCCTCGCCGCACGGGAACGGCATCTCGAAGGCGGTCTCGGGGGTCTTGCTGCTGCTCGAGGCCTTGCCCAGGCGGTCCGGTTCGGTGTCCGGGGCCTGGCCGGATCCGGGCTTGGCGTACGACGGCACGGCGGTGGCCAGCAGCGTCGCGAGGACCACGGGTACGGCGACGGCGAGGGCGCGCCGACCGGTTCTCCGAGGGGCGGGGGCTGTCATGCGGCGTCACCTTCGTCCGGCGGTGCGACGCCGTTCACACCAGTCCCATCAGCGCTCAGACGTCACAAGAGCGCCACGACCGTAGCGCGTCTACGGCGTGTCTGTCACCGAAACCGGCGAGGCCGTGCTAAGGATGGCCGCCGTTCAGCGCTGCCGGATCAGGCCCTCCTGGGCCACCGAGGCGACCAGCCGGCCGTTGGTGTCGAAGACGCGCGCGAGCACGAGCCCCCGCGCCCCCGAGGCCGACGGGGAGGTCTGGTCATAGAGCCACCACTGGTCGGCGCGGAAGGGCCGGTGGAACCAGATGCTGTGGTCGAGGGAGGCCACCTGCATCCCTGGCGTGCCGATGGTGACACCGTGCGGCACCAGGGCGGCGCCCAGCAGGGTCATGTCGCTGGCATAGGTGAACGTCGCCATGTGCTCATGGGGGTCGTCGGTCAGGTCGCCCCGGACCCGGACCCAGGCCTGGGCGCGCGCGGGGTGGAGCGGGTCGTCGATGTGCCCGGTCGAGCTGTTGCCGAGGTAGCGGACATCGAGCGCGGACCACTCCGCCGCCAGCGCCTCCCCCTCCTCGCGGCCGCCGCTGCGGATCAGGTCGATGAAGTCGATCCCCGACTCGGGCGGGCCGACCTCGGGCATCACGTCCTGGTGCTCGAATCCACCCTCGGGTCGCTGGAAGTTGACGGTCTGGAAATAGATCGGCCGACCGTGCTGCCGCGCCACCACGCGCCGCGTCCCGAACGAGCGACCCTCCCGCAGCCGCTCCACGTCATAGATGATCGGGACCGAGTAGTCGCCCGGCCGCAGGAAGTAGGAGTGCATCGAGTGGGGCAGATAGTCCTCCTCGATGGTGCGCACCGCCGCGATCAGCGCCTGGGCCGCGACCTGACCGCCGAACACCCGCTGCCGCCGGGTCTCGGGCTGGCGGCCACGGAAGAGGTCGACATCGAGCTGCTCGAGGTCGAGCAGTTCGACGAGCTCCCCGGCCGACGACGGCACCTCAGCCCTCCTCGGTCGGGGCGGGCGGGTCCAGCGGACCGGACTCCCCCCCACCCGGCTCGGGTCCGTCGAGGCCGGCGAGGAACCGCTCGAACTCCTTGCCGAGCTCCTCGGCGGTCGGCAGCGGCTGGTCGGTGGCCAGCAGCCCCGCCCCGGCATCCTCGGCCTCGCGGAAGGCGTCGTACTGCTGCTCGAGCCCGGCCACCACGTCGCGGACCTCGTCATTGGCCTCGAGGTAGCGGGTGATCTCCAGCTCCCGCGCCTCCGCGGCGCCGCGCAGGCCGGTCAGGTCGATGGTGAGACGACCGCCGAGCTCGAGCTGCTCAAGCAGGGCGATGGCCGCCATCGGATAGTCGAGCTGGGCCAGGTAGTGGGGAACATGGGCGACGAAGCCCAGCCCGTCGATCCCCCACTCGCCGAGCCGGAGCTGCAACAGCGACTGGGCGCTGGAGGGGATGCGGAGCTCGCCGCGCCAGGGACTCTGGCCGGTGAGCAGCTCGGGTCGGGTCGCGTGGGGGCTGATGGCGATGGGGCGCGTGTGGGGAACGGCCATCGGGACCGCCCCGATGTCGACGACGCGAGTCACCCCGAACGCCGTCACCACGTCGCGGACCGCCCGACAGAACGCCTCCCAGCGGTTGTCGGGCTCCGGGCCGCGCAGCAACAGGTAGGGAGTGCCGCCGGTGTCGTGGAGCAGTCGAACCAGCAGACGCGGGGCGTCGTAGTCGGCGTAGTGGTCGCGCACGAACGTCATCGCCGGGCGCCGGGCGCGGTAGTCGTGGAACTGGTCGACATCGAAGGTCGCCACGACCTTGCCGTCCGACAGCGACTCCAGGTGGTCGGCCGCGAGCATGGTCGCGGAGCCGGCGTCGAGGAAGCCATAGAGGGAGACCACCATGGTCAACTCGCCCGGGTGCTGGGCGTCGGTCAGCTCGGGCACCTCGTCGACGATGTGGACCAGGGAGGATCGCTTGCTCACGGCGCCACGATATGACAGGCCTGGGCAGCGTGACCTGGGCCACACCGCGGGGGGCTGCTTCCTTAGTTACTGGTTGGTAACGTTGCCCCCGGTCCGCTCCGGTGTCCCAGCGACGGGCCGCTCCCCGATCCCGTGCCCAAGGAGACGTTCGTGTCCCGACAGCTGCGAGAGGTCGTCTTCGTCGACGGCGTGCGCACCCCGTTCGGCAAGGCCAAGGGTCAGTACGCCGAGACGCGTGCCGACGACCTCGTCATCAAGTGCATCCGCGACCTGCTGCGTCGCAACCCGTCACTCCCGCCGGAGCGCGTGGACGACGTGGCCATCGCCGCCACGACCCAGATCGGTGACCAGGGCCTGACCATCGGCCGGACGGCGGCGCTGCTGGCCGGGCTGCCGAATACGGTCCCCGGCTATTCGGTCGACCGGATGTGCGCCGGCGCGATGACCGCGGTCACCACCACGGCGTCGGGCATCGCCTTCGGCGCCTATGACGTGGCCATCGCCGGCGGCGTGGAGCACATGGGCCGACACCCGATGGGTGAGGGCGTCGACCCCAACCCGCGGATCCTCTCGGAGCGGATCGTCGATCCCGACGCCCTGGTGATGGGCAAGACGGCGGAGAACCTGCACGACCGCTATCCCACGATCACCAAAAAGCGCACCGACGCCTACGCCGTCCGCTCCCAACACAAGACGGCGGCGGCCTATGCCGCCGACAAGATCCAGCCGGACCTCGTCGCGGTCGCGACGCGTTCCGCCGAGCTCGGCTGGGGCCTGGCCACCACCGACGAGCCGATGCGTCCTGACACCACCATGGAGTCGTTGGCCGGGCTCAAGACGCCGTTCCGGCCTCACGGCCGGGTCACCGCCGGCAACGCCGCCGGCATCAACGACGGCGCTACCGCCTGTCTGCTCGCCGAGGAGGAGACCGCCCGCGAGCTCGGGCTGACCCCCAAGATGCGACTGGTCTCCTATGCCTTCGCCGGCGTCGAGCCCGAGGTCATGGGTGCCGGGCCGATCCCGGCCACCGAGAAGGCCCTGGCCAAGGCCGGGCTCTCGATCGACGAGATCGGCGCCTTCGAGGTCAACGAGGCCTTCGCGGTCCAGGTGCTCGCCTTCCTGGAGCACTACGGCATCGCCGACGACGACCCGCGGGTCAACCCCTACGGCGGCGCGATCGCCATGGGCCACCCGCTCGCGTCGTCCGGAGTGCGCCTGATGACCCAGCTCGCGGCGCAGTTCGCCGAGCGTCCCGAGGTGCGCTACGGCCTGGTCACGATGTGCATCGGGATCGGCATGGGCGGCACGGTCATCTGGGAGAACGTGAACTGGAAGGGAGCCTCGGCATGACCAGCGACGCACTGCTCGCCCGCGCCCACGAGATCGCCAGCGACGCCGAGCGCGTCACCGACGCCAAGCTGCGCAAGGTGACCCTGCCACACGGCGCCGGCGTGATGGGCCTGATCACCCTCGACAACGGCGAGGACCACACCAAGCCCAACACCTTCGGGCCGCGCGGCCTGCTGGCCCTCAATGCCGCCATCGACGCGGCGCTGGCCGACGACGAGATCACCTCGCTCGGTGTGACCGGCAAGCCGTTCATCCTCGCTGCCGGCGCCGACCTCACCTCGATCGCCGGGGGCGGTCCCGACGCCGTCCGCGTCGTGGCCGAGCTGGGCCACGCCGTGTTCCGCAAGCTGGGCGAGGGCGGCAAGCCGTCCTTCGGCTTCGTCAACGGGCTGGCCCTCGGTGGCGGTCTCGAGGTCGCGCTCCACTGCACCTACCGCACCGTCATGGACTCGGCGCCCGCGCTGGGCCTGCCCGAGGTCATGCTCGGCCTCATCCCCGGCTGGGGCGGCGCCTTCCTGGTGCCCAACCTGGTCGGGGCCGACGCCGCCGTCACGCTGGTCCTGGAGAACCCGCTCTCCCAGGGCCGGACACTCACCGGCCAGCAGGCCTTCGACCTGGGGCTGGCCGACGCCTGCTTCTCCGGGGCCGACTACCTCGAGCAGTCTCTGCTGTGGGCGGCGGGCGTGCTGACCGGAGCGATCACCGTCGAGCGCCCCGAGGTCGACCGCGGCGAGGCCTGGGACGCCGCGGTGGCACGTGCCCGCCAGATCGCGGACAGCAAGACCGGCGGGGCGTCCCCGGCGGCCTACCGCGCCATCGAGCTCATCGATGCCGCCCGCTCGGGAGACCGCGACCAGGGTTTCGCCGCCGAGGACGAGGCCCTCGAGGCCATGTCACGGACGCCCGAGCTGTTGGCCAGCCTCTACTCCTTCGACCTGGTCCAGAAGCGTGCCAAGCGTCCGGCCGGCGCTCCGGACCGGTCGCTCGCAAGGCCGGTGACCAAGGTCGGGATCGTCGGCGCCGGCCTGATGGCCAGCCAGCTGGCGCTGCTGTTCTGTCGTCGCCTGGAGGTCCCGGTCGTCCTCAGCGACCTCGACCAGGCCCGCGTCGACAAGGGTGTCGGCTATGTCCACGCGGAGATCGACAAGCTGGCCGCCAAGGGCCGGCTGTCCGCGGACAAGGCCAACCGCCTGCGGGCGCTCGTCACGGGCGTCGTCGACAAGGCCGACGCGTTCGCCGACGCGGACTTCGTCGTCGAGGCCGTCTTCGAGGAGATGAAGGTCAAGAAGGCGGTCTTCGCCGACGTGGAGAAGGTGGTGTCCGCCGAGTGCGTGCTCGCAACGAACACGTCGTCGCTGTCCATCACCGAGATGGCGGCCGACCTCGAGCACCCCGAGCGCGTCGTGGGCTTCCACTTCTTCAACCCGGTGGCGGTCATGCCGCTGCTCGAGATCGTTCAGGGTGACGCGACCGACGACGCCACGCTCGCCACCGCGTTCGCGACCGGCAAGGCGCTGAAGAAGACGACGATCCTGGTCAAGGACAGCCCGTCGTTCATCGTCAACCGGCTGCTCGGCCGCTTCATGTCCGAGGTCGGCCGGATCGTGGACGAGGGCACCCCCGTCGCGGTCGCCGACGGGGCGTTCGGGGGCGTGGCACCGATGCCGCCCTTCATGCTGCTCTCGCTCGTGGGGCCGGCCATCGCGCTCCACAACAACGAGACCCTGGCCGGCGCCTTCCCCGACCGGTTCTATGTCTCACCCGCGCTGGCGCGGGTGGTGGCCGCCGGCAAGTCCTCCTACTACCTCCCCGACGGCAGCATCGACCCCGAGGTCGAGGCGTTGGGCGAGCAGCCGGCAGACCCGGTGGCGCTGACCGCCGAGGAGGTGCGCGAGCGCACGTTGGCCGGCCTGGCCGACGAGGCCCGCCGGATGCTGGACGACGGCGTGGTGGTCGCTCCCGAGGATCTCGACCTGGCCATGATCACCGGGGCGGGCTTCCCGTTCTGGAACGGCGGTCTGACGATGCTGCTCGACATGAGCGGGATCAGCGAGAAGGCCACCGGGCGCCGCTTCCACTGACGTGGCGGCGGAGCCGCAGGCTCAGGAGGCGAGTTCCTCGCGGCGGCGATAGCCGACCAGGTTGCCGTGCAGGATGCGTCGGACGGTCTCGGCGTCGGTGTCGTCGGGCGTGCGATCGACGGCGACCAGGAGGTCCTCGATGGCGGCGGGCGTGTCATAGGCGGCCAGCTCGCGCCGCAGCTGGCGGTGCTGCGCCGCTGCCTCACGGCGGGTGCGCAGGTCGTCGCGGATCCCCTCCACCTTGGCTGCGATGGTGCGGGTCAGGCCTCCGTTGAGACCGGTGCTGTGCGTCTTCGTGGTCATGTCTCCAGTGTGAGCGTCCACGATCCATAATTCCAATGATGTTCTTGTCACTGATCCATGCGCTAGAGTCATGGATCGTGGAGACCGAGGCGCTGCACTGGTTCCAACAGGTCAGCGACGGGGCGACGGTCACCGAGGTGGCCGACCTCGCGATGGTGAGCCAGCCCGGGGTGTCCCGGGCCCTCGCCCGCCTGGAGCACGAGGTCGGCACCCCCTTGCTCGAGCGGGTCGGCCGCGTGCTGCGCCCGACCCAGGCGGGTCAGCTCTTCAAGCGCCACGTCGACGCGGCGATGCACCACCTCGACGACGGCGTCGCCGCCGTCCAACAGCTCCTCGACCCCGAACGGGGCACCGTCACGCTCGCGTTCCAGCTGTCGTTCGGCAACTGGCTCATCCCCCACGTGGTGCGCACGTTCCACGCGGAGCATCCCGACGTGGAGTTCCGCCTTGAGCAGTCCCGCGACGCCCTGGGGTCGAGCCTGGTCGCCCAGGGAGCCGTCGACCTGGAGATCACCGGGCGACGGCCGCGCAATCCGGCGGTGCGGTGGGACCACCTGTTCATGCAGCGCCTCGAGCTCGCCGTACCCCCCGACCACCGGCTGGCCGGTGCGCCGGTCGCCGATCTCGCCGAGGTCGCTGGCGACGACTTCATCCTGCTCACTCCGGCGTGGGAGCTGCGCCACCTCGCCGATCAGCTGTGCGCCTCGGCCGGCTTCAGCCCGCGCGTGGTGTTCGAGGGTGACGACCTACCCACGCTGGGGTCCCTCGTCGCAGCCGGACTGGGGGTCGCGATCCTGCCCCAGATCCCGGGGGCCACCGGGTCGCGCGCTCGGCGGGTGGCGCTCTCCGACCCGGCGGCCACCCGGGAGATCGGCCTGGCCTCCTCGGCCGAGCGGCGGCTGCTCCCGGCGGCCGCCCTGTTCCGCGAGCACCTGCTCGCCCGACGCGGCAGCCTGCTCACCGACGCCTGACCACGCTCAGATGAGGTGTCCGGGTGCTGGGCGTCGATTTGCCCCCGTCATAACGAAACGATTACATTCGCAGCACTGCCGAAGCGGTCTAGGCATTCTCGGTGCCGGGCGCGCACGACAACCACACACGCGCAGGCCCCCCGCCTGCGCGCGGAGGATTTCATGACACAGGGCCAGGACAACACTCGTAGCAACCCTCGACACAGCAGCTCCCACTCCCAGACCCCACCACCAGACTCCCCCCGGCACCGAGCCCCCGTGGCGCCGATGCCTGGTGTGACGCGATCGCGCCGCATGGTGACGGCGGTCGTCGGCGTCACCATCATCGGTCTCGGCATGCCGGCCGCCTTCGCGGTCGGCGGCGCGCTCCCCCACCGCGCGCCGGCCAAGCCCGCCGCCAAGGCGGCCGCCGGAGAACTCGTGGTCAACGGCGGGTTCGAGGACGGCACCAACGGCTGGAAGGTCAACCACCCGGCCACCCAGGGCCTCGACACGGGCAGGCCCGTGGCGTCCGGCGCCGCGGCTGCCCGGCTGACCAACAGCGCCGGCGCCAACCTCGTCGTCAACGACGCCGACCCGACCGTCGCCTCGACGGTCAAGGGTCGTACCTACACGCTGACCGCCTCGGTGCGCTCGGTGAGCGGCGACGTCTCCGGGCGGGTCCGCGTCCGCCAGGTGGCCGCCAGCGGCGACGTCACGATCTTCAAGAAGCCGTTCGACGCGACCACGGGCGCGTGGTCCGACGTCAGCCTGACCTTCACCACCGACGTGGCGGGCGCCGAGCTCGACCTCAACATCGTGGGCCTCGACGTCGCGGCCGGCACCACGTTGGTCGTCGACGACATCTCGCTGATCCAGACCACCACGCCCCCGAGCTCGAGCAGCACCTCGGCCGCGCCGAGCAGCCCGGCATCCTCGAGCAGCCAGCCGACATCGCCGGCGTCGAGCGCCAGCGCGAGCGTGTCGGTGTCGATGTCGACCGCTCCCTCGAGCAGCACGCCGACCCAGACCAGCAGCGCCACGCCGGCCAAGTGCGTCAACAACGCCATGGGCATCCCGCCGTCCGGCCAGACCTACCTCGGTGCCGCTGTCAGCGGCGGCAACACCATCGAGGGCCGCGAGAGCAAGCTCGGGGCCGCGATGCGCGTGCACCGCACCTACTACTCCTCGGGGCAGATCGCGGCGGCCACCCGACAGGCGACCGACGACGTCAACGCCGGCAGGCTCCCGTGGATCAGCTTCAAGGCCCCCAGCTCCTGGGCCGCCATGGCCACCGGGGCCGGAGACTCCTGGACGACCCAGCTCGCCAAGTCGCTCGCGACGGTGCCCGGCCCGGTGTGGGTCGCGGTCCACCACGAGCCCGAGAAGGATGGCAACATGGCGGAGTGGACCGCCATGCAGCGCCGCATCGCCCCGATCATCCACGCCAACAGCAACAATGTGGCGTTCACGGTGATCTACAGCGGCTGGAACACCTTCGGCGGCGACACCAACACGCTGGCCACCAAGTGGCCCGGTGACGCCCACGTCGATGTCACGGCGATCGATGCCTACGACGACTACGGCGTCAAGCGCAGCAGCGGCGTCGGCCAGAAGCACCTCCAGATCCGCGCCTACTACGTCAAGCTCGCCGAGTGGGCCAAGGCCCACGGCACCGCCTGGGCCGTGGCGGAGACCGGGCAGTCGATCTCCAGCGCCAAGGACGAGCCGAAGTGGCTGGTGAACTCCTACCACGACATGCAGTCCCTGGGCGGGGCCGCGCTGTCCTACTTCGACTCCAACGACAACTCGGTGACCGACTGGCGGCTCAACGACACCGTGAAGTTCAACGCCTTCAAGTCGATCCTCCCGGAGACCGCGAAGATCTGCTGACCGGCTGAAACCGACGGCCGCTGACCTCTGCGGAGGCCAGCGGCCGTCGTCGTTTCAGCGGTCCTCGAGATGCTGCTCGACCAGCTCGGCAGGGCTCCCCTCGAGCGCCGTCACGTCCTCGACGATCTGACGCGCGATGGCCTGGGCCGTCAGCCCGGTCCGCTCGAGGATGGTGGCCCGCTTGGCGTGGCTGAGGAACTCCTGGGGGATGCCGTGGAAGCGATAGGGGGTCGTCACGCCCGCGTCGACCAGCGCCTGCAGCAGGGTCGCCCCCACCCCGCCGACGCGGCCGTTGTCCTCGATGGACACGACGAGCCGGTGCTGGCCGGCGAGGTCGAGGAGGACGCGGTTGACCGGCTTGACCCAGCGTGGGTCGACGACGGTGGCCCCGATCCCCTGGGCGACAAGACGCTGTCCCACGTCGACGGCGGTGCCGGCCATGCTGCCGGCCCCGACCACGAGGACGTCGCGCACGCCTGACCGAAGCAGCACGTCGACGCCCTGGATGTGGTCGACGGCGTCGATGTCGTCGGGCGGTGCGCCCTTGGGGAAGCGCACGATGGTGGGGGCGTCATCGACGTCGACGGCCTCGTTGAGCAGCTCGCGCAACCGGGCGGCGTCGCGGGGAGCGGCGATCCGCAGCCCCGGCACCACCTGAAAGACCGACATGTCCCACATGCCGTTGTGGCTCGCGCCGTCGTCACCGGTGACGCCGGCCCGGTCGAGCACGAAGGTGACCCCGAGGCGGTGGAGCGCGACGTCCATCAGGACCTGGTCGAACGCCCGGTTGAGGAACGTCGCATAGACCGCCACCACCGGGTGGAGCCCGCCCATCGCGAGCCCGGCCGCCGACGTGGTGGCGTGCTGCTCGGCGATGCCGACGTCGAAGGTGCGCTCGGGGAACGCGGCCTGGAAGCCATCGAACCCCACCGGGTGCATCATCGCGGCGGTGATGGCGACGACGTCGCTGCGGCGAGCGCCGATGTGGACGATCTCGTCGGCGAACACGTCGGTCCAGATCCGACCCTTGGGGACCTCGGCGCCGGTGGCGACGTCGAACGGCCCCGGGCTGTGGAACTGGTCGGCCTCGTGCTGCTCGGCCGAGTCATAGCCGAAGCCCTTGCGGGTGATCGCGTGCACCAGGACCGGTCCGTCGAAACGCTTGGCCTGCGCGAGCACGTGCTCCATGGCCTCGCGGTCGTGGCCGTCGACCGGGCCGACGTACTTCAGGCCCAGGTCCTCGAACAGGCCCTGCGGAGCCAGCGCGTCCTTCATGCCCTTCTTGACCGCATGGAGGACGTCGTAGGCCGCCGGACCGATGCCGGGGACGGCGTTGAGTCGACGCTTCACGCCGTCGAGCACCTGCTCGTAGCGCGGGCTGGTGCGCAGGCGGGTGAGCGCGGTCGCGAGCCCACCCACGGTCGGCGTGTAGGAACGCCCGTTGTCGTTGACGACGACGACCAAGCGGCTGTCCTTGGCGATGGCGATGTTGTTGAGGGCCTCCCAGGCCATGCCGCCGGTGAGCGCGCCGTCGCCGATCAGTGCCACGACGTGGCGGTCCTCACCGCGGATGCGGAAGGCCTTGGCCAGGCCGTCGGCATAGGACAGGGCGGTGGACGCGTGGGAGTTCTCGACGAGGTCGTGGTCGGACTCGGCGCGGCTCGGATAGCCGGAGACGCCGCCCTCCTGCCGCAACAGGTCGAAGCCGGCCATCCGGCCGGTGAGGAGCTTGTGGACATAGGCCTGGTGGCCGGTGTCGAAGACCACCGCGTCACGCGGGCTGTCGAAGGTCCGGTGGATGGCGAGGGTCAGCTCGACGACCCCCAGGTTGGGCCCCAGGTGTCCGCCGGTGCGCGCGCAGGTGGTGACGAGGAAGTCGCGGATCTCGGTCGCCAGCGCGTCGAGCTGGTCGCCATCGAGGTCGCGCAGGTCGCGCGGCTCCCGGATCGACTCCAACAGACCCATCCAGCTCTCTCCGTCCCGCTCGACGACACCCGGCCGTGCCAACGGTCGAGTCTAGGACACCGACCCAGTGGGACCCGACTCGCGACGGGCCCGCGTGGGCGCCCTCACGGCCGCCCTGCTCACAGGTCGATGACGGCGATGGCCGGCTCGTGGAGGCTGCCGAGCCACACCCGACCGTCGTGCTCCCTGACACCGGTGACCATGTGGTAGTCGTCGCTGCGCAGGTCGATGTCGTGTACAAGCGCCCCCAGGTCGTCGTAGGCCTGCACCCGCACCGTGCGCTTGGGCTTGGGCTGGAGCCGCTCGGGGATCTTGGTGACCTGACGGCTCAGCCACGCCGGCGCGGTCTGGAGCCGCTCCACCAGGGGGTCGGTGGGCGAGGCGATGGTCACCCAGATGAGCCCGTCGCTGCCGCGGGAGATGTTGTCGGGATAGCCCGGCAGGTCCTGGCACAGCAGGTCGCGCTGACCCGCATCGGGCCCGGTGAGCCAGTGGCGTACGACGGTGCGCGCAGCCGTCTCGGCCACGGCGACATAGGACTCGTCGGCGGCGAGCGCCACCCCGTTGGCGAAGGCGAGCCCGTCGACCGCGACGTCGACGTTGCCGTCCGAGCGGCGGCACAGCAGCCGCCCGGTGCGGGTGTTCTGGAGCATCTCGTCCTTCCACTTGTCGATGCCGAAGCGGCTCGAGGAGTCGGAGAACCAGACGTCGCCGGACGAGGCGATCGCGGCGTTGTTGCAGAACACGTAGCGCTGGCCCGCGGCGCCGTCGCTGATGGTCTCGACCGCCCCGGTCGTGGGGTCGACGTGGAGCAGCCCCCGCCGCGCGTCGCAGACGAGCAGCCGCCCGTCGGGGTCGATCTCGATGCCGAGTGGCCGGCCGCCGGTGCGGGCGACCCGCTCGATGCTGTCGCCGTCCGGGGAGAGGCGGAAGATGCTGCCCTCCTCGGTGCCGGTGAACACCGAGCCGGCGTGGGGGCCGTGGGTGGCGACGACGACGTCCTCCGCTCCCGGCGCCGGAACGGGGTGGACGGTGATCCTGGAGGTCATGGAGCCATGCTGGCGTAGAGATCGGAGTCGAGGAAGGCCGGGATGGTCAACCGTGCCGAGGCCGTCAGATCCAGACCCGTCACGGCCGCGGGGTCGACGAAGACGATGCGGCGGCCCTCCCCCACCACGATGTCGTCGTCGGTGACGTCGGCGCGCGCGGCATAGACCCACATCCGGTCGAGGCTGTCATAGGCCTCGTGGAAGACCTCGAGGTCACGCCACAGCGTGAGCGCCTCGGGCGCGAGGTCGACGCCGGTCTCTTCGGCGAGCTCGCGCGCGGCCCCGGTCAGCGGGTCCTCGTCACCGTCGAGATGCCCGCCGGGCAGACCCCACTTCTCCGGGTCGATCACCGGGAACTCGTCGCGCTCCTGGAGCAGGATCCAGCCTCGCGCGTCGACGAGGACGACGCTGGCGAACCTCTTCACGTCGGTCACTGTAGGACGGGCCGGGGGCGCTCGCCTCACAAACGCGCGACGAACCGCCGCCCGCGCAGTGCCTCCTCCACCAGCCCCACCGCACGGCGCACGCCGCTGAGCCGGGCATCCTCCGCCAGCCAGGTGTCGACCGCGGCCTCGACCACGTCGAGCTCGGCGACGTCGCGCAGCTCGGAGCGCGCCTCGCTGAGACCACGGCGTACGGCTGCCTGGCACGCCTCGACGTGGAGCACCGCGAACCGCGCCAGCACGACCACATGGCGGCGGATGGCGGGATAGGAGCGGTATTCGGGTGGGCACAGGTCGAGCAGCCAGGACACCGCGGTGTGCTCCCAGCCTGGTGCCCCCGGCGGCCGGACCTGGCGGGGCCAGCCGGGAGGGACGACGGCAGCAGTCATGGCGCCACCCTACGACACAATCGAACACGTGTTCTAGGTGATGACGATTCCGTCACAGTGCCCCCGAACCGCCTCCGTGACGACCCCTGGCCGCCGTACCTTGCCGGAAGGACGCGTCGGCGGCCACCGGCGCGGCGACCCGCGGAGGAGGTCCGCATGAGCCCGGCGACAGCTCCCCGTTCGCGGCTGCGGCAGGTCGTCGTGGCGTTGCTCGTCGCCCTGCTGGGCTGCGGCTTGGCGCTCGGCCCGAGCGGCTCCGCCTACGCCGGCGGGGCGGCCGCGGCCGACGACGCGGGCGCCAGCGAGCAGCCGACGGTCGTCTACTTCTTCTGGGGCGACGGGTGCCCCCACTGCGCGGAGGCGGAGCCGTTCCTGGCCGAGCTAGCCGACCAGCACCCCGGCCTGGAGATCAGGGCCTTCGAGGTATGGCACGACAAGGCCAACGCCGCCCGGCTCGAGGAGATGGCGGCCGCCTATGGCATCGAGGCCAGCGGCGTGCCGGTGATCTTCATCGGACAGAACGCGTGGGTCGGGTTCCGCTCCGGCCTCACCGAGTCCGACATCATGAACCACATCGACGCCTGCCTGGCCGAGGCGTGCGCCGATCCCGCCACCGTCGACCTCACCGCCGCCGCCTCCGGGGCGACCTGCGGCGCCACGTCGGCCGGTGACCCGGTCGAGTGCGACCCCGCGGCGGGCGCCTCGATGAGCAGCGCGCAGAGTGCGGTCGACGTGCCACTGCTCGGGCGGGTGGACCTGTCCCACAAGTCCCTGCTGGTGTCCACGCTGCTGATCTCGTTCGTCGACGGGGTCAACCCGTGCTCGCTGTGGGTGCTGACCGTGCTGATCGCCATGTCGCTGCGCTATGGGTCGCGCCGCCGCACCCTGCTGGTCGGTGGCACGTTCATCTTCGTCACCGCGCTGGTCTATGCGGCCTTCATCCTCGGGCTCTTCTCCGTGCTGACCATCGTCGGCTTCTCGGCGTGGATCCGGGTCACGGTCGCGGCCGTGGCGGGCGTGATGGCGTTGATCAGCATCAAGGACTACTTCTGGTTCAAGCAGGGCATCTCCCTGACGATCGCCGACGACAAGAAGCCCGGCATCTATGCCAAGATGCGCGGCGTCCTCACCCACAGCGACAGCACCCTCGCCCTGGTCGCGTCGACCTCGGTGCTGGCGGCGGGCGTGTCGCTCGTGGAGTTCGGCTGCACGGCGGGTTTCCCCGTCCTGTGGACCAACCTGCTCAGCGCTCAGCAGGCGAGCGCGCTCACGTTCATCGCGCTGCTGCTCGTCTATATGGTCATCTACCAGCTCGACGAGATGGTCATCTTCCTGACCGCCGTCACGACGCTGCGCGCCGCGAAGATCCAGGAGAAGCAGGGCCGGCTGCTCAAGCTGGGCAGCGGCTTCCTCATGCTCGCCCTCGCGGTCGTCATGATCGTCGACCCCGACATCATGTCGACCGTCACGGGCGCCGTGCTGGTCTTCGCCGTCGCCATGGGTGCCGCCGGGGTCGTCGTCCTGCTCGACCGACTCATCCGGGGACGCGCCGCGGCCGCCTGATGTCGGTCCCGCCCCGGGCTCAGGTGTCCCCGAGCGCCGCGCGTACGCCGGCGAGGTGCTCGCCGCGCAGGCCGACGCAGTCCAGCGCCCAGAACACCTCCGGATAGACGAGGCGGCCGGTCTGCCTCGGCTCATGGGCGGGCAGCAGGACCACCTGGAAGGCGGGGCCCGGGATCCGGTCCGAGGGGGGCTGGAACCCGTGGTCGGCCCCGGGCTCGAAGCCGAGCCGTCGGTAGTAGCCCGGGTCGCCCTCCAAGAAGACAGCAGGGGCGCCCAGCTCGGTCGCCGTCGCGACCGCCGCGGTGACGAGCTCACCGCCGAGACCGCGGCCCTGGTGCTCGGGCGACACGGCCAGCGGGCTCAGCACCAGCACGTCGACCAGGCGCTCCTCGCTGTCGACCCAGCCGCGGCTGAGCATGACGTGCCCGACGACCGCGCCGTCGACCTCGGCCACCAGGCTCGCGCGGAGCTGGGCGGAGGCGCGCAGCCCGTCCACGAGGTCGACCACCTCCGGCTCGTCGACGAAGGCGGCGGCGACCACCCGTCGTACGGCGTCGTGGTCGTCGGGCCGCTCGGGGCGGATCATCGGGCGCCCTCGCGAACCCCGTCGTCGAGACCGGACAGGAAGGCGTCGACGAGGCCGCCGAGCGTGTCGAGGTGGTAGCCGCCCTCCTGGACGGCCACGACGGGAAGCCCTGTGGCGGCGACGGCGGCGCCGGCGGCGCGATAGCCCGCGGTCGTGACCTGGAGCGGACTCTCGGGGTCGTCGGCGGCGGCGTCCACGCCGAGCGAGACGACCAGCGCCGTGCAGCCGAGACCCGCCAGCCAGTCGACCAGGCCGGCGGCGGTCTCCGTCCAGACGTCGTCGGCGGTGCCCTCGGCGAGCGGCTCGTTGCGCGTCGTACCGACTCCGGGACCCGTGCCGCGCTCGTCGGCATAACCGAAGACGTGGGGGAACCAGCCGGCGCCCGGGTCGACGTGCAACGAGGCATAGGCGACGTCGGCCCGCTCCCAGAAGATCGCCTGGGTGCCGTTGCCGTGGTGGGCATCGACGTCGAGCACGCCGACCCGCTCGTGGCCGGCGTCGCGCAGTCCCTGTGCCGCCATGGCGGCGTTGTTGAGATAGCAGGACCCGCCATAGCCGGCGCGCGTCACGTGGTGACCCGGCGGGCGACAGAGCGCATAGGCCGCGCGTTCGCCGGCGACGACCAGGTCGACCGCGGTCAGCGCCGCGTCGACGGCCGCTCGCGCGGCCGGCCACGTGCCGGGGCCGACCAGGGTCATGGTGTCGTAGCAGAACCCGCCGGCCTCACCGTGCACGGCGGCGGGCCGGTGCATCGGCATCCCCTGCGACAGCGCGCGCGTCGGGAAGAAGTAGGGCACCACCCGTTGCTGGCCGACGAGCTCGTCGTAGGGCCCGGCCAGCCAGCGCTCGTGGGCCGTGCGGAGCCAGGTCACCAGCGGCTCGTCGTGGACGCCCAGCAGGAGGTCGTCGTCGTGCGGCGCCGCCAGGACGCGGGGCCGATCCCCCAGCGCGGCGAGGATCGCGTCGACACGCGCGGGGACCTCGGTGCCGTCGGTCGGCACACCGACCCACACCTCGTGCCGCGGCTCGTGCAGGCGGGTGTCGGGAGACCAGACGACGGGGATCGGGCGCGTCACGGACGCCATGCTGCCACCTCGGCTGCTTCCCTCGCGCGCGTTGACCGACGGTTCAGGCAGGATGTCCCTCATGCCACGCGCACGTGACCTGGGGATCGTCGTCGGCGCCCTGCCCACCGGGCCGACCAACTCGCTGCTCGACGTGGTCGGCCTGGGAGTCGGCCACACCACGCTGCACCGCGACGAGCCCGCGCCCCCCGCAGGCCGAGGGGTGGCGCGGACCGGCGTCACCTGCGTCGTCCTCGCCGAGGACGCCTTCCATCGCCCGCTGCCTGCGGGCGGCGCGGTCCTCAACGGGGCCGGCGAGTGCACCGGCTTCATCACCGCAGCCGAGTGGGGCGCGGCCGAGACCCCGGTCTATCTGACCTCCACCATGCAGCTGGGGCGGGTCTATGACGCTGCCTGCCGGATCGCGATGGAGGTCGATCCGGTGGTCGCCGAGGAGGTCGTCATCCCCGTGGTCGCGGAGTGCGACGACTCCTTCCTCAACGACAACCGCCGCATGCAGGTCGAGTACGACGACGTGGTCGCCGCCTGGCGTGCGGCCCTGGCGTCGCGCGGCTCCTCGGTGCCGCCCGCCGAGGGCGCCGTGGGCTCGGGCACCGGGATGTCGTGCTTCGACTTCAAGGGCGGCATCGGCACCGCCTCCCGGGTGACCCCGGACGGTCACACCGTGGCCGTGCTGCTGATGACCAACTTCGGGGTCCGGGAGGAGTGCGTGATCGCGGGCGTGCCCGTCGGGAGGCTCCTGGGGCCGGCGTCCTCCGGCCCCAACGTCCCCGCGGGCTCGTGCATCGGTCTCGTCGTGACCGACGCGCCCGTCGACGGTGCCGGGTGCGCCCGCCTGGCTCGGCGGGTCGGCCTCGGGCTCGCCCGCACGGGCTCGGTGGCCCACCACGGCAGCGGCGAGATCTTCATGGCCTTCGGCACCGGCATGCGTCTGGACCGCGACGGGCGCCCCGACGGGACCGCGCTCGTCACGGGCCGCGACCTCGATCCGCTCTTCGCCGCCGTGGTCGAGGCCAGCGAGGAGGCCGTCCTCAACTCCCTCTTCGGCGCCGCCACCACCGTGGGCCGCGCCGGCAACACCAGCCAGTCCGCCCACACCCCCGAGGTGCTGACCCTCCTGGAGCGCGCATGAACGAGCACGAGGTCCGCATCCGCATGGCCGACGGCATCGACCTGGCGGCGCGGCTCTATCTGCCCGACCCCGGGCTCGGTCCCCAACCATGCCTGCTCGAGGCACTCCCCTATCGCAAGGACGACCTCACGTCGTCCTATGCCGAGTCCTATGTGGCGCTCTGCGAGACCTATGACTACGCCGTGTGCCGCGTCGACGTCCGCGGCACCGGGTCATCGGGCGGCGATGCCACTGATGAATATCCCGAGGCGGAGCAGTCCGACCTTGCCGAGGTGATCGCGTGGCTGGCCGCCCAGGACTGGTGTGACGGCAACGTCGGCATGTGGGGCACGTCGTACTCGGGGTTCAACTCCCTCCAGCTGGCGGTCGAGCGGCCCCCGGCGCTCAAGGCGATCTGCGCCATCTATGCCACCGACGACCGCTGGACCGACGACGTCCACTGGCGCGGCGGTGCGCTGCGCCTGGTCGACCTCGTCGACTACTGCCACTACATGACGCCGATGAACGTGCTGCCTCCGGTGCCGGCCGTGTGGGGCGAGGGCTGGGAGGCCGAGTGGCACCGCCGGCTCGAGACCAACCAACCCTGGGTGCTGACCTGGCTGCGCGAGAACCGCCACGGCCCCTATTGGAACCACGGCTCGGTCCGACTCGACGGCGGCACCCGCGGCTATGACCGCATCGGGTGTGCCGTCATGATCATCGCCGGCTGGGCCGACGGCTACCGCAACAACTCCTACCGCACCGTCGCGGCGCTCGCCGACGCGGGCGTCCCCCACCGCCTGCTGGCCGGGCCGTGGGCCCACGCCGACGCCACCCACGCGATGCCGGGGCCGCGGATCGACCTCGACGTCGAGCTGGCGGCCTGGTTCGACCGGTGGTTGCGGGGGCGGGGCGAGCACACTGACGGCTGCGACGTCTTCGTCCGCGCCTCGACGCGGCCCCAACCCGACCTCGACCTTCACGAGGGCTGGTGGGTCAGGCTCCCGTCGCGGCCTCCCGTGACGGCCCACGACGTCGCGCTGCCAGGCCCCCGCGAGCTCCCGGTGCTGGCCGATGTCGGCACCACCGCCTGGATCGACTGCGCGGGTCACCTGCCGTGGGGACTGTCGGGTGATCAGCGCATCGACGACGCCCGCTCGCTCACCTGGGACACGACGCCGCCCTCGGCCCCGGTCGTCGGTCAGCCGCGGGCGCGGTTGCGTCTCATGGTCGACGCGCCCCTCGCGTCGCTCTCGGTGAAGCTGTGTGACGTCTTCCCCGACGGCACGTCGGCGCTCGTGGCGCGGGGCAGCCTCGACCTGGCCTTCCGTGACGGCGTGCACGGGTCGCCGCGGCCCCTGGTCCCCGGGGAGCCCTTCGACGTCGAGGTCGAGCTCGACGCCTGTGCCTATGCCTGGAGCGGCGACAACCGGCTGCGGGTGTCGATCGCCGGCGCCGACTGGCCCAACACCATCGCGCCCCCGGCGCCGGTCACCGTGACCGTGCTCGACGGCGATCTCACGCTGCCGCTGCTCGAGGGAGACTTCCCCACCCCGTCCTTCGTGCCCGGGGCGGACCACTCGTCGGAGTCCGGCGAGGGCATCGGGTGGGAGATCCGCCACGACATCCTCAACCGGGTCACCACCGCCGCGACACGCACCGACACGTCGTACGCCACGCCCTATGACGGCACCGCCCGCGAGCTCTATGTCGGCGAGGTCACCGTGGACACGCGCTCGTTCGACCAGGCCGCCCACGCGGCGACGACCTATGAGCTGACCTGGCCGGGCGTGGCGATCGAGCTGCGTTCGGTGATGGACGTCGAGGTCACGGCCGCCGGCTATGACGTCAGCATCGAGACGATCGCGACGCGCGACGGCCACGAGGTGAGCCGGCGCACGTGGCACGAGGTCATCGCGCGGTGACGGGGGCGGGCAGGGTGGGGTTCAGCGGTCGTTGAGACGGTGACCGAGGCTCACACCGAGCGCGATCACGGCGACCAGCAGCGCCATGATGCCCAGCCCGGACATCAGCGTCCCCCAGATCACCAGGGGCGAGTCGAGGGACAGGCCGCCGATGTCGTCCACCTTGGCCGCCTCCTGCGCGATCAGCCCGCCACCGAGCGTCACCAGGCACAGCCCCACCAGTGCGGAACCGGCGATCCACAGCCGCGCATATTGGACGCTGCCGCGCGACCAGGCGGAGGGCTCAGTCATCAATGGGACTCCTCGAGAACGAACCTGAAGTTGAAATCTGGATCAGTTTAAGGGACTTTGCCGTCGCTGAGGAATGACGCCTCTCACAGCGAGACGGGCCGGTCCGAGGGTCGCACCGGGGTCACGCCGGACCGGCGTACCGCTCGAGGTGCTCGACCGCTCGCGCCACCCCGTCCTCCGCGCGGATGGTGGCTCCCAGGGCGTCGGCGCGGGCGGCGATCGCCGGCGAGGACACCAGGGTGTCGACCATCCGGGCCAGCGCGTCGGCCGTCGCTTGGTGCCGCCGCACCGGGGGCGCGCCCACCCCGAGCTCGTGGACCCGCCGCCCCCAGAACGGCTGGTCGCCGATGTGGGCGACGACGCCGGAGGGCCGGCCCGCCCGCAGCCCGGCGGCCGTCGTCCCGGCGCCCCCGTGGTGGACCACGGCAGCGCAGCGCGGGAAGAGCCAGTCGTGCGGCACGTCGTCGACGAGCTGGACCTGGGCGGGGAGATCCGTCGCCGCGAGACCGGCGGCACCTCGGTGGATGACCGCCCTCACCCCGGTCCGGGCGATGGCCTCGAGGATGGTCGCCATCGTGCCGTCGGTGTCGTGGGTCGACATCGAGCCGAACCCGACATAGACCGGCGGCTCGCCGTCGTCGAGGAACGCCTGGAGCGAGGGGTCCGGGGTCCAGTCGTCGGCGGCGTCGAGGAACCAGTAGCCCGTCACCTGGAGGTGGGCCGGCCAGTCCCGAGGTGGCGGCACCACGGCCGGGCTGACGCCCACCACGGTCGGGGTGTCGGCGTACAGCCGGGCGAGGCGGCGCCGGGACGGTTGCGGGACGCCGAGCCGGCGCCGGATCTCGCGTCCGGGCGCGGAGAAGGCGCCCGCCAGGAACCAGTTCATGACCTGACCCGAGACGAGGTTGGCGCGGCTGAAGGCGAGAGGTCGCGAGGCCTGGACGCCGGCCCAGCCGGCCCGCGTCGGCGCGAACGGCGCCATCAGCGCCACGGCGTGGCGGCCGCCGCGGGCCCGGACGAGCGCGTCGGTCCCGTCGATCGTGAGCACCCCGGAGATGAACAGGTCGGCCGCCCCGGCCAGCTCCAACACCTCCCCCACCAGGGCGAGGCCCCAGGTGTCGACCATCTGGGTCAACAGCTTGAGCTCCAGCATCGGCCGGTGGCTGCTGTGGCCGAGCCACGATCGACCGAGGTCGGAGTCGAGCAGGTCCCGCACGTCCGCGGAGAAGCCGTGGAAGGTCAGGCCGTGACCCTCGACGAACGGCGCGAAGTCGCGTGCCGCCGCGACGGTGACGTCGTGGCCGGCCCGTTGCAGCCCGAGCGCCAGCGCCACCAAGGGCTGGACGTCACCTCGGGACCCAGCGGCGAAGAGCATCACCCGCACCCGACCATCTGACCAGATCCCGTCGCCGGTCGGCGAGTCGGGGTGTGCCAGGCTGACCACATGGTCGCGCCCACGGGAGAGCAGTTCGAGATCGCCGCCGCCGGTTATCGCGCGGTCGTCACCGAGGGTGGTGCAACGCTGCGGGCCCTGGAGTACGACGGCCGCCCGCTGCTCGACGGGTTCGCCGCCGACGAGGCGCCGTCCGGGGCCCGGGGACAGCTGCTGGCGCCGTGGGTCAACCGCATCCGCGACGGCCGCTATGACTTCGGCGGGGAGAGCCACCAGCTGCCGATCTCGGAGGTGCCGCGCCACAACGCCTCCCACGGGCTGGTGCGCTGGGCCGCGTGGACCGTCGAGGAGCACACCGACCACTCGGTCAGCCTGCTGTGCCGGGTCATGGCGCAGAGCGGCTATCCCTGGACGCTCGACCTCCACGTGCTCTATGACCTGTCCGCCGACGGGCTCACCGTCACGCACTCGGCGGCCAACCTGTCGCCCGCGCCGGCGCCGTACGCCGTGGGCGCGCACCCCTACCTCGTCGTCGGCCCGGGCCCCATCGACGGCTGTGAGCTGACCCTGCCCGTGGCGACCCGGCTGCTTGCCGACCCCGAGCGCAAGCTGCCGACCGGGACCGAGCCGGTCGAGGGCGGTGCCTATGACTTCCGGATGGCGCGCCCGATCGGCGCCACCGTCTTCGACCACGCCTTCACCGACCTGGTGCGCGACGCCCAGGGCCGGGCGACCACCGTGCTGCACGACCCGGTCGCAGGCCTGGGCGTCGCGCTGTGGGTCGATGCCCGCCATGCCTGGCTCCAGGTCTACTCCGGCGAGGAGACGCCCGAGACGGCGCGCCGCTCGCTGGCCGTCGAGCCGATGACCGCTCCCCCGGACGCCTTCAACAGCGGCACCGACCTCGTCGTGCTCGCCCCCGCCGGCTCCCCCGGCGACGACCACACCTGCTCCTGGGGCATCCGCGCCGTCACCGACTGACCAGTTCTCCATCGACCCGGCAGAACTTCTGCCGGGTCGGCAGCGTCAAACCCCATCGACCCGGCAGAAGTTCTGCCGGGTCGGCGTCAGGAGGCGGAGTGGTGGGCCTCGAGGAGGGCGCGGAGCTCGCGGATGGCGGCGCGGGCTCGGCCGCCGTCGGAGCCCTGGATGCCGATGGCGGAGACGGAGTTGCCGTCGCTGAGGTCCAGGGTCGCCCAGGGGGCGCCGTGCGGCATCGTCACGGTCACGACCTGGGCCCAGGTGTAGTGGTGGTGGCGGTAGCCGTTGACCACCTCGATGCCCTGGTCGGTGGCGATGACCTTGGACCGCATCACGGCATAGAACGCCGCCCAGATGATGAGGCCCAGCGAGACGGCCGAGATGCGCTGGGACAGCGTGAACGCCGCCCGCACGTCGGCCGGGAAGGTCAGCCAGGCGACCGTGGTGACGAGCAGCAGCATGAGTCCGAGCGCCCAGCCGGCGATCCGGACGCCGATCGGGCGCCAGGACCGCGGCAGCTCGGGCAGGTCGGCCATCAGAGGCGGCACGCGTGGATGTCGGTCAGCAGGATGCCGCGGGCGCCGATCTCGAACAGCTCGTCCATCATCCGCTGGGCTCCCGCGCGCGGGACCATCGCGCGTACGGCGACCCAGCCCTCACGATGAAGCGGCGACACGGTCGGGCTCTCGATCCCGGGGGTGAGGGCGACCGCCTGCGAGACGTTCTCGGCCAGGATGTCGTAGTCCATCATCACGTAGCTGCGGGCCACCAGGACGCCCTCGATGCGTCGCTTGAAGATGTCGAACCCGTCGAGCTCGGCGGTGCCCGCTCGGGTGATCAGCACGGCCTCGGACTCCAGCAGCACCTCACCGAAGGTGTCCAGCCCCGCCGCGCGCAGCGTCGTACCGGTCTCGACGACGTCGGCGATGACGTCGGCGACGCCCAGCTGGATCGACGTCTCGACCGCGCCGTCCAGGCGCGTCACGGTCGCCTCGATGTCCCGCTCGGCCAGGAACGCCTGCACCAGCCCCGTGTACGACGTCGCGACGCGCTTGCCGGCGACCTGGGCCAGGTCGGTGAACTGTCCCGCCGGCCCGGCGAACCGGAACCGCGAGCGGCCGAAGCCGAGCGGCATGACCTCGCTCGCGTGGGCGCCGGAGTCGAGCAGGAGGTCGCGGCCGGTGATGCCGACGTCGAGGGTGCCTTCACCGACATAGAGGGCGATGTCGCGAGGACGGAGATAGAAGAACTCGACGCCGTTCTCGGCGTCGGTGAGGGTGAGCTCCTTGGGATCTTGCCGCTGCCGGTAGCCGGACTCGCGCAGGATCTCGGCGGCCGACTGGGACAGCGCGCCCTTGTTGGGCACGGCGACCCGCAGGAGTCGGCCGTTGGTGGCCTGGCCGTTGGTGGCCTGGCCGTTGGGGATCTGGGTCATCGTTCTCTCACAGGTGGGTGTAGACGTCGTCGAGGGTCAGCCCGCTGGCCAGCATGAGGACCTGGGCGTGGTAGAGCAGCTGGCTGATCTCCTCGGCGGCCCGCTCGGGCCCCTCGTGCTCGGCGGCCATCCAGGACTCGGCGGCCTCCTCGACCAGCTTCTTGCCGATCGCATGGACCCCGGCGTCGAGCTGCGCCACGGTGCCGGACCCCTCCGGGCGGGTGCGGGCCTTGTCACTGAGCTCGGCCCACAGCTCCTCGAACGTCTTCACGGGCGCCAAGCCTAAGCCCCCGGCGGCCCACCGCCCGCATCGCTGCCCACGACGAGACCGGCTCGCCGCGACCGAGGGAGTACCGGGTCAGTCGGGGTAGCCCCGGCGCACCTTGCGCAGCGTCTGAGCGGTGACCAGGGCCGCGGACATCGCCTCATAGCCCTTGTCCTCGCGGGAGCTGAGCAGCCCCGCCCGGTCGAGCGCCTGCGCCTCGTCGTCGCAGGTCAACAGGCCGAACCCGATGGGGGTTCCGGTGTCGAGCGCCACCCGGTTGAGCCCGTCGGTGGCGGCCGCGCAGACATAGTCGAAGTGCGGGGTGCCGCCGCGGATCACCACGCCCAGGGCGACCACGGCGTCGTACTTCTGGGCGGCGAGGGCACCGGCGACGACCGGCAGCTCGAAGCTGCCGGGGACGCGAACGACGACGGGGGCCTCGACGCGGTAGTCCTTCGCGGCGCGCAGGGCGCCGTCGATGAGCCCGTCCATGACCTCCTGGTGCCAGGAGGCGGCGACGACCGCGACCCGGAAGTCGTGGCAGTCCAGGGGCTTCTGCTCGGGTGCTCCGGCGCCGCTCATCACTGGTGTCCTCTCGTCATCGGCAGGTGGGGCAGGTCGTGGCCCATCCGGTCCCGCTTGGTCTGCAGATAGGCCAGGTTGTGGTCGTTGGGCCGCGGGGTCAACCCCACGCGCTCGGCCACCGGGATCCCGAACTCCTCCAGGCTGGCCGTCTTGTCGGGGTTGTTGGTCAGCAGTCGTACGGCGCCGACGCCGAGGTCGCGGAGGATCTGGGTGGCGGTGCCGTAGTGCCGGGCGTCGGCGGGCAGCCCCAGATCGAGATTGGCATCGACCGTGTCACGCCCGCCGTCCTGGAGCTGGTAGGCCTGTAGCTTGGCGACCAGGCCGATCCCGCGCCCTTCGTGACCGCGCAGATAGACCACGACGCCACGGCCCTCGTCGACGATGCGCGCCAGGGCCTCATCCAGCTGGGGGCCGCAGTCGCAGCGGAAGCTGCCGAACACGTCGCCGGTGAGGCACTCCGAATGCACCCGGGTCAGCACCGGTTCGGGGCCGGAGACGTCGCCGTGGACCAGGGCGATGTGCTCGCTGTCGTCGACGCTGACCCGATAGCCGAAGGCGGTGAACTCGCCGTGGCGGGTGGGCAGCCGGGTCTCGGCCACGCGGACGGCGTGCAGCTCGGTGCGGCGCCGGTAGCGGACCAGGTCCTCGATCGAGATCATCGCGAGCCCGTGCTCGTCGGCGAACTCGCGCAGTTCGGGGCCACGCTTCATGGTGCCGTCGTCGTTGACGACCTCGACCAGCACGCCGGCGGGCGTCAGGCCGGCGAGCCGGGCCAGGTCGACGGCGGCCTCGGTGTGGCCTCGGCGCACGAGCACGCCGCCCTCGCGATAGCGCAGCGGGAAGACGTGGCCGGGGCGGGTGATCTCCCACGGCTCGGTGGCCGAGTCGGCGAGCACCTTGACGGTGCGGGCGCGATCTGCCGCCGAGATGCCCGTCGTGACGCCGTCGCGGGCGTCGACGGAGATCGTGTAGGCGGTCCGCATCCGGTCCTCGTTGTACGGCGTCATCAGGGGCAGGTCGAGGCGGTCGAGCATGGCGGCCGGCATCGGCACGCAGATGACGCCGCTGGAGTAGCGGATCGTGAAGGCCATCAGCTCGGGCGTCGCCTTGGCGGCGGCGAAGATGATGTCGCCCTCGTTCTCGCGGTCCTCGTCGTCGACGACCACGACCGCCCGGCCGGCGGCGATCTCCTCGATCGCGCGCTCGACCGGGTCCAGCCGCAGGGCGTCACTCATGCAAGCGCCTCTGACCTGGTGGCGTCGTCATCGTCCACGGCCTGGTCCTCCAGGCGCCGGCTCACCCGGACCCAGGTGAAGAAGCCGACGACCACGAAGCCGGCATAGAACAGATACATGCCCGCGGTCGGGTAGTAGCCGGCCTGGAGCAGCGTGGTCACGCCGACGACGTCGACGAGGATCCAGATCAGCCAGAACTCCACCCAGCCGCGCGCCATGCCGTAGGTGGCCAGCATCGAGCCGGCGAGGATCCACGCCTCAGTGGTCGGGTTCCAGGAGCCGATCTGCTGGAGCAGGAGGTAGGCCGCCGCATAGCCCGCGACGCCGAGGCCGACCAGACCCAGCCGCTCGCGGGCGGTCGCCCAGCGCGGCGCGATGGCGCCACCATCGGCCGCGCCGCCCTCGGACCGCAGCCGCGCCCAGCGGAACCAGCCATAGAGCGCCATGGCGATGAAGAACACCTGCCGGCCGGCCTGGCCCCACAGCGGCTCGGTGGTGACGCCGCTCAGCTGGCCCGACACGAAGACGGTGAACAGGAGCACGTTGCCGACGAGTCCCACGGGCCAGGCCCAGACGAGCCGGCGCATGCCGAGCAGAGCGCTCGCCAGACCGAACAGGTTGCCGACGACCTCGCGCACCGACAAGGTGCCGCCGCCGACGTGGAACTGACCGTTGAGCAGCCAGTCGAGCAGGTTCATGCCGTCTCCTCGGGGGATGTTGGTGCGGGGGTGGTGCCGGCGCGGCCGGCGAGCAGGCGTTCGACATATTTGGCGAGCACGTCGACCTCGAGGTTGACCTGCTCCCCGGGCTTGCGGGTGCCGAGCGTGGTGCGGGTCAGGGTCTCGGGGATCAGCGACACGGTGAAGGAGCCGTCGGTCACGTCGACGACGGTGAGCGACACGCCGTCGACGGCGATCGAGCCCTTGGCGACGAGATAGCGCGACATCCCGGCCGGCAGGCCGATCTCGACGACCTCCCAGTGCTCACTGGGGGTGCGGGACACCACCGTCCCGACGCCGTCGACGTGGCCCTGGACGATGTGGCCGCCGAGCCGCTGGTCCGCGCGTACGGCGCGCTCGAGGTTGACGTGGTCGCCGGGGCCGAGGGCGCCCAGCGCGGTCTTGTCGAGCGTCTCCTGCATGACGTCGGCGGTCCAGGTCGCCCCGTCCGTGGCGGCGACGGTCAGGCAGCAGCCGTTGACGGCGATCGAGTCGCCGAGGTGGACGTCGTCGAGCACGGTGTTGGCGGCGACGGTGAGGCGGATGGCGTCGGCCTGCGCGTCGATCCGGGCGACGGTGCCGAGCTCCTCGACGATGCCGGTGAACATGGTCAGGCCACCTTCGGGTCGTGGGGGGTCATGGTCAGGCGGACGTTGGCGCCGGCGCCCTCGCCGAGGACGGTGACGTCGGCGACGTCGAGGTGGAGGGCCTCGGCGATGGTGGTGATCCCGAGGTCGCCGACGGCCGAGCGACCGGCGCCCAGCAGCATCGGGGCGACATAGGTGACGACCTCGTCGACCAGGCCGGCGGTGAGGAACGCCGCGGCCAGCGTGGGGCCGCCTTCGAGGAAGACGTGCTGCCGGTCGCGGGCGAACAGCTCCTTGAGCGCCTCGTGCGGGTCGCGGGTGCGGAGCAGGACGGTCACGGCGGCGTCGTCGAAGACCCGGCGGCCCGGGTCGAGGTCGCGCAGCCCCATCACCGCGCGGAGCAGCTGGCGCGGGAGCGGTTGGTCGTCGGCGTCTCGGACGGTGAGCCGCGGGTCGTCGACCTCGATGGTGTTGGTGCCGACCAGCATGGTGTCGCACAGCGCGCGGAGCCGGTGGGTGTCCAGCCGAGCCGCCGGAGAGCTGACCCACCGGCTGGTGCCGTCGCTGCGGCGCTCCGGCCGTCGAGGGTCGTCGCGAACTTCCAGGTCACGAACGGCCGGCCCTGGTCCATCGCGAACGTCCAGACCCGGTTGAGCGCTCGGGCGTCGTCCTCGAGCAGCCCCGACTCGACCTCCACGCCGGCGGCGCGCAGTCGCGCCGCTCCCCCGGCGGCCACGGGGTTGGGGTCGGGCTGGGCCAGCACCACCGTCGTACGCCGGCCGCGACGAGCGCCTCGCTGCAGGGACCGGTGCGACCGGTGTGGTTGCAGGGCTCGAGGGTGACCACAGCAGTGGCCCGGCGGCGGCAACGCCGGCCCGCTGGAGCGCGTCGATCTCGGCGTGGGGCGAACCGGCGCCGCGGTGGAACCCCTCGGCGATGACCTCACCGTCGGGCCCGAGCAGCACGCAGCCCACCCGCGGGTTGGGCCCGAGCGGTACGCCGGGGCTCGCGGCCAGCACGAGGGCGCGCGTCATCGCGCGGCGCTCGGCCTCACTGGCTGCCATCGATGGCCCCTCATGTCCGGTCGCGGACTCCGGGGCCGCACAGCCGCCCGGGCGTCACCGGATGGCGACGCACGGCTGCCGTGCTTTGCTCTTCCCATCCGGACTTTGACCGTCGGTCCAGGAGTTCCACCTGGTCAACCGACCGCTGGCTGCGGCCGGGTCGCGGACTTTCACCGCCGGTGCGGAATTTCACCGCCCCCAGAGCACGCGAGTTTGTGACAACTCGACACCTCCAGTGTGCCACACGGCGTCCAGCGCGCGGTGCGCGAGCCTCCGCGTGAACCGCTCTCAGCGCGCGACCGCGGCCTCGGCGAGGCGCCGCAGCTCGCCCACCATCGGCGTCGGGGTCGTCGGCCGAATAGACCGCCGAGCCGGCCACGAACACGTCGGCGCCGGCCTCGGCGCAGCGCTCGATCGTCTCGACCGAGACCCCGCCGTCGACCTGGAGCCACAGCTCGAGGCCGTGTCGTTGGATGAGCGCACGCGTGCGGCGGATCTTGGGGAGCACCACGTCGAGGAACTTCTGGCCGCCGAAGCCGGGCTCCACCGTCATCAGCAGCAGGGTGTCGAGCTCACCGAGGATGTCCTCGTAGGGCTCGATGGGGGTGGCGGGCTTGAGGGCCATCGCGGCCCGAGCGCCCAGAGCCCGCAGCTCGCGGGCCAGCCGTACGGGGGCCGCCGTGGCCTCGACGTGGAAGGTCACCGAGCGGCAGCCCGCCTCGACATAGGCGGGCGCCTCACGGTCGGGGTTCTCGATCATGAGGTGGGCGTCCAGCGGCAGGTCGGTGGACCGCGCCAGCGCCTCGACCATGGTCGGGCCGAAGGTCAGATTGGGAACGAAGTGGTTGTCCATGACGTCGACATGCACCCAGTCGGCGCTCGGGATGCGCGCGACCTCGGCGCCCAGGGCGGCGAAGTCGGCGTTGAGGATGCTCGGTGTGATCTGGATGCCCACGGTCGGTGAGTCTAGGGCGACGACGCCCGGGCGACCCGTGTAGTGTCCCTGACACCCCCGCGGGGGCTTGCCGATGACGGGGTCAGTGAGCCTGCCGAGTGTCCGTCGACCCCGGGGAAGTGAGCTCCTGCTCATGCCTTCTCGTGCCTTCACCTCACCACCACGCGCGGTCCGTCGCGCGCTCGGCGTCCTCGCCGCGTTGGTGACCGCGGTGAGCCTGGTGCCGCTGCCGCCGTCACAGGCTGCCTCGACCGCCACCTCCACCGCGACCGCCGCGGCGCCGCAGACCTCGGCCCGCACCGCTCCCCAGGTCGACCGGGTCACGCTGGTCTCGGGTGACACGGTGCTGCTCCGGTCTGGCGGACCCGGCCCCGACGTCGCCACCATGACCGCGGCGTCTCCTCACGCCGGTGGGCCGGTCCGCACCGTCAGCTTCGGCGGCGACGCCTATGTCGTCCCCCGACTTCCCACGGCCGAGCTGGCCGTCATCGACCCGTCGGCGTTCAACGTCACGGCGCTGGCCGCCGCCGCGCGGGCCGGGAGCGCGCCCTTGACGGTGACCTTCGCCGCGGGCACCACCGTGCGCGACCTGCCCGGGCTCCAGCTCGAGCGCAACACGCTCGCCAAGCGCGCCGACGGTACGACGACGCTGGCTGCCCGCATCGACCGACCCGCGGCGCTGGCGCAGCTCGCGGGCAGCCTCCGCGGCGTGGCTCGCATCAGCGGCCCTACCCCGAGCGTCACCACCGCCGCCGGCGACTTCGAGATGCACACGGTGACGATCCAGGCCGAACGCACTCCGGGGCAGCCGCTGCCGTTCGGGATGCTCGCGTTCATGAACGTCGACGACGGTCGCCAGGCGGCCGGCTTCGCGTTCCTGGTCGACGGCGAGTGGAAGGTCTCGCTGCCCGCCGGCCATTACTGGCTGATGAGCGACGACTTCAACCGGGCGGTCGCCCGCGAGGTCGACGTCACCTCCGATGCCACCATCGGCCTGGTGATGTCCGAGGCCACCGTCAAGCCGGCGATGACGCTGGCCGGCCAGAAGGCCCTCGACCGCGGGGTGACCATCCTGCGGCAGGACGCGCTCGGCAAGGCCAGCTTCAGCATGGGCTATAGCGGCATGACGCCGCGCCTCACGCCCGTGGCCCCGCCGCCCGCCTCCCTGGGCTCGTTCGTGACCACGGTCGAGTACACGTTCGGTGACCCCGGCACCTCGCTCTTCGACGAGCAGGTCGGTCACCTGGCCATGGCCCGCAAGGCGCGCTCCGGCATCCCGAGCGACCTGACCTTCTCCTTCCGGCCGGCCGACTTCGCCCGGATGGACATCCGCTCGTTCGCGACCGGCGCGTCCGACCCGACGTTCGGGCTCTATTTCGGCCTCGTCCCCGAGGACACCTTCGTGTTCATCTGGGCGGTCGCGGTCCAACGCCCCGGGACGATGTCGTTCTGGGCGCTGGGCGACCCGCGCCTGAGCTGGCTCACCGAACAGATCACCGGCCGTCGTGGCGACCAGATGCAGTTCCAGATGCGTGCGTTCAAGCCGGGTCCGGCCCCCGATCTCGACTTCTTCCACGGACCGCTGGGCCCGGGCCCTGACACCGGCTCCGACGGGGATGCCGTCGGGCGCCGCTGCCTGCTCTGCACCGACGACGGCGTCTTCCACGGCCAGCTCTCGTTCCTGGCCAGCTCCGGCACCGCGATGACCGGTCTCGACTTCGCGCGCAACAGCAGCACGTGGGCGCTCTCCAGCAGGGGGCGCGCCGTCGCCTCCGGTCAGTCGGCCGTCGTCGGCAGCGTGCCGGACAGCGCCGTCGGCAAGCGGGCGACGCTGACCATGACCCATCAGGCCTCGGCGAGGTGGCAGGTCTCGACCCGGGTCGAGGACTCGTGGTCGTTCACGTTCCCGGCGGGCCGGCGGACCATCCCGATCCTGCGGGCGTCCTACCGGCTGCCGATGAACGTGACCTCCGGCATCCCTGCCGGCCCGGTCACCTTCCCGATCCGCTTCGACGCGCTGGGGTCGGCCTCCAGCCGGGTCACCGCGGCCACCGTGGAGTGGTCCACCAACGGCAAGCAGTGGCATCGAGCCGCCGTACGCCGCCTCGATGCGACGTCGTTCCGGGTCGGCTATCGCAGCCCCGGCGCCGGCAAGAGCGTCAGCCTGCGGATCCACGCCACCGACGCCGCCGGTCGCACCGTCGACGAGCTCGCCGAGGACGCCTACCTGATCGGGCGGGGCGTCTCGACACCCCGCCGGGTGACGGCCCCGGACACGCGTTCGGCCGCCACCCGTTCGGCGGTGAGCCGGTCGCAGGCGGCCTATCGGCCGCACCGGGTGTGCCGGACCAACGGCGTGGAGCGCTACAGCTGCTTCACCCGCATCGAGCGCTACCACGTCGGGCCGACCGCCAAGGCGGCCGACCCCGCCGGTTGGGGCGCCACCGACCTGCGGCAGGCCTACGACGTCCCGGCCACGGGAAGCACGGCCACCGTGGGGATCGTGGTCGCCTACGACTACCCCAAGGCCGAGGCCAACATGAACGCCTATCGCAAGCAGTTCGGCCTGCCCCTGTGCACGTCGGCCAGCGGCTGCTTCACCAAGCTCAACCAGCAGGGTGAGGCCGACAACTACCCCCACCCGGACATGAACTGGGGCGTCGAGGCGGCACTCGACCTCCAGATGGTGTCGGCGGCCTGTCCGACCTGCCACATCGTCCTGGTCGAGGCCAACCAGCCCACGACCGGGCCGCTGCGCAAGGCCACCCAGACGGCCGCGGCCGCGGGGGCCACGGTGGTCAACCACTCCTACGGCATCCAGGAGTTCACGGGCGTCGAGACGCCCGCGGCGGCGTACGACGTGCCCGGAGTGACCTCGGTGGTCTCGTCGGGCGACAGCGGTTTCACCAACGCCTCCTTCCCGGCCTCGGTGCCGGGGGTGGTCGCGGTGGGTGGGACGTCGCTGTCCCACGCCGACAACGCGCGGGGCTGGTCGGAGGAGGCCTGGCTGTTCGGCGGCTCCGGCTGCTCGGCCTATTTCGCGAAGCCCGCCTGGCAGTCCGACCCGGCCTGTCACATGCGGACGTTCGCCGACATGGCCGCGGTGGCCGACGAGCTGGCGATCTATGACACCTTCCTGCCGAAGCGCTATCGCGGCTGGCTGCGGGTCGGCGGGACCAGTGCGTCGTCGCCGTTCACGGCCGGGCTGATCGGTGCCGCCGACGCCGGGGGGATCAAGCCCGGCGACCTCTACGCCCGCACCGATGCGTTCCACGACATCACTACGGGGCGCAACGGGGTCTGCTCGGGCAGCTATCTGTGCAAGGCCGCCGCGGGCTTCGACGGACCGACCGGGTGGGGTACGCCGCAGGGCATCGCCCCGTTCGTCGCTCCCTGAGAGTCGATCGGGGCTAGGCGTCCGGCTCCGGTTCTGGGGTGGGTTGGCCCGCGGCCTCGTCGCGGGCCGCCCACTCCAGCAGCGGGGCGATGTCGAACACCTGGTCGTCGATGTCGGCGTGCAGGTCACCGAGCTCGGCGAAGCGGGCCGGCATCGTGAAGATCGTGAAGTCGCGCGGATCGGCGTCGTCAACCTCGTCCCAGCGGATCGGCGCCGACACCCGGGCATCCGGGACCCCCCGCACCGAGTAGGCGGCGGCGATGGTGTGGTCGCGGGCGTTCTGGTTGTAGTCCACGAACAGCGCGTGGGGGTCGCGGTCCTTGCGCCACCAGGTGGTGGTGACGTCGTCGGGAGCGCGGCGCTCGACCTCGCGGGCGAACGCGAGGGCGGCACGCCGTACGTCGGCGAACCCGTGGTCGGGCCGGATGCGGACATAGATGTGCATGCCCTTGCCGCCGCTGGTCTTGGGGAAGCCGGTCGCGCCGAGCTCGTCGAGGACCTCGTGGGCCACGTGGGCGACCCGCTGCACGGTCGCGAAGTCGCACAGCGGGCCGGGGTCGAGGTCGATGCGCCACTCGTCGGGCTTCTCGGTGTCGGCGCGGCGGCTGTTCCACGGGTGGAACTCGACCGTCGACATCTGCACCGCCCAGATCACGCTCGCGAGCTCGGTGACGCACAGCTCGTCGGCGGTGCGGTTCCATCGGGGGAAGTGGAGGCGGACGGTCTCCACCCACGGTGGCGCCCCGGCCGGGAGCCGCTTCTGGTGGACCTTGTCGCCCGCCAGCCCCTTGGGGAACCGGTGCAGCATGCAGGGCCGCTCGAACAGCGCGTTGACGATGCCGTCGCCGACGGCGAGGTAGTAGTCGACCAGGTCGAGCTTGGTCGCCCCGCTCTCGGGGAAGTAGACGCGGTCGGGGTTGCTCACCCGCACGACCTTGTCGTCGACCTCCACCTCGGCCGCGGGAGTCTGGCTCGCCATGGGGCCCACCGTAGCCGCCGCTGTCGTCGACGGCTGCTCACCGCTCGCGGCTGACCTCGACGAGGGTGCCGTCGTCGCGCGGCGGCGCGATGAACAGCCACCAGCCCTGGCCCGTGGCGGTCACCTCGTGGGTCTCACCGAGATAGTCGAGGGTCACCGTCGCGCCGGGGTCGGTCCGGCCATAGCGGGCCACCATGTGGGGCGACCAGGACGAGCCGAACTCACCGGCTGAGCCGCTGCTGCCGGCCGGCTCCCATGCGCCGTCCGGCCCGAGCCAGTATTCGTCGAGGTCGATGTCGGCACCGTCGGAGTTGGTGTCGACGAGGGCGGCGGCGATGTCGCCCCGGGTGACGACCACGAGCACCGTGGCATAGCGCGGATCCCAGCCGCCCTTGCGGATGGCGGTCTCGGCGTCGAGGGGCGTCATACCACGATCGTGACAGGTGCCGTGACACCCGGTGGCCCTCTTGGCCGCGCTGTGACCAACCAGCCGGGCGACTCGGACCAGCCGTTGACGACGTCGCCGGTTGTTGACCACGCTGGGCCGATGGACGGGGAGAGATTCGAGGACGTCAGCCTTCGCGGCGCTCGGTTCGTGCGGGCAGATCTGTCAGGGGCGGTGATGCGGGCGGTCGACATCGCCGGGGCCGACATCGACGCGCCGTGGCTGCTCGACGGGGAGAGCGTGCTGCGGGTCAACGGCGTGGACGTCGCTCCGCTGGTCGAGGCCGAGCTCGAACGCCGCTTCCCCGGCTATGCGCAGCGGCGGGCCGGCGATGTCGACGGCCTGCGCGCCAACTGGGCGCGGCTCGAGGAGGTCTGGGCGGGCACGCTGGACCGGGTGTCGCGGATGCCGGCCGGCACGGTGGACGTGTCCGTCGACGGCGAGTGGTCGTTCGCCCAGACCTTGCGCCACCTCGTCATGGCGATCGACACCTGGCTGCGCGGGGCGGTCCTGCGGGTGGAGCGTCCCTATCACCCGATCGGCCAGCCCAACGTCGAATACGCCACCGATGGCCACGACCCGTCGGTCTTCCGCAGCGACGTGCCGCCGTACGACGAGGTGCTCGAGGTGTGGCGCGACCGCATCGCGATGGTCCGAGACTTCCTCGCGGGCGTGACCGCGGCCGATCTGGAGGAGACCCGCAGCAACCCGTGGGCGCCCGACTATGACGAGACCGTGCGCTCCTGCCTCCAGACGATCCTCGAGGAGTCGTGGGAGCACCACCGGTTCGCCACGCGTGACCTCGATGCGATCGACGCGGCTGACGGAGACGCCTAGTTCCGGTCGCTGTCAGGGGCGGTAGAGCTCTGACACATGGACGACCACGTCGCCGTCGCGCCACACCGCCACCGGCAGCGGCAGCCGTGCGTCGGTCGCGGCCTTGACGAGCGCGCGGCAGGGCACCGCGTGGTCCTCGAGCGGCTCGCGATAGCCCACCCGGATGATGCCGGTGCACACGGTCGAGTCGGCCAGCGCGAGTCGCTGTGGGCGACCGTCGGGGGCATCGACGTAGTCGTTCGGGAACGGGAACTCCAGGTGGTGCGCCTGCGCATAGGCCCGCCCCGCGGCGTCATTGCCGAGGGTCCGGAACGGCGCCAGGGTGAGGCCGTCGTCCGTGGTTGTCAGCCAGCCCGTCTCTGGGTCGGTGTCGGGGCAGCCCTCCTGCGCCACGGGGAAGCCGGTCCCCGGGTTGCAGGGCATCTCGGCGGGCTTGGTGGGCTGCGGCGAGTCGGACGTGTCCGTCTCCAGCGCTGCCGATGCGCTGGGCGTCGAGCCGCTCAGGTTGGCGGCTTCGGGCGTGCCGACGGCGCCCTGGTCGCCGCCCGCAGCACAGCCGGCTGCGCTGAGCACCAGGCATCCCAGGGCGACTCCCAGCAGCTGCGTGGTCACACCCTTGGGACGCCGTCGGAGCAGCCTGAGTTGTCGAGGCCCTGGCTGGCTAGACAGCTGCGCCGGGCTTGGCTGGTGTGGGCGACGCACCTGGTGCGTCGTACGCACCAGGTTGTCCTGGGCTGGGGTGATGTCCACACGTGGACCCCGGGCGCCGTGGCTCAGCGACGTTCCGGCACCGCCCCGGTGAAGAACAGGGCCAGCACCGCGACGAGGGCGAGCACGCCGAGCGCGGTCCGCAGGCCTGTCACTCGGGCGGCCCGGTTCTCGTCGAGGACCGCACGAGCCAAGGTGTCCGCGACACCCGCCTTCTGCAGCTCGGTTTCGAGCTGCGTGTCGGACAGGAAGGGGGCTCCATCGGCCAAGAAGACCTCAGCCTGCGCGGCGACGGCACCTGGGACATCCGGGTTGTCCTGGATCCCGCTGATGAAGGACGTCGTGAGGGCGGCGATCAGGATGGACCCCGCGAGCGCCGTCCCCAACGAGGCGCCGAGGTTCGTCGCGGTGTTCTGGAGCCCACCGACCTCGCTGCTGTGCTCCTCACGGACCGACGAGATCGCCAGCGCGCCGAGCTGCGAGGCGAGGGTGCCGACTCCCAGGCCCATGCAGACCATGGGCAGCGCGACGATGGCGGCGGAGGCATCGAGGTCGACACCCGACCTGAGTACGACGATGCCGACGAGCATGAGGACGAGGCCGAGCCGGATCGCCCGACGTGGCGAGACGTCGGGCCACAGCCGCGGCACGCCCAGCGCGGCCACCAGCAACGCCAGCGAGAGCGGCAGGATGCGCAGCCCGGTGCCCAAGGCGGGCAGTTCGAGGACCACCGACAAGAACAGGGGCACGACGAAGAACACGCCGGCCTGGACGAGGAACTGGAAGCCGAAGAGCGTCAGGCTCGACCGCAGCAGAGGGTTCTCCAAGAGCGAGGGTCGCACCAGCGGCTCACGGCCGGCCCTCACCGTGCGCGCTTCCCAGAGCAGGAACAGCCACACGATGAACAGTCCTCCGACGATGCACCAGAACGTCAGCGACGCCGACAACAGGCCGGGTGCACCCGGCCGAGGCGTGAGCCACCCCCACTGGCTCGCCCGGAGGACCCCGAACACGGCGGTGGCCAGTCCGGCCACTGACAGCAGCGCCCCGACGATGTCGAGCCGCGCACCGGCAGAACCCGGCGCGTCATCGATCCTCCTGGACATCACCAGCGTCGCCAGCACGATGAGGACCTCGCTGAAGAAGACCCAGCGCCAGGACAGATAGGTGGTGGCCGCGCCTCCCACCAGAGGGCCCACCGCCACGGCGATGGCACCCGCCGCGGCCACGGACCCATAGGCCCGAGGTCGCGCATCCGCGGAGAAGTTCACGGCGATCAGTGCGACGATCGCGGGCATGATCAGTGCGGCGCCGAGGCCCTCGAGCACGGACCAACCGAGGATCAACACCGGCAGGTTGGTTGCCACACCGGTGAGGAGGGACCCGGCCCCATAGACCACGCAGCCGATCGCGAACGCGCGCCTGCGACCGATCATGCTCCCGAGCTTGCCGCCGGTGATCATGAACGACGCCATGACGAGGGTGTAGAGCGTGATCGCGGTCTGGATCCCCGTGATCGACGTATGGACGTCGTCGGCGACGCTCGCCATGGAGACGTTCATGACCGAGCTGTCCAGGGCCATGAGGAACTGACTGGCGGCCAGGGTCATGAGGACAAGTCCCGCGCCGGAGGTCCGGACCTGTTGCTCACTCACGAGATGACCACCAGCCCTGCCCGCCGGACGCCCTGATGACCCGGCGCAGCGGAGTCTAGTGGCCGCGGTGTCGACCAGGAGCGACTCGGCACATGGCGTCGCTGGATCCCAGCGCGGCCGGGTGCCGCCCCCACGCACCTCACCCCCGGGCGGATCCTCAGCCCGTACGGCGCAGCAGGGCGACGAACATGGCGTCGGTGGCGTGGCGGTGGGGCCACAGCTGAAGGGTCCCGGGGAGGGGGCCGACACAGTCCGGGACGTCGGGCCAGAGCGAGGAGGCGTCCTCGAGTCGGGCGTCGGATCGGGCCGCGAGCACATCGGTCACGACATCACGGGTCTCCGCAAGCACGGGCGAACAGGTCGCATAGACCACGACGCCACCGGGGCGGACCGAGTCGATCGCCGCGGACAACAACGCCCGCTGCAAGGGCGCCAGCGCCGTCACGTCCTGGGGCGTACGACGCCAGCGGGACTCCGGGCGGCGCCGCAGCGCGCCGAGGCCCGTGCAGGGAGCATCGACCAGCACCCGGTCGAACGAGCCACTGGGCCACGGCGGCTGCGTGCCGTCGGCGACGACAACGCCCTCGACGCCGTCGGCGCCGCGCAACGCCCGCCTGACGAGCCCCGCCCGATGCGGCTGGCGCTCGTTGGCCACCAGCCGGGCGCCAGCACCGGCCGCGAGTCCGGCGAGCAGCGCGGCCTTGCCGCCAGGCCCGGCGCACAGGTCGAGCCAACGCTCGTCGCGCCCGTCGACCGCGGCGCGCGCCAGCGCGAGCGCCACCAGCTGCGAGCCCTCGTCCTGCACCCCGGCCCGGCCCTCGGCCACGGCCGGGACCGCCGAGGGGTCGCCCGAGCCGAGCACCACGCCGTACGGCGACCAGCGGGTCGGCTCCCCCGGCAGCTCGGCCACCTCAGCGCGCCCGGGGCGGGCCACGAGCACCACGCGGGGCGGCTCGTTGTCGGCGGACAGCAACGCCTCGAGCTCGTCGCCGGCGCCGTCCTCAACGCCGTCCGCAACACCGCCACCACCGCCGAGCGCGGCCGCCAGCGCTTCGACCACCCAGCGCGGGTGGCTGTGGGCCACGGCGGCGAACCCCCACGGATCGGTCGCGGGATCGGGCGCCACCCGGCGCACCCAGGTGGCCAGGTCGGCCTCCGACACGCGCCGCAGCACCGCGTTGACGAAGCCAGCGGCCCCGGGCCCGATCACGGACCGGGCCAGGTCGACCGTCGCGCTGAGCGCGGCGTGGGGCGGCACCCGCATCGCCAGCAGCTGGTGAGCACCGAGTCGGAGCACGTCGAGCACCTTGACCTCGACCTTGGCCAACGGCCGGTCGACGCAGGCGGCGAGCACGGCGTCATAGGTCCCTCGCCGGCGCAGCGTGCCGGCCGCCAGCTCGGTGGCGAAGCCCGCGTCCCGGCCGCTCAGCCCGTGGCGGGCCAGCACGTGTGGCAGCACCAGGTTGGTGTAGGCCTCGTCGACCCGGACGGCCCGGCAGACCTCATAGGCGGCCAGGCGGGCGGCGTCCACGCGTGGCCGCGGGGCCGGCGGCTGGCCGCCGGGCCGCCGTCGGCGGCGGCGCGGGTCAGCCATGGGGGAAGTGCTTCTTGACCAGCGATCGCGGCGCCACCGCGAGCCACGCCTCGGTGATCACCTCGGTCAGCTCGTCGACGTCGATCTCGCCGAGCCGCGACTGCTGGACAAGCACGGCGTTGAAGCTCTTGAAGTGGGGGATCGTGAAGAACGGCGTCGCCTCGTCGTCGACGAGCGCCGCCTTGTCGGCCGGGTTGGCGACGCGAACGACGAGCAGGTCGTCATAGAGCTCGCCGGTCTCGGGGTCGATGGCGGTCTTGTGGGGCTTGCGGAACAGCACGAAGCCCTTGCCCTTCTCCCCTGCCGGCACCTTCCACGTGGGGACGTCGCCCCACGTCACACCCAGTTCGGTGTCGGGGAGCCCACGACAGATCCGGTCCACGTCGTCAGGTGTCGCCGGCCGCGTCATGACGTCAGGCTAGCTGCGTGTCGGGATCGAGGCGTACGCCGCGAGCCCAGTCGGCCGCCGCCATCTGCTTCTTGCCGAAGGGGCGTACGTCGCCCAGCCGGACGGGCTGGGTGGCGGTGCCGACGAAGACCGCGTGCTTGGTGACCAGGACCCGGCCGGGCGGCAGCGGCGGCTGATCGGCCGCGACCGCGACCGGACCGAGCTTGAGACGCTCCTCGCCCAGCAGCGTCCATGCGCCGGGGGCAGGCGTGCAGGCCCGGACCTGGCGGTCGATCGCGACCGCCGGAAGCCGCCAGTCGACGTGGGCGTCGTCGACGGTGACCTTGGGCGCCAGGCTCAGCGCGTCGAGTTGCTGCTCTCGTGCATCCAGCGCCCCCTGCTCGAGCCCGTCGAGCGTCGCCACCAGCAGGCCGGCACCGCCCTCGGCGAGCCGGGCCAACAGGTCACCGGCGGTGTCGTCGGGCCGGATCCGCTCGGTCATCACGCCATAGGTCGGCCCCGCGTCGAGCTCCTTGACCAACCGGAACGTCGTCGCGCCCGTGACCTCGTCACCGGCCCAGATCGCATGCTGCACGGGAGCCGCGCCGCGCCAGGCCGGCAGGCAGGAGAAGTGGAGGTTGACCCAGCCGTGGGTCGGGATGTCGAGCGCGACCTGGGGCACCAGGGCGCCATAGGCCACCACGGGGCAGCAGTCGGGCGCGAGCGCCCCCAGCGCGTCGAGGAACTCCGGCTCGCTGGGTCGCGCCGGCTTGAGGACGGGGACGCCGAGCTCCGCGGCGCGCTCGGCGACCGGGGACGGGGTCAGCCGCCGGCCACGGCCGGCCGGCGCGTCCGGCCGGGTCACCACACCCACCAGCTCGTGGCTCGAGGCGGCGATGGCGTCGAGCGACGGCAGCGCCACCTCGGGGGTGCCGGCGAAGACGACGCGCATCAGCCGGTCAGAGCCCCAGGCCGCGCGTGGCGTGGGGAGACAGCTTGACCATCGGCTGGTCGAGGCCGAACCACTCCGACTCGCGGATCTGGCGCATCGCCTGCTTGCGGGCGTCGGCGTCGAGGCGGTCGATGAACAGGACACCGTCGAGGTGGTCGGTCTCGTGCTGGATCGCGCGGGCGAGCAGCTCGGACCCCTCGATGGTCACCGGCTCGCCGTGCTGGTCCCAGCCCTTGGCCACGACGCGGAGCGCGCGCTTGGTGTCATAGACGACCTCGGGCAGCGACAGGCAGCCCTCCGGCCCGTCCTGGGTCTCCTCGGACAGGTCGAGGTCGGGGTTGATGAGGTGGCCGACCTCGCCGTCGACGTACCAGGTGAAGACCCGCAGCGGGACACCGATCTGGGGAGCGGCGAGCCCGGCACCGGGCGCGTCGCGCATCGTGTCGGTGAGGTCCTGCACGAGCGTGCGCAGCTCCTTGTCGAAGTCGACGACCTCGGCCGCGCGGCTGCGCAGCACGGGATCTCCGAACAGTCGGATGGGCTGGATCGCCACGAATGCTCCTCACACCTGGGGTCTGCCGGCCCAGTCTAGAGACGTCGTCAGAGCGTCATCGGGTCGACCTGGATGCGGACGGCCTCGAGCTTGCGGGCCGACCGCAGCCGCTGGACCTCACCCAGGGCCCGTGACAGCGCCACGCCCTGGGATCGCGGGGCGCGGAGGACGGCGCGCCACTCCCCCGCCTCGCCGTGAGGCACCGGACCCAGGACGTCGGCGGCCGGCGGCAGCCGGAGCAGCGTCAGGGCGTCGTCGACGGCCCCGGCCTCGCCGGTGATCGTGGCGATCCGAGCAGCGGGCGGCAGCCGCGCCTCCTGGCGCTCGGCGATCTCGCGCTCGGCGAAGCCGCCCGGATCCCACCGCACCAGCGCCTGGAGGGCCGGCTGGGCAGGATCACCGACGGCCACGACCTGCCCACCGGGCCGCACCAGCGCCGCGGCGTTGAGCCACCGACGCAGCGCCTCCTCGTGGGTGCGCAGGTCGGCCCGGGCGAGCGTCAGCCACGTGTCGAGCAGGACGACGGCGGCATAGCCGCCGTCCGCGACCGGCTCGGCGCCGGGGGTGGCGACCACGATCTCGCGCTGGCTGCCGACCCGCGCGCGGACCTGGTCGCCGCTGGAGCGGCGGATCGCGACCTGCGGGAAGGTGCGACCGAGCTCTTCGGCGGTGCGGAAGTCACCGAGCACCGGAGCGCGCAGCCCTCGATGGCCGCACACGCCGCACGCCCACGCCTCGTCGGCGCGCCCGCACCAGCGGCAGGCGGGTGGCGTCGTGGGGCCGGTCAGGGCGAGCGGCCCCGAGCAGTGGCGACAGTGGGCAGGCGTGCGGCAGCGCTCGCAGGCGAGGCTCGGGACATAGCCGGTGCGCGGGGTTTGCACCAGCACCGGGCCCTCGGTCAGGGCCGCCCGGATGGCCTGGAACGCCGACGACGGGATGCGCGCCCCGCGGGCGTAGGGGTCGCGGGCCAGCTCCTCCTCGCTCGCGCCCGTGACGCTCACCTGGACGCGTCGCCGCAGCGTGTCACGGCTCGGGGCGATCTCGTGGGCCCAGCCGGTGCGCAGCAGGTAGGCGGCCTCGACGCTGCGCGAGAACGCCCCCACCAGCGCGGCCGCACCCTGTTGCTCCGCGCGCAGCAGCAGGGTCTCGCGGGTGTGGGGGTAGGGCGCCCGCGGCTCGGCGTGGAGGTCGTCGCCGTCGTCCCAGACCACGACGAGCCCCAGGTCGCGCACCGGCGCGAACGCAGCAGACCTGGTGCCGACCGCGATGCGACGGGCGCCGCGCGACAGCGCCAGGAAGTCGCGATAGCGCGCCTGGGGGCCTGCATCGGCCGCCAGGGTGACGTGGTGGCCCGCGCCGAGCAGCGACGTCAGCGCCTCGGAGATGCGTGCGGCGTCCTTGTGGTCGGGGGCGCACACGACGGCACCCCGGCCCCCGGCCGCCGTGGCGGCCACGGCATGAGCCACCAACAGCGCCCAGTCACTGCCGGGGGCCGCGGTCCACACCGCACGCGGAGACCCGCCTGCGGCGAGGTGAGCGATGAACGACTCGCCGTGCTGGTGGTCGACCCAGGCCTCGCGTGCGGCGTCCAGGTCGACCACCGGCGCCGGTGCTGGCGACGAGGGTGCCTTCTCGGCCGTGGCGTGCCGAGGTGGGACCGCCAGGCGCAGCACGTCGGACCGGCTGCCGGCATAGCGCTCGGCGAGCCGCGCGGCGAGGCGGGCGATCTCGTCGTGGAGCACGGGCTCGGGGCTCACCACGCGCCGCAGCGGGGTCAGCCGGCCGTCGTGGTCGGAGGCGGCCACGCGTTCGACGACGAAGCCGTCGACGTCCTGGCCGGCGAAGCGGACCTTGACCCTGGCGCCGGGGACAGCGCCCTCGGCCATCGTGGCCGGGACGGCGTAGTCGAAGGGCCGGTCGAGATGGGCCAGCGGGACGTCCACGAGCACCCGAGCGACCGGGTCGACCTCGGCCATGGCCACCGGAGCCTTGGCCTTGGCGCCCGCCTTGGCGCGCGACCCGCGGACCGTCTCGCGGAGCCCGGGCAGCGCGTCCTGCCCGCCCGGCTCCGCTGTCCCTGTCATGCCCGGAGTTCTACCAGCCGGGAGGGACAGCGGGCCGAGCGGGCGGCGACGCTGTGGACGAGCGGTCTGCTAGTTGCAGGTGTAGAGGCGGACGTCGTCGAGGTACCAGCCGTAGTAGCTCCCGACGCTGTCACTGCGGAGCGTGAAGCGCGGCTTGACCGTCTTGCCACCGAACGACGACAGGTCGACGCGGCTGGTCACCCAGCCCTTGCTGTCGCCGCCGAAGGCCTTGGTGGTCTTGCCGTTGAGCTTCTGCTTGGGCCCGTTGACCCACGGCTTGCTCTGCATGTTGACCGGCGGCTTGCGGTTGCCGGTGTCGTCGACCTCGACGGTGCCGCCGTCGTAGTAGGTCGCTCCGTTGTACTCGAAGAGCCGCCAGTGACGGAACCACAGGTAGGTCTTCTGCTTCTTGGGGATCTTGATCCCCTTCTTGAACGCCAGGGCGTCGTTGCGGGTGCTGGCCGACTCGAAGCCGAACCACGACGTCGTCCCGGAGACGGCGTTGCGGTCGATCAGGTAGGTCGTGCTGGTGCCGGGCTCGGTGACGGTGCCGGGCGCGCGGATCCAGGTCTTGGGCCGGGTGAACTTGCTGCCCGGGGTGCCCTTCTCGCTGTCGAAGAGGACCTTCTTCTTGGTCCCCTTGGGGCAGGTCGCGGGGGCGTCCTTGGGCTGCGGCGCGTTGGTCGGCGTGGTGCGCAGCTCGGTCGCCAGCGTCACCTTGTGGACGTTGGTGCAGTTGTTCGTGGTGATGCCGGCCGTGCCGACCAGGTCGTTGCAGCTCTGGTCGAGGACGTTGGCCAGATCGGCATACTCGCTGCCGGACGTCAGGCTCTGGATCGTCTCGAGATAGAGCGTCGCGGTGCGGGTCAGCGTCGCGTCGCCGGTGTCGATGCCGGTGATGGTCTGACCGTTGAAGGAGCCGCCCTGCGAGATGAGGTAGGCCGTCTTGTTGCCGACCCCGCTGTTCTGGTGGACACCGCCGTTGTCGAAGTAGTTGGGGTCGGCGGTGTAGTTGCCACTGGTCATCCGGTCGGGGTCACCGAAGAGGGTCGGGTCCTTCATGCTGCGGATCGACCCGATCGGCAGGTCCTCGCCCATCTCCCAGTCGGCGTCCGCCGCCTCGAGGGTGTGGCGGTGGTCGACGATCTCACCCATCACGTCGGACATCGACTCGTTGATGGCGCCCGACTGGTACCAGTACAGGAGGTTGGAGGAGGTCTCGGTGATCCCGTGGGTCATCTCGTGGGCGACCACGTCGTCGGCGCTGGCATAGGTGGTGCCGTAGTACATGCCGCGGCCGTTCCAGAACGCATTCTGCATGGGGCAGCCGTCGGAGGTGTAGCAGAACCGCACCGTCGAGGCGAGCACCTTCTGGCCGGCGTTGACGCCGGTGCCGGGGATGCCCAGCCGCTGGGTCAGGTCGATGCCGCCGATCTGGTTGTAGAAGTCGGACGTCGCGCCTGCCAGGTCATAGGCGTCGTTGACGTCGGCGACCCCGGTCGCCGCGTCGCCCTCGTTGCGGCCACCGGTGCCACGCTTGACCGTGCAGTCGGACTCGGCCGACACACCGTTGTCCTCGTTGTTGCACACGACGCGGTTGGCGTCGTTGATCAGGTCGAGGTCGAGCAGCACCCGCCCGGAGCGGTCGTCGACCAGCACCATGCGGCGTACGCCGGCCCCGTCGGCCACCTCGAAGCGCCACACGCTGCGGGTCCCGAGCGCCGACGGCGCGTGGAACAGCGACGGGTCGAAGACCCAGCGGCCCTTGCTGGTGACCGTCAGCGGCAGCCCCTGGGAGGACTTCGACGCGACGGCGCGGGCGGCGCGGGCCGCCGGGGCCCGGCCGACCAGCGCGCGTGGCGCCGTGGTCGTGCGGGCGGTGGCGCCGGAGAACGTCGCCAGCATCGAGGCCAGCCGGTTGTCGGGGCCGACCTTGACGGCGACCTCACCACCGATGACCGGCAGGCCGCCGACGTGCTGGGAGAAGCGGACGACGTCGTTGCCCGACACCGTCGGCTTCACCGACTCCTCGACCAGGGACACCCCCGGGCGGGCGGTGCCCATCGCCGCGCCATAGCGGGCGAGGTGGGCACGAGCCGCGCTGACCGTGGACATCGCCGCGGTCACGTCGGGGTTGTCGAGGCTCACGCCGTGGGGCACGCCCACGAACGTGACGGTGCCGTGGGCGTCCTTGCTGATGGTCAGCCGGCCGTGGCCGTCCTGGCTCAGCAGGAGCGTGGCGCGCCCGGCGGCGTCGCCCCGGCCCGTCGTGACCGGCGCAGCGGTGGCGGAGCCCGGCGAGAGCGCGGCGACGGCCGACGCGACCAGGGCAGCCACGGCGAGACTGGTGGTGATGCGAGCGCGACGGCTCATCGGATCCCCCCGAATCGGTGTGAAGGCGCGGACCCCACCGTCCGCTGGCCGGAGTCTAAGCAGGTTTCACCCGACTGACCAGGGTCAATCCGGGGAGTTGACGGGGCCGGGCTGGACCGGTCAGACCCCGGCGGCGGCGCGGAGCGCGTCGACGCGGTCGGTGCGCTCCCAGGTGAACTCGGGCAGCTCGCGGCCGAAGTGGCCATAGGCCGCCGTCTTGGCATAGATGGGCCGCAGCAGGTCGAGATCGCGGATGATGGCGGCCGGGCGCAGGTCGAAGACCTGGAGCACGGCCTCCTGGATCCGCTCGTCGGGCACCACGCCGGTGCCGAAGGTCTCGATGAACACCCCCACCGGGTGGGCGGTGCCGATGGCGTAGGCCACCTGGGCCTCGCAGCGCCGCGCCAACCCTGCGGCGACGACGTTCTTGGCGACCCAGCGCATGGCATAGGCGGCCGAGCGGTCGACCTTGGACGGGTCCTTGCCGGAGAACGCGCCGCCGCCGTGGCGGGCCATGCCGCCATAGGTGTCGATGATGATCTTGCGGCCGGTCAGGCCGGCGTCACCCATCGGGCCGCCGACCACGAAGCGCCCGGTCGGGTTGACCAGGAGACGGTAGTCGTCGGACGGGATGTCGAAGGTCGCCAGGATCGGGTCGACGACGTGCTTCTTGACGTCGGGTGCCAGCGTCGACTCGAGGTCGACGTCCTCGGCGTGCTGACTCGACAGCACCACGGTGTCGATGCGCAGCGGCCGGTTGTCCTCGTCGTACTCGATGGTGACCTGGGTCTTGCCGTCGGGGCGCAGGTAGGGCAGCGTGCCGTCCTTGCGGACCTCGGTGAGCCGCTCGGCGAGCCGCTGGGCGATCATGATCGGCAGCGGCATGAGCTGAGGGGTGTCGTCGCAGGCATAGCCGAACATCAGCCCCTGGTCGCCGGCACCCTGCCGGTCGAGCTCGTCGATCGAGCGGTCGTGGCGCTCCTCATAGGCGTCGTCGACGCCCTGGGCGATGTCGGGCGACTGGGAGCCGATCGCGACCTGGACGCCGCACGAGGCGCCGTCGAAGCCCTTGACCGAGGAGTCATAGCCGATCTCGAGGATCTTGTCGCGGATCAGCTGGGCCATCGGCGCGTAGGTCTCGGTGGTCACCTCGCCGGCCACCACGACCAGACCGGTCGTCAGCAGTGTCTCGACTGCGACCCGGCTCCGCGGGTCGTGGGCGAGGAGGTAGTCCAGGATCGTGTCGCTGATCTGGTCGGCGATCTTGTCCGGGTGGCCCTCGGTCACCGACTCCGACGTGAAGAGACGTCCCACGTTCGCTCCGCTCCGTTCCTCGCTCGTTGCTTGCACCCTAGCCATGCCCCACAACGGGGCGGGCGCGGTCTCAGGACAGGCGACCGGCCACCTGGTCCCAGATCGCGTGTGCGACCGCGGACTTGGACCCGCGGGGCACGTCGACGGTGCTTCCGTCGCTCCCGAGGATGACCGCCTGGTTGTCCGGTCGGCCGAACACGGCGCCGCCTGAGACGTCGTTGACCACGAGCAGGTCACAGCCCTTGCGCGCCAGCTTGGCCGCTCCCAGCTCGAGGACGGTGCCGGTGGCGTCGCCGGTCTCGGCCGCGAACCCGACCACCACCTGGCCCGGCGTGGCCCGGTGGGCGCTCAGCTCGGCGAGGATGTCGGGGTTTTGGGTGAGCTCGAGGCTCGGGACGGCGCCGTCGGCGGACTTCTTGATCTTGGCGTCGCTGACCGCCGTGGGGCGGAAGTCGGCGGGGGCCGCGGCCATGACGACCGCGTCGGCGACGGTGGCGGCCGCGAGCACGGCGTCGCGCAGCTCGGCGGTGGTCTCGACGGCGACGACCTTGACCCCGGCCGGGTCGGGCAGGCTCACGTTGGCGGCGACCAGGGTCACCTCAGCGCCGCGGGCAGCGGCCGCCCGAGCCAGCGCATAGCCCTGGAGTCCCGAGGACCGGTTGCCGAGGAACCGGACCGGGTCGAGGTATTCGCGGGTCCCGCCGGCCGACACGACGACGTGGCGGCCCGCCAGGTCGGCCCGGGCGACCCCGCGCGCCAGCACGTCGCGGCACAGCTCGAAGATCTCGTCGGGGTCGGGCAGCCGGCCCTTGCCGGTGTCGGCCCCGGTGAGCCGGCCTTCGGCGGGCTCGATCACCAGCGCACCGCGGGAGCGCAGCGTCTCGACGTTGGCGACGGTGGCGGGGTGCTCCCACATCTCGGTGTGCATCGCCGGCGCGAAGACGACCGGGCAGCGTGCGGTCAGCAGAGTGGAGGTCAGCAGGTCGTCGGCGCGTCCGTGGGCTGCCCTGGCCAGCAGGTCAGCGGTGGCCGGGGCGATCACGACGAGATCGGCGGACTGACCGATGCGGACGTGGGGCACCTCGTGGACGTCGTCCCAGACCTCGGTGGAGACCGGCTTGCCGGACAGCGCCGACCACGTGGCGGCCCCCACGAAGTGGAGCGCGGCCGCGGTCGGTACGACGGTCACGTCGTGGCCGGACTCGGTGAACCGGCGCAGCAGCTCGCAGGCCTTGTAGGCGGCGATGCCACCGGAGACCCCCAGGACGATCCGGGGCGGGACGACACGAGGCCGCGCCGTCACTCCGTCGGGAGCGGGCGCGGCCTGCATCGAGGGCTCGGTCATCGGCCCCTCGGGGTCACTCGCCGGCAGCGAACGGGTCGCCACCGAAGGAGGCGTCCATCGCAGCCTGGGCGCGGGCCTCCTCCTCGGCGGCCAGCGTGGCCGGGTCGACGTCCTCACAGGTGAGCAGGTCGTCGTTGATCTCGCGGAGCGCGATCGACAGCGGCTTCTCCTGCACGTGGGTGTCGACCAGCGGGCCGACGTACTCGAGCAGGCCCTCGCCGAGCTGGGAGTAGTAGGCGTTGATCTGCCGCGCGCGCTTGGCCGCGAACAGCACGAGGCGGTACTTGCTGTCGGTCTTGGTGAGCAGCTCGTCGATCGGGGGGTTGGTCACGCCCTCGGCGGCGGTGATGGGGCCAGACACAGAAGATGCCTCACAAGTCGTCGTTGGATGGCGCGCCCGACCGATCGGCCGTAGGCGCAGTCATCAAGGTTACCAACTCCTCGGCCGCATCGTGAACTTCGTGGTTGACGATCGTCACGTCGAACTCGGCTTCGGCGGCCAGCTCCTCGACCGCGGTCTCCAGGCGGCGGTTGCGCTCCGCCTCGGTCTCGGTCCCGCGACCGACCAGCCGGCGTACGAGCTCCTCCCACGACGGCGGCTTGAGGAACACGAACAGCGCCTCGGGCATCGTGGCCTTGACCTGGCGCGCGCCCTGGAGGTCGATCTCCAGCAGCGCCGGCCGGCCCGCGGCCAGCGCCTCCTCGACGGGGCCGCGGGGGGTGCCATATTTGGCGGCGCCGTGCACGACCGCCCACTCCAGCAGCTGGCCGTCACGGATCATGGCGTCGAACTCCGCGTCCGACACGAACCAGTAGTGCACCCCGTGGACCTCACCGGGGCGCGGCGCTCGGGTCGTCGCCGAGATGGACAGGAAGATCTCGGGATGGTGCTCGCGGACGTCGGCCGCGACCGTGCCCTTGCCGACGGCCGTGGGGCCGGCCAGGACCACGAGCCGGCTCGGGCCCGGAGCGGTCACTGCTGCCCGAACTCGCGCTCCAGGGCGGCCACCTGCTTGGCGCCGAGGCCACGGACCCGGCGGCTCTCGGCGATGCCGAGGCGTTCCATGGTCTGGCGGGCGCGGACCTTGCCGAGCCCGGGCATCGACTGGAGCAGGTCGATGACCCGCATCTTGCCGACGACCTCGTTGGTCTGCCCGTCCTTGATCACGTCGGCGATCGACGCCCCGGAGTTCTTGAGGCGATTCTTGACCTCGGCACGCTCCCGACGCGATGCGGCGGCCTTCTCGAGAGCGGCTTGACGCTGCTCAGGGGTGAGCGGGGGCAGGGCCACGTGGTTACTCCGTCGGTCGTGCTGCGTGCGGTCCCGGCCACCCTAGTCGTGTGGTCTCACCTCCGTCCATCGGGGTCGGGAGTCCTCGGGGTGTGGGGGCGGTCGTCGCAACGGTTACGTCGTGACGGTTCACCAAGGTAGGAAGGTCAACCCTCACCTACCTCGGTGAACTCCGCACGGTAAGTGCGGGTTCGCCCACCTACCTTGGTGAACCGCCACCACCCGACTCAGCCGCGCAGGACCGCCAGCTCGTCATTGGTACGCCGGGCGGCGTCGGCGAGGGCGGCGACGTCGGGGCCGTGGCGGAGCAGCTCGCGGCTCGAGCTCGGGAGTACGGCGCGTGCCGCGGCCCCGAAGATCCGGGCGAGGTCGGCGGCCGTACCGCCCTGGGCGCCATAACCGGGCGCCAGCAGCGGCCCGTTGATGTCCAGGGACTCGCCGGTGTCGCCGATCGTGGCGCCCACGACCGCGCCGAAGGAGCCGAGCGGCTGCTCCCCCGCGTTGAGCACGCGCAGGTGCTCCAGCATCGTGCCGGCGACGGTCCGCCCGGCGTCGGTGTGGGCGTGCTGGACCTCCGGGCCCTCCTTGTTGGAGGTCAGCGCGAGCACGAACAGGCCGGCGTCGTGGCGGCGCGCGGTCTCGACGAAGGGGTCGAGGGAGCCGAAGCCGAGATAGGGGCTCACCGTGATCGCGTCGGCCGCGATCGGCGAGGCGGGGTCGAGGTAGGCGTCGGCATAGGCCTGGCTCGTGGACCCGATGTCGCCGCGCTTGACGTCGAGCAGGACCAGCGCGCCCGCCGCGCGGGACTCGGCCACCACCCGCTCCAGCACCGCCACGCCCCGGCTCCCGAAGCGCTCATAGAAGGCGCTCTGCGGCTTGATCACCGAGACGTGGGGCGCGAGCCCCTCGACGGCCGTCAGCGCGAACCGCTCGAGGCCGGCGACGGTGTCGTCGAGGCCCCACTCGTGCAGCAGCCCCGCGTGGGGGTCGATGCCGGCGCAGAGCGGACCCCGCTCCCCGATCGCCGCCCACAGCCGGGTTCCGAACGTCATGAGCGGGCTCCTTCCCGGGCGGCCAGCCCGCGCACGACCCGGCGCGGCCACAGCGGCCCCTCATAGATGAACGCGGTGTAGGCCTGCACCAGCGAGGCACCGGCGGCGAGCCGCTCGGCCACGTCGGCGGCCGTCGTGATGCCCCCCACCGAGATCAGGGTCAGCGCGTCACCGACGCGCTCGTTCAGCAGCCGCAGCACCTCCAGCGAGCGGCCGGCGAGCGGCCGGCCGGACAGCCCCCCGGCTCCCAGCGCCTCGACCTCGGCGGCCGGGGTCACCAGCCCGGAGCGCCCGATCGTGGTGTTGGTCGCGATGATCCCGTCGAGCCCGATCGCCGTGGCCATGTCGGCGACCTCGACCACGTCCTCGTCGGCGAGGTCGGGCGCGATCTTGACCAGGAGAGGCACCCGCCGGCCGGGCGTCACGGCGTCGGCGCGACGTCGTACGGCGCGCAGGAGCGGCTCGAGCCGGTCGACGGCCTGGAGGTTGCGCAACCCGGGGGTGTTGGGCGAGGACACGTTGACGACGAGGTAGTCGGCGTACGGCGCCAGCAGGCCGGCGCTCTTCTCATAGTCGGCCTGGACGGCGACCTGGTCGTCGTCGGGCACGACCTTGGTCTTGCCGATGTTGACGCCGACCACGACCCGGGAGCCGGGGCCACGACGCTGCCGGTCGGCGAGCCGACGCGCCACCGCCTCGGCCCCGTCGTTGTTGAACCCCATCCGGTTGACCACGGCCCGGTCGGCCGGGAGCCGGAACAGTCGAGGCGTCGGGTTGCCGGGCTGGGCCTCGCCGGTGACCGTGCCGATCTCGACGTGTCCGAAGCCCATCGCCGCGAGTGCGTCGATGCCACGGGCGTTCTTGTCGAACCCGGCCGCCAGCCCGAGCGGGTGCGGGAACCGCAGCCCGAGCGCCTGCACCGGCGCCGCGTCGTGGACCGCGGGGAAACCGGCCCTGGCCAACACCGGCCCGGCCGCCCGGAGCGCCCGGAAGGAGCGCTCGTGGGCCCGCTCGGGGTCGATCCGGGTCAGGACGTGGTCGAACAGCAGCCGATAGGCCGTCACGCGTGGTCCTGGGTCTCGCGGTCCTGGGTCTCGACGGGTCGCACCGTCGCGGCCCAGTCCTGGAGCGAGCGGACCCCGATGTCACCTGCCTGGAGCGCCTCGATGCCCTGGACGGCGGCGCCGAGGCCCTGCACGGTGGTGATGCACGGGACGTTGTTCTGGACCGCGGCCGTGCGGATCTCATAGCCGTCGATGCGCGCCGAGCCGCCGGAGGCAGCGCCGTGGGGGGTGTTGACGATCAGGTCCACCTCGCCGCGCGAGATCAGCTCGATCGTGGTCGGCTCGCCCTCGGGGCCGACGCCCTCGAAGTGCTTGCGGACCACGGTGGCCGGGATGCCGTTGCGTCGGAGCACCTCGGCGGTGCCCTGGGTCGCCATCACCTCGAAGCCGAGGTCGGCCAGCCGCTTGATCGGGAAGATCATGGTGCGCTTGTCGCGGTTGGCCATCGACACGAACACCCGCCCCGACGTCGGCAGCGAGCCATAGGCCGCGGTCTGGGACTTGGCGAACGCCGTCCCGAACATCGCGTCGAAGCCCATCACCTCACCGGTGGACCGCATCTCCGGGCCGAGCACCGTGTCGACGGTCTTGCCGTCGGGGGTCTTGAACCGGTTGAACGGCATCACGGCCTCCTTGACCGCGATCGGCGCGTCGGCCGGCGGGTTGCCGCCGTCTCCGTCGCGACGCAGCAGCCCGACGGCGCGCAGCGACGCGATCGACTCCCCCATCATCACGCGGGCCGCGGCCTTGGCGAGCGGCACCGCCGTCGCCTTGGAGACGAACGGCACGGTCCGCGACGCCCGCGGGTTGGCCTCGAGCACATAGAGCACGTCGGAGCCGAGCGCGAACTGGATGTTGAGCAGGCCGCGTACGCCGACCCCGCGCGCGATCGCCTCGGTCGCCGCACGGATCCGGGCGATCTCGGCGGCGCCCAGCGTGATGGGCGGCAGGGCGCAGGCCGAGTCGCCGGAGTGGATGCCGGCCTCCTCGATGTGCTCCATCACCCCGCCGAGATAGAGCTCCTCGCCGTCGAACAGCGCGTCGACGTCGATCTCGACGGCGTCGTCGATGAACCGGTCGACCAGGACGGGGTGCTCCGGCGAGATGGCGGTCGCCCGCTCGATGTAGCCCCGCAGCGACTGGTCGTCATAGACGATCTCCATCCCGCGCCCACCGAGGACATAGGACGGCCGGACCAGGACGGGATAGCCGATCTCGGCGGCGATGCGCTGGGCCTCGGCATAGGAGGAGGCCATGCCGTGCTTGGGCGCCGGGAGGCCCGCATCGGCCAGCACCCGGCCGAACGCGCCGCGCTCCTCGGCGAGGTGGATCGCCTCGGGCGTCGTACCGACGATCGGGACACCGGCGTCCTCGAGCCCTCGGGCGAGCCCCAGCGGGGTCTGGCCACCGAGCTGGCAGATCACGCCGGCGACCGGACCGGCCGCCTGCTCGGCCGCAACGATCTCGAGGACGTCCTCGAGGGTCAGCGGCTCGAAGTAGAGGCGGTCGGAGGTGTCATAGTCGGTCGACACCGTCTCGGGGTTGCAGTTGACCATGATGGTCTCAAAGCCCTGCTCGGACAGCGCCAGCGACGCGTGGACGCAGGAGTAGTCGAACTCGATCCCCTGGCCGATCCGGTTGGGCCCCGACCCCAGGATGATGACGGCCTCGCGCTCGCGCGGCGCCACCTCGGTCTCCTCGTCATAGGAGGAGTAGTGGTAGGGGGTGCGGGCCGCGAACTCGGCCGAGCACGTGTCGACGGTCTTGAACACCGGGCGTACGCCGAGCGCGTGGCGCACGCCGCGGACCACCGCCTCGGGCATGTTGCGGAGCTTGCCGAGCTGGGCGTCGGAGAACCCGTGGCGCTTGGCGAGCCGGAGCAGCTCGGGGGTGAGCTCGGCGGCGTTGATGATCTCCTGGGCCACCTCGTTGATCAGGCAGAGCTGGTCGACGAACCAGGGGTCGATGCCGGTGGCGTCGTGGATCTCCTCGGCCGTGGCCTCGGCGCGGATCGCGTCCATGACGACGCGCAGCCGCCCGTCGAACGGGGTCCGGATCTCCTCGAGCAGCCGCTCCTTGTCGAGCCCGACGTGCTGGTGGCTCCAGTCGAACGGCGCGTCGCGGTTCTCCAGCGAGCGCAGCGCCTTCTGGAGCGCCTCGGTGAAGTTGCGGCCGATCGCCATCGCCTCGCCGACCGACTTCATGTGGGTCGTCAGCCGCGGGTCGGCGCCCGGGAACTTCTCGAACGCGAACCGCGGCACCTTGACCACGACATAGTCGAGCGTCGGCTCGAAGCTCGCGGGGGTCTCGGCGGTGATGTCGTTGGGGATCTCGTCGAGGGTGTAGCCGATGGCGACCTTGGCGGCGATCTTGGCGATCGGGAACCCGGTCGCCTTGAGGCCAGCGCCGAGGACCGCGAGACCCGCGGGTTCATCTCGGCGATCACCACGACCTGACCGTCGGCCGGGTTGACGGCGAACTGGATGTTGCAGCCGCCCGTGTCGACGCCGACGGCGCGGATGATGCCGATCGACAGGTCGCGCAGGTGCTGGTACTCGCGGTCGGTCAGCGTCATCGCCGGGGCGACGGTGATCGAGTCGCCGGTGTGGACGCCCATCGGGTCGAGGTTCTCGATCGAGCAGACGATCACGACGTTGTCGGCCTTGTCGCGCATCACCTCCAGCTCGTATTCCTTCCAGCCGAGGATCGACTCCTCCAGGAGCACCTCGGTGGTCGGGCTGGCCGCGAGGCCGGAGCCGGCGATCTTGCGCAGGTCGTCCTCGTTGAACGCCATGCCGGAGCCGGAGCCGCCCATCGTGAACGACGGCCGGATCACGACCGGGAAGCCGAGCTCGCCGGCACCGGCCAGGGCGCGCTCGAGGGCGATCCGCTCGAGCTCGTGCTTGGGCGTGCCGGCGGGCTGGTCGGCGGCGTTGCAGATGATGCTGCGCGCCACCTCGCCGCCGAGCTCCTCGACGATGCGCTTGAACGACTCGCGGTTCTCACCGCGCTCGATCGCGTCGATCGAGGCACCGATCAGCTCGACGCCGTACTTGTCGAGGACGCCGCGCTCGGCCAGCGCCATCGCGGTGTTGAGCGCCGTCTGGCCGCCCAGCGTGGCGAGGAGCGCGTCGGGGCGCTCCTTGTCGATGACCCGTTCGACGAACTCCGGCGTGATCGGCTCGACATAGGTCGCGTCGGCGAACTCCGGGTCGGTCATGATCGTGGCCGGGTTGGAGTTGACCAGCACGACGCGGAGGCCCTCGGCCTTGAGGACCCGGCAGGCCTGGGTCCCGGAGTAGTCGAACTCGCAGGCCTGGCCGATCACGATCGGGCCGGACCCGATCACCATCACGCTCTGGATGTCGCTGCGCTTGGGCATCAGGCCTCCCCTCCCTCGTGGCCGCTGGTTGAGGAGGGCGACGAGCCCACCGGCCCGCTGGTTGAGGAGGGCGCGCTAGCGCCCGTCTCGAAACCAAGGGCCATCAGGTCGCAGAAGCGGTCGAACAGGTAGGCGGCGTCGTGGGGGCCCGCGGCGGCCTCCGGGTGGTATTGCACCGAGAACGCCGTGAGCCGGCCGTCGTCGGTGCGCAGCTCGAGCCCCTCGACGACGTCGTCGTTGAGGTTGACGTGGGAGACGCGCGCCTGGCCATAGGGGGTGTCGACGGGCTGGTCGAGCCCGACGCCCTCGGGCCAGCGAACCGCGAAGCCGTGGTTGTGGGCGGTGACCTCGACCTTGCCGGTCGTCTTGTCCATGACCGGCTGGTTGATGCCGCGGTGGCCGTACTTGAGCTTGTAGGTGCCGAGCCCGAGCGCGCGGCCGAACAGCTGGTTGCCGAAGCAGATGCCGAAGTAGGGCACGCCGCGCTCCAGCGCGCCGCGCAGGAGCTCGATCTGGCCGATCGTCGCCGCCGGGTCGCCCGGGCCGTTGGAGAAGAACAGCCCGTCGGGGCCCACGGCGAGCACGTCGTCGATCGACGACGTCGCCGGCATCACGTGGACCTCGATGCCCCGCTCGGACATCATGCGCGGGGTGTTGGCCTTGATCCCGAGGTCGAGCGCGGCCACCGTGAACCGCTTCTCGCCCTGGGCCGCGACGACGTAGGGCTCGGTGGTCGACACCTCGTCGGACAGGTTGCACCCGGCCATCTCGGCCGACTCACGCACCCGGCCGAGCAGCGCGTCGGCGCTGGTCTCGGTGGAGGAGATCCCGACCCGCATCGCGCCGCGCTCGCGCAGGTGGCGGGTCAGCGCGCGGGTGTCGACCCCGGAGATGCCGACGACACCCTGGCTGCGCAGCTCGTCGTCGAGCGTGCGGCGGGCGCGCCAGTTGGACGACACCCGGGCGGGGTCGCGGACGACATAGCCGGCCACCCAGATCCTGGCGGACTCGGGGTCCTCGTCATTCATCCCCGTGTTGCCGACGTGGGGCGACGTCATGACGACGACCTGCCGGTGGTAGGACGGGTCGGTCAGGGTCTCCTGATAACCGGTCATCCCGGTTGCGAAGACGGCCTCGCCGAAGGTCTCACCCTCCGCGCCATAGGCCTCACCACGGAACGTGCGCCCGTCCTCGAGGACGAGCAGGGCCGGCTTGCGACCCAGGGCATGCGCGGGCACGCCGTACCTCCTTCTCCGCCTCACGGGACGGATCGTTAAAGGATGTTCGAGCTGGGGCCGACCCTATCAGCGGGCCGCCAGGCCGCTCAGCCGGCCCGCGGGTCGGACGCCGGCGCCGCGACCGGCTCGCCCTCGTGTTGGTGGATCTCCTCGAAGAAGGCCAGCTTCCACAGCCCGATCACGATGGCGCCGAGCGACACCAGCTCGGCCGCGAGGGCCAGCGGCGTGTGACGCGGCACCTCCTGGAACACGACATAGCCGAACACCAGGGCCAGCAACACGTCGACGATGTTGAGCACCGGCATCGAGGCCGACAGCCGCGCCTCGTGATAGGCGAGCTGGTTGGTCGCGACGCCGCTGAGGCCGACCACGACCAGGGCATAGGTGGCCCACGAGGACGCCATCCCGGCCAGGCCGCCGTTGGCCAGGTCGTGGACCGTGACCTTGAGCGTCACCGCGACCAGACCGAACAGCAGACCCGCGGCAGCGCCGAGCATGAACGCTTTGTATTGGCCGTTGGTGATGCGGCGGGAGGCGAAGATCCCGATGTAGGCCACCAGGGCCACGACCGCGGTCAACGTGATCTGGAGCTTCTCGCGCGAGGCGACCTGGCTCTCCTGCGGCGCCGACGCGACCAGGAAGATCGCCAGCCCGACCGCGGTCACCACGACCCACTGCATCTCCGCCCACGGCGGCAGGGTGCGGCTGATGGCGGCCCGGATCGGGACGGCGAACACGATGCCGGTGATGACGATGGGCTGCACCAGCGCCAGCGGGCCGTAGTGGAGGGCGGCCGCGTGGAAGGCCACCGTGACCAGACCGAGGGCCTGGCCGACCAGCCACCAGGGCCGACCGACGAGGTGCTTCATCAGGCCGAGCACGCCGCGACCACGCGGCGCGTTCTCCGCCGCGTGGTGCTGCACCGACGTGGACAGGCCGGCCGCCGCGGCGCTGCCCAGCGCCAGGACGATGGCCAGCCAGGTCACGCGCTCACTGTAGGTGCCCCACGCACGCCGGGTGGTGACCCGCGCCGGTGATAGGTTCCCAGCGTGGGGCGGGAGGAGCGGACGACGACGCATGTCGCGTTCCTCGGATGCGGGTTCATCACCACCGTGCACAGCCGCCATCTCGCCGCGTTCCCCGACGTACGCCGCAGCTATGCCAGCCGCGACCAGGCCAAGGCCGAGTCGTTCCGGTCGCGCTTCGACGGCGCCCGTGCCTTCGGCTCCTATGAGGCGGCGATCGCCGATCCCGACGTCGACGCGGTCGTGGTGGCCGTGCCGCCGGCGTTCCACCTCGACCTGACGCTGGCCGCGCTCGCCGCGGGCAAGCATGTCCTGGTCGAGAAGCCGGCGTTCCCCTCGACCGCCGACTTCGAGACCGTCCGGCGGGCGCGCGACGCCGCCGGGACGGTGGTCCTCGTCGGTGAGAACGACCACTACAAGCCGCTCGCGGTCACGCTGCGAGGCCTGCTCGCGCAGGGCGTCATCGGCGACCTGGTCATGGCCCACTTCACGACGGTGGCCGACAAGCCCAAAAGTGCCGACGACTGGCGCAACGACGAGGCGATGGCCGGGGGCGACGCGTTCTTCGAGGAGGGGATCCACTGGCTGCACCTCGCCGGGAGCCTCGGCCCGCGGATCACCGAGATCCACGGTTTCCGCCCCGCGCCCGCGACTGCGCCGACCTCGGGCGACCGGCGCGCCCGGAGCATGCTCGTGGCCTTCGCCTATGACAACGGGGCGACCGGCGCGCTGTTCTACTCCCGCGAGGTCCCGTCGCTGCTGCGCGGCCTGCGGACCTCCAAGCTCTATGGTCGCGAGGGCGTCATCACCTTCGAGTCCAACGGCGCGGCCGTGTTGGTGCGGGGTCGCGGCCGCCCGCGGGTGGTGCTGCCCGGCGTCCGTGACATCCGCGGCTACCAGGCGATGTACGCCGACTTCGTCGCCGCGATCCGGTCAGGTGGCACCCCCGAGATGAGCCTCGAACGGGCCCTGGAGGACCATCTCCTGATGGAGCAGGTGCGTGGTGACTGAGACCGTGGTGGATGTCGTCGTCGTCGGCAGTGGTGCTGGCGGCGGCACCCTGGCGCGCGCCCTGGCGGGGTCCGACGTCTCGGTGCTGGTCGTCGAGCGTGGCGGCTGGCTCCCCCAGGAGAAGCAGAACTGGGACCCCACCGAGGTGTGGCGCAAGCAGCGCTATCGCGAGAGCGAGACCTGGGTCAACCGTCGCGGCGAGGACTTCCAGCCGTTCATGCACTACCTCGTCGGCGGCAACACCAAGTTCTGGGGCGCGGTGCTCTACCGCCTGCGCGAGGAGGACTTCACCGAGGTCGCCCACGTCGACGGGTCTCCCCGCGTGGCCCATCGACTATCAGGCGCTGGCGCCCTACTACGACCGCGCCGAGGAGATCTACCAGGTGCACGGCGAGGTCGGCAGCGACCCCACCGACCCCGACCGCAAGCCGTTCCCGTTCCCGGCGGTGCCCCACGAACCCCCGATCCAGGCGGTCGTCGACCAGCTGCGCGACGAGGGCGTGACCCCGTCCTACCTCCCGCTCGGCCTGATCAACCCCGGTGAGGCCGGCGGCTGCATCCTGTGCAACACCTGCAACTCCTTCCCGTGCCTGGTGCGCGGCAAGGCCGACGCCGACACCGTCGCGATGACGCCGGCGCTCGAGGCCGACAACATCACGCTGTGGACCCACAGCCGCGTCGAGTCGGTCCTCACCGACGGCTCGGGGCGGCGTGCCACCGGCGTCGTCGTACGCCGTGATGGTGAGCTGGTGACCGTCCGCGCCGACGTGGTCGTGCTGTCCGCCGGGGCCGTCAACTCCGCCGCCCTACTGCTGCGCAGCGCCACCACCGAGCACCCCGAGGGGCTCGGCAACAGCTCCGGGCTCGTCGGGCGCCGGTTCATGGCCCATCACGCGACGATGATGGAGGCGTTCCACCCGTTCCGGGTCAACGAGACCGTCTTCCAGAAGACCGTCGGGATCAACGACTTCTACCGGCCCACCAAGGGCCGGTCCTACCCGCTCGGCAACATCCAGTCCCAGGGCCGCGCCCACGCCCCCATCGTCAAGGCGGCGGCGCCCTATGCGCCGCTCAAGCTCGCCGACGCGTTCGTGAGGCGGGGCGTCGACTGGCTGGCGATGACCGAGGACCTGCCCGACCCCGCCAACCGGGTGACCGTGACACGCGAGGGGCGGATCCGGCTCGACTACCAAGGCAACAGCATGGGACCCCACACCGAGCTCGTCCGCGAGTCGGTGCGGCTGTTCAAGCGGCTGGGCTATTGGAAGGTCATCACCCACATGTTCAAGAACGAGAACACCACTCACCAGTGCGGGACCGCCGTCTTCGGCGACGACCCTCGCACCTCGGTGCTCGACCCGTTCTGCCGCACCCACGACCTCGACAACCTCTATGTCGTCGACGCGTCGTTCTTCCCGTCCTCGGCCGCCGTCAACCCGGGGCTCACCGTCATCGCCCAGTCGCTGCGCGTCGCCGAGCACCTGCAGGATCGCTTCGGCTGGGGCCGTCCGGCCGGCGGCGCCTCCGCCGTACCGACCGACACCTCCCAGGGAGACCTCACATGAAGGCCGTCTCGTTCAGCCACGTCGCGCTCACCGTCGCCGACTTCAACCGCTCGATCCGCTTCTATGACGAGGTCTTCGGCGCCACGCTCGTGGGCGTGACGACCGAGCACCCCCGGGAGCGGCTCCAGGGGTTCTTCGGCGTCGACGACCCCGACCCGTCGCTCAAGATCGGCTGGATCCGCTTCCCCGGCGGCGCCGTCGCCGAGCTGTTCGAGTTCACCCCCGGCCTGCCCGCCGAGGAGGTCGTCTGGAACCGCCAGGGCATCACCCACTTCTCCCTCAACGTCCGCGGCACCGACCGCTGGCACGTCTGGTGTCTCGAGCAGGGCGTCGAGATCGTCGCGCCCCCGCTCCAGTCGCCCAAGGGCCACACGTTCTTCTTCGTCAAGGACCCCGACGGCAACCTGATCGAGCTGATCGACAACAAGCACATGCGCCCGATCCTGAAGTGGCTCGGCCCCCTGGGCGGATGGATCTTCCGTCGCACGATGTACAAGCAGTGGTACCGCTAGACGCCTTGACCGGCGCGTCCCACGTCAGCCCAGGCGCAGCTCGGCGCCCGACCATCGCCGCCGCAGCCAGCGGTCGTGCGTGGCGACCACGACGGTGCCCACGCTGCGCTGGAGCGCGTCCTCCAGCTCACCGGCGAGCGCCAGGCTGAGGTGGTTGGTCGGCTCGTCGAGCAGCAAGAGGTCTGGCGCTGCCGCGATCGCCACCGCCAGGGCCAACCGGCGTCGCTGCCCGACCGAGAGCAGGCCGACCGGCTTGCGCAGGTCACGGGGGTGCAGCAGCCCCAGGTCACGCAGGGGACGGTCACGGGCGAGCTGGTCCCCGACGCTCCCGGCGTACGACGCCTCCGCGGAGCGTGACGGTTCGGCGACCCTGGCGTCCTGCTCCAATTCGCTGATTCTTCGGGCGGTCACCTGGACGGTGCCGCTCCAGCCGCGGACCCGCCCCGACAGCACCCCGAGGAGGGTCGACTTGCCCGACCCGTTGGCACCGCTCACCAGCAGGTGCTCTCCCGCCTGGACGTCCAACAGGTCGAGGGACAGCCGGCGCGGGACCGTGAGGTCACGGACAAGCGCGACGCGGCCGCCGGCGCCGCCGCTGGCAAGCTCGGCGGCGAAGGCGAGCGGCGCGGGCGGCTTGCGCACCTGGTCGCGCTCGGCCTCCGCGAGCCGTCGCTGGGCGTCCTTCTTGCGCCGGGCCAGGGTCTTGTCGACGGCGGCTCCCTTGGCGACATAGATGAACTTGTCGTTGTCGCGCGGGCCGCGGTTGTGGGCGATGGCGGACGTGCCGATGCGGGTGGCCGCGCGAAGGGCGGCGATCCGGTCCTGCTGCTCGGCATAGGTGTCCTCCCAGCGCCGGCGGGCAGCCTCGCGATGACCCTGATAGGCGGTCCAACCGCCGCCGAAGCGTCGACCACCGCGGCCGTCGGTGCCGAGCTCGGCGGGGTCGAGGTCGACCAGGTCGGTGCACACGTCGTCGAGGAGGACGCGGTCGTGACTGGCCAGCACCACCACCCCGGGAAGGTCGAGCAGGAATGCCGTCAGCACGGCGATGGCGTCGTCGTCGAGGTGGTTGGTCGGCTCGTCGAGCAGCAGCGCGGTCGGTCGGGTCGTCATGAGCGTCGCGAGCGCCAGCCGGGTCCGTTGCCCTCCCGAGAGCGTGCCGACGGGCCGTTCGGGGTCCAGCGACCCGAGACCGAGGCGCTCGGCGGCGACGGCGGCGCGCCGGTCGGCGTCCCAGGCGTCGTGGGCGACCGCCCGGTCCAGGGC
>JAXLSN010000020.1:0-102568 GCA_046330595.1 Nocardioidaceae bacterium
CGTCGCGCAGCCCGCCCTCGGCCTCCTTGAGGTCGGGCACCGAGGCGTGGGCGAGCTCCCCGATCAGCCGGTGTCGGGAGCGGACCAGGTCACGCAGGGCCGGCAGCCGCTCACGCGCCTCGCGCCGCCACGCGGCCAGCATGGTCGTGCGCAGCCGCAGCGTGAGGTTGGGGTCGCCCGCGACGTGGCGCAGGTCGAGCAGCCCCAGCGCGACGCGCAGGTCACCGGTCGCTGCTGTCACCATGTCGGGGAAGGACCGGACGGCGTGGTCGAGTCGGCTGCCCGAGTCCCACAACGGATACCAGAGCCGCTCCATCCACGGCGCCGGTGAGCCGTCGAGGTCGTGGACCAGGACCACGTCGAGGTCGGAGTAGGGCGCCAGCTCGCCGCGGCCGTAGCCGCCGACAGCGACCAGGGCGACCCCCTCGTCGGGAGCCTTGGCGTCGGCGAAGGCATCAGCGCAGAGGGCGTCGGCCTCGGCCGTGCGCCGTGCGCGCCCGGTGGCGGTCATCGATCGGGGTCCTCAGGGGTCCGGGGTTGGTCAGATCGCCGCGTCGTCCCGGTCGCCGGTGCGCACCCGGATCACCGTGTCCAGCGGGGTGACCCACACCTTGCCGTCACCGATCCGCCCCGTGCCTGCCGCGGCGACGATGGCGTCGACGACGGCGGCGACGTCATCAGCGTCCACGGCGATCTCGACCCGGATCTTGGGCACCAGCGCGATGTCGTACTCCGCGCCCCGGTAGACCTCGGTGTGGCCCTTCTGCCGGCCATAGCCGGAGACCTCCGAGACGGTCATGCCGGTCACGCCGACGGTCTCGAGGGCGACCCGGACGTCCTCCCACTTGTGGGGCTTGATGACCGCGGTGACCAGCTTCATCGGGTGTCCTCTCGCACGTGGCACGGCGACGCCGGCCGGCTCGAATCATGCCGGACCCGGGGGGTGGACGTGCAAGCACCCGGCCGTCATGGACGGCCGGGTGTCACCTCCGGCGCCCGGAGAGATGGGAGGGCCCGGGCGCCGGAGGTGGGGTGACGCGGCTGGTGCCGATCAGCCGCGTCGTCCCTGGACGGTGACGGGGTCCCTCACAGGGCGGCCTCGTCCTTCTCGCCCGTGCGAACCCTGACCACGGACTCGACGGGGGTCACCCAGACCTTGCCGTCACCGATCCGCCCGGTTTGGGCGGTCTTCACCACGATGTCCGCCACGTCCGTGACATCGGCGTCGTCGACGACGATCTCGATCCGGATCTTGGGGACCAGCGCGATGTCGTACTCCGCGCCCCGGTAGACCTCGGTGTGGCCCTTCTGCCGGCCATAGCCGGAGACCTCCGAGACGGTCATACCGGTCACGCCGAAGGTCTCGAGGGCCTCGCGGACCTCTTCCCACTTGTGCGGCTTGATCACTGCCGTGATGAGCTTCATGCGTTCGCCTCTTCCTTGCTCGCAGCGGCACTGGCACCGGCACCGATGAGCGCGCCGACGCCGCGGCTGCCGCTCGAGATGCCCAGGTCGTACGCCGTCTCGCCGTGCTCGGCGAAGTCGATACCCTCGACCTCGTCGTCCTCGGTGACGCGCCAGCCGATGGTGAACTTGATGGCCAGCCCGATGATCGCCGTCATCACCGCGGACCAGACGATCGCGATGCCCGCGGCGCTGACCTGGTCGACCAGCGAGCTCAGACCACCGCCGTAGAACAGGCCGTCGATGCCGTTGGGGGCAGCCGCGGTCGAGAAGAAGCCGATCAGCACGGTGCCGAGCACACCACCGACGAGGTGGACGCCCACGACATCGAGCGAGTCATCGAGGTTGAACTTGTACTTCAGGCCGACCGCCCAGGCGCAGGCGAGACCGGCGATGGCGCCGATGGCGATCGCACCGACCACGTCCACCGACCCGCAGGACGGGGTGATGGCGACCAGGCCGGCGACGATGCCGGACGCGGCACCCAGCGAGGTGGCCTTGCCGTGCATGACGCGCTCCATCGCCAGCCAGGCCAGCATCGCGGCCATCGTGGCGATGGTCGTGTTCAGGAACGTCACGCCCGTCTGGGACATGAACTGAGCGGTGCTGGCCTCGGCGGTGTCACCCGCGAGGACGATCGAGCCGACGTTGAAGCCGTACCAGCCGAACCAGAGCAGACCCGCGCCGATCATGGTGAGGGTCAGGTTGTGGGGCTTCATCGGCTCCTTGCCGAAGCCGACCCGCCGGCCGATGATCAGCGCGAGCACGCCGCCGGCGACACCGGCGTTGATGTGCACGACGGTCCCACCGGCGTAGTCCTGGGCACCGAGACCGAAGATCAGGCCGTCGGCGTTCCACACCATGTGGGCGATCGGGAAGTAGCTCAGCGTCACCCACAGCGGGAGGAACACCACCCATGCCGACAGCTTGACGCGGTCGGCGATCGCACCGCTGATCAGCGCTGCGGTGATGACCGCGAAGGTCATCTGGAACGCCACGAAGATGAACGTGCTCCCCGTGCCGTCGGCCGCGCTGGTCCAGTCGATGTTCTTGAGGCCGAAGGTGTCGAACGGGTTGCCGATCAGCGAGCCGATGTCCTTGCCACCGAACGACATCGACCAGCCCCACAGCACATAGATGATGCCGACGACGCCCATGGCGACGTAGGACATCATCATCATGTTGAGCACGGACTTCGAGCGGCTCATGCCGCCGTAGAACAACGCCAGTGCTGGCGTCGTCATCATCAGGACGAGGGCTGTCGCCACGATCATCCAGGCGTAATAGCCGTCCACGGAACCTCCAGGAATCGGTCATGACGGACGGGCCAGCGGCTGACGGCGCTGTCGGCACAAGCACCCGTCCTCGATGGGGCTCAGCCTGCGCCGTGGAGGTTTCGCGGTACGTCGTGTCGTGTTGCGGGCAGGCAACGTCTTGGTGGCTGGTGTTACGCCCGTGTGAACGGACGGCCACCCTCAGGCGAGCAGCGCTAAGGTCACGAATTCGCATCGAACGGTGATCCGTGCTTAGTCTCGGGGACCCCCACGTCAGGAGTGACCCCTTATGATCCGTGCTTTTGCCTCCGTTTGCGCCAGCCTGGTGCTCAGCCTCGGGCTGGGTGTCGTCCCCGCACACGCCCAGAAGCTGCCCCCCACCATGCTCGGTCCCGGTGACGCGGGCGTGCACGACGTGAAGGACAAGGCCATCATCCGGATGTCCAAGTTCGGGTTGGTCTATATCTCCGGCCAGCAGAACGGTCACCTGACGATCACCTACAACGAGACCGCGAACACCCTGCGCTACCGCGACACCGGCACCAAGAGCTTCAAGAGCCTCGCTGCGGGCTGCAAGCGCGAGAAGGTCACCAAGGGCGTCTCGGCGGTGTGCAAGGTGCCCTCCCGCTTCGACCACAAGCGGATGTTCCTTCAGGTCTGGCCGCGGCTCGGCAACGACTTCACCGACGGCCGCACGCTTCCGGCCCGGTTCCGGCTCTGGGTCCTCACCGACGCCGGTCGCGACATCACCTACGGCGGCGCCGGCGCCGACTTCGTCAACGGCGCCAAGGGCAACGACCTGTCCATCGGCGGCTGCGGCGACCGATGCCGCGCGGGCGGCCCTGCGCCGACAGCCTGGTCGGCGGCGCTCGCCATGACCGGATCGCCTGCCGCGTCCGAGCCTCGCCCGCACCACCGGCTCGCCTGCGCCTCGACGCGCCGACGCGCGTCGGGCTGCTCGGCCCTCAGCCGAGGAGCGTCGACGAACGCGCCGGCGTCGAACGGCGCCAGGTCGTCGGGTCCCTCACCCAGGCCGACGAGCCTTGACCGGGACGCCGAGGTCGCTGCACGGCCACGACGATCCCGCCCCTTGGCGGACCCGTCGAGTCCTTGGTGAGCACGATGCCGGTGACGTCGACGACCTCCGAGAAGACCCTTGCCCGATCAGGCCGTTCTGGACCGGTGGTGGCGTCGAGGACGGTAACACCTCGGTGACCGGCGCCTGCTTCCTCGATGACGCTTGACTCGCCGGTTCGTCCATCAGGCCGGCCTCGTTCGTGCCGTCCCGCGGTGTCGACGATGACGGTGTCGATGCCCCGGTCCAGCCCTCCTTGGATCGCCTCGAACGCGACGGACGCCGGGTCGCCGCCCTCGGGCCCGCGGACCACCTCGACGGCCGACCCGCTCCCACGTCGCCGCTCTCGATCGACCGCGGCGGCGCGGTGTCGGCGGCGCCCAGCACCACGGTCCGGTCCTCCGCGACCAGGATGCGGGCGATCTTGCCGATCGTGGTGGTCTTGCCGAGGCCGTTGACCCCGACGACGAGCACGACGCCGGGCTGCCCGTCCGCGCCAGTGACCTGGAGCCGGCGGTCCATGTCGGGATCGACCAGCGCAAGGCCCTCGCGGAGCACGGCGCGATGCGTCGGCGCCCCGCCACCTCCACCGGCAGCCGGGTGCGGAGGTGTTCGACCACCTGCTAAGGTCGGGGCGACGCCGATGTCGGCGGGTGAGCAGGGTGTCCTCGATGGACTCCCAGGTGTCCTTGGGTTCAGTTGTCGCGGGACAGCAGCGCCAGCAGCCCGCGGCCGAGGGCGCCCTGCGAGCCGGCCAGCCGCTGCCGAGCCCCACGAGCCGCGAGGAGGTGCTCCTCGGGTCGCTCGAGGGCGGGAGCGCCGGGCCCGGCCGCCCTGGTCGCCGCCGCGATATCGGTCAGCCGGCCGGGCACCTGGGCGCCGGGCTCCGGTGCGATGACGTCGGTCGGGGTCGCCGACCACGGCGTCGACCTGACGTCACGAGGCCGGACGACCAGCAGGACGCCGACGACGATGATGCCGATGATCAGGTAGAGCCACCTACCCATGTCGGCCATCCAACCAGACACCGCGCGACCTCCTGAACTCGCGCGTCCTCACGCCATCGCGCTCGACCGCGCCGCGATCAGCGAGGTCTCCTGCGCTCCAGAAGTCCCGAGGCGCAGGAAAAGCCGGTGGCAGGGCGTTGGCGGCCTTGTCCATGGCATGACCGGAGCCATGAACGACCGGCATCCGCTGACCGCGATGCGGGAGCGGCGACAAAGGCGACGACGCCGCCAGCGGAGCAGCAGGATCGCCGTCATGGCGATCGCGATGAGCAGCATGAAGAAGAACCCCGTGGAACGTGCGGACCAGTTCCCAGGGTGTCAGACCGATCGGGCCGAACGCACATCCGGCAACGCGGTGTGACCGTGACATCGATCAGTTCGCGCCGAGGACCCGCGAGGGCCGGTCAGGCCGACTCGGCCTCACGCAGCCGCTGCTGGCTGATCACCGTGGACACCGCCGTCACCCCGCAGCGGGACTCCATAGAGGGCGCTCGCCGACTCCATGGTGCGCCTTCTGTGGTGATGACGTACAGGCGGTCTGGAGTTCTCGCGCGGTGCCTGCTCCTCATAGATCTCCGGAATGACGAGTTGGTGTCGTCGAGGCGGCCTCGACCTCGTCGAGGATATAGAACAGCGACGGGCAGGCCTTGAAGAGCGCGACCAGGAACGCGACAGCGGCGACCAGCGACCGCTCGCCACCGGAGAGCGGTAACCTTCATGATCTTGCCGGGCGGCCGCGCCTCGACCTCGATGCCGGTGCTGAGCATGTTGTCGGGGTCGGTGAGGACGAGCTCCCCTGTACCCCAGGGAACAAGCGGGCGAAGGTCTGGTCGAGGGCCTTCTCGACATCGGCATAGGCCCTCGGTGAAGACCTGCTCGACGCGGGCGTCGACCTCCCGCACGATGTCGAGCAGGTCGCGCCGGGTGCCTTGAGGTCCTCGACCTGCTCGGTGAGGAACTTGTGGCGCTCCTCCATCGCCGAGAACTCCTCCAGCGCCAGCAGGTGACGCGTCCGAGCATCGACAACGACCGCTCGGCGATCGCAGCCGCTTCTGTTGCTCCTCGCGGACGAACGGCGTCGGCTCGGGCGTCGGCGCCTCCTCGACCTCACCGACGAAGGGGACCAGCTGATGGGGCCCGTAGTCGTTCATCAGGGACTCCGGGTCCAGGCCGAGCTCCTCGAGGGCACGCTCCTCGAGCTGTTCGATGCGCATGCGCTGCTGGGTGCGGGCCATCTCGTCGCGGTGGACGGAGTTGACCAGCTCGTCGTGCTCCTGGTTGAGCTCACGCAGCCGGGTCCGGATCTCGAGCAGCTCCTGCTCGCCTTGCGGCGGGCCCGGGCCGCTCGACGTCGGTGCGTCGGGCCGTCGCCAGGTCGACGGACTCGTCGAGTCGCGCCAGCACGATCTCGGACGCCGCGCCGACGGCCTCCGCCGCCCGCCCCTCGGGATGGGCCGCTCGCGGCGTTCGAGCACCCGCGCGCCCGGGACTCCCGCTCAGCCTGCGCCGCCCGCATCAGTGCGTCGGCACGGCCGTTGAGCGCGCGAGCGCGCTCCTCGGCGGTCCGGAGCGCCAGCTGGGCGTCCATCTCGGCCTGCCGGGCCGCGCGGGCGGCCTCGGCCAGCCGCTCCGCTCGCTGGTGTCGGGCTCCTCGTCGGGGGCCTCCTCGGCCGTGCGGAGCGGGCCTCGAGCTCGGCCAGGCCGGCGAGGTCACGGGTGCGGGCCTCCTCGAGCACCTCGGCGACGGCCTTGAGCCAGCCGGTCGGCCTCCGCACGCGCCGAGCGCGCCTGGGAGCCGTAGTGGCGAGCTCCTCGGCCACGGCGGCGAGCGTCGCATCGGACTCGTGGGCGTGCCAGGGCTACGTCGACCCGTTTCTGCGCCTCCAGTCGGGCGGCCTCGAGGCCGGAGGTCTCGAACGCCAGCCGCTCGGTGCTGGCGACCGCCGCCGCGAGCTGCTCGGTGGCCTCGTCGACGGCCGCCTGGATCTCGATGAGGCTCGGCTGCGCCGATGACCCGCCCGAGGCGAAGTGCGCACCCAGGACGTCGCCGTCACGCGTGACCGCCGTGAGGTCGGCATCGGCCACCGGCGTCGGCCGTGGGCAGGTCGTCGACGACGGCGACCTTGTGGAGCAGCCGGGCCAGCGCCCCCTGGAGCCACCAGGTGAGGTTGGCGACGTCGAGGGCATAGGTGGCGTGGGAGGGAGCGGCCCCACGGCCAGTCGCGGTCGCCCGCGGGACCACCGCCGACGATGAGCCCGGCACGGCCGAGATCGTCGCCCTTGAGGTGACGGATGGCGCCGATCGCGGCGTCGGCATCGGAGACCGCCACCGCGTCGGCGGCGTTGCCGAGCGCACCCGCCACGGCGGCCTCGAAGCCGCTGCGCACCGACAGCAGCGCGGCGACGGAGCCGAGCAGGCCGGCCACACGGTCGGTGGCGGCCAACAGGGCGCCGGCGCCGTCGCGCGGGCGAGCCCGATCTCGAGGCCTCGCGCCGGGCGGCCAGGGACGCCCGGTCGCGGTCCGCCTGGAGAGCGGCCTCCTTGGCCGCGGTCAGCTGCCTGGTATTCGATGTCCTCGAGCGCGTTGAGCGCTGCCTCGTGTTCGGCGTCGAGTCCTTCCTCGCCGGCATCGAGCCCGGCGACCCCGGGTCTCGAGAGCGGTGAAGTCGCGCTGAGCACGGTCGGCCCGGGCCAGGGCCTCCCTCGCGCCCGCAAGGCCGGGCGAAGGCGAGCTCGTCGTCGGCGGCCGCGGCGTGACTTGAGGCGTTGACCTGGCCGTGCAGCCGGGCCAGCCCCTCGGCGGTCGGCGGCGGCACGCTGGAGGCCTGCCGCCCGGCGATCCGCATCCTCGGCGGCGGCGTCCTCGGCGGTGCGGCGGTCGGTCACGGCCTGGTCGAGCGACGCGCGCTGCTGGTCGACCTCGGCAGCGATGGCCTGCTCCTGCTCGCGCACCCGGCCGGCCTCGGCCTCGAGGGTCTCGGGGTCGCGTCGGACTCGACTCGAGCTCGGTGGTGCCGGCGGCGTTGCGGACCCGCTCGGCGGCCAGTGACTGGGTCCCGCGGATGCGCTCACGCAGGCCGGACAGTCCGAACCAGACCTCCTGGGCCTTGGCGAGCGCCGGGAGGTCCTCGCGCAACGCCGCCTCGACGGCGGCCTCGGCCTGCTGGGCCTCGGTGATGGCGGCCTCGACCTCGCGGCGGCGCTCCACCAGGATCGTCTCGTCGGCGAGCGCGGCTCCTGCTCGAGGAGCACCGCGTGAGGTCACCAGGTCGTCGGCGAGCAGCCTGGCCCGGGCATCGCGCACGTCGGCCTGGATCGCGGCAGCCCGGCGTGCGACCTCGGCCTGGCGCCCCAGCGGCGGGCTGGCGCCGGATCTCGCTGAGCAGGTCGTTGAGCCGGGTCAGGTTGCCGTCGGTGGCGTCGAGCTTGCGGGCGCGCCTTCTCCTTGCGCTTGCGGTGTAGCGAGCACCCCGGCGGCCTCTTCGATGAAGCCACGGCGGTCCTCCGGCGTGGCGTGCAGGATCGTGTCGAGCTGGCCCTGGCCGACGATGACGTGCATCTCGCGCCCGATGCCGGAGTCCGACAGCAGCTCCTGGACGTCGAGCAGCCGGCAGTGGTTGCCGTTGATGGCATATTCGCTGCCACCGCTGCGGAACATGGTCCCGCGAGATGGTGACCTCGGAGTAGTCGATCGGCAGCGATCGCTGTTGTCGATGGTCAGCTGGACCTCGGCGGCCGAGCGGTGGGCAGCCGGAGGTGCCGGCGAAGATGACGTCCTCCATCTTGCCGCCACGCAGCGACTTGGCGCCCTGCTCGCCCATGACCCACGCGAGCGCGTCGACGACGTTGGACTTGCCCGAGCCGTTGCGGGGCCGACGATGCAGGTGATGCCCGGCTCGAGCTGCGGGGTCGTCGAGGAGGCGAAGGACTTGAACGCCGGTCAGGCTCTTCAGGTACACAGGGCTCCTCACTCCGGCGGTCACGGCTTTGCAGCCGGGGCATCTTCGCAGATGCCGGGCTCGGGGAAGAACGGCCCTGGTCGGGTCGTGCCTGCCTAGCCTAAGCGGAGTCGGGGACGCTCCCGCGACTCGCGGCGCTGGTCGGCCGGGTCGGCGAGGGCCGGCCCGGACGGGCACCGGGCCGGCCCTCGCGGCACGGGGATCAGCCGAGGAACCGCTTCAGGGCCCGGTGATAGCGAACTTGCCCGGGCTCCTGCGTTGGCGAACAGGATCCGCCCGTCGGGGCTGGAAGCGGGGACCGGTCATCTCGCTGTAGACGTTGCCGCCCGACGCGTTGACCTCCTGGACGATCGCGTTGCGCGCGATGGGCTGCGCGCCCAGGTCGCGCGACCAGCTGAGGGGAGGTGGTTGGCGGTGTTGCCTGGATCCTCGGTCAGCACCAGCGAGCCGTACGGCGACGTGGCAGCCGTCGGGCCCGTCGAAGGCCAGGTCGAGGGACCGCCCCAGACCGGACTCCCAGCCGGGGGTCTCGCTGTGCAACGGGGCGTTGTAGGGAAGTAGGCCATCAGGGTCAGCGTCTGGGCGCGGTAGTCGTAGAACCACAGCTGGCCGTCGTGCGGCGTGGCGTCGACCGGCAGGTCGCCGGCGGCGAAGGCGAAGCTGGCGACGAAGTACATCCCGGTGGCATCGCCCCAGGCGCCCTCGAGCTTCTTGGACCGCGTGACGGTGCCGTCGGTGAACTGCTTGCGCAGCGAGGTGGTGGTCGCGTGGCGGTCGGGCACCGTCACCCACGAGGTCCGGAACGGGCGTCCGATCTGGGCGGCCGTCACATGAGCCAGGTCGGGCAGCACGCTGCCGTCGTCCGTGAGCACGGCGAGGGCTTCCACGACACCGTCGTCGGCACGCCGAGCTGGTGGGCGATCCGGGCATCAGCTGGGGACCGCTCCAGCGGTAGAGCGAGCCCGGTCGGCTTGGACGCGTCCTCGGTCAGATAGACCCGGCGGCGCGACGGTTCCACGACCACGGCCTCGTGGGGGGCACGCCCCCACGCCTTGATCGGCACCGGGAGCTGGTTGTCGGGCCTCCCGCGAAGACCTCGAAGACATAGCCGTGATCCTGCTCAAGGTGGCCGTGCCGGCGGCCGTGCCGGCCTTGGCCTCGGTCTCCTCGCAGGTCAGCCACGAGCCCCACGGCGTCGGGCCGCCGGCACAGTTGCTCATCGTGCCCGAGAGCCCGACCCACTCCGAGAGCGGCGACCCGATCGGTCGACCTCGATGACGGTGCAGCCGCCGCCGGCGCCGGCACCGGCGTCGTGATACCGCTGTCCGGCGACGATCGGGACGGGCGGCAGGTCGCCCCCGCCGGGGCCAGCCTCGTGGTTCTGCACGAGGCGGTAGCCGCGCCGCCGCGACGCGACCGCGAGCGTCCCGTTCAGGGCGGCAGGGCGTCGTGCCGATGACGGCGCGCCGCGACCGTCTCGAGCTCGGTCTCACCGGACACGGCGACGAGCTGGTAGGAGAATCCCGCCGGCAGCGCCAGGAGGTCGCCGTCGGCGGCCGACAGCGGCCCGAAGAGGTCCCTGGCCCGCGGCCGGGCCGTGGCGGCCGGGGAACCGAGAGCACGAGGCCGGGCCGGCGAGGCCAGGGGCGGCGCTGGCGGCTGCCGCGCCGCCGGGGCGCCGGTGTTGAGGATCTGGCGACGCGGGAGGTCATCATCTGCTCCTGATCGTGGGAGGGCCGACGAGGCAGCGGGTGCTGCGCGGCTGTGTCGAACCTCGCGGCCGGTGGTGACACCTGCGTGAACGGCGGCGGACGCGACGTGGAACTTCGCGCACCAGGTCGCGTCGCGCCGCGCGGCGCGGCCCCGCCTGGGGTGGAGGCCATGGCAGACGAGACGCCCGCCCACAACTTCCAGGTCTCGTGCCGGAGTCGATGACCGGAGGTGTGGAGCGCTTCGCACGGCCGTCCTCGCCCTATGAGTTCACCATCGACTTCGTGCGGCTCGACTTCGCCCACGGCACCAGCACGACCATGCCGGGCCAGGTGGTGGCCCGGGTCAGCCTCTCCCCGTTGATGGTCTCCCAGCTGGACGCGCTGGACCAGAACTGGCAGAAGTACGCCGCCCACGCCCTTCCGGGGCTCGGCGACGCCGGGCTCGACCCCGGCTCCGACCCAGGCTTCGGTGACGGGTTCGACGACGGTGGACTCGGGGAGACGGACCGCTAGAAGATCGCGCCGAGGTTGAGCAGGCCGTCCGGGTCGAAACCGCGTCCTTGATCCGGCGGGTCAGCGCCATCACGTCAGGGCCGAGCTGGGCCTGAGGCAACGCACCCTTCTTGGTCCGACCCACGCCGTGCTCGCCGGTGATCGTGCCACCGAGGTCGATCGCCGCTGTCGGGATGGCGTCGAACGCCGCGCGCGCCGGCGTTCGGAGTCGGGGTCGCCGGCGTCATAGACGATGATCGGGTGGGTGTTGCCGTCGCCCGCGTGGGCGACCACGGGTTTCCACCTGGAACTCCTCGGCGATGGCCGCCACGGCGGCCAGCAGAGCCGAGGCGGACGGGGACCGGAGCCCGGCGTCCTCCAGGAGCAGCGCCCCCGCGCCTCGATCGCCGGGAAGGCGGCGCGTCGTGCCTCGACGAACATCTCCCCCTCGTCGGCGTCGTCGGTCACGAAGACGTCCTGCGCGCCGGCCTCACGGCAGGCCGCCTCGATGACGGCGATCTCCTCGGCCCGGGCCGCGCCCGGCGCGATCGGACTGGGCCGAGCAGCGCCCCGACCGTCCGGTCGAGCCCCATCGGCTGGTGGTCCTCCACCGCGTTGACCGAGGCCTGGTCCATCAGCTCCATCATCGAGGGGCGCAGGACGCGCCGACGGCCGCGACCGCGGCGGCGGCATCGGCGACCGCCGTGAACGAGGCCACCAGCGTCGAGCGGGCGCCCTGGGCGGGGATGAGCCGCAGCAGCACCCGGGTGACGATCCCCAGCGTTCCCTCGCTGCCGACGAACAGCTTGGTCAGCGAGGAGGCCGGCCACGTCCTTGACCCGGGGGCCGCCAGGCGGACGAGAGTGCCATCGGCGAAGGCGACGTCGAGGCCGAGGACGTAGTCGGTCGTGACGCCGTACTTCACGCAGCACAGGCCGCCGGCATTGGTCGCGACGTTGCCGCCGATGGAGCAGATCTCATAGGACGACGGATCGAGGATACCAGAGCCCATGCCTCGGCAGCCGCCGCCTTCACCTCGGCGTTGAAGGCCCCGGGCTCGACCGTGGCCACCCGGGTGACGGGGTCGATCTCGATGGCCCGCATCCGCTCCAGCGACACCACGAGGCCGCCCTCGACGGCGGTCGCACCTCCGGAGAGCCGACCCCGCGCCCCGCGGGACCACCCGGCACCCGACCGGCGGCCGCCCTGCCGCATCGCAGCCTGCGCATGCTCGGCGTCTCGGCCCAGACCACCGCGAGCGGCTGCCCGGCCGCGGCATCGTGGACCAGTCGTGGCGGTACTTCTCCGGTCAGGGCCGGATCGGTGACGACGACGCCCTCGGGAGCGCGGCGACCAGGTCGGCAAGGGACTCCATGGCGCACATGCAACCATTCCCGCGTGGACGAGGTCAGCACTCCCGGGCCGGATGACGTGACGAGCCAGCCGCGGTGGTTCGCCGAACGGACCGAGCGGCAGCGGCTCGACTATGCCTCCCACTTCGTGCGGCTGGCGGCGCAGGGCGACGACGTCGACGAGGCGCGCCTCGTGGACGCCGTGTCGGCCCGGGCGGCGACGATCCTCGACGCCGGTTGCGGCGTCGGCCGGGTCGCCGCCCGGCTCGCCGACTGCGGACACCGCGCCGCAGGCGTCGACGCCGACCCGATCCTCATCGCCAAGGGCCGCGAGCTCTACCCCCGACTGCCGCTGGCCGTCCTCGACCTCACCCTGCTGTCCGCCGCGGCGGCTGGCGCGGCCGGACTCCCGTCGACGTACGACGTCGTGGTCAACGCCGGCAACGTCCTGCACTTCGTCGCCGACGGCAACCCAGCCCCGCGTGCTGGCCGCCCTGGCCGCGGTGCTGCGGACGGGCGGCCGCGCGATCATCGGGTTCGCGACCGGTCGCGACTACACTCCCGGCGACCTCGACGGCCACGCCGCGGCCGTGGGATGGGTCCGGGAGCACCGCTTCGGCGCTTGGCAGTGCGACCCGTTCACCGACGAGTCGGACTGGGCGCTCTCGGTCTATCGCGCCGGCGGCGGGCCTCGGCCTGAGCGATCTGCGGGATCTGCCGCCAGATCGAGGTCAGCGTGACCGCCGTCCCCGCGAAGGCGAACCAGAACGGCGCCGTGATCCCCCAGCGCTGCGCGATCACCCGCCGAGGGCGCTGCCGACGACAAGGCCGGCATAGACCCCGACCATGTAGACGCTGCTCAGGCGCCCCATCAGCTCGTTGGGGACGGCACGTTGGCGCACCGTCCTCGACACGGTCGCCCACACGAACGCATAGGCACCGAACACCACCATGATCACGAGCGCGACCCAGGCGACCGAGGTCAGTGCGAGGCCGAGGTGGACCAGCATCTCCAGGCTGAGCAGACCCGCATCAGGGTCGCCAGGGTGTAGCGCCGCTCGAGCCGGTCACTTAAGGCAGCAGTCGAGAGCAGCCCCCCGACAGCAGCGGCCGTGCCGAGCAGCCCGAACCCGACCGCGCTCATCCCGAGGTGCTGGGTGGCATAGAGGACCAGCACCGACCACGCGGCTCCCAGGTCACGTTGAACACCAGATGATCAGCGCCAGCGTGCCGGACCCGCAGGGTTGTGCCACAGCCACCGCCAGCCCTCGGCGATGTCACGCCGGATGTGGGTCCGCTCCGCGCGGGGCTGACCGTGCTCGGGCAGCACGATCCGCATGATCAGCAGGCCGCCGAAGACCACGAGCACCAGCTCGGCCGCGAACAGACGACGCCGAGCGCGAGGCCCGCCCCGATGGGCGGGCCGACCAGCTGGTTGAGGGTGATGTAGCCAGCGTTGAGGCGGGCATTCGCGATGCCCAGGTCCTCCCGGTCGACCAGCATCGGGGGCAGCGTGCTGCCGGTGGTGTCGACATAGGTCTCGGCGACACCATGCAGGAACAGGGCGGCGAGCACGACCGCGATGTTGACGGTGCCGGTCGCGATCGCCACCACGAGCACGAACAGCACCGCCGCCCGCGCCGAAGTTGGCCAGGGCCATCAGTCGGCGACGAGCCAGTGGCCGGCCTGAGCCCCCACGAGCAGCCCGAAGAGCAGCCACGGCAGCTGCTGCATGATCGGCGCGAGCGCCACGATCCGCGGATCGTGGGTCTGGGACGCGATCAGCAGCGGGCCTGCCGCCAGGGCGATCCTGTCTCCAGGTTCGTCGTCCAGACGCGCTCAACAGCAAGCGGAAATCGCGCCTGAGACGGGCGGCAGGACCGCCCGCAAGATGCCATCCACGATGGAGGACGCTATCGGGTCCGCGCGTCGCGTCGACTCGATGACGCGTTCCTGGGGACGACGAGCGCAGGCGTCAGTGGACTGCCCGGCCGCGTCACGGCCGGTGGGGGTCAACACCTGGGTCAGGCGAGCTGCATCTGTGCGTCGAGCTCGAGCAGCTGCTCGGCCTGCTCGGACACCAATGCGTCGTTCTGCTCCTGAAGCTTCAGCACCAGGCTCTCCAGCTCACCGATCCGTGCGCGCAGCCGCGCGTTGTCGGCCGCGAGGCGGCCGGTGCTGCGCCGGTCGCTGCTGAGGTAGCCGATCAGCGCCTTGGCCATCAACGCCTCCGTTGTCGTGGGTGACCCGAACCGATCCGGGCCATCTCCAAGAGTCGCACCGAACCAGCCGGGGGTCAATTCGGGGAGCGGCGCGCTGCCGTCGTCGTACGGCGCCGCTGGCGCCCGCTGGCAGGCCGGGCAGAAGTAGGAGGACTGGATAGAACGCCACTTCCGGATCGGGGTGGCGCACCGGTCGCATGGCTCGCTCCCGTGGCCGTAGGCGTGCAGCGAGCGGTCGAAGTAGCCGGACTCCCGTTGACGTTGACATAGAGGGCGTCGAAGGACGTGCCGCCCTGGGCGAGGGCGTGCTGCATCACCTCGCGTGCGCGGTGGAGGACGGCGAGGGCCTCGCCGCGGAGAGCCGCTCGCCCGGGCGTTCGCCATGGATCCCGGCGAGCCACAGCGGTCGGCATAGATGTTGCCGACCCCACTGACGAGGGTCTGGTCGAGCAGGAGCCGTTGATCGCCGACACGCTGCGGCGCACGCGGCGCTGGACGGCGTCCTTGCCGAACAGCGGGTCGAGGGGGTCGCGGGCGATGTGGGCGATCTCGGTCGGTAGCTCGGCACCGCCGGGCGACACCAGCGGGTCACCGAACATGCGCTGTCGACGAAGCGGAGCTCGCGTCCTCGGCGGCGCCGGCGAGCCGGAAGCGGACGCGTAGGTGACGCTCGTCGGGAGCGCTGGGAGGCTGACCAGCATCTGCCCGCTCATCCCGAGGTGGCCGAGCACGGCGTCGCCTTCATCGAGGGCCAGCCAGAGTACTTGCCGCGCCGACGGACGCCCTCGATGCGACGACCGGCCAGCGCGGCGTGGTGAAGCCCGCCGGTCTGCTCGGGTCGCGACGACCGGCCGGGGTGCAGCACGTCGACGGAGGTGATGGTCGCACCCACGACGAAGCGCCTGGTAGACCGCCCGGACCACCTCGACCTCGGGCAGCTCCGGCATCAGTCCTCGTGGGCGGGTTGTCGGCCACGGCCGCGGCGGCGGCGGCGCGGATCTCGCCGTAGGCTGTCTCGGCGGCGCCCTGCTCGGCTTCCTCTTGGAGCGTCCGACGCCATGACCGTAGCGACCATCGCCGACCCGGACCTGGGCGGTGAAGGTCTTCATGTGGTCGGGGCCGTCGTCCTGGATGACATATTCGGGGACGCCGAGGCCAGCTCGGCCGACAGCTCCTGGAGCGAGGTTCGTCGAGCCCCGCACCCATCGCGGCCGCGGCCTCCATCATCGGGTCGAACAGGAGGTGGACCACGCGCGCTGCTCGATGCCGGCACTGAGGTGGATCGCCCCGATGACCGCCTCGACGGTGTCGGACAGGATCGACGCCTTGTCGCGGCCACCGGTGGTGTCCTCGCCGCGGCCGAGCTTGGATGTGCTGGCCAAGCCCGACCTCACGGGCGACGTCCGCCAGCGCTCGCGCGTTGACGACAGCGGCCCGGAGCTTGGCCAGCCGGCCCTCGGACAGGTCGGGGTGGGGTGCGATAGAGGTGCTCGGTCACCACAACGCCGAGCACCAGTCGCCCAGGAACTCCAGGCGCTCGTTGGTCGGGATCTGCCCGTTCTCATAGGCGAACGACCGGTGCGTCAGGGCGCGGTCGAACAGCTCGGGGTCGAGCTTGGGATTCCCGAGCGCCTCGAGGAGGGCGGCGTACTCGGACACCTGACCGGGGTTGGTCAGAGGACCTGGCGGCGCGGCTGGCGCGCGCGCCGTACCGGCCACACTCGCCGCACGCACGGTGCGGAGGTGCTTGGCGCCGCAGGCGGGGTTGGAGCAGGTCACCAGGGTCGGCGCAACGGCCTTCCACCGCGACCGGCGGTGGCGCGTGTTGCTGCGCGACATCTTCCGCTTCTGGGACAGCCACTTCAGGTCTCCTCGTGAGTTCAGTCTTCGTCCGGCTGCAACGCCGCCAGTCCGGCCCAGCGCGGGTCTGCTGCCGCCTCGTGTGCGTGGTCCGGGTCGTCGGCGAGCCGGGCCCCACACTCGGGCACAGCCCGGGACAGTCGTCCGAGCACAGCGGCTGGAAGGGCAGCTCGATCACTACCGCATCCCGCAACAGGCTCATGCCCGAGCAGGTCACCCTCGAGCCGGCGGACCTCGTCGTCCTCGTCGTCGGCGGACCGGCCGGAGTCATACACGAAGAGCTCCTGGAAGCCGGCGTCCACCTCGTCGGTGATCGGCTCCAGGGCATCTCGCGCACTCGCCCGTGAGCTCGGCGAGCCGCCCGTGACCAGCACCCCCTCCATGACCGCCTCGAGCCGCAGGTCGATGTCGACCGGCGAGCTTCGGCGACCCCGAGGACGTCGATGCCCAGATCTGCCGGGGCCGGCACCGTGAGCGATACCTGACGTTGGGACCCCGGGCGGCGGGCCGAGCCGTGGGTATCGAGCACGAGCGGCGCTCTCGGGTCCAGGCTGGCCGGCAGATCACTCCTGGATGAGGACACGACAAATCTGCGAAATCGTAACCGCCCGGCCACCGGATGGGCAAAACGTGTCGGAACTCCCGACCTGATCAGTGGGACGGGCGGCGTCAGGCCGCCTCGGCGGCACGCTCGGCGAGCCGCTGGACGCAGAGCCGCTCGTGGACGAAGCCGGGAACGAGTCCGGAGACGTCGCCGCCGAACGCCGCCACCTCCTTGACCAGCGAGGAGGCCAGGAGAAGGAGTAGGCCGGTGAGGTGGGCACGAAGACGGGCCCCGACGGCGGGCTCGAGGCTGGCGTTCATCTGGGCCATCTGCAGCTCGTAGTCGGTCGCTGACCGCTCGGAGCCCTTGACGATCGCGACGATGTCGCGGTCGCGAGCGGGAAGCCGGTGAGCAGGCCTGCGAACCCCTCGACGCGGACGTTGTCGAGTGTCGGCGCACGCGGTGCGGAGCATGTCGAGCCGCTCGCGGGTGTGAAGAGCCGGTTCTTGGAGACGTTGACGCCCACCGCGACGACGACCTCGCCGAAGAGCCGGGCGGCCCGGGAGACGATGTCGAGGTGGCCGTTGGTGACCGGGCCGAAGGACCCGGGGCAGACGGCGCGACGGTCGGGGTCGTCATGGACTCACCCTCCTCCGGGTCCGTGGCGGGGGTCGTCGGGCCCGGCGTGACCGTACCAAAGCACCGTCTCGCCGTAGCGGCGGTCCCGCGAGGCCGCAAAGCCGTCGGGCCAGGTCAGCGCCCTCCCGCGGAGAGCTCGACGACGACGAGCGCGCCCGCAGCGAGCCAGCCGGTCGCGCAGGGCCACCAGGTCGGCCTGGACCGCTCCTTGACCGGGAGGGGCAGGGCGGGTCGCTCAGCACGAGGTCATAGGGCCGGTCGGGCCGGCGACTCAGCGTCGTCGCGACCGAAGCGGCGCGGACGTCGGCGCGGTCACAGCCCAGGTCACGGGCGTTGGCGGCGATCAGCGCGGCCGTACGGCGGTCGGACTGACCAGGGTGACGTGCTCGGCCCCCCGCGACCACGCCTCGAGGCCGAGCGCCCCCGAGCCGGCGTAGAGGTCGAGCACGCGGAGTCCCCGGAGCGAGCCGCACCACGCCGCCACGGCCGAGAACAGCGCCTCGCGGACGCGGTCGCTGGTCGGTCGCGTCTCGGAGCCCTTGGGGGTGGCCAGGCGGCGGCCCTTGGCGGTGCCCGCGATGATCCGCGTCACGACTTGTCCATGAAGTCGGACTCGACGGAGATCTCGAGGGCGGCCACGGCGGCTGCCAGGTCGGGTGGCCGCGCAGGTCGGGGTCCTGGGCGTGCAGTGCCTCGCCTCCGCGCGGGCCGCCACGATGGTCTCCTCGTCCCCGCAGCACCCGGAGGTTCTGCAGCGACGAGCGGCGGCCGCCTGGGACGCCCCCACGTCACCCTCGCGGCGCAGCTCGAGGTCGATCCGCGAGAGCTCGAAGCCGTCGGTGGTGCCCGCCACGGCGTCGAGGCGGGCTCCTCCCGGGGGCCCCGGCCTCGGCACGGGTCACCAGCAGGCACAGACCCAGTGTGCTCCCCACGGCCGACCCGGCCGCGGATCTGGTGGAGCTGGGAGACACCGAACCGGTCGGCGTCGAGGATCACCATCGTCGTCGCGTTGGGGACGTCGACGCCGACCTCGATGACCGTCGCCGACACGAGCACGTCGATGTCGCCCGCCGCGAACGACCGCATGACCTGGTCCTTCTCCGCCGGCAGCCGGCCGTGCATCCTGGCCAGCCGCAGACCGTTCAGGTCCATGAGCTGGAGGTCGGTGAAGGCTTCCTGCTCGACCGACGCCAGGCCGATCGGCGCCGTGATGGGGTTGCCGTCATCGTCGTAGTCGACGATGTCCGGCAGGCCGTACTCGCCCTCGTCGCCGTCGATGCGCGGGCACAGGACATGGGCCTGGCGGCCCGACTCGACCTCCGGCACTCCGGGCCCACACCCGCGTGATCCAGCCCGGCTGCTCCCACAGCGGCACCACGTTGGTCTGATCGGCGACCGGCCTGCCGGGAGCTCGGTGAGGGTCGGTGAGGACCTCCCAGGTCGCCGAAGACCGTCATCGCCACCGTGCGCGGATCGGGGTCGCCGTCATCACGAGTACGTGCGGCGGCGTACCGGCCTTGTCGGTCAGCGCGGCCCGCTGCTCGACACCGAAGCGGTGCTGCTCGATGTCGACGACGACGAGTCCCAGGTCGGCGAAGGAGACCTTCTCCTGGAGCAGGGCGTGGGTCCCGACCACGATGCCGGGCTCGCCGGCGGCGATGTCGAGCAGCGCCTGATGTCGTTGGGCAGTGGTCTGGCTACCGGTCAGCAGGCGAACGGTCGTCCCGTCGTCGGCGCCGCCCAGCAGGCCGCCCTGGGCGAGGTCGCCCATCAGGTCGAGGATCGATGATGGTGCTGGGCCAGCACCTCGGTGGGCGCCAACAGCGCCGCCTCGCCCGCCCGAGTCGACGACCTTCGTGCAGCATCGCGCTGGAGGGCGACGAGGCTCGCCGGACCCGACCTCGCCCTGGAGCAACTGGCTCATCGGCCACTCGCGGGCCAGCGCCTGGCCTCGAGGGTCTCCCCCACGGCGTTGGCCCGCGGTCAGCGTGAACGGCAGCCGGCCGTCGAACCCCGCCAACAGCCCACCCCGCCGGTGCGGGCCTGCGGCGTCCGTGGCCCGACGGCGGCGCGGCGTCGGGCGAGGACCAGCTGGGTCACCAGCGCCTCCTCCCACCGATAGCGCCGCTGGGCCGCCAGCGCCTGCTCTCCTCGGTCGGGGCGTGGATCCAGTCGAGCGCCGTCCGTGCGTCGGGCAGGCCGTGGCGGCCACGGACATCGGCGGGCAGCAGCTCGGGCAGGTCGTCGATGATCGAGCGCGCCGGAGGTTCATGCGCTGGAGGTCCCAGGAGTCGAGGTCCTTGGTCTGGGGATAGATCGGGAACAGCCCCTTGGTGCCCTGGAGCACCTGGAAGGTCTCGGGGTCCTCGCTGTCGGCGCCGTCCTCGCTGAACATGATCGCCTTGGGGTTGGTCAGCTGCCAGTGGTTGCCGAACTTGCCCACCCGGCTCGCGAAGACCCCCTGCTGACCCCCGGCGTACTTGCGTTGAGCGCGAACTCGAGAGCTCGACCTTCTTGGCGAAGAAGGTCATCTTGAGCTCGGCGCCGTCGGTGCGCAGCAGCGTCTCGACGCGATAGGCGGCCGGTTGGTGCGCCGGTCGGTGTAGGGCTTGAGCTCGCACGACTCGATCTCGCCGGACGACCATCAGCATCTGGCCCACGGCGAGCTGGCGCACCTTGCTCAGCTCACCGGTGCGCAGGTAGCGGCGCGGGACGTGGGCGAGCAGGTCACCGACGGTCTGGAGGCCTTGCGGCCAAGACGCGTCGCGACGCAGGTCGAGGCGTCGCCCATGACGACCTGGATCGGTGATTCGCGCGTGATCACGGCAGCTCCCCATGCGAGCAGTCACCCCTATTCGACGGACACGAGGAGCGGGTAGCGCTCCTGGCCTCCGTCGTACACCACGGCATCGACAAGCGGGTGGTGCTCGGCGAGGTGGGCGGCGCAGCGTCGGCCAGGCCGCCGCCGTCGGCACCCTCGACCAGGGTGACCAGCTCGCCGCCGCCACCGAGGAGCCGGTCGAGGATGGCGCACGCCACGGCGTCGAGGTCGTCGCCGACGACCACGAAGTCGCCGCCGATGGCGCCGAGCACGTCGCCGGGCTCGGCACGGCCCGGCCATCGTCACGGCGGTCTTGGCCGCGACCGCAGACGGCGCCGTGGCGGCATGACGGGCGGTGGCGGTCATCTCCAGGACGTCCTGGTCGAAGCTGCGGCCGGGCTCGTGGACGGCCAACGCCGCGAGTCCCTGCACCTGCGCCTGCGTCGGGATCACGACGACCCGCAGCCTCCATGGTCCTCCTCGGCGGTAGCCGCGATCTCGGCCACGCGCAGCGAGTCGTGGTCGTTGGGCAGCACGATCACCTCGGCCGTCGCGGCCTCCAGCATCGCCTGGAGGATCATGCCGGTCGACGGCCGCTGCCCTGCCCCGCCCGGCACCACGACCGCGCCTGCCTCGGCGAACAGGCTGGCCAGCCCGGGCCCTGCTCGCCACGGTCACCACGGCGCGACCCTTGCGGTCTTCTCGCCACCTTCTGGCGTGCGGCCGCGACCTGCTCGGTGAAGTGGGTCACCCGGATGCGATGGGGACGACCGGCCTCGATGCCTGCTCCCCCACCAGCCGCGCCGACATCGCCGACGTGCACGTGGACGTTCCACAGCCCTTCACCCCCGACGACGACGAGCGAGTCACCGAGCGGGTCAGTCGGTCGCGCGGCGGACTCGATCGCGTCGTCGGCGGCAGCTCGAGGGCGACGCTGATCACCATAGGCCGGGCCGCCCTCGGTCAGGTCGGCGCCACCTCGTTGCGGATATGGCGGTTGCCGATCGCGGGCTTGACCGGGCTCGGCCGGCGGCTCAGACGACCAGTTCGGCGGTCGAGCACGACGCACACCGGCCGCCGGCATCGACCACGCCTTCGCGTCGGCCAGCGTCGGCAGCTGCTCGGGAAATGCGCCTCGCGCGCCGCGGCGGCGGCGATCGTGAACACGTCCCGACCGCGGCCTTGGGATCCTCGGTCACCAGCGCCATCGCGGCATCAGCGCCGCGCGCCACCGTCAGCGTGCCTTCACGGGCTTGCCGGGACGGCGTACACGACGCGCCCGGCCGCGTCACGGAAGGACTCGGCGAGCACGATGGCCTGTCGCTGGTCGGGCCCTGCCTCGGCGATGCGGTGGGCCACGGCACCCAGCATCTGGCCTGTGACTTCGAGTTGCCGCGAGCGCCCAGCAGGGCGCCCCGGGCGAACCTGGTCAGCGCCGTGTCGACGTTGAGCCTGCTCGATCGCCACGGCCTCGTGATCGCGTCGCGCGCGGCCGAGACCGTCAAGAACATGTTGGTGCCGGTGTCGCTGTCCGGCACGGGATAGACGTTGAGGGCGTCGATCTCCTCGCGGGCCTGGCTCAGGCGTCCGTAGCGGCGAAGTCGACGAAGTGCAGCACCACGCCGAGCCGAAAGCCCTCGTCATCCATGTCGCCTACCCTGGTGCCTGGTGTCCTGCTCGCTGACGGAGACGTGCTGTCCTGATCGATCTGCTGGCCGCCGAGGGTGACCGGCTCACGCCGCTGTCTGCAGACCAGCGGCTGAGGCACGATTTCCCCCTCGTGGGGCGGTCGGATACTTCATGCGGTTGCCCGCCGCCAGGTGGCCCTGACGTGAACCAACAATCTCGATCCATCAGGAGGACCGGTGGTTGCCGTCTGTGACATCTGCGCCAGCAGGCCGACGTTCGGCAACAACCGCCCGTGGTCGCGCAAGATCACGAAGCGTCGCTTCGACCCCAACATCCAGCGCGTCCGCGCCGTCATCAACGCAAGGCACGCCCGCATGAACGTCTGCACCAGCTGCATCAAGGCCGGCAAGGTCACCCGCTGACCCGCTGACCCGACGAGAGCTCGACGCGCCGCGTCGGGGCTTTCTGTTGTCCCGGCCCCCGGCCCCGGTCAGAAGTGCGACCAGCCGCCTGCTGGCCGTCATAGGGCGCGCCGTCGACGGTGACGCCCTCGCCCTGGTGGACCTCGCCGATCACCCGCCACCCCGGCAGCGTCGTCCGGCGGGAAGGTGGCCAGCAGGCGTGGTCGCCGCCGCCGCCCAGCACGAACTGAAGCGGGTCGGCGCCCAGCGCCGCGGCCACGGCGTGGAGTGGTTCGGGACCTCCAGGGCGTCGGCGCGCAGGTCGATCCGACGGCGACCTTCGGCGACGTGGCCCGCGTCGGCGACGAGCCCGTCGGAGACGTCGATCATCGCCGTGGCGCCGGCGTCGGCGGCCGCCGGCCCCGCGCCGTACGGCGGCTCGGGGCGCCGATAGGCCTCGACCAGGACCCGCGGCGACCGGAAGCCCCGACCGAGCACGGCCAGTCCCCCCCCCGCCCAGCCCTGCCGACCGCACAGCGCGACGACGTCACCAGCCTCGGCGCCGGAGCGCACCACCGGCGACACGGTGCAGGCGCCGAGCACGGTCACGGCGATCACGACCTCGTGAGCCGCCGAGAGGTCGCCACCGACCACGGTCGCCCCGACCAGGGCGGCCTCCTCGGCGAACCCCCGGGCGAACTCCAGCGCCCACTGCGCGGGCAGGTCGGGCGGTGCCGCGAGGCCGATGGTCAGTGACGTCGCCCGGCCCCCCATCGCGTTGATGTCGGACAGGTTCTGGGCAGCGGCGCGGTGTCCGATGTCGGACGCGGAGGCCCAGTCCCGGCGGAAGTGGCGTCCCTCCACCATCAGGTCGGTGGAGACCACGACGTGGCCGGTGCGGACCCGAAGCACGGCCGCATCGTCGCCCGGGCCGATCAGCACCTCCTCACCCTGGGCAAACAGCGGTGTGAGCTCGCGGATCAGCGCGAACTCGCCGACATCGGCGATCGTGGCCTCGGGTGGCAGTGCCATGGGGCCATCCCACCAGATCCCGTTGTCCACCTGCGGCGACCGACTGCCGACACGCGCGTACTTCACGGTAGGTTGGCACCGGAAGGCCCGCCGTCTAGCTCGAGGAGGCACCCATGGTCGTCCAGGCCTACATCCTGATCCAGACCGACGTCGGCAAGGCTGCCGAGGTCGCTGGCGAGATCGCCCAGGTCAAGGGTGTGACGCTGGCGGAGGACGTCACCGGCCCTTACGACGCCGCGCTGTCGGCGGCGCCGAGCAGCAACGCCGACGAGGTCGCGGTGCTGGTCGCCTGGCCAGGTCCGACCTGGAGCGCGGTCACCTGCTGCTGACCTGGCCTGGTCACCGTCCGCCATCTGATCGGCCGAAGGCCAACGGCCGTCCGCCGCGCCCGCGGACGCCCTGGTCCTCGAACTGGGCGCCGCCCGCGCCCTGGCCACCCTATCCACGCGGCCCGGCTGCTCAAGCTGCTCCATGCAGCCCTGGAACAGCTTCATCAACGCCTGATCAGGCCTGCTTCCGGCCGACGAGGCGGCCTGCCGAGCGCTGATCGACGCGCTGCCCAAGACCGTCGACGACAAGTTCCGCCGGCCCGTCCACCCCGAGGACGCCCTGGGTGCGGCCTGGGGCGACGACCCGCCCATCACCCTCACGTGCGGGGGTGAGATGCCCGAGAGCTTCAGTCAGTTCGCCCAGTGCGAGGTGGCCGACGGCGTGGGCTGGTACGCCGAGGAGGACGCCGCGGCCGACCAGTCCGTCCCCGCCGTCATCACCACGGTCGGGTTCGAGCCGATCGTGACCGTCGTCGTCCCTGCCGGCGACCGGCCCGCGGGCGTCGCCGCCACCATGATCGACCTGGCCCCCGCCTTGAAGCAGCACCTCGACCTGGTCAAACCCTGCGTCTGACCGCCCCCTCTGTCGCCGAGTCGTCAGATCTTGTGACGACTCGGCGATCAGCGAAGGCCGGTGTCGCGCTGGAGGGCGAGCCGGATCAGCCGGTCGACGAGGCTGGCGTAGTCCACCCCGGTCGCCGCCCACATGCGGGGGAACATCGAAGTCGGCGTGAAGCCGGGCATGGTGTTGATCTCGTTGACCATCAGCCGGCCATCGGGCATGAGGAAGAAGTCGACGCGGGCCAGGCCCTCGCAGCCCACCGCGTCGAACGCCTGGGCGGCGAGGGTTTGGAGCTGCTTGGCGACGTCCTCGGGCACGAGCGCTGGTACGTCGAGCTGCGTGTGTTCCTCGGGGAGGTACTTGGCCGCGAAGTCATAGAACTCGTGCTCGCCGCCGATGCGGATCTCGGCGGGCACGCTGGTCTCGGGCCGGCCGCCGTCGAGGGACTCCAGCACCCCGCACTCGATCTCACGGGCACCGACGGCGGCGACCTCGACCAGCACCTTGGGGTCGTGGAGCTGGGCCTCGGCGATCGCGGCGTCGACCTCGGACTCGTCATGGATCTTGGAGATGCCGATGCTGGAGCCACCGCGCGCCGGCTTGGCGAACAGCGGATAGCCGAGCTCGGCGAGCCGCGCCTTGCAGCCCATCGGGTCGCTCTCCCAGTCCCGGCGGGTGATGGTCACCGACGGAAGCACCGGCAGCCCCGCGGCCGCGAGCACGACCTTCATGTAGGCCTTGTCCATGCTGACGGCCGAGGCCAGCACGCCGGCGCCGACGTAGCGCACCCCGGCCATCTCGAACATCCCCTGGATGGTGCCGTCCTCGCCCCAGGGGCCATGCAGCAGCGGGAAGACCACGTCGACCTCGCCGAGGCTGCGCGGCGGCGCCGTCGGCTCGGAGACGACCAGGTCGGTGCCGTGGACATCGCGAGCCAGCGCGATGCCCGCCCGGTCGGCGTCCACGCTGGGCAGGACGTCGTGGCCGGTGATGCGCAGCCGCTCGGGATCGGCGGACTCCAACACCCAGCGCCCGTCGGTCGCGATGCCGATCGGTACGACGTCGTAGGCGTCGGCGTCGATGGCCGCGAGGACACTGCCGGCCGTCACGCAGGAGATGGCGTGCTCGCTGGACCTGCCCCCGAACACCACGGCGACACGGGGTTTGCGGGCTGGGTCTTGCGATGTTGGCTCGGTCATCGCAGCCGACCCTACCGGCCTAGTCTGGTCCGCATGTCTGTCGACCCACCCGCTGACACCCCGTCCCGACTCGCCCCCGGCACCGTCGCCGTCACGGCCGGCCGCCCGGCCGCGGTCCCCGACGCGCCGCTCAACCCAGCCATCACCATGGCGTCGACCTACATCGCCGGTGGCGACCTCGAGTACGGCCGCTACACCAACCCGACGTGGGTCGCCTTCGAGGAGGCCCTCGGCGAGCTCGAGGGCGGCCGCTGCCTGACCTTCGCCTCGGGGCTGGCCGCCGCGGCGACCGTGCTCGACCTCGTCGCCCAGGGCGAGAAGGTCGTCGGACCGCAGCACGCCTATCTCGGCGTCGTCATGCAGATGGCGGACCTCGAGGCACGGGGCCGGGCGCAGGCGGTCTTCGTCGACCTGACCGACACCGACGCGGTGATCGCGGCCGCCGAGGACGCCGCCATCGTCTGGCTGGAGTCGCCCGCCAACCCCACGCTGGAGCTGGCCGACCTGCCCGCGATCATCGAGGGCGCCCACGCCGCCGGGGCGCGGGTCGTCGTCGACAACACGTTCGCGACTCCCCTGCTCCAGCGGCCCCTGGAGCTGGGTGCGGATCTGGTGGTCCACTCGGCCACCAAATATCTGGCCGGCCACAGCGACGCGCTCATGGGGGCGGTGCTGACCCGTGACGACCAGGTCTATGACGCTCTCAAGGGCCGCCGCGACCTGATCGGCGCCATCCCGGGCACGCTCGAGGCCTGGCTGGCCCTGCGCGGCCTGCGCACGCTGCACCTGCGGGTCGAGCGCGCCCAGGCCAATGCCCAGGAGCTCGTACGCCGGATGACCGGCCACCCAGCGTTCGCGGAGGTCCGCTATCCCGGGTTCGGGGCGATGGTGTCGGTGGTGATGGCCGGCGGGCCGGACGCCGGCGACATCCTCACGCGGGCGACGACCGTGTGGCGCCACGCGACCTCGCTGGGCGGGGTCGAGTCGACCTTCGAGCGGCGCCGGCGCTGGACCGGTGAGATCCCCACCGTCCCCGAGGCGCTCGTGCGGATGAGCGTCGGCATCGAGGACGTCGAGGACCTGTGGGCCGACCTCGAGCGGGTCCTCACCACCCTGGCCTAGCCATCGACCCGGCAGAACTTCTGCCGGGTCGGCAGGGTCGCACGGATCGACCCGGCAGAAGTTCTGCCGGGTCGGCGTCAGTCGGTCTCGGCCTTGGTGTCGCGCGACAGCATCGCGGTGACCAGGTCGGGGGCGGTGAGGTGGCCGGCGATCACACCGTCCACCGCCTCGGCGATGGGTGCGTCGACCCCGCTGTCACGGGCGAGCGCGAGCAGCGACGAGCTGGACTTGGCGCCCTCGGCGACCTGCCGGGTCGACGCATAGATCTGCTCGGTGGTCATGCCCTGCCCGAGCCGCTCGCCGAAGGTGCGGTTGCGCGACAGCGGTGAGGAGCACGTCGCGACCAGGTCGCCCAGCCCCGCGAGGCCCATGAGCGTGAGCGGGTTGGCGCCGCGCCGGGTCGCGAGCCGGGCGGTCTCGGCAAGACCGCGGGTGATGACGGAGGCGGTCGCGTTGTCGCCGTAGCCGAGCCCCACGGCCATGCCGACCGCCAGGGCGACGACGTTCTTGTAGGCGCCGCCGAGCTCGCATCCGACCACGTCGACGGAGGTGTAGGGCCGGAACGTCGGCGAGTGCACGATCCCCTGCAGCTGCTGGGCGACCGACTCATCGGCACACGCGACGACCGAGGCCGCCGGCTCTCGACGGGCGATCTCGTGGGAGAGGTTGGGTCCGCTGACGACGGCGATCCGCTCGGGGCCGGCGCCGGTCACCTCGGCGACGACCTCGCTCATGCGCTTGAGGCTGCCGAGCTCGACGCCCTTCATCAGGGACACCAGCACGGCCCCGGACGGCAGCACCGGGGCCCACTCGACGAGGTTGGCCCGCAGCGTCTGGGACGGTACGGCGAGCACGACGACCTCGGCCCCGGCGACCGCCTTCTCGGGATCGTGGGTCGCCGAGACGGTCGGGGGCAGCTCGATCCCGGGGAGGTAGTCGGTGTTCTCGCGCCGGTCGTTGATGGTCGCGCAGACCTCCTCGCGGCGCCCCCAGATGGTGACGTCGTTGCCGGCGTCGGCCAGCACGATCGAGAAGGCGGTGCCCCAGGAGCCTGCACCGAAGACGGCGATCTTGGTCATGCGGACCCCTTCTTCTTGTCCTTGTGAGGGTTGCCGGTCGCGGCCACGCCCGCCTTGCGCGGGTCGAAGCGCTCGGCCGGGGCCTGCTCGCCGCGGATCTCGGCGACCAACGCGGTGAGTGCCGCCATGATGCGGTCGGTCGCCTGGTTGATCACCACCGTGGTGCGTGGCTCGATGGCGCGGAGGTCGTCGAGGTCGATCGGGTCGCCCGCCTTCATCGTGACGTTCTTGCGGGGCACCAGGTCGGGCTTCTTGGCATAGGGCGGCAGCACCGCCTGGGCGCCCCACTGGCCGACCGGGATCACGGGGCAGCCGGTCTCGAGCGCGATGCGCGCGGCGCCGGACTTGCCCACCATCGGCCAGAGGTCGGGGTCGCGCGTGAGGGTGCCCTCGGGATAGACCACGACGCACTCCCCGGCGTTGACCGCGGCGACCGCGGCGGCGAAGGCACCCGCCGCGTTGGCGCTCAGGCGCTCGACAGGGATCTGCCCGGCTGCCTTGAGGAAGAACCCGAGGACCTTGTTCTTGAAGACCCCCGCCTTGGCGAGGTAGCGCGGGATGCGGCCATGGTCATAGACGAAGTGAGCCATGAGCAGCGGGTCGAGATGGGAGATGTGGTTGCACACGACGATGCAGCCGCCGGTCGCCGGGATCTTGGTGCCGTCGATCCACGTGCGCGACACGATCGCGAGGAGCGGCGGCTTGACCATGGGAACGGCGACGTTCCACGCCCAGCCTCGCTTCTGCGACAGCTTGCGAACCGTCACCAGCCACCCCTCCTGTGGGTCTATCTCCCCGACACGTCGGGCAGCAGGCTACCCGCACCGCCGGGTTTGGCAGGATCACCCGCTGTGGTGAGGTCATTCGCGATCGTGGTCCCGGTGAAGCCGACGACGGTCGGCAAGTCACGTCTCGACGCCCTGGGCACCCAGTTGCGAGCCCAGCTGGCGGCGGCCTTCGCCCTCGACGCGATCGCCACCGCTCTGGACACCCCGGACGTCGCTGCGGTCATCGTCACGACCAACGACCCCGCGGTCGGCGGTCCGGCCGGCGCGATGGGCTGCCTGGTCGTCCCGGACCCAGGCGGGCTCAACGACAGCCTGGTCGCCGGCGTCCAGGTCGCCCACGACCGATGGCCGGCGGCCCATCCGGTCGCGATGTGCGCCGACCTCCCGTCGGTGCGCCCCGACGAGCTCGCCGCGGCTCTGGCGTCGTTGCCCGCGGATCGACCGGCCATCGTGGCCGACGCTGCGGGGAGTGGCACGACGACCTACGCCGCGCCGTACGACGCCTTCGCGCCGGCCTTCGGACCGAGCTCCCGAGCGCGCCACGTGGCGGCCGGAGCCGTCGAGATCACCGGCGAGCTGGTGGGGCTGCGCACCGACGTCGACACCCCGCACGATCTCGACCTCGCCCTGGAGCTGGGCGTCGGACCCCACACGCGGGGAGTCCTGCTTCACCACCACTGACGACCGCGACTTGACGATGCGCTCGGCCTGACATGCCACGAGGCCACCGCTCCGTCGGGAGCGGTGGCCTCGTCGAGGCGGTGTGGCGTCAGGCCTTCTTGGCGGCCTTCTTGGCCGGCGCCTTCTTGGCGGGGGCCTTCTTGGCAGGAGCCTTCTTGGCCACGGCCTTGGCGGGAGCGGCCTTCTTGGCAGGAGCCGCCTTCTTGACCGTCGTGGTCTTCTTGGCGGCGGCCTTGGCGGGAGCGGCCTTCTTGGCAGGAGCCGCCTTGGCCGGCGCCTTCTTGGCCGGCGCCTTCTTGGCAGGAGCAGCCTTGGCGGTGGTGGCCTTCTTGGCGGGAGCAGCCTTGGTGGCCTGGGCGGCCTTCTTGGCGGGGGCGGCGGCCTTGGCAGGGGCAGCAGCCTTGGCGGCCGGCTTGGGCGTCACGAGCTTGGGCAGCTTCTTGGCGCCGGAGATGATGTTCTTGAGGTCGGCACCCGCGGTGAACTTGGGGACCGCGGTCTTCTTGGCCTTGATGCGCGCGCCGGTCTGGGGGTTGCGCACCCAACGCGCCTCACGGACGCGCTTCTCGAAGGAGCCGAAGCCAGTGATCGCGACCTTCTCACCCTTGGCCACCTCGCGGGTGATGGTGTCGAGCACGGCGTCGAGCGCCTGCGCCGCCGCCTTGCGGTTTCCTTCGTAGCGCGCGGCCAGCGCGTCAATCAGCTGTGACTTGTTCACGAGGTTTCCTTCCGATGAACGTGGTCGCCGAGCCCGTGCTCGACGGTTCACGAATAGACGCTAGACAAACGCATCCAACCCTTGGTGGTCACACGCCGCAAGAAATAAGGGGATTTGTTAGGCCCGACTCACAGCGTGACGGGCTTGTAGGAGGGTCGCGTGGCCTCGAACGCGGCGATGTCGGCCTCGTGCGACAGCGTGATCCCGATGTCGTCGAGCCCCTCGAGCAAGCGCCAGCGCGTGTAGTCGTCGATGTCGAAGGAGTCCTCGACGGCCGTCTCGCCTTCACCCGCGCGGATGGTGCGCGACTCGAGGTCGACCGTGATCGTTGTACCGGGCGTGTCCTCGAGGAGGTCCCACAGTCGCTGGACGACCTTCTCGTCGACCTGGGCGGCCAGAAGCCCTGCTTTTCCTGCGTTTCCGCGGAAGATGTCGGCGAAGCGCGAGGAGATGACGACGCGGAAACCGTAGTTCTGCAGAGCCCATACGGCGTGCTCGCGGGACGAGCCGGTGCCGAAGTCGGGGCCCGCGACGAGCACCGAGCCGGCCGCGAAATCCGTCCGGTTGAGCACGAAGTCGGGCTCGTTGCGCCACGCGGCGAACAGGCCGTCCTCGAACCCGGTGCGCGTGACCCGCTTGAGATAGACGGCCGGGATGATCTGGTCGGTGTCGACGTTGCTGCGGCGCAGCGGGACGCCGACGCCGGTGTGGGTGGTGAACGGCTCCATGGTGGTCAGGCTCCTTGGGGCTCGAGGTCGGCGGGCGAGGACAGCGTGCCGCGGACGGCGGTCGCCGCGGCGACGGGCACGGACACGAGGTGCGTGCGACCGCCCTTGCCCTGTCGCCCCTCGAAGTTGCGGTTGGACGTGGACGCGCTGCGCTCCTGGGGAGCGAGCTGGTCGGGGTTCATGCCGAGACACATGGAGCAGCCGGCCCCACGCCACTCGGCACCGGCCGCCAGGAAGATCTCATGGAGACCCTCCTCCTCGGCCTGCAGACGCACCCGCACCGAGCCGGGGACGACGAGCAGCCGGGTGTCGGCGGCGACGTGACGGCCGCGCAGGATCTCAGCGGCGGTGCGGAGGTCCTCGATGCGTCCGTTGGTGCAGGAGCCGACGAAGACCGTGTCGACCTTGACCTCGCGCATCGGCGTACCGGCCTCGAGACCCATATAGGCCAAGGCCTTCTCGGCGGCGATGCGGTCTGTCTCCTCGTCGAAGTCGGCCGGGTCGGGGACGCTGCCGCCGAGCGGCACACCCTGGCCGGGGTTGGTGCCCCAGGTGACGAACGGCGTCATCGTGGCGGCGTCGAGGACGATCTCCTTGTCGAACGTCGCGTCGGCGTCGGTGACCAGGCTCTTCCAGTGCTCGACCGCCGCGTCCCAGTCGGCACCCAGCGGCGCCTCGGGCTTGCCCTGGATGTAGTCGAAGGTGGTCTGGTCGGGCGCGATGAGCCCGGCCTTGGCGCCCCACTCGATCGACATGTTGCACACGGTCATCCGGCCCTCCATCGAGAGCTCCTCGATGGCCTGCCCGCGATATTCGACGACATAGCCCTGGCCGCCGCCGGTGCCGGTGTGGGTGATCAGCGTCAGCACGAGGTCCTTGGCCGTGACGCCGTCGGGCAGGCTGCCGTTGACGGTGACCGCCATCGTCTTGGGCCGCGCCTGGGGCAGCGTCTGGGTGGCGAGGACGTGCTCGACCTCGGAGGTGCCGATGCCGAACGCGAGTGCGCCGAACGCGCCGTGGGTCGCGGTGTGGGAGTCGCCGCACACGATGGTCATGCCGGGCTGGGTGAGGCCGAGCTGGGGACCGACGACATGGACGATGCCCTGGTCGATGTCACCCAGCGGGTGGAGGCGTACGCCGAACTCGGCGGCGTTCTTGCGCAGCGTCTCGACCTGGGTGCGACTGACGGGGTCGGCGATGGGCTTGTCCCAGTCGACGGTCGGCACGTTGTGGTCCTCGGTCGCGATGGTGAGGTCGGGACGCCGTACGGCGCGATTGCTCAGCCGGAGCCCGTCGAAGGCCTGCGGCGAGGTCACCTCGTGGAGCAGGTGGAGGTCGATGTAGAGGAGGTCGGGCTCACCGGGTGCGCTGCGGACGACGTGTTCGTCCCATACTTTCTCGGCGAGGGTCTTGCCCATGACCGGTCCTCCTTGATGTCGTTGGGGTGCGCGGCGCCCTCCACGCCGCACGGACACCCTACAACTTGCATCCCATGATCTGAGACGGCAGTATTGCCATATGGACAACTCAAGCGGCGTCGGCGTCCTCGACAAGGCGGCCCTCGTGCTCTCCGCCCTCGAGGCGGGGCCGGCCACGCTGGCCGGGCTCGTCGCCGGCACCGGCCTCGCCCGGCCGACCGCCCACCGGCTCGCCGTCGCCCTCGAGCACCACCGTCTGGTGGCCCGCGACATGCAGGGCCGGTTCGTCCTGGGGCCTCGCCTGGCCGAGCTGTCCGCCGCGGCCGGTGAGGACCGGCTGCTCGCCGCCGCCGGACCCGTCCTCGCGCGACTGCGCGACATCACCGGTGAGTCCGCACAGCTGTGGCGCCGCCAGGGCGACCACCGCGTGTGCGTCGCCGCCGCCGAACGCCCCTCGGGCCTGCGCGACACCATCCCCGTCGGCTCCCAGCTGACCATGCGCGCCGGTTCGGCCGCCCAGATCCTGCTCGCCTGGGAGGACCCCGAGCGGATGCACCGCGGCCTCCAGAACGCCGCCTTCTCCGCCGCCGCCCTGTCCGGCATCCGCCGCCGCGGCTGGGCGCAGAGCGTCGGCGAGCGCGAGCAGGGCGTCGCCTCGGTCTCGGCCCCGGTCCGCTCCCCCGGAGGCAAGGTCATCGCCGCCGTGTCGGTCTCCGGGCCACTGGAGCGACTCTCCCGTCAGCCGGGCCGCATGCACGCCCCCGCCGTTCTCGCCGCCGCCGAGCGGCTCTCCGAGTCGCTGCGGCGCGCTGCGGCGGAGTAGGTCTGGCGGCGCCGGTTTCACCGGCGCGCCGGTGAAACCGGCACTTCTCGGCCGAAGTTTCCATCGAGAAGTGCCAGTTTGACGCGTGCAGTGTGACGCGAGTGACGACGTACGACGGGCACCGCGCCAGGTGAGTAGCCAGGCCTGGTCTGGACCAGGGCGTACGACGGATCCGCCGACGTCGGCGGGACCGCACCCTGGTGGCATGACGAAACGCCCCAGCGCCTGGGTCCGCAGCATCACCCTCGTGGTGGCCTGGCCCGCCTATCTCGGCCTGGCGATGCTGCTGCTGCGACCCGAGCACGGCGACACGTTCCTCGGCCCCGCGCTGCTGGGACTGGTGACGATCGCTCTCGTCGCTGGCGTCTGGTCGTTTCGCGACGGCTGGGTGCACGGCTGGGACGCCTTCCGGCCGTGGGCGATCACCACGGGTGTCTGGTCGGTGATCGGCTTCCCCGTCGTCGGCGTCGTCATCGTCGGCGTCCCCGCCGCCCTGGGACTGCTCCTCGGCACGGCGATCGGCGATGCCGTCAACGCGTCACGACTGCGCCGCTGGCAAGCGGCCTCCCGCTGATCACGGCTCAGAACAGGGCGTCCTGCTCGATCTCGAGCAGCGTCTGCTTCCGCCCGAGTCCACCGGCATAGCCGGTCAGGGTGCCGTCGGCGCCGATGACGCGATGGCAGGGAATGACGACCGGGATCGGGTTGCGGCCGTTGGCCAGCCCGACTGCCCTGGAGGCCGCATTGGTCATCCCGAGCTTGTGGGCGAGCGCCCCATAGGTCGTGGTCTCGCCGTAGGGGATCCGGACCAGCTCCTTCCAGACGCGCTGCTGGAACTCGGTCCCGACCGGGGCGAGCGGCAGGTCGAAGTCCTTGCGCTCCCGCGCGAAGTAGGCCGTGAGCTGGTCGACCGCCGCCACCAGCACCGGGTGGGCATCGTCGCGGTCACCCCGCGGGCGGCCGTCGGTCATCGGGGAGAACGGCGAGAACTCGATCGCCGAGATCGAGCCGCGGTGCTCGACGATGCGCAGGTCCCCGATCGGTGAGGTCATCACGGTCCACATGTCAGTTCTCCTTCGGGAGCGGGTCGGTGTCCGCGTCGACCGCCGTGGGGTCGGCAAGACTGTGCCACAGATGCAGCAGGGCATAGGAACGCCAGGGACGCCATCGTTCGGCGGCATCGGCGGACTGGTGGAGGTCGACCCCGATTGCGGCCAGCGCCGCGCGAACACCGAGGTCGGTCGGCAGGAACACGTCGGGGTGACCGAGCGCCCGCAGCGCGATGTAGTCGGCCGTCCACGGTCCGATGCCGGGAAGCGCGAGGAGCCGCATGCGCACCTCGGATCGGTCCGGGCCACGATCGAGCGCCACGTCACCGGCCGCGAGCGCCCGGGCGAGCGCGACCAACGCGCGGCCGCGACTGCGCGGCATCGGCAGGTTCTCAGGATCGAGCGCCGCCAGCGCCGCGGACGCCGGGAAGAGGTGGGTCAGCGACCCAGAGGGCGTCGCGAGCGGCGTTCCGTAGGCCTGGGTCAGCCGACCTGCGATCGTGCGCGCACCAGCGACGCTCACCTGCTGACCGAGCACCGCGCGTACGGCGACCTCCGGGCCATCGACGTGCCCGGGGACACGCAGCCCGGGTCGCCGGCGTACCAGCGGACGCAGCACTGGGTCGTCGGCGAGTGCCTCGTCGACGGCGATCGGGTCGCAGTCGGCGTCGAGGAGTCGCCGGACACGCTCAACCGCGGCCGAGGTGTCCCTCAGGTCGGTGAGACGGAACGTGGCTGGCAGCAGCGCCGTCTGGCCGGCGTCGGTGACGTCGCGCAGCTCGATCCGGACGATGCCGGGCCCATGGGGCAGGTCGAGGGTGCGGGCATACCAGTCGGGGCCGGCCTCCTCGACGCCCGGCACGGCTCGCAGAGCGAGGAAGTCGAGCAGCGCGCGGCCCGCGAACGGCGTTCGTACCGCGAGCCGCATCGTGACCTCCCCCGCGCTGCCGCGCTCGCGCTGTCGGCGGCCACGCAGCTCGGTGGGCGTCGCGGCATAGACCTCGCGGACCGTGTCATTGAACTGACGCACGCTCGCGAAGCCGGCCGCGAACGCGACGTCGGCATAGGTCATGTCGGTCGTCTCGATGAGGATGCGAGCCGTCTGGGCGCGTCGGGCCCGCGCCAGGGCGAGCGGGCCGGCGCCGAGCTCATGGGTCAGCAGGCGGTTGAGGTGTCGGGGCGTGTAGCCGACGTGACGCGCGAGGCCCTCAACGCCCTCGCGGTCGACGACACCGTCGGCGATCAGGCGCATCGCCCGCCCGGCAACATCGGCGGCGATGTCCCAGTCGGGGCTGCCGGGAGTCGCATCGGGGAGGCAGCGCTTGCAGGCCCGGAAACCGGCGCCCTGGGCGGCCGCCGCCGTCGGGAAGAACGTCACGTTCTGATAGGCCGGCAGTCGGGCCGGGCACGACGGGCGGCAGTAGATGCCGGTCGTGTGGACGGCGGTGTAGAAGACCCCGTCGAACCGACGGTCCTTCGACTTCACCGCGCGGTAGCACGACTCCTTGTCCAGCTTGTCGATCGTCGGTGCCATGGCTTCATCCTGCCCGACGTCGGCTCGGGTTTCTCGCGGGAATCGGACACCGGGATGGGGGCTCCCGGGACTGCCGATTTGGGCCAAACCGCAACAAAACCGACCGCCGGCCTGCAGTTTGCGTCCAATCGGCGCGTTCAGACCAGCAGGTGCCTGGAATACCAGCGAGCGTGATCCACAGCCGTCAGCCGGTGCCGTGAGCCCCAGGGGAGGCGAGCGTCATGCTTGTCCTGACGTACGACGCTCCGCGGCTCGCCGCTCGGCGAGATGCTCGGCCCTCAGCTCGGCCAGGCGGGCGCGCAGATCGGGGTCGCGCATGACCTCGGCGACGGTCGGACAGTCCTCGGGTCCGGTGGCACCGGGGACGCACAACGAGCAGGCGTCGCCGGGTCGCAGCGGGCACTGCGGGCTCCGAGCGGCCACCTGGCTCCTCCTTCACTCACCCGACACAACGCCGGCGACGGCCACGCTAGTCCCGGCAACGCCGTCACCACAGCCGTCCAGCGAGAGGGCCGAAACGACGAAGGCCCCGACAGCTCAGCGGCTGATCGGGGCCTTGCTCGGGTGGTACCCCCGACCGGATTCGAACCGGCGCTACCGCCTTGAGAGGGCGGCGTGCTAGGCCGCTACACAACGGGGGCTTGCCTTGACGCAACAGCGCGAGACTCTACCGAAGCGCGCTGTCCCAAACCAAATCCCGGGACCGATTGTCGGCCACCGGGATCGTGTGAGGTCGTTCGCTGGGGTACTAGGACTCGAACCTAGACTAACTGAACCAGAATCAGTCGTGCTGCCAATTACACCATACCCCAAGGGGTGTTCCGGCTCCGGCGACGAGCGACCTGTCAGAGGCTCTGCGCCGGGGGCTGGACCGGGGGGAAACGATACACAAGCCCACGAGACGCAGCCAAAACGGCCGGGTCCGTGCGCGTCGTCAGCCCCATGAACCGGGCCGCCCAGCTGGCCAGCCCGAGATAGACCAGCGACTGGGTCAGCGTCGGGATGATGTCCCACCACGACCCCGCGGGCGGGTTGAGGGCGGAGGCCATGTCGCTGAACGCGAGGGTGAACCCGAACGCCATGAAGTTGTTGAGCACGTGCATCGCGATCCCGGCCTCGAGGCCTCCGGTGCGGATGACGAGGATGCCGGCGACGACCCCGAACGCGAACCTGTCGAAGAAGACCGGGACGCTCTGACCGAGGCCGTGGGCCAGGCCGAACAGGAACGCCGGCACGAGGACGGCGACAGCGCGACTGACGATGAGAGACCGGCCGCCGAACAGGCCGCCGAGCGCCTGGGTCAGGTAGCCGCGGAAGAAGTACTCCTCCCCCGCCGCCTGCAACGGCGTCAGGAACAGGATGACCAGGAGATAGTCGCGCGTCGTCGCCGTGAACTCGTTGAGTTGACCGCCGCCGTCGCCCGTCGCGTTGCTCCCGGGCAGCACGGCCGAGACCACGATCGTGGCGAGCAGCGCGAGGATCGAGAGCGCCAGGCAGACGCCGAAGTAGCCCCACCGGATCCGCGGCCGCACCGACGCGAGCCAGCGCGGCTTGAGCCCGTGGAAGATCCGCAGCAGGCCCCACGACACCGGGATCGCCGCGGCCAGGGTGATGTTGAGGTAGGCCAGCATCGCCGGCGTGGGGTTCGCGGAGTCGCCCAGGGCCTGGCCACGGGTGACGGCGTCCTCGCCGGCGATCGCATAGCCGATCATGAAGACCAGCAGGAACACGAGCGGTACGACGACCACCAGCATCACCGCCCCGGTGACCACCCCGACCAGCGGACGCCACCAGCCGCGAGCGCCGCCGCGATGGACCAGGTGGTATTCGAGCGGCTCGGTCTCGACGTACGGCCCCGGGACCGGTGGCGGCATCGTCGGGCCGGCGTACGGAAAGCCCTGCGGGAGCGGGGCGCCCGGCGGGAGTGGATAGCGATAGCCCGGGATCGGCCTGGGCGGCCCGACCGGCGGCCCCGGCGGCCCCGGCGGGCCCGGCGGCCCTGGGGCCGGCCCCGGCGGCGTCCAGTCCCCCGACATCAGGCGAGGGCCCCCTGGAGCCGGCTCAGCGAACGGTCACGGCCCAGCAGCTCGAGCGACTCGAACAGCGGTGGTGACACCCTGCGCCCGGTGACCGCCACGCGAACCGGCCCGAACGCGACGCGTGGCTTGAGGCCCAGACCGTCGATCAACGTGGTGCGAAGAGCCTCCTCGATCGCAGCGGTCGTCCAGTCCGGCAGCCCGGCGAGGGCGTCGTGGGCAGCCCGGACGACCTCGCGGCCGGCTTCGTCGACCTCGTCGACGCGGACCAGGTCGGCCTCGCCGACGAACAGGAAGCCGAGCATGTCGACGGCCTCGGTGAGCTTGTTCATCCGCTCGTGGACCAGCGGCATCGCCGCAGCCAGCAGCGCCGCCTGGGCCGCGGTCGGCTCGGCGTCCACCAACCCCGCCGACTGGAGATAGGGCGTGACCCGCTCGGTGATCTCCTCGACCGACAGCAGCCTCATGTGGGAGGCGTTGATCGCCTCGCACTTCTTGAGGTCGAAGCGGGCCGGGTTGGGGTTGACGCGGCCGATCTCGAACGCCTCGACCATCTCGGCCATCGAGAAGATGTCGCGGTCCTCGGCGATCGCCCAGCCCAGCAGCGCCAGATAGTTGAGCAGCCCCTCGGGCAGGAAGCCCTGCTCGCGATAACCGAGCAGCGACGCCTCGGGGTCGCGCTTGGACAGCTTCTTGTTGCCCTGGCCCATGACATAGGGCAGGTGGCCGAACCGTGGCGTCGTCCCGTTGCCGACACCGATCTCGGCCAGGGCGTCATAGAGGGCGATCTGGCGCGGCGTCGAGGACAGCAGGTCTTCGCCACGCAGCACGTGGGTGATCTCCATGAGCGCGTCGTCGACGGGGTTGACCAACGTATAGAGCGGGTGGCCGTTGGCGCGGACGAGCGCATAGTCCGGGACGTTCTCGGGCTGGAAGGTGATGTCGCCGCGCACGAGGTCGGTGAACGTGATCGCCCGGTCGGGCATCCGGAACCGCAGCACGGGCTGGCGTCCCTCGGCCTGGTAGGCCGCGACCTGCTCGTCGGTCAGCTCGCGGCAGTGGCCGTCATAGCCGGGTGCGCGACCCTCGGCGCGGGCCTTGGCGTTGCGGTCCTCGAGTTCCTCGGTGGAGCAGTAGCAGTGGTAGGCGCGACCGGCGGCGTGGAGTCGCTCGGCGACGTCGCGGTAGACGTCGTACCGCTGACTCTGCCGGTAGGGCGCGTGGGGTCCGCCGATCTCGGGACCCTCGTCCCAGGTGAAGCCGAGCCAGCGCATCACCTCGAGGATCGTCTGGTAGGACTCCTCGCTGTCGCGGGCGGCGTCGGTGTCCTCGATCCGGAAGACGAAGGTGCCGCCGTGGTGGCGCGCGAAGGCCCAGTTGAACAGCGCCGTCCGGGCCAGCCCGACGTGAGGGCTCCCGGTCGGGGACGGGCAGAAGCGGACGCGCACGCTGGGGTCGCGGTCGAGGGTAGGGGCGGGGTCAGTCACGGGAGGCGACTCTATTCGTCAGTGCGCCGATCCCCTCGATCGAGACCTCGACCTCGTCGCCGACCTCCATGGGGCCGACGCCGTCGGGCGTCCCCGTGAGGATGACGTCGCCGGGCAGCAGCGTCATCACCGACGTGATGTGGGCGACCAGCGTCGGGATGTCGAAGACCAGGTCGCGGGTGTTGCCGTCCTGCTTGACGTCACCGTTGAGGAAGGTCTGCACGCGACGACCACCGCCCTCGGCGGTGAAGGCATGGGGGTCGAGGTCGGTCTCGATCCACGGTCCCAGCGGGCAGAACGTGTCGAAGCCCTTGCCGCGCGTGAACTGCACATCGCGGCGCTGAAGGTCGCGCGCGGTGACGTCGTTGGCGATCGTGTAGCCGAAGATCACGTCGGTCGCCTGCTCGGGCGGGACGTCGCGACAGATCCGGCCGATGACGATCGCCAGCTCGCCCTCGTAGTGGAGGTCGGAGGTCTGGCGCGGATAGAGGACCTCGTCGCCGGGGCCGATCACCGACGTGTTGGGCTTGAGGAACATCAGCGGCTCGTCGGGCACGTCGCCGCCCATCTCGGCGGCGTGTGCGGCGTAGTTCTTGCCGATCGCGACGATCTTGCTGCGCGGGATCACCGGCGCCAGCAGGCGTACGTCGGCCAACGGGATCTGCTCCTCCATCGGCTGGATGCCGGCATAGAGGGGGTCGCCGACGAGCGGCACCACCATCGCGTCCTCGGCCGGCTGGCCATAGTCGTCCAGCTCCCCGGTCACCACGCCATAGCGGGGGTCGTCCCCCGTCGTGAATCTCGCAATACGCACGATGGCGAGCCTATCGGGGCGCCGTACGATCGCCGCGTGGACGTGGAGGTGCTCGACGAGCCGACGTGGACGGCCCGGGCCGCGGCGCACGCGGCGCGGGTCGACCCCTACCTCCAGCCACACCTTGCGCGGCGCGAGGCCCGGGTCAAGCACCCGGTCCACGACTTCCTGTTCACCTACTATTCCTACCGGCCCGCACAGCTGCGCCGCTGGCACCCGGGGCTCGGCGTCGCGCTGAGCGGTGCGGCCGCGGCGTCGTACGTCCCGCTGAAGGGCTACGCCGAGGTCGGGCCCGGGCCCACCGTGGCCGTCACCACGGCGTTCGTGCACCAGCGCACCGAGCTCGTCGCCGACCTCCGCACGCTGCTCGTGGCGACCCGGGACCGCCCGGCACAGTTCGGCTGCTTCGGGCTGCACGAGTGGGCGATGGTCTATCACTTGCGCGAGGACGAGACGCGGCACCACACCTATCCGCTGCGGCTGGGCACAGCCGGCACCGATGCGGTCGTCGACAGCCAGCGGATCGCGTGCTCGCACTTCGACGCCTTCCGGTTCTTCACCCCCGATGCCCAGCCGCTCAACGCGCTCCAGCCGCGACACGACGACCGACCGGCGTTCGAACAGCCCGGCTGTCTCCACGCGGGGATGGATCTCTACAAGCACGCGTTCCGGCTCGCGCCGATGGTCGGCTCCGACCTGGTCGCCGACGCGTTCGAGCTCGCCTGGGCCGCACGCGACCTCGACATGCGCGGGGCGCCGTACGACGTGCGCGAGCTTGGCTTCGAGCCGATCCGGATCGAGACGCCCGAGGGGCGCCAGGAGTACGCCGCCGCACAGCGCGACCTCGCGGAGCGGGCGGCGCCGCTGCGGCAGCGGCTCATCGAGGCGTGCGACCGTTTCCTCGCGGTGGCGGCTGACCACGCCGCCGCGGCCGCGTTACGGTGATCGGGTGCCCCTCCCGGTCCCGATCCTGCTGGCCCTGCTGATGCTCGGCGTCGTCGCGCCGGCCACCGCTGGGGAGCCTCTCGCGGAGCGTCCGGCGGCGACGTCCGCGCCGGTCGCCACAGCGGCCAAGCCCGACCCGCGCTGGGTGTTCTACACCAAGGACAAGCACCACTACTTCTCGCCCTGGTATGCCGGCAAGCACCGCAAGATGGTGCCCTACGGGTGCACGAGCGCGCCCTACTACGACCCCGACCCACGCTGCGCCGACAACAAGGGCTTCCACCACGGCCTCGACATCGCGATGCCGTGCGGCACCAAGCTCTATGCCGGGCGACACGGGCGGGTCGTCTCCCACGCCGCGCTCGGGCCGGCGTACGGCGTCAACCCGCTGTTGTTCCGCAACAAGGCGCTCGGTGTCGACTTCCTGCTGGCCCACACCAGGAAGGTCTATGTGCAGCCCGGCGACAAGGTCGCCAAGGGCCAGCTGATCGCCAAGGCATCCGACAGTGGCGCTCCGGACGGCTGCCACCTGCACTTCGAGGTGCGCACCGCCGGTGGCGGGCTCGACGCCGCGCAGAACCCGCTGAAGCTGCTGCAGCTGGGCCGCTAGAGGCGACGCCGTTCCACCCTGGTGGGCTCCCTGCGCGCGCTCGGCCCGTTAAGGCCGGTGACGGCTGTGTGCAACGCTGGCTCCCGTGTCTATCCGGCAGAACCTCAACGACCTGCTCCGCCGTACGACGGGCTACACCTTGACCCGCGCGGAGCCCGACGGGCGCGAGCGTCGTCGCACGCGTGACTCGTCCCGTGGAGACCGTCCCCGCCCCGGGCGTGCGCCGGTCGCGACCGGCCGGGCTCGTATCCGGGAGCGACCAGCCGGCGAGGTCGGGATCCCGAGGCACTTCGACGCGGACAAGAGGCGGGTCATCGCTCAGGTCCGCGACCGCACCATGACGACACCTCCCAAGCTCGGCGCCCTCGTCGACGGCACCCGCTACATCGCCGCCAACAGGATCCGGGGTGACATCGTCGAGTGCGGGGTATGGCGCGGCGGGAGCATGCAGGCCATGGCCCTCACGTTGCTGTCGGTCGGTGACACGTCGAGGTCGCTGCACCTGTTCGACACGTTCGAGGGGATGCCACCACCCACCGAGGAGGATGCCCGGACCCGGAACGGCGTCGTCACCTCGGCGGCCGAGCTGCTCGAGACGTCCGAGCGTGACTCCAAGATGTGGGCGGCCGCCTCGCTGGAGGACGTGCGACAAGGCATGGGAGAGACCGGCTATCCCACCGATCGGATCCACTACCACCCGGGTCTGGTCGAGGCGACGACGCCGCATCAGGCGCCGGAGCACATCGCGATCCTGCGACTCGACACCGACTGGTACGCCTCCACCCGGCACGAGCTGCACCACCTCTACCCGCGCCTGTCCCCCGGCGGGCTCCTCGTCATTGACGACTACCACGCCTGGGACGGCGCCAGGAAGGCCGTCGACGAGTGGCTGGCCGAGACCGGGGAACCACTCTTCATGGCGCCGATGGGGGCGGGTCTGATCGCGGTCAAGCCACCGCTGCCTCGCTAGCCTGAACAGATGGCTCCGTTGCCCGACAGCCCGTTGGACCCGCAGTCCCAGCGCGTGGTGGCCAACTTCCTGCGCCCCGACGGGACGCTGCACACGATCCCGAGCAAGCACGGCAAGCTACGGGCGGTGCTTGACCACCTGGCGCAGTCGTTCGAGCTCGGCCGCACCTATCCCGAGCGCGAGGTCAACGAGATCCTCCAGCGATCGCATCCCGACCATGCCGCGCTTCGGCGCTACCTGGTCGAGGAGGGTTTCCTGACCCGTGAGGAGTCGGTCTACTGGCGCACCGGCGGGACCGTCGACATCTGACCCACGAGACCGACCGGCCGAGGCAACCTGCCGGCGGGGACCTGCGTGTCCCCGGGTATGAACACACCCACCACGATCGTCAGCGTCTCCCTCGCCGCCCTCGTTGTCGCCGGAGCGACGACCGGCGCGTCGGGCGAGACGGCCACCCACCACCGGGCCCGCTGGAGTGAGCACTCCCGCGTCACCGCCGACATCGACGGCGACGGACGCCTCGAGCTGGGGCTCGGGCCAAACCTGCCACCTCGACGGGCTGAACCGGGCACCTCGACGGGCCGAACCCGCCACCTCGACGGGCCGAACCCGGGCACCTCGACGGGCCGAACCGGGCACCTCGACGGGCCGAACCGGGCACCTCGACGGGCCGAACCGGGCACCTCGGCGGTGGGTCAGGGGGCTGGGGGGCCGTCGCGGCGGACGGGGACGGTGCCGGAGTCGGGCAGCTCGACGGTGTCCAGGAGGGGGCCGAAGCCGGTGGCCGTCGATGACACCGCGGCGTCGGTCCAGGCGACGAGGCGGACGTCGTCGACGCGCAGCTCGGCGGCCAGGTTGACGTCGTGGCGCGGCGACAGCCGGATGAACGGCTGGACCGCCACCATGTCGGGCGGCACCGTCAGGTCGAGGCTCACCGGCGCGCACGGGCCGCTGAGCCGGTGGGGGGTGATGGCCACCGACTGAGCGCCGCTGCTGCGCTTCGTGGGGTCGAGGGTGCGATACCAGCGCACCTCCAGCGAGGCCCCTTCGCTGGCGAGACGCACGTTGGCGGTCAGCGTCAGCCGGGTGCCGGGGACGACGGGCTCGCGATACTGGGGCGAGATCACGACGTCCTTCTCGCTGAGCGGTCCCCGGCGGAGCCGGAGTCCCTGGACGCCCGAGCAGGTCGACTCCATCGAGGTCGTGACATAGCGACCGAGCGCCCACAGCGTGGAGCCGGTGGTGGCCGGGTCGGTCTCGAGGTCCTCCATCGAGCCCGTCCCCCAGAGCAGGTCGCGGCCGACCCGCGCCGGGGTCGCCGTGGCGTCGAGGGTCTGGCCGGTGCCGAGCCGCACGACCACGCCGGCGTCGCCGTCGACCCGTTCGTCGGTCGGGCTCGCCGCGGGCCAGCCGGCCCGCCGGTCTCCGAGGCCCAGGATCCCCTCGGGCTCGGCCGTGACTTGGCGGGCGATGGAGTCGGCGAGGGCACCGCTCACGGGTACAGGACGGAAGTGGACCATCGCCAGCGGGTCGACCGAGGCCGTCGTCACGGTGCCGTTGCTGAGAACCGCGTGAAGCAGCGTGGCCGGGAGCGTGGCCCAGGTCGTGTTGTCGTCGACGAGGTCGCCGGTGCCGAGGGCCCACGGCACACCGTCGAGCGAGACCAGACCCCGCGGCTGGTGGGAGCGGCTGTCGACGACGAGGCTCGCGCCGGCCGCGGCTGCCGCCTCGGCGAGGTCGCGGGCGCGCTGGTCGGCGTCGGCGTCGTATTCCGGCTCGCCGCTGCGCGTGGTGCCGGCGTCCAGCGCCACGACGACCTCGTCGGCCCGGGCCGTCGCATCGGTGACGGCCCTGCGCAGGCGGTCGACCGAGCACGGCGCCGGGCCCGGCTCGAACGGGATCTGCTGACCGTCGGGCCCGGTGACGTCGATGTCGGAGCAGCCGACGAAGGCCACCGTCTGGCCACGGACGTCGAGGAGGGCCGGCGCCCACGCCTCGTCCTCGGTCTTGCCTGCGCCGAAGCGAGCGACGCCGACCTCGTCGAGTGCGGTCAGGGTCTGGGCGACGCCGTCGCTCCCGGCTTCGGAGAGGCGACTGTTGGCAAGACTCACCACGTCGACACCGGCGTCGGCCAGTGCGCCGGCCGTGGCCGTCGAGGCCGTCACGGGCTCCGAGCCCGCGCCGGCAGCAGCCGATCCCGGGGAGACCGGCTCGGCGGCTGCCGTGTCGGGCTCACTCACGAGGGGGGCGCCGAGGGTGGCCAGGCTCAGGTCGGCGTCGGCGAGCAGCGGCCCCACGGCCGCGAGCACCGCCGCGTGGGCGGCGGCGTCGGCCGGGTCGTCGAGGACCGGACCGACCGAGCTGCTGATCGGCTGGTAGAGACCGCCGCCCATCATCACCTGGCCGGCGACACGGAGGCTGACGCTGGTGGCGCTGCCAGGCGTGATGGTGACGACCTGGGGCCGGTCCAGCGGGGGTCCGCCGGCCACGCCGTCGTCGGGCCGGCCGACGGCCACGACCTGCGGCACATAGCCGTCGGCGGTGAGCCGCACCAGCCGCGGCGTCGCGACCGAGACGTCGACCACGCCGTTGTCGTCGGCCACGAGCGGGGGTCACCGACCGCGCGGCCGGCCAGCACGTCGAGCAGCGCTGCCGCGTCGCGCACCGTCCGTGCGAGCGGCCCCGAGGTGGACAGCCCGATCGGGTCGCCGTACATCGGGCCTCCGGAGATGCGGCCCCGGGTCGGTTTGACTCCGACGAGCCCACAACACGACGCCGGGATCCGGATGGAGCCACCGCCGTCGGAGCCTTGGGCGAGGGGCACGAGCCTCGCCGAGACGGCTGCACCGGCACCGCCCGACGAGCCTCCGGCCATCCGGGTCGGGTCCCACGGCGTCACGGCCGGCGGCAGGTCGTCGGGCTCGGTGTAGCAGGGCGATCCGAACTCGGGGGTGCTGGTCTTGCCGAGGCTGACCAGGCCGGCCTGCTCCATCGCGAGCACCACGTTGTCGGAAACGTCCGGGACGAAGTCGGCGAAGACCCGCGACCCGAAGGTGGTGCGCACCCCCGCGGTGAGGTTGAGGTCCTTGATCGCGGTGGGGACTCCGTAGAGCGGCGAGGTGCCCTCGACCGGCAACGCCCGGGCGCGTTCCAGGGCCAGGTCGGGGGTGGTGGTCACGAACGCGCCGAACCTGTCCTCGCGTGCGAGGAAGTGCTCGGCGAGCTCGGCCGGCGACGCCTCGCGGCGGCGTACGAGCGCCCCCAGCTCGAGTGCGGTCAGGTCATGCAGCTCGGTCATAGGCAGACCGTAGCGGCCACGCCGAGCCCGCTCAGTCGCGGTGCTTGCGCAGGCCGAAGACCAGGCCGTCGACCAGCGCGCCCCACGACGCCTCGACGACGTTGGCCCCGACCCCGACCGTCACCCAGCTGCTCTCACCATCGCTGGTCTCGATCAGCACCCGGGTCACCGCGTCGGTGCCCTTGCCCTGGTCGAGGATGCGGACCTTGTAGTCGATCAGCTGGAACTTGGCGACCTCGGGATAGGCCTGGGAGATCGCGGAGCGGAGCGCCTGGTCGAGCGCGTTGACCGGGCCATTGCCCTCGCCGGTCACGACATAGCGGACACCGCCCGCCAGCAACTTGACCGTCGCCTCGGAGACCGCTTCGTCACCCGGGCGGGTCTCGGTGATCACGCGCCAGGACTCGGTCTCGAAGTAGCTCGGCCGGTGGCCCTCCACCTCCTCGACGAGGAGGAGCTCGAACGACGCGTCGGCGGCCTCGAAGGTGAACCCCGACGACTCCAGCTGCTTGACCCGGTTGGTGATCCGGGTGACCAGCTCCTTGTCGCCTGACAGGTCGAAGCCGAGCTCCTTGCCCTTGAGCTCGATGGACGCCCGGCCGGCCATGTCGGAGACCAGCAGGCGCATGTCGTTGCCGACCTCGACCGGGTCGAGGTGCTGGTAGAGGTCCGGATCGACCTTGATGGCCGACGCGTGCAGGCCCGCCTTGTGGGCGAACGCCGACGTGCCGACGTAGGGCTGGCGCGACGCGGGCGGCACGTTGGTCACCTCGGCGACGGCGTGGGCGATCCGGGTGGCGTCGCGCAGCAGCCCCTGGGGGAGCACGCGCCGGTCCAGCTTGAGCTCGAGGTTGGCCACGACCGAGATCAGGTCGGCGTTGCCGGTGCGCTCGCCGTAGCCGTTGATGGTGCCCTGCACATGGGTGGCCCCGGCCTCGACGGCTGCGAGCGTGTTGGCGACCGCACAGCCGGTGTCGTTGTGGCAGTGGATGCCCACCCGGACGCCGGTGCTCTCGATGACGTCGTGGACCACGTCGGAGACCCAGTCGGGCAGCATGCCGCCGTTGGTGTCGCACAGCGCGATCACCTCGGCGCCGGCCTCGGCCGCGACCCTGGCGACCTCGATGGCGTAGTCGCGGTTGTCGCGGTAGCCGTCGAAGAAGTGCTCGGCGTCCAGGAAGACCTGCTGACCCTCGGCGCGCAGGTGGGAGACGGTGTCGCGGATCATCGCGAGGTTCTCCTCGAGCGTGGTCCGCAGCGCCAGGTCGACGTGACGGTCGTGGGACTTGGCCACCAGGGTCACCACCGGCGCGCCCGACTCACGCAGCGCCGCCACCAGCGGATCATCGGCCGCCCTGACTCCGGCCCGCCGGGTCGCACCGAAGGCGACCAGCCTGGCGTGCCGGAAGTCGAGCTCGGCGCTCGCCCGGCGGAAGAACTCCGTGTCCTTGGGGTTGGCTCCCGGCCAGCCACCCTCGATGAACCCGACCCCTAGGTCGTCGAGCTGCCGCGCGATGGACAGCTTGTCGGCGACGGAGAGGTTGAGCCCCTCCTGCTGCGCGCCGTCGCGCAGGGTGGTGTCGTAGACGTGGAAGGAGCCCTGCAGGTCCATCGAAGTGACTTTCTGTGGTGGGGGTGTGCCCGGGAGAGCAACAAAAAACCTCTCGTGTGAACGAGAGGTAGGCGCGTCGACGGGGCGGTCGACGCGCTAGGAAATGATGATGTCCCGGAACTGCATGTCCCCATGGTGACACAGCCGCGTCCTGATCGTGGACAACGGGTCCGAATCCCGGTCAGATCACCGCTTCGCGACGAGGGACTCGAACGGGCCGAGGTCCGGGCCGCGCTCGGTGGCAAGGGCGGCGATGCCGCTCGCGGCGGCGAGCAGCAGGAGCAGCGAGACCAGCCACGTCACCGGCCGGTCGGCCAGGGGGTCCAGCAGACGGCGGAGCGGACCACTGACCCGGCTGCCACCGGGGCCGAACCACAGGGCCACGACGAACAGCAGGCCGGCGGTGGCCAGGATCGCGATCACCTTGGTGCGGTCACCCGTCCCCCAGCCGGCATAGCCGAGCAGCCCGCCCGCGAGACCCAGGCCGCCGGCCCACAGCACGAGGAGGAACGTCCCGGGGATCGTCTGGACGAGGTGAAGCGGGGCGGCGAGCAGCGTCTGCGGGCCGTCGTACCACTTCATGCCGCGGACCTGTCGGCGCTGGCCGGCGGCGGTCGCCGCCATCGACCCGCTGCGCAGCAACCACACCGCCAGCACGATCGCGGCGCTGCCGAGGTAAGGGAACGCGACGACCGCGGCCGTGCCGACGGCCGCCAGCGCCAGGGCGAGCGTCGCCCGGCGGAACCGGACCAGCCACGTCGCCCGGGCCGAGGTCGGGATCGCGAACGGGGTCGGCTCGTGACGGTCGGCCGGAATCGGGGTGGCCGGAATCGGGGTGGCCGGAGTCGGGGTGCCCGGCGCCGAGCCCACGATGGTCTCCGGGCGCGTCGGCGCCTCGGGCGGCAGGAGCGGCGCCGAGGCCCCGGGCCCCGGCCAGGCGACCGGACCGGTCAGCTGGTGGGCGTCGAGCGTGGCAGCCGTCGCGATCGGCAGCGTGAACGGGTCGGCCGCCTCGACACGGCGCGGGACGGTCGCCGGGGCCGGGAGCGCCCGGAGGTGGCCGAGGATCTGGTCGAGGCGGGGTCGACGCGACGCCACCGGGTCGAGGGCGGCGGCGACCAGGCCGCGCAGCGGCTCGGGCAGCCCGTCGAGCTGGTGCTCCCCGCGGCGCACGCGGTCCATGATCGCCATCGACGGACCCCGGCCGAACGGCGCCCGGCCCGTGCCTGCATAGGCGACCGTCGCAGCCCAGGAGTGGATATCGGAGGCGGTGGAGGCGTCCTCGCCGTGGAGGATCTCGGGGGCGAGATAGCCCGGGGTGCCCAGCAGCCACCCCGTGTGGGTGAGCTTGGGGTCGTCGGCGACGCGCGCGAGGCCGAAGTCGATGAGCACCGGGGTGCGGCCCTCCATCAGCACGTTGGACGGCTTGATGTCGCGGTGCAGCACGCCGCAGGCGTGGACCGCCTCGAGCGCCTCGGCCAGGCAGGTCGCGAACCAGAGCAGGTCGACCCCGCCGATGGGGCCCTCCTCGACGACGTGGTCGTGGAGCGAGAGCCCGGGGACGTAGCGGGTCGCGACGAACGGAACCGGACCCCAGGGATCGGCGTCGAGGATCTCGGCCACCCGCGGAGACCTGATCCGGCTCAGCGACCCGACCTCACGGGCCAGGCGAGCGCGCGCCTCGTCGTCACCGACGATGTGCGGGCGGAGCACCTTGAGGGCGACCCGCGCACCACCGGGCTTCTGCGCCAGGTGGACGACCCCCATCCCGCCCTCCCCGATGCGGGTGAGCAGGGCATAGCCGCCGACCGCCAGGCCGGGCGGCGCGGCCGGCGGTCGCGGGGTCGTCGTCACGAGATGAGGGTACCTGCGCGGCGTCGCCCGACCATGATTCTGAGCGCACCACCAGCGGCGGCACAGGCCAGCGCCGGCGGTGTCTGAGTCCCCACTCCTCGACACCACCGGCGCTCGACATCCATGGTGCTGCCGGGGCTGAAGGTGGCCTTAAGGCGAGCCGGCCGCGGTTCGGGCGGTCGGGAACGGCGCCGGCTCCAGATCGAGCTCGCCCATGCGTTCGGCGTACTGGTCATAGACCCGTCGGGCCTCACCGTGGTGGCCCTCCAGCGACAGCGCCGAGACCAGGCCGAGGTGGGCGGCCTCGTCGAAGGGGTCAACGGCGAGCAGGCGTTGGTAGTGGCGGGCGGCCGCGCCGGGGTGTCCGGAGCCTTCCGCGAGCCTGGCCAAGGCTCGCGCCACCGCGAGGAACGCCACACGCGCCTCGTCGCGCAGCCGGGCGAGCCCCTCGTCATAGGCATCCTCCGGCAACACCTCGCCGAGATAGGCGGCCTCGGCGCGGGCGAGGACCTCGGCCGCCGCCGGGTCGCTGGCGCGGGCCAACCACAGCCCCTCCTCGGCGTCGGCCAGGAACTGCTCGACGTCGATCTCGACCCGGGCCCGGTCCAGCCGGACGCTGAGCCGGTCGGCCACGACCACGGGCGAGTCGGACGTGCGTCCCGTCGGTTCGAGCACCGCGCGCAGGGTGGACAGCGCGACCGAGAGCCGGTTGGACGTGCGCGTCGCGGGCTCCCCCGGCCACAGCGCTTCCAGGAGCTCCTCACGGGGGACGGCGCTGCCGCGACGAGCCACGAGGATCTTGAGCAGGTCGCGGGCCTTCTTGGACTGCCAGGCTGTCAGCGGGACGGGTTCGCCGTCGCGGTCGACGCCGAAGCCGCCGAGGGTCCGGATGCGCACGCTCCGGTCGGGGTCCACGACCCGCCCGAGGTCGCGCGCCGCCGCCACGAGACCGCGGGCGCCGAGTCGGGTGGCGGTCTCGATCATGTCGGCGAGCTCCGCCGGTGCGGCGCCCCAGAGCCGGGCGCGCACCAGCCGGTTGCCCAGCTCCTCCACGGGTGAGCCGAGCTCGCGCCACAGGCGAAGCGCCTCGTCGAGCCAGGCCGCCCGAGTGACCGCGTCCGCTCGTGGGTCGCTCTCGGCAGCGAGCTCGAGGGCCAGCGCCAGCCCGCGGCGGTCGCGACGCGGGCCAGCAGCCTCGCGAGCAAGCGTGGCCTGGGTGGCGGCCGCCGTACGGTCGCCGCGGGCCAGGTGCACGTGGCCCAGCGCCAGGTAGGCGCTCACGACGTCGAGCGCCGCCGCGTTCGCGACCGCGCGTTCGGCCAGCGTCAAGGCCTGGTCGGCGTCCTCGGCGACGAGGACGACCGCCAGACCGGACAGGGCGGGCACGAGCCCCTGGGCATCGCCCTGCGGCTCGGCCACGGCGATGGCCGAGCGATAGGCGGCGGCCGCCTGAGCCCGGTCTCCTCGGAGGTGATGGACCTCGCCCAGCGCGGCCGAGGCATAGGCCGCGTGGCGCGACCCGATGGCATCCCAGCGGGTCAGGGCGGCGGTGATGTCGGCGATGGCCTCGTCGACGGCTCCCAGGCGCAGCCGCGCGCGACCACGGTTGAGCAGGGCGAGCGGCTCGAACGCCGCGTCACCCGTGAGCTGGGCGAGCCGCAGCGCATGCTCGGTCTCGGCGATCGACTCGGCGTAGTTGCCCTCCTCACCGTGCCGCGAGCCGCGGTTGGCGTGGATCCGCATCTGCTGCCACAGGTCACCGGCGCGCTCGGCATGGTGCAGCGCCCTGAGGTAGTTGGCCTCGTTGGCGGCACGGTCGCCGGCCAGCGCGGCCACCATCGCCATCACGGTGTGGGCGGTGCCGAGCGCCCGATCGTCGCCCGCCGCCCGGGCCGCGGCCAGCGCCTCGTCCGCCAGGGCGGCGCTCCCCGTCAGGTCCGCGGTGACCCACAGCGCCGCCGCCTGCCAGGCCAGCAGCAACGCGACATCCACCGGATCCCCGTCGCGGTCACCGCGGCGATAGGTCGCCAGGGCCTGGTCGACCTCCCCCCGGAGGTGGTGGATGAGGCCGGTCCGCCAGGCGAGGCCGGGGTCAACCAGCTCCGCGTCGCCCATGAGGCGGGCCAGGATGGACAGCGCCCGGTCACCGTCGCCCAGGGCGCGGTGCGCCTCCGCGAGGGCTCGCTCGAGCTCGCGCGAGCGCGGTCCCGCCGGCATCGCCTCCACGGCGTCAACGAGCGCGCGGGCGGCCCCTGCGCTCACCATCGCGTCGGCGTGCGCCACCACGGTGCTCGTCAACAGCTCGATGTCGCCGAGCCGGCCGAGCACCCCTAGGCACTCCGCCCAGCGCCCGTGCTGACGATGCCAGTCGGCACCGGCGACGAGCACCGACCGCCGTTCCTCGCCGACGAGCGGCGCCACCAGGGCAAGGTGCCCGGCCACGACAGGTGTCAGCCGCAGCGGCTCGTCGGGACCTTGGAAATAGAGCCCGCCCCGTCGTAGCCGATCGAGCACCTGGGCGGCTTCCGGCACGCCCAGCGCCTCGGCGAGCCGGCCGTCCATCGCACCGACCGCCACCGCGGCCGCGAGCAGTCGCCGTGCCTCCGGCGACTCGGCGGCCACCACCTCCTCCGCGAGATAGGCGAGCAGCGTGCCGCCCGACTCCCTCGCGGGATCGAGCACACCGCTGACGTCCTCGACCGCCGACCGCTTGAGCGCTTCGCACACCAGCCGGACGGCCACGGGCCACCCCGAGGTCGCGGCCTGGATGCGCGCGATCACCTCGGGCGCGGCCTCGCCCAGCTGCTCGGCGACGGCTGCGGCGGTCTCCTCAGCGGTGAACGCGAGCTCGGCGGCCCCGAGCCTGTCGACGGCGCCCGCCACCTCCAACCGCGACAGCCGCACCGGCGGCTCGCCACGCCCGGACAGGACGACGTGCAGCTGCTCGGGCGCGTGGCGCACCAGGGCATCGACGAGAGACGCCGCCTCGGAGCCCTCCAGCTCGTGCACGTCATCGAGCACGAGCACGAGGTCACGGGCGAGGTGGGCTGCGAGGAGCCCGCCGAACTCGGCGGCGAGCGCGACCGGATCGGGGGCGATGTCGGCGCCCCCGGCGAGCACCGTCGACAGCGGAGCCCCGAGAGCGGGCACGCGCAGCCGGAAGCCGTCGAACAGCACCCTGGCCAGCACGCCGACGTCCCTGTGCACCGGGGTCAGCACCACCTGGACCGACGGCACGGACTCGGTCCAGCCGGCGACCACCGTGGACTTGCCGAAGCCGGCCCCGGCCGTGAGGACGTGGACGCGCAGCCCCAGGACGTCGCGGTCGAGCCTCATTCTCCTCACCACGGCGGTCGTGCCTCAGCCGGTGCTCGGGGCCGTCGTCGTCGGGTCGGCCGCCGGGTCAGCAGACCCGGTGCATCCAGGCGTGGGTGTCCTCGGCGCGGCCGTACTGGATGTCGACCAGGGCCTGCCTGATGCTGCGGGTCACCGGGCCGGCGTCCTCGACCTCAGGGGTCTGGCCGCCGTCCCAGCGCAACGAGCCGACGGGGGTGACGACCGCGGCCGTGCCACAGGCGAAGACCTCGCTGATGGCGCCGCTCGTCACGCCGTCGCGCCACTCGTCGACCGAGATGTGGCGCTCCTCGACCTGGTGGCCGAGCTTGCCGGCGATCTCCATGATCGATCGGCGCGTGATGCCCTCGAGGATCGTGCCGATGGCCGGGGTGACGATGCGCCCGTCGGCGAACACGAAGTACATGTTCATCCCGCCCAGCTCCTCGACGTACTTGCCCTCCTGGGCGTCGAGGAAGACGACCTGGTCGCAGCCCTGACCCATGGCCTGCTGCTGGGCGACCAGGCTGGCGGCGTAGTTGCCCCCGGTCTTGGCCGCACCCATGCCGCCCCGGCCCGCGCGGGTGTAGTCGGTGGACAGCCACAGGTCGACCGGCTTGACGCCCTTGGCGAAATAGGCACCCGCGGGGCTCAGGATGATCGCGAACGTGACGTGCTTGGCCGGGCGCACGCCGAGGAACGCCTCAGACGCGAACATGAAGGGCCGGATATAGAGGCTCTTCTCCCCCGCGTTGGCCGGAACCCAGCGCTGATCGACCTTCACGACCTCGTCGACCGCGGTCACGAAGTCCTCGACCTCGAGCACCGGCAGGGCGAGGCGCTGGGAGGACCGGGCCATCCGCTCGGCGTTGGCCTCGGGGCGGAACGTCCAGATCGACCCGTCGTCATGGCGGTAGGCCTTCAACCCCTCGAAGACCTCCTGCGCGTAGTGGAGCACCGCGGTGGCCGGGTCGAGCGAGAAGGGGCCGTAGGGGGTGATGCGAGCGTCGTACCACCCGCGCTCGGGGGTCCACTCGGCCACGAACATGTGGTCGGTGAAGTGCGTCCCGAAGCCGGGGTTGGCGAGGATCTCGGCCAGCCGGGCATCGTCGACGGCGGTCGTCGACAGGGTCGTCGTGATCTGCATAGGGGGCACGGTAGCCCACCTTTCCACAGGAGTTGGAGGGAGGACATGGGGGCGTCGGTTTCACCGGCGCGCCGGTTAAACCAGCACTTCTCGGCCGAAGTTTCGGTCGAGAAGTGCCAGTTTCACCGGCTAGCCGGTGAAACTGGCACGGGAGTGACTCGCCGAACGGCGGGTCAGCCGGCTACTCGGGCCGCGATGGCGTCGCCGACCTCGGGGGTACGACGGGTGGTGGCGGGGGTCCGGTCGGCCAGGTCGGCCAGGACGGCGCGCTCGACGGTGGCGGCGGCGTCACGGTGGCCGAGGTGGTCGAGCAGCAGCCCGACCGAGAGGATCGCCGCGGTCGGGTCGGCCTTCTGCTGGCCCGCGATGTCGGGTGCGGAGCCGTGGACGGGCTCGAACATCGACGGCATGGTCCGATCGGGGTTGATGTTGCCCGAGGCGGCGAGGCCGATGCCGCCGGTGATGGCCGCGGCGAGGTCGGTGATGATGTCGCCGAAGAGGTTGTCGGTCACGATCACGTCGAACCGGGCCGGGTCGGTGGTCATGAAGATCGTGGCCGCGTCGATGTGGAGGTAGTCCACGGTGACGTCGGGGAACTCGCGGCCGACCTCGGCCACCAGGCGCGACCAGACGGCGCCGGCGTTGACCAGCACGTTGGTCTTGTGGACCAGCGTGAGCTTGCGACGCGGACGCCGCTGCGCGCGGGCGAACGCGTCGCGGACCACGCGCTCGACACCGAAGGCCGTGTTGACCGACACCTCGGTCGCGATCTCCGCCGGGGTGCCGACGCGCAACGCCCCGCCGTTGCCGGTGTAGGGGCCCTCGGTCCCCTCGCGGACGACGACGAAGTCGACGTCGCCGGGGTCGGCCAGCGGCGACGGGACACCCGGGAAGATCCGCGACGGCCGGAGGTTGACGTAGTGGTCGAGCTCGAAGCGCAGCCGCAGCAGCAGGCCGCGCTCGAGGATCCCGGGCGGCAGGTTGGGGTCGCCCGGCTTGCCGCCGACGGCGCCGAGCAGGATCGCGTCGTGGCCCTTGATCTCCTCGAGAACGGAGTCGGGCAGCACCTCGCCGGTGGCGAGGTAGCGCTCGGCGCCCAGGTCATAGCGGGTCGTCTCGACCTTCACGGGCGCAACGGCCTCGAGGACCTTGAGCGCCTCGGCCGTCACCTCCTGGCCGATGCCGTCACCGGGGATGACGGCCAGACGCAGCGAGTCGGCGGAGGCAGGGGTCGAGGAAGACGACACGGTCACGGCCACAGGCTAGTTGTCGTCGGGGCGGACGCCGCCGTTGTCTCGCAGGTCAAGCGCCGCCTGGACGGCCTCGACGCTGTGCGGGTTGTCGGGGTTGTGGCTGGCGGGGCCCCACTCGGGGTAGAGGTCGTAGAACACGGGTCTGACTTTCTGGGCGCAACGGACGGGTCGGGGGAGGTCGGGCGTGCGCGGTCCCGGCGGTGCTCCTGCCAGCTCGGCGCCCCCCGCGGCGGGAGGGATGGCGGCGTACGACGCGGATCGCGCGTCAGCGGCCGGTCATCGACCTTCGACCTGCGGATCGCGCGTGGAGCGGAGGCGACCCGCCGCGGAGGCAGCTGGGCTTCAGCTGGAGAGGAGCTGCAAGGCCACGCACAACGCCGAACACCGCGGCGAGGGGGCCTTGCCTAGCAGGCCTCGCCGCGGCAGCCGATGAGTACGAACACGCTCCGCATGGTCCGACCACGGTACGACGGCGCTCGCGAGGGCGCCCAGCAGTTGAGCCGAAGTTCTCACCATCCGAGACATCGAGGGGGAGGTGACAGACTCTCGGCCATGAGTGCGCCCCCCGACGTCCCTGCGATCGTCTCCCGGGCGTTCGAGGTCTCGCGCAAGGCCGGCTATGCGTCGTTCTGCCGCAACGAGACCGGCCGCCTGCTCGCCACCCTCGCCGCGACCCGCACGGGCACGCTGGCGGAGTTCGGCACCGGCTGCGGCGTCGGGACGGCCTGGCTGCGCTCCGGCGTCCCCGACGGCGCGCGCATCCTCACCGCCGAGCTCGACGCCCGGCTGGCGGGCGCGGCGGCCGAGATCTTCGCCGACGACCCTCAGGTCGACGTGCTGTCCGCCGACTGGTCGACCCTGCTCGACAAGGGCCCGTTCTCGCTGCTCTTCCTCGACTCCGGTGAGTCCCAGGAGGTGCGCGTCGACGCGGTCGCCGACCTGCTCGAGGAGGGCGGCATCGTCGTGCTCGACGACTTCACGCCCTGCGAGAGCTGGCCGCCGACCGCCTATGGCCGGGTCGACACGATCCGCGAGGAGTGGCTGACCGACGAGCGGTTCACCGCCGTCGAGGTGATGCTGTCCCCCGACGCGTCGGCGATCATCGCGACCCGGCGCTGACCGGTTCGTCGACGGGGACGGTCAGCCAGGGCAGCAGCGCCTGGGTGAGCGGACCGATCGAGACGGCATAGAGCACGGTGCCGACGCCGACCACGCCGCCGAGCAGCCAGCCGATCGCGACGACCACGACCTCCAGCGACGTGCGCACCAGCCGGACCGAGAGCCCGGTGCGGCGTACCCACCCCGTCATCAGGCCGTCGCGCGGCCCAGGGCCGAGCTGGGCGCCGATATAGAGCGCCGTCGCCAGCCCGTTGAGCAGCACCCCAGCGACGACGAACCCGGCGCGGACCACGAGCGGGTCCGGGGCGGTGACCACGCCGAGGGTGACGTCGAGGGCAACGCCGATGAGCACGGCGTTGAGAACGGTGCCGAGACCTGGCGCCTGCCGCAGCGGGATCCACAGGAGCAGCACGAGGAACGACGTCGCCACCACGACCTGGCCGATGGTCAGGGGCAGGTGGAGCGCGAGGCCGTAGTGGAGCACGTCCCACGGCAGCTGGCCCAGCGTGCTGCGGATCATCAGGCCCATCGAGACGCCATAGAGCGCCAGGCCCAGGAGCAGCTGGCCGACCCGGCGCGTGAGCCGACCCGCCCGCAGCTGTTGAGCGGGCCCGAGGTTGGCGAGCGGCGTCTGGGTCATGCGGACCAGTCTCCGTGAAATTGGCCTTGGAACAAATAGCCAATCGTGACAGGGTGGCCTGCATGAGCCGCCTCGCGCCCGCCCGGAGCGTCACCCCGTCGCGCATCGCCGAGGTCGTCGGCGAGCTCCCCACGCGGCCGGCGTACGCCGGGCTCGCGGAGGCGCTGCGGCTCGCCATCGGGGACGGGCGGCTCCCCGCCGGCGTGCGGCTACCGAGCGAGCGTGACCTCGCCCAGCTGCTCGGCCTGTCCCGGACCACGGTCACCCGCGCCTACGCCTCGCTGCGCGGCGACGGCTATGCCCACGCCCAGCAGGGGGCCGGGACGTTCACCCGGATCCCCGGCGGTCGGGCGCGGACGTGGGATCGCGCGCTGACCACGCGGGTGGGTGACGACGCCGCGATCGACCTCAATTGTGCGGCCTCCTCGGCGCTGCCCGGCCTCGCCGGCGCCTATCAGGCCGCGGTGGCCGAGCTGCCGGCCTATCTGTCGGGGCACGGCTACTACCCCGCCGGGCTGCCCGAGCTCCAACAGCGCCTGGCCGACGGCTATCGGGAGCGCGGCCTGGCGACCGACCCCGTCCAGGTCTTCGTGACCGTGGGGGCGTTGACCGCGGCCGCCATCGCCGCGCGCGTGCTGGTGCGCCCCGGCGACCGGGTGCTGGTCGAGGTGCCCGGCTATCCCAACGCCGCCCAGGCCTTCAAGGCCGCCGGGGCGCGCCTCGTGCCGGTTCCGGTCGATGCCGGCGGCTGGGACCTCGACCTCGTGGAGTCGACCCTGCGGCGGCTCCGACCGCGGGCGGCCTATCTCGGCCCCGACTTCCACAACCCCACCGGGGCGCTGATGGACGACGCGGACAGGGGCCGGCTCGCCCGCGCCCTGGCCGAGGCCGGCACGGTCGCCGTGATCGACGAGGTCCACCAGGCGCTGGCGCTCGACGGCCGAGCGATGCCGCGCCCCCTCGCGGCACACCTGGCCGCGGCCGGGGGCCGGTCGATCACCGTGAGCGGGGCCAGCAAGATGCTGTGGGGCGGGCTCCGGCTCGGCTGGGCGCGGGTCGACCCCGATCTGGTCGACGCCTACGGCGAGGCGCGGCTGACCGTCGACCTCGGCGCACCGGTGGTCGAGCAGCTCGCGCTCACCCACCTGCTCGACGACCTCGACCACCACCTGACGATCCACCGGGCCCGGCTGCGCGAGCAGCGCGACGCGCTGGCCGGCGCGCCTGTGAGCGGCTCCCCGACTGGGACGTCTCGACCCCCGAGGGCGGGCTCTGGCTGTGGTCACGGCTCCCCCGCCCGCTCGCGGCCGCCGTCGCCGACGAGGCCGAGTCACGCGGGCTGGTCGTCGCGCCGGGTCCGATGTTCGCCCCCGAGGGAGGACTGGCGTCGTGGCTGCGAACGCCGTACACCCGCTCGGTGCCCGAGCTGCTGCGCGCCGCCGACATCCTCACCGAGGCGTGGTCGGTCGCGCAGCGTCAGCCACGGGTCGCGCCCGACCGTCGGCCGGCGCTGATCCGCGCCCGCAGCGAGCGCGCCGTCGTCGCCTGAGGTTGCCCGAGCGACGAGCGACGTCAGCGCAGGTTGGCGGCCCGCACCCAGGTCGCGCTGATCGCCTGCTCGATGTCGCCGAGCGTCTCGGACGGGATCGGCGAGTCGACCGAGAGGGCGACCAGCGCAGCACCGCCGCGCTCGTCGCGGGAGACCTGCATGCTGGCGATGTTGACGTTGGCGTCGCCGAGGATCCGGCCGACGATGCCGATCATGCCGGGACGGTCCTCATAGGTGAGGAACGCCAGGTGGTCGGTCGGTTCGAGGTCGACGTCGAACTCGTTGACCGAGACCACGCGCTCCTTCTGGGCGATGCCGACCAGCGTGCCGCTCACGCACACCTGCGAGCCGTTGGCCAGCGTGCCGCGGATCGTGATCAGGTTGCGGTGGTCGGGGCTCTCGGGGTCGGTGACGAGGCGGACGGCGGTGCCGCGCTCGGCGGCGAGCAGGGGGGCGTTGACATAGGAGACCTGCTCCTCGACGACGTCGGAGAAGATCCCCTCCAGCGCGGCCAGCTCGAGCACCTTGACGTCGTACTCGGTGATCTCGCCGCGCACCTCGACGTCGACGGACAAGGCGACCTCGCCGGCCAGCGAGGTGAAGATGCGGCCGAGACGCTCGGTCAGCGGGATGCCGGGCCGGACCTCCTCGGCAATCACACCACCCTGGACGTTGACCGCATCGGGCACCAGCTCACCGGACAGGGCGAGCCGGACCGACTTGGCCACGGCGATGCCGGCCTTCTCCTGGGCCTCGTCGGTCGAGGCGCCCAGGTGGGGGGTCGCGACGACGTTCTCGAACTCGAACAGCGGGCCGTCGGTGCACGGCTCCTTGGCGAACACGTCGAGGCCGGCGCCGGCGATGCGGCCCTCCTTGAGGGCGGCGTAGAGGGCGTCCTCGTCGACGATGCCGCCGCGGGCGGCGTTGACGAGCACCAGCGACGACTTGGCCTTGGCGAGCTCGGCGGCGCCGATGAGCCCGATGGTCTCGGGCGTCTTGGGCAGGTGGACCGACATGAAGTCGGACTCGGCGAGCAGCGTGTCGAGGTCGACGAGGCGCACGCCCATCTGGGCCGCGCGTCCGGGCTGGACATAGGGGTCATAGGCGATGACGGACATCCCGAACGCGCTCAGCCGCTGGGCGACCAGCACGCCGATGCGACCGAGCCCGACGATGCCGACGGTCTTCTCATAGAGCTCGATGCCGGAGTACTTCGACCGCTTCCACTCGCCGTTCTTGAGGGCCCCGTGGGCCGGCGAGATGTTGCGGGCCGCGGCCAACATCAGCCCGACGGCGAGCCTCGGCGGCGGAGACGATGTTGGAGGTCGGCGCGTTGACGACCATCACGCCACTCTGGGTGGCGGCCTTGACGTCCACGTTGTCGAGGCCGACGCCCGCGCGGGCGACGACCTTGAGTCGGGTGGCGGCGGCCAGCGCCTCGGCGTCGACCTTGGTCGCGGAGCGCACGAGGATGGCGTCGGCGTCGACGATCGACGACAGCAGCTCACCGCGGTCCGCACCGTTGCAGTGGCGGATCTCGAAGTCGGGGCCCAGCGCCTCGACGGTGGCGGGGCTGAGCTCTTCGGCGATGAGTACGACGGGCTTGGTCACAGCGGTCCCTCGCAAGACAGTGAAGGTGGGGTGGGTGCACGACGCTGTGCCTCGGCCACTCTACCGGCTGGTCACCTCCGGTGCGGACGGTGTCCGGGAGGTGATGGCTCGCGGCTCAGGCGAAGAGCGCGGACCCGAACCAGTCGTCGGGGCCGCTGACGCCGGGCGGACAGGCGAACATAGCCGACGAGGTGAACCTGAGGTATTCCATGAGGGCGTCGTTGGTGGCCATGGCGGTCTGCATCGGCACGAACTGCCGCTGGGGATCGCGGACGAAGGCGATGAAGAAGAGGCCGGCGTCCAACCCACCGACGGCGTTGCTGCCGTCGACGAAGTTGTAGCCCCGCCGCAGCAGCCGGTGTCCCTGGTTGAGGTCGGGGTGGACCACCCGCACGTGGGAGTCGACCGGCATCAGCGGCCCGTCGCTGCCCTGCCGGTCGAAGTCGGGCTCGTCGAACTCCTGCCCGCCCGACAGCGGGGCGCCCGAGCCCTTGGTGCGGCCGATGAACCGCTCCTGGTCGCCGAGCGGTTGTCGGTCCCACACCTCGATGGTCATCGCGATCCGGCGCGCGACGAGATAGGAGCCACCTGCCAGCCAGCCGGCGGCCGGGTCGTCGGCCGGGTCGACCCAGACGTGCCGGGCGAGCTCGTCGGTCTCGTCGGCCAGGATGTTCATGGTCCCGTCCTTGAACCCGAACAGGTTGCGAGGGGTGTCCTGGCCGGCGGTCGTCGAGGAGGTGCGGCCGAAGCCGAGCTGGGACCAGCGCACGCTGACCGTGCCGAACCCGATCCGGGCGAGGTTGCGGATCGCGTGGACGGCGACCTGGGGGTCGTCGGCGCAGGCCTGGACGCAGAGGTCTCCCCCGCAGGTTGCGGGGTCGAGCACGTCGCCCGGGAAGTGCGGCAGGTCCCGCAGCGCGGCGGGGCGGCGGTCGGCGAGGCCGAACCGGTCGCGGCCGCCGGCGTCGCGGAAGAGCCCCGGGCCGAAGCCGACGGTGATCGTGAGGCGCGATGACGGCAGCCCGATCGCCTCACCCGTGTCGTCGGGAGGTGCGTCATAGGCGCCATCGACCGGCCCCACCGGCCCCGCGCCCTCGCCGCGCATCATGCGATCGGCGGCGGCCGTCCAGGCCTGCAGCATCGCGACGAGCTCGTCGCGGGAGTCGGTGATCACGTCGAACGCCACCATGTGGAGGCGGTCCTGGGCCTCGGTCGTGATGCCGGGCTGGTGCTCGCCGCACAACGCGTGGGAGCGGGGTGTCGCGGCCGCCGGCTCGTCGCCCCGGAGGACCGACCGACCGGCCAGGAAGCCGCCGGCCGCTCCGACGGTGGCCGCCGTACCGCCGATGAAGCCCCGGCGGGAGACCACGCTCACGACAGGATCGCGGCCGTGAGCCCCGACAGCGGCTCGGACAGTGCGTTGACCTGGTCGGCGAACGCCTTGACCTCCTCGGGTGAGAGCCGGTCATAGGACACGAAGCCATCCCCGGTCCGCTGGGCGTCCAGCAGCTCCTGCAGCGCGGCGAACTCCGTGTCGAGCTCGTCGGCCAGCTCGGGGTCCTTGGTCTCGAGCAGCGGCCTGACACCGTCGAAGGCCACCCTGGCTCCGTCGACGTTGGCCTGGAAGTCCCACAGGTCGGTGCGCGACCAGTACTCCTCCTCGCCGGTGATCTTGCCGGTGGCCACCTCCTCGAGCAGCCCACGGGAGCCGTTGGCGATCTGGTCGACGGTGAACGTCATGTCGTCGAGCCGGTCGTTGAGCGTGTGGGTGTCGGCGAGGAGTGCGCCGGCCACGTCGCGGCGCTGCGCCGGGGTCAGCGGGGTGTAGTCCTCGGCGCGTTGCGGCCACAGGTCCTTCTCGATCCGGTGCCAGCCGGTCCAGCGCTGGCCCGGCTCGAGATCGGCCTCGCGGGCGTCCATCCGTGGGTCGAGGTCCCCGAAGGACTCCGCGACGGTCTCGATCCGCTCCCAGTGGGTGCGCGCGACCGGATAGAGCGAGCGGGCGGCGTCGTCGTTCCCTCGGGTGTAGAGCCGGACGAACTCCGCGGTCTTCTCCAGCAGCTGGTCGGCCTGGTCCTCGACATAGGCGGCGTAGTTGTCGGTCGCGAGCGCGACGGCCTCCTCGTCGTCCACGGGAACGACCTCGTCGTCGTCGGAGGCGGTCACGCGGAGCGGCGTACGGATCCCGTCGCCGGCCATGCCGGGCTTGCAGACTGCGAGGTAGGAGCCCTCGGGTACGGCGACCACCAGCGACCGGTGGAGGCCGGGCCCGACGTTCTCGACCTCGCCGAGGATGCGCAGGCCGTCCTCGGCGAGGAGGTAGAACTCGGTGACCTCGGCGCCGTCGTTCGCGACGTCGAAGGACAGGTTGCCGGCCGGGGCCTCGGCCGCGGAGACCCGGCACTCGGTGTCGGTCGAGCTCACCGCGAGCGCCCGGGGGTCCCCCGGTCGGTCGGGGCGTTCTCGTGCACGCCGCGAACAGCGGCAGGGTCAGGGCGGCGGGGATGAGGGCGCGCAGCAGCGTCATCACGAACCTGTCGGGTCGGGATCGGGTGGAGGGTCGTTTGGCGGGTCGCGCGTCAGGCGACGGGCGTCGCCGACCGCGGTGCCGTGGCGGGGGCACGGTGTCGCACCCGCCGCAGGAAGATGATCATCGTCGGCACGAGGTAGGCTAGCCAGACGACACCTTCGAGCACGGTGGTCGTCGGGTTGAAGTTGAAGATGCCCTTGAGGACGGCGGCGTACCAGCTGCCGGGGTCGATGACGTTGGAGACGTCGAACAGCAGCGTGTGCTCACCCGGCAGCACCTCGGCCTCCTGGAGGTCGTGGACGCCGTAGGACAGCACGCCGGCCGCGATCACGATGAGGAACGCGCCCGTCCAGGTGAAGAACTTGCCGAGGTCGATCCGCAGGGCGCCGCGATAGAACAGCCACCCGAGCAGGACCGCGGTCGCCAGACCGAGCCCGGCCCCGACCAAGGGCTCCAGGTTGGAGCCGGTCGCACTGGTGGCGGACTGGGTGGCCGCCCACAGGAACAGCGCCGTCTCGAGGCCCTCCCGGCCGACCGCGAGCATGGCCACGACCGCGAGCGCCCACCGGCCCTTCTCCACGGCGAGGTCGACCTTGCCGCGCAGCTCGGCGGAGAGCCCGCGTGCCGCGCTGGCCATCCAGAAGATCATCCAGGTGACGAGGCCGACCGCCAGGATCGACAGGATCCCGCCGATGAGCTCGTTGGCCTCGTGGGTGAGCCCCCGGGGGCCGAAGGTGAGCAGCGCGCCGAACGCCAGGCTGATGGCCACCGCCAGGGCGACGCCGGCCCAGATGCGGGGAATGAGCGCGCGGCGGTCCGTGCGGACCAGATAGGCGATCAGGATGCTGACGACCAGCGCCGCCTCGAGGCCCTCGCGCAGGCCGATCAGGTAGTTGGCGAGCATCCCGACCCCTTCTGACTTAGGTAACCCTTACTTAGGGTTGCCTAACCTAGCACACGTGCTCGTGGCACCATCATCGGCACCACCCCCACCGGTGGGCAACCTGTACCGCAGGGCGGCACGGTGGCAGGCTCACGCCATGGACCTGACGACCCCACGGCTGCTGCTGCGGGACTGGCGCCCGGAGGAGGCCCCCCGACTGTTCGACATCCTGCGCCGTCTCGAGGTCGTCGAGTGGCTGGGCGACCAAGGACCGCAGCCGATGGCCTCGGAGGAGGAGGCATCGGACCGGATCGCGCGCTATGCGGTCTACAACGCGACCCGAGCCCCGCTCGGCATCTGGGCGGTGGAGGTCACCGACGATGCGCGCCGCGCCACGGTCGCCGGGACCGTGCTGCTGGCCGAGCTCCCCGACGGCGACGGGGAGGTCGAGATCGCCTGGTACCTCCACCCCGACGCGTGGGGACACGGCTATGCCACCGAGGCCGCCGCCGCCGTCCTCGACCACGCCTTCGCGGCCGGACTCCCGCAGATCTGGGCACTCACCCATCCGGGCAACGACCGCTCCCAGTCGGTGTGCCGCAAGCTCGGTCTGCGACATCTCGGCCGCGCCGTGCGGTGGTATGCCATCCCGTTCGAGCAGTACGTCGTGCGGGCCGAGGAGTGGCTGTCTCGGGGGTGACCGGTGGCGGGTGGATCACCGCCGTTTGGCCCAAATCGGCAGGGTTTCGGCCCAAAACCATGCAGTTTGCGTCCAATCGGCGAGGTACGGCGGACGCCCTCGGCCCCGGAACGGAGCTCAGACCCGGATGAGCAGCTCGCCGTGGAGCACCGAGAACCAGCCCGATGGCTCGGCCGCCCAGGCGCGCCAGCCGTCGGCGATCTCGGCGAGCTCGCCGCGCGTGGACAGCCCCTCGGCGAGCAGCTGGTCGGCGAGGGCGGTCGACGTGATGCGATCAGCCCAGAGCCCACCCCACCAGGCCCGGTCGTCGATGTCGGCGAAGCACCAGGTGGACGACGTCGCGGTGACATCGGTCAGCCCGGCGTCGAGCGCCCAGCCGAGCAGCATCCGCCCGGCATCCGGCTCACCGCCGTTACGGCGTGCCGCTGCGTCGTACAGCTCGAGCCAACGGTCGATCGCGGGACTCCTCCGGCGACCAGACGAAGCCGTGGTAGTCGGAGTCGCGCACGGCCACCAGGCCGCCGGGGCGGGTGACCCGGGCCATCTCGCGCAGTGCCAGCACCGGGTCGGCCACGTGCTGGAGCACCTGGTGGGCGTGGACGACGTCGAAGGTGCCGTCGCCGAACGGCAGGGCGTGCACGTCACCCACCTTGACGGTCGCGTGCTCGATCGCGCGCCGGTCGAGCTCGGCGCGGGTCAGGTCGGCCGCCTCGTCGGTGACCTCGAGAGCCGTCACGCGGCCGGGCGACACCCGCTCGGCGAGGTCGGCGGTGATCGTCCCCGGCCCCGACCCCACGTCGAGGAGCCGGTCCCCCGTCGCGAGGTGTGGCAGCAGGTAGGCGGCGGAGTTCGTCGCCGTCCGCCACCGGTGCGACCGCAGCACGCTCTCGGCATGCCCGTGGGTATAGCGCTGCTGCGTCTCGCGAGCCTCGCCCGCGTCAGCCTCGCCCGCGCCCGCCACGTCGTCCCCAGCCACCTGGAGTTGAGTCCCCGATAGTGGTGTAGCGCGGTCGCCGAGATCGTCACCGGCGTGTACGTCGACGACGCGGCCACCGCGTGATCCTTCGAGTCAACCTTCCACAGAATCCTCGAGGACCATCACGATGACCGCTCCCCACATTGTCGACCCCGCCGGCCTGCTTGGCGAAGCGCTCGCCGAAGCGTCTCCGGATCTGATGCGATCGCTGCCGCAGTCGATCATCAACGCGCTGCTGTCCGCCGATGCCGATGCTGTCGTCGGTGCCGAGGCTGCCCCACCCCGGGTCGGGCAAGCCAGCGCAACGGCTACCGGCACCGCGACCTGGACACCCGGGTCGGCACGATCGACGTCGCGATCCCCAGTTCGCGCAAGGGCACCTACTTCCCGAGTGGCTGCTCGAGCGGCGTAAGCGTTCGAGTCCGCGCTGATCACCGTCGTCGCAGACCGCTACCTCGCCGGGGTGTCGACGCGGCGGATGGACAAACTGGTCAAGACCCTGGGCATCGACCTGCCGAGCGTCCCAGGTCTCTCGGATGGCCGCCGACCTGGACGCCACGGTGGAGGACTTCCGGCGCCGTCCGCTGGATGCGGCGGGGCCGTTCACGTTCGTACGCCGACGCGCTCACCATGAAGGTCCGCGAAGGCGGCCGGGTCATCAACGCCGTCGTCCTGCTCGCCACTGGTGTCAACAGCGACGGTCACCGCGAGGTCCTCGGCCTGCGCGTCGCGACCAGCGAGACCGCGGCTTGGAACGAGTTCTTCTGCCGACCTTCATCGCCCGGGGTCTGCGCGGCGTCCGGCTGGTCACCCTGATGCGCACGCCGGCCTGGTCGAGGCGATCGCAGCCAACCTGCCCGGCGCCGCCTGGCAGCGGTGCCGAACCCACTACGCCGCGAACCTGATGTCGATCTGCCCCAAGAGCATGTGGCCTGCGGTCAAGGCGATGCTGTACCTGGTCTACGACCAGCCCGATACACCCGCGGTCCACGCCCAGTTCGACCGGCTCATCGACTACGTCACCGAGAAATTTCCGCTGTCGCCGAGCACCTCGCCGAGGCTCGCGAGGACATCCCTCGCGTTCACCGCATTCCCAAGGGACGTGTGGACTCAGATCTGGTCTAACAACCCTGCCGAGCGACTCAACCGCGAGATCCGGCGCCGCACGGACGCGGTCGGGATCTTCCCGACCCCACGTCGAGGAGCCGGTCGCCCGTCGCGAGGTGTGGCAGCAGGTAGGCGGCGGAGTTCGCCGCCGTCCGCCACCGGTGCGACCGCAGCACGCTCTCGGCATGCCCGTGGGTATAGCGCTGCTGCGCCTCGCGAGCCTGGCCCGCGTCAGCCTCGCCCGCGCCCGCCACGTCGTCCCCAGCCACCTCGTCCGCTGCTACGTCGTCCGCTGCCATGGGCGTCCTTCCCTTCGGTCCCCCACGCCGAGTCGTCACATCCTGTGACGACTCGGCGTACACATCGGGGTGAAATGCCGCCGAGTCGTCACATCTTGTGACGACTCGGCGTACCTCCGCGCGCTCGGCGTACCTCCGCGCTCACTCCTCAGCGCGTGGCAGTACCCTCTCTCGCCACCCGCCCGCGCTCACTCCTCAGCGCGTGGCAGTGCCCTCGGTGTAGTCGCCGTCGTGGCTCTTCACCCACGCCATCAGCTTGCGCAGCTCGCGGCCCGTGGCCTCGATCGGGTGCGCCTCGCCCTTGGTGCGCAGCGCCTTGAACTCGGGAGCGCCGGCGTCCTGGTCGTCGATGAACCGCTGGGCGAAGGTGCCGTCCTGGATCTCGGCGAGGATCGTCTTCATGTTGTCCTTGACGTGAGCGTCGAGGACGCGCGGGCCCGAGACGTAGTCGCCGTACTCGGCGGTGTCAGAGACCGACCAGCGCTGCTTGGCGATGCCGCCCTCATACATCAGGTCGACGATCAGCTTGAGCTCGTGGAGGCACTCGAAGTAGGCCACCTCGGGCTGGTAGCCCGCCTCGGTGAGCACCTCGAAGCCATACATGACCAGCTGGGAGGCGCCACCGCACAGCACGGCCTGCTCGCCGAACAGGTCGGTCTCGGTCTCCTCGGTGAAGGTGGTCTTGATGCCGCCGGCGCGGAGGCCGCCGATGCCCTTGGCATAGGACAGCGCGAGCGGCCAGGCGTTGCCGGTCTCGTCCTTCTCGACGGCGACGAGGACGGGAACGCCGCGACCGTCCACGAACTCACGGCGCACGAGGTGGCCGGGGCCCTTCGGGGCGACCATGAACACGTCGACGCCCTCGGGCGGAGTGATGTAGCCGAAGCGGATGTTGAACCCGTGACCGAACACCAGGGCCTTGCCCGGGGTCAGGTGGGGGGCGACCGACTCGGCGTACAGCTTCCGCTGCACGTGGTCGGGGGCGAGGATCACGATGACGTCGGCGTCGGCGCTGGCCTCCGCCGGGGTCATCACCTTGAGGCCTTCCGCCTCGGCCTTGGGCCGTGACTTGGAGCCCTCGGGCAGACCGATGCGGACGTCGACACCCGAGTCGCGGAGCGACAACGAGTGGGCGTGTCCCTGGCTGCCATACCCGAGGACGGCGACGCGCTTGCCCTGGATCAGGGACAGGTCGGCGTCGTCGTCATAGAACATCTCGGCCACGGTGGGGTTCTCTCTTTCTTCGATGGACCGTCATACGGACGGGACTTCCTGGCGAAAACTGTCACTTCCTGGCGGAAGTTTCGGTCGATAAGTGCCAGTTTCACCGGCTAGCCGGTGAAACTGGCACCACAACTAGGCCCCTGCCGCCGCAGGGACGGGCACGGGCCGCACGGGGCGCTCGCTGATGGACTTGGGGCCGCGGCCGATGGTGACCATGCCCGACTGGACGAGCTCGCGGATGCCGAAGGGCTCGACCACGCGGAGGAAGTCCGAGAGCTTGTCGGCGTTGCCGGTGAGCTCGATGGTGACGGCGTCGGGCGACACGTCCACCACGCGCGCCTTGAAGAGCTGGACCGTGTCGAGGACCTTGCCGCGGGTGTCGACGTCGGCCTTGACCTTGACCAGGAGCAGCTCGCGGCTCACCGAGGCGGCGGAGTCCATCTCGACGATCTTGATGACTTCGACGAGCTTGTTGAGCTGCTTGGTCACCTGCTCCAGCGGCAGCTCGTCGACGTTGACCACGATGGTCATCCGCGAGACCTCGGGGTGCTCGGTCGGCCCGACGGCGAGGCTGTCGATGTTGAAGCCGCGGCGGCTGAAGAGCCCGGCGATGCGGGCCAGGACACCCGGCTTGTTCTCGACCAGGACCGACAGGGTGTGCTTGTTCATCTAGATGTCGTCCTCGTCGAACTTGGGCGCGAGACCCCGCGCGTACTTGATGTCGTCGTTGCTCGTGCCGGCGGCGACCATCGGCCAGACCATGGCGTCCTTGTGGACACGGAAGTCCACGACCACGGGGACGTCGTTGATCTCCATCGCCTTCTCGATCGTGGCGTCGACGTCCTCAGGCCGGTCGCACGCGAGCCCGACGCAGCCATAGGCGTCGGCGAGCTTGACGAAGTCGGGGACCCGGCCGGAGGTGTGGGCGTGCTGGAGCGTGGTGTTGGAGTAGCGCTCGTTGTAGAACAGGGTCTGCCACTGACGGACCATGCCGAGCGCGGAGTTGTTGATCACCGCGACCTTGATCGGGATGTTCTCGATCGCGCAGGTGGCCAGCTCCTGGTTGGTCATCTGGAAGCAGCCGTCGCCGTCGACCGACCAGACGGTCGCGTCGGGGCGGCCCACCTTGGCGCCCATCGCCGCGGGGACGGAGTAGCCCATCGTGCCCAGGCCGCCGGAGTTGATCCAGGTGCGGGGGTTCTCGTAGCCGACGAAGTGGGCCGCCCACATCTGGTGCTGGCCGACGCCCGCGACATAGACGGCGTCCGGTCCGACGATCTGACCGAGCCGCTCCAAGACGTACTGCGGAGCGAGCGTGCCGTCAGCCGGGGTGTCATAGCCCAGCGGATAGCGCTTCTTGACCCCGGCGACGAAATCGACCCAGGCCTCATAGTCACCCGTGCGGCCGGCCTCCGCCTCCGCCTGGAGCGCGGCGACAAGGTCGGCGATGACCTCCTTGGCGTCGCCCACGATCGGGACGTCGGCAAAGCGGTTCTTGCCGATCTCGGCCGGGTCGATGTCGGCGTGGATCACCTTGGCCTTGGGGGCGAACGAGTCGAGGTTGCCGGTGACCCGGTCGTCGAAGCGCGCGCCCAGGCTGATGATCAGGTCGCTGCGCTGCAGGCCGGCGACCGCCGCGACGGTCCCGTGCATGCCCGGCATGCCGAGGTGCTGGGGGTGGCTGTCGGGGAAGGCGCCCCGGGCCATCAGCGTGGTCACGACGGGGATGCCGGTGAGCTCGGCCAGCACCCGCAGCTCCGCCGAGGCCCCCGCCCGGATCACGCCACCGCCGACATAGAGCACGGGGCGGTGTGACTCGAGGATGAGACGGGCGGCCTCACGGATCTGCTTGCTGTGGGGCCGGGTCACCGGCCGATAGCCCGGCAGGCTCAGCTCGGTCGGCCAGGAGAACGTCGTCATCGCCTGGAGTGCCGACTTCGCCACGTCGACCAGGACGGGACCGGGGCGACCGGTCGCGGCGATGTGGAACGCCTCGGCCACCGTGCGCGGGATCTCGGCGGGGTCGGTCACCAGGAAGTTGTGCTTGGTGATCGGCATCGTGATGCCGCGGATGTCCGCTTCCTGGAAGGCGTCGGTGCCGATCAGCGCTGCCCCGACCTGGCCGGTGACGGCGACCATGGGCACCGAGTCCATGTAGGCGTCGGCCAGCGGCGTCACGAGGTTGGTGGCCCCCGGCCCGGAGGTCGCCATGCAGACGCCGACCCGGCCGGTGGCCGAGGCATAGCCGGACGCGGCATGGCCGGCACCCTGCTCGTGGCGTACGAGGATGTGCCGGATCTTCCGCGAGTCCATCAACGGGTCGTACGCCGGGAGGATCGCGCCTCCCGGGATGCCGAAGATGTCGGTCGCCCCTGCGTGCTCGAGGGACGTGATCAGGCTTTGCGCACCGGTGATCCGACCGGTGGCCTCCTGCTCGCTCATCGCTGTTTCCTGTCCTCGCTAGTGCGGATGTTCACCTGTGCCAGCCCAACAAAAAACCCCTCGGGCCGCGGCGGGCAACGAGGGGTGACGCGTGGGCTCGAGGGTGGTTGCCCTCAGCTCACGCGTCGCGTGCGTACGAGAATCTGTGCGCGCATGCACCTACGGTCCCCGCCGGGGGCCGCTGACGTCAACCAGTGTGCCATCCCGTCTTGCGATGTGGGACCGCCGTCCCACGATCCGGGGTGTGCGCCGTTCCAGGCGTTCCTTCGCACCCCCCGGCACCGGGCGGCCCGGCGAGGCGGGTCCGGCAAATGTTCGCGGGGGCTGCTACAGGAGGCGAACCAGAAGGACTATCGTCCGGCGAGGGGCGGCACGGCTTCGGGCGGGTGACGCCCCCGCTAGGTCTCGGATGACACCACGCCCGACCGTGAAAGGACACGCGTGAACTCACGAAGGCTCAAGAGACGGGGTTGGGCAGCGCTGGTCGCAGCGACCGCAGCCGCCACAGCCTTGGGCACGACCTCGGTGGCCACCGCCGCCGGGTCCCATCAGGACAAGCAGTCCGCGCCACAAGCGCACCACTTCAAGCTCAAGGGCCTCGACGCACCCCGGCCCGAGCGCAACCCCAACGCGCGCCGCGCGGTCTTCGTGCAGTTCGCGGGCGAAGGCGCCGCTGACGTGGCCGGACGCACCGGGAGCGCCAAGGCCGCGGCCGGGCGCCGCGCCGAGGTGGCCAAGCAGGCCGCGTCGGCCGTCGGCAAGGCCCGCGCCGCCGACAGCAAGGCCGCCTCGCTGTTCACCGTCGCCAACGCGGTTCCGGGCGTCGGCTTGGTGACCAACGGCGACGGCGTCAAGGCGCTCGCCGCCATGCCCGGCGTCGTCAAGGTCTCGCGCATCGTTCCCAAGACCTTCGAGAACGCCAACACTGCTGTCCTGGTCAAGGCCATCAAGAGCTGGAAGTACGCCGGCGGCACCGGCGCCGGCGTCAAGGTCGGCATCATCGACACCGGCATCGACTACACCCACGCCGACTTCGGCGGCCCCGGCACCACCGCGGCCTATGACGACGCCCTCGCCGTGAGTGACCAGGGCGGCTGGCGGTCCAAGCTGCCCGCTCTCGGCAAGGCCAAGATCCTGGGCGGCTACGACTTCGCCGGCGACGACTACAACGCCGACCCCGCGTCGGCGTCCTACCAGCCGGTGCCCAACCCCGACGGCAACCCGCTGGACTGCGGGGAGCACGGCACCCACGTGGCCGGCACCGCGGCCGGCTACGGCGTCGCCGCCAACGGGTCGACGTTCACGGGCAACTACACGAAGCTCACGGCCGACAAGCTGATGGCGATGGACGTCGGGCCGGGCATGGCACCCAAGGCCGGCCTCTACGGTCTCAAGGTGTTCGGCTGCGAGGGCAGCACCGACCTGGTCATCCCCGCCCTCGACTGGGCGCTGGACCCCAACGGCGACGGCAACTTCAAGGACCACCTCGACATCATCAACATGTCGCTCGGCAGTGACTACGGCAACGAGGACGACCCCGAGAACGTCGTGATCGCCAAGCTCGCCAAGCACGGCGTGCTCTCCGTGCTCTCGATGGGCAACAACGGCGACCTCACCGACACCGGTGGCGCCCCGGGCAACGCGGTCTCCGGCCTGGCGGTCGCCAGCTCCGTGGACTCCTACCAGCTGCGCGACGGCATCGAGGTGACCGCTCCGGCCGACGTCGCCGGCACGGTGGCCGGCCAGATGTCGGTCGCCTATGACTGGGCCAACAACGGGCCCTCCGGCAACCCCGTGAGCGGCTCGGTCGTCAAGCTGGCGCAGGTCGGCAACGAGGACGGCTGTGACCCGCTCGACTCCGGCGACGCCGCCGCCGTCAGCGGCAAGGTGGCCTGGCTGGTCTGGGACGACAACGACGCCACGCGCCGCTGTGGCTCCGTGGCAAGGTCGGGCAACGTGAAGGCGGCCGGCGCGATCGGCGCGATCTTCACCTCCGGCCTGGAGGTCTTCGGTGCCGGGATCACCGGCGACTCCGAGATCCCGGTCTTCCAGATCCCCAAGAGCAGCACCGACGCCCTGCAGCCCGCCGTTGACGCCGGCACGCTCGAGGTGACCTTCGACGGCGCGACGCAGGCCACCATCAAGGACGTCAACCCGGCCATCAGCGACACGCTGTCGAGCTTCAGCTCACGCGGCACGCACGGCTCGATCGGCGTGGTCAAGCCGGACGTCGCCGCTCCGGGCGACACCGTCGCCTCGGCGTTCATGGGCTCCGGCAACGGCGTCCTGGCCCTGTCCGGTACGTCGATGGCCAGCCCGCTGACCGCGGGTGTCTCGGCGATCGTCAAGTCCCGCCACCCCGGCTGGTCGCCGCTGCAGATCAAGGCTGCGGTGATGAACAACGCGACCCACGACGTCACGACCGGCAACAGCCACACGGGCTTCAAGTACGGCCCGGCTCGCGTCGGCGCCGGCCGCGTCGACGCCCTGGCCGCCTCGAAGGCCTCGGTGCTGGCCTATGTCAACGCCCCGACCAACGCGGTGTCCGCGTCGTTCGGACCGGTCGAGGCGCCGATCGACGGCGGCAAGCTGACCAAGACCAAGAAGCTGGTCGTCCAGAACACCGGACGCAAGGCGGTCTCGGTCAAGCTCGACTACCAGTCGGTGATCTCCACGCCGGGCGTGACCTACAAGGTCTCCCCCAGCACGCTCACCGTCCCGGCCGGCTCATCACGCAAGGCCACCGTCACCATGGCGATCCTGCCGCTGCAGCTGCGCCACACGCTCGACCCGAGCATGGAGGCCACCCAGATCCTGGGCGGCACCCCCTACAACCGGCAGTACGTGTCGGACGCCTCGGGTCGGCTGCTGGTGACCCCGAAGGGCAAGAGCAGTCTGCGGGTGCCGGTCTATGGCGCCGCCAAGCCGGTCTCGACCACGACGGCGACGGCGACGGCGACCGACATCACGCTCGCGGGTGCTGGCGTCAACCAGGGCGGCGGCATGGAGAACTTCGCGTCGCAGGCGTCGGTGATGCAGCTCGGCGCCACCAGCGACCGGCTGCCGACCTGCGCCAAGGACGAGGACCCGATCAACTGCGTCTCGTCCCAGACCGAGCGTGCCGGTGACATCAAGCAGATCGGGGCGGGCACCTATGACGACATGCTGTGGTTCGGCGTGTCGACCTATGGTGACTGGGCCAACGTCGGCAACACCCTCAGCCCGGACGTCTACTTCGACACCACCGGCGACGGCGACCCCGACTATGAGACGTTCGTCGGCAACGTCAGCGGCACCGATCTGCTGATGGCGTGGACCTACGACCTCGCCACCGGCGACCTGGCCGACCTCGAGCCGGTCAACTTCGCCAGCATGGACCAGGACACCAACGTGTTCGACACCAACGTGATCCTGCTGCCGGTCTGGAAGGGGGCCGTGGGTCTCCCCGAGACCGTCGGCGACACCAGTGCTCCGATCAGCTATGAGATCGGGACCTACTACGGCTACACCGGCGACTGGATCGACGATGTGCCGGCCACCGGCACGTTCGACGCCGGCACGCCGGAGCTCGCCACCAACCTGCCCCTCTATGGGGACGCGGGCGGCGAGGCGATCCCCTACACGGCTCAGTCCAGTGGGATCCAGGCGCTGGTGTTCCACCTGTTCGGCCAGAAGGGGTCGCGCAGCGAGGTGCTGACGCTCCCCTGACCGGTCCGGCCTGACCGGTCCCGCGTGACACGGAGGGCCCCGGTGCTTCGGCGCCGGGGCCCTTCGCCGTCCCTGGCTCGCTCAGCGGCGCGCGGTCAGCACCGACAGCCGACGCCGCTGGTCGCCGTCCGCGTCGAAGTTGGCCGGATCGAGCCACGCGTCGTACGCCGCCTTGACGGTCGGCCACTCGCCGTCGGTGATGGAGAACCAGTCGGTGTCGCGGTTGCGGCCCTTGTAGACCAGGGCCTGGCGGAACCGGCCCTCATAGACGAAGCCGAGCCGGTGGGCCGCGGCCCGCGACGGTTCGTTGAGGCTGTCGCACTTCCACTCGAACCGCCGAAAGCCGAGCTCGTCGAAGACATAGCCAGCGAGCAGCGCGAGCGCCTCGGTCGCCGCACGCGTGCGCTGGAGCGCCCGGGAGAAGATGATCGAGCCCACCTCGACGCTGCCCTGAGCGGGGTCCACCCGCATCAGCGAGGCGAGCCCCTGGGGGTCCTCGCCGGCCGGCACGATCGCGAACGTGACCGCGTCGGTCGCCGCCTCGGCGGTCGCCACGAGGGCAGCCATGCCCGCGAGGTCCGCGGGTCGCTCGCCCGGCCGATAGGTCCACAGCGGGTCATCGTCGGGTCCGGCCAGCGCCTGGTGGAGTCCGGCAGCGTGATCGACAGTCACCGGCTCGAGCCGGACGTAGCGCCCGCTGAGAACGACGCGCTGAGGGAAGGGCCGGGCCGACCAGCCCGGGACCGCCTCGCCGATCGGCTGCCCGTGCCCGTTGACCCTCGTCATGCGAGCTCCTCCAGTTCCTCCCGAACGGCCGCCATCCCGCGACGAACCTCCTCGAACGACGTCGACAGCGGCGACAGCCCGACCCGCAAGCCGTGGGGGTCGCGGTAGTCGGGGATGACGTCGCGCCGCCACAGCCGCGCCGTCACCTCACGCATGGCGGGGTGGTTGAGCGTCACGTGGCCACCCCGCTCGCCGGGGTCACGGGGCGACGCCAGCGTCACACCCAGCGGGGCCAGCCAGGCGTCGGCCAAGGTGACGGCGTACGCCGTCAACCGCTGGGACTTGGCCCTGATCGCGGTGATCCCCACCTCCTCGACCAGGTCGAGCATGTCCTGCATCGCCAGCATGCCGGTGACCGGCGGAGTGCCGGAGAGCAGCCGCCGAACACCAGGTGAGGGGCGGAACCCCGGACCCATCAGGAACGGGTCCTCGTGCCCCATCCAGCCCGTGATGGGCTGCGTGAGCAGAGCCTGGTGGCGGGTCGCCAGATAGCCGAACGCGGGCGAGCCGGGCCCGCCGTTGAGGTACTTGTAGGTGCAGCCCGCGGCGAGATCGACCTCCCACGCGTCGAGCTCGACCGGAACCGAGCCGACCGAGTGGGAGAGGTCCCACAGCACCAGGGAACCAACATCGTGCGCCATCCGGGTCAGCCCCGCGACGTCGGCGACGTGGCCGGAGCGGTAGGCCACGTGGCTCAGCAGGACCAGGGAGGTCTGGGGGCCCAGCACCGCGGCCAGGTGAGCGGCTCCGACACCGGCGCTGGTGTCCACGTCGACCCAGCGCACGGTCAGCCCGCGCTCCGCCGCGATCCCCTCCGCGAGGTAACGGTCGGTGGGGAAGCTGTCGACGTCGATGACGATCTCGCGACGCCCTGGGTCGTCGAAGGTCTGGGCGTCCACCGCGGCGCGGGCGAGCTTGTAGAGGAGCACGGTCGTCGAGTCGCCGACGACCGTCTGGCCCGGGCCGGCCCCGAGCACCACGCGGCCCAGTCGGTCACCCAGCGTCAGGGGAAGCTCGAACCACCGCTCGTCCCAGCCGCGGATGAGGCGTGCGCCCCACTCCTCCTCGACGAACCTGGCGAGACGGCCGGCCGTTTCCCGGAGCGGCCGCCCCAAGGAGTTGCCGTCGAAATAGACCAGATCGGTGTCGGCGCCGACGAAACGGTCGCGGTGGTGCGCGAGCGGGTCGGCCGCGTCGAGCGCTGCGGCGTAGTCCTGGGTGGTGGGGTCGGTAGCGGCGTCGGTCACGTGGCTATCTCTACCGCACACCGGGCTCAGCCGACCGGCAAGGACGCTCCCAACCGATGGATCACAGCGTCGATGAACCCTTCGGTGACCCCCAGGACCGGAGCCGTCCGCAGGCTCCAGCCGTCGGCCGCGCCGCCGATGCGGTCGGAGAAGATCCCCGGCGCCACCAGGAACGGCACCACGATGCTCTCGGCGGGGACCTCGCCGAGCAGCGAGAGGTCGCTCGGGTCGCTGATCACCCAGGTGGCCGCTGCGCGACCCGTCGCCCAGCGGGCGACGTGGTCCTCGACGTGTCGCCGCGCGGCCGGAAGGGTCGAGCCGGCGGACACCACGACCACCGGCGTGTCGCTGTCGCCGCCCACCGCCGCGACGACCTCGTCCATGGCGACGTCGAGCCAGGGCCCGGCACCGAGGACGCCCCGGTCGACGACATCGTCGGGGCCGGCCTGGATCAGGCGCGGTACGTCGACGCGCGCGTGGTAACCCGGCGACAGGAGCAGACCCAGCACCGTCAGCGGCCCCGTCGCCTCCACCAGCCAGTCGGAGGCTCGCGGCCGGTCGTGCTCCAGGAACGCCGCCGCGGCCTCCAGGCCGCGGGCGGTGACCGCCGACGCGACCGATCGGACGACCGCCCCGTGACGTGGGTCGGGTGAGCCGTGGGCGACCAGCAGGCAGCGGGTCATGAGACCGCGGCGGGCAGGACCTCCGCCAGGTCGACGACCGCGCCGACGACGATCACCGCCGGGTTGGCGACGCCACGCCGGTGGGCGACCTCGGCAACGGTGCCCAGGGTCGCCACGGTCACGCGCTGGTCGGGCAACGTCCCGCGCTCGACGACCGCCACCGGCTCGTCGAGCGAGCGCCCGTGGGCGACCAGCTCGGCGGCGATCTCCGCGAGTCGGGCGACGCCCATCAAGAACACCAGCGTTCCCTCCAGGGCAGCGAGGGCCGCGAAGTCGAGCGGCCCGTCGTGGCCGGACACGACACTGAAGCGGCTGGTGACGCCGCGTGCCGTGACGGGGATCCCCGCCGCCGCCGGAACCGCCAGGGCGCTGGTGACACCGGGCACGACCTCCACGGCCACCCCTGCCTGACGGCAGGCCTCGGCCTCCTCACTCCCCCGTCCCAGCACATAAGGGTCGCCCCCCTTGAGCCGGACGACGCGCTGGCCGCGCAGCGCCCGGTCCACGAGCACGCGGTTGATCTCGTGCTGACCGAGGATGTGTTTGCCGGGCGCCTTGCCCGCCTCGATCACCTCGACCTCGGGGTCGAGCTCGTCGAGCAGCGCCCGGGGGGCCAGCCGGTCGACGACGACCACGTCGGCCCGCGACAGCAGGGCCCGACCCCTCGTGGTGATGAGCCCGGGATCGCCGGGCCCACCACCGACCAGCGCGACGTGTCCGTCCCCCGCGCGGACCCGTCGCTGGGGCAGCGCCCCCGTCTCCAGCTGCTCGGCCACCGCGTTGCGGAGCCGGACCGCCCGCCGCGGGTCGTCGCCGGCGTTCACGGCGACGACGATGTCGCCCACGCGAGCGACGGCCGGCGTCCGTGCGGTGCCCTCACCGGCGGAGCCGGCACAGGTGCACCAGACGCGCCGCTCCTCGGCGGCGACAGCGACGCTCCGGTCCACCTCGAGGTCGCCGGTCGCCGCATGCGCCAGCCACGCCTCGTCGAGGTCGGCAGGCAGGAACTCGCGCAGGTGCACCGTGATCGCACCAGCGGTCGCGAGGTCCCACAGGTCCTCGCAGACGTACGGCGCCACGACGTGGACGTCGGCCCCGGCGGCGAGCCAGCCGTCGACCCGCCGAGCGGTGACCGGACCGCCGCCGACGGCCACGACCCGGCGCTGGGCCAGGTCCAGCAAAAGGGGGTGGCCGGGAGTCGCGCGGTCAGGGCTGACGGTGGCCTCCGCGTCCGGGGCGCTCATGCGTGGATCCCGCACTCGGTCTTGGTGGCTCCGGCCCACCGACCCGCGCGCTCGTCCTCGCCGTCGCCGATCGGCCGCGTACAGGGCGCACAGCCGATGGAGGCATAGCCGATCTGCTTGAGCGGGTTGACCAGCACGTGGTGACGGGCGGCATAGTCCTCGACGTCCTCGGCGGTCCACCCAACGATCGGGTTGACCTTGACCTTGCGCCGTCGGTCGTCCCAGGCCACGACGGGGGTGTCCGCGCGGCTCGCGCTCTCGTCACGCCGCAGGCCGGTCGCCCAGGCCCGATAGGGCTCGAGCAGCCGGCCGAGTGGCTCCACCTTGCGCAGCGCGCAGCAGCGGTCGGGGTCGCGCTCCCACAGCGCCGGCCCGAACTGCTCCTCCTGCTCGGCCAGGCTCAGCGCCGGCGCGGCGGTGATCACGTTGATCGGCAGGGTGGCGGCGATGGCGTCGCGGGTCCCGAGCGTCTCGACGAAGTGCAGCCCGGTGTCCAAGAAGCCGACGTCGACGCCGGGCGCCACCCGGCCGGCGAGGTTGGCAACGACGCCGTCGGCCATCGAGGCCAGCACGACCAGGCGGTCGCCGAAGGTCAGTCGTGCCCACGCGAGGACGTCCTCGGCGGGTGCGTCCGCCAAGCGCCGATCGGCATCGGCAGCCAGCAGCTCCAGCTCGGCGTCCCCGAGGCGCTCGACGTCGGCCACGACCAGGCCGTAGGACTGCCGGAGCGCGGCCGCATCCTTGATGGCGGGTCGGGGCGCTGCGGGCCGCGACCGGCCCCAGGGGCTGGTGGCGGTCATGCCAGGTCCCCCTCGTCCGCACGGCGGGCCCAGGAGGCGAAGGTCTCGTCGGCCCCGCGCTGCTCCTCGAAGCGGCGCGCGAGGCGCTCCACATAGGCCGGCAGCTCCTCGCCGGTGACCTTGAGGCCGCGCGGCTTGCGGCCGAGGCGGTCCTCGGGCCCGAGCTCGCCACCGAGATGGACCTGGAAGCCCTCCACCTGCTGGCCCTCGGCGTCGGTCACCAGCTGGCCCTTGAGCCCGATGTCGGCGACCTGGATGCGGGCGCAGGAGTTGGGGCAACCGTTCACGTGCAGGCTGAGCGGGTGACGGAAGTCAGGCAGCCGCTCCTCGAGCTCGGCGACGGCGCGCGCGGCGGTGCCCTTGGTCTCGCTGATCGCCAGCTTGCAGAACTCCAGGCCGGTGCACGCCATGGTGCCGCGTCGGAACTCGCTCGGCTCGGGATCCAGCCCCAGGCGGCGCAGCCCGGCAGACAGCTCGGCCACCCGATCGCCCGGGACGTCGAGGACGAGCAGCTTCTGCTGGGCGGTGAGGCGGACCCGGTCGCTGCCGACCGACTCGGCGAGATCGGCGAGCGCCGCCAGCGTCGTTCCGCTCACCCGGCCGACGACGGGCGCGACGCCGACGTAGAACAGGCCGTCGCGCTGCGGGTGTACGCCGACGTGGTCACGCCGCGTGGGCGGTGCGGCCGGGGCGGGGCCGTCCGGCAGCGGACGGTGCAGGTACTCGGTCTCGAGCACGTCACGGAACCGCTCGATCCCCCAGTCGGCGACCAGGAACTTCAGCCGGGCCTTGGTGCGCAGCCGCCGATAGCCGTAGTCGCGGAAGAGTCGGACGACCGCGTGCCACACCTCCGGCACCTCCTCGAGGGCCACGAACGCCCCGAGTCGCTCGGCGAACCGCGGGTTGGTCGAGAGCCCCCCGCCGACGAAGACGTCGAAGCCGGGTCCCAGCTCCGGGTGGACGACGCCGACGAAGGACAGGTCGTTGACCTCGTGGGCGACGTCCTGGTGGGGCGAGCCGGAGACGGCGGTCTTGAACTTGCGCGGCAGGTTGGACAGTGACGGGTCACCGACATAGCGGCTCACGATCTCGTCGATCGCGGGTGTCCCGTCGATGATCTCGTCGGCGGCGACGCCCGCGACCGGGGAGCCGAGGATGACCCGAGGGGTGTCGCCGCAGGCCTCCGCTGTGGTCAGCCCCACCGACTCGAGAGCCGTCCAGACCGCCGGCACGTCCTCGATGCGGATCCAGTGCAGCTGGATGTTCTGCCGGTCGGTGACATCGGCGGTGTCGCGGGCATAGGTCGTCGACACGTGCGCGATGGCACGCACCTGGGCCAGCGAAAGCCGGCCGCCGTCGCTGCGGACCCGCAGCAGGAAGTACTCGTCGGACAGCTCGTGCGGCTCCAGGCTCGCCGTGCGGCCACCCGGGATCCCCGGGCGGCGCTGGGTGTAGAGGCCCCACCAGCGGAACCGGCCGTTCAGGTCCTCCGGGGTGATCGAGGCGAACCCCTCGCGGGCGTAGACCTCCTCGATCCGGGCCCGGACGTTGAGCCCGTCGTCGTCGGCCTTGAGTTGTTCGTTGGCGTTGAGCGGCTGGGTGGAGCCCAGCGCCCACTGGCCCTCGTCACGCGGGGCGCGGCGGGGGGTGACCTGATCGGGGGGCGCCGCGGCGGCGACGGGCGTGGTGATGGACATGGTGGTGGGATCTCTCCGAGAGAGCCGGCGGCACCTCGCGAGGGCGAGGCGCGGCGAGCGGGCCTGGTGGGTGGGCGTGCCGGGCTGAGGTGCGACCGGGGTCCGGCGAGACCGTGCTCCCTGCTCGACCCGGCGAGGTCAGCGGAGGGAGGGTCGCGATGCTGAGGTCAGCGACACATGCAGCAGCCATAGACGCGCATGAGGTCGACGTGGCGGCGGCCCACGAGGACGACGGCGGTGGCTGGCATGTCGACCAGGGTCGCATTTCAATCAGGTGAGGCACACCTGATCTCAAGATATGGATAGGCGTCTTGAATGACGAGACACCTATTGGAAGCTGACGAACCGCACCGGCGGCCGGATCGCCTGCACCGCACGGGCGCTCATCCGGTGGACGTCCTCGTCATAGAACAGCTTGAAGCCCATCGTGAACAACCGCGGCCGGGCGACGGTGTGATAGGTCGCCAGCTTCTGCGACGGCGTGCCGAAACCGTCGACGTGCTGGACCAGGGCCAGCTCGGGGTGGCGTCGGATCGTGCCGATGTCGCGGATCATCGACGTCTTGAACTGGTGGACGACGAAGAGCTTCTGGGGCAGGTGGTGAGCGCGCGTGAACGACGCGAGCCAGGCCGCCGTACGGTTCACCTCGGCGGTGCTCACGCTGCCCACGACGTGGGCCGGCACCTGGCGGGGACCCATGCGCCACTCGGGGTCGAGGGCCAACCCCACCCAGGGATCGCGCAGCGCCCAAGCCCAGTGCTGCGCCGCGGGCAGGAAGTGGGAGCGCCCCGGCTGGATATCCAGCAGCAGGAGCGCGCCGTGCCGGTGAGCCGCATCGATGTAGCGCTGCACGGCCGTGCGCGCGATCGCGTGGCTGTAGTCACCCGAGCGCCCCGGCGAGGCGTCGGCGATCGTCACGATCAGCTCATAGACCGGCTGCACCGGCCGGCCGGGACGGGCGAAGGGCCGCGCCGCGCGCCGCAATCGCTGGGTCGCCGTGTCCGGGTTCGTCTCCCCCAGCACCCCGAGGGCCCCGGTGCCGGCGGTGCCGTAGTAGGCCACCAGGAAGCGGCCCTGGCCGAAGACCGCGGTCCGGCCACCCGGCAGGCGCGGTTTGAGGTGGAGCGGCGGGGTCGCGGGGAGCAGGTCGAACCCGCCCAGCCCGCTGCCCGCACCGGGACTCCCGCTGGGCCCGCGGCTGGGCCCGTCGCTGCTGGCCGACGCCGCCGGCTCGGCAGGGGCACCGGGGTCATCGACCGGGCGTCCGGCCAGCACGGTCGTGGCGATGACCCCCAGCAGTGCCAGGGAGAGGAGGATCGCCCACGGCCGGTGGAGGCTCGGTCGCCCGGCCACCCGTCAGCCGCAGACGGCGCCGTGAGCCGCCGAGCCGACCACCTTGGCGTACTTGCCGAGCACCCCGCGGGTGTATTTGGGCGGGTTGGGGGTCCAGCCCTGCTTGCGGGCCTCGAGGTCCGGCATGTCGACCTCGAGGGTGCGCGCGGTGACGTCGAGGGTGATCGCGTCGCCGTCCCGGATGAACGCGATCGGGCCGCCGTCGACGGCCTCGGGGGCGATGTGCCCGATGCACAGGCCGGTCGTCCCGCCCGAGAAGCGACCATCGGTCACCAGCAGGACGTCCTTGCCCAGCCCGGCGCCCTTGATCGCGCCGGTGATGGCCAGCATCTCGCGCATGCCCGGGCCACCCTTGGGGCCCTCGTAGCGGATGACGACGACGTCGCCGGCGGTGATCTCACCGGCGGCGAGGGCGTCGAGCGCCGCCCGCTCCCCGTCGAAGACGCGGGCGGTCCCGGTGAACGTGGTGTCGTCGAACCCGGCCGACTTGACCACCGCGCCCTCGGGGCACAGCGAGCCCGACAGGATGGTGAGGCCACCGGTCTTGTGGATGGGCTGGTCGAGCGGCCGGATCACCTTGCCGTCGATGTAGGGCGGGTCGAGCTCGGCGATGTTCTCGGCCATCGTCTTGCCCGTGACCGTGAGGACGTCGCCGTGCATCAGACCGGCCTCGAGCAGCGAACGCATCACCATGGGGATGCCGCCGACCTTGTCGATGTCGTTCATGACGAACCTGCCGAAGGGCTTGAGGTCGCCCAGGTGGGGCACCCGGTCGCCGATGCGGTTGAAGTCCTCGAGCTCCAGCTCCACCTCGGCCTCGCGGGCGATGGCGAGCAGGTGGAGCACGGCGTTCGTGGAGCCGCCCAGCGCCATGACGACCGCGATCGCGTTCTCGAACGCCTCGCGGGTCATGATCTGGCGGGCCGTGATGCCCTGGCGGAGCATGCCGACGACGGCCTCGCCCGACTTGTGGGCGAACCCGTCGCGGGGGCGGGCGACCGCCGGCGGCGCCGCCGACCCGGGGAGCGACATCCCGAGCGCCTCGCCGACCGAGGCCATCGTGTTCGCGGTGTACATGCCGCCACAAGCGCCCTCGCCGGGACAGATCGCACGCTCGATCTTGTCGACCTCGTCGACGCTGATCTTGCCCGCGAGCGCCGCGCCGACCGCCTCGAAGGCATCGATGATCGTGACGTCCTTGCCATCCACCGAGCCGGGCATGATGGAGCCGGCATAGAGGAAGACCGATGCCAGGTCGAGGCGAGCAGCCGCCATCAACATGCCGGGCAGCGACTTGTCGCAGCCGGCCAGCAGCACCGAGCCGTCGAGACGCTCCGCCATCATCACGGTCTCGACCGAGTCAGCGATCACCTCACGGGACACCAGCGAGAAGTGCATCCCCTCGTGACCCATCGAGATGCCGTCGGAGACCGAGATGGTCCCGAACTCGAGGGGATAGCCACCCGCTGCGTGGACGCCGTTCTTGACGGCCTTGGCCAGCCGGTCGAGCGACAGGTTGCACGGCGTGATCTCGTTCCAGCTGCTGGCCACGCCGATCTGGGGCTTGACCCAGTCGTCGTCCCCCATGCCGACGGCGCGCAGCATGCCGCGGGCCGCGGCCTTCTCCAGGCCGTCGGTGACGTCGCGTGAACGGGGCTTGATGTCGGGCTGCTCGGGCATGCGGATGAGCGTAGTCGCGGCGCCGCCATCCTCGTACGGTGGGCTCATGCTGGACGGGACCCTCGGCGCCGCGATCGCGTCGGCGTACGGGCTGGGTGGCCCGGCCACGCTGACCGGACCGGTCGCCCGTGGACAGCAGGGCCTGGTGTGGCGGCTCGAGACGCCCCGCGGCGCCTTCGCCGTCAAGGACCCCCTCACGCCGCTGGACGCCGGCGAGGCGGCGGCGGACGCCGCCTTCCAGGACGTGGCGCTGGCGGCCGGCGTCCCGTTGCCCCGGGTGGTCCGCGATGTGGCGGACAACGTGCTGGCCGAGGTCGAGGGTCACCAGGTGAGGGTCTATGAGTGGATCGACGTCCACGCCCCCGACCGGGGTCTCGATCCCGACGAGGTCGGCCGGGTCGTGGCCCTCGTCCACGGCGTGCACGTGCCCACCGTCGAGCCGATGCACCCGTGGTACACCACACCCGTGGGCCTGGCGGCGTGGCAGGACCTCGCCGGCCGGCTGATGGCCGCCGGGGCCGCCTTCGCGGCCGAGCTCACGGCGCTGGTGCCCAACCTCCACGCGCTCGAGTCACTGCTCGGGCCCCGGCGCTCCGAGCAGTGGTGCCACAACGACCTGTGGTCCGACAACGTCCTCTCCCGGAGGCCAGCCGACAGTGGGATCGCCGTCCTCGACTGGGAGAACGCCGGACCGGGTCTGCCCGTCCAGGAGCTGGCGCTGGTGCTCTATGACTTCGGCCAGGGCGACCCCGCGCGCGCTCGAGCGCTCCATGCGGCCTATCTGGCCGGCGGCGGGCCGGCGAGGCTCACCGGCCCCGACGACTTCGCGGTCGTGGCGGCCCAGCTCGGACACATCGTGCAGATGGGCTGCGAAGGCTGGCTCGCCGCCGACACCGACGCCGGCCGCACCCACCACGAGGCCTGGGTCCGGGAGTACCTCGACGATCCGCTCACCGAGTCGCGGATCGACGCCATCCTCAGTGCGGTGCGAGGCTGAGCCGACGCCAGGCGACGTCTGAGGAATCAGGACTCGGCGAGCTCCTTGAGACGGGCGAGGCCCTTCTCGAGATCCTTGCCGACCAGACGCTCCACGTTGACGAGCCTGGCGAACAGAGCGGCCATGCCGGTCTGCTCGCCGTTCATGCTCCAGGCGACATCCGCTCCGGCGGAGGCAGGAACGATGTCGAAGGCAACCTGGTTGGTGGCCTTGAACGGCTTCAGGAAGTTGATCTCGATGCCGATGCGCTCCGGCGAGGACTCGGTGATGACCATGCTGCCGGCGCCTGCCTTGCGGTTGCCGGACCACGAGTAGGCCGAGCCGACTCCCGCCTGGGGTCCGTCATAGTCGCGCTGCAGGCCGGGGTCGACCTCCTCCCACGGCGACCATCCCCGCCAGCGGCGGAAGTCGTTGACCAGATCGTGCACGTGGCCGGGGTCGGCGTCGATGTGCGTACGCCGGACGATCTCGAAGGCTGACATCGGCGCATCGTCTCAGATGTCGAGCGATCACACCACGGCCGCGCGGACGACCAACACGTCGGGGAGGTCGCGGATGATCTCAGCCCAGGTGTCGCCGCCGTCGACGGAGGCGTGCACCACACCGTTGCGCCCGCCGAAGTAGACCCCGGCCGGCGTATGGGTGTCGGTGCACATCGCGTCGCGCATGACCGCGACGAAGTAGTCGTCGGGCAGGGTCCCCTCGCCGAGCTGGTGCCACGTGTCGCCAGCATCCTGGGACCGCCACACCCGTGCCTTGCCGTCGACCGGCCACCGGCCACCGGCATCGGCGAGCGGGAAGGTATAGATCGTGTCCGAGTCATGAGGGTCGCTGACCATCGGGAACCCGAACTCCGAGGGCAGACCGGGCGCGATGTCCTCCCACGAACCGCCACCGTCGACGGAGCGATAGACCCCACCGTGGTTCTGCAGGAAGAGCCGCTCGGGGTCACCGGCGCTGCGGCTGACCTTGTGGACGCACTGGCCGAACTCGGGGTAGTTGCGCTCTCCCGGGAAGAACTCGGCCTTGATCCCCTGGTTGGCCGGCGCCCAACTCTTGCCGCCGTCGTCGGTGCGGTAGACCCCGCCGGTCGAGATCGCCGCCACGAGCCGCTCGGGGTCACTCGGGTGCGGAAGGAGGGTGTGGAACGCCTGCCCGCCGTAGCCCTCGTTCCACTCGGTGCGGTGGGGGTGGTCCCACAGCTCCCGCTCGAGTGCGAACGTCTCCCCGCCGTCGGTGGAGCGGAAGATCGCCCCCGGCTCGGTGCCGGCCCAGACGACGCCGTCCTCGGCACCGGGCTGGAGCTGCCAGACCCGCGCGACCGTCGCGTCGACGTCCTCGGGGAACCGGACGGCACCGTTGGGAGTCTCCTGCCAGCTCTGGCCGAGGTCGTCGGAGCGCCAGACCTGGGGTCCGAGCCACGGCGAGGAGGCCCCGGCCAGGATGCGCCTGCGGCCGCCTCGGGTGTCGACCATGACCGAGTAGACCTCCTCCATGGCGAAATGCGGTCCGGTCCAGGTCCAGTCGAGCCGGTTCTCGGAACTGCCGATCCACAGGCCCTTGCGGGTCCCGGCGAGCACCAGTGTCGTCATGTCGTCCTCCTCAGCGGACAGCCGTGCGGGATCGACCCCCGAGGAAAGGCTTACCTTCCGCCCGGTCGCTTGTCGACCCTTTCGGGCCGGTGTGCGCCGGTCGCGAGGCAAGCCCCTAGATTGGCCCGGTGCCCCAGCCAGCGACCCGCCTCTCCCCCGTCTGGCTGGTGCTGACCGGGATCTTGTCGGTGCAGTTCGGCGCCGCGGTCGCCAAGCACCTGTTCGACGTGGTGTCGCCGACGGCCATCGTCTGGCTGCGGCTGACCTCGAGCGCGGTGGTCCTGGTGGCGATGGCCCGGCCCCGGCTGCGCGGCCGCACCCGCGAGGACTGGCTGGTCGCGATCGCCTTCGGACTGGCTCTGGTGACGATGAACTGGACGATCTATCAGTCCTTCGCCCGCATCCCGCTCGGGCTGGCGGTGACCATCGAGTTCGTCGGCCCCCTGACGCTGGCCGTCCTGGGGTCGCGGCGCGCCCGCGACCTGGTCTGGGTCGGACTGGCCGCCGCGGGCGTGCTGCTGCTCGGCCTGGAGCCCGGCTCGGTGACGCTGGCCGGCGTGCTGTATGCGCTCGTGGCGGGTGGCTGCTGGGCGGCCTACATCCTGCTGTCCGCGCGCACCGGGGCACGTTGGCCGGGCCTCGCGGGACTGGCCGTCGCGAGCGCGGTCGGCGCGGTCCTGCTGACGCCGTTCGCGCTGGTGGTCGGAGGCTCCGACCTGGTCGACCCGCAGCTGCTCCTGCTCGGCGCGCTGGTCGGCCTGCTGAGCTCGGTAGTGCCCTACTCGGTCGAGCTGATCGCGCTGCGGACCATCAAGCCGGCGGTCTTCAGCATCCTGATGAGTCTCGAGCCCGCCGCCGCCGCGCTGGCGGCGGCAGTGGTGCTGCGTGAGCTGCTCACGCCGCTCCAGCTGACCGCCATGGCCTGTGTCGTCGCGGCCAGCATCGGCGCGACCCGGTCGGGCGCCGTGGCTCCGCTCAGCGAGCCGGCTCCGGACTGACCGAGGCGGACTCGGCGGCGGTCGGCTCCGCGGGCCCGACCAGCACCCGTCGCGAGGCACGCCGCAGCGTGGCGAGCACCGCTGGGCCGAGCACGACCAGGGCGATCGCGTTGGTGAGCGCGCGCCCGGTGTCCCAGCTGCCCGTGGAGGTGAGCAGGGTGTAGACGCCGAACCGCCGGAGGTTGTCCATCAGCGGGTCACCCGGCACGAACGACAGCGACCCCTGGTGACCCGGGACCTCGATGCCCACGAAGAACGGCCAGCCAGAGAGGTTCATCAAGATCCCGAACGCGTACGCCGCCACCACGCCGTAGCCCACCAGCATGGCGATCTCCCAGCCACCGCGGACCCGGCGCGGCAGCAGGCCGGCCCCGGCCCCGACCCAGGCGGAGGCGAGCATCTGGAACGGCAGCCACGGGCCGACTCCGGCCGTCAACAGCGCCGACGCGAACAGCGACGTCGCGCCGAGGGCGAAGCCGAACCCCGGACCGAACACCCGGCCGGCGAGGATCAGCAGGAAGAACACCAGCTCCACGCCGGCCACCCCGGCGGACAGCCCGCGCAGCACCGCGTTGATGGCGCTGAGCACCCCCAGGATCGCCAGCACCCGGGCGTCCATGCCGCCCTCGCTGAGCTCGACCAGGATGAGCACCACGACGAGCGGGAGCAGAGCGAGGAACACGAACGGCGGGGCGACCTGCTGCGCCCCCTCCGGGACCCGGACCAGCAAAGGCCACACGAACATGGCGAGCCCGGCCAGCGACCCCACGAGCAGCACCGCGGTCGACCGCGGCCGCAGCGGCAGCGCGAGCGGCGTACGACGGGTGCTCATGCGCGCTCCAGGACGGGGGTCAGCTCGGCGACCGTCAGCCAGCCGTCACCGAGCACCTTGGTGACCTGGGGCGCGAACGCCGGGGACTCGGCCACCACCCGGCGGGCCGGGCCCGAGGAGACGACCTCGCCCTCGGCGAGCACCACGACCCGGTCGGCCACCTGGGCCGCGAACTCGACATCGTGGGTTGACACCAGGACCGCCCGTCCGGCCACGGCCAGGTCGCGCAGGATCTCGGTGAGTGCCCGCTTGCCGGCGTAGTCCAGCCCCCGCGTGGGCTCGTCCAGCAGCAGGACATCGGGGTGGGAGGTGAGCACCACCGCCAGCGCCAGCGCCAGGCGTTGCCCCTCGGACAGGTCGCGAGGATGGCTCGCGGCGTCCACTCCGGCGACGAGTCGGCGCAGCAGCGCGGCGCAGGTGCCCTGAGCGGCGTCGGCCCCCTGGTCCGCGGCGGCGCACTCGTCGGCGACCGACTCGAGATAGAGCAGGTCGGCCGCCGTCTGGGGGACCAGCCCGACGAGCCGCCGTCGCTCGTCGTCGCCGACCGACGACGGGTCGCGACCCTCGACGGTGATCCGACCGGAGCGACGCGGGCCACTGCCCTGCAGCGCCCACAGGAGGGAGGACTTCCCCGAGCCGTTGCGTCCCATCAACGCAGTGATGGTGCCCGCGGCCAGGGCGAGGTCCAGCTCGCGGACCGCGACCGTGCGGCTGTGCACGACGGAGACCCGGTCGGCCTCGACGAGGACGGTGCCGCCGGCGACGGGGTCGGTGAGGGGTGCGGGCGGGACCGTGAGCGTGCGGGCGCGCCGGCGGGCGTCGCGCACCGTGAGGGGCAGCGGTCGCCAGCCGGCGGCGCGGCCGAGCTCGACGATCGGCGGGACCACCGGCGCGTCCTCGAGGACCTGGGCCGGCGGGCCGGTGACGAGCCTGCCGTCGCCGGGCAGCAGGCACATCCGGTCGGCGAACGGGATGACACGCTCCAGCCGGTGCTCGGCAAGGACCACCGAGAGGCCGAGGTCGTGGACGAGCCGGGTGAGCGTGGCGAGGACGTCCTCGGCGGCGGTTGGATCGAGCGCGGAGGTCGGCTCGTCGAGCACGAGTACCCGCGGGTGCATGGTCAGCACCGAGCCCAGCGCCACGCGCTGCTGCTGACCCCCCGACAGGGTGCGGAGGTCGCGCCCGCGCAGGTCGTTGATGCCGAGCAGGTCGAGGGTCTCCTCGACCCGGCGCCGCATGGTCTCGGCGGGGAGGCCGAGCTGCTCCATGCCATAGGCGAGCTCCTCCTCGACCGTGTCCGTGACGAAGCCGGCGAGCGGGTCCTGACCCACGTAGCCGACCAGGTCGGCGCGCTCACGGGGCGGCCGCCCCAGCACGGACCGGCCGTCCAGGCGCAGGTCGCCGCTCAGCCGGCCGCCGGTGAAGCGCGGCACCAGCCCCGTGAGCACCCCCAGGAGGGTGGACTTGCCTGACCCGGTGGGCCCGGCGACGAGGACCAGCTCCGCCTCGTCGATGTCGAGGTCGACGCGGTCGAGGATGGTCCGCTCGGCATAGGCGAAGGTCACCTGGCGCAGCTCGATCATGCGGCCACCTCCCACGCGTCCGTCTCCCGCGTTCGCGGTGTCGAGCGCCAGGGACGAGCCGGGGGCGGCGTGAGGACCGCCGGCGCCAGACCGACCAGGAGGACGAGCAGCAGCTCGAGGGTCATCGGCGGCGCGACGTCGAGCGCGGGGTGGGCGAGCGCCAGGTCGCCGACCCCGATGGTGTACGACGCGGCGGCGACCGCGAGTCCGGTGGCCGCGGTGAGCAGCTCCGGGAGCCGCCACCGGTCGGGGCGATAGCGCGTCCGTGCCACGCGACGCCCGGCGCTCCACATCCCGGCGACCGCCAGCAGCGTCCCCCCAGCCAGCATGGGGAGCGCCAGATAGCGCGGCGCGGTGCGGTCGAGGACCGCATAGACGCCGACGGCGATCCCGACGAGCGCGCCGAGCAGCAGGCCGCCGGTCACCCGCCGCCGGCTGGCCGACTCGCCCGGAGCCCGACCATAGCCGCGGGTGTCCATCCCCGCGGCGAGGGCCAGCGAGCGCTCGAGCGCGTCCTCGAGCACGGGGACCAGGAAGCGCCGTAGCCGCGCTACGCGGCCCGCCGCCCCGCCGCGCAGGCGCTGGGCGGCACGGACGCGCCGCACGCTGTCGGCCAGCTGGGGCACGATCGTGACGGCGACCACCAGCGCGGTGCCGATCTCATAGAGCGCGGGCGGCAGCGACTTGAGGAGCCGTTTGGGGTTGGCCAGGGCGTTCGCTGCGCCGACGCAGACGATGATCGCTGCCAGTCGCAACCCGTCATAGAGCCCCGCAACCAGGGCGTCGCTCGTCACCGGCCCCAGCAGCTGGATACCCGACATCCAACTCGGCAACGGCACCTCGGGCAGCGGGAGCAGGACGCGTCCGGTCGGCGTTCCAGGGAAGACGATGCGGAAGGCCACCCGGATGGTCACCACGGCCGCGGCCATCCACAGATAGATGCGGAACGCGCGCGACCAAGGGTGCTCCGGGCGCCGCGCCACCACGACCAGCCCCGCCACCGCGATGACGAGCAGGAGCGTCAGCGGGTTGGTGCTGAAGGACGCCGCAGCCGCCAACCCGAGCGCCCACACCCACCACGCGACCGGGTGGAGGTCGCGCGGCAGGCGGGCACGGGCGGCGAGGGAGCGTCCCTGGGGACGCGGCAGCGGGATCGTCACGGCGGTGGCGCCCCCCGAGTACGGCGGACCACCGCGACGCCGCCGGCCGCGCCGGCCAGCAGCACGAGCACGGCGGGGACGACCCACCCGGGCAGGCCCCGGGTCTCGGCTGCGGTGGGCTCGGTGGCGGCGTCGGTGACCGCCGGGGTCGTCGACGCCGAGGGCGACGCCGACCCGGCAGGGACGGCCTCCGGTGAGGCGTGGGCGCGCTTGCTCCGGTGGTGGCGCGGGCTGGCGCTCGCTGAGCCAGCCGCCGCCGACGGCGACGAGGACGCCGCCGTCGTGGCTGCGGCCGATGGGCTCGCGCTCCCGCCGGAGCCGTTGCCCTTGCCCCCGCCGGCCGAGTGGCTGGGCGACGGGCTCGCCGACGGGCTGGGCGAGGCACTCGCATGAGCGGTCGGAGTCACGCCGGGCAGCGCCTTGGCCGTGCTGCCCTGCCACGAGAACGCGACATAGCCGCCGGCCGGGATGCTGAGCGACCCGGCACCGGTGGTGGCATAGGACCACGTCCCGCTGGTGCCGTCGGACCAGAACAACCCCCAGTAGGCATCCGCCGGAGGGGTGTTGACACACGGGTCGCTGGCCGGCGCCCCGTCGACACGGCAGACGAACCCGGGCTGCCGCTGGACATAGGTGAGGTCGAACCCGTTGCGCGTGAACAGCGTCGCGGCCTTCGCCCCACCCCCGGTGTCGCAGACGACCTGGAGCCCGCCGCCGAGCCCGTGGGGGTCGACGACCACGGTGACCCCGCTGGCGCTGTCGCACGCCGCGGCCGAGGCCGGCGTCGCCGGGACGACGACGCCGACCCCGGACGCCGCGACCACCAGGGCCGCGGCGACCGCGCGTCGGAGCAGGTGAGGAGTCAGCGGCATCAGAACTTCTTGCACGCGGCGGTCGTGAGCAGGTCCATCGCCGGCGCGGCCTGGGCCGTCGTACGACGCCACTGGTCGCGAGCGGCCACGGTGATGCCGTCGGCGCGCCCGGCCTTGAGCGCCGCGCGGTCATAGGCGATCGCGCCCGCCTCCTTGGCGAGCTTGCTGCCCTTGGCGGGCGAGAAGACCTGCAGCGCCCGCACCCAGGACGCGGCGTCGACGGCCTGCGGGCACGCGCCGTTCTCGGCGAGCGCCCAGGCGGCGATGCCGGTGCTGTTGGCGTTGGGCGCCTCGGTGCTGGGGCCGCCGCCGAAGCTGCCGTTGGCCGCCTGGCGGCGCTTGAGCCACCCGACGCCGTCGGCGATGGCCTCCCTCACGACCGGCCGCTTGGAGTCGAGGGCGGCCAGGCTGATCAGCGCGATCGCGGTGGCGTCGGTGTCGGGTGCCTTGTCGCCCTTGGCCGCGCCGTCGCAGGTCTGATCGGCCGCCTCACGGTCCGGGTTGAGGTTGAGCCGGAAGAACCCCTTGGCGCACTGCTGCTGGAGCAGGAAGTCGAGCGCCGGCTTGGCCTGCGGCGAACCAGCCTCGGCGAGGCCGCGCGCGGCGTAGGCCTGGCCGATGGTGTTGGCGAAGTCTCCGAACCCACTGACGTCGAAGATCCGGCCCCGGATGGGCGCCTTGGTCTCGACGACCGACTCGAGCCGGCTGACCAGGTCGACCCCGCCGAAGCTGCGGGGGTTGCGGCCGACGATCTGCGCCAGGACCAGCGTCTTGGCCGTGGCTCCCGCATAGGTGCTGCCCGGGTCGCCGGCGCCGTCGCCGGAGATGTAAGACCCGACGTTGTCCTTCAGAGCCGTCCCGATCTCGCGCACGGTGGCACGGTGGCCTCCCATGGCGTCGAGCCCGAAGGCGACGTCGATGGTGAGGCCGAGGTCGTCGAAGTCGTACTGCCGGTTGTGCACCACGCCGTCGGTGAGCTGACGCGACAGCCAGGTGGCGCTGGTGTCGGCGCGATCGGGCGCCTTGGCCTCGGCGGGGGCGCCGAGGGTGGAGAGCGTGACGACGGCGGCCGTGAGAACGGCGGCGCCGCGAACGAGGTGGTGTGCGCCGCGATGACGCCCGAAACGATGCAACATGATGTCCTTCCCGCTGCACAGCGGGGGGACTCGGCCGAGGCCGGATCACCACCCGCTGCTTTCCTCGACAGCGTGTGTTGAAGACGCGACGTAGTGGGCGTTCCGGCTCGCCACCGCTCTCCTGGAGCGGACGGCCTACGGTTGCGGGTCAGCGCCGGACTTGGACCGGCTTCCCCCGACTACGGGCGTGTATGGATGTGTGGCTTCGCACCCTACCCCCGAGCGACCCTCCGGGGACACTCGCCGTCCGACGCGGGTCGCTATGACCGCCGTCACGGCGTCACACCGGCTCCCTGACCTCCCGCCGGTGCCACCATGGAGGTGGAGGAACAGCTGAGATCGAAGGTGATGATGATGGCTGTTCACGGAATGCCGCATCTGCCCGCGCTCCCGGACGACCACGCCGAGACGCACACCCAGATGGCCCGCTGGGCCGTGGGGCTCGCCGAGCTCGCGATCGGAGTGGTGGTCGCCGCCGGGGTCCTGCTGGGCGTCGCCTGGCTGGTCGGGGGCGCCGACGCGATCGAGGACACCTGGGTCGGCATGCTGAGCGTGGCCGCGCTCTATGGCTCACTGCTGTCCGCGGCCCTGGCCTGGCTGCTCGCCGTCGGTGTCCGCATCAAGCACGAGGCCTGGACCTGGTTGTGGCTGCCGCTGGCCACCCTGCCGGCGCTGGTCGTGTTGCTGCTCCTCGGCGAGCTCTTCATCTGGGAGTGAGCCCCGCGGGCTTCGCCGCACCGACGGCTGACCCCTTGCTCTGAAGCGCGCTTCAGGTCCTAGCGTCCCTGTGATGAGGGTGCTGCACGTCCTGGTGACCGGGGCCTGGCTCGCGGTCGCCCTCCTGCAGCTGCCGGCGGCCTTGGCGATGCGGGGTCGACCGGGGGTCGCCCTGGGGTTCTTGGGCTGCTCGGCTCTGCTGGCGGCGGGAGCCGTCGCCGACGAGACTCAGCTGCTGGTGGCCGGGAGTGTGCTGGGCGCCGCGGCGCCGCTGTGGGTCGGCCTGACCCGCCCCGGCGGGCCACGGTGGGGTCACCACCTGCTGCGCGTCGGCGCCCTGCTCGGCCTCCTTATGCTCAGCACATGGGCGTGAGCGAGACCCCCACCGTGTTCATCGGCGAGCTCGCCGCCCGACACGGCATCACCGTCGAGGCCGTGCGCTACTACGAGGCCCAGGGACTCCTGGCGCCGGACCGCGACGCCGCGGGCCGGCGCGTCTTCGATGTGGCGCAACAGGCCACCCTGGACGTGGTGATTGCGCTCCGCGAGGCCGGACTGGGGGTCCGCGAGGTCGCGTCGGTGGTCGCCCTGAAGCGCCCCGGATCGTCGGCGGGCGAGCGTCTGGACGCTGCCCTGGACCTGCTCGCCACGCTCCGTGCGGACATCGACGTACGCCGCAACCGCCTCGACCGGGCGGCCGAGCTGCTCGACGAGTGGCGTGCCGACGCCCGCCGCGCGCGGGCCGACCTCGACGAGGGCTAGCGGCCGCCCGCGGCCTCTCAAACTCCAGCCGCTAGGTCAGCTTCTCCAAGATCAGCTCGCGGACCCGGTTGGCGTCGGCCTGGCCCCGCATCTGTTTCATCACCGCGCCGATGAGGGCGCCGGCCGCGGCCACCTTGCCCTCGCGGATCTTGTCGGCAACATCGGGGTTGGCGGCGATCGCGTTGTCGACGGCGGTGCCGAGCGCGCCGTCGTCCGACACGATCGCCAGCCCGCGCGCGGCGACGATCTCCTCGGGGGTTCCCTCTCCGGCCAGGAGGCCGTCGAAGACCTCACGGGCCAGTTTGTCGTTGAGGGTGCCGGCGTCGACGAGGGCCTGGACGGCGGCCACCTGGGCCGGCGTCACCGCGAGCTCGCTGAGGTCGGTCTCGGCATCGTTGGCCCGACGGGCCAGCTCACCGAGCCACCACTTGCGGGCCGCCTGCGGGCTGGCGCCCGCCGCGATCGTCTGCTCGACGAGCAGGAGCGCCCCCGCGCCGACGGTGTCGCGCATCTCCAGGTCGGAGAAGCCCCACTCGGCCTGGAGCCGGGCGCGGTGCTCGCGCGGCGGCTCGGGCAGGTCGGCCCGCAGCTCCTCGACCCACTCCCGCGACGGCGCGACCGGCACGAGGTCGGGCTCGGGGAAGTAGCGGTAGTCCTCGGCGTCGGACTTCTCACGACCCGAGGTGGTGATGCCGGTGTCCTCGTGCCAGTGCCGCGTCTCCTGGAGGATCGACCCACCCGACGAGAGCACGGCGCCGTGCCGCTGCATCTCATAGCGCACGGCCCGCTCGACCGACCGCAGCGAGTTGACGTTCTTGGTCTCCGTGCGGGTGCCGAGCCGGTCGGCGCCCTTGGGGGCGAGCGACAGGTTGACGTCGCAGCGCAGCGACCCCTGCTCCATCCGGACGTCGCTCACGCCGAGCCCGAGCAGCAGCTCGCGCAGGTGGGCGACATAGGCGCGGGCGACCTCGGGGGCCTTGGCGCCGGTCCCGGTGATCGGCTTGGTGACGATCTCGATCAGGGGGATGCCGGCGCGGTTGTAGTCGACCAGCGAGTAGTCGGCACCATGGATGCGACCGGTGGTGCCGCCCACGTGGGTCGACTTGCCGGTGTCCTCCTCCATGTGGGCGCGCTCGATCTCGATCCGGAAGGTCTCCCCGTCGACCTCCACCTCGGTCCAGCCGTTGAACGCGATCGGCTCGTCGTACTGGCTGGTCTGGAAGTTCTTGGGCATGTCCGGATAGAAGTAGTTCTTGCGGGCGAACCGGCACCACTCCGCGATCTCGCAGTTCAGCGCCAGGCCGATCCGGATGGCCGACTCGACGGCCTTGCCGTTGACGACCGGCATCGAGCCCGGCAGACCCAGGCAGGTCGGGCAGACCTGGGTGTTGGGCTCGGCACCGAACTCGGTCGCACAGCCGCAGAACATCTTGGACGCGGTGTTGAGCTCGACGTGGACCTCCAGGCCCATCGTCGGGTCGAAGTCGGCCAGGACGTCGTCCCAGCCGAGCAGGTCCTGCTTGTCGACGGCGCTCATCGGTCGCCTCCTTCCAGGGCCGGGGCCTGCGCCAGCAGTGGGCCGCCCCAGGTCTTCTCGAGCAGCGCCTCGGCGGCCGCACCCACGCGGTAGAGGCGGTCGTCGGCCAGCGCCGGGGCCAGGATCTGGAGCCCGACCGGCAGGCCGTCCTCCTCGGCGAGGCCGGCCGGGACCGAGATGCCGGGGACGCCGGCGAGGTTGGCCGGGATGGTCGCGAGGTCGTTGAGATACATCGCGAGCGGGTTGTCGAGCTTCTCCCCCAGCTTGAACGCCGTCGTCGGCGCCGTGGGCGAGAGCAGCACGTCGACCTGCTCGAACGCCGCCGCGAAGTCGCGGCTGATCAGGGTGCGCACCTTCTGGGCCGAGCCGTAGTAGGCGTCGTAGTAGCCGCTGGACAGGGCATAGGTGCCGAGGATGATGCGACGCTTGACCTCGTCACCGAATCCGACGTCGCGAGTGGCCTTCATGACGTCCTCGGCCGACGGGCTGGGATTGCCGTCGGGGAGCACCCGGATGCCGTAGCGCATCGCGTCGAAGCGGGCCAGGTTGGACGACGCCTCGGCGGGGAGGATCAGGTAGTAGGTGGCCAGGGCGTGGACGAAGCTGGGGCACGACACCTCGACCACTTCAGCGCCCGCAGCGACGAGCGCCGCGACGGCCTCGTCGAACCGAGCCATGACGCCGGACTGCCAGCCCTCGCCGCGCAGCTCGCTGATGACGCCGAGCTTGACGCCGGTCAGGTCGCCGGTCGCCCCCGCTGCAGCGGCGTCGACCAGCGCGGGCAGCGGCTGGTCGATGCTCGTGGAGTCGAGCGGGTCATAGCCGCCGATCACCTCGTGGAGCAGGGCGGAGTCGAGGACGGTGCGGGTCACCGGCCCGACCTGGTCGAGGGAGTTGGCCAACGCGACGAGGCCGTAGCGGGAGACGCCGCCATAGGTGGGCTTGACGCCGACGCTCCCGGTGACGGCCGCCGGCTGGCGGATCGAGCCACCGGTGTCGGTGCCGAGTGCGAGCGGCGCCATGAACGCCGACACCGCTGCGGCCGAGCCACCACCCGAACCGCCGGGGATGCGCTCGAGGTCCCAGGGGTTGTGGGTGGGGCCATAGGCGGAGTGCTCGGTCGAGCTGCCCATGGCGAACTCGTCCATGTTGGTCTTGCCGAGAACGGGCAGGCCGGCGTCCTTGAGTCGTCGTACGACGGTCGCGTCGTAGGGCGGCACCCAGCCCTCGAGGATCTTGGAGCCACAGGTCGTCGGCAGGCCGCGGGTGGCCAGCACGTCCTTGACCGCGATCGGGACACCGTCGAGGCGCGAGGCGGGCGCGCCTGCCGCCCGGCGCTCGTCCGAGGCCCTCGCCTGGGCGAGCGCGCCGTCGGCGTCGACGTGGAGGAAGGCGTGGACCGCGCCGTCGACGGCCGCGATGCGGTCGAGGTGGGCCTGGGTGAGCTCGACCGAGGTCACCTCACCGGCAGCGAGCGCGTCGGCCAGCTCCGCGGCGGTGCGCCGCGTCCAGTCGGCGCTCACTGCTCGTCCCCGAGGATGCGGGGGACGCTGAACCGCTGCTGCTCGGCCTCGGGAGCCCCGGAGAGGGCCTCCTCCGGCGTCAGGCCGGGCACGACGACATCGTCGCGGAAGACGTTGGTCAGCGGGATGGCGTGGGAGGTCGGCGGGATGTCCTCGGCGGCAACCTCGCTGATGGACGCCACCGACTCGAGGATGACCGACAGCTGGGGAGCCAGGTGGTCCAGCTCCTCCTCCGACAGGTCGATCCGGGCCAGGTCGGCCAGATGCGCGACCTCGTCACGGGTGATCTCAGGCATGCTCCGAATCCTAGGCTGCGCGGCTCATCGCGCCGCATCGGTGGTTGCGGAGCGGGCGCCGTGACGTGGGACCGCGTCAGGCGTTGAGCCACGTCACCGCGAGGACGGCGACCTGCACGACGATCACCCCGAGGGCGACCAGCACGGCCCGATGGTCGCGCCACTTCTTGGCGATGGCGATCCATGGCAGCACCATCCCGGTGATGCCGACGCCGATCGCCAGCGCGATCCACGCGGCTTGTCTGGTCAGCACCCCCGCGATCACGGTGATCAGCGACAGGAACACCGCTCCGTTGAGCAGGGCGTCGAGCACGAGCCCGCCCGCGGCCCGCGCTGCGAACGCCCGCATCGTGGTGGGGGCATCGTCGTCATGTCGCTGGGTCACGGCGCCTCCGGGTCGAGGCCGAGATCGGCCCGGATGATCAGGCGCCACTGGTCGGCGTACTGGTCCTCCATGCGGGTCAGGTGGGGCAGCAGCAGGGCTGTGTGCGGCGAGCTGCCCTCGAAGACCTCGCCCCAGCTGGTCTCCCGCGCGTCGATCCGTTCGGCGAGCTCGCGCATCTCGGGCCCGAGTCGCCCCGCGCGGGCATCGCCGGCGAGCTCCTCACGTTGCTCGGGGGTGTGCACCGGGGTCGCGGCGACGCGGGCGATATGGGCCTGAGCGTCGGCGAGAGCCTGCCGGAAGCCGACATGGGCTGCTGCGAGTCGGTCGTCAAGGGACGTCATCGTGGGCCGTTCACGGCGCCGCGGGGACGAGAGGTGCGCTCGGCAGCCCGTCGGCGGTGACGGCGTGGACCATGCTGACGAGCAGATCCTTGATGGTGGTCAGGATCGTCCAGAAGGCCACGATGGCCTTGCGCGCGGTCTGGAACAGCTCCCAGGCCTCCTTGATGGTCTCGACCGCCTTCCATTGCCCCCACAACGGGATGTAGGACGACGACAGCGCCGCGCTGCAGATGCTGATGATCATCCGGATGATGTCCACGACGTTCTGGGCCAGATCGACCGAGCCGCGGATCATGTCGCGCAGGTGGGCGGCGACCTGCGCCGTCGCCGAGGACTGCTGAGGCAGCGCCGTCAGCCACTGATCCATGTAGGCGGCGGCACTGGTCGCCGCGACGCCGCGCCAGGTCTGGTCGATGGCACGCTGGCCGCCGGCCAGGTTGCGACCCACGCCGTCGAGGCAGGTGCTGACGTGATCCCAGGCTGAGGCCTGGAGCGCCGCCTTCTCGATGTCTCCGGCGATCCAGCGGGTGACGTAGTCGCGCGGGTCGATCCCGATGATCCAGTGGGTCAGGTCGCAGATCTTGTCGAGGATGAAGCCGAACGACACCCGCGGCAGGGCCGCGGTGTCACACACCGGCGCCCCGATCGGCAGCACGGTGGCGACGTCATAGAAGCCGGAGCCGACGAGGCTGTCGTCGCGGATGGCCGCCCCGACGCCGAAGTCCTGGGCCACCCGCGCGTCGGTGGCCGCGTAGTCACGCACGATCGACTCGATGCTGTGTCCCGTGGCGACGAGCCGAGCTCCCTCGGTCGCCAGCGCCTCGGTGAACGCCGGAATCACCCGCTCGTAGTCGAGGGTGATCAGCTCGAGGATCATCCCGAAGTCGCCGTCGGTCACGTGGGCGCCCAGATAGTCGGACGCCGTAGCGCAGTCGGCGCCTGCCCGGCCCACCTGGGCGGACCAGCCGCGGAGGTCGGACAGCTCTGCTGCAAGCACGGTCATGGCGCCCCCCTCGGGCCGATCCCGCACGAGCGGGCGCGGCCTGCGGTCCGTCGGCGTCCCCCGTGGCCGCCGCTGGGCAACGTCTACCCATCCCGAGACTCCGCCAAACCGGCAGGCTCTCAGGAGCGTTCGGACCTGGTTATCCAGGGGACAGCGCTGCGGCGCTGGCCCTAACCTTTCCTTGAGATGTTCGAGCTTCACCAGACAGACGTCGACGGTGTGCGGTGCTTCTGGGTGGAGACCGGACGCCCGACGTTGGCTGCCGCGTTGGTCTTTCGCGCGGGCATGGCCGACGAGCCGCTCTCTCAGTCGGGATGGCTTCATCTGCTCGAGCACCTCTCCTTGCACGGTCGCGGAGGAGGCGCACTCCACGTCAACGGCTCAGTCTCGCTGCTCCACACCACGTTCGACGCGCACGGTCCAGTCGAGTCAGTGGCCAACCATCTCGCCGATGTCACGTCCTGGCTCAACGCTCCGACCTTCGAAGAGCTCGAGCGCGAACGGGGCGTGCTCCACGCCGAAGCCACACTGCGCGGAGGCCCTGGGGCCCGCCTGTTCACGTGGCGCTACGGCGCTCGCGGCCCCGGCGTCATCGGCTATGAGGAGCCTGGTCTCGGGCGCGCCACGCCTGAATTGCTGACGCAGAGGTCGCACCAGGTCTTCACTCGGGGCAACGCGGCTCTGATTCTGGATGGACCTCCGCCGGCCGGGCTTCGGCTGACTCTCCCCGAGGGTGACCTCGTCGAGCCAAGTGTCGCGGTGCCTTGCGGAGACAGGCTCCCGGCGGCTTACGTCGACGAGTCTGGCGTCGTCCTGAGCGGTCGTGTGTCCCGGTCGCCGACCGCCACCGTCGCTCAGGACATCCTGCAGCGGGCACTCCACGAGCGACTCCGCGGCCACGAAGGTGCCGCCTATGCCCCGTGGGCCGGATATGAACCAGTCGACGCCGGACGAGCTCTGCTCTTCGGTGGGTCCGACGTCCTGCCGGTGCTCTACTCGAGCCTGGTCGACAGCATCCTCGACCTCGTGAACCGGCTTCGCGACGAGCCGGTGCCAGACACGTGGCTCGCGGAGGTCATCGAGTCGCGACACCAGTCGATGCGCGACCCCTACTTCGCGACGGCACTGGCCGGTCGGGCCGCCCACTACCACCTCATGGGCATGCCGCCTCAAACGCATGAGGAGGTCGTGGCCGAACTGCTCGCAACGACCACCGACGGTGTCCAGGAGACCTTGCGGGAGTTCGCCGGGTCGTTGCTGCTCGGTATCCCCGGCAAGACGACGTGGCGCGACCAGATCCCCATGCTGTCCTTTCCGGAGACGACGCCACAACGCGAGGGCCGACAGTTCAAGTCGGTCGACTGGCCGGCTTCCACCGCAAGGCTCACGGTCGGTCCTGAGCGCATCGAGATCTCCGACGGAGATGTTGCTCGGGCCGTCCACCTGCGCGACGTCGCCGCACTGTTCGTGTTCGAGGATGGTGGTCGACACCTGGTCAGCGTGGACGGTTGGGGCGTGAGTGTGGAGCCCTCCAGCTGGCGACGCGGTCCCGACGCCGTCGTGAGCGTCGACGAAGTCGTCCCTCGTCATCTACACCTGCCGTTGCCAGCACGTCACCATCCGCCCGAGCATGCCTCGCTCACCCGCCTTCAGCGCTGGTGGGGACCGGTTCGAAGGGTGACTCGCGGCCGAGTCCTGATGTCGGTAGTGGCCCTGCTGATGGTTGTCGGGATCGGGCTCGGTGTGGCGCAGGGACGCGCGATCCTGGTGGTGGGCGCCATGGTCGGTCTGGTCGGGAGCGTGCGAGAGATCGCGTCCCGGAACGGCCAGGGCGGCTGAGCCGAGGCAGCGGCTCAGCCGGGCGCGCCGTCACACCAACTCGCGCGGCGTTGTGGTCACCTTCTCAGCGTTATAACGCGTAGATCGTGACCACAGCACCGCGGCAGATGGTGAGGCTGCGCCGCTTCACCCGCCAACGGCGCTCGGGCCCTCGGCGAGGAGCCTCTCGAAGCCGGCCTCGTCGAGGATGGCGACGCCGAGCTGCTCGGCCTTGTCGGCCTTGGAGCCGGCGTTGTCGCCGACCACGACGTAGTCGGTGTTCTTGGAGACCGAGCCCGCGGCCTTGCCGCCGCGGCTGATGATGGCCTCCTTGGCGGAGTCGCGGGAGAAGTTGACCAGCGACCCGGTCACCACGACGGTGAGCCCTTCGAGCGTGCGTGCCACCGATTCGTCGCGCTCGTCGGCGAGCGAGACGCCGGCAGCGGCCCACTTGTCGACGATCTCGGTGTGCCAGTCGACATCGAACCACTCGATGACGGCCTCGGCGATCGTCGGCCCGACCCCCTCGGCGGCGGCGAGCTGCTCCTCGGTCGCCGCGCGGATGGCATCGACGGAGCCGAACTCCGTCGCCAGCGCCCGAGCAGCGGTGGGCCCGACGTGGCGGATCGACAGCGCGACCAGGACGCGCCACAGCGGCACACTCTTGCGTGAGGCCAGGTTGTCGAGCAGCCGCTGGCCGTTGGCGGAGAGCTGGAGCCCCTCCTCGCCCTTCTTGGGGGCGCGGGTGAACAGCGGAGCGGTGAGCAGAGCTGCCTCGTCGAGGTCGAACAGATCGCCCTCGTTGGCGATCGCGCCGGCATCCAGCAGCGCGACAGCAGCCTCATAGCCGAGCCCCTCGATGTCGAAGGCGCCGCGTCCGGCGACGTGGAAGACGCGCTCGCGGACCTGGGCGGGACAGCGCTGGTGGTTGGGACAGCGCAGGTCCTTGTCGCCCTCCTTCTGTTGGGCCAGGGTCGTGCCGCACTCGGGACACTCGGTCGGCATCACCCACTCCGCCAGGCCCTCGGGCCGCAGCGGCAGCACCGGTCCCAGGATCTCGGGGATCACGTCGCCGGCCTTGCGGAGGATGACCGTGTCGCCCGGGCGGACGTCCTTGCGCTTGACCTCGTGGGCGTTGTGGAGGGTCGCGTTCTCGACCGTCGAGCCGGCGACGCGGGTGGGCTCCATGACGCCGTAAGGGGTGACCCGGCCGGTGCGGCCGACGTTGACGCGGATATCGAGGAGCTTGGCGTTGACCTCCTCGGGCGGATATTTGAAGGCGATCGCCCAGCGCGGCGCCCGGCTGGTCGAGCCGAGACGGCGCTGGAGCGCGACCTCGTCGACCTTGACGACGACACCGTCGATCTCGTGTTCGACGTCGTGGCGGTGCTCGCCATAGAAGGTGATGAACTCGCGTACGGCGGCCAGGTCGGGCAGCACCCTCACCCGGTCGCTCGTCGGCAACCCCCAGGCGCGCAGCGCGTCGTAGGCCGCGCTCTGGGCGGTGGGCTCGAACCCACGTCGAGCACCGATCCCGTGACAGACCATGCCGAGGTCGCGCGACGCGGTGACCCGCGGGTCCTTCTGTCGCAGCGAACCCGCCGCCGCGTTGCGCGGGTTGGCGAACATCGGCTTGCCGGCGTCGGCCATCGTGGCGTTGAGCCGCTCGAAGGCCTCGACGGGCAAGAACACCTCGCCGCGGACCTCGACCAGCTCGGGCACGGGCACGTCGCCGGTGGCGGTCAGCCGGTGAGGGATCGAGGCGATCGTCTTGACGTTGGGGGTGACGTCCTCGCCCGTGCGCCCGTCGCCCCGCGTCAGCGCCCGCACCAGGCGGCCCTGCTCATAGAGCAGGTTGATCGCCA
>JAXLSN010000021.1:0-101084 GCA_046330595.1 Nocardioidaceae bacterium
AGGGCACGCCCTCGAGGGCGAGGAGCGCAGCGAACGGGTCGGCGGGTGGTGTCGAGGCCATCGCGGACGAGCCTAGGCGTCGCCCTCAGCGCGTCACGCGCGGCTCCCCTGAGCGGGCCCCGCCTCGGGGTAACCTGCCCGAGATGGACGAGGAGCTGCAGCGCCACGCACGGTCCTTCGGACCCGTGGCGGACGCCTATGAACGCGGGCGACCCACCTATCCCGCGGACGCCGTCGCCTGGCTGGTCGGGCGGCAGCGGGCGACCGTCCTCGAGCTCGGCGCCGGCACCGGCAAGCTCACCGCCCAGCTCGTGGCGCAGGGCCACGACGTCCACGCCACCGACCCCGACGACGCCATGCTCGACGTGCTGCGCGAGCGGGTGCCCCAGGCCCGGGTCAGCACCACCTCCGCCGAGGAGATCCCGCTCGGCGACCGGTCGGTCGACGTCGTCGTCGCCGCCCAGGCGTTCCACTGGTTCGACCACGATCGGGCGCTTCCCGAGATCGCCCGCGTGCTCCGCCCGGGCGGTCACCTGGCGCTCGTGTGGAACCAGCGTGACGAGCGCATCCCGTGGGTGCGCAAGCTCGGCAGGATCATCGGGACCCAGGAGCAGCTGCGCGACCCCAGCGAGGTCCTGGTGACGAGCAACCTCTTCGGCTTCGTCGAGCACCAGGACTTCAAGTCCTGGCAGGACGTCAACCGCGAGACGATCCTCGACCTGGTCCGCTCACGCTCCAACGTGGCGGTCCTCGACGAGGACGCCCGCGCGCGCAAGCTCGCCGAGGTGCTGGCGTTCTATGACGACTACGGCCGCGGCATGGACGGCATGCAGCTGCCCTACGTCGTCTCGTGTCACAAGGCGGTGGTCGTCGACCGACTCGACCAGGCACCGCCCGTCGACGAGGAGGAGTCCGACACCGGCGAGGGCATCGTGATCGGCACCGCGAGCGACGGCACCGACACCGAGATGCTCCTGATCGACTTCCGCTGAGCCATGGCCTGGCCACGGTTCCTGCGGCGCTCGCCCCTCGGGACCGAGGCCGACCGCGCCACCTTCCGCACCCTCCACACCGCGAGCCTGGCGTCGCCGGCGTTGCGCGAGGGGCTGACCCAGACCAGCGCCGAGCGGAGCATCCGCCACCTCCGCACCCTGCTCGGTTCCCCAGCCCTTGCGCTCAGCAGCCGCACCGACCTGCTCGCGTGGGACGGCTACGGCGCCGAGCAGCACGGCGCCCACGTCGCCCAGCTCGCGAGCGGCGTCGTCGAGCACGGCAACACGCGGGTGGCGACGGGGCGCGAGGTCGCCTGCTCCGACCCCGGCTGCCAGCTGCGCCACGCCGTCGTCGCGCCCCTCGTGGTCGAGGACCAGGTCGTGGGCACGCTCCAGGCCTACGCCCCCTACGCGACCGCCGGCCTCATCCAGGCCGCCGACGAGGTCGCCCAGTGGGTGTCGGGCCAGCTCGCCCTCGCCGAGCTCGACGCGTCCCGCGCCCGCTTGATGGAGGCCGAGGTCCGAGCGCTCCGCGCCCAGATCTCACCCCACTTCATCTACAACTCCCTCGGCGCCATCGCCAGCTTCGTGCGCACCGACCCCGACCGCGCGCGCGAGCTGTTGCTGGAGTTCGCCGACTTCACCCGCTACTCCTTCCGCCGCCACGGCGAGTTCACCACGCTCGCCGAGGAGCTCCGCTCGATCGAGCAATACCTCATGCTCGAGCAGGCCCGCTTCGGCGACCGCCTCAAGGTCACCCTCCGGGTCGCCCCCGAGGTGCTGCCCGTGTCGGTGCCGTTCCTGTGCATCCAGCCCCTGGTCGAGAACGCCGTCCAGCACGGCCTCGAGGGGCGTGCCCACGGCGGCCTCGTCACGATCATCGCCCAGGACCGCGACCGTGAGGCCGTCATCACCATCGAGGACGACGGCCAGGGCGAGGACCCCGAGCGGGTACGCGCGGCGCTCGCGGGGGCGACGACCACCGACTCCGTCGGGCTCGGAAACGTGGACGAGAGGCTGCGTCGCGCCTTCGGCGACGAGTACGGTCTGGTCGTTGAAACCGCACCCGGGGCCGGAACCAAGGTCACGGTCCGGGTGCCGAAATATGCCCCCGGAGTCCACCCATGACCGCTCCCGCGAGCCCGCCCCGGTTGCGCGTCCTCGTCATCGACGACGAGCGACCCGCCCTCGACGAGCTCTCGTTCCTGCTCCGGCAGGACCCGCGGATCGGCGAGGTGCTCACCAGCGACTCGGCCACCGACGCGCTGCGCGCCCTCCAGGAGATCCAGGTCGACGCGGTGTTCCTCGACATCTCCATGCCGGGCCTCTCGGGGCTCGAGCTGGCCCAGGTGCTGGCCCGCTTCAAGGAGCCACCGCCGGTCGTCTTCGTGACCGCCCACGACCGCCACGCCGTCGACGCCTTCGAGCTCAACGCCGTCGACTATGTCCTCAAGCCCGTGCGGCCCGACCGGCTCGCCGAGGCCATCCGACGCATCGTCGAGGGCGGTGGCCGCCAGCCCCGGCCCGAGGACCAGATCGCGGTCGAGCTCGGTGGCCGCACCCGCTTCGTGTCGCGGTCCGACATCCGCTATGTCGAGGCGCAGGGCGACTATGCCCGCCTCCACACCGCCGACGGCAGCCACCTGCTCCGGGCGCCGCTCACCACGTTGGAGCAGCAGTGGCGGGAGGCGGGGTTCGTCCGGATCCACCGGTCGCTGCTCGTCTCGCTGCCCCACGTTGAGGAGATCCGCACCGAGGCAGGTCGGTGCACGGTCATCGTCGACGGCCAGGAGCTCCAGGTGTCGCGGCGCCACACCCGCGAGCTGCGCGACCTGCTCGTCCGGCGCAACCGTCCGGGTGGCGGGTCGTGAGCTCCGGCGAGCAGCCGCACCTGCCCCGGGTCAGGGTCACCTCGCCCAGGACGGCGAGCGCCACACGCCGTACGCCCCGGCCGGTGACCACCGAGATCGACGCCCAGACCGAGCTCGGCGAGGTCTACATCCGGTCGTTGCTGCGCACCCAGCTCCGGCTCGCCGCCGGCGTCCTCACCCTGGTCGCGATCGGGATCGGCGGGCTCCCGCTGCTCTTCCGGTTCGCGCCACGGCTCGCCGACGTCCCGCTCCTCGGCATGCCGTTGGCCTGGGGGATGCTCGGCTTCGTCGTCTATCCCGTGCTCGTCGTTCTCGGCTGGTTGTTCGTGCGGGGCGCCGAGGCCAATGAGCGGACGTTCGCCGCGATGGTCGGCGAACCCGACACCGCGAGCGGCGAGCGGGGCACCACCGACCGACCGTCGAGGCGGCCGTGAACCACGCCACCGGCATCGCGGCCGTCGTCGTGGTGTCGCTGCTGACGGTGGCGATCGGCACCTACGGTCTGCGGATCTCCCGGACCACCTCCGACTTCTTCGTCGCGTCGCGGACGGTCAGCCCCGCCCTCAACGCGTCGGCGATCGGCGGCGAATACCTCTCCGCCGCCTCGTTCCTCGGGGTCGCCGGACTCGTGCTCGCCTTCGGCGCGGAGATGCTCTGGTATCCCGTTGGCTGGACCGCCGGCTACCTCGTCCTGCTCGTGCTCGTCGCGGCGCCGCTGCGCCGGTCGGGTGCCTACACACTGCCCGACTTCGCCGAGGCCCGGCTCGGCTCGCGCCGCGTTCGGGCGCTGACGTCGACCCTGGTCGTGGGCATCGGCTGGCTCTATCTCATCCCGCAGTTCCAAGGTGCGGGGCTCACGCTGCGGCTCGCCACCGGTCTGGACGCCCGCCTGGGCGGCCTCGTCGTCGCCGTCGTCGTTCTCGTCAGCGTGCTGTCGGGCGGCATGCGCTCGGTGACGTTCGTGCAGGCCTTCCAGTACTGGCTCAAGCTCACGGCACTGCTCGTCCCCGTGATCTTCCTGCTGATCGTGTGGCTGGGCGACGGCTCACCATCGCCCGCCTCGCCCGCCTTCGACGTCGGCGGCTATGCCGGCGACTGGGCAGACCCGCTCGCCGGCGGGGTCGGCCAGAGCGGGCACCCGCTCTATACGACCTACTCGATCATCGTGGCGACGTTCCTCGGCACGATGGGGCTGCCCCACGTGGTCGTGCGGTTCTATACCAACCCTGACGGACGGGCCGCTCGGCGTACGACGCTGGTGGTGCTCGGGCTGCTCGGGCTGTTCTATATCCTGCCGCCGATCTATGGCGCGCTCGGCCGGGTCTATGCCGGCGACCTGGTCACCGACGGCCGCTCGGATGCCGTCGTGCTGTCACTCCCCCATCGGATGCTCGGCGGCGTGGCGGCGGAGTCGCTCACCGCGCTGCTGATCGCCGGCGCGTTCGCAGCATTCCTGTCGACCTCATCGGGTCTCACCGTCGCGGTCGCGGGGGTGGTCTCCCAGGACGTCGTCAGCCGCTGGCTGCCCGGGGTCGCGGCCTTCCGCGTCGCCGCCATCGCCGCAGTGCTGATCCCCTACGGCCTCGCCGTGCTCGCAGCCGACGTGGGGGTGGCCACCGCCGTCGGCCTGGCGTTCGCCGTCGCCGCCTCGACGTTCTGTCCGTTGCTCGTGCTCGGTATCTGGTGGCGCGGGCTCACGGCGACCGGTGCCCTCGCCGGGCTCCTCGTCGGTGGCGGGCTGTCCGGCGCGGCCGTCGTACGCACGTTCATCACCAGCGGCGGTGAGTCGTGGGCCTCGGCGTTGCTGGCCCAGCCGGCGCTGTGGACGGTCCCGACCGCGTTCCTCACCATGATCGTGGTCTCCCGGCTCACCCGCTCGCGCCGCCCTCCCCACGTCGCCACCTTCATGGTCCGCCTCCACACCCCCGAAGCCGTCCGGGTCGACCGCGGCTGACCTCCCCCGCCGAAGTGCCCGGTGTTGTCCCCCGAAGTGCCCCATGTTGTCCCCCGAAGTGCCCGGTGTTGTCCCCCGAAGTGCCCCGCCCGGACCTCGGCGAGCACAACCGGGCACCTCGGCGGGCACAACCGGGCACCTCGGCGAGCACGACCGGGCACCTCGGCGGGCAGAACCGGGCACCTCGGCGGGACAGGGGTCAGCCGCGCGACCAGAGGTACGGCGTGGTGGTGGTGACGGCGACGAGGCCGGAGCGTTCGAGGATCGGACGTGACATGTCAGTGCAGTCGCTGTGGATGTAGCGGACGCCGAGGCCCAGGGCGGCGTGGGCGCGGGCGGCGGTCATGGCCCGATAGATGCCGCGGCCACGCCAGTCAGCGAGGGTGGCGCCACCCCAGATGCCGGCGAACTCCGTGCCCTCGACGACCGTGAGCCGCCCGGCGCTGACCACCTCACCGTCGGCCTCGGCCAGCCACAGACCGCCCAGCTCGGGGCGGAGCGCGAGGTTGCTGGAGAGCTCGTCGGGGTCGCTGCCGCGGCCCTTGCCGAACACCGACTCCTGCATCTGCGAGGCCCGGCGCACGTCGTCGTAGAGGTCCCCGCCCACTCCTGCCTGACGGACGACGATCCCGTCGGGCAGCGTCACGTCGACGGCGAGCAGCCTGGCCTCCCCGATCATCACGGTCTCGCGGTCCTCGGCGACGAAGCCGTGGGCCACCAGCCGCTCACCGAGGTCGGCGGGCGCGTCGTGACCACGCGACTTCCACTCGAACTCGGCGACCTCGGTGTCGTCGCGGAAGTGGGCGACGGTGGCGGCGATGAGGGCGTCGAGCTCGTCGCCGTCCGCGCCGCCGAGGTCGCGGTAGCTGCAGAAGCCACCGTGGCCGAACAACCCCCACCACAGCGGCCCGTGCCGGGTCACCTCGCGGGCGCCGGCGAACTCGGCGGCCTCGCGCAGCTGGGCGTCGTACGCCGCCAGCAGGGCGGCCGCATCAGTCGTCACACCGGCACCGTAGCGGCCGCGAGCGGATCCTCTCGAACGAAATACGCGGAGCCCGCGGATGCCCCACAATGCAGGTGTCCAGCCCGACGGGGCTGGAGAGCACGAGGAGCGCCATGGGGGACGGGAGCACGCCGTCGCAGGGGACCACCACGCCGGTGGAGACCCCGACCCTGACGACCCCGAACCTGACGACGCTGCCCCTCCAGAAGGGTCCGCAGACCCATTCGCTCGGCGCCCCCGGCCCGACCAGTCCTCCGTCGAAGGCCCGCACCAAAGGCTTCGCGCTGCCGAGCGTCAGCTGGCGCAACCTGCCCGGCGGGCGGATCGCACTCGCAGTCGCCGTGGTGAGCTTCCTCATCACCGGGTGGATCCTCGCCGGACGCCAGACCGGTCAAGCCGTCAACGTGAGCTTCGGACCCGTCTCGTGCACGGGAGCCAAGATCCATCCCACCGGCGCCGATGAGCCCGTCCCCACCATCGGCCCCCGTCCGGGGATGCGCTGCGTGGTCCCGGTCAAGCTGACCAACGGGGGCGCGTTCGACGTCGAGGTGACCCGGGCCATCCTGCCCACCCTCGGCCCCGACGGCACCGCCACGGTGCGGGCCCGCCAGGTCGACGGCGCCAAGCCGGTCAAGGGCGAGAGCGGCACCGACGCGGTCTTCCGGGTGTCGGAGCGGCTGGCCCCTGGCGAGTCGACAACCATCCGGGTCATCCTCGACTACCGCGAGGGCGGCTGCACCACCAAGGGCGAGCCGATGCTGCTGCCGCACTTCCCGGTCCTCAACACCCGCGCCCTGGCGGTCAACTCGCGGGTGCTGCCCGACTTGCCGCTGGCCTTCGCGCACACGACCGCGGACCCCTGCGGGCGCTGAGGGCCGCGGTCGCTGTTGCGCGGTTCGACCGGCCGCGAAGCGCCGTCGTACGCCGTTCGTCGCGCCTGACCGACCGCCCGTCGACTCAGGCCGACCCGCTGACCGACGTGATCTACCTCACCCCTCGCCTGCATGAGGTCGGTCGTGGACCGTGATCCGAGTCACACGTCCCGACCACGAGCCACATCCGGAAAGGGGTGCCGCACGTGACCGACACGCACTCAGGCTCCGGCGTCCATGCACACGCCGACGCCAACGACCCGCTCTACCACCAGCTCGCCAAGAGCGAGGACTTCATCGAGCTTCGTCGGCGTTACCGCGCCTTCGTGTTCCCGTGGACCATCGCCTTCCTGGCCTGGTACCTCCTCTATGTCGCCCTCTCCAACTGGGCGCCCGACTTCATGGGCACCAAGCTGATCGGCAACATCAACATGGGTCTGGTCCTCGGCCTCGCCCAGTTCCTGACCACGTTCCTGATCGCGTGGATGTACAGCCGTCACGCGGCGGCCAACTTCGACCCCCTGGCCGCCAAGGTGAAGGCCGAGTACGAGAGGAACAAGGGCTGATGAACCACCAGACTCTGACCAGCGTCCTGTTCGGCGTCATCGTCGTCGCGACGATCGGCGTCACCGTGTGGGCCAGCCGGTCCACCAAGGGCGCGGCCGACTACTACGCCGGTGGCCGCTCGTTCTCGGGCTTCCAGAACGGCCTCGCGATCGGCGGCGACTACATGTCGGCCGCCTCGTTCCTCGGCATCTCCGGCGCCATCGCGCTGTCGGGCTATGACGGCTTCCTCTACTCCATCGGCTTCCTCGTCGCCTGGCTGGTGGCGCTGCTCCTGGTTGCGGAGCTGCTCCGCAACTCGGGTCGCTACACGATGGCCGACCAGCTCGCCTACCGGATGAAGCAGAAGCCGGTGCGCACCGCGGCCGCGGTCTCGACCGTCGCCGTCTCGGTGTTCTACCTGCTGGCGCAGATGGTCGGCGCCGGCTCACTGGTCGCGCTGCTGCTCGGCGTCTCCAGCCAGGGCCTCAAGAACCTCACCATCGTGGGCGTCGGCGTGCTGATGATCTTCTATGTCACCGTCGGCGGCATGAAGGGCACCACCTGGGTGCAGATCATCAAGGCCGTCCTCCTCATGGTCGGCTCCGCCCTCATCGTGGTGCTGGTGCTCGCGAAGTTCGGCTTCAACCTGTCCGACCTGCTCGGCACCGCCGCCAACAACTACAAGGCGGGCGCGGACGCGGCCGCAGAGGCCGCCGGTACGGCGTCCACAGCGACCAGCTCGACGTTCCTGGAGCCCGGCCTCAAGTACGGCCTGACCGGCACGTCCAAGCTGGACTTCTTCTCGCTGGGCATCGCGCTGGTCCTCGGTACGGCGGGCCTGCCGCACATCCTGATCCGCTTCTACACCGTCCCGACCGCCAAGGCGGCCCGCAAGTCGGTGCTCTGGGCGATCGGCCTGATCGGCACCTTCTACCTGTTCACGCTGGTCCTGGGCTTCGGTGCCCGCGCCCTCGTGACGGGTGACTCCTTCGCCAAGATCGCGGAGTCCAAGGGCAACCTGGCCTCCCCGCTGCTGGCGCAGGCGGTCGGTGGCGGCGAGGGCAGCACCGGCGGCGCGATCCTGCTGGCGGTCATCGCGGCCGTCGCGTTCGCGACGATCCTCGCGGTGGTCGCCGGCCTGACGCTGGCGTCGTCCACCTCGGTGGCGCACGACCTCTACAACTCGGTGTTCCGCAACGGCCAGGCCAGCGACCGTGAGGAGATCCGGGTCGCCAAGATCACCGCGTTCATCCTCGGTGGCATCGCGATCGTGCTCGCCATCCCGGCGCAGAACCTCAACATCGCGTTCCTCGTGGCGCTCGCCTTCGCGGTGGCCGCGTCGGCGAACCTGCCGGCGATCCTCTACAACATGTTCTGGCGGCGCTTCAACACCCGCGGCGCCGTGTGGAGCATCTACGGCGGCCTGATCAGCTCGCTCGGCCTGGTGTTCTTCAGCCCGGTCATGTCGGGCAAGGGCGTCGACCCGGTCACCGGCAAGAGCCTGTCGCTCTTCCCGGCGAGCGTGGACTTCTCCTGGTTCCCGCTGGAGAACCCCGCCATCGTGTCGGTCCCGATCGCCTTCTTCCTCGGCTGGCTCGGCACCGTGACCGTCCGCGACCAGCAGGCCGTCATGGAGTTCGACGAGCTCGAGGTCCGCTCCCTCACCGGTGCGGGCGCCGAAGAGGCCGTCTCGCACTGATACCGGCCCGGTGAGCCCTCGGGGGCACACCGGCCACCAGACCGCCGCCCGGCGGCAGGTCCCCTGTGGGGGAGCACCTGCCGCCGGGCGGTCACCATGTCCGCACCGACCGACCGCTCGTCGCAGGCTGGGTCGCGTTGGCCGCGCCGTACGTCCGACCCACTCGCCCCCGACGGGCGGCGTCGGGCAGCGTGTGCGCACACCTGGTGGGTGTGACCTCGACCACTAGGCTGAGAACCGGAGGGTCGCCCCGCTCACCGCGGCGCATCACGATCGACGAGGAGAACCACCGTGACCGAGCAGTCGTCCGAGACGCTGTCGAACCTGCTGCACGAGAACCGCCGCTTCGCGCCGCCCGAGGACCTGGCGGCCAACGCCAACGTCACCGCCGAGGCCTATGAGCGTGCCGCCTCCGACCGCCTCGCATTCTGGGAGGCCGCCGCCGAGCGGCTCGACTGGGGCCAGCGCTGGGACCAGGTCCTCGACTGGACCAACCCGCCCTTCGCGAAGTGGTTCACCGGCGCCACCATCAACGCCTCGGTCAACTGCGTCGACCGCCACGTCGCCGCCGGGCGCGGCGACAAGGTCGCCTTCCACTGGGTCGGCGAGCCCGAGGGCGACACCCGCGACATCACCTACGCCCAGCTCCAGGACGAGGTCTGCCAGGCCACCAACGCCCTCATCGAGCTCGGCGTCCAGAAGGGCGACCGGGTCGCCATCTATATGCCGATGATCCCCGAGACCGCCATCGCGATGCTCGCATGCGCCCGCCTCGGCGCCCCGCACACCGTGGTCTTCGGCGGCTTCTCCGCCGACGCCCTCGCCTCCCGCATCGAGGACTGTGAGGCCAAGGTCGTCATCACCTCCGACGGCGGCTACCGCCGCGGCGCCCCCTCGGCCCTCAAGCCGGCCGTCGACGAGGCGTGCGGCAAGGTGGGCGACCTCGTGCGCAAGGTGCTCGTCGTACGCCGTACCGGCCAGGACGTCGCCTGGAACGACGAGCGCGACGTGTGGTGGCACGACGTGGTCGGCCGCCAGTCGACGACCCACGAGCCCGAGATGCACGACTCCGAGCACCCGCTCTATGTCATGTACACCTCCGGCACGACCGGCAAGCCCAAGGGCATCCTGCACACCACCGGCGGCTATCTCGTCGGCACCTCCTACACCCACTGGGCGGTCTTCGACCTCAAGCCCGAGACCGACGTCTATTGGTGCACCGCCGACGTCGGCTGGGTGACCGGCCACTCCTACATGGTCTATGGCCCGCTGGCCAACGGCGTCACCCAGGTGATGTACGAAGGCACTCCCGACGCCCCTCACAAGGGCCGCTGGTGGGAGGTCATTGAGAAGTACGGCGTCACGATCTTCTACACCGCGCCCACCGCGATCCGGACCTTCATGAAGTGGGGCTCCGACATCCCCGCCGGCTATGACCTCTCCTCGGTGCGGCTGCTCGGGTCGGTCGGTGAGCCGATCAACCCCGAGGCCTATGTCTGGTACCGCGAGACCATCGGCGGCGGGAAGGCCCCCATCGTCGACACCTGGTGGCAGACCGAGACCGGCCAGATCATGATCTCCCCGCTGCCCGGGGTGACCCACGGCAAGCCCGGCTCCGCCATGACCGCGCTGCCCGGCATCGCCGCCGACGTGGTCGACGACATGGCCGAGTCGGTGCCCGACGGCGCCGGCGGCTACCTCGTGCTCAAGGAGCCCTGGCCCGCGATGCTGCGCACCTTGTGGGGCGACGACCAGCGGTTCGTCGACACCTACTGGTCGCGCTGGCCCGGCCTCTACTTCGCCGGCGACGGCGCCAAGAAGGACGAGGACGGCGACGTGTGGCTGCTCGGCCGGGTCGACGACGTCATGAACGTCTCGGGCCACCGGCTCTCCACGACCGAGATCGAGTCGGCGCTCGTGTCGCACCCCAAGGTCGCCGAGGCGGCGGTCGTGGGTGCCTCCGACGAGATGACCGGCCAGGCGGTGTGCGCGTTCGTCATCCTGCGCGAGTCCGCGGGCGACGGCGGTGACGACATCGTCACCGAACTGCGCAACCACGTCGCCCACGAGATCGGCCCGATCGCCAAGCCGCGCCAGGTCATGATCGTGCCCGAGCTGCCCAAGACCCGCTCCGGCAAGATCATGCGGCGGCTCCTCAAGGACATCGCCGAGCACCGCGAGGTCGGTGACGTCACCACCCTCGCCGACTCCACCGTGATGGACCTGATCAAGTCCAAGGAGGGCGGGTCGTCCTCGTCCGACGAGTGAGCCTGGCGGGGGGTGTCGGTTTCACCGGCGAGCCGGTGAAACTGGCACTTATCGACCGAAGTTTCGCGCGAGAAGCGACGGTTTCACCGGCGAGCCGGTGAAACTGGCAGGCTGGGGCCCACCCCGTCCCGTCCCCGAGGAGCCCATGGACAGCCACGAGCACCGCATCGCGTTCCAGCCCTCCGACGAGCACGAGTCGAGTTTCGTCGCGGACTTCCTGCGTCGCGAGACGGTGGGTGGGGCGATCGCATTGGTGGCGGCGGCGATCGCGATCGTCTGGGCCAACACCGGCTGGTCGGGCGGCTACGACGCGCTCAAGCACACCCAGCTCGGGCCACTGGACATCGAGCACTGGGCGGCCGACGGCGCGCTGACGCTGTTCTTCTTCGTGGCGGGTCTGGAGCTCAAGCGCGAGCTCGTCGTCGGGTCGCTGCGCAAGCCGGCCGACGCCGCGGTCCCCGTGGTCGCCGCGACCTGCGGCGTCGCCGTACCCGCCCTGATCTATCTGCTCGTCGCCCACGCCGCCGACGACGGCCACCCCGGGGGCTGGGCCATCCCGGCCGCCACGGACATCGCGTTCGCCCTGGCGGTGGTCGCCGTCGTCGGCTCCCACCTGCCCCCGCAGCTGCGCAGCTTCTTGCTGACCATGGCCGTGGTGGACGACCTGATCGTGATCGTGATCATCGCGGCGGTCTTCACCGACGACCTCCACTGGGGATCGCTCGGCATCGCCGCTCTCGCGGCCATCGCGTACGCCGCCGCGCAGCGGCTGCGGGTCAGCTCGCCTCTGGTGCTGCTCCCCCTGGGCGTCGCGACCTGGTGGTTCGTCCACGAGAGCGGGGTGCACGCCACCATCGCCGGCGTCCTGCTCGGGCTGCTGACCCGGGTGCGGCCCGACCCCGACGAGTCGGTCTCACCCGCCGAGCACCTCGAGCACGCCCTCTCGCCGATCTCGTCGGGCCTGGCCGTGCCGTTCTTCGCGCTGGTCTCGGCCGGGGTCCCCCTGGGCGGCGGCGCGGCCCTGGTCAAGGACCCGATCGTCATCGGCGTCGTGCTCGGGTTGCTGCTCGGCAAGCCGATCGGCGTCTTCGGAGGCTCCTGGCTGGTGACCCGGCTGACCCGCGCCGAGCTCAGCGAGGGCCTCGGTTGGCGCGACGTCGCCGGGATGTCGATGGTGGCCGGGGTGGGGTTCACCGTCTCGCTGCTGGTGGCTGAGCTCTCCTTCGACGGCGCCGAGCGCGAGGCCGCCAAGACCGCGGTCCTGGCCGGGTCGCTGCTGGCCGGTCTGGCGGGGGCCGCGCTGCTGGCGCGCCGCAACCGCTATCACAAGGAGGACCAGCGTCAGGCCGACCCGGACGTTGTGTAGGGTCGGCCACGGAGACAGTTCCGGGCCACTCGAGCCCTTTCAGGGTCGTTCAGGGGAGGAAGACATGGCGAGCAAGCCGGTCAAGGACACCGATCCCACGATCGGGCGGCTGGTCTCCGATGCGTCCCGCGACCTGTCCGCGCTGGTGCGCAACGAGATCGCGCTCGCCAAGTCCGAGCTGCGGGTCAGCATCAAGGCCGGCGGCACCGGGGCCGGCATGTTCGCCGTCGCCGCGTTCCTGGCGATCCTGGCCGTCATCATGTTGTCGGTGGCGTTCGCGTTCCTCATCAACTGGAACGGCCGCGGCCTGTCGCTGCACTGGGCCTTCCTGATCGTGGCGGGCGCCTACTTCCTCCTGGCGGCGCTGGTCGGCTTCCTGGGCTATCGCAAGGTCCAGCAGGTCAAGGCACCCGAGCGGGCCATCCACCAGGCCCAGGAGACGGCCACCGTCCTCAAGCGCTCCTGACCGAGCGGCGTCCACCGGACGGACACGCTCGGGCAGGCGGCGTACGGCGCCTCAGTGGGCCGCGCAGGCCTGGGTGGAGACCGCACCGCTGTTGGTGATGCCGGCCGCGGCGCTCTCGCGCAGCTGGTCGGCGGTGAGTGCATAGCCGGTCTGGGCGTCGGTCACCGACGCCGCGAAGACCATGCCGACCACCTGGCCACTGGAGTCGACGATCGGCCCGCCGGAGTTGCCGGGCCGGACGTTGCCGCGCAGCGAGAAGACGTCGCGGATCACCGTGTCGGTGCCATAGATGTTGGGCGACCGGAGCCGCTGCTCGGCGCGCACGCGCGCTGACTGGATGTTGAACGGCCCGTCCTGGGGGTAGCCGAGGATCGCGACGCCCTGGCCGGCCCGACCCTCGAGGTTGAACGGGAGCGGCCGCAGTGCGGCGTCGTCGAACGCCAGGACGGCGATGTCGAGGTCGGGGTCATAGACGACGACCGTCGCGTCGAGCACCTGGTCGCCGATGGTGATCTCGGGGTTCTTGACCCCGGCGACGACGTGGGCGTTGGTGAGCATCCGGTTGGTGTCATAGACGAAACCGGAGCCCTCGATGCCCTGGCGGCAGCTGTTGACGCCGCGGATCTTGCCGATGCTGTCGCCCGCATCGAGCACGTCGGGGTCGTTGAGGAGCCGCTTGGGACCGGGGCCGACCTCGACGATGCGCTCGGGTGCGAACGGCTCGAGGTAGCGGGGGAAGAAGCTCGTCCCGACCACGTTGTCGAAGGCGCGCAGCATTCCGCTGGCACCGTCGGGGAGGGCGGCGTCGACCTTGGCGAGGATGGCGGAGTTGCGGACCAGCGGCGTGATCTGGCCGAGCTGGGACCCGGAGACAGCGACGCCGAGAGCCCACGCGACCAGGAGGACGGCGACGGCGCTGAGCAGGGCTCCACCGACGGCGTCGACGGCGCGGATCGGTTGCCAGGTGATGGCGTCGCGGATCTTGGCGCCGGCGTATTGCAGCAGCGCCTGCCCGAGCGACGCGGACAGGATCACGATGAACAGCGCACCGAGCGACACCCAGACCGACGGATCGGCGTCGCCCAGCGCGTGAGGCGCGATCCAGATGCCGAGGGCGCCACCGAGCAGCAGCCCCAGCGTGGCGAACGCGCCGGTGACGAAGCCCTGCCAGTAGCCGCTCAGGGCGTAGGCCAGGACCAGCAGCACCAGGAACCAGTCCAAGAGGTTCACGGGCGCTCCCTCGGGTCACCGGCGGCACCGTCGACGGGCCGACGGATCATGTAGCCGGGCAGGTCGCGAGTGCGGGACTCGTCCCAGGGGCGCGTCCAACCGACATAGTCGAACAGCCGCGAGATGATCCCGGCGGTGAACCCCCACAGGATGAGGTCCTTGTCCTCGCCGATGGTGAAGCCGGGGCCCACATAGCCCGAGGGGTGCCGCACGGAGATGCGGTGGGCGGGGTCGAGCAGCTCGTCGATGGGCTCGCGCAGGATGGCGTTGACCTCGCCCGGGTCGACGACCGTGACCGGTGACGGAGTGTGCCACCAGGCCAGCACCGGCGTCACCGCGAAGTTGCTGGGAGGCAGCCACAGCTCGGGCAGCTGGCCGATGACCTCCACCGTGGCGGGATCGAGGTGGGTCTCCTCGCGCGCCTCGCGCAGCGCCGTCTCGACGGCGGTCTCGCCCTCGTCGACCGAGCCCCCCGGGAAGGAGATCTGGCCCGGGTGGGAACGCATGTCGTGGGCTCGCTCGGTGAGCAGCAGGTCGCGCCCGCCCGGGCCCTCGCCGAAGAGCATGAGTACGGCGCCGCGTCGCGGGGCGGCGTCGGCCGGCGGGAGCCAGCCGGTCAGGTCGGCCGCGGTGATCGGCGCGGCGCCCCGGCGGATCGGCTCGAGCCACGCGGGGACGGGCTGGCGGGCGCTGGCCCGCTCGGCGCTCACAGCGACGTCCCGAGGTTGTCGTTGACGAGGGTGACGAGCTGGTCGAGCGACTTCATCTCGACATAGTCGAAGTGGACGAGGTCGCCGTGGTCGTCGACCAGCATGATCGCCGGGAGGCCGCGGATCGCCGGGATCGGGCCCTGGCCGTTGATGTCGAGGTCGAGGTCGGCATAGAGCGGGTAGTCGACACCCGACCGGCGCGCAAGGTCGCGCGCCGCCTGGGCCTGGGGGTCGTTCCAGTCGATCCCGACCACATCGACCTGACCGGCGTACTTGTCGGCGAACTGGGCATAGATCGGCAGCTCGCGGCGGCACGGTCCGCAATAGGCCGCCCACAGGTTGATCACCAGCGGCCCCCGCAGCGTGGACAGATCGACCGGGTCGCCGCCGTCGAGCGAGTCGAGGGTGACCGCCGGCAGACGCTGGGACGCGGGCTTCTCGTCGCTGGCGCCACCGCAGGCACCCAGCGGCAGCGCGAGGAGCAGGAGGGCGACCACCAGCCGCCGGCGACGGTGCGGGGTCATGCGGGCCCCTGGGTGCGGACCAGCGCGGCGGCGACCTCGGGGTCGGTCGGGCCTTCGCCATAGGAAGGGCACCAACGGGCCACCGGGCAGGCGCCGCAGGCGGGCTTCTTGGCGTGACACATGCGGCGGCCGTGCCAGATCAGGTGATGGCTGAGGTCGGTCCAGTCCTTCTTGGGGAACAGCGCCCCGATGGCGTGCTCGACCTTGACCGGGTCGGTCTCGGAGGTCCAGCCGAACCGGCGTACGAGGCGCCCGAAATGGGTGTCGACGGTGATCCCGGGGATCCCGAACCCGTTGCCGAGCACGACGTTGGCGGTCTTGCGGCCGACACCGGGCAGCGTCACCAGATCGTCGAGGCGCGGGGGCACCTGGCCGTCGAAGCGCTCCACGAGCGCCTGGCTCAGCTTGAGCAGCGCGTCGGTCTTGGCCCGGAAGAAGCCGAGCGGCCCGACGATCTGCTCGAGGTGCTCGCGCGGGGCGGCCGCCATCGCCTCGGGCGTGGGATAGGCCGCGAACAGGGTCGGGCGTACGGCGTTGACGCGGCGGTCGGTCGTCTGGGCGCTCAGCACCGTGACGACGAGGAGCTGGAACGGGTCGTCGAAGTCGAGCTCGATGTGGGCGTCGGGATAGGTCTCGGCCAGCACCCGGTCGACCTTGCGGGCGCGGCGGACCAGCGCGGTCGGTGGAGCGGCGTCGAGCACCGCACCAGGGTACGGGGCGACGCCGACAAGTCCGCGCCACGCCCGCCGGGAACGGCACGGGAGCGCCGGATCCGTCCATGACCGGGGGCACACTGTGTTTGTGATCCGATTCACTCGCTAGGATCAGGTGACGCGTCAGCAAGGCGCATGGATCTGGAGGTTCGGGTGAACAACGACGTGCTTCGTCAGGCCCCGCTGTTCAGCGCTCTCGACGACGAAGCCGCCACCGCGTTGCGGGCCTCGATGAGCGAGGGTCGACTGCGGCGAGGCGAGGTGCTCTTCCACGAGGGTGACTCGGGCGACCGGCTCTATATCGTCATGGACGGCAAGGTGAAGCTGGGCCGCACCTCCACCGACGGCCGCGAGAATCTCCTCGCGATCCTCGGCCCGGGGCAGATGTTCGGCGAGCTCTCGCTCTTCGACCCCGGCCCGCGCTCGGCCACCGTCACCGCGGTCACCGACGCCACGTTCGTGTCGCTGTCCCACGAGGACCTGCTGCGCTGGCTCGACGGTCGCCCCGTCGTCGCCCGCGGTCTGCTCGCCCAGCTCGCCGGCCGCCTGCGCCGCGCCAACGACGTGGTCGCCGACCTGGTGTTCTCCGACGTGCCCGGCCGTGTCGCCAAGGCGCTGCTCGACCTGGCCGACCGGTTCGGTCGCACCGCCGAGGACGGCATCCATGTCCACCACGACCTCACCCAGGAGGAGCTCGCCCAGCTGGTCGGCGCCTCCCGCGAGACGGTCAACAAGGCGCTGGCCGACTTCGCCTCCCGTGGCTGGCTGCGCCTGGAGCCCCGCTCCGTGGTGATCATGGAGGTCGAGCGGCTCGCCCGCCGCGCCCGCTGACCGCCGTACGACGGCAGGCCGCCGCACGCCCGGAGGCCCCTCCACGGTGCCGCCCGAGCGTGCGGTGATGGTTGCGCGTTTTACTTTCCTCCCCCGCCGACGGGCCTAGCCTGCGCGTGGCGAGTGTTGGCGGGACGGTGAACCTGCTGCCGAGGTGCGGCTGACGTCCCCGCCACGCCGCGGCTCGAGGGAGCCGCGGTGAGTGATGAACAGCCTCGCGATCTCGAGGAGCCGTCCATGACGAACCTCCGTTCCACCCTGCCCTCACCACCACGGCCCCGCCGGCTGCGACTCCTGTCGTCGGTCGCGGGCGTCCTCATCGCCACCGCCGTCGTGGCGCTCCCGAGCCCGCCCGCCGCAGCGGCCACCACCACGCTGACCCCGGCCACCCTCACCACGACCCAGGGCAGCACGGGCGGCCAGAACGTCTCCGTGCTGCGGGTCCAGGACCTGTCGGGCACCACCGACAACTGGAACAAGTACGTCGAGTTCAACACCCGCTATGCCGGCTACACGACCTACACCGTCCCCGGGACCATCGCGCCCGCCTCGGTGACCGGGCTGCAGGTGCTCGTCAACTACCGCGGCCCCGCCAGCTCCACCCAGACCTGGACGTGGAGCGTGTGGAACTGGTCGACCAGCAGCTGGGTCAGCGTCGGCACCAACGCCAGCGCACCGAGCTGGGGTGCGTGGAAGCTGCTGACCTTCACCGCCGGCGGCACCCCGTCGGCGTACGTCTCGGCCACCCAGGGCATCCGCGTCCAGATCGCCTCCAACAATACGGCGGACAACGCCGACATCGACTACCTCGCGGTGAGCCTCACCACCGGGACGACCCCGCCCGCCGACACGACCGCGCCGAGCACCCCGACCGGGCTCGCCTCGACCGCCGTCACCGCGTCGTCGGTGTCGCTGGCGTGGACCGCCTCGACCGACAACGTCGGGGTCACCGGCTATGAGGTCTTCCAGGGCAGCGGTACGACGCCCGTGGCCACCGTGACCGGCACCTCGGCGACGGTGTCGGGCCTGGCCGCCTCGACGGCGTACTCCTTCACCGTCAAGGCGCGCGACGCCGCCGGCAACCGGTCCGCGGCCTCCGCGCCGGTGACCGCGACGACCTCGGCCTCCGGCGGCGGTGGCGGCGGCATCACGCTGCCCCCGGCCAATGGCGTGTTCGACTACCAGATCGGCGGCCCCTACACCCCGGCCGCCTCGACGGCGATCGTCGACCGCGACCGGCTCGAGTCACCGGCAGCGGGCAAGTACAACATCTGCTACATCAACGCCTTCCAGACCCAGCCGGGCGAGTCGGGGCTGTGGCCGAGCAACCTGCTGCTGCACAACGCCTCGGGCCAGCTGGTGCAGGACCCGGGCTGGCCGGGCGAGTACATCCTCGACACCCGGACGGCGGCCAACCGCACCGCGATCGTCGGCATCCTCGGGCCGTGGATGCAGGACTGCAAGAACCGCGGCTTCGCGGCGATCGAGCCGGACAACCTGGACTCCTACACCCGGTCGCTGGGCCTGATGACGATGGCCAACAACCAGGCGATGGCGACCCTGCTGGCCGCCGACGCCCACGCCCGTGGGCTCGCGATCGCACAGAAGAACGACGCGGACATCGCCCCGGTGGGCAAGTCCCAGATCGGCTTCGACTTCGCGATCGTGGAGGAGTGCCAGCCCTACGCCGAATGCGCGACGTTCACGGCGACCTATGGCGCCCAGGTCTATGAGATCGAGTACCAGGACAACGGCGGCCTGACCAACTTCAACGCCGCCTGCACCGCTCGGGGCTCGACGATCTCGATCACCTACCGCGACCGTGACGTCGTCCCCCTCGGCACCTCCGGCTACGTGTTCCAGAGCTGCTGAGGCGGTACGTCGCACCCCAGCGGATGTCATCGGAACTGGTCACTCGGGCGACCAGTTCCGATGACGTCCCCGCACAGCGTCATACAAGGTGGTTGCCGGGGCAGCCAGTTCCGATGACGTCCGCCTAGCGCTCCGGGAGCAGATAGGCGAGCTGGGCACGGACCGAGAGCTCGGCGGCACCCCAGAGGACGGGGTCGACATCGACATAGACCCGCTCGACCACGGCGCGGGCGAGACCGTCGCGCGCGACGAGGGCGTCGTACGACGGTCCGTCGGCCGCCAGCGCCCGGACCGCCTCGCGCACCTGCTCGAGGCGCTCGCGTCGGTGGGCCAGATAGAAGTCCAACGCGGCCAGCGCGTCGGGGATGACGGGGCCGTGCCCGGGCCAGATGACCCCGACCTCGTGGGCGGCGGCCAAGGTGTGGAGCCGGTCGAGCGAGCCGAGATAGGCCCCCAGCTGGCCATCCGGATGGGCCACCACCGTCGTGCCGCGCCCCAGCACCGTGTCGCCGGTGAGGACGGCGGCCTCGGCCGGCAGCAGGAACGACAACGAGTCGGCGGTGTGGCCCGGCGTCGCGACGACACGGATCTCCCAGCCGCCGAGGTCGAGCACGTCGCCCTCCACGAGGCCCTCGCTTCCGAGCCGGAACGCGGGGTCGAGCGCCCGCACGCCGCAGCCCACGAGCTCCGCGAAGGCGGCGGCCCCCTCGGAGTGGTCGGGATGGCCGTGGGTGAGCAGGACCCCGCGCACGTCGCCCGCCGCGGCGGCCACGGTGGCGAGGTGGGCGTCGTCGAGCGGCCCGGGGTCGACGACGTACGACGGCCCGTCGGGGGTGGCGCGCAGGATCCAGGTGTTGGTGCCGTCGAGGGTCATCGGCGACGGGTTGGGCGCCAGCACACAGCGGCTCGCGACGCCGAAGTCGCCCCCCGACCAGGTCACGAACCGCCCCCGCCTGCGTGCTCGGTCGCCAGCGCCTCGAGCCGGGGCGGGATCGACAGCGTGAAGGCACCCGGTGTGGCAGGGTCCTCGGTCGCCTCGGGGGTGAACATGTCGATGCTGCGGCCGACGGTCGCGGCGAGCGCGGCGTCCGGGTCGGCGTGGCCGCTCACCTCGAGGCACGTCAGATAGGTCGGCGGGAGCATCACGAGCTCCCCGAGGTCGGCGGCAGTGACCGCGTCGGCGGCCGACAGCCACGCGACCTGGTCGGACTCGGTGGACACGTCACGCGTCACCTGGCCGGCGGGGAGCTCGGCCACGAAGAACCAGGTCCGATAGCGGCGTGGCTCGAAGACCGGCGTCAGCCAGCCGGCCCAGGCGCCCAGCAGGTCGGTGCGCAGCACCAGCCTCCGTCGTGACAAGAAGTCGGTCATCGACAGCTCACGCGCCTCGAGCGCCCGACGGTCGGCCTCCCAGTCGTCGGTGGTGGTGTCGGCGACCACGGAGGTCTCGTCGGGCCCGGCCAGGAGGACGCCGGACTCCTCGAAGGTCTCGCGGCAGGCCGCGGCCACCAGCGCCCGGGCCAGCGACTCGTCGACACCGAACTGGGCTGCCCACGTCGCCGGGGACGGACCGGCCCACGCGACGCTGTGGTCGAAGTCCCGCTCGTCGACCCCACCGCCGGGGAAGACGGTCATCCGGGGCGCGAACGCCATCGAGGCCTGCCGTCGGAGGAGGTAGAGCTCGATCCCCGCGCGCCCCGACCGCATCAGCGCCACGGTCGCGGCGTTGCGCGGCTCCGCCGGCGTGCGAACGCCAGCGGCGAACTCGAGCGCCGAGGCGACGAGCTGGGGAGGCATCGGGAACCGATGCACTCAGACCTCCACGATCAGCTCGACCTCGACCGGGACGTCCAGCGGGAGTGAGGTCACACCGACGGCCGAACGGGCGTGCTTGCCGGCGTCGCCGAAGACCTCGCCCAGCAGTTCGGAGGCGCCGTTGGCGACCTTGGGCTGCGCGGTGAACTCCGGCGTCGACGCGACGAACACCACCGCCTTGACGACCCGCTTGATGGCGCCGAGGTCGCCGATCTCGGCCTTGATCGCGGCGAGCGCGTTGAGCGCACACTGGCGGGCGCACTCATAGCCCTGCTCCTCCGAGACCGCTCCGCCGAGCTTGCCGACCGCGATCATCTCGCCGTTGCGGGCGGGCAGCTGTCCGGCCGTGAAGACGAAGCTCCCGGCGCGCGCGGCGGGCACATAGGCCGCCAGCGGCGGCACCACCTCGGGCAGGCTCAGCCCGAGCTCGGCCAGCCGCTCCTCGGGGGTGCTCATGCGACCACCGGCCGCTTGAAGTAGCCGACGAGGTTCTCGGCGTTCATGCCCGGCACGATCTGCACGAGCTCCCACCCTTCGGAGCCGAAGTTGTCGAGGATCTGCTTGGCCGCATGCACCAGGATCGGCGCGGTCAGGTATTCCCACTTGGTCATGGGGCGACGCTACACCGGAGCCGCCGCGCCGCTTTGATCTCAACCCGGCTTGAACTCCTAGGCTGGTCGGGTGCCCACTCCCCTCGCCAGCGACGCCGACGCGTCGACGAGCACGGGCATCCTGAGCCGGCCCTATGCCCTGACGACGATCGGGACCTTCGCCCTGGTGTTCTTCTCGGCGTTCGAGGCCCTGGCCGTCACCACGGTGATGCCGACCGTGGCGCGCGAGCTCGACGGCGTACGCCTCTATGCGCTGGCGTTCGCCGCCCCGCTCGCCAGCGGCGTGATCGGCATGGTCACGACCGGCTGGTGGTCCGACCGTCGCGGCGCGGCCCGGCCGCTGACCCTGTCGATCGCCCTGTTCGCGCTGGGGCTCCTGGTGGCCGGCCTGGCGCCCACGATGCCGCTGCTCGTGGTCGGCCGCCTGGTGCAGGGTCTCGGGGCCGGCGGTCTCACCGTCGGCCTCTATGTCGTCGTCGGCAAGGTCTTCCCGGGCCACCTGCAGCCGGCCGTCTTCGCGAGCTTCGCCGCCGCCTGGGTGCTGCCGTCGCTGATCGGCCCGTCGATCGCTGCGTGGGTGTCACACCTCGTCGGCTGGCGCTGGGTCTTCTTGGGCGTCGTAGCGCTCGTGGTCGCGGCGACCGCGCTGATCCTGCCGGCGCTGCGGGCACTGCCCGCCACCGAGGCCGCCGCTGGCACGACGGGCGCCGCGTCGCGGCTGCTCTGGGCCGTCGTGGCGGCGGCCGCGGTCCTCGCGCTCGATCTCGGCGGCGACGGGGGTGCCGCTGGGCTTGCGATGTCACTGCTCGCCGGGGCGGTCGTCGTGGTCGCCGTCCGCGCGCTCGTGCCGCGCGGGACATTGTTGGCCCGGCGTGGACTTCCCAGCGTGGTGCTCACCCGCGGCGCGCTCAGCGGCGGCTTCTTCGCGGCCGAGGCCTATCTGCCCTTCGTCCTCCAGGAGCGCTGGGGCTGGTCTCCGGGGGCCGCCGGCGCCGGGCTGGCAGCGGCAGGGCTGAGCTGGGCTCTCGCCAGCCAGGCGCAGGCCAAGCTCGGGGCCCGGCTCTCCGATACCGCAGCCATGCGGTGGGGCGCCGCCACTCTCGCGGTCAGCTCGGTGGGGCTCTGGGCCACCGTGGCGTTCCACCCGCCGGCCGGCCTGCTCGTGGCGGCGTACGGCGTGGGGGCGGCCGGGATGGGCTTCGGCTATCCGCGCACGAGCGTGGCGACGTTGGCGGTGTCCACCGATGCCGACCGGGGCTTCAACTCCTCGTCGCTGTCGATCGCCGACTCCCTCGGCGGAGCACTCGCCCTGGCCATCTGCGGCGTCGTCTTCGCGACGGCCGGCGCCGAACCGTTCGGCGCGGTGTTCGTGGTGGCCATCGCCTGGTCGGTGCTCGCCGCGCTGTCGGCCATGCGGACAGCGCCTCCACCCTCCTGATCGGCGCCTCCCGGAGGGAGCGACGGACCCCGAAATGTGACGCAGCCCCGGCGTGGGGTACCGGGGCCGCGTCCGGGTCTGAGCCCGACAGGGAATGCCTCTGGGTCCGGGTTGAGGGAACCGCTCAGCAAGAACAGTTCTATCGGGGCCCCGGTTGGGCGTCAGGAGAACCGTCGCGACTTTGCCCTAGGGCGACCTTCTTTGCCGACCGACCTAGACCAGGGCATCCCAATCCTCCCAATCCCCTTACAGCGCTGGGGATTCTCTGTCAGAGAACGGGCGGTTCGGTCTTGTCGCGGATCTCCTCGGCGGTGACTCCGGGGGCGAGGTCGCGCAGCACGAGACCCTCGGGAGTGACATCGAGGACACCCAGGTCGGTGATGATCCGCTGCACCACACCCCGTCCGGTGTAGGGCAACGAGCACTCGTTGACGATCTTGTAGGACCCGTCCTTGGCGACGTGCTCCATCAACACGATGACCTTCTTCGCGCCATGGACCAGATCCATCGCGCCACCCATGCCCTTGACCATCTTGCCCGGGATCATCCAGTTCGCGATGTCACCAGCCGCCGAGACCTGCATCGCCCCCAGGATCGCCGCATCGATCTTGCCGCCCCGGATCATCCCGAACGACATCGCCGAGTCGAAGAACGACGCCCCGCGCCGCAGGGTCACGGTCTCCTTGCCGGCGTTGATCAGGTCGGGGTCCTCCTCACCCTCGATGGGGTAGGCCCCGACCCCGAGGATCCCGTTCTCGCTCTGCAGCACCAGCTCGACATCATCGGCGACATAGTTCGGCACCAGCGTCGGCAACCCGATCCCCAGGTTCACATACGACCCGTCCGACAGCTCCGCCGCGGCCCGGGCCGCCATCTGCTCACGCGTCCAGGCCATGACTCAGGCCTCCTCTCGCGGACGTACGGTCCGACGTTCGATCCGCTTCTCGGCGGCCTGCTCGGGGGTCAGCGCGACCACCCGCTGCACGAACACCCCCGGGGTGTGGACATGGTTGGGGTCCAGCTCGCCCGGCTCGACCAGCTCCTCGACCTCCGCGATCGTCACCCGGCCACACATCGCCGCCAACGGGTTGAAGTTGCGCGCGGAGTCCCGATAGACGAGGTTGCCGTGCCGGTCACCCTTCCAGGCCCGCACCAGACCGAAGTCCGCCACGACCGCCCGCTCCAGCACGAACTCCTTGGGCCCGTCGGGGGTGTCGAAGGTCTGCGTCGGCTTCGCCGGTGACGCCACCACGACGTTGCCCGCGTCGTCGTACTTCCACGGCAGCCCGCCCTCGGCGACCTGCGTGCCGACGCCGGTCGCGGTGTAGAACGCCGGGATGCCCGAGCCGCCCGCGCGCATCCGCTCCGCCAGCGTGCCCTGCGGGGTCAGCTCCACCTCGAGCTCACCATGGAGGTACTGACGCTCGAATTCCTTGTTCTCACCGACATACGACGACACCATCCGCCGCAGCCGCTTCTCCTGCAGGAGACGACCCAGACCCCAGTCGTCCACCCCGCAGTTGTTCGACACCGCCTCCAGGTCCGTCGCGCCCTGCGACAGCAGCGCCTCGATCAACACCGACGGGATCCCGCACAACCCGAAACCACCCACGCTGATCGTGGCCCCGCTCGGGATGTCGGCCACCGCCTCAGCAGCACTCGCGACGACCTTGTCCACGATGCAGCCCTCCTTGTCTTGGTCCCGCTTCGGATCCTAGTCATGGGCGACCGGGCCAGGGGGCGGGTGCGGGTCCGCCGCGTAGGCTCTCTTCGTGGCGACCCCCGACCGCAACGGCAGTGACTGGCCAGGAGTCCGCCTCCACGTCGTCACCGGCAAGGGCGGCACCGGCAAGTCCACGGTCGCGGCCGCGCTGGCCCTCGCGCTGGCGTCGTACGGCCGGGCCGTGCTGCTGTGCGAGGTCGAGGGCCGCCAGGGCATCGCGCGGATGTTCGACGTCGACCCGCTGCCCTATGCCGAACGACGGATCGCCACCGGCCTCGCCGGCCCCGACGGTCGCGCCGGATCCGTCCACGCGCTGCACATCGACCCCGAGTCGGCGCTGCGCGAATACCTCCAGATGTACTACAAGCTCGGTCCGGCCGGCCGGCTGCTCGACCGCTTCGGCGTCATCGAGTTCGCGACGACCATCGCGCCGGGCGTGCGCGACGTGCTGCTGACCGGCAAGGTCTATGAGGCGGTCCAGCGCAACAGCCGCAACAAGGGCGCCACCCACTATGACGCGGTCGTCCTCGATGCGCCGCCGACCGGACGCATCGCCCAGTTCCTCAACGTCAACAGCGAGCTCGCCGGCCTGGCGCGGATGGGGCCGATCAAGAGCCAGGCCGACACCGTCATGACGCTGTTGCGGTCGCCGCGCACCGCGGTCCACCTCGTGACCGTCCTCGAGGAGATGCCGGTCCAGGAGACCACCGACGGCATCGCCGAGCTCCGCTCGGTCGGGCTGCCGGTCGGCGGGGTCGTGGTCAACCTGCTGCGACCCCGCGACCTCGCCCCGACCGACCTCGCCAAGGCGCGGCGGGGGCGGCTGGACAAGAAGGACATCGCGGCTGACCTGGAGGCCGCGGCCCTCGACGCCAGCCCGGGTCTGGTCAAGGCGCTCGTCTCCGAGGCGCGCGACCACGCCGAGCGGCGTGCCCTGGAGGACGAGCAGCGGGCCCTGGTCGACGAGCTCGACCTCCCCTCCTATGAGCTCCCCCGGCTGGCCGGCGGCGTCGACCTCGGGGGCCTCTATGAGCTCGCCGAGCTGCTCAAGGACCAGGGGATGGCATGACCGGCGCCACCACCCGTCGTACGCCGCGGCCGCGCGTCGGTCCGCTGGCGGCCAACCCCGGCCGGGCGCCGTCCCTCGACGTCGATGCCCTCCTCGACGACCGGGGCACGGGGATCATCGTCGTCTGCGGCTCCGGCGGCGTCGGCAAGACCACCACCTCGGCGTCACTGGCGCTGCGGGCGGCCGAGCGCGGTCGCAAGGTCGTCGTACTGACCATCGACCCGGCCCGCCGGTTGGCCCAGGCGCTCGGGATCGAGCAGCTCGACAACACCCCCCGGCCGGTCGTGGGCGTCGAGAGCGCGGGCGAGGGGCGGCTCGACGCGATGATGCTCGACATGAAGCGCACCTTCGACGAGGTGGTCGAGAGCCAGGCCAGCCCCGAGAAGGCCAAGCAGATCCTGGACAACCCGTTCTATATCGCGCTGTCGAGCTCGTTCGCCGGCACTCAGGAATACATGGCGATGGAGAAGCTGGGGCAGATCCACCGCGATGCGCGACGCGACGGGACCTATGACCTCATCGTGGTCGACACGCCGCCCTCACGGTCGGCGCTGGACTTCCTCGACGCACCGGAGCGGCTGTCGAGCTTCTTGGACGGGCGGTTCATCCGGGTGCTGCTGGCGCCGGCCAGGGGGCCGGCGCGGCTGATGACGTCGGGGCTCAACCTGGTGACCAACGTGATGACCAAGGTGCTGGGCGCCCAGGTGCTGCGGGACATGCAGACCTTCGTGGCGGCCTTCGACACGTTGTTCGGCGGCTTCCGACAGCGTGCCCAGAAGACGTTCCAGCTGCTCCAGGCGCCGGGGACGGCGTTCCTGGTCATCGCGGCCCCGGAGAACGACGCGATGCGGGAGGCGGCCTATTTCGTGGAGCGGCTCTCCGAGGACCGGATGCCGCTGGCGGGTCTCGTGGTCAACCGGGCGACCCAGCCGCCCGAAGGTGACCTGAGTGCGGAGGAGGCGCTGGCCGCGGCCGCGCGGCTGGCCAAGGGGTCAGCCGACGGCGGCCCGGTGACGGCCGGCTTGTTGCGCTTGCACGCCGACCGTGGCCGCATGGTGGAGCGGGAGGAGCTCCTGTGCAGCCGGTTCGCCGCGGCTCACCCTGCGGTGCCGACGGTGGTGGTGCCGGCGCTGTCGACCGACGTCCACGACCTGGCCGGGCTGAGGTCCGTCGGCATGCTGCTGGCCGGCGGTTGACCGCCGGCCAGAGCACGAGGAGTCAGTGGACCGTCAGACGCCGGTCGGAAGCTTGGAGTGGTCGGCCTTGGCCTTCTCGAGCACGGTGCGCCACGAGGCGGCGGGACGACGGCGGATCAGCGCACGACGCTCGCGCTCGGTCATGCCGCCCCAGACGCCCCACTCGATCTGGTTGTCGAGGGCCTCGGCGAGGCACTCGGTGCGTACGGGGCAGCCCTTGCACACGAGCTTGGCCTTGTTCTGCTCGGCTCCACGGACGAAGAGAGCGTCGGGAGTCTGGTCCTTGCAGGCCGCCGAAGGCGCCCAGTTCTCAACCCACATGATGATGTCCCCACATCTTGTTCGGATGTCGTGATCGCCCCTGTCGCGATCCCGTTTCGTGCATTCCCCTGTGATGAAGAGTTAAGTCTGTTTCCGGGATGGACAACAGACACGTGCGTGTCAACCGGAATAGTCCTTTGGGACTAGCCCTGACCAGGCCTGAAATGGGCCGTGACTAGTTACGTCCCGTAGTCTGGAGGGCATGCGTAGGCCCGCCGAGGAACGTCTCTCCGCGCCCAAGGTGCTCTCCCACCTGGGCGTGATGGCCGCCGTGGCCGCGATCATGGGGCTGGTCACCGCTGGACTGGTCATCCCGTTCGCGGGGGCCATGGGCCTGGGCGCCAAGGAGCTGGCCGGCACCGTCGAGAAGCTCCCCGCCGAGCTCCAGACCGAGGCGCTGCCGCAGAAGACGTTCATCTATGACGACGACAACAACGTCATCGCGACCCTCTATGACGAGAACCGCATCAACGTCCCGCTGACCCAGGTCTCGCGCACGATGGTCAAAGCTATCGTGGCCATCGAGGACTACCGCTTCTATCAGCACGGCGCCCTCGACCTGAAGGGCACGCTGCGCGCGCTCGTCACCAACCAGGCCAGCAACGGCGTGGTCCAGGGTGGTTCGTCCATCACCCAACAGATGGTCAAGATGACGCTGGTCCAGCAGGCCCAGACCAAGGAGGAGCGGGCGGCCGCGACGGCCGACACCTATGCCCGCAAGATCCGCGAGCTGCGCTATGCCATCGCCGTCGAGCAGCAGCACAGCAAGGACTGGATCCTCGAGCGCTACTTGAACATCGCCTACTTCGGCGACGGCGCCTATGGCATCCAGGCCGCCGCCCAGCACTACTTCAACGTCAACGCCAAGGACCTCGACCTGCGCCAGTCAGCGCTGCTGGCGGGCCTGGTCAAGAACCCCACCGGCTATGACCCGACCAACTACCCCGACAAGGCACGCGAGCGCCGCGACGTCGTCCTCGACCGGATGGCCGAGCTCAACGTGATCCCGGCCAAGCGGGCGGCCAAGGCGGAGAAGCAGAACCTCGGGCTCGACCTGCAGCCCTCCGACAACGGCTGCATCGACTCGGCGACGCCGTGGTTCTGCGAATACCTCGTCGCCTGGCTCGAGCAGGACAAGTCGCTCGGCAAGACCCTCAAGGATCGCCGCGAGCTGCTGCTCTCGGGCGGCCTCCAGATCCACACCACCGTCGACCTGCGCTACCAGAAGGCCGCCGACAGCTCGGTGGCCACCCACGTCAAGGCCAGCGACCCGGCCATCGGGGCGCTCGCGATGGTCGAGCCCGGCACCGGGCAGGTGAAGGCGCTCGCGCAGTCCCGGCCGATGGGCAAGGACAAGGCCGCCGACGAGACCTTCCTCAACTACACCGTGCCGCAGAAGTACGGCGATGCGCGCGGATTCCAGCCTGGGTCGACGTTCAAGGCCTTCGTGCTCGCCTCCGCGCTCGAGCAGGGCGTGCCGCTCGACTACACGATCAACTCCCCCGACCAGATCCAGACCAACCTGGGCCAGTTCGGGCTGTGCAAGGGCAACTACCAGAGCGCCACCGAGCAGCAGTGGCACAACTCCACGGGTCCCGGGTCGTTCAACCTCTACACCGGCACCCAACACTCGGTGAACACGTTCTTCATCCAGCTCGAGCTGACCACCGGCCTGTGCGAGCCCTACCAGCTCGCCAAGCGGATGGGCATCGAGCTCAACGACCGGCCCAACGAGATGGTCCCGTCGTTCACCCTCGGTGTCGCCGACGTCAGCCCCCTCGAGCTCTCGGCGGCCTATGCGACGTTCCCGGCGCGCGGCAAGTTCTGCGAGCCCTACCCCGTCACCAAGATCACCGACGCCGACAACCAGGTGATCAAGGAATACTCCCCGAAGTGCAAGCAGGTCATCAGCGAGGCCTCCGCCGACGGGGTCAACGCCGTGCTCCGCGGCGTCCAGGAGCCCGGCGGCTTCGGCTACAGCAACGGCCTCAACCTGACGATCCCCTCGGCCGGCAAGACCGGAACGACCAACGAGAACGTCGCCGTGTGGTTCATGGGCTACACCCCACAGCTGGCGACGGCCTCGGTGATCACCGGCGTCAACTCCGTGGGTCACCCGATGAGCCTCAAGGGCCTGACCGTCGGCGGCCGCTACATCACCGACAGCGTGGCGTTCGGCTCGACCCTGGCCGGGCCGATGTGGAAGGGCGCCATGGGCGTCATCAACAAGTACCTCAAGAACGTCGCCTTCCACGTCCCCGACTTCTCCGGCGAGAAGCCGCACCCGATGTCCACGGTCCCGTCGGTCACCGGGATGAGCGTGGCGTCGGCGACCGCCGTGCTCCACTCGGCCGGCTTCAAGGTCGCGGTCGTCAACAACAGCGACATCCCGATCTCCTCCAGCGAGAACGTCGTCAACGCCTATCCATCGGTGGGCTCGACCGTGCTGGCCGGTGGCACCGTGCTGCTGGTGCCGGGCTCCCAGGCGCCCAAGCCGCCCAAGCACCATGGCCACGGTGGCGGCAACGGTGGCCCCGGTGGCGGCGGTGGTCCGGGGTTCCCCGGATTCCCGGGCGGCGGACACTAGCCCGCCGGCTGAGGCTCAGCCGAGCTGGCGGCGTACCTCCGCCGCCAGGGCGGCGCCGTCCGCGCGACCCTTGGTCTGCGGCGTGAGGATGCCCATCACCTTGCCCATGCCGCGCATGCCGTCGGCGGCGGCGCCGGACCGGGCGATGGCGTCGGCCACGAGGGTTACGATCTCCTCGGCCGAGAGCTGGGCGGGCAGGTAGTCGGCGATCACCGCCGCCTCGGCCTGCTCCTTGGCCGCCATCTCGGGGCGATCGCCCTCGGCGAACGCGGTCGCGGCCTCGCGGCGCTTCTTGGCCTCGGTCGAGAGCACGCCGATGACGTCGTCGTCGGACAGCTCGCGGGCCTCCTTGCCGGCGACCTCCGCATTGGTGATCGCGGTGAGCACCATCCGCAGCGTCGAGGAGCGGACCTCGTCACGCGCCTTGATCGCGGTGGTGAGGTCGGCACGGAGACGGTCTTTCAGGGCGCTCATGTGGTTCATTGTGGCAGGGTTGCCGCGTGGCACTCACCGGGATATCCAGGCTCCTCGGCGCTGGCGCGCTCGCTGGCGCCGGGCTGACGGCGTACGCCGCCTGGGAGGCGCGCGCCTATACGCTGCGCCGGGTCGAGGTGGCCCTCCTGCCCCGCGGTGCCCGCCCGCTCACCGTGCTCCACCTCAGCGACCTCCACCTGACGCCCGGGCAAGTCCGCAAGCAGGAGTGGCTGCGCGGGCTGTGGTCGCTCGACCCGGATCTCGTCGTCGTGACCGGCGACTTCCTGGCCCACATGGACGCGGTGCCCGTCGTCCTCGACGCCCTGGGCGATCTCACGTCGCGCCCGGGGGTCTTCGTCTTCGGGTCCAACGACTACTTCGCGCCGACCCTGCGCAACCCGCTGCGCTACCTGATGCCCGACGACGGCCGGCGCAACACCCGGTCGGCCCCGCTGCCGTGGCCCGACCTGTCCAAGGCGCTCGCCGAGCGCGGGTGGGTCGAGCTCACCAACCGGCTCGACGCGCTCCCGGTCGGCGAGCTGAGCGTGGCGTTCGCGGGGGTCGACGACCCTCACCTTGAGTATGACCGGCTCGACCTGGTCGCCGGACCCGCCGACCCGACGGCCGACCTGAGACTGGCGGTCACCCACGCGCCCTACCTGCGGGTGCTCGACCAGTTCAGCCGCGACGGCTATGACGCGATCATCGCCGGGCACACCCACGGCGGCCAGGTCTGTCTGCCCTGGGTCGGAGCGCTCACCACCAACTGCGACCTCGAACCCGCCCGGGCCAAGGGGCTCCACCGTCATCCGGCCGACTCCTCCCCCGGCGATCCGGGGTCGTCGTGGCTGCACGTCTCGGCCGGTCTCGGCACCAGCCCCTATGCCCGCATCCGGGTCGCCTGCCGCCCCGAGGCCACCCTGCTGACGCTGACCCCTCGACCGGCGGACGCGAGTTAGGAGCGCCCGGACGGGTCCGGTATGCTCGCCCAGGTTGCGGACCGGGTCCGCACATCGGGCTGTGGCGCAGTTTGGTAGCGCGCTTCGTTCGGGACGAAGAGGCCGCAGGTTCAAATCCTGTCAGCCCGACCATTTTCTCCGCGTGGTCGGCCCTTCGGGGCCGCCGTTCCTCGATGCGGCGTACGCCGGACGGTCGCGCCGTCCTGACGTAGCCTCCTGACGTGCCCGACCGCCTCTCGGCCCTGTTGGAGCGGTGCCGCGACGCGCGCGTCGTCGTGGTGACCGCACCCTCGGGCGCGGGCAAGACCACCTTGGCCGACCTGCTCGCGCGTGACGCCGCGACCGGCCTGCGGGTCCAGCTCGAACCGGCCGACCGCACCCTGGCCCGGGTGACCGCCCGGCTCCTGACCGCCGCCGGTCGGGTCGGGCTCGACGCCGTCGTCGGCGCGGCCTCGCGTGATGACGACTCCTCCGAGAACCGCTGGGCGGCCGCGCTGGACGCGCTGGCCCGCCACCCCGGGCCGGTCACCCTCGCCCTCGACGACGCCCACCATCTCGAGCCCGACCTGGCCCCGCGGCTCGCCGTCGCCACCCCGGACGGCGTACGACTGGTGCTGACGCGGCGCCATGGCACGGCGCGGATCGAGGGTGCCGAGCACCTGGAGCGGTCCGATCTCGACGCCGTGGTCCCGGAGGCATGGGCGCCCGCGACGGTCGCCGAGGCGCTGGTCGCCGAGCTGACCGCGCAGGGCCGTGACACGCTGGCCGGGGCCCTCGGGGTGCTGCCGGCCGTCTCGGCGCCGCTCGCGGCGGCCCTCGGCGACCCGTCCCTGCTCGCCCGGCTCGACCGGTTGGGCGTGCCACTGGCGACCCTTCCCCACCCGGGCTGGTGGCGGCTCCACGACGGGGTTCGCGACCAGCTGCGCACCCGCGGTGGCCTCACCACCGCCGACGCCGTCACGGCCGCGCGGGTCTATGCCGACGCAGCCCTGGTGCTGGAGGCGGTCGATGTGCTGGCCGCCGTGGGGCGCCTCGCCGACCTGCCGGACCTGGTCGCCACCCAACAGCCCGGCGTCCTGGATGCCGTCGATCTCCAGACCCTCGCCTCGGTGCTCGACACCGTGGCGAGGTCGGCGCCGGCGGAGTCGACGGCCCGGGCCTACCTGACCGTGGCCCACGCCGCCGGCGGCCGCATCCAGCACCGGCTGGAGGGGCGGTTGCTCGACCGGGCCGCCCAGCACGTCGACGCATCGACCTCCGCCCCGGTGACCCGCCGACTGGAGGCGCTCAGGATGCGACACCACGAGCGGGACGTCGGCTCCCGCGAGGAGGCCCGCGACCGGATCGCGGCGGCCGAGTCGTTGGTCGAGAGCTGCACGGACGACGAGATCGGGACCCGGGCGGTGCTGCGCCAGGTGCAGGGGGTGCTGGCGGCGTGGACCCGGCAGCCGGACCTCCGGCCGGCCGCGCAGTCCTGGCTCAGCGAGAGCGCGACGCTCCACCGGCTGGCCGGCGACCCCCGCAGCGAGGCTGCCGCGCGGATCGCGCTCGCCTATCGCATCGAGGCCCCGCTGGGACACCACGACCGCGCCATCGCTCTGGTCCGCGACGCCCTCGCGGGCTATCCGCCGAGCTCCCAGCCCCGAGCGCACGCCCTGACGCTGTTGGCCGAGCTCGCCATCACGGTGGCGGCTGACGACCTCGCCGACGCCAGCCTCGACGAGGCGATCCGGGTGGGCCGCCTGCTCGGCGACGACGTCAGCGTCGGCTATGCCGCGTGGGAACGCGCCCGGCTGGCGGCCTTGACCGGTGACGCGGCTGCCAGCGACCACTGGATCGGCATCGCCGAGGCCCACCCGGGCGACTGGCTCGGCAACCGGGCCGGGACGGCGTTCCTGGCCCAGCAGGTCGAGTGGGCCGCCGACCACCAGCGGCTGGGCGAGGCGCGCCGCCGGATGGAGCGCGTGCGCCAGCACGCGGCGGCGTACGGCTATCCGGGCCAGCTGTTGATCGCGGAGGGCGCCCTGGCCACGCTGGAGGGGCGCTTCGAGGACGCGCTGACCGCCTGGGAGCAGGCACTGGCCGACGGCTCCTTCGACGACGAACGGTGGCGCGGGTTCCTGCTGCTCGGTTGGGTCGAGCTGCAGTGCGGGGACGCCGCGCAGGCACGGGTGCGCGCCCGCGCCGTCGAGACCGAGCTGGCCGCCATCGGCCACCCCGAGCTGGCCATGCTGCGGGAGCCGGTGCGGTGGGCGGCCCTGTCGGCGCTGCTCGATGCGCCCGTGACCGTGGCCGCCCTGCCGGCCACCACCCAGTTGGTCGTCCGCGTGCTCGGCGACGTGGCCGTCGAGACCGAGTCCGGTGCTCGTCCCGTCCCTGGGGACAAGCCGCGGCACCTGGTGACCTTGGTCGCGTTGGCGGGCCGCCCGATGAGCGCCGACGAGGTCGCTGACAGGCTCTGGCCGGGCCTCGACCTGGAGGTGGCCAGGCGTCGACTGCGCAACGTGATCTCGCGGGTGCGGGCGGTGGGGCCGGTGATCGAGCGCGAGGCAGACCGGCTTCGGCTGGCAGCGGGCGTCGTGGTCGACGCCGACCGGTTCGCTACGACGGCCGAGCGCGTGCTCGCACGCAACGAGCCGGAGCCGGCCTCACGCCAGGTCACCGAGGCGCGGGCCGCGCTCACCCTGTGGACGGGCCCTTTGGGGGTCCCGCCCGATGCCGGGGGGCTGGAGCTCGCCGCTGCCCGCCTCGACCGCCTCCGAGCGGGACTGCTGGACCGGATCGTCGTCGCCTCCGTGAGATCTGGCGACACCGACGCCGCCGTCGCCGCGCTCGAGGAGCTGGCAGCCGCCGAGCCCTTCAACGACGAGCACACCGAACGCGCCGCCGCGCTCCTTCGCGCCGCCGACCGCCCTGCCGAGGCCGCCCGCTTCGAGCAGCTCGCGGCCGCCACGCGGGCTGCGTTCACCGACTGACGGCTCGCGCCGGCCGCCGTACGACGGGTGTCGTGCGGCGGCCGGCGGGTGACGGTCAGTGGACCATGCCGGGCATCGACGAGCCGTCAGGCATGGTGTGGGTGGGCGACCAGCCGAGGATTGACGGGTCGAGCATCCCGAAGATCATCGCGACGTGGGCGACGACGAGGAAGATGCCGACGAAGGTGGCGTGCCACTTCAGCCGGGTCCGGGCGTCGAGGTCGGCGCCGATGAGGCGGGTCTCCAGCAGGGCCATGCCGAACAGCGGGACGACCCCGGCGAGATAGAAGCCGACCGCGATCAGGTCGGCGGGGCCGCGCCAGCCACCGTCCATGCTCAGCGGGAAGACGGCCTCCTTGAGGAGGTAGGCGAAGACACCGAGGAAGTAGAGGCCGGCGATGATCCCCGCCCACCGGTTGACCCGGTGGATGCGCGGGTGGGCGTCGCCGCTGAAGAGGATGACCAGCTCGGTGATGGCGATGGTCTCGGCCGCGACGACAGGGACGGCCATGAACAACAGCAGGTTCCAGGGCTGGTTGGCGGCCAGCAGCCCCATGTAGTGGGTCGACCCCATGTCGGGGCCGGCGGGCCAGCTGGGCAGCAGCAGCGCGACCACCACGACCGCGAGGCTCACCGAGCCCATGATCGCGGCGCGGGCACCGAACGACGGGCCGGCGTCGGTGGGGCGGGGGTCGAGCCGGTGGTCGACTCGGGGCGAGGTGGTGGTGGCCATCGCGGATCTCCTTCGAGGCAGCTTGGTGGGTTCTCCTCACCAACGATCAGCCGCGATGTCCTGGGTCTGGTCGGGGTTAACTCAAGATACGGTCAAGATCGGTGACGCGTCAGTGCGAGGCGACCGGCAGCCGCACCGTGAACGTGCTGCCGAGGCCGGGGCCGTCGCTGGTGACCGCGATGTCACCGCCGTGGGCCTCCACGAGCGCCCGGGCGATGCTGAGGCCGATGCCCGACCCGCCCCGGCGGCGATCGCGCGCCGTGTCGACACGATAGAAGCGGTCGAAGACGTGCCCCAGGTGCTCGGCCGGGATGCCCTCGCCCGTGTCCGCGACGACCAGCTCGACCCAGCCGGGGTCGCTGCTGCGGCACTCCACCGAGACCGTGCCACCCGTCTCGGTGTGGCGCAGGGCGTTGTCGAGGAGGTTGCCCAGCACCTGTCCCATCCGGTCGGGGTCGACGAGGACCGTCCCGGACGCCGGCGCCTGCCCCAGCTCGAGCGCCACGCCGCGGGCGGCGTACGCCTCGCGCTCGGTCGCGACGGCGGTCTCGGCAAGCGCCACCGCTTCGACGGGGACGGGACTGATGGCGAGGTTGCCCTCCTCGGCGTTCGACACGGCCGCGATGTCCTCGGCCAGGCGACGCAGTCGCTGGGTGCTGGCCCGGATGACGTCCAACGTGCCGTCGTCCAGCCGGCGTACGCCGTCCTCCACGGCCTCGAGATGCGCGTCGACGGTGGCGAGCGGCGTCCGCATCTCATGGGCGAGGTCGGCCAGCATCCGTCGACGGGTCTCCTCGGTGGCGGCGAGCCGTTCCCCGAGCATGTTGTAGGTGGCTGCCAGGGTGGCGAACTCGGGGCCGAGGCCGGGGTCAGCGACGTGGGCGCCCACGCGACCCGCTGCGATCTCGGAGGCACCGGCGGCCACGTCGCCGATGGAGCGCTGCACGCGTCGGCTGAAGTAGAGCGACGCCGCCAGGGCGGCGGCGACCGCGACCACCACCGCCACGCCGATCGAGACCAGCAACGCCGAGCGGAAGGCCTGCTCGACGTGGTCGGTCTCCTCGGGACTGTTGGTCATGCCTGCCTGTGACAGGTGGTCGTGGAAGATGCTCGGGCCGATCACCATCGCGGCCGCGAACGTCGCCAAGGCCCCCGTGACGAGGACCAACGCCTGGGCGACCAACAGCCGGCGCCCGAAGGGCAGCCGCCGGGCCACCGATGTCTCGCGGAGCTGCTCGGCCTGGGTCATGTCCCCGTGCCCATCCGGTAGCCCACGCCGCGGACCGTCTTGACGAAACGACTGGTCGTCGCGCTGTCGCCGAGCTTCTGACGCAGGTTGCCGATGTGGGTGTCGACGAGATGGTCGTCCCCGACCCAGGAGTCATCCCAGACGGCTGCGATCAGCTGGTGTCGGCTGAACGCCATCCGGGGCCGGGCTGAGAGCACGTCGAGGAGGTCGAACTCCGTGCGCGTCAGCGCGACGGGCTCGCCGTCCAGGAAGACCTCTCGACCCAACGGGTCGATGAGCAGAGGCCCGAAGCGCCGCGGTTCATCCTCGGGGGCCAGGTCCTGACGAGGCGTCCGCGGCCGTCGGAGCATCGCCTGCACGCGGGCCACCAGCTCGCGCGGGCTGAACGGCTTGGCAAGGTAGTCGTCCGCCCCCACGGACAGCCCCACCAGGGTGTCGACCTCGTCGCTGCGCGCGGTCAGCATGACGACATAGGCGTCGGAGAACGTGCGGACCTGGCGGCACACCTCGATCCCGTCGAGGCTCGGGAGGCCGAGGTCGAGCACGATCACCTCGGGATCGACCTGGCGGGCCAGGGCGACCGCCTGGAGGCCGTCGTGACACAGCGTCACGACCATGCCGGCCCGCTCGAGATAGCTGCCCACCAGCGCAGCCAGGTCGGGCTCGTCCTCCACCACCAGGGCGCGTACGACGGACGTCATGGCCCCATGGTGACAGGGAGCCGCGTGGTGACCGCTCGACGTACCCGAGGACAGCGCATTGATGCCGCCGTGCGCCTGGTACGCCGGTGGTACGCGGATCGGTCATGCTGACTGGCCACTCGACGCGGTGCCCGTGATCCGGTGGGGGAGCTCACGGGCGCGGCGTCGGGTTTCGCGGAGCATCTGCGCGGATGACGGTATCTCGGTTGGCCTGGCGCGGACATGGTCTCGCTGCACCAAACCGATATCGACGGGCCCCTGCGTCTGGGTCGAGCCCGGACGACCTACCTCACGGCTCAGCTGATCATTCGAACCGGCATGGCCGACGAGTCGCTCAACGTCTCGGGCTGGACGCACGTGTTCGAGCGCCTCGCCCTGCACGGCCGCGATGGGGCACGTTGGCGGCGAACGGCTCCGTCGCGCTCCTGACCGGCTGCGCTGCTTCCCAGCGTCGCCGGCGAGGCGCTCGCCGTAGTCCGGGACCTTGCGACGATGGGCCGGAGCCCTCGCAACTGGCAGACCGGCTGGCCGCGCCCCTGGCCCTCAGCGAATGGGAAGGCCACCGTGGGCCCTGCCGCTGTTCCCGTCCCTGCCGGGCGTCACAGGGCCAGGCGCCGGTGCCAGTGTCCCCCGTCGATGAGCGCACCTCCTATTCCGCCGATACTCATGGGCGTGGACGTGTTCTCTTCGCGGCGGCGACCAGGATTCACGACGCCGCGACGCACCGCTTGGGCGGCAGCTCTGTTCCTTGTTGCGGTGCCCCTGTTTGCGGTGGACCTGGTGGGCAGCCTCAGGGAGTACCGGGTGCTGGAATCGTGGACCATCTGCTCCGGGTCCGGGCCGGACTGCATCACCGAGGAGACCGTCACCTTCGACGGTCCTCGCCATGTTCGCAGACAAGCCGCTGATGAGTGGACGGCAACCGGGGCAGACGGGTCCAGGACTGTGTTTGGTCTGCTTCCTGCTTACGGTGACGACACGGAAACGTTGGCCGGGCCCGGCGTCTTGTACAGGGTGAACGGCAAGGTGGTCGCCGTCCACGAGGCCGGGTCGAACTGGTATGTGCCGACGGCATTGTCGGGGGCACATGCGATCGCGTTCGACGCGTACGGGCTTCTCGTGTCGCTGACGCTGGTCCTCATGGGGATTCGTACCCTCTGGCTGTCCCGCCTGAACGGCCTGGGCTGGGGCGATCAGGTGCCTCCAGGGATGCTCCGACCGGGAACAGTGCCATTCACCGTGTTGTCGGTGATGCTACTGACCGGGTCGGCAGGGGGGATCACGACGTTCATGATCGGGATTCCTGGTTGGATCGGGTGGGGTGCGATACCTCTGGGTGTCGCCGTCGTCGCAGCATCGTTTGATGTCGCGCTTCGGGTACTTCGAAAGTGGCGAGTTTACGGTCGCCACGCGGCGTAACCGGGAGCGGTCGGCGTATGCCAGCCAGGTGAGGCGCCCGGCTGGCGTCGAGGTTGGGGGTGGTCAGCCGGACGCCTGAGCCCTGAAGACGCAGGTTGGCCACGATCCGACCAATTGCCCTTCCTCGACTGGCCGGCGCAATGGCTCATCCTGACGGTGCACGGAGATTGTGTGCCCTGACGAGTGGATCGCCGTTGACGGTTCGAGGCCGCTCTGGGTGGGACCGCTGGACGACTGGGCGCGGACGATCTCCCGCCCCCAAACAGGCTCGCGGGGGGAACCGACTTCTGCCGCTGGCCTGCTGATTCTGGGTCCTTCGCCATCATCGCTGCAGGGCTGACGGGAGCCATCCTTTCCTGGGTCCTCAGCTTCCGTGTCCTAGACGGTCTCATCGCAATGGCAGAAGTGATCAGCCTGAGGCGTTGAGGAATGCAGGCCAGTATTCGTGCACAGGGCGCTCCTCAAGCGCCTATCCACAAGTAGGGTCGTCGGCCCTCGTTGTAGTCACGGGTGGTTCGTAGCGTCGGGGACATGACCGCTGTTCTCGACCTGCACCCCGCCACCGGCGATCCCGTGGTGTCGGGTCTGGTCGCGCTGCACGCAATCTTGGACCGATTGGTGGTCGACGACGCGGCGACCGGGGACCTCGCCTTGGCGATCCGGGAGGTCGATCGGGCGGTTGCGCGGCTCCAGGCCGTGCGGCTGTCACTGGTCGCTGCGGCCGACCGCGCCGAGGTGGCTGCCGGGTCGGGGATGAGCGGGACCGGGGCGTGGCTGTCGAAGCAGACCCGGACGACCGGCGCCGCGGCCGCCGGGCAGGTCGCACTCGCGGGAGCGCTCGAGGGCTTGCCGGCGACCGGGGCGGCCTTGCGGGACGGAGCCGTGTCGGCCGAGCACGCCGCCGTCATCGCCGACGCCACCCGTCAACTTCCCGCGTCCTTGGACTCCGACGCTCGTGCGGTGGTGGAGGCCGGGCTGGTCGAGCAGGCCAAGTCCCTCGACCCCGCCGCCCTGCGCAAGAAGGCCCGCCGGGCACTGGAACGGGTCGCCTCCCGCGAGGAGGCCGACCGCCACCACGACCAGGTGCTCCGCGACGAAGAAGCCCGCGCGCGGGCCAGGACCCGGCTGACGCTGCATGACAACAGCGACGGGACCGTGACCGGTCACTTCACCGTGCCCACCCTGGCCGGGGCGATCCTGAAGAAGATCCTCGCCCAGCTGGTCTCACCACGCCGGGGCCGACTCGGCGCATCTCAGGCCCAGGCCGGCCCGTCAGGGGAATCGGTGGACTGGGCGCAGCGTCAAGGCGAGGCGTTCGTCGAGCTCCTGCACCACCTCCCCACCGACCACCTCCACGGCAAGACCGCCGCCACCATCGTGGTCACCCTCGACCACACCCAACTCACCACCGACCTCGCCGCCGCCGGCCTCGACACCGGCGACGAGATCTCCCCTGCCGAAGCCCGCCGCCTCGCCTGCGGTGCCGGGATCCTCCCCGCCATCCTCAACGGCCCCTCGTTGCCCCTCGACCTCGGCCGCACCCAGCGGTTCTTCACCGAAGCCCAACGCGTCGCCCTCGCCACCCGACACTCGACCTGCCTCGCCGACGGCTGTGACCGGCCCTACGCCTGGACCGAACTCCACCACCAAGACCCCTGGGCCACCGGCGGCCGCACCGACCTCGCCAAAGCCGAACCCCTCTGCGGGTTCCACCACCACCGCATCCACGACCCGAGCTACCTCCACAAGCGACACCCCGACGGCACCATCACCTTCCACCGGAGCACGTGATGGGGTCCTGGAGCATCCCGAGGTCAGAGCCGGGCGGCGACCAGCTCGGCGATCTGGATGGTGTTGAGCGCGGCGCCCTTGCGGAGGTTGTCGTTGCTGACGAACATCGCGAGGCCGCGATCGCCGTCGACGCCCTCGTCCTGGCGCAGCCGCCCGACATAGGACGGGTCCTTGCCGGCCGCCTGGAGCGGGTTGGGGATGTCGCTCAGCTCGACGCCGGGGGCCGCCGCCAACAGCTCACGCGCGCGAGCGACCGGCATCGGGTCGGCGAACTCGGCGTTGATCGCCAGCGAGTGTCCGGTGAAGACCGGGACGCGGACGCAGATACCGGACACGCGCAGCTCGGGGATCGAGAGGATCTTGCGCGACTCGTTGCGCAGCTTCTTCTCCTCGTCGGTCTCGTCGAGACCGTCGTCGACCAGCGCACCGGCGAGCGGGACGACGTTGTAGGCGATGGTGCGCGCATATTTCACCGGGTCGGGGAAGGTCACCGACTCACCGTCATAGGCGAGCTCGCGAGCTTTGTCGCCGGCGGCCGCCACCTGGGAGGCCAGCTCCTCGACGCCGGCGATGCCGGAGCCGGAGACCGCCTGATAGGTGGAGACGACGAGGCGCTGCAACCCGGCGGCGTCGTGCAGCGGCTTGAGGACCGGCATCGCCGCCATCGTGGTGCAGTTGGGGTTGGCGATGATGCCCTTGACCGCCTGGTCGATCGCCTCGGGGTTGACCTCCGAGACCACGAGCGGCACGTCGGGGTCCATCCGCCAGGCCGAGGAGTTGTCCACCACGGTGACCCCGGCGGCGGCGAACCGCGGGGCCTGCGCACGCGACGTGGTCGCGCCGGCGGAGAACACCGCGATGTCGAGGCCACTCGGGTCGGCCGCCGAGGCATCCTCGACGACGACGTCGCGGCCGGCGTAGGACAGTACGGTCCCGGCCGAGCGCGCCGAGGCGAAGAACCGGATCTCGTCGACGGGGAACGCCCGCTCCTCCAGGATCTGCCGCATCGCGACGCCGACCTGGCCGGTGGCGCCGACGACGCCGATCTTGACGCCCATGTCAGCGACCCGTCCCGCCATAGACCACGGCCTCGCCCTCGTGGGAGTCCAGGTCGAACGCCGTGTGGGTCGCGGTCACCGCCGTGTCCACCTGGGACTCGTCGACGATCACCGAGATGCGGATCTCGGAGGTGGAGATCATCTCGATGTTGACACCGGCTCCGGCCAGCGCCGAGAAGAACTTGGCGGTGATGCCGGGGTGGGAGCGCATGCCGGCGCCGATGAGCGACACCTTGCCGATCTGGTCGTCATAGAGCAGCTTGTCGTAGCCCACGGCGTCCTGGATACGTGCGAGGGCCGACATGGCCTTCTGACCGTCGGCCCGGGGCAACGTGAAGGAGATGTCGGTCAGCCCCGTGGCCGCGGCCGACACGTTCTGGACCACCATGTCGATGTTGATCTCGACACCTGCGAGGGCGTCGAAGATGCGCGCCGCCTCGCCCACCTTGTCGGGGACGCCGACCACGGTGATCTTGGCCTCGCTGCGGTCGTGGGCGACGCCGGTGATGATGGCCTGTTCCATCGGCTCTTCCTCTGCGCTGGTGGGGATGATCCAGGTGCCCTCCTTGGTCGAGAACGACGAGCGCACGTGGACGGGCATGTTGTGGCGACGGGCGTATTCGACGCACCGCAGGTGGAGGATCTTGGCGCCGCTGGCTGCCATCTCGAGCATCTCCTCGGTGGAGAGCCGGTCGAGCTTGCGGGCCGACGGGACGATCCGCGGGTCGGCGGTGAAGACCCCGTCGACGTCGGAGTAGATCTCGCAGTAGTCGGCGCCCAGCGCGGCGGCCAGCGCGACGGCGGTCGTGTCGGAGGCACCGCGGCCGAGCGTGGTGACGTCCTTGGTGGTCTGGGAGACACCCTGGAAGCCCGCCACGATGGCGATCGCGTCGTCCTGGAGGGCGGCGACGATGCGGCCCGGCGTGATGTCGATGATCTTGGCGTTGCCGTGGGCGGCGTCGGTGATGACACCCGCCTGGGAGCCCGTGAAGGACTGGGCCTTGTGGCCCAGCTGCGCGATCGCCATCGCCACCAGGGCCATCGAGATGCGCTCACCGGCCGTGAGAAGCATGTCGAGCTCACGCGGCGGCGGGAGCGGCGTCACCTGCTCGGCCAGGTCACGCAGCTCGTCGGTCGTGTCGCCCATCGCCGAGACGACCACGACGACGTCGTGGCCGGCCTTCTTGGTGTTGACGATGCGCTGGGCGACCCGTTTGATGCCGGCGGCGTCGGCCACCGACGAGCCGCCGTACTTCTGTACGACGATGCCCACGATGTAGGTCCTCGAAAATCCGAAGGGTTCAGTGGTCGCGTGCCCTCGGCCGGGCTCGCCACGCTGCGCTGCGACCGCCCGAAGTCTAGCCGGGGTCGACAGCGGACCCGGGAGTCATCTCACCGGCCCCGAGGATCTCGTTGGCGACCGCGACCTGCTCCTCCTCGACGTCGATGAGGATCTCGGTGTCGAGCCGGTCGTGGGCGACGACGCTGAGCAGCGCGTTGAGGACGGCTCCGGCCAGGTTGCCCCACGACGACACATAGGAGAACTGCCACCACCACAACGCCTCGTCGACGTTGCCGGCGCGGAAGTGGCGCAGGCCGTTGCCGAGGTCGTTGGCGATGCTGGTCAGGTCGTCGGACAACTGGCTGTCGACGATGTCGGGGGCATAGGGATCGAACACGAAGCTGTAGGTGTCGAGCCCCCCGAAGATGTCGGCCAGCCGCAGCCGCAGCTCGTCGAGGTCCTCGTCGGGACCCACGTCGGGCTGGTATTCGCCGTCGGGGGTGAAGTCGGCCTGGGCCCCCAGCCGCGCGCCGGCGAGCAGGACCTGGCTCACCTCGAGCAGGAGCAGCGAGATGGCCCGACCACCGTCGGCCTCGCGCGCGATCTCACGCAGGGCGAGCAGGAAGCTCTCGACCTGATCGGCGATCTGCTGCGCGAAGTCCTCGGTCTCGCTGTCGACACCCGGCAGCGTCTCCTCAGTCATCCGCGGATCTCCTCCCTGCGAACGCTCGTCCCAAGGTGACCTCGTCGGCATATTCGAGGTCACCGCCTACGGGAAGTCCACTCGCCAAACGCGTCACGCGCAAGCCGATGGGCTTCAGCGTGCGCGTGAGATAGGTCGCCGTGGCCTCTCCCTCGAGGTTGGGGTCGGTTGCGAGGATGACCTCGGTGACCGTCCCGTCGGCGAGCCGCTGGAGCAGCTCGCGGATGCGCAGCTGCTCGGGCCCGATGCCGTCGATCGGCGAGATCGCCCCGCCGAGCACGTGATAGCGGCCGCGGAACTCACGGGTCCGCTCGATCGCCACGACGTCCTTGTATTCCTCCACGACGCACAGCACGGTCGGGTCGCGCCGAGGGTCACGGCAGATCCGGCACTGGTCGTCCTCGGAGACGTTGAAGCAGACGGTGCAGAACTTCACCTTGGCCTTGACCTCGGTCAGCACGTCGGCGAGGCGGCGTACGTCGGCCGCGTCGGCCTGCAACAGGTGGAACGCGATCCGCTGCGCACCCTTGGGACCGATCCCGGGAAGCCTCCCGAGCTCGTCGATGAGGTCCTGGACGATGCCTTCGTACACCTGGTTGCCCTGTCAGTCCGTCGCGTCGGGCCCGGTCAGCCCAGCCCCGGCAGACCACCGCCGCCGAACGGCCCCAGGGCCTCGGCGGCCAGGCGGTCGGCCTGGGTCTTGGCATCACGGTAGGCGGCGACCAACAGGTCACCGAGGTCGGCCAGGTCGTCGGCGCTGTCGCCGTCGACGGTGCCGGGGCGGATCGTGACGCCGACGAGGTCGCCGAGGCCGTTGAGGGTCACAGTGACGGCGCCGCCGGCCACCGCGCCCTGGACGGTCTCGTCACCCAGCCTGGCCTGGGCCTGGGTCACCTGGTCCTGCATCTGCTGGGCCTGCTGGAGCAGCGCGTTCATGTCGAACCCGCCCATGCCCTCGAAGGGGTTGTCGGTCATCGGTGTGTCACCTGGTTCGGTCGTGGGGTGGGGTGGCCGGGGGCGCCGGCCCGCGGGTCAGGAGTGGGGGATCTCCTCGATCACTTCGGCGCCCAGGGCCTGTTGGAGCAGGGCGGCGCCGGTGAGTCCGGAGGTCTCGACGTCAGGGTCGTCGGGGTCGACTGCGGCGTCGGGGTCGCTGCCCGGCTCGGGCGGCGCCTCGTCGGCGACGCCGCCGACCGGCCGGGTCTGTTGGATCGCCTCGCGCGCGGCGGCGATCCCGCCGCCGGGCTCGGGCGTCGTGGTCTCGGGAAGCGGGGCCTCGGGTGCCGCCCACGCGGGCGGCTCGGTCGGCGGGGCCGGCTCGCTCGTGGCTGCCGAGGTCGGGGCCGACGCGGTCACGGGTCCCCGGTCGCGCTCGGGGGCATGGCCGGATGGCTCGGAAGGGGCGGGAGCCTCGTCGGCCCAGGGGTCATCGGGCTCGCGGGCCGGGGCCCCGCGGTCGGGCTGGGCGCCGGGATCGACGATCGCCTCGACCCGCCAGTCGGCACCCACGACGTCGATGGCCGCCTGGCGCACGATCTCGGCGCTGCCGCCCTTGTTGAAGGACTCGCGGGCGCCGGCGTTGGAGAAGCCCAGGGTCAGCGTCGTCGCGTCGACCGCGACCACCTGGGCGTGCTGGGTCAGGTGGATCCAGGTGAGCCGGCGGCGAGTCTTGGTGGCCTCGACGATGTCGGGCCACAGCCGGCGTACGTCGACCAGGGTGAGGCCGCCCGCCGGGGCGGCGGCGGGCTCGGCGACCGCCGGGGCCGCGGACGGCTCGACGGCCGGCTCGGGCCCGCGCTCCGGCGCGCGGACCCCCTCGGGTGGCGGGGTCACGGCGGGAGAGGGCTGCGAGGGGGCGGCCGGTGGGGGCTCGACCGCGACCGGAGGGGGCACGGGTGACTCCGGCGCTGGGGACTCGGGCGCCGGGGCGGGCGGTCGTGGGGCCGTCGCATCGGGGGCGGGGGCGGCGCTCCGGTCGGCGACGGTCGACTGCACAGGCGGCTCGGGAGCGCCCCCGGTCTGGGCGGGGGCGACGGCGCCCACACCGGCGGCCGGAGCGGCGCTCGGGGCGGCGGCCGACGGCGTCCCGCTGATCGTCATCCGCTTCTCGAGCCGGTCGAGGCGAGCCATCACCCCGTCGGAGGTGTGGTCGGCACCCGGCAGCAGCACCCGCGCACAGATGAGCTCGAGCAGCAGTCGTGGGGCGGTGGCGCCGCGCATCTCGGTGAGCCCTGCGGCGACCAGGTCGGCGGCACGTGACAGGTCGGCGCGGCCGAACCGGGCTGCCTGGGCCACGAGCCGCTCCCCGGCGTCCTCGGACACGTCGATGAGCCCGCTCGCGGGGGCGTCGGGAACCGCCGCGACGATCACCAGGTCGCGCAGCCGGCGCAGCAGGTCCTCGGTGAAGCGGCGAGGGTCCTGGCCTGTCTCGATGACCTTGTCGACCACGCCGAACACCGCCGCCCCGTCGCCGGCGGCGAAGGCGTCGACGACCTCGTCGAGCAGCGACTCGGGGGTGAACCCGAGCAGCCCGGTCGCGAGCGCGTGGGTGACCCCCTCGGGCCCGGCCCCGCCGAGCAGCTGGTCGAGAACCGAGAGGGTGTCGCGCGCCGAGCCACCGCCGGCCCGGACGATCAGTGGCAGCGCCGCCGGCTCGACCGCGACGCCCTCCTTGTCGCAGAGCTCGCCGAGATAGGACGAGAGCAGGCGCGGCGGGATCAGCCGGAACGGGTAGTGGTGGGTGCGCGACCGGATGGTGGGGAGCACCTTGTCAGGCTCGGTGGTCGCGAAGATGAAACGCAGGTGGGGCGGCGGCTCCTCGACGAGCTTGAGCAGGGCGTTGAACGCCTGCGTGGTGACCATGTGGGCCTCGTCGATGATGTAGACCTTGTAGCGGTCACGCACGGGCGCGAAGAAGGCCTTCACGCCCAGGTCGCGGGCGTCGTCGACACCGTTGTGGGACGCGGCGTCGATCTCGATGACGTCGATCGAGCCCGAGCCGCCGCGGGCCAGCTCACGACAGGAGTCGCACTCCCCGCACGGGTCGGCCGTGGGCGCCTGGGCGCAGTTGAGGGCGCGCGCGAGGATGCGGGCGGAGGTGGTCTTGCCGCACCCACGCGGACCGGAGAAGAGATAGGCGTGGTTGACACGGTTGTTGGCCAGCGCGGCGCGCAGCGGCTCGGTGACGTGATCCTGACCGATGACCTCGGCGAACGTCTCGGGCCGGTAGCGGCGATAGAGCGCGAGCGGTGACTCCACGCATGAACCCTAACGACCCTCGCCGACAGCCGGTAGCGAGCGCCAGTGGGTGACGATCCGGCCGTCGTCGCCGACGAGGTGGACGGCGAAGGTGGGCGGCAGGTCGGGGGTGATCGGGTCGAAAGGCTCGGCGTCCATCGGGACGGTCGAGGCGAGGCCACCGGGGATCAGCACCGGCAGCGGCCGTGCCATCCCGGCGTACGACGTCGCGCAGGCCGTGTGGGCGTGGCCGACGAGGACCGCGAGGACGTCCTGGTGTCGGTCGAGGACCTCGGCGAGGGCGTCGGCGTTGGTGAGCCGGATGGGGTCCATCAGCGAGATCCCGACCTCGACCGGCGGGTGGTGGAGGCACACGAAGGCGCGCTCACCGGCCGCGCGCGACGCCAGCTGGTCATCGAGCCACGCCAACGACCCGTCGGTCAGCAGGCCGGGGTCGATCCGCTCACCCGGCGGTGCGGGGATCATCGAGTCGAGCATGACGAAGACGTGGCCGCCCACGCGGTGGACCTCGTTGACGGGGGCGTCGGGGGAGGCGCCCCGCCACGCCGCATAGCCCTCGCGGCGGTCGTGGTTTCCGGGCAGGACCAGGATCGGGGCGGTGCCCCGCCAGGTGCCGAACAGGGCGCCCGCATCGGCGTACTCCTCGCTGGTGCCGTGGTCGGCGATGTCCCCGGTCACGATAATGACGTCGACGGGCGGGTCGAGCCGGGCGAGATGGTCCAGCACCCGTCGGGTGCGGACCTCGGGCGCCCAGCGCCCGCCGAGGTGGGTGTCGCTGAGGTGGGCGATGACGAACACGCGCCCATCGTCGCCTGACCGTGGGCGGCGGCCAAGCACCGGACGGACGTGGAGGCCACCGGAGTTGGGCGGCACAGCCCGCCTCGCCTAGACTCGCGGGCAACCCCCCGTGTGGCGGCATCTTGCCCAACTCCCCCAGGGCCGGAAGGCAGCAAGGGTCAGCGAGCTCTGTCGGGTACGCGGGGGGCCTTTGCTTGCCCGGCGCCGCTGGTCAGTCTTCGGTGGCCGATTTCACCGGTCCGACCGAGGTTGGGTAACCTCCTCTGCGGAGGATTCGCCTAGTGGCCTATGGCGCTCGCTTGGAAAGCGGGTTGGGTTAACAGCCCTCAGGGGTTCGAATCCCCTATCCTCCGCCACCGCCTTCCTGGTGCGTACGCCGCCCGCGTCGCGCCGTACGCACCGGGATAGGCCGATCCTGCGCCCCGCGGCCCGCTGCTGCGCCACACTGGCTGTCATGCGTGTGCGTGTCCCCCTCGTCTCGGCCGCCCTCTCCGCCGCTCTCGTCGCCCTGCCCGGCACACCCAGCTCGGGCACCCCCACCACAGGTCCGGCGCCGACACAGGCGCGCGTCGCCACCGTCGCCAGCAACGCCGAGGCGACGATCCCGGCCCGCCACCAGGCGGCGAAGGAGACGCTGACCGTCGACGCCACGGCCGGGCGCCACGCGATCAGCCCGCTGATCTATGGCATCAACTTCAGCTCGGGCATCCCCGGGATCCGCAAGGCCTTCCGGGTGCCGGTCGACCGGTGGGGCGGCAACAGCACCAGCCGCTACAACTACCTCAACGACACCTACAACACCGGCAGCGACTGGTACTTCGAGAACATCGTCGCCAGCGGCAGCGAGACGCTCGACTCGTTCGTGACCACCGACCAGGCACGTGGCTCCAACAGCATCGTGACGGTGCCGATGACCGGCTGGGTCGCCAAGAACTCCCCCAGCGACCACCCGTTCACGTGCTCGTTCCCAGACACCGACTTCCCCAACCAGGACGGCTACGACTGGGACTGGGACCCCAACTGCGGCAACGGGACCCGCAACGGGAACGATCTGACCGCTGACCCGAGGACCACGTCTCGTTCTGCCGACGAGACGTTCGTCGAGAACATGGTGGGCTCGCTGGTGTCGTCGTACGGCGCGGCGGGTGCCGGTGGGGTCGACTTCTATGCCCTCGACAACGAGCCGACGCTGTGGAACTCCACGCATCGCGACGTCCACCCCGACCCGCTCGACCTCGACGAGCTCTGGTCGAAGTCCCAGGCGACCGCCGCTGCCGTCAAGACGGCCGACCCCGCGGCCGCCGTGCTCGGCCCGAGTGACTGGGGCTGGTGCGCCTACTACTACTCCGCCGCCGACAACTGCGGCCAGTCCCACGCCGACCGCGACGCCCACGGGGGCCTGCCGCTGGGCGCCTGGTACCTCCAGCAGTTCGCGGCCGCCGAGCAGTCGGGCGGGACCCGGCTGCTCGACTACTTCGACGAGCACTTCTATCCGCAGGAGGACGGCGTCGCCCTGAACAACGCCGGCAGCCCGGCGACCCAGCGACTTCGGCTGCGGTCGACCCGCGCGCTGTGGGACCCCCACTATGTCGACGAGTCGTGGATCAGCGACGCCAACGGCAACAAGCCGCTCCAGTGGATCCGCACCATGCAGGCCTGGGTCGACCAGTACTACCCCGGCACCAAGACGGCGATCACCGAGTACAACTGGGGCGGCACCGAGTCGATGAACGGCGCGCTGGCGCAGGCCGAGGTGCTGGGGATCTTCGGCCGGGAGGGCCTCGACCTCGCCACCTTGTGGCAGTCCAGCGGGATGAAGGCCAGCCAGCCCTGGGCCTACGCCTTCCGGATGTATCGCAACTACGACGGCGCCCGCGGTCAGTTCGGCGACACCTCGGTGCGCGCCACCAGCACGGCCCGCAACCAGCTGTCGGTCTTCGGCGCGACCCGCGGGTCCGACGGTGCGATGACCCTGATGGTGATCAACAAGACCGGGTCGGCGATCACGGCCAAGCTCGTGCTCCAGCACTTCTCGGCCAAGTCCAAGGTGCAGGTCTGGCGCTACTCGGCGGGGTCGCCCCAGGAGATCGTCCGGCGCAAGGCGCTGACCCTGACGGGCTCGCGCGCCACGGCGACCTATCCGGCCAACTCGATCACGCTGCTGGTGCTCCCGGCGCGCTGACCCCCACGCCCCGCACCCGGGGTATCAATGCTCCGCAGCGTCAGCGGGGGTCGACGACCTCGACGATGACGCCGCCGGTGAGGGACTCCTCCATCACGCACTGGCAGTCGTCGATCCAGCAGATGCCGCTGTCGGTGACCGAATGGCACTCCTCGCCATGGCCGTCGACGTGGTAGGCCGCGAAGTGGCCCCAGGCGTCTGAGCTGGTCCCGGCGACGAGGTGGCCCGATGAGCAGCGCACCCGCTCGGCGCAGTCGTCGCAGACGCTGCCGCGCGCGGTGGTGAACAGCGCGGGGCTGCCGCACACCGGGCAGTCGTGGGTGACGTGCTCGGGGTCGGCGGGGGCGAGCAGCAGCGGGTGGTCGGCGAGGACGGTGAGGACCTTCTCCTCGTCGAAGGCGGCGCCGCCGTAGCGGCGGAGCAGCACGAGCAGGTATTCGCCATAGGCGCGCTCCTCGGCGGTGTCGCCGACGAAGGAGCCCTCGGGGAGGTCGCGGACGAAGCCGCCGTGCCGCAGCGCCATCAGGGCCAGCCGCTGCGCCACCCCGAGGTCACACTCCGACAGGGACCGGCAGCCGTGGTCGGCACGGGTCGGGGTCGCGGTGTGGGTCGTGGTGGGGGTCGGCGCGGTGGATGTGGCAGGCATGGGTCCATCGTCCCCCCATCGCCGTTCGCCTGTTCGGGGGACGCGCACCAACGTGATCGGCATCTCGTTTGCAGGCGCCGGGAACAAAGTGGTGGCGAGTCGACTTCCACCGTCATGGCACGCATCAAGGTTCTCGGTGGTACCGGCTATGGCGGCTCGGCCGTCGTCCGTGAGGCCGCCCAACGAGGTCACACCGTCACCTCCTACAGCCGCTCCGCCCCCGCGGAGCCCATCGAGGGGGTGACCTATGTCCACGGTTCGCTCGAGGACGAGGGTCTGCTGGCACAGGTCGTCGAGGACGCCGACGTCGTCTTCGAGACCCTGTCGCCGCGCGGCGACATGGAGGGCAAGCTCGAAGGCATCCTCGACCGGCTCATCGGCCTCGCCGACGGGGCCGGGGTCCGGCTCGGCGTCCTGGGCGGAGTGTCATCGATGCTCGTGGCCGAGGGCGGGCCGCGCTTCTTCGACGTGCACGAGCCGCCGGCCGAGATCCGGGCCGAGGTGCTGACCGGGATGGCCCTGCTCGACGCGCTGCGCGCCTCCCCGGAGACGCTGGACTGGTTCTATGTCAGTCCGGCCGCCAACTTCGGTGCCTGGTTGCCCCAGAAGGTCACGGGCTGCTATCGGCTCAGCACCGACATCCTGCTCACCGACGAAGCCGGCGAGTCCTACATCGCCGCCCCCGACCTCGCCCTGGCCGTGCTGGATGAGATCGAGCAGCCCCAGTTCCACCGGCGTCGCTTCCACGTCGCCGGCTGACACGTCACCCCTCCGGCGCGCTGCCCGCTGACGGGCCGCTCGGCCGGGCGGGGGCGCGCCGCCGAGAGAGCAGGGGACGCAGCAGGAGGGCCAGCACGACGACGCCCCCCGCCACCAGGCCCCACCACAGCACCGTACGACGCAGGGCGGCACCGTCGTCGGCGGCGACGACGGGTTGGGACGCCTTCGGCAGCCGGTCGGGTGCCGGGAGTGACTCGGCGACGACCCCGGCGCGCGTGGGGTGGAGGGGCCGCGTGAGCGCCTCCACGGGCTGCACGACACCGGCACCCACGAGCGGGCTGGCCGAGCCCGGAGCGGCACTCGCGGTCACCGTCAGGCGCGCGATGATCTGCCGGGAGTTGTCGTCGGGGAAGCGGGCCCGCAGCAGCGCCACGACCCCGCTGACCTCCGCTGCCGACCACGAGGTCGCGACGTCGGTCAGCACGCACGTGCCGCCGTTGAGGGCGACCGTCACCGCGCCGGGCGTGGGGGCGGCGACGTCGGTGGCCGAGCTCTGGAGGACGGCGGCGAGGTCATCGGCGTCGGCGATGCCCGAGGTGGCGTTGACCCCCACGACACCCGGATAGCCCGCTGGGAAGACCCACGCGGCCGCGTCCTCACCCGGGCTGAGTGTCGCGAAGTCGGGATAGAGGGGCTGTCCGGGCTGGGTCGGGCGGTTGCCGGTCGAGGCGACCACCACGACGTCGGCACGCCGAAGCGCTCGAACGGCGGCGGCCAGCCGGGGGTCGTCGGCGACCATCAGGGACACGTTGACCACGCCGATATCGAGTCGGGCCGAGTGCCGGGCGACCCAGCGCAGCCCCTGCGCGACACGGGCGGGTTGGACGTCCGCGCTGATGCTGTCGGTGGGAGCGTCGTCGTCGAAGACCCGGACGTCGACGATCTCCGCATCGGGCGCCACACCCACGGGGGCACCATCGGCCGACGGCTGCCCGGCGATCAGCCCCGCCACGGCGGTGCCGTGGAAGTGGCGGATCTCGGTGAGCCGGGTGAACCCGACCCGGCGTACGACGGGGATCCGCGGCGTGTCGATCACGCCGGAGTCGACGACCGCGACCCGCACGGGGGATCCCGACCGGGCTGTTCGATCGAGCAGCGCCTGGGCGCGCGGGACGCCGAGCAGCTCCAGGGGCCGACTGGGCGAGATCGCCTCCTGGGTGGGCAGGTCGGCACTGATGGCCGAGCACGGGACGTCGGCAGCGGACGTCGTGGTGGCGGAGGACGGCTGCGGCACCCCCGCTGTCAGGAGCGACAGGGCGAGAGCCGCGCCGGCCCACGAGGCGGCGGTCAGCCGCATGGGTCGTCCGCGGCCTCGGGCGGGCAGAGCGCGGCCTGCGGGGACAGCGTCACCCCGTCGGCGAACAGCTCGAGCCAGCCGTCGGGGACGTGCGTGGGGTCGACCCCGTCATAGCCGAGCCGCTGCGCGGCGGGCACGAGCAACGGATAGGCGCGCCCCTTGGAGTCGACCAGGAACGGCGAGCCACCCTGGGTCTGACCCCAGTCACCCGCGACGATCAGCGCTCCGGAGCCGGGGTCCATCCCGACGGCGCTGGTCCCGACGGACACCCCGCTCGCGGTGGCCCGGTCACCGGGGAGCTCCGCCAGGGTCACCCGCGGCGGTGCGTCGGTGGCGGCGACGAGCTGGACGCACGCCTCACCCACCGCGGCGACCGGCAGGTCGACGGGCCAGTGGGCGTCGGCATAGGGGCGGTCGACGCGCCCCAGGTCGACCTGGTCGACCCGGAAGACCCGCGGCGTATAGGGCTCAGGCAGGTTCTCATAGACCGCGAGCGCGAACGTCGTCATCGGCGCAGGCCCCACCTCGGTGAGAACCACGGCATCGTCCGCGGTGATCACGACGTCGCCGACCCGATAGCGGTCGTCACCGCCCGCCGCATCGATCGACGCGGGCTGGCCGGCGTGCTCGATCCCCATGCTCTCCCAGGTGAGGTCGCCGCCCGCCGGGAAGAGCGCCAACCAGGCCGGCGGCACCTCGATGGCCTCCACACCGGCAGGGAGACCGAGCGCGGCCAGCATGTTGTCGCGGGGACCGCTCTGGGTGGGCAGCCGATAGCGGTACGCGGTCGGGTGAACGCGGTCATCGGACAGTGCCTCGGCGAGGACGAAATAGTCTCCGTCGCTCTGCACGACCAGGCCGCGCTCGGGCGCGGCGGTGACGTCGGGGCGAGGCCCGACGTCGAGGCGGATGCCGAGCCCGGAGTCGGTGCAGGCCGTCCACCCGGACCCGATGAGGCGATCGGGGGCGGGCACGTCGTGCGGCGCGCCGAGGATCCCGACGTCCTCACCGATGCGCTGGCTCTGGATGAACGAGGTGGAGAGCGGGGTGGGGTCTGCGGCGAGGTCACCGAGGATCAGCTTGGCCGAGGTGACGTTGATGACGGGCCGGAGCACCGGGCGGTCGGAGCTCTCGGTGATGACATAGAGCCCGCCGTCGTCCTTGGAGACCACGAGGCCGACCTTGTTCCAGTCCTGCGGGGTGCGGGGGGCGAACACGCCGGCGACGACGGCGCCGAGGAGCAGCAGGACCGCGAGCGCGATCCCGCCGACGATCGTCCGGCCGGGGCGGACCGGCTCGACCTCGCGGCCGCCGGGCGCCCCCGACACGAAGGCGGTGACCAGTCGGCGCCGGCTGAAGGCGTGGGCCTCGACGAGGTCGCGCTTGGTGGCCATGCTCAGCCTCGGAGCGCGGTGAAGATGCCCGTGGCGACGACGAGCAGCGGCAGCAGCGCGAGGAGCGCGACGGACTCGGCGACATCACCGGCCCGGCCGCGGCGTACCGACGGGGTGGTGGGCACCAGGGTCAGCGCGAGGAGCGCCGCGCCCGCGATCGCGAGGACCACGGCCGTGGCGGGGCGCCAGGCCGGGTGGAGCCAGACCAGGGCCACCGCGATGACCACGAGGCCCGCGATCCCCGAGACGAGCCCGACGAGGACCTCGGCGCCGGTGCGGTACTGCCGGGTGCGGAGCATGACGACCAGGCAGGCGACGACCGCCAACAGCGTGCCGGAGACACCGAGCGAGACGGCCAGCGGGGCCACGAGGACCAGCAACAGCCCGACCGTCGCCGAGACCGCCACCAGGATGTCGTGGGCCAGCCGGGCGTCGACCGCTACCCGGACGGGGTCGACCTCGGTCGGGTCGGCGGTCACGTCGGCGGTGGAGTAGAGCTGGGGGACGGCGGTGCCGGTGACCCCGAGGGCGAGCCAGGGGAAGACGCTGCCTGCGATCACGACCAGCACCAGCGTGGTGGTGAGCACGACAGCGGGGTCGAAGGCCGCGGCCCGCATCACGAGTCCGGCCGAGGCGAACACGGCGCCGACGACGACGGGCGGGATCGCGAGTGTCCGGCCGTCGCCCAACCCGACGAGTGCCATCAGGCCGGCGGCCAGCATGCCGGCTCCCGCTGCGGCCGCGGGCAGTCCGAACCACTGGTCGAGACTCCCCGGGCCGCCGTCGCCGGCGCCGAGGAGGAGACCGGCGACCGCGGCATAACCGGCCCCCATCCACGCGACCGAGACAGCGGCATCGCGTTCGTGCTGGGCCCGGGACAAGACGATGGCCCCGACCACGAGGGCCAGCGCCACGAGGGCGGAGGTCACCCCGGCCAGGACCCCGCCCTGCAGCAGGAGGGCCGCCGCGCCGAGCGCCAGGAGCAGCGCCGCCGCTGAGAGGGCGGTACGCCGCCCGGAGGCGGGCTGCCATGGCCGGAGCTCGCGTTCGACCACATCGGTCATCGCCTCGACCACGTCGTCATAGATCCGCGGCGGCGCGTCGTCGACCCCCGAGGTCACGGTGAGCAAGGCACCGTCCTCGACGCCCTGCATGATCAGCCCCGCATCGCCAACCAGCTCGCGGCCGTCCTGGGTGGTCAGGTGGTAGCCCGCATAGACGGTCGCGGCATCGAGCAGACCCACGCCCCGGGCGAGCTCGGGCAGCAGCTCGGCCACCGGGACCGCCCCGGGCAGCACGAGGTCGACCCGGCGGGTGGCGGAGGCGACGGTGACCCGCACGAGGCTCGGGATGCCGGTGGCTCCCTGGGTCATGACGTCTCCCCCCGACAGTCGTCAGCCCGCTCCCGCGGGCCGCAAGCATGGTAGCGGGCCAGGCTCGGCCTGGATCGCGGCCGAGCCTCCTGGGGCTCAGTCGAGGATGCCGGGAGCGGCGTCCTCATCGTCGAGCCAGTCCTGGGGTCCTTCGAGGTGGTCGACCGGCTCTGGCTTGTCACGACGCCGTCGGTCGCCGCGGCCGCCCGCACCACCGCCGGTCACGGCGCCCGCACCGCCGCGCGTCCCGCGGGTGCCGGTCATCGCGGAGCGCCCGCTCGTGGAGCCCGTGCCCCCGCCCACGACGGTGCCCGGGGTCGCCGAGGTGCGGCCGAGGGTGGCAGCCCCGGCAGGTCGGGTCGTGGCGCCGAGGCCCCCCGACGGCGCACCGGAGACCGGCACCATCGGAAGCGGGCCGCGCACAGCACCACCGAGGCCCGCGAGCCCACCGATCACGCCGCCGCCGACCGTGCCGGCAACGCCACCGACGGCGCCACCACCGGGGCCGCCCGCGCCACCGGTCCCACCGCCTGGGAAGCCGCCGCCCGGGGGAGCCCCGATGGGGCCGCCGCCCGCGCCCGGGGTCGCGCCATCGCCACCGGGACCGCCGCCCTGGGGCGCGCCGCCGCCGGACCCGCCCGCTCCACCCGGGCCACCGGGTCCACCGGATCCCGTACCGCCCCCGCCAGTGCCGCCGCTCCCGCCAGTGCCGCTCCCGCCAGTGTCGGTGCCGCCCGTGCCCGTGCCGCCGGTGCCCGTGCCGGTGCCGCCGGAGCCGGTGCCCCCACCGCTGCCGGTGCCCGTGGTCATCGTGCCCGTGCCGGAGCCGCCCGAGCCCGTGCGGGTGCCGCTTGCCGAAGGCGTGCCGCCGGCCGGCGAGCCGGTCGCCGGATCGGGCTCGCCATGGATCGACTGCAGGGTCGCGATCGACCCGTCATAGCTGGCGTCCATGGCCGTGAGCGCCGCCGCCGACTGCGACTCACGAGCGGCCACGTCGGCGTGGTAGGCGCTGACCCGGTTGTTGTAGGTGACCGACGCACGGATCACGTCGGCATCGTCGGCGGTCGGCCCGGGGTCTCGATAGACGGGGGCCGCGGGCTCGGCGCCCAGGGCGCTCAGCGTCGACTGGGCCTGGCGAAAGGCGGCCGCGGCATCGAGCAGCGCCTGCGAGCCCGAGGTCATCTGGTCGCTGCGCTCCATCACCAGCGTCTTGACACGACCGAACGCCGCGGCTGCATCGACGGCGGTCTGGGAGTCGGGCCCGAAGGTCTCGGGGGCCTTCTGCGCCGCCAGGTCGAGCGCCAGCCCGACGCTGGCGAGCAGCTGGGCCCCACTGCGCCACTCCTCGGCGGCCGCGCTGACGACGTCGGCGCTGCCGCCACCGACGGCACCGCGCAGGGCACGCTCGTGGGGTCCCATCAGGGCTGCCCTCCCGACGTGGTCTCATCTGCAGCACCGGGGGGAGGCTCGGCCGACTGGTTGTTGCGGGCATGGTCATAGGCCTGCTGGTCGTGACTGTGGAGCCGGTCGGCCCGCCGCACCAGGTCGGCCGCGGCGTCGTTGTCGGCGGCGTCGACCCCGTCGGCTGCGGTGCGGACGCCCACGGCGAACTCGCGGAGGTCGGTGACCATCGCGAGGACGGTCTGGGCGAGCACCTCGTGGGCGCGCGTGTGGTGCCAGCCGAGCGAGCCGGCCTTGGCCGAGCCCCCGAACGCACCATCGGAGACCTGGAGCCGTTGATAGGGCGCCGCCTCGAGCAGGTCGGAGTTCTCGGTGAGGATCTTCTCGAGCTGCTCCAGCACGGCTGGGTCCAGTTGGAGCACACCGGTCAGCGCGCCCAGCACCGCACCGGCGCTCATCTCGGGAATGGCCATCGTGTCCCCCTCAGGCCTGGCGGCCCGGGAGCCGGTGACGGTCGTCGCCGGCTCCGGGGCCCTGGGTGTGGCTCAGAACTGGAAGTTGTTGGCACCACGGCGGTCGGCCGCGGCATATTCGGTGTTGGCCTGGGAGACGGCGACCCCGGCGTCGGCGAGGACCTGGTTGAGGTCGGCGATGGCGCCGTCCCACTTCGCCTTGGCGACGACATAGGCCTGCTGGGCGCTGCCGATCCAGTCGCTCTTGAGCGGCGCCAGCTCTGCCTCGAGCTGGTCGAGCCGGCCGTCGATGGCCTTGACGGTGGCCGCGATGTCCTGCACGGCGGCGTCGAGCTGGGCGTGGTTGACACGAAGGTCGAAAGACATGTCGGTGCTCCTGTCGCGTGGTCGAGGTCAGCCGAGGCGGGCCGAGAGGTTGGTCATGGGGCCGGCCTGGTTCTCATCGGTCGAGGTGTTGTCGCGCTCGGTGCTCTGCAGCGACGCCTCGAACTCGTTGAGGGCGGCCGTGATCGTGCGGTGCGCCTCGGTCCACTCACGGTGGAGCCTCATGAACGCCGTGCCGCCGGCGCCGACCCACTGGCCGCTGAGGCCCTGGATCTTGCCGGTCAGGTCGGAGCTGATCCGATCGAAGTCGGTCTTGGCGGAGGCCACCTTGGCGGCGGCCGCGGACAGGGTGCCGTGGCCCTGTCCCATCTCATTGGCGGTGCTGGACATATCGCCTCTCCTTGTCCCCCGGTGGGTGATCCCCGCGAGAAGATCGATGGTCGGTGACGCTAGTCGTGCGGTTCGGCCCACGAGGGGCAGGTCCGACGCGTGGTCATCTACCCGTGCGTTCCAGCGCTAAACATCGTCGACGCGATTTCCCACAGGTGGCGGAACAGTCCGGTCGCCACGACCACCGACGCGACGGCCACGGCCCCGGCGACGACCTCCACCAGCTCGGCACGACGGGACCACCAGGCCGACCGCCAGCCGCGGCCGGTGGCGACCGAGGCCACGACCAGTCCCAGGGCGAGGCCGACGACGGTCGCCAGCAGCCACCAGGCCTGCCGTTCGCCCACCTGGTCGGCGAGGTCGACCGTCAGGGCCAGCCAGGCCAGGACGCCGCCCACCCGCAGGCAGGCGCGGGCCAACCGGTGCCGGTGGTGGCGCGCCGCCAGCAGCAGCACGGCACCGACGAGCGCGACGAGCAGGCGGGCGCCGACCCGGTCCACGGGGAGGTCGGCGCTCACCAACAGACCGCTCGCCGAGACGACCGTGACGACCCCGGTAGCGACAGCGCCGGCCGTCACGATGTGGCCGGCCCGGTCGGCCACCTCGGCCACCATCCGGGTCGGGACGAGGGCGCGACCTCGCCGACCGCGCGGACGCTCTCGCGCCGACCAGGCCGTGACGGCCAGCCGCTCGAGGTCGACGAGGAGCTGGTCCGGGACATCGACCGCGAGGGCCGGGACCAACCGCGTGGCCAGCATCGCCGCGATCAGGGCGACCGACCAGACGACCGAGGGGCCGAGCCCGAGCAGGGCACACCCACCGCTCAGCACGAAGAACGAGCCACCGGCGACCAGCCACACGACCAGTCCCTCATGCGGTTGGGCCGCGAGCGCTCGGGCCGCCGCGGCGGTGGCGGCCGCGGCGAGGCCGGCCAGGCCGAGCGCCAAGGGCAGCGCCCCCGACGTCGGCTCCCAGGCCACGACGAAGGCCGCCGCTCCCGCGAAGGCCGGCGCGGCGAGGGCCCGCTGCCGGGCGGCTCCGGGCGCCGGTAGGACGCCGAGGACCGCAGCCACGACCAACGCGGTGATCGTCATCATCCGCCGCTGGCTGGTCGCGGGGAGGTGCGCGGCCAGCCAGGCGCTCGCCCCCGCCAGGGCGGCCGCAGTCGCGACCCACGCCGCTGCGCCGGCACCACCCGGCGTGGGGGACACGGTCGGCTCGAAGAGAGCCGGGTCCGCCGGGCCGACGGACTGCATGGTCGCCACCGCGACCACGACGTCACCGGACCGCAGCCCGGACTCCGCCAACGGTCGATCGGGCAGGACCGAACCCCCCAGCGTCGTCAGCAACACGGGGATCACCTCGAGCGACGACTGTCGCGCGTACTCCTCGGCGACCTGGCGTGCGGTCGTGCCCCACGGGACCAGCAGGTCGACGACGCCGGCGGGTCCGTGGACGCAGACGCACTGCACGTCGGACGTGCTCACCCTCGGGGCGCTGTCCACGTCGCACCCCCTCACCGCTCGTGGGCTGCCCTGTGGGCAGGGTAGTCGCTGCCCGCGGGCCCGCCTATCATCGAGCGACGACCAGGGCCCACGAGGGACGGGCCGGGCTCCAGGGGGAACGCTTGACCACGACGCTGCGAGGCTCGCGCCACGACGAGCCCGTGGTGCCCACTGGCCAGCTGGTGCTGCAGCCGCCCCCCGAGATCGAGCCCCATGACGGCGCGTCCGGCGTGCTGATGAACGCGATCCCCATGCTGGGCAGCCTCGGCTCGATCGTCCTGGTGGCCACCATGAGCCAGAGTGGCGCCGGCGCCCGCGGCTATATCGCGGCCGGGATGTTCCTGTTCGCGACCGTGGGCTTCATCGTGGTCCAGCTCGACCGGCAGCGGAAGCAGCGCACCCAGCAGGTGGCCGGCACCCGCACCGACTACCTTCGCTATCTCGGCACCGTCCGCGAGGTGGCGCGCGACGCCGCCGCGCAACAACGCCGGGCGCTCACCTGGCAGCACCCCGAGCCGACGTCGCTGCCTGCCCTCGCCGAGGAACGGTCCAGGGTCTGGGAGCTGGGCACGGGTGACGACCGGTTCCTGCAGGTGCGCTACGGCGTGTGCGCCCAGCCGCTGTCCGTCGAGCTGGTCCCCCCGGAGAGCGCCCCGATCGACCAGGTCGACCCGGCCGCAGCGTCGGCGCTGCACCGGCTCCTCGTGGTCCACCGCGTGCAGCCCAAGCTGCCGGCGAGCATCGACCTCCGCGCGTTCGACCGAGTCGAGCTGTGCGGCCCCGAGGAGCAGGCCCGCGCGCTGGCGAGGGCACTCGTGTGCTCGGCGACCGCGTTCCATGCTCCGACCCACCTCGTCGTCGCCGTGCTCTGCAGCGAGGACAAGTTGGCGCACTGGGACTGGCTGAAGTGGCTGCCCCACGCCCTGAGCGGGCGGCAGTCCGACGCGGCCGGCCCCATGCGCATGGTGACCACGTCGCTGAGTGACCTCTCGGCGCTGCTGCCCGCCGACCTGGCCGACCGACCCCGGTTCGGCGCCGACGACCGGCTGCCCTCACCGCACATCCTGCTGGTGGTCGACGGTCAGGAGCTGCCGCCCGGCAACCACGTCATCCCTCCCGACGGCCTCCATGGCGTGACGGTGGTGGACCTGCCGAGCCGCTGGGACGCGCTCGACGACCCGACCCGGCTGCGCCTCCAGCTCGACGACGGGCTCACCGACGACGGCAAGGCGCCGGTGCTCGCGCTGCGCCTGCGCGAGGAACCGATCCGGGCACTGGCCGACCAGTGCGACCTCACCACGGCCGAGGCCTTCGCCCGGCGCCTCGCACCGCTGCACACCGTGGCCATCGATCGCACCGATGCCGGCTCCCCCGGCGAGATCACCGCCACCAGCGACTTCATGGACCTGCTGGGCCTCGGTGACGTACGCGCGTTCGACCCGGCGGCCGCCTGGCGGCCGCGACCGGCGCGCGACCGGCTCCGGGTGCCCATCGGCGTCGGCGAGGGCGGCGCCACGATCCACCTGGACCTCAAGGAGTCCGCCCAGCAGGGCATGGGCCCCCACGGCCTGGTGATCGGTGCGACCGGCTCCGGCAAGTCGGAGTTCCTCCGCACGCTCGTGCTGGGGCTGGCGATGACCCACTCCCCCGAGCAGCTCAACTTGGTGCTGGTGGACTTCAAGGGCGGCGCCACCTTCGCGGGCATGTCCGACCTCCCTCACGTGTCGGCCGTGATCACCAACCTCGCCCAGGAGCTCACGCTCGTCGACCGCATGCAGGACGCGCTGTCCGGTGAGATGGTGCGCCGTCAGGAGCTGCTGCGAAAGGCCGGCAACTTCGCGTCGGTTCGCGACTACGAACGTGCGCGCGCCGCCGGCGAGCCCCTCGACCCGTTGCCGTCGTTGCTGATCGTCGTCGACGAGTTCTCCGAGATGCTGTCGGCCAAGCCGGAGTTCATCGACCTGTTCGTCGCCATCGGACGGCTGGGCCGCTCCCTCGGGCTCCACCTCCTGCTGGCCTCGCAGCGACTCGAGGAGGGCCGGCTCCGGGGACTGGAGAGCCACCTGTCCTATCGCGTGGGCCTGCGCACGTTCAGCGCCGCCGAGTCTCGGTCCGTGCTCGGGGTCCCCGACGCCTATGAGCTGCCCCCGGTGCCCGGCCTGGGCTATCTCAAGCCCGACCAGTCGAGCCTGTTGCGTTTCAAGGCGTCCTACGTGTCCGGGCCCCCGCCGACCCGGGGTCCCTCGCGCCGCGCCCGGGGCACCACTCAGGGCATCCTGCCGTTCACCATCTCCGAGGTGCGGCTGCTGACCCCGGCCGAGCCGACGGAGGAGCCGGTCGACCCGACGCCGGTCGAGACGGAGCAGGACTCGCTGCTCGACATCGCCGTCACCCAGATGGTCGGCCGCGGCCCCGAGGCCCACCAGGTCTGGCTGCCGCCGCTCGACGTGCCTGACACGCTCGACGGGCTCATGCCCGACCTCGTGGAGGACCCGCGGCTCGGCCTGGTCTCCCCGGCGTGGCGCAGCGTCGGCGCCCTCGTGGCGCCGCTCGGGACGGTCGACCGACCACGCGAACAGCGGCGCGACACGTTGACCGCGGTCCTCAGCGGGTCCGCCGGTCACGTCGCCGTCGTCGGCGGCCCGCGGAGCGGCAAGAGCACGCTGCTGCGAACGCTCGTGTCGAGCCTCGCCCTCACCACGACGCCGCTGGAGTCGCAGTTCTATGTGCTCGACTTCGGCGGCGGCGCGTTCGCACCCATGGCCGGCCTTCCCCACCTGGCCGGCATCGGCACGCGCGCCGAGCCCGACGTCGTACGCCGGATCCTTGCCGAGGTCCACGGCATCGTCGACCGACGCGAGGCCTATTTCCGGTCCCACGGGATCGACAGCATCGAGACCTACCGGAGCCAGCGAGCGGTGGGGCAGGCCGACGACGGCTACGGCGACGTCTTCCTGGTGGTCGACGGCTGGGCCACGTTGCGCGCGGACTTCGACGACATCGAGATGGAGCTCCAGCAGCTCTCGTCGCGAGGACTGACCTTCGGGCTGCACCTGTTGGTCGCGGCGACGCGCTGGGCGGACTTCCGCTCGGCGATGCGCGACGTCTTCGGCACCCGGCTGGAGCTGCGGCTCGGCGACCCGATGGACTCCGAGATCGACCGCAAGGTCGCTGCTCTGGTGCCCACCGGCCGTCCCGGCCGCGGGCTCGTCCCCGGCAAGCTCCACCACCTGGCGGCGTTGCCCCGCATCGACGGCCGCCCCGACCCCGGCTCCGTCGGTGTCGGGGTCGACGACCTGGTGCGCCGGGTGGCCGCGGCCTGGACCGGCCCCAGCGGCCCCAAGCTCCGGCTGCTGCCCGCCCGCGTGGAGCTGGCCGCCGTTCGCGACCAGGCGGCGGCACGCGGCCTGCCGGCCGGCCACCTCCTCCTCGGGGTCAACGAGAAGGAGCTGGCCCCCGTCGGGCTCAACCCCGACCTGGAGCCACACCTGCTGGTCTTCGGTGACGGCCGATCGGGCAAGAGCGGGGTGCTGCGCTCCTACCTGCAGGAGGTGATGCGGACCCGCACCCCCCAGGAGGCTCAGATCGTGGTCGTGGACTACCGGCGCGCGCTCCTGGGCGAGGTCCCCGAGGACTACCTCCTCCACTACCTCACCTCGGCGGCGCAGGCCCAGCCGGCGCTGCGCGATCTCGCCGCCTACCTCGAGAACCGCATCCCCGGCCCGGACGTGACCCCTGACCAGCTGCGCAGCCGCTCGTGGTGGACGGGGGCCGAGGTGTTCGTGGTCGTCGACGACTACGACCTGGTGGCCACCCAACAGAGCTCGCCGGTCCAGCCGCTGCAGCCGCTGATGGCCCAGGCCCGCGACACCGGGCTGCACCTCGTCGTCGCCCGCCGTGCCGGTGGCGCATCCCGCGCGCTCTACGAGCCCGTGCTCCAGTCGATGCGCGACCTCGCCATGCCCGGGCTGCTGCTCTCGGGCAGCCCCGACGAGGGGCCGCTCGTCGGCAACGTCCGCCCGGCGCCGGCGCCACCGGGCCGGGGTCGGCTCGTCACGCGCGACCGCGGTGTCGAGGTGGTCCAGACCGCCTGGACCGAGCCGAGCCTGTGATTTTGGAGCCGTTCCCGACGTGGGCTACAAACCAAGCACCGTGCTGCACATGACACCTACGCGGCTGATCGCCGGCGTCGTCCTGGCGCTGACGCTTCCGGTGTCGGCGTGCTCGATCGATCCGTCCGGCGCCACCGCCACCTCGGTCCCACCGAGTGCGGTCGACGGTCGCACGTCAAGCCAGCGCCCGCCGTTCGCGGGTGTCGAAGGAGCTGCCGGGCCGGTCGTCGCCACCGACGTCTTCCAGCTCCGGGTGCCCGTGGGCTACACCGTCGACCGCACGGTGGACCTATCGATCGGCGCCTTCGACGACGACGGCCCGGACATGATCTTCATCGGCAACCGCACCGACACCTCCGACCTGCCGCTCAACGAGCAGGTCCGCATCTCGCGCGACGTCGGCCTGTGGGTCGGCGAGGTACGTCGCCTGGCGGATGTCACCATCGACGGCGTGACCTTCTATCACCTGATGGGCCACGAGGCCGGCGTGCCGTTCGTCGAGGAGTTCGGCGCCGTCCACGCCGGCACCGCCGTCCGCATCAGCTTCAACCAGTTCTCCGCCGCGCGCGAACGCAAGGCGACGGTGCAGTCGGTGCTGGCCACCTTCGAGTGGCGGTGAGCGTGACGCCGCGCCCCGCCCCGCTCCTGGCCGGCCTGCTGGTCGCCGTGGGCCTGGTCACGGCCGGCTGCACGGGAGAGGGGGACGAGCCGCCGTCACCGAGCGGCGACCCCACGTCCTCGGTCTCGTCCGCGAGCCCGACCGCGTCCTCGTCGAGCGCCGCTCCGACGCCCGCGGCCGGCCCGTGGATCCGGGCCGAGGTCTTCTCGCTACGTGCTCCCGAAGGCTGGACGGTCGACGACAGCGTCACCTTCAGCATGCGCGCCGACGATCTGGCCACGGGCAGCGCGATCTATGTCGGCGCCATCGGCGACGCCCCCCAGCGCAGCCTGGACGACCAGGTGGCCGCCTCGCGCGAGATCGTCCCGTGGACCGGCCGGCCCCGGCGGCTCGCGGACGTGACCATCGACGGGGTCGCGTTCTATCACCTCGTCGGCGTGCAGGCCGGCCAGGCCGGGGTGGAGGAGTTCGGCACCATCAGCCGCGACACCAGCGTGCGCCTGAGCTTCAACCTCGGGCTCGACCCGACGGCGCGGGGCGACCTGATCGCCGCGGTGCTCGCGACGTTCACCTGGCGGTGAGTGGTCAGCGCCGCCCTGACTTGAACATGCCTCGCACGACCTCGCGGGCCGCCGTACGCATGAAGTCCTTGAACGCGCTGGACGTCACCACGTCATGGACCAGGCCGCCGTCGTCGTCCTTCTTGCGCTCGGCCGCCTTGTCGAGCTTCTCCTGGCGCAGCTGCTCCTTGAGCTTGGCGTCCTCCTCGGCCTTGCGCGCACCCTCCTCCAGCTTGGCGGCGAGCTTCTCCCGGGCCGACTCACGGTCGACGGGCGTCGCATAGGTGGCATAACGCGGGCTCGCCTTGACCGTCGCCTCCATCGCGGCCGGGTCGGCCGGCCCCATCAGCGACTCCGGCGCCCGCAGTCGGGTCCAGGCGACCGGGGTCGGTGCGCCTCGCTCGTTCATGACCGTGACCACGGCCTCACCGATCCCGAGCGAGGTGATCACCTCGCCGAGGTCGTCATAGGCCGAGTTGGGGTAGGTGTTGACGGTCGCCTTGAGGGCCTTGGCGTCGTTGGGCGTATGGGCGCGGAGCTGGTGTTGCACCCGCGAGCCGAGCTGGGCCAGGACGTCGTCGGGGACGTCGGTGGGGCTCTGGGTCACGAAGAAGACGCCGACGCCCTTGGAGCGGATGAGCCGCACGGTCTGGGCGATCTGGTCGAGGAACGCCGGCGACGCGTCGTTGAAGAGCAGGTGGGCCTCGTCGAAGAAGAACACCAGTTTGGGTCGGTCGACGTCCCCCACCTCGGGGAGATCGTGGAACAGGTCGGCGAGCAGCCACATGAGGAACGTCGAGAACAGCGCCGGGCGGTCTTGGAGGTTGGGCAGCTCGACGAGGCTGATCAGTCCCTTGCCGTCGGCCGTGACCTGGAGGAAGTCCTTGGCCTCGAACTCGGGCTCACCGAAGAACGCGTCGGCACCCTGGTCCTGGAAGGCGATGAGCTCACGCAGGATCACGCCGGCGGTGGCGCTCGACAGGCCGCCCAGGGTCTTGAGCTCGGGCTTGCCCTCGTCGGAGGTCAGATAGGCGACCAGTGCGCGGAGATCCTGGAGGTCCAGCAGCGGCAGGCCGGCCTGGTCGGCGTAGTGGAAGATCAGGCCCAGGCTGGACTCCTGGGTGTCGTTGAGGTCGAGCACCTTGGAGAGCAGCATCGGCCCGAACGCCGTCATCGTCACGCGCAGCGGGATGCCGGTGCCCTGCCCACCCAGTGCGTAGTACTCCACCGGGAAGCCGGTGGCGGTCCATTGCTGCCCGACCGAGGCCGCGCGCGCCATGATCTTCTCGCCGCCCTGACCCGGGGTGGACAGCCCGGACAGGTCACCCTTGATGTCGGCGGCGAACACCGGGACACCGTTGGCGCTCAGCTGTTCGGCCAGGAGCTGGAGCGTCTTGGTCTTGCCGGTGCCGGTGGCGCCCGCGACCAGCCCGTGGCGGTTGAGCATCCCCAGCGGGATCCGGATGTGCACGTCGCTGAGGTCGGTCGCATCGAGCATGAGCCCGCCGAGCTCGAGCGCAGCGCCCTCGAACTGATAGCCGGGCGCGACGGCGGCCACGATCGGGTTGTCGGGCTCGGTGGCGGGTGCCGGCGCAGCGGGAGCAGCCGCCGACGTGTCGACGGGTGCGTCCGCCGGCGCGGCAGTCGGTGCCGGGGCCTCGGGAGCCGGTGCCTCCGCAGCGGCGGCGTCGGGGGCGGGGTCGCTGGTCTCGCTCATGGCCCGAACACTAGCCAGCCACTGAGTCGCTGCCTACGGCGTCCCCGAACGGACGGACGCGGCGGCGGATCGGGCCGCCGTTAGACTCCCAGCCGTGATCTTCAAACGGATCGGTGTGGGGCGCCCCTATCCCGACCACGGGCTGTCTTCGCGCGCCTGGGCGAAGATCCCGCCTCGCCAGATCAGGCTCGATCAACTGGTCACCACCCAGGAGACCCTCCACCTCGGCACGCTGCTCGCGGAGGACTCGACGTTCTATGGCGACCTGTTCGCGCACGTCGTGGAGTGGCAGGGGGACTACTACCTCGAGACCGGGCTGCACCGGGCCCTGCGGGCGGCGCTCCAACAGCGCACGGTGCTGCACGCCCGCGTCTTCAGCGCGGAGGACTGATGCCGAGCCGCCTCAAGCACGCCCTCGTCCTGCTCGTCCTGCTCGCCCTGGTCCTCGGCGGAGCGGCCTGGGGCTGGGCCTCGCTGACCAAGCCCTTCCCCCCGCTGACCTCGCCGGGGCCCACTAACGAGCCGTGCCTCGAGACCGCCATCCCTGCCGGGAACCCGGTGCGTCCCGGCATGGTCTGGGTCAGCGTCCTCAACGCCAGTGACCGTTCGGGCCTGGCGGGCGTGACCCTCGACCAGCTCGTCTCCGAGGGCTTTGGCGAGGGCGCCACCGGCAACGCACCGGACGGCACCGACGTCACCAAGGCCGAGATCTGGACCGGTGACGTCGCGAGTCCCGCGGCCCTCCTGCTCAAGAGCTATCTCGGCGGCAAGACCGAGATCGTCGCCCATGCCGAGCTCGGGCCTCGGGTCACCGTGGTCGTCGGGCAGAAGTTCAGCGAGGTCAAGCAGGGTCGCAAGCTGATCACGGCCGAGAACGACGCCGTGATCTGCAGCCCCATCACGGGCTGAGCCACTCGCCGCCACCGGGTGGGACCGGGTCAGTCCGGCTGGACCCGGGGCTCGGGGCCGCGCCAGCCGGCGAGGCGACCTGCGGAGGACACCAGTCGCAGGCGCTGCTCGGTGCGCCGGCGTAGGGACCGCGGCGTGACCACCAGCAGCTCGTCACCGTGTCGGAGCACGGTGCGCCATTCGGGCACGATGGTCTCGCCTGCGCGGATGACCAGCGAGACCGACGCGCCCGGGGCAACCGCAGCTCGCCGACCTCCACGCCGTGCATCAGCGACCGCGGGCTGATCGTGATCTGGAGCAGGTCCGCGTCGACCCGGTCGAGCGGCGCCGCCTCCACCTCGAGGCCGCGCGGCTCGGAGCGGCGCGCCACCCGGAGGAGCTTCGCGGCCGCCGGCAGCGTCGGCGCCGTCAGCAGGGTGAGGGCGACCACGAGCACGAAGACGAGGTCGAAGAGACGCTCGGCGCCGTCCACCTCCTCCGCCAGCGGGATCGTGGCGAGCACGATGGGCACGGCGCCGCGCAACCCTGCCCAGGACAAGAAGGCGGACTCGCGCCAGCCGAGCCGCCCGACCCAGGTGCACGCCAGCACCGACACCGGGCGGGCGACCAGCGTGAGCAGTCCGGCCGCGGCGATCGCGGCCGCGATCGTGGTCAGGTCGATCCGGGCCGGTGACGCGAGCAGCCCGAGCAGCACGAACAGGCCGATCTGGGCCAACCACGCCACGCCCTCGGCGAACGAGCGGATCGCCCGGCCGTGAGGCAGGTGGGTGTTGCCGAGCACCAGCGCCGCCACATAGACGGCCGCGAACCCGGACGTGCCCACGGACGAGGCGCCGGCGTAGGCCAGCATGGCCAGGGACAGCGCGGCCACGGGATAGAGGCCCGACGCCGGCAGCGCGGACTGCCGCATCAGCCACGATCCGCCGAAGCCCACGGCCAGCCCGACCACGGCCCCCCCGACGAGCTGGACCACCATCATCCCGGCCATCACCGGCACCCCGAAGTCGGCGGCGGCACCGCTGGACACCAAGGTGACCAACACGATCGTCGGGGCGTCATTGAGACCCGATTCGGCCTCCAGCGCCGAGGAGAGCCGCTGGGGCAGCGGCACCCGACGCAGCACCGAGAACACGGCGGCGGCGTCGGTCGGCGAGGTGACCGCCCCGAGCAGCACCGACAGCTGCCAGCTCAGCCCGAGGAGGTAGTGCCCGGCCGCCGCCATGACGGCGACGGACACCCCGACCCCGACGGTCGCCAGCACCACGCCCAGCGGCAGGGAGGGACGTACGGCGTCCCAGGACGTCGTCAGGCCCCCCTCGGCCAGGATCAGCGCAAGCGCCGCGAAGCCGAGCGCATGGGTGAGGTCGGCGTCGTCGAAGCGGATCCCGAGCACCGAGTCGCCGAGCAGCACCCCGATGAAGAGGTAGATCAACAGCGACGGCAGGCCTGCCCGGGTGGACAGCCGCACCGCGCCGATCGCGAGCAGCGTGACCGCCGCACCCACCAGCAGGAAGGTGTTGAGCTGGCTGGCGTCGAGTCGCACCCGGAGACCCTTCGTCGTCGGCCGACGTGAGTCCACATGTTAACGGTCCGGGGAGGAAGGGGCGGGAGGTGCGAGACGACGGCCCGGGGCCACAATGGCGACCATGGAGACCAGGGACCGCTTCACGGTCGCCGCGCGGGCCAACGTGCCGCCGTTCCACGTCATGGACGTGCTGGCGGCGGCGGCCGAGCGTGGCCGCACCCACGGCGACGTCGTCAACCTGGCGGCCGGGCAGCCGATGACCGGAGCGCCGCGGCCGGTGCGGCAGGAGGCGGTCCGGCTGCTGGGGACCGACGACCCGCTCGGCTATTCGGTCGCGACCGGCATCCCGGAGCTCCGCGAGGCGATCGCGCGCCACCACGCGCGGACCCACCGGATCGATGTCTCCGCCGACGACATCGTGGTCACCACGGGTTCCTCCGGCGGGTTCCTGCTGGCGTTCCTGGCCGCCTTCGAGGCCGGCGACCGGGTCGCGATGGCGCGCCCCGGCTATCCCTGCTACCGCAACGTGCTCACCGCTCTCGGGTGCGAGGTCGTCGAGATCCCGACCGGGCCCGAGACCCGCTTCCAGCCCACCGTCGACCAGGTCGCCGCCCTCCCGGACATCCGAGGCCTGGTGGTCGCGTCGCCGGCCAACCCGACCGGGACCATGTTGTTGCCCGACGAGCTCGCCGCGCTCGCCGCGTGGTGTGAGGCCAACGGCGTCCAGCTGATCTCGGACGAGATCTATCACGGCATCGAGTACGCCCCGCTCGCCGGTCAGGCGCCGTTGGCGCGCAGCGCGTGGGAGACCTCCCGCGAGGCGATCGTCTTCAGCTCGTTCTCGAAGTACTTCTCGATGACGGGCTGGCGGATCGGCTGGACGCTGGTCCCGGAGCGGCTGCGGCGGGCCGTCGACATCCTTACCGGCAACTTCACGATCTGCCCGCCCGTGATCGCCCAACGCGCATGCCTGGCAGCGTTCGACGACGCGTCCTACACCGAGCTCGACGGGCATGTCGCGCGCTACGCCGACAACCGCGCCGCCCTCCTGGAGGGCCTGCCCCGCTTGGGGATCACGCGCCTCGCCCCTGCCGACGGCGCCTTCTATGTCTATGCCGACATCGGTCACCTGACCGATGACTCGTTGGGCTGGACCCAAGAGCTGCTCGCGACGACCGGGATCGCGATCGCGCCGGGGATCGACTTCGACACCGTCGACGGCGGCCGCTTCGTGCGCTTCAGCTTCGCCGGTCGACGCGAGGACGTCGATGAGGCCCTGGTCCGATTGGCGGCCGTCGTCCCGCACTGATGTGGTGCTCCCGGGACTGCCGACGTCAGGCCGAAGGTTTGGGGTGCCGCAGCCCTGGGCAGGGTCTGCTCAGGACGCCCCTGTGAGCCTGCGGGCGGCCGGACGGGGGACGAACATGTACGGCGACACCGGCGTGATCCGTGTCCTGGCGCGGCGGATGCGCGACCAGGCTGACGACCTGCGCCGCGAGGCCGACCGGCTGGTCGGGGAGGCCGAGGCCGTGTGGTGGACCGGCTGGGCGGCCGACGCGATGCGGTCGCGAGCCCGCGACCGCGGCGCGGCCCTCCGCCGTACGGCGGCGCTGCACGACGACGCCGCGTCCGCGCTGGAGCGCCACGCCGCCGAGATCGACCGGCTCAAGGAGCTCATCGCGTGGCTCGAGCGGCGGGCGCACAGCGTGGTGACGGCGGCGCGCGACCGGCTGGCTGACCTGGGCCGACGCCTCCTGGCCGGAGTGCGCGACCTGGTCCCCGAACCGATCGACCAGCTGCTCGATCGGTTCGTGCCGCCCCCCTCGGGCCACCGCGACTGGCTGACCGTCGAGCTGCCCGGGCTCGGCGGCTGAGGGCGCCGTGCTCAACGTCGCGCTGGGGGACCGCACCGGGACGACGCTGGCCGGCCTGCCCCGACGGGTGACGCTGTCACACCGTGCGGTCGCGGCGCTCGCCGAGCGTTGCGGTGTCGAGCTGCCGTGGCGGACCGACGCGGCCGGGCTGGCCGCCGCGCTCGGTGACCGCGCCCCCGGAGCGAACGGCCCGGACGTCACCGCCGAGCTCGCTGCTGCTGGGCTGCTCGACGGGACCGGCGTCGCCGACGAGGTGGTCGCCGCGATGACGCGACTGGCGGCGAGTGAGGTCTCCGTCGACCTCACCCTCGTGCTGCGGCGTCCGTCGGGAGCAGCGGCCCAGCTGTCGGCCTGGCACCGGCTCCACGGTGCTCGGGTGACCACGCTGACCAGCACCGTCGAGCGGGCGGAGCTCGGGTGGTCCGACATCGGGTGGTGGCCGGCGACCGTGTCCGCCCTCGTGGACGTCACCGTCCCACCCGGCGGCGGGCGTGGTCCGGTTCCGGCGCTGTGCCTCCCGATGGAGCTCCTCCTGGCCGCGGGCACCGCCCTCCGAGAGCGGCGTGACGACCTCCTTCCCCTGCTGGTGGACCGCTTCCCCGACGGGGTGACCGTGGACGGCGTGGTCCTCGACCGCGGCCGGGTCCTCGCTGAGCTGGCCGTGCTGGCCGGCCCGCCCCACGGCAGGCTGCAGGCGGTGGTGACCGGCGGGACCGACAGGATCGGGATCGTCAGCTGGCTGCTCTTCCCGGACGGATGGCGCGAGCTCGTCCCGCTGCGCGCCGGCCGCAGTCCGCTGGTGCGGGTCGACCGGGTCGCGCCAACGGCCTTGGCAGCCCGCGTGGCCGGCCTCGCGACCAGGGTGCGGCGATGATCGGGCCGACTCCCTCGATGCCGGTGGAGGTGACCGGCGGCAGCCACGGGATCGCGGCCACCTATGCCTGCGTGCGGGCGCTGGCCGCGACCTATGACACCGCCGGCAACCGCTTCCGAGACCAGGCCCGGCTGGGTGTCGCGACCGTGGCCGACCGCGACCTCGTCGAGTCGGCGCTGCTGTCGCCTGGCACCTTCGCGGAGGCCGAACGCGCCTGCCTCGCGACCGCGGGCGGGCCCGATGGGTTGCTGCTCGGTTCGCTCGGCTGGGAGGCCGATGCCCTGCTGGTGCGCGCGACCGCGGTGGCGTTCGAGGAGACCGACCGTGTCGTGGATGCCACCCTCGAGGCGATCGACACCAGCATCGGCCGGCTGTCGGGGACGCTGCTCGCGTGGACCGTCGTGGCCGGTGCCGCGACCGCACCGCTGTGGTTGCCACCTCTGCTCGTCGACGGCGGTGTGCTCGCAGGGGTGGTCCACCTGCTGCCACCGGCGCTGCAGGAGCAGCTCGCGACGACCGGTGGCGCCCTGTCCGACCAGGCGCTGACGGAGCTCCAGCAGTGGGTGGTCGACCATCCCGACCTCGTCGAGCACGCCATCAACGGCAGCGGAGGCCTGATCGAGGGCTTCGTGACGGGGCTGGTCCCGGGCGTCGCGCCCGGCACGCTCCGATCCCGCTGACGGTCGAGGGCGCGGCCGGGATCCTCGCCGGCGCCTACCCACCGGACGGCGACCCCCACGTCGAGATCCGCGACGACCTCGCGACGCCCGGAGGGTCGGGCCCGGTGCCGGGCAGTCTCGCCGAGGTCATCGCTCACCTCGACGGCGTGAACGCCTGGTCAGCCGGCCCTTCGTCACCTGACAACGGCACCATCGAGATCCAGACGTGGGTCGGTGCCGACGGCGTGCCCCACCACATCGTCTATGTCCCCGGCACCGACGACCTGACCACGACGCCGTGGACGCAGGACGGCGACGTCCGCGACCTCCACACCAACCTGACCGTCATCGGCGGCGGTGCCACGGCCTATGGGGAGGGCATCCTGCAGGCCATGCACGACGCGGGCATCTCCCCCGACGACCCGGTCATGATCGTCGGACACTCCCAGGGTGGCATGGAGGCCGTGTGGGCGGCGGGACACGGTGACTTCAACGTCACCCAGGTGGTCACCGCCGGTTCACCCGTCGGGGCGATGGGCGAGCCCCCCGCCGACACGGCGGTGCTGTCGTTGGAGAACCACGGCGACGTCGTACCCCTGCTCGACGGGGAGCACAACGCCGACACCGCCAGCCACGTGACCGTCACGTTCGCCGACGGCGGCGACGGGATCGGCGGCCATCACGACCTCGCCCACTATGTCGCCGGCGCCGCGGGGGTGGACGCCTCGACCGACCCGTCGCTGACCGACCACCTGGCAGGGATGCATCACCAGGGGTTCCTCGACGGCGGCCAGGCCGACGTCACCTATCAGGCCTTCCAGATCACCCGGCCGTGACCGCCGACTCGTCACATCCTGTGACGACTCGGCGAGGATCGAGGGCACTAGGCTGTCGCCCGCACGACAGGGGGATCAGATGTACGGCGACACCATGGTCATGCGCCGCCACGCCACGGCCCTGCGCGAGCAGGCCCTCGACCTGCGGTCGCTGGCCGACGGCCTCGTCGGTCAGGTCGAGGCCATCGCCTGGACCGGGCGCGCCGCCGACGCGATGCGGGAGCGGATCCGGGAACGCGCCGGCCAGCTGCGCGCCGTCGCCGCCGGGCACGACGCCGCCGCCGATGCCCTCGAGGCCCACCTCACCGAGGTGGACCTGCTCAACGACACGATCGCCGACCGCGAGCGCCGGGCCCTGCTCGGCGACCCTCCCGCGGGCTTCGCCTCCCCTCCACCCGGACACCGCGACTGGCTCGCCGTGGACCTTCCGGAGGCCTGACGTGACCACGATCGACCTCTCGACCCCCGCCACCGAGCCGCTCGGCCTGCTCGACGGACTGCCCCGCCGCGTCACGTTGACCCTGCCGGAGCTCCAGCTCGTGGCCCGCGCCGCCGGTGATGCCCCCCTGCCCTTCGACGTCGCCACCCCCACCACCGCGACCGCCCTGGACGACCGCCTCGGCGTCACGCCGGCGGCAACGGATGCGGCCGCCTACTCCGCGGCGCTCGCCGCGCTCCACGACCCCGCGGACTCGCTCACCCGGCGGGGCCTGATGACGCAGGGCCAGGTGGACCGCGCGCTCGTCGGGGCCGTGGGGCTGCTGGCGACACCTCGGCTCGCGCTCGACGTCGACCTGGCCATCGGGGGCGCCCAGGCGAAGGCTTGGCACCGCCAGGGCGGCGAGGCGGTCGCGAGCCTCGCGACGGCCGACGGCCTGGTCTTCGAGCTGGCGTGGTTCCCCGCGTCGGCGTGGGCCGAGGAGCTCGCCCGCGTGGCCGCCCTGCCGAGCGACCTGACCGTGGGGACGTCCGCCGTACCGGCCCACGTCATCCTGCCGGTCGCCCTGGCAACCGCCGGCGCCGACGCGGTGCGGACCGGCCGCCACGACCTGCTGCCCGTGCTCGTGGCCCAGCACCCCGGCGCCCGCGACGCCGACGGGTCCCCCCTGGAGGCCGACGACCTGACCGCGGCGCTCGCGGCGCTCGCCGCCGAGACGCGCGGGCGGCTGCGGGCGATGGCCACCGACGCCGGCAGCAGCGACCCCGACCGCTCGTCGCGACGTCCGGTCGGCGTGGTGGCCTGGCTCCTGGTCGACGACGGCTGGCGCGCCGTCCGGCCCGTCACCGGCGGCGGCATCGACCTGCTCGAGCTCGTGACCGTGGCTCCGCTCGACCTGGCCGTGGAGCTGGCCCCGGTGCTGGCGGCGGTGACCGCATGACGGGGCTCGACCACGGCTTCGCGAGCGCCGAGGACAAGTACGACCAGATGATGGCGCTGGCCGACCTGTTCGATGCGACCGGTGCCGAGCTGCGGGCTCGCGCCCGACTCGGCTCGGTGATCCTGTCCGATGAGGACGTCACCGCGTCGGCCGAGCTCTCGCCGCGCACCTGGGAGGCGTTCGAGACCGAGCTGCGCGGTGCGACGTCCGGGCGACTCGGGCTGCAGACCCGGTCGGTCGAGCTCGACGCGGACGCCTTCGTGGTGCGGGCGACCGTGCTGACCTATCGCTGGATCGACGAGCTCCAGGAGGCGGCCTATCGCACCCTCGGCAGCATCGCCGGTCGCGCGATCGGCTATCTCGCTCCTCAGGTCGCCCTGGGCGGCGCGATCGTGTCGGCCGGCCTGATCGAGACCGACTCGCTCGACCGCGACGACGTCGCGTCCTATCTGAACGACCTCGCCGAGAACAACCCCGACCTCATGGACCACCTCACCACCGGCGGCGGCGGCCTGCTCGAGAGTCTGCAGATGCGCTCCCTGCTGACCGCGAGCGTGCTGTCCGGCGACGACGGGGCGGCTGCCGGGCGCGGTGGTCTCCGCGCCGCCGGTGTCGACCTGCTGCCGCAGGTCGCGGCCAGCGCCTTCCGTGACGCTGCCGCCGCGTTCGAGCCCGCCGAGACCGAGCTGCCACACGGGTCGGAGGCCGCCGGCGAGGCTCCCACTGGGATCGAGGACCTGCTGCGTCGCCTCGAGCAGACCCGCCACAGCGTGGCCGTCGAGCGGCTGCCGTCGGGGCGTTTCATCGCCTATCTGCCGGGGCCCCATGTCGGGATCGGTCGGCTGCGGTTGGTCACCGGCGACCACCGTGCCTATGCCACCGAGATCATCGAGGCCCTCGAGCACATGATCGGCGACGAGCCGGATGCTCGGGTGATGCTCGTCGGCAGCGCCCAGGGCGGCGTGGCCGCTGCCCAGATCGCGGCCGACACCGCCGGTGAGCCGTTCATCGTCGAGCAGGTGGTCACCGCCGGGTCGCCGTCCTCGCAGGTGCCGCGGATCCCCGAGGAGACCCAGGTGCTGTCGCTGGAGGACCGCGCCGACCCCGTCGCTCTCCTGGGCTCGCTGATCAACGCTGGGGTCGACAACCGACTGACCGTGGTGTTCGACGGCGCCGACGCCCGCGACGGGGTCTATGTCACCGGTGGCCGCATCGTCGACCGCTCCGGTCACCCGGAGCTGCGCGCCGCGGTCGGCCGCCTCCGCCGCCTCGGCTACCTCGCCTGAGCAGCCCGGCACGCGTCAGCGGGCCGGGCGTCGTGAGGGCGGGTTGAGCAAGCGCGCGACCGAGCCTGCGAGGTCGCGGCCGCGCGACGAAACCAGCCTGAGCAGCCCGGCACGCGTCAGCGCCGCGGCGGACGTCATAGGAGTTGGCTGCCGGGGCGACCAGGTCGTATGACGTCCCGCAAGGACGTCATAGGAGTTGGCTGCCGGGGCGACCAGGTCCTATGACGTCCCGGCCGTACGGCGATCACACGAGGTCGTGCACGAACTCCCCGAGCTGGCTCAGGTTGCGGCACTCCACCATGGGGACGATGGCGCCATAGGGTCCGGCGGCCGAGTCACCGGTGTCCCAGTGACGCCGCCCCTCGGGGTTGAGCCACCAGGCGTGCCGCGCGGCGTCGGCCAGGCCCTGCAACACCGGCAGCGCGAGGTCGCTGTAGTTGGACCGCGCGTCCCCGAGGATCAGCAGCGAGCTCCGGGGACCCACCGCATCGGCATAGCTCTCGGCGAACGTCGTCAGCGCCCGGCCATAGTTGGTCCGGCCCCAGCGCGCCGCGTGGGCGGTGCTGGCGGCCAGGTCGGCCAGGACGTCGACGACATCCGCCCCGGGACGGAACAGGTCGGTGACCTCGTGGGCCTGGTCGACGAAGGTGAAGGCCCGCACCTTGGTGAACTGGTCACGCAGCGCATAGACGAGCATCAGCGTGAACTGCGCGAAGCTCGCCACCGAGCCGCTCACGTCGCAGAGCACCACGAGCTCGGTGCGGTGAGGACGGCGCGGCTTGTGATGGGTGACGAGCGGGACTCCGCCGGTCGATACCGACGCCCGGACCGTACGACGGAAGTCGAGCGCGCCGCGCCCGCGGGCGTGGCGCTCCTGGGTGAGCCGGGTGGCGAGCCGGCGCGCGAGGGGATAGATCTCCCGCCGCATGGCGTCGACATCGGCCCGACGGGCGGAGGTGAAGTCGATCCGGTCGATGGTGGGTCTGACCGTCGTGGCGGTGGCGTGGTCGGGGCCGCGGTCCTCGGCGATGCGCCGGTGGGCGTCCTCCTCGACGAGCGCTCCGAACCCCGCCACCCGTCGGGTGGCGACCCGCGCGGCCTCCTCCTCATCGCGCCCCTCCGCGAGCAGGGCCGCCACGAGCTGGTCGGTGAGCTGGTCGGGCGCGACCCGCTGGAGCGTCGTATAGGCCGACCAGCGTGACAGCCCGGGACCGCGGCCCGGCATCGACCCGAACCGCCCAACCGCCTCGGCGGCCAGCCGTCGGAGGGCTTGCTCGTCTCCGCGGGCGAGGGCGTCGGCGAGCTCCGCGCGCAGGTCGGCGAGGGCGTCGGCGCCGTCGCGGACGTCACCGCGGTCGCCCGGCCGCTCCTCACTGGGAGCGACGCCGCCGCCGACGAGGCGCGGGAAGTAGAGGTCGAAGACCGCCTCGAAGGTGGGTCGCTGGACCTGCCGCTTCACCAGGGTCGCGGCATAGACGTCGCGCACGACGTCGCGATCACCCCACCCCACGGCGCCCAGCGCGGCGACCGCATCGAGTCCCTCCGCGAGGGAGACGGGAAGGCCGGCTCCGCGCAGGGCCTCGAGGAAGGCGAGGTGCCGGTCGAGCAGGCCGCCGGACCGGCCGGTCGCCGCCGCGGTCACGTCCGAAGCCTCAGCTCCCGGACGGCCCGCTCCTGGTCGGTGGCGTGCTTGAGGACCACGCCGAGCGTGGCGGCGGCCGCGGCCTCGTCGAGGGTGCCGATCTCCAGCGCCAACAGGGTCCGGGCCCAGTCGATGGACTCGGCGATCGAGGGGGACTTCTTGAGCTCGAGGTCCCGCAGCCGGCCGACCATGGTCACCAGCTGCCGGGCCAGCGCGTCGTCGAGCCCGGGCACCTGGGCCAGCACGATCTCGCGCTCGCGGTCGGCGTCGGGATAGTCGAGGTGCAGATAGAGGCAGCGTCGCTTGAGCGCCTCGGAGAGCTCGCGGGTCGCGTTGGACGTGAGGACGACGAACGGACGGCGTAGGGCGGTCAGCGTGCCGAGCTCGGGGATGGTGACCTGGAAGTCCGACAGCACCTCCAGGAGGAGCCCTTCGACCTCGATGTCGGTCTTGTCGACCTCGTCGATGAGCAACACGGTGGGCTGCTCACGCCGGATGGCGGTCAGCAGCGGTCGGGTCAGCAGGAACTCATCGGTGAAGATCCCGTCGTGGGTCTCCTCCCACGACTCCTCGCCTCCGCTGGCCTGGATCCGCAGCAGCTGCTTCTTGTAGTTCCACTCATAGAGGGCGCGCGCCTCGTCGAGCCCCTCATAGCACTGCAGCCGGACGAGCTCGGCGCCCGCGGCTCGGGCCACCGCCTTGGCCAACTCGGTCTTGCCGACGCCGGCGGGGCCTTCGATGAGCAGCGGCTTCTCCAGGGCCCCGGCCAGATAGGACGTGGTCGCGGCCGGCTGGTCGGCGAGGTAGCCGGCCTCGCCCAGTCGGGTGAGCGCGTCGGCGGGCGAGGAGAACCAGGTCACCCGGCGAGCATAGGCGCGCGTGGTCGGCTGCGGCGCGACGAGGCATGGCCGCCGGCCAGCGGGGTACCTGACCGGTTCCGGGGGGACGCGGTGCCGTTCATGCCCGGTTCACGTCGTGTCCCTACCGTCCGAGAGGTGAGCCGTCCCATGGCCGCTCCCCCGGATCGAGACATCGCCCCGACGCCCGCGCCCGGGCGTGGGTGGGCAGCCGCGCTGCGCCACCCCCGGCTTCCTGTCGTCGTCGCTGGTCTCGTGGTGCTGGCCGTCCTGCTCCGCCTGCCGTTCCTGGGACTGTTCCCGATGCCCGATGAGAGCGGGCTGCTGATCGTGGCCAGCCAGTGGCATGACAGCGGGCCGATGATGTACGGCCACCTCTTCGTCGACAGGCCACCCGGCCTGATCGCGTTCTATGCCGCCGTCCACGCCCTGGGCGGCATCACGGCGGCTCGCTGGCTCGGCATGGTGCTCGTCGGTGTGCTCGTGGTGGCGGCCAGTCGCGTCGGCTGGCTGCTGGCGGGGCGACGCGGTGTCCTGTGGGCCGGCGTCGTCGCCATGGCGCTCGCGACCAACCGGGCCACCGGCGCCCAAGAGATCAACGCCGAGCTGATCGGCGTCCCGTTCATCGTGGCCGGGATCGCGCTCGGCGTCGACGCCGTACGGCGTGAGCACCCGCCGGCCCGGCAGCGACTGCTGCTGGTGGCGGCCGGGCTGTTGGTGACCGTCGGCCCGATGGTGAAGCAGAACCTGGTGGACGGCATCGCGTTCCTGGTCGTCCTGGTCGCGGCCCAGGCATGGTGCGGCCGGTGGGGGATCCGGCGAGCGGTCTCCTCGCTGGGACTGCTGTCGGTCGGGGTCGCCGTGCTGCCGGTCCTCGTCGCCATCTGGTTCGTCGTCGACGGACCCGGGCTCGCGGTGGTGTGGCACACGCTGTTCGGCTTCCGGGTCCAAGCCGGCCAGGTCATCTCCGACGGGTCGCTGGTGGCCGTCGGCGAGCGGATGCGCAAGCTGCCGCTGCTCGCCCTCAGCAGCGGTCTGGTCACCGTGCTGCTCGCCGGGGCCTGGTTGCTACGGCGGCGGTTGTCCCACCCGGTCGTCCTGGCCACCGGGGTCGCGCTGACGATCGAGCTGGTGGGCGTGGCCCTGGGCGGGAGCTATTGGGCCCACTACCTCATCGCCCTGATCCCCGGGGCCGTCCTTGTCGTCGCCGCCACCGCCGCCGTCGTGAAGCGCGGCGTTCCCATGGTTCTCGCCGTCGCCTTCGCGCTGACGTCGACCCTCGTCGACACCGCTGCGGCCGTCGTGGGACCGGCACCGGCCGAGCAGGACCTCCGCGACCGGGCGGTCACGTCGTGGCTGCAGGACGCTCACCTGCCGGGTGACACCGGCCTGGTGACCTATGGTCAGGCCCAGGTCCTGGAGGCATCGGGACTGCGGCCCGGCTACGCCTTCTTGTGGAGCCTGCCGGCCCGCACCTTGGACCCCGACCTGCACCGGCTGGCCCGGGACCTGCACGCGCCCAGCGGTCCGGACTGGGTGGTGGTCTGGCTGCCGGTGGACACCTGGGGGCTGGACCCCCACGGCCTGGTCGCCGGCGAGCTGACGCGGCACTACCGCCAGGTCGCGACGGTGTGCGGCGTGCCGATCTGGCTCAAGAGCGGGGAGTACCGCACGTTGCCTCCTGTCCCAGCCGGTTGCACGGTCACGCCCTGAGGCGACCCTGTGTTTCCTTTGCCGGCCCGGCACGGCACGATGAGGCCATGAGCGAGCTCGCGGTCATGACCGAGGAGAAGTGCCTGTCCCTGCTGCAGGGCAGCGAGGTGGGGCGCGTGGCGCTGTGCATGCCCGAGGGCCCCCAGATCTTCCCGGTGAACTTCACGGTCGTCGACGACGCGGTGATCTTCCGGACCACGCCCTACAGCGTGCTCGGCACCCACGCCTGGCAGACCAGGCTGGCCATGGAGGTCGACCACATCGACTATGACCGCTCGGCCGGGTGGAGCGTGGTCATCTCCGGTCCCGGCACGCGGGTCGACGCCGGGCCGATGCTCGACGACATCGTCCACCGGTGGAACCCCCGGCCCTGGGCTGCAGGCACCCGCCCGCTCTATGTGCGGCTGCGCTGGGACCGCATCTCGGGACGCCGTATCGGCGACTGGACCGAGGACAACGAGCTGCCGGTCCAGCGCGGCTCCTGACCGCGACGACGCGGCGGACACGCCGCCACCAACGACCAGGGTCGGGACCCCCGTGGGGGACCCGACCCTGTGTGTTGTGACGACGCGCGGATCAGTCGCGCGGACCGACCAGCTTCCAGGTCGACGGCAGCAGGCCGCCGGCGACGATGATCTTGAGGACGTCACCGAGGAGGAACGGCGTCACGCCGAGGGTCAGCGCGGTCCGGAAGTCGACGGACACCGCGGACATCAGCACCGGCACACCGAAGGCATAGATGATCACGTTGCCGAGCACCATGCTGGCGACGGCGCCGAGCACCTTGCGGTCGACGGCACGACGGGCCAGGGCACCGCAGACATAGGCGGCGGCGATGAACCCGATGAGGTAGCCGAAGCTCGCCATGCTGTAGCCCGACGACTGCTCGGCGAACCACGGGACGCCGGCCACACCGGCACCGACATAGAGGATCATCGACAGCGCGCCCAGCGTCGGGCCCAGCGCGGTGCCGGTCAGCAGCACGGCGAAGGTCTGCAGCGTCAGCGGGACCGGGGTGTTGGGCAGCGGGATCGAGACCTGGGCCGCCAGGCCGGTGAAGACCGCGCCGGCGAGGACCAGGACGGCGGACCGGACGCGGCCACCCTCCCAGAGGTCGGCCAGCACCAGCGAGCGTGGGGCGGAACCGGTGAGAGACATGCGCACTCCTGACGAGTCGGGGGTGGGACCTAGTGTCGCGCGCCCTAGTCTGCTGGACCACCCTCCTCCCGCGCGAGGGTGTCTCATCCGAGCGTGGCGCAGGTCTCGTCAGAGTGCCGTGACGGCCGGCCGCGGTCCCGTGACTCGACGGCTCAGGGCGCGAAGTCCAGCCAGACCGACCCGTCCGGGTCCTCGTCGCCAGCGTGGAGGCGGTAGGTCCCGTCGTCACGAACGGCGAGGTAGCGGTCGTCGGGGGTCCGGAGCGTCCACAGCTCGTGGGGCTCGTCGTCCTCCGGCCACGAGCCCGGCCGGAGCACCAGCGTGGCCCCGAGGTCGAACCGGAACTCGGTCGCACCGTCGGCGGGGTCGACGACCAGGTCGCCCAGCGCCTGGCCCTTGACCAGCTTGAGCACGCGCCCCATCGTCGGGTCGACCGACTCACAGGTGGCCACGGTCTGGTCGCCGATGCGGATCGACCAGTCGCACATCTCGACGCTCAGCGTCCACTCACCGCGCACCTGGACCGGCCGGTACCGGGCCATCGGCGGCCCGCTGGGCAACCGGGTCGGCCTCTCGACGGTCGTGCCGAACTCCACGGTCACGGTGCCGAACTCGATCATGAGCATCGACCCGTGGAAGTTGGTCACCTGCCAGGACGGGATCCCGAGAAGAGGATCCACCAGCGCACGCATGGGCTCCACGAGAGACGAGTATTCACACCCCGACCGGGGCTAGTCCGCTCAGGCTCCCCTCACTCCCCGCGCCGCCCGTCAGGCCCCGGAAACGACGAACGGACCCGCGAGAGCCGCGGGTCCGTGGTCGCTGATGTCGGAGGACATCGCATGGCTGGCGGTGGCGGCGGGATTTGAACCCGCGGTGGACTTGCGCCCACAAACGCTTTCGAGGCGTTCTCCTTAGGCCGCTCGGACACGCCACCGCCGACGAGGGTACCGGAGCGGCCGGGCGGCGTAGAAATCCGGCCGGAGGACCGCCCCGGTCAACGGTGGGCGGCGAAGAACTCCTCGAGCAGCGCGGTCGACTCGGCCGCGAGGACCCCCGACACCACCTCGGGGCGGTGGTTGAGGCGCCGGTCGCGGACCACGTCCCACAGCGAGCCGACGGCGCCGGCCTTCTCGTCGAAGGCGCCGAACACCAGCCGGGCCACGCGAGCCTGCACGAGCGCTCCGGCGCACATCGTGCACGGCTCCAACGTCACCACGAGCGTGCAGCCCTCCAGGCGCCACTGGCCGCACGCGTCGGCCGCCTCGCGCAGGGCGACCACCTCGGCATGGCCGGTGGGGTCGCCGGCGGCCTCGCGGGTGTTGCGGCCGCGGCCGATGACGTCGCCGTCCGGGTCGAGCACGAGCGCCCCGACCGGGACGTCGTCCGTGGTCATCGCCGTCCGGGCGATGGCGAGCGCCTCGCGCATCGGCAGGTCCCAGCCCGCGGCGTTGCCGGCGTACGACGTCATGACAGCGCAGCGTAGGCGAGCGAGAGAGGCTCAGGCGGAGGTGAAGCCGACGGCGTCGTCGAAGAGGGACCCGAATCCGAGCCGGCGTGCCACCTCGGAGAGCATCTCGTCGGGATAGAGCTCCTCGTCGTCGAGGAGGGCACCCATGTCCATCGCGGGCACCCCGAGGTCACCGAGGATGTCGAGGTCGCCGGCCGGCGCCGGGTCGTCGTCCTCCTCCGGGAAGGGCAGCCCCAGCTGCTCGACCGTCGACTGGGCGATCTCCCACTCGTCGGCGGCGGTGATGTCGGACAGCAGCAACCGCACCTGCGGCCCCGCCACCCGCGCGATGATGAAGAAGTCCTCGTCGACGGCCACCAGGGCGAGCGCCCCGAAGTCGCCGGGGAACCGGCGCAGGGCAGCGGCCAGGGTCTCGACGTCCTCGAGCAGGTCGTGGGCGATCTCCTGGACCTGCCAGGCGCCCTCCTCGCGATAGACGGCCAGGGCGAAGTCGATGCCCTCGATCTGCTCCGTGGTCACGACGCCTCCTCCACCCACCGGGACGGCTGCCCTTCCAGCGTGACAGACGCGGATGCCCCGGGCCAACCCGTTTGCCGCTCGACTAGATTGCCGCCCATGCGGACTCTGGTCGTCGACCACCCCTTGGTGGCCCACAAGCTCACGGCGCTGCGCGACGAGCGCACCGACACCCCCACGTTCCGGCGGCTCACCGACCAGCTCGTGACGCTGCTGGCCTATGAGGCCACCCGCGAGGTCCGGGTGGGTCAGGTCGACATCGTCACCCCCGTCGCGCCGACCACCGGGGTCAAGCTCTCCCAGCCCCAGCCGATGGTCGTCCCCATCCTCCGCGCCGGGCTCGGCATGCTCGAGGGCATGCTGCGGATGATCCCGACCGCCGAGGTCGGCTTCCTCGGCATGGTCCGCAACGAGCAGACGCTCCAGGCGTCCACCTATGCCGAGCGGCTGCCCGACGACCTGTCCGGCCGCCAGTGCTATGTCCTCGACCCGATGCTCGCGACCGGCGGCACCCTCGCCGCGGCGATCCGGTTCCTCACCGCCCGTGGCGCCGACGACATCACCGCGATCTGCCTGTTGGCCGCGCCGGAGGGTCTCGCGCGCATGGAGCAGGGGCTCGAAGGCGTCAACGTCCCTGTGACCGTGGTGACGGCGGCCGTCGACGAGCGGCTCAACGAGAACGGCTACATCGTGCCGGGGCTCGGCGACGCCGGCGACCGCCTCTATGGCAGCGCTGGTTCCTGACCTTCCCTCGGTCGTGTCCGGCTCGCCCGGGTGCTGATATCGGGCGGTGACGGCCGCCACCCCGCGGTTAGGGTTTGCCCCATGCCGAGCGACGCCCCCAACGCCTCCCTGACCGCCGCGCAGGCGGCGTACGACGAGTTCAAGGCCCTGGGCCTCAAGCTCAACATGCAGCGGGGGCAGCCCTCGGACGCCGACTTCGACCTGTCCAACCCGCTGGTGACCGCGATCGGGCCCGACGAGCTCACGATGGACGGCATCGACCTGCGCAACTACCCCGGTGGGGTGGCGGGTCTGCCCAGCGCACGGCGACTCTTCGGCAGCTACCTCGACCTCCCGGCCGAACAGGTCCTGGTCTGGAACAACTCCTCCCTGGAGCTGCAGGGCATGGTGCTCGGGTTCGCGCTGCTCCACGGGGTCCGCGGCTCGGCGCGCGGCTGGGTGCACGAGCGGCCCAAGATGATCGTCACGGTCCCCGGCTATGACCGACACTTCCTGCTCCTGCAGACCCTCGGCTTCGAGCTGGTGCCGGTCGACATGCAGGCCGACGGGCCCGACGTCGACGCGATCGAGCGCATCGCTGCGGCCGATGCGTCGGTCAAGGGTGTGCTGTTCGTCCCGACCTATGCCAACCCCGGTGGCGAGACGATCTCGGTCGAGAAGGCCCAGCGGCTGGCGTCGCTGGAGGCCGCGGCCGACGACTTCACGGTCTTCGCCGACGACGCCTACCGTGCCCACCACCTGGGCGAGCCTGCCAAGACCGTCGACCTGGTCGGCATGGCGGCGGCCGCCGGCCACCCCGACCGCGCGTTCGTCTTCGCCAGCACCTCCAAGGTGACCTTCGCCGGCGCGGGTCTCGGCTTCGTCGGCTCGAGCACCGACAACCTCGCCTGGCTGTCGGGTTATCTCGGTGCGCAGAGCATCGGCCCCAACAAGATCGACCAGGCCCGCCACGTGAGGTTCCTCGAGTCCTACCCCGGCGGGATCGACGGGCTGATGCGCGACCACGCGGCGCTGATCGCCCCCAAGTTCGCGGCGGTCGACGAGGTGCTGGGCGAGGAGCTCGGCACCGACGGCACCTATGCCACGTGGACGACGCCGCGCGGTGGCTACTTCTCCAGCCTGTTCACGACCGCGCCGGTCGCCTCCCGCGTGGTCGAGCTCGCCGAGGGCGCCGGGGTCAGCATCACGCCCGCCGGGGCGACCTACCCCAACGGGGATGACCCCCACAACAGCAACATCCGCATCGCCCCGACGCGGCCTCCGCTGGAGGAGGTCCACACCTCGATGCGCGTACTGGCGACGTGCATCAAGCTGGCCACCGAGGAGTGGCGCGCCGCGCAGTCCTGACGCCGTACGACGGGCCCCGGCACGGGCGCGCGACGGGCCCACGGGACGGGCCGCGCGACGGGCCGCCCCAAGTCAGGTAAGGGTTCGCTGAGCGCGGAGGACCCCCTCACCGTGGTCCGGTCCAGCGCGTGTACGTTGAGCACAGCGTGGCCCGGTCAGGCCCGCCCACCACCTGGCCGACCTGGTCCGAGCCGTGCCCGCTCAGTGACCAGGAGGCACCCCTGTGAGGATCGGCATCCCCCGCGAGTCCAAGGCCGGCGAGACCCTCGTCGCCGCCACGGCCAAGACCGCGACACAGCTCCAGAAGCTCGGCTATGACGTGGTCGTCGAGTCCGGGGCCGGCGCCCACGCCGACATGCCGGACGTGGCGTTCACCAACGACGACATCGCGGTCGGCACCGCCGATGACGTGTGGGGCAGCGACATCATCGTCAAGGTCAACGCCCCGACCGCCGAGGAGATCGGCCGCATGCGCAAGGGCGCCGTGGTCGTCTCACTGATGGCGCCGGCCCGCAGCCCCGAGCTGGTCGACCAGCTCGCCGCGGCCGGCGTGACAGGCCTGGCGATGGACGCTGTCCCGCGCATCTCCCGGGCCCAGTCGATGGACGTGCTGTCGTCGATGGCCAACGTCGCGGGCTATCGCGCGGTGATCGAGGCCGCCCACGCGTTCGGCCGCCAGTTCACCGGCCAGGTCACCGCCGCCGGCAAGGTCCCCCCGGCCCGGGTGTTCGTGGTCGGCGCGGGTGTCGCGGGTTTGGCGGCGATCGGTGCGGCCGGGTCGATGGGCGCGATCGTGCGCGCGTTCGACGTACGCCCCGAGGTGGCCGAGCAGGTCGAGTCGATGGGCGCCCAGTTCGTCACCGTCGACATGGAGCAGGAGGTCTCCTCCGACGGCTATGCCAAGGAGATGACCGACGCCCAGAAGGAAGCCACCGCGGCGATGTACGACGAAGAGGCCCGCGCGGCCGACATCGTCATCACCACGGCGCTGATCCCCGGACGTCCCGCCCCCCTGCTGGTCACCGAGGACACCGTCAAGGGGATGAAGACCGGCTCGGTGGTCGTCGACATGGCCGCGGCCAACGGCGGCAACGTGGCGCTGACCCAGGCCGACCAGAAGGTCGTCACCGACAACGGCGTGACGATCCTCGGCTACACCGACCTCGCCGGCCGACTGGCCGCCCAGACCTCCCAGCTCTATGGCACCAACATCGTCAACCTGTTCAAGCTGCTGACGCCCGAGGGCAACGGCCAGCTCGTGCTCGACATGGACGACGTCGTCCAGCGCGGCATCACCGTGGTCAAGGACGGCGAGACCATGTGGCCACCCCCGCCGGTCCAGGTGTCGGCTGCCCCGGCTGCGGCCGTGGCCGTCGCCGAGCCCGAGGACCCCGCGGTCGTCGCCGCCCGCGAGGCCGCCGCGGCCCAGGCCGCGACCCGCCGCCGGCTGGTGATGTCGGCGATCGCGGCCGCCTTGGTCGTGGCCGCGGTGACCTATTCGCCGCCGTCGTTCACCGGCTACTTCACGGTCTTCGCGCTGGCGGTGGTCGTCGGGTTCTATGTGATCAGCGGGGTCTCCCACTCGCTGCACACGCCGCTGATGTCCCAGACCAACGCGATCTCCGGGATCATCCTGGTCGGCGCGCTGCTCCAGCTCGGGTCGACCAACCTCGCGGTGATGATCATGTCGTTCGTCGCGGCGTCGATCGCGTCGATCAACATCTTCGGCGGCTTCCTGGTGACCTACCGAATGCTCAGCATGTTCAGGAAGGAGGCCTGACATGTTGATCCAGTTCATCGACGGTCTCTACATCATCGCCGGCATCATGTTCATCCTGTCGCTGGCCGGCCTCTCGCGGCCCACGACCGCCCGGATGGGCACCCTGACCGGCATGGCCGGCATGGTCCTCGCCCTCGCGGCCACCATCACCCACTCGCTCTATCTCTCGGCCAACCTCCCCGACCGCCGCTCGGTGCTGGTCACCCTGCTGCTGATCGTGATCGTGCTGGCCATCGGTGCCGCGATCGGCACCCCGGTCGCCCGCAAGGTCGAGATGACCCAGATGCCCGAGCTGATCGCGGCGTTCCACTCGTTCGTCGGCATGGCCGCCGTGCTGGTCGGGTTCAACTCCTTCATCTCCCCCGACGGCGAGGGTGGCGCGGTCCACCTCGTCGAGGTGTGCCTCGGCGTCCTCATCGGTGCCTTCACCTTCACCGGCTCGGTGATCGCCTATCTCAAGCTGTCGGCGAAGATGAAGTCCGCGCCGCTCGTGCTGCCCGCCCGCAACGTCCTCAACGTCATCGGGTTCGCGGCGTTCTTCGCCCTGATGATCTGGCTGGTGGTCATCGACGACAACGGCAGCCTCGGGCTGACCCTGCTGCTGATCATGGCCGCGCTCGGGTTCCTGCTCGGGTTCCACATGGTGGCCGCCATCGGTGGCGGTGACATGCCCGTCGTGGTCTCGATGCTCAACAGCTATAGCGGCTGGGCCGCAGCGGCGGCCGGGTTCATGCTCGGCAACTCGCTGCTCATCATCACCGGCTCCCTGGTGGGCTCCTCCGGTGCGATCCTGTCCTACATCATGTGCCGGGCGATGAACCGCTCGTTCATCTCCGTCATCCTCGGCGGCTTCGGCTCCGACGGTGGCGTGGTCGGTGAGGCCAAGGACTATGGCGAGCACCGCGAGATCCAGGCCGACGCCACCGCCGAGCTGCTCGCCGAGGCCTCCTCGGTGATCATCACCCCCGGCTATGGCATGGCCACCGCCCAGGCCCAGTACGCCGTCGCGGACCTCACCTCCAAGCTGCGCGCTCGCGGCGTCAACGTCCGCTTCGGGATCCACCCCGTCGCCGGCCGCCTGCCCGGCCACATGAACGTGCTCCTGGCCGAGGCCAAGGTCCCCTACGACATCGTCCTGGAGATGGACGAGATCAACGAGGACTTCCCGGACACCGACGTCGTCCTCGTCATCGGCGCCAACGACACCGTCAACCCGGCCGCGCTCGACGAGCCCAACTCCCCCATCGCCGGCATGCCGGTGTTGGAGGTCTGGAAGGCCCGCGACGTCATCGTCTTCAAGCGGTCCATGGCCACGGGCTATGCCGGCGTCCAGAACCCGCTGTTCTTCAAGGACAACACCCAGATGCTCTTCGGCGACGCCAAGCAGCGGGTCGAGGATATCGTCCGGTCGCTGCCCGAGACCGCGGGTCAGGCGAGCGGGAAGGCCGCGAGCGCCTGATAGCGCGGTCGCTTGTTGGGTCCCTCACCCAGGTGTGAGGCGATGAGCTCGATCTCCTGCACCGGCCACTCGGGGCCGGAGTAGGAGTCGAGCAGCCTCACCCACGGGGTCACGTCGCGAGGGGCGCCCAGCCTGGCCACGGTCAGGTGCGGCTTGAAGCGTTGTCCGTCGACGTCGATCCCGGCCTTGCTGGCAGCCGCCCGGGCGCCGACCGCTAGGCGGCGCAGCTCCTCGAAGCCGTGCTCGTCGAGGTCCAGGCCCGTCCAGATGACCCGCGCTCGGGCGGCGTTGGGGAACGCCCCACCGCCATGGATGCGGGTGCGCAACGGCGTCCGCTTCCGGGCGGCCCGCTCCAGCCGCTCCATCAGGTCGTCGAGGTTGCGGTCGGGCACGTCGGCCAGGAACGCCAGCGTCACGTGGAGCTGGTCGGCCAGCACCCACCGGAAGCCCCCCGCCTCCCGCCGTACGTCGAGGAAGGCGTCGAGGTCCTCGACCGCCTCCTCCGGCGGCCGCACCGCCACGAACATCCGCATGAGGCAAGCCTAGGGAGGCGCGCACCGCCCGCGGGACCGATGACAGCGACATGCCCCCGGGCCGAGGCCCGGGGGCATGTCAGAGTCGCAGAGGGCGGACGCTCAGTCGCTGTCTCCACTGCTCGACGAACTCGACGCGGTGTCGCCCTTCCAGACCGAGCTGGCGCCCGTGTGGCCGGCCTCGAAGATGCCGAACCACGAGAAGCCGACCGCCAGGATCGCGAGCACGGCAGCGACCGCCGTGAGCTTGCCGGCATCGGCGCCGGCCCGCAGCAGGAACAGGATCACGACGATGGCGACGCCGGTCAGCACATAGATGCTGGCGGCGGCGAGGTCGCCGCGCTCCGCGTGGTCGAAGGCCGGGTCGCCGACCTTCTCCTCCAGGGACTCACCACTCGAGGTGGCCATGGCGGCCGAGGCGGCGGAGATGACGGCCAGCGCGAGGGTGGGCCAACGCAGGCCGACCCGCCACGAGGGCTTGAAGACATAGGCAAGCAGCAGGAGTCCGGCGAGGGGGCCGAGAACCACCACGGCGTGCACGACGAGGGGGTGGAGCGGAATGCCACCGATCGTGTCGAACATCGAATCCTCCAGAAGGGGTTGTCGTACCGATGACACTAAGCACCGTCCGCTGAGAGATCTCTGAGAGGCTGGGGCCGATGCGTGTGCTGGTGGTGGACGACGAACGGGCCCTCGCCGAGACCCTCCGGGTGGGTCTGGTCGAGGAGGGTTTCGTCGTCGACCTCGCCCATGAGGGGATCACCGGCGAGGCGATGGCCACCCACGGGGAGTACGACGTCGTGGTGCTCGACATCATGCTGCCGGGGCTCAACGGCTACGACATCCTCAAGTCGATGCGCCAGCGGGAGGTGTGGACCCCGGTGCTGATGCTGACGGCCAAGGACGGCGAGTTCGACCAGACCGACGCGTTCGACCTGGGCGCGGACGACTACCTGACCAAGCCGTTCAGCTTTCCCGTGCTCGTCGCCAGGCTGCGCGCCCTGATGCGGCGGGGAGCACCCCAGCGCCCGATGGTGCTTCACTGCGGGGACCTCTCGCTGGACCTCGCGGGTCACCGGGTGACCCGCGGGGACACGGTCCTCGACCTGACGCCCCGGGAGTTCCTGCTGCTGCACTTCCTGATGCGGCGCTGCGGCGAGGCGGTCACCAAGGCCGACATCCTGGCCAACGTCTGGGACAGCGACTACCCCGGCAGCGACAACCTCGTCGAGGTCTACATCGGCTATCTGCGCCGCAAGGTCGACGCCCCGTTCGGCTCACACCTGATCGAGACCGTCCGCGGCGTCGGCTATCGGCTCAGCCCGCCGAGCTGACGGTCCGCTCCTCCGGGTCGGCCGCGTCGTGGTCGCCACGGTCGCCGTGGTCGTCGCCCTCACTGTCGTGGTCGTCGCGGTCCTGGTCGATGGCGGTCGGCTGGAGCGGCAGGGTGAACTCGAAGCGGCACCAGCCGTCGTCGGTCTCGGCGGCCAGCACCGTGCCGCCGTGGGCATGGACCAGGTCCGCCACGATCGCGAGCCCGAGCCCGCTGCCCCCGGAGTCGCGGTCGCGGGTCTCGTCGAGTCGGACGAAGCGCTCGAAGACACTGGCCCGCTTGTCCGCCGGCACCGGCGGGCCGTCGTTGTCGACGGTGACCACGGCCGCAGCGCCGGAGGTCGTCAGTCTCACCGCGACCCGCTGCCGAGCATGGCGCGCGGCGTTGTCGAGCAGGTTGCGCATCACCTGGTCGAGCCGGTCGGGATCGGCGACCGCGCGCACCGGCTCGACCCTCACCTCGACGGTCCGATCGGAGTCGCCACGGAGGCGTCGTACGGCGGAGACGACGACGTCGTCCAGGTCGCAGTCACGCAGCCGCAGCGGCAACGCACCGGCGTCGACCTTGGACAGCGTCAGCAGGTCGTCGACCAGGCCCTGCAACCGCAGGATCTCCGCCATCAGCGTGCCCCGGGTCTCCTCCCACACGCGCCCGGTCGGGTCGGCATTCGCCAGCTCGACAGCCGCCCGGATCGTCGCCAGCGGACTCCGCAGCTCGTGGCTGGCATCGGAGACGAACGACTTCTGGGCGGCGTAGGCCGCCTCGAGGCGCTGGAGCATCTGGTTCATCGTGTCGCCAAGACTGGTCAGCTCGTCGCCGGTGCCGGGCACGATGACGCGGTCCCCGATGGTCCTCCCGTCGATGCCCGCCAGCTGGGCGCGCATCCGTTCCACCGGCGTGAGCGCCATGCCCACGGCCCAGTTGACCAGCACCGTGGTGATGCCCAGCACGAGCAGGCCAGCGGCCACGCCGACGGCGACGATGCGCGAGATCGTGCCCTCCTCGACGTGGACCGGGTTGGCGACGGCGACCACCAAGGGTGTGTCGTCGAGGCCGACGGTCCCCCGGGCGACGATCACGAAGGAGTCGTCATCGACCCCCGCGACACCATCGACGGTCTCGCTGCGCATCTGATCGGCACCCGGGCGCAGCTCGGTGATCGCCCCCTCCAGCGGCTCGGAGCTCGCGAGCACGGTGCCGTCCTCGGCGAGCACCTGCAGCACGAGGTCGCCGTACCCCTTGCCATCGGGCACGACCTGATCGACCGGGATCGAGCGCAGCTGGTCGGCGAGCTGGGTGGCCTGGAACTCCGCGTGGCTGCGGGCGGTGCGGGTGAGGGTGCCGTCGAAGACCAGGATCACCACCCACGCCCAGATCACGAGGGTGACGACCAGGATCGCGACGGCGACACCGAGGATGCGACTGCGGATGCCGATCGTCGTCCTCATGGGCGCGCCGCTCAGCCGACCGTGGTCCCGACGAGGGAGCCGATCAGGTGGGTGACCCCCATCGCGAGCAGGCCGCCGACGGCATTGCGCAGGACGGCGCGCCCGACCGGGCCATAGCCCAGCCGCGCGCTGGCCCAGCCCGTCACCCCGAGCGCGATCGCGACCGAGATCGCGGTGACCCAGAGCCGGATCGACGCAGGGGCCAGCGTGATGGTCAGGAGCGGCAGGATCGCGCCCACCGTGAAGGCCACCATCGAGGCGAGCGCCGCCTGCACCGGGTTGGTGAGGTCGTCGGGATCGATGCCGAGCTCGACCTCGGCGTGGGCGGCCAGCGCGTCATGCGCGGTGAGCTCGACCGCGACCTGGCGGGCGAGGTCCTCGCTGAGCCCCTTCTGCAGATAGAGATAGGTCAGCTCGGCGAGCTCGTCCTCGGGGTCCTCGGCGAGCTCGCGGGACTCCTTGGCGAGCAGAGCCTCCTCGGAGTCTCGCTGCGTGCTCACCGAGACGTACTCACCGGCGCCCATGCTCATCGCGCCGGCGACCAGCCCCGCGACGCCGGCGATCAGGATCGCGGTCTTGTCGCTCGTGGCGCCGGCGACACCGACGACGAGGCTCGCGGTCGAGACGATGCCGTCGTTGGCGCCGAGCACGCCGGCGCGCAGCCAGTTGAGGCGGTTGCCGACGCCCTGGTTGTGGGGCTCCTGCTCATGCTGGCCCGGATCGACATCAGCGGGGTCGATGTCGACGGGCTGCGGCATGCGGCGGTCGTCCGTGCTCATCGTCGCGATCCTATGCCGCGACCGCAGCCCTCAGGTTCCGCGACGCCTGACCGATGGTCTGGAGAGGCAGCGAGGGAGGTAGACGGGCCGATGACCGAAGAACTGATCGCCGGCGCGGAGAGCGCCCCTGTCCCGCTGCACCGGCTCGTGTCTCGACAGCCCATCATCGGGGCCGACGACGAGGTCACCGGCTTCCGCGTGCTGCACCGCCTCATCGCGGACGCCGACGACAGCGGCTGGCCGATGTCGGGCGCCATCACCATGGACGTCGTGCTCGAGGAGGAGGCCTTCGACCTCGACGCACTCGTGGGGCACCGCCGGCTGTTCCTGCATCCGTGGCCCGCCCTCATGAAGGGGTCACTCGAGATCGCCCAGCCGCTCGACCGGATCACCCTCGAGATCTCCGCCGAGGAGTGCCACAGCGACGCGGTGATCGAACGCTGTCACCAGCTCCGCAAGGCAGGGTGCTCGATCGCGGTCGAGCTGACGACGTGGACCGATGAGACCGCCGAGATCCTGAAGGTCGCCGACACCGTCGAGATCGACCTCAGCGTGGTCGACGCGGACGTCGTCCTCGACCTGGCCGGTCGCTGCAAGTCCCACCGCGTCGCCCTGATGGCCACGGGCTGCTCGTCCGAGGCCGAGCTCACCTGGGCCGCGAACGTCGGGTTCACGCTCTTCCAAGGGCCCGCCATCGAGCGGCCCGAGCGCATCGGTGAGCCGCTGGCGCCGTCGGCGCTGGCCCGCGTCCAGCTCGCCACCGAGCTGCTCGACGAGCGCCTGGACTTCCGTCGCGTCGAGGAGATCCTCGACCACGAGCCCGCCCTGGTCGTCCAGGTGCTCCATGAGGCCTCGCAGGGAGCGGCCGGCGGCCTGCGGCGCGAGGTGCGCAGCATCCGCGACGCGCTCGTCGTCCTCGGCACCACCCGGCTGCGCCAGTGGGCCGCGCTCGCCGTGTTCGGGCGTACGGTCAACTCCAACCGCAGCGATGCCCTCACCGTCGCGCTGATGCGGGCCCGGATGTCGGAGGTGCTCGCCGTCCGGCAGGGCATCGACTATGCCTATGCCTTCACCGCCGGCATGCTCTCGGCGCTCGACAGGATGCTCGGCGTCCCCATCGGCGTCGTCGCCCGTCGCGTCGAGGTGGACCAGGAGCTGGCCGCCGCGGCGTTCCACCGCCGGGGCATCGTCGGCGAGCTGGTCGGCTATGTCGCCGACTACCAGATCGGCCTCGAGACCGGCGACCACTCGCTTCCCGACGTCACCGATCCCGACCGGGCCGCGGCCCTCGCCTTCCCCTGGGCGATGACCCACATCAACGCCATCGAGCGGGTCTCCACGATCGCCGCCCAGCAGGCCATCGCCAACGCCGACCCCCGGTTCGTCATCGGCCACCGTTGAGTGCTGGTCGGCCTCGCTTCGGGGGCCCCGGGGATGCCGTTTGGCCCAAATCGGCAGGAAAACAGGGGCCAGACCTGCAGTTTGCGTCCAATCGATGACGTCGGGAAGCTCAGCTTCCTTCCCTGAGGCGACCGACTGACCGGGGCAGCTGCGGCGGCGTCAGCGAGAGCGGAAGAGCTCTCCCACCACCAGCGACAGCAGGAACGCCCAGCCGCCGGTGAGTCCGCGTCGGCCGGACCGGGGAGCCGGCAGGCCCCACACCGGCCCCGACAGTACGACGAACGCGAGCGCGCCGATGGGCGTCCACATCAGCCAGAACCACGCCCAGCGGGTGGCCCGCCAGGGTGACGGACCCGTGACGACCAGAGTGAAGGTCGCGAGCACCGCTGTCAGGGCGACCGCCGCGAACCAGGACGGACCGTTGAAGCCCCAGACCGTCGCAGCCGGCAGCCGCACGGAGCCACGGTGGACCATCAGGTCGGGGAAGCGGGTCTGCAGCCAGTCGCCGACGTCGCCGTGAACGACCGGGTAGGACGACCCGCGATGCCCGCCCGGGTGGCTGACCTCGAGCACCGTCGTCACCCTCTGGATGCCGTGCTCGCGCCACCGCACTTGCTGGGTGTGAGCGCCCATCGTGCCGTCGACAAGGCCGCCCGACACCGTGACGGAGTCGATGCTCCTCGAGGCGATCGCGCTGCGCAGGTCGCCCAGCGTCGCGTCGCGCTCACCGACCACGACCATGCCGACCAACAACGCCAGCCACAGTCCGGCCAACACAACGCGTACCCAGACGAAGGCCCGCGGCGGCGCCACCCGTTCAACGGGTACGGCGGTGAGGGTCACGGGGCCCAGGCTAGTGCCACGTGGACCTCGGCGCTGACCGAAAGCCCGCTGACCAGGCCGCCGCTACCGTGGCGGGAACGACGTCGATCGGAGCCTCGATGTTCTCGTCCCTGATCCCGAAGATCTTCTACGCCGACCTGGCCATCGGACTCGACCTCTTCGTCGACGGGCTGCGCATGACCGTGCTCCATGACTCACCCGACTTCGTCGTCGTCGGGCGCGACGCGGCCAAGGCCTACCTCGTCCTCGACCCGCTCGCGGCCGCGCTGGAACGCCCAGAGCTGGCGATCGAGACCGACACCATCGACGCCGACCACGCCGATATCGCCGCCCGCCGACCGGACCTGCTCCACCCGACCTATCCGCCGGGCGGCGGCATCATCCGGCGTGAGTACGGCGCCCGCGAGTTCGCCCTCCTCGACGCCACCACGGTCTGCCTCGTGCTGCGCGACTGGACCTGACCACGACCCGCCTCGGTTTCGAGACGGTCGCTGCGCGACCTCCTCAACCAGCGGGCACCCCACCACACCCGGCCTCGGTTTCGAGACGGTCGCTGCGCGACCTCCTCAACCAGCGGCCGGCCTCAACCAGCGGCTGGCCTCAGAGACCGAGGTCCCGGCCGATGAGCTCCTTCATGATCTCGTTGGAGCCCGCCCAGATCTTGGTGACGCGGGCGTCACGCCAGGCGCGGGCGACGCGGTACTCGTTCATGAAGCCATAACCGCCGTGAAGCTGGACGCAGTGGTCGAGGACGTCGTTCTGGACCTGGGCGCTCCACCACTTGGCCTTGGCCGCGTCGATCGGCGTGAGCTCGCCCTTGGTGTGGGCGAGGACGCACTGGTCGAGGTAGGCCTGGGTGACCTCGACCCGGGTGACCAGGTCGGCCATCAGGAACTTGTTGTGCTGGAACTGGCCGATCGACTGGCCGAAGGCCTTGCGGTCCTTGGTGTACTGGATCGTCTCGTCGAGGATCTGGCGGGCGTGGGCCAGGTTGGTGACGGCCGACCCGAGCCGCTCCTGCGGCAGCCAGGTCATCATGTGGATGAAGCCGTTGTCGAGCTCGCCGACGATGTTCTCCTCGGGCACCCGGACGTCCTCGAAGAACAGCTCGGCGGTGTCGGACTCGTCCTGGCCGACCTTGTCGAGCTTGCGGCCGCGGGAGTAGCCCTCGCGGGTCGACTCGACCGCGAACAACGTGATCCCGCGCGCCTTCTTCTCCGGCGCCGTGCGGGCGGCGACCAGGACCATGTCGGCGGAGTAGCCGTTGGTGATGAAGGTCTTGGAGCCGTTGATCACCCAGTCGCTGCCGTCCTTGACGGCGGTGGTCTTGAGCCCGGCCAGGTCGGAGCCGCCGGACGGCTCGGTCATGCCGATGGCGGTCAGCATCTCGCCGGAGCAGAACGACGGCAGCCAGCGCTGCCGCTGCTCCTCGGTGGTGAGGTGCACCAGGTAGGGGGCCACGATGTCGGCGTGGATCCCGAGGCAGGACGGCAGGGTCATGTTGACCTTCGCCAGCTCTTCGGTGAGGACGGCGTTGAAGCGGTAGTCGCCCGCCTCGGAGCCGCCGTACTCCTCGGGCACCTCGAGCCCGAGGAACCCCTGCTTGCCGGCCGCGAGCCAGAACTCCCGCGACAGCGCATGGGCGGCCTGGTAGTCGTCCAGGTGGGGCACGACCTCGCGGTCGAGAAACTCGCGCACCGATGAGCGGAACGCCTCGTGGTCCTCGTCGTAGATCTCACGCTTCATGTCGCGATCCTACTCACCGGTAGCCACTCGGGCCTCCCCCCACCTGTCGGCTGCGGGTCCGTATCGTGGGGACCCCGACCGCTCCCTGCGAGGACCCCCGATGCGCGTGCTGCTGACCGGCTCCGACGGCTACCTCGGCTCGCTGGCCGCGCCCGTGCTCGCGGCCGCGGGCCACGAGGTGGTCGGGCTCGACACCGGCTTCTATCGCGCCGGCTGGCTCTATGAGCCCGGCCACGACCAGATCCCGGTCGTCACCAAGGACCTGCGCGAGATCACCGAGGCCGACCTCGAGGGGTTCGACGCGATCGTGCACATGGCCGAGCTGTCCAACGACCCGCTCGGCCAGCTCGACCCCGGGCTCACCCACGAGATCAACCACCGCGCCACGATTCGGATGGCCACGCTGGCCAAGGCCCGGGGCGTCACGCGGTTCGTCTATCTGTCGTCGTGCTCGGTCTATGGGGTCGCCGACCACGACGTCGACGAGACCGGGGCGACGGCGCCACAGACGGCGTACGCCGAGTGCAAGCTGCTCGTCGAGGGCGACCTACACGCGCTGGCCGACGACGACTTCCACCCGACCGCGCTGCGCAATGCCACCGCCTTCGGTGCCTCACCGAGGATGCGGATGGACATCGTGCTCAACAACCTGTGCGGCCGCGCCCAGGTCGACGGCCGCATCCAGATGACCTCCGACGGCACCCCGTGGCGACCGCTGGTCCACGGTCTCGACATCGCCAAGGCCATCCGCTGCGCCCTCGACGCCGACCCCGCGGTCGTCCACGACGAGGTCTTCAACGTCGGGAGCAACGCGCAGAACTACCGCGTCCGCGAGATCGCCGAGATCGTGGCCGCGGAGTTCCCGGGCTGCGACCTCCTCCTCGGTGACAGCGGTGGCGACAACCGCAGCTATCGGGTCGACTTCACCAAGATCCACGAGCGCCTGCCGGGCTTCGGCTGCGACTGGGACGCCGCTGCCGGCGCCCATCAGCTGGCCACCCTCTATCGCGCCATCGACCTCACGCGGGACGACCTGGAGGGCCACCGCTATGTCAGGCTCCACGCGCTCGAGCGGCTGCGCCGACTCGGGCGGCTCGACGACCGGCTGTTCTGGACCGGCGGACCCAGGATCGACGGCTGATGCGCACCCCTCCCGCTGACCTCCGTCGCCCGGCGTCGGCCCCGTTCGACGCGACCCGGCGTGATGTCGTGGTCGTCGGGGGCGGCATCATCGGGCTCGCGGTCGCGCGCGAGCTGACCCGACGCCGCCCCGGCGCCTCCATCACGCTCGTCGAGAAGGAGGACACCCTCGCCAGCCATCAGACCGGCCGCAACTCCGGGGTGATCCACTCGGGCATCTACTACGCCCCCGGGTCACTCAAGGCCCGCCTGTGCGCGGCCGGCAGCCGGTCGATGGTCGCCTTCGCCGAGGAGTACGGCGTCGCCCACGACGTGTGCGGCAAGCTCATCGTGGCCACCGACGACGCCGAACGGGCAGGGCTCGACCGGCTCTATCGCCGAGGCCTGGAGAACGGGCTGGCCGTGGCCAAGATCGGCCCGGCCGAGGCCGCCGAGATCGAGCCCCACGTCGCCTGCGTCGAGGCGGTGCGGGTCCCGTCGACGGGGATCATCGACTACCTCGGCGTGTGCCGCGCGCTCGCCGACGCCGCAACCGCCGCCGGGGCCGAGGTCGTCACGGGCGTGGCGGCCACCGGCTTCCGGCAGACCGCCGGAGGAAGGGTCGTCGAGACCACCAACGGCGACCTCCATGCCCGGTTCGTGGTCACCTGCGGCGGGCTCCAGAGCGACCGGCTGGCCCGGCAGTCCGGTGCCGACCCCGGCGCGCGGATCGTGCCGTTCCGAGGGGAGTACTACGAGCTCGCCCCGGATCGCACCGACCTGGTCCGCACGCTCGTCTATCCGGTGCCCGACCCGGACTTCCCGTTCCTCGGGGTCCACTTCACCAGGATGATCGACGGCAACGTCCATGCCGGACCCAACGCCGTCCTGGCGCTCGAGCGCGAGGGCTACCGCTGGCGGGACGTCGCGGTCGGCGACCTGGTCGAGACGTTGACCTATCCCGGCTTCCTGCGACTGGCGCGCCGCCACTGGCGCGCCGGTGCGATGGAGATGCGCCGCTCGCTGTCCAAGGCGGCGTTCACCCGGAGCCTGCAGCGCCTGGTCCCGGCGATCACCGAGGCCGACCTGGTGCCGTCACCGGCCGGCGTACGCGCCCAGGCGCTCAAGCCCGACGGCGCGCTGGTCGACGACTTCCTGCTCGTGGAACAGGACGGCGCGCTCCACGTCTGCAACGCGCCGTCGCCCGCCGCGACCGCCTCCCTCGAGATCGCCAGGGTCGTGTGCGACCGGATCGGCTGACCGCGGGTCGGCCGATCCGTCAGGCGAGGTCGGAGACCCGGGGCCGGACGTGTGCCAGCACCGCGTCGACCCACTCGGGCACGAGCTGGCCGGCCGGGCCATAGAAGGTGTCGTCGAAGTAGTCCGACCCGGCGCTCGGCTCGAGGTTGAGCTCGACGGTGCGCGCGCCGTAGCGATGGGCGATGAGCACGAAGCCGGCCGCGGGATAGACCGCACCGGAGGTGCCGATCGACACGAACACGTCGGCACGGTGGAGCGCCGAGGAGATCTCCTCCAGCCCGTGGGGCACTTCGCCGAACCAGACGATGTCGGGCCGCAGTGCGCTCTCCGCGCACTGGGGGCAGGGCGGCCGGTGACCGAGCGGCCCCGCCCACGGCGAGCGACCGCCGCAGTCGGTGCACAGCGCCGACAGCAGCTGGCCGTGCATGTGGAGCACCCGGCGGGAGCCGGCCCGCTCGTGGAGGTCGTCGACGTTCTGGGTCACCAGGAGGAAGTCGTCGCCGAGGGCCTCCTCCAGCCGCACCAGCGCCTCGTGGGCCGGATTGGGGCGCACTCGCTCGAGGTCGGCGCGCCGCAGGTCATAGAAGCGGTGCACGACGTGGGGCTGCGCGTCATAGGCCTCGGGGGTGGCCACTTCCTCGACCCGGTAGCCCTCCCACAGCCCGTCGGCGTCGCGGAAGGTCGGCACCCCGCTCTCCGCGGAGATGCCCGCACCGGTGAGGACGACGACCCTCATAGGTCAACGTTACTGCCGCCGTCCAGACCCCCCTCGGCGTCGACGGCGCCCCGGCACCCGGGTCCGCTAGCTCGGGGGGACGGTCGGTCAGCCGGACTGCTCGACGTTGAAGTTGACCTGGAGGCCGTCGACGGAGGTCACGGTCACGGTCAGGTCGCCGACGCTGTCGACCGGCGTGCCGGAGCAGACGATCGACTCGCCCTCCTTGCCCGGCAGCTCGTCGTCACAGGTGAGCGTCTCCACCGTGATGCCCTGTTGGGTGGCGAGGTCCTTGATCGCCGCGGCCACGTCCTCGGGCGCGATGAACGGGTCATAGGAGAACTTGACGTTGTTGCCGTCGACCTCGGTCACCTTGACGTGGAGGCCGGTCGTCGACCCCTGCGCGTCGGTGGCATAGCAGTCCTGGGTCGCGTCGACCTCGCCCTTGAGGGTGCCGTCGCACGCGACGGTGAACTCGGTGGACGGGTCGTCTGGAGTGATGGTCGCCTTGACCTGCTTCTCCAGTTCGGCCTTGCTGACGGTGGTGCTGCCGAAGCTGAACGAACAGCTCGAGAGCAGCAGGACGGCGATGGCCACGACGGCCGCACGTGCACGCATGGGGTTGCTCCTCGGGTTCGGCCCGCGGGCGCGGGGGCCGGTGCGCGCCCATTCCACCACGCCGCGCGCCCCGGCGTACGGCGAGCCGGGGATTGGCCCGGCGCCGCCTGGAATGGTCTGGCCGGAATGGTCTGGCCGGAATGGTCTGGCCGGCCCGACCGTTGGACCTGTCATGACACTCATCGGTGACTACCAGCCCAGCACCCAGCAGTGGGTGCGCGACCAGGTCGAGACCTATGAGCGCACCGAGGGCCGCGAGGGCAACGAGATCCAGGGCCGCCCCATCGTGGTCATCACCTCGCGGGGCGCCAAGTCGGGCAAGCTCCGCAAGAACCCGGTGATGCGTGTGGAGCACGGCGGCGTCTATGCCGCCGTGGCCTCCAAGGGTGGCGCTCCCGAGCACCCGGACTGGTACCACAACTTCGTCGCCGACCCACAGGTCGACCTCCAGGACGGTGCCGACAAGGCCAGCTATGTCGCGCGCATCGCCGAGGGCGAGGAGCGGGCGGAGTGGTGGGAGCGGGCCGTCGCCGCCTTCCCGCCGTACGCCGACTACGCCACCAAGACCGACCGCGAGATCCCGGTCTTCCTGCTCGAGCGCGGCTGACCCTCGACACGCGGCCGCGGCCGCGGCCGATCGGCTACTGACGCGCGAGGGTCCGCGGCCCCACAATGTGCCGCGTGACCTCCGCTGACCTGCCCGTCGCGAGCGCGGCCGCTCGCTCGCCGTTCACCGAGCCCACGATCAACCCGCCCGCCCGGTGGGTGGCCGCGATCGTGCTGCTCAACCTCGGCATCACCTCGGGCTGGTTCGGCCCGATCCAGGTGCTGCTTCTCGAGCAGGCCAAGGCGATCTCGCCGGACCACAAGGAGGCCTTGGTCTCCGCTGTGCTCACGGTGGGCGCGCTCGTCTCAGCGATCTGCAACCCGATCTGGGGCGTGCTGTCCGACCGCACCCGACTGCGCATCGGACGCCGCGTGCCCTGGGCCATCGCGGGCGTCGTGCTGGGTGCGGCATCACTCCTCGTCATGTCTCAGGTCGAGTCGATCTGGGCCATGATCCTCGGCTGGAGCGGCGTCCAGGCGACGCTGAACATGGGCTTTGCGGCCGTCACCGCGTCGGTGCCCGACCAGGTGCCGGTCCCCAAGCGAGGGGTCATCGGTGGACTCATCGCGGTTGCCGGCACCGTCGGCGTGCTGCTCGGCGTACAGATCGCCGCCTGGACCGGCAGCATCGCGCAGGGGTACGTCGTCATCGCGATCGTTCTGATCGTCTTGTCATTGCCGTACCTCTTCGGCTCGCGTGACCTCGCGCTGCCCGACGACTATGAGCCGACCCCCTTCGACCTGAAGGGATTCCTTGCCACCTTCTGGGTATCACCCAAGGAGCAGCCTGACTTCGCGTGGGCC
>JAXLSN010000022.1:0-97832 GCA_046330595.1 Nocardioidaceae bacterium
GGATCTCAGCCTGCAGCACGCAGACCGCGGCCCCCGTGATCAGGTCGGCGGCGGCGTCGACCGCCGCGGCGTCGGTGGTGGCATTGGCACCGGCGATGACCACGATCGAGTTCTCGGAGTCGTCGGCGACCGTGACGACGGCCAGCCCAGTTGCGCCGTCGGCGCGGCGTACGCCGCCCAGGTCGACGTCGGCGCCGCGCAGCTCGGCCAGCGCCGGCTCGGCATAGACGTCGGTGCCGACGGCCCCCACCATGGCCACCCGCGCACCGAGCCGGGCCGCGGCGACCGCCTGGTTGGCGCCCTTGCCGCCGGGCAGGACCGAGATGGCGTGACCGAGCAGGGTCTCACCGGGATGGGGATGACGCGGGACCTCCAGGACGAGGTCGGCGTTGACGGAGCCGACCACGACGATGTCGTGCTGCATGGGTCAACTCTCGCAGGAGGTCTTCTGCTCCACGCGAGGGCAGGCGTCCTTGCCCGGGCCGCCGTCGGCGCGGTCCTTGCCGGGGCCGCCGTCGAGCAGGTCCTTGCCGGTCGTGCCGACCATGGTGTCGTCGCCGGCGCCCAGCCAGGCGTTGAGCTTGCCGCCATAGCTGGTCACGCTCTCGTCGGCGTCGGTGCCGAGGACCTCCCAGAAGCCCTTGTAGGGCAGATAAAGCACCTCGGCGCCCGTCAGGGCCACATGCCAGCTGTCAGCGCCGCGACTCAGCCGGGTGTCACCGGCGCCGAGGTCGACGATCCCGTCGACCCGCTGGGCGAGACCGCCCTCGATGAAGTTGTAGAACGACACGGTGTCGCGGCCGGGCCCACCGTCGACGACCTGGCCGTCGACGAGCTCGAGGCCGACCGACATGCGGTCCTTCCCGGCATTGCCCCACATGTGGACGCCGCCGACGCCGTCGAGGTCTCCGTCGACGTCGTCGAGCGTGTCGGGGCCGGGTCCGCCGTGCACCTCGTCGGCGCCGAGGCCGGCCGTGATCGCGTCGGCTCCGGGGCCGCCGATCATCTCGTCGTCGGAGACCAGGTCGCCCTCGTCCCAGTGGTCGAGGATCAGGTCGGAGCCGCCGCGGCCGTCGATGTGGTCGCCGCCGCCGTTGCCGATGAGCTCATCGGCGGCCTCGGTGCCGAGCAGCACATCGGCGTGGGTGCTGCCCTGGACCTCGATGGCATAGGACTTGTCGCCGTCCGGCGGCAGCGGCACGACCAGGGTGTCGGTGCCTTCCCCCGTCGCCGTTCCGGCGACGAGGTCGACAGTGACGCCGGTCGCGGCCTTGTCGAACATCAGGTGGTCGAGCTCATAGGCGCCGTCGCCGATGGTGTTGACACCGAGGTTGACGTAGTCGTCACCCGGGCCGGGTGTGACGGTGTCACCGGCCGCGATCGGGTCGCTCTCGAAGAGCGGCACCCGACCGTTGTCGCCGGCCCAGATCTGGTCGTTGCCGTCGCCACCGTCGACGGTGTCCGCGCCGGTGCCCGCACAGATCACGTCGTCGCCGCCGAGCCCGCGGATCCGGTCGTTGCCGGCGAGTCCGGCGATCACGTCGGGGCCGTCGGTGCCGTCGAGGCGGTCCTTACCGGGAGTCCCGACGATCGTGGCGGTCTGGCCGTGGCAGGTCACGGGCTTGTCGGCCTCGGCAGCCGGCACGGAGAGCTGTCCGCCGACCAGTACGGCGGCGGCCAGCGCCGCCATCGACCCGATGCGCATCCGACGCTCCTCCCGAGGCCGGCCCCCGTTGGCCGTCGGCTCAGGCTAACCCCGACGAGGCGGCGTCCGTGGGCGTTCAGCCGCGGATGACGCCGATCCGGAACTCCACGACCCGGCGCACGAGGTCGAGCGGCAACGGCTGGGTGTGCGGGAACTGCACCGAACCCTTGCCCTGCTTGTAGGAGGCGAACTCGTCGGCGAACGCCTCGTGCCCGTTGGGGGTGGCATAGAAGCCGACGTGCTTGTCGAAGCCGGCGAAATAGACCAGCGGCTTCTTGTCCAGCTTGTAGCCGGGCATGCCGTAGGCCATGGCCTCGACCGCGTCGGGCGCCGTCTCACGGATGGTGGCACGCATCTGGTCGAGCCGGGCGCGGACGTCGCCGCTGAAGCCGGCTAGGTAGTCGTCGACGGGAGAAGCCGTGTCCATTGACCCACCGTAGCCAACCCGCTCATCCCTGCCGAGTCGTCACATCTTGTGACGACTCGGCGAGGAACAAACGGTCGCGGGCGTAGCGTGGGGGGCGTGGAGGCACTCGTGCGCCGCTGTTGTCTGGTTGTTGTCGGACTGTTCCTCGGATCGGTGGTCCCCCTTCTCACACCCGGAGCAACGGTCGCGGCCGGCCCCGCACCAGGAGAGCTCGACACGTCGTACGGCGTCGGGGGCATCGCCCGGCTCAGCGTCGACGGCCAGCGCACCATTTGGCGAGGGCTGACCGTCGCCGGGCGGAGCACGGTCGTGGCCGGCACGGCGGTCAGGCCCAACCAGGTGCTCGACGGCGTGCTCGCCCGCATCGGGCCGCGCGGCCGCCTGGACCGCGGCTTCGGCGACGGAGGCACCACCCGCATCCACGTCGCCGCCAGGATGATCGAACTGCTCGACGTGGTCCGGGTACCCGACGGACGCTTCGTCGCGGTGGGCTCGGTGACCCCGCGTGGCACGCAGACGTCGCGCATACTCGTGGTGGGGCTGCGCTCCGATGGCCGGCTGGACCGCAGGTTCGGCGACCAGGGTCTGGTGAAACCCCGCTTCGGCGGGCGATCCTCGGCTGCCATGGCGGTCGTCGCCCTCCCCGAGGGCAAGGTCGCGATCGGCGGCTGGGTGGCGAGCAAGGACGGCTCCTCGAACGCGATGGCACTCGTGCGGCTGATCCGCACCGGCAGCCTCGACAAGGCCTTCAACGGCACTGGGCGCCTCGTCGTCAACACGCCCGGCCAGACCATCGACTCGGTGCTCGCCCTGACCAAGGCGTCCGGTGGTCGCCTGGTCGCCGCCGGCAACAGCTATGGCGCCACTGACGGGATCGCGCTGCTCCGCGTGACCGCCGCCGGTGAGCCCGACCCGACCTTCGGCTCCGCGGGCTTCAGCCTGCTCGACCTCGGCGACAACGACACCGTCAGCGCCGTCACTTCCCTGGCCGATGACTCGGTCGTCCTCGCGGGCAAGACGATCGCTCCCACAGGGCAGTGGCGCGGCCTGCTGGCCGCGGTGAGGGCCACCGGTGAGCTCGACCCAGGCTTCGGTGACGCGGGCCTCGTCGAGATCCCCGTCGCCCACGACAACACCACCCTCCTCGGCGTGGCCAAGGGCGTGGACGGTCAGCTCGTCGCCGTCGGCGACGCGGTGCCGCGCGGCGTCAAGGGCCAGTGGCAGTCGATCGTCATCCGCACCGACGCGCTCGGGTCGCTCGACCCGAGCTTCGGCGACGGTGGCATCGTGCTGGCCTCACTGGGGGCGCGCTTCAGCTCGCTCCAGGACGTCCACGTGCTGGCCTCCGGGCGGATCATCGCGGCCGGCCACGCCGCCAACCTGCATCAGAGCACGGGGGCGGTGGCGCGCTTCGTGGGCTGACAGATCGGTGACAGCCGGGGCCGACACGCTCGGGCCAATGACCCGATCGGGTAGTGACACCCGCCCCTCCACCGGAGTTAGGTGACCCTATGAAGACCACCACCACCGCGCTCGCGCTGCTCACCAGCGCCGCTCTCCTCGCCGCCCCCGCCATGGCCTCGGCCCAGCCCGCCGCCGCCCTCGCCAAGAGCACCGTCACCATCAAGGCCGAAGGGGTCGACCTCTCGGGCACCCTGTCCAGCCCCCGCGCCTCCTGTGTCGACGGCCGCAAGGTCATCGTGATCAAGCAGGTCGGCACCCGCGGCGGCGGCAACGACAAGGTCATCGCCTCCGACACCGCGTCCGCCGACGGCACCTGGAGCACCGGCAACACCGGCATCGAGGGCCGCTTCTATGCCAAGGTCAAGAAGACCGCCACCTGCGGGGGCGACACCAGCAAGACCATCCGCGCGGTCCGCTGACTCCCGGACTGGCGCACCTGGATCGACGCTTGGCTGGTGTGTACGACGCACCTGGTGCGTCGCACACACCAGCCAAGAGCCCACAGCCCCGCGGCAGTGGGGAGGCACCCGGTGGCCCGCCGGCGGGCCACCGGTCAACGCTGGGGTGCGACCACGGCCGACCCGGAGGCGCCGATCACCGGGCGGGCCGGTGAGCCCGGGATCGTGAGCGGGAGGTCGAGCGGCGCGCGGATCACGACGGTGACCGTACGGCGCACCGGGTCGACCGAGACCGCATAGGTCAGTCCGGGGAAGCGGCCCCGTGCCCCGGTGGCACTCAGGTAGGCCGCGACCCCCTCACGAGCGCGCTGGGTGAACAGCCGCAGGCGCTCGGGGTCGACCCCCTCGGTGTAGACCTCCTCCCCCGAGGCACCGGCATCGGCGCCGGCCAGTGCCGCCCCGTCGGCCAGGTTGTCGAGGCCTTGGCGGCGCAGGAACGCCGACGAGGCATCGATCACCACGACCGCCGCCATCAGGAGCACGATCGCGAGCCCGACGATGAACAGTGTCGTCTGACCCCGCTCGTCCCGCCTACGCACCCGGGTCACGCAGCATCACCGGTGATCTCGACGTACTGCCCGATCGGCACCGTGTGCGACGACTCGACCCGAAAACTGGGGCTCCCCCCGCCGAGCACCTCGGGGAGCAGCGGCACATCGACCTGCGTGCGGACCACGACCGTGATGACCGAGGTGCCCGAGTGGCAGTCGCGGGGATAGGGGGTGCACGTGATGTCCACCTGGACCGGGCCCTCGACCCCCTGATCGGCCAGCGCGAGCCTCGCCGCCGCCTGCGCCCGGGCGCGCCCCGTCGCGTCGTCGGGTGCCAGCGCGAAGGAACGCCCGGCCGACCGGGCAGCGGCGCTGACGCCGAAGGCACCCCGCTGGACCTCGAAGACCGACATCACGATCCACATGACCGGGATGAGCAGCAGGATCGCCAGCCAGGTCAGCTCGACCAGCGCGCTGCCCTCCTCGGTCCGCCTCCTCACGGCTGCTCCTCGATCGCGTGGCCGGCCACCGACACGTGGATCCCGGGGCCACCGAGCCCGAGAGCAGGGACCGTCGCCTCGACCCGGACCTCGACGGTCGGGACGCCGTCGAGGATCACTTCGTGGGCCGCCACGCCATCGGCGTAGCGACCGGCGATGGCGTCGCGGATCTGCTCCCGGGTCCGGGCCACCGCGTCGGACGGTCCGCGGTCGGCGGTGGCCCCATAGCGCGCGCCTTCCGCCGCCGCGGCCACCAGGGTGTTGCGCACGTGAAGCACCAGGGCAAGCTGGAGGATGCCCAGGAACAAGGGCAACAGCACGATGACGACCAACACGAAGTCCACGACCGCCGAGCCCCGGTCGTCACGAGCCCGCGATCGTCGGCACACCGGTGTCACGGCATCAGGGGCTCACGGAGTCGAACGCCTTGCCGAGCATCGCCCTGAACTCCCCGTCGGCGATGCCCCAGATGACACCAACCAGGGTCGCGGTCATCAACGTGATCATCACCCAGCCGGGGACGTCGCCGCGCTCGGTGCGCGGTCGAGGTGCCGTCAGCCACGCCCACACCCGCATCATCGTGTCGTTCCCCATGTCGTTCCTTCCTTGTCACGGTGTCGTGAAGCTGAGCCCGATCACGCCGGGATAGAACGCGAACAGGACGGTCACCGGGAGGATCAGGAAGACCACCGGGACCATCATGAAGATCTCTTTGCGCGCGGCCGTCTCGATGAGCTCGCGGCGCCCGGCCTCACGGACGTCGGCCGCCTGGGCGTGCAGCACATCGGCGAGCGGGGTGCCACGTTCGACGGCCACCGCGATGCCGTCGGCGAAGCGGGCCACCAGTGGGATACCTGTCGTCGCGGCCAGCTGGTCGAAGGCGGAGCCGACGGGCTCGCCGGTGCGTACGGCGGCCAGCACGGCCCCGAGATCGCGGGAGAGCTCGCCGCCACTGCGTCGTACGACGCGGTCGAGCGCGGCTACCGGGCTCTCACCCGCAGCGACGGCGAGAGCCAGCAGCTCGGCGACCGTGGGGAACTCGACCAGGATCGCCCGCTCGCGTCGCGTGACCTGATGGGAGAGGTAGTTGTCGCGGGCGACCACCCCGGTGACGAGGGCGACGATCGCGAGAACGACTGCGGACACCGCGGCGTGGGGGTCGGCCAGGGTGCGGACGACGCCGACGACTGCAGCGACGACGAATGCCACCAGGCCCCAGGTGACCTGCTCGATCCGGAAGTCCTGCACGGTCTTGGTCACGCCGGCCCGATCGAGCCGCCGGCGGACGGACACCGCACCGCCGAGGATCCGCTCCACCGCGTCGGCGGCCGCGCGCAGGGCGGGGCCGAAAACCCCGGCCGCCGCCACGACCGGCGAGGCGGACGCGGCACGGGTCACGCCAGGGCGGCCGACGCTCGGCAGATCGCGCAAGTAGGGCAGCACACGGGCGGCGAGTTGAGGTCGTCGGATCGCTCGCACGCGGCTGATCACGAGGACCAGGCCCAGGCCGAACGCGCCCCCGAGCAGCGCGCCCAACTCCCCGCTGGTCATGCCAAGATCCGTCGCTCGGTGGGCAGCCGACCGATGCGCATCATCAGCCAGTAGGCGAAGGCGCACAGCACGGCGCCCACAATGAGGACGACCACGCCGCCGGGCGTGGCGAACCGTCGGATCACCTCGCCCTGGAAGGACATCACCAGGAGGATGAGCCAGGGCGCCGCGACGGCCAGCCTCGCCCCGTTGACCGTCCAGGCCTGGCGCGCCTCCATCTCCGAACGCGTTCGTGCCTCGTCACGCAGATAGCCCGACAGGTTGCGCAGCAGCCTGCCGAGCTGCCCGCCGCCGACCTCGCGGGCGATCCGCAGTCCCTCGACCACACGGTCGCCGACCGGGTCCGCCAGCCGCTCCTTGAGCCGGTCGAGCGCCTCACCGAACCGGCCGGTGACCTGATAGTCGAGACCGAACTGGCTGAACGCCGCCCGTAACGGCTCGGGCCCTCGGGCGCCGAGCGCGGTCAACGCGTCGGGGAGCGACATCCCGGCACGTACGGCGGATGCGAGGTTGTCGACCGCTTCGGGCCAGACCTCGGCGAACTCCCGGAGCCGGCGGCGCGCCCGACCTCGCGTGACCGCGGTGGGGAGATAGGCGGCCATCACCCCGAAGGCGACCGCCACCGGGAGGGTCCGCGACACCGCCTGGACGATGACGGTGGCCAGCAGCGCCATCGCGAGGGAGAGCGCAACGAAACCCGTCACCGACACCGAGGTCAGGCCGGCGCTGGCCAACAGACGTTCGAGGCTGCCCCGGCCGCGCTGCGGCTCACGCGGTTGACGAGGCAGCGCGAAGGCCGACCAGATGAGCAGCAGCCCCAGGCCGGCTCCCAGCCCCACGAGCGCCCCCATCAGGCGTCCGCGCCGAGCAGACTGAGGAGGTCCACACCAACCCGGGCATAGCGCTCCGCCCGCGGTGGCATGCCGCCCGCTCTGACCAGATCACCGGCGACGCGTTCGAAGATCGGCTCGGTCTCGATGATGTCGTTCTCGGCGCGACCAGGCACCGCGACGATCTCGTTGACGCGGCGCGAGCCGTCGTGGTCGATCCCGAGGTGGACCACCAGGTCGACCGAGGCCGCCACCGTCGGCACGACGAACCGGGCCGAGATGTTCTCCCCCGCGAGCAGTGGCAACGTGCACATCTTCACGAGCGCCTCGCGGGCACTGTTGGCGTGGATGGTGCACATGCCGGGCAGGCCCGCGTTGAGCGCCAGCAGCAGGTCGAGGCACTCCTCTGACCTGACCTCGCCCACAATGATGCGACTGGGTCGCATCCGCAGACTCTCCTTGACCAGGTCACGGAGCCGGATCTCGCCGGTGCCCTCGAGGCCGGACTGCCGGGTCTGCATCGGGACCCAGTCTGGATGCGGGAAGCGCAGCTCGAAGACCTCCTCGGCGCTGACCACCCGCTCTCCGCCCGGGATCGCCGCCGCGAGGCAGTTGAGCATCGTGGTCTTGCCGGCCTGGGTGCCGCCTGCCACGAGGATGTTGAGCCCGGCCCGCACCGACGCCTCGAGGAAGGCCGCCGCGCGCGGCGTGAGGCTGCCCAGCTCGACGAGGTCGCTGAGCCGACCGGCCCGGAGCACGAACTTGCGGATGTTGACCGCGGAGAACCCCCGCGTGATCCCTTCGAGCACGACGTGGAGCCGGTGTCCGTCGGGCAGCATCGCGTCGACGAACGGCTGGCTGATGTCCACCCGGCGCCCACTCGACTTGAGCATCCGCTCGACGAGCTCCTGGACCTGGGCCTTGGACAGCATGAGCGTGGTCAGCTCGTGGCGGCCGTCGCGGGCGATGAACACGCGGCTCGGGTCGTTGATCCAGATCTCCTCGACCGTCGGGTCGTCGAGGTAGGGCTGGAGCGGCCCGAAGCCGGCCACCCGGGCGAGCAGCTCACCGACCACGCCCGACGGGTCGGCGAGCGGCGTCACCGCTCCGGTGAGGCTGCGCTCGTCGTGCTCGCGGACCACGCCTTCGGCGATGCGGCGTACGACGCCCGCGTCACGCTGGGGGTCGACGCCCTCGCCCCGGACGATCTCGCGCACGCGCGCGTCGAGCTGCTCGAGCAGCTCCTCGTGCGCGTCGGCGCCCAGCGCGGTCATTGCGCCTCCCCCGGGAGAAGGTCGTCGTTGCCCGCGAACCTAGGCCAACCGGCGCCAACGGCACCAGGGGTCCGAACGCATCTGTGGACAGGCTTTACTCGCCGGAAACGCACTAACTGGTGTGGGCGACGCAGCCGGTGCGTCGCCCACACCGGTCAAGAGCCTCAGCCCACGGCCGCGCCGCCCCCGGTGCTGCGCGTTCCCGAACGAGGGGGTCCGTCGCAGCACAACGCCACCGCTCGAGGAGGGGGTTTCGACCGAAACTTTCCAGTGGTCTTGCGCACCCGACCCAGTCGGCGCAAATCACCTACGCCGCCGTAGGACGACCGAGACACTGGCAATGTGAGGCATCCAGTGAGTCGCCTGCTGGTCGCGCTCGCTCTCGTCGTCGGAGTCGGGCTCGCGGCCGCTCCGGCACAGTCGGCTGCGACGGCGCAGGTCTCCGGAACCGTCACGATCGTCGGCGACACCACGACGCCGATGGACTACACCGTCTTGTTCCAGCCGGTCGGGAGCTCCACGTCGTCGGGCTATGCCGTGACCTCGTCGTCGTTCACGCTGCCGACCGTGTCCTGGCCGCAGGCACCGGGCGACTACCACGTCTGGTTCCGCTTCACCATGCTCGACGGCCTCACCCGCTATTACGTCGCCGGTCAGCCCGCCGGCAGCGCCGACCGGGCCGACGCGACAGTGGTCACCCTCGGTGAGACGCCGCCGCCGGCGATCGTGATGACCCTCCCCAAGCTCGCCCACGTCACCGGCACCATCACCGACGGCAGCGCCCACGGGCTGTCCGGCGTCACCGTCGAGATCACCAAGGCCGCCGGCTATGTCGGCCAGCACCAGGCCACCACCGACGCCCACGGCCACTACGACCTCGGCTATGTCCAGGCCGGCACCCGCACCATCCACGCCTACGGCACCGGCGACCTCGCGTCGGCGTACGACGAGGTGACGATCGGCGCCTCCGGCAACCAGACCGTCAACCTCGTCCTCGACCAGGAGCCCGCCACCCTGGAGGGCACGCTGACCGACAAGGACACCGGCCAGCCGCTCTCCTTCGCCTCCGTCGACCTCGTGCTGCAGCCGTCCGGTCTCGAGCTGGCCTCGACCCAGGCCGACGCCTCCGGCCACTACCTCTTCACCGGACTGGCGGCGGGCACCTATCGCACGCTGGTGACCGACGACCTCGTGGAGATGACCACCGCCCTGCTCGACGGCACGTCCGACGCCACCGTCGGGGCGGGCGCCACCACCGTCCACGACATGACGCTCCAGGCCGGCCGGGCCGACCAGCCCCACACCCTGGGCGGAGCCGTCACCGACACCCAGGGCGACCCCCTGGCCGGGATCCGCATCGGACTCATCTCCGTGGCGACCGGCCACGAGGTCGGCTCGACCTTCACCGGGCGCGACGGCCACTGGACGGCCGACACCCCCGACGGCAGCTATCTCGTCCAGGCGCGACCCAGCGACCGCTGGACCTGGGTGGCCCCCGACGCCGCGCTGTGGGCACAGACCTATTGGCCCGGCACCACCCGCGCCGCCGACGCCACCCCCGTCACCGTTGCCGGCGGCGAGCCCGTCGATGGCCTCGACCTGGCGCTGGCCGACGGGACCGTGGTCCGCGTCAACGTCGCCGACGAGAGCGGCCACGCGCTGCGGTTCGCCGGCTATGACGTCTATGACGCCGACACCGGCGAGCGCGCCACCGACCTCGGCACGGGGCAATACGACCCCAGCCCGCTGGTGCTGCGGCTGCCGCCCGGGAGCTGGAAGGTCCTGGTCCGCGGCTTCGCCAGCGGCGGGGACTGGAAGGTGCCCCAGTGGTACGGCGGCGGCAACTCCCTCGACACCGCAGCCACGATCAGTCTGGCCGCGGCCGACAACCTGACACCCACCGCCCTGCGGCTCCCGGAGGTGCTCCGCCCCACCACGCCCCCGCGCATCAAGGGGACGCCGCGGCGCGGTCACACGCTGACCGCCACCACCGGCACCTGGAACCTCGACACCGGATCGACCTACTCCTTCACCTGGTTCCGCGGCAGCACCGAGATCGGCACCGGGCCCACCCACCTGGTGCGCGCCGCCGACGTCGGCAAGACCCTCAAGGTGACGCTCCGGGTGCGCAACGCCGAGACCGACACCACCGTGACGCGCTCGCTCAAGGTCACGATCGCGGGCCGCCACTGAGCCTGGCTGCAGGCCGAGCGGGCCGAGGCGGCCGCCATCCCTGACACCGCGTCGGCGTCCGTTCTGCGCGCGGTTGGGGCCACCCTCCGCACGACGTGACACGCACCATGGCGGTTTCACCGCCGGTGAGAGCAGAGTCGTGAGCAGCTCGGGTGTGGGGCCCGCGCGCCGATCTGTGGGGTGAGGCCATGCAGCACAACCACGTCTCCGTCTCAACCGTCGTCCGGACGGTCGTCACGATGTGTCTGGCACTGGTGCTGATGCCGGGAGGGGCGGCGTCGGCACGGGAGAGCCAGCAGGCGAGGGTCAGGGCGGCCGTCGTCGATCCGGTTCTGGTCGACCGGGCCGCCGCGGCCGGCGTACTCCGCACCGAGCGCACCTGGTCCACCGACGCCGTCGACTACAACAACGACGGGCGCGACGACATCCTCAACGTCTTCCACCAGTGGACCGACACCTATCTCTACCGCAACAACGGCAACGGCACCTTCACCAACTCCTTCAAGATCCCGCGCGTCAACGCGCAGCGCGGGATCCTCGACCGCCACGACTGCGCCTGGTACGACGTCGACGGCAACGGCCTGCTCGACGCCTACTGCTCCGGCGGTCGCAACCAAGAGAACTACGTCAAGACCGCGGTCAAGGACAACGAGCTCTGGCTCCAGCTGACCCCCGGCCAGTTCACCGACCGTGGCACCGAGTGGGGCGTCGGTGACGCCTGCGGCCGCGGCCGGATGGTCGCCTGGGTCGACGTCGACAACGACGGCTGGAAGGACCTGGTCGTCGGCAACCAGGCCGAGCGCAGCGACCCCGACGACCCGTGCAACGTGGCGGCCAACGGCTATCTGCCGGAGGGGACCAAGGTCTATCTCAACAACCGCGGCGCCGGACTGGCCTACGCCGCAGCGTGGAGCAGCTTCCGGCCCAACATGGGCACCCGCTGCCTCGTGCCGGTCGACTACAACCACGACGGCCGGATCGACCTGATCGGCTGCACGTTCCGCAACAACGTCGCGCTGGCCTATCGCAACACCGGGAGCGGCTTCGTCGACGTGACGAGCACTCTCAACCTGGGCAAGCTCGCCGACGCCGCGGTCGCGGATCTCAACGGCGACGGCATCGACGACCTCGTGCTTGCGGACGTCAACGGCGCCACCTATCGGCGTGGTACGGCGACGGGCTTCGCGTCCGCCGTGCGCATCTTCACCGCGCCGGGCAGCGCCGACGGGTTCAGCCTGGCCATCGGCGACATCCAGGGTGACGGGCTGCCCGACATCTATGTGGTCACCGACTCCACGACCTCGACGACCAACCCACCCGACCGGTTGCTGGTCAATCATGGGGCGTTCTCGTTCGTCGCGCTGACGCCACCCAACACCACCTCCGGGATGGGCGACGACGTGGCGGCGGTGGACGTGATGGGCAACGGGGTCGACCAGTTCCTCGTGCTCAACGGGGCCGACACCAACAACGGACCGGTCCAGCTCATCGCTGCCGCACCGTGACGAACCCGGGTCGGCCGCGGCCGGGGATCGCTACCCTCCAAGGGTGATCTTCGGCGACCCGTCCGCGGCGGCCCGCTCCCATCACCGACGCCGGGCCCTCGACGTCATCGAGTCGGCGTTCCGGACGGGCTGGATCACCGCGCCCGACCATGACCTGCGCGTGGCCCAGGTCGAGACGGCGTCGACCGTGGGCGAGCTCAACGCGCTCATCCGCGACCTGGCCGACGGTGCCATCGTCGAACCTCCCGCTCCGGCAGACCTGGTGGTGCCCACGCCGATGGCGGACGACGACCGGTTCGTCGCACCGCCGCCCCCGGAGGCCCCGTCCCGACGCACCATCGGCAGCTTCCTGGGGTTCGCCGTGGCGGCAGCGTCGCTGGTCGTGGCGGGCGCTGTCGCGCTGGTCGTCGTGAGCCAGAGTTCGGGCTCCGACGGCGGCTCGACCGGCGGGTTCACGAGCGAGACCGTCACGGCGCCGTCGCCGACCGAACCAACCCTCTCCGAAGCGGTGCCAACGTCGGCGCCGCGCTACGCCCTGACGCGCCCCGGCATCGCCTTGTTCAAGCAGGACTTCGCCGACGAGTTCGGCGCCCGCACGCCCGTCACGGCGGTGAGCCTGTTCGAGGACTTCGTCATGGTCACCATCCCCGACCGCTCGTTCCGCAGCTATCAGACCTGGCTCTATCGCGGCGGCGACTTCAGCAAGGCCGAGCGGTCGACCCGAGACCGCGGCGACGTGACCTTCGACGTACAGGAGATCGACGAGGCCGCCCTCGCCGCCACGCTGCGGTCGGCGCCTCGCCGCGTCGGCGTACGACGACCCACCCAGCGCAGTGTGATCATCACCATCCACACCGACGGCCGGCCCGCGATCCTCATCGGCGTCACCAACCAGCACGGCGACTATGGCGACATCACGACGACCCTCGCCGGCAGGGTGCTGGAGGTGCACCGGGCGACCGGCTGACCGCGCACCGCGCCATATATTGACATGAACTCCTTTTTGAGAGAGTCTCTCGTTTTAGAGAATCTCTCACAAGGAGGCTGCCATGGCGACCATCGCCACCCCCGACACCGCTCTTGTGCGTGACCCGCACCGGTGGTGGACCCTGGCCGTGACGTCCGTGGCGATGCTGGTCATCGGCCTGGACACGACCGTCCTCAACGTGGCCCTGCCGACGCTCTCGGAGGACCTCCACGCCAGCACCAGCCAGCTCCAGTGGTTCGCCGACGCCTATCTGCTGGTGCTGGCGTCCCTCCTGTTGCCGGCCGGCATGCTCGGCGACCGCTGGGGTCGTCGGCCGCTGATGCTCACGGCGCTCACCGTCTTCGCGGCCGGCTCAGCCTGGTGCGCCTACGCCGGCAGCCCGGGCTCGCTGATCGCGGCCCGCGCCTTCCTGGGACTGGGCGCGGCGCTGCTCATCCCGCTCGCCTTCTCGCTCCTGGTCGTCCTGTTCGACCGCGACGAGCGACCCAAGGCCATGGCGGTGCTCGGGCTCTCGACGATGATCGGGATGCCGCTCGGCCCCATCGTCGGTGGCGAGCTGCTGCGCCACTTCTGGTGGGGATCGGTCTTCGTGATGAACGTCCCCGTCGCCGCCGTGGCGCTGGCCGCCTCGTGGTGGCTGCTGCCCCACGAGACCCCGGCCACCCGCCCACCCATCGACCGGGTCGGCGTCGTCCTGTCGTCGGCCGGGCTGCTGTCGCTGACCTTCGGCCTCATCGAGGGCCCCTCCCGCGGCTGGGCCTCGCCGCTGGTGTGGGCGACCATCGTCGTCGGACTGACACTCCTGGTGGCGTTCCTCCGCTGGGAGCGGTCGGTCACCGGTGCCGAACCGTTGCTGGACCGCTCGCTCTGGTGGATCCCCGAGTTCCGGTGGGGTGCCCTGGCCGCCAGCCTCGCCTCGGTGGTCGGTTTCGTCGCCCTGTTCACCGCGCCCCTCTATCTGCAGGCGATCCTCGGCACCGACGCCCTCGGCACGGGGCTCCGGTTGCTGCCCATGCTCGGCGGGCTGATGGCGGGCTTCGTGGTCGCCGTACGGCTTGCTGCCGTGACGGGGCCACGCCTCCCGATGGCGATCGGCTTCACCGCCGTGATCGGTGCCGCCGCCTTGGGCGCCACCACCCGGGCCGACGCCGGCTATGGGAGTACGGCGACGTGGCTGGCGATCTTCGGCGTCGGCTTCGGGATGGTGCTCATCTCCGGTCAGAACCTCGCCGTCGACATCCTCTCGACGGAGCGCGCCGCCGCCGGCGGCGCCCTCATCCAGGTGATGCGCCAGACCAGCAGCGTGCTCGGCATCGCCGCCCTCGTCTCGGTGCTCAACACCGGCTATCGCAGCGCGGTCGACGTCAGCGGGCTGCCCCCGGAGGCGGCGGATGCCGTCAAGGACTCGGTCAGCGGCGGGCTCGCCATCGCGGCGCGGCTCGGGAGCCCCGACCTGGCGGCGTCGGTCAAGGACGCGTTCGTCTCCGGCATGGCGGCGCAGATGTGGGTCACCTGTGCCCTCGCCGTCGCCGGGCTCGCGTTCACGCTGTGGAAGCTGCCCAACACGCGACCCGGCGAGGCCGAGCTCGGGGACCGCTGATCCGCCAAGATGGGGGCATGGCCACCTCCTCCGGCTCCGAGCCGGCCGCGACCGGCGCGCGTCCGGGCCTGCGCGAGCGCAAGAAGGCCCGGACCCGCGCCGAGATCCAGCGACACACGCTGCGGCTGATCGCGGAGCAGGGCTTCGCGGCCACGACGGTCGAGCAGATCGCGGACGCCGCCGACATCTCGCCCAGCACGTTCTTCCGCTACTTCCGCAACAAGGAAGAGGCGGCGGTGGCCGACTTCATGGACGAGGCCGTCTTCCGGGCCGCCGTGGCGGCGCCACCCGAGCTCGACCCGCTCCAGGCCCTCCACCACGGCCTGCGGACGGTGCTGCTGGCCATGTCCGACGACGACTGGGTGGTCGAGCGTCGGCGCAACCACCTCATCCAGACCGTGCCCGAGCTCCAGCGCGGCCTCCTGGAGGAGATGGCCCGCCCGATGGAGCTCAGCGTGCGCGCCGTCGCCCAGCGGCTCGGCATCCCCGCAGACTCACCGCAGGCCCGCATGTTCGGCTGTGCCGTCATCGGCGGCCTGGTCGGCCTGATGATGACCACCGGCCGCGTCGAGGAGGTCCCGATCCCCGAGAGCCGCGACGAGGCGCTGGCCATGCTCGAGCAGGGCATCGCGGTACTCGCGACGATGCTGACTCCCCCTTCCTGACGGAGCTCCCGGGGGTATTGCCGCGGCGCTTCGCGCTGCCTATAGTCCGATAGGAAAGTTTCCTAACAGACTCTGGATGGGGAATGATCCGGCCAGCCACCGCCTTTCTCGTCGCCGTCTGCCTCGTGCTCCCGGCGACACCGGGACACGCCGCGACAGCGGCGCCCACGAGGGCCGCCGTGCCCGGTGAGATCCGGGTCAACCAGCAGGGCTATCTCCCCGGCGAGCGCAAGATCGCCGTTCTGATGGCGCCCACCACCGTGACCGGCTCGTTCGACGTCGAGAACGGGGCCGGCGACGTCGTCCTCACGGGCAGCATCCCCGCGACCAGCGCGGGCGTCTGGAACGCAGGGTTCCCCGCCACCTATCGGCTCGACCTGAGCCCGCTGGCCGACCCCGGCACCTATCACGTGGTCGTCAGCGGCGCTGTCACCGCAACCTCCCCCGACTTCGAGATCACCGACGCGGGGTCGCTCTATCGCGAGCTCCTCACGGACGGCGTCGGCTTCGACCAGGCCCAGCGCGACGGGGCCCACATCATCACCGGCGCGCTCACGCGACGGCCCGCCCACCTGCTCGACCGGCGTGCACGGGTCTATGCCTGGCCTCGCATGGTGCCCGGAGAGGACCTCATCACCGATCGCGACCTGCACCCGACCGGCGGGCGTGTCGACGTCGAGGGCGGCTGGGCCGACGCGGGTGACTACCTCAAGTTCACCCATTCCGCTGCCTACAACGACGTGCTGCTCTTCACCAGTGCACGGCTGCTCGGTGACGCCGCCCCACGCTCGCTAGCGGCCGAGGCGCGCTTCGGCGTGCGGTGGCTGGCGAAGATGTGGGACCGGCGTACCGGTGTGCTGCACCTCCAGGTGGGGATCGGCTCCGGCAACCGGGCGGGCACGTTCTTCGGCGACCACGACGGCTGGCGGCTGCCTCAGGCCGACGACCACAACACCGCCCATCGCTGGCGCTACGTGCGCCACCGTCCCGTCTTCGACGCCGCGCCAGCGGGCCGCCGGATCAGCCCCAATCTGGCCGGTCGCGTGTCAGCAGCGTTCGCACTCGCGGCCCAGGCCGACGCGGCCGACCACCCGACCCGGGCCCGCCGCGAGCTGCGGGACGCCGAGGCCCTCTTCGACCGCGCCGCGACACCGCGTCCGCCCCGGCCCCTCGTCACCGCCCTCCCCCATGCCTTCTATCCCGAGTCGAGCTGGCGCGACGACATGGCGCTCGGCGGCGCCGAGATCGCCCTGGCGCGACACGCGCTCCATGAGGGACCGGGCCGATACCTCCGCGCCGCCGCCCACTGGGCCGACCTCAACCAGAGCACCTCGGACGCCCTGAACCTCTATGACGTCAGCGCGCTCGCCGACACCTCGGTCGCGACCGCCCTCGACACGATCGACCACCCTCGGCTGGACGTGACCCGTCAGGAGGTCGTCGCCGACCTGCGCCGCCAGATCCAGGAAGGCATCGCCGGCGCCGCCGACGACCCCTTCGGCGCCAGCCAGGACCTCACCGAGTTCGACGTCGACTCCCGCACCTTCGGACTCGTCGCGACCGTCGCCCTCTATGACCGGCTCACCGGCACCGCCCGTTTCCAGGACTTCGCCGACCAGCAGCGCGGCTGGCTGCTCGGCGCCAATCCCTGGGGCGTCTCGGCGATGATCGGTGTCGGCGACCGCTTCCCCCGCTGCCCCCAGCACCAGGTGGCCAACCTCAGCGGAACCACCGACGGGACACCGCCCGTCCTCGTCGGCGCCGTCGTCAACGGCCCCAACGGCAGGGGCAACTTCGCGGGCGGTCTCGGGGGCTTCCAGGACGGGATGGTGCACTGCACGACCGACCTGACGGCGTACGACGGACAGGGCAGTCGCTGGGTCGACGACGTCCGCGCCTGGCAGACCGACGAGCCAGCGCTCGACATGACCGGCGGGGCCATCATCGCCGCCGCGGCCCAGTGGAGCCTCAGCCTCCCGGCGGCCCGGTCCACCGACCCGGGCCGGATGAGGAGTGGCCGATGAACCCCGGCACCCCCCGCCTCCTGCGCGGCATCAACGACCGCGCGGCCCTCGACCTGCTGCTCGAGCACGGTCCGCTGACCCGCGCCCGCATCGGTGAGCTCACCGGGCTGTCCAAGCCGACGGCCTCGCAGCTGCTGGGCCGCCTCGAGAGCGCTGGCCTGGTCGTCACGAGCGGCAGCACGAGCGGCGGTCCGGGGCCGCGGGCACAGCTCTATGCCGTCAACCCGGACGCCGCCTATGTGGCCGGGCTCGACGTCACCGCGGCGCGGATCGTGGCCGAGGTCGCCGACGTCACCGGCCGTACCGTCGGCGAGTTCGAGCTCCCCACCCCGCGCGGGACGTCCAGCGACGCCGTGCCGGCGGTCGTCCACGCGCTCGACGGCGCGTGCACCTCCGCAGGCCAGCCGCGGGGGCGGATCAGCCAGGTGGCGATCGGCACCCCGGGCGCATTCGATCCGCGGGTGCGCCGGTTGCGTTATGCCCGGCACCTGCCCGGCTGGCACGGCGACGACGTGCTCGATCGCCTCGCCAGCGAGATCGGCCGCCCTGTCGAGGTGCACAACGACGTCAACCTGGTCGCCATCGCCGAGCTGACGGGCGGTCGCGCACGAGGCGTCGACGACGCGATGCTGCTGTGGGCCGACGCCGGCCTGGGCGCGGCCCTGATCATCGGCGGTCAGCTGCACACCGGCGCCACCGGTGGTGCCGGCGAGGTCGGTTTCCTGCCGCTGCCCGGCGCCGAGGTCCGCGACGTACGACGGATCGATGCGGGCGGCTTCCAGCAGCTCGCCGGCGGCCCGGCGGTGCTCGCCCTGGTCCGTTCCCACGGCCTGCGCGCCGGCACCCCCCACGCCGCCGTGGCCGCCGCTGTCAGGGCCGGTCACGAGGAGCTGCTCACCGAGCTGGCCCGGCGCTTCGCGCTCGGGATCGCCGCGATGGTCGCCATCGTCGACCCCTCCCTGGTCGTGCTGGCCGGCCGGGTGCTGACCGCCGGTGGCGAGCCACTGCGCGACCTGATCGCCGACGAGCTGGCCCGCCAGACCCTGGCCCGGCCTCGGCTCGAGCTCGGCACCGTCACCGAGCGCCCGGTCCTTCGCGGCGCCGTCGAGGTCGCTCTGGCAGCGACCCGCGACCGCGTCTTCGACACCGTCACGCGCCAGTCGGCGCCGCAGCAGCCCACCACGAGGAGGACACCATGACGCGTCACACCCTGAGGCGCCGGATCACCGTCGTCGCCGGAGGGCTCACCATCGCCCTGGCGACGTCCGGCTGCTTCGGCAGCACCAGCGGCGGCAACTCCGACAACCCCGACGCCGAGGTCACGATCACCTTCTGGCACGGCTGGAGCGCGCCGAGCGAGGTCAAGGCCATCGATGCCACCATCGCCGCGTTCGAGGCCAAGTACCCCAACATCCACGTCGAGTCCGTCGGCGCGATCACCGACGACAAGATCAACCAGGCACTCCGCGCCGGCGGCCCCAACGCCCCCGACGTCGTCTCGTCGTTCACCACCGACAACGTGGGCCAGTTCTGCAGCTCCCACGCGTTCGTCGACCTCAAGCCGTTCCTCGACGAGGCCGGCATCGACCCCGCCACGACGTTCACCCCGGCGCAGGTCTCCTACACCCAGTACGACGGCGACCAGTGCGCGCTGCCGCTGCTCTCGGACGCCTATGGCCTCTACTACAACAAGGCGGCGTTCAAGGCGGCCGGCATCACCAGCCCGCCCAGGACCCTCTCGGAGTTCGACGCCGACGCCGTCAAGCTGACCAAACGCTCCGGCGACTCCTACAGCCAGCTCGGGTTCCTGCCCAGCTATCACTTCTATGAGTCGACCATCACCCACTTCGCCGCGCAGTGGTCGCCGACCTACTTCACCGCCGACGGCGCCTCCAACGTCGCTGCCGACCCCGGCATCGCCGCGGCGATGGAGTGGCAGCGCGGCCTGGTCGACAAGCTCGGCGGCTATGACGCGCTGGAGAAGTACCGCACCACCCTCGGCGACGAGTGGGGCTCCAAGAACGCGTTCCAGACCGGCCAGGTCGCGATGCTCATCGACGGGGAGTGGCGCGCCGGCATGATCCGCGATGCGGCTCCGGACCTCGACTTCGGCGTCGCGCCGTTCCCCGTTCCCGACGACCAGGCCGACCAGTACGGCAAGGGCTACATCACCGGCACGATCGTCGGGATCGCCAGCACCAGCACCAAGCAGAACGCCGCCTGGCGGTTCGTCCAGTTCCTGACCACCGACACCCAGGCCGTCGTCGACTTCTCCAACGCCATCCACAACGTCCCCTCGACCCAAGCGGCGCTGGCCTCCCCCGACGTCGACCAGGACCCGGCGTTCCAGACGTTCGTGCAGATCGCCCAGGACCCCAACAGCACCACGACGCCGTCCAGCCCCAACGGCGGCGCCTACCAGCTGACGCTGCAGGACCTCGGCTACCAGGTCGAGTCGGGCAAGCAGACCGATATCGCCGCCGGCCTCGCCGGTGCGGCGAAGCAGATCGACGTCGACATCGCCCAGGTCGGCTGAGCGCGGACGCGAAGGACCGACCGGATGACGTCGCGACGCGGGGTGGCGGGTCCGCCACGCCGCCCCGTGCGGTGGCGCGAGGTGGGCCGGACCACGGCCTTCCTCTCGCCCTGGCTGGTGGGCACGGGTCTGTTCTTCCTCTACCCGCTGGTCACGACGCTCTATCTGTCCTTCACGAGGTATGACGGGTTCACCGCTCCGGAGTGGGTGGGTGGGCAGAACTGGAGCTTCGTGCTCCACCACTACCCGTTCTTCTGGCCGGCCCTGCGCAACACGCTCTGGTTCGTGCTGGTCATCGTCGGGCTGCGGGTGGTGTTCGGCCTCAGCGTCGGCATGCTCACGATCAAGGTCAAGCGTGGCTCTGGGCTGCTGCGCACGATGTTCTATGCCCCCTACCTGGCGCCGCCCGTCGCCAGCACGCTGGCGTTCGTCTTCCTGCTCAACCCCGGCACCGGTCCCGTCAACACCATTCTCGGCAAGCTCGGGCTGCCCGAACCGGGCTGGTTCAACGACCCCCACTGGGCCAAGCCCGGCCTGGCGCTGCTGGCCATCTGGGGCATCGGCGACCTGATGGTGATCTTCGCGGCGGCGCTGCTCGACGTACCGCGAGACCTCTATGAGGCGGCCGAGCTCGACGGAGCCGGGTCGTGGCGACGCTTCCGCCACATCACGCTGCCGAGCATCCGGCCGATCATCCTGTTCGCGGCCGTCACCGGGGTCATCGCGATGATGCAGTACTACACCGAGCCCCTCATCGCCGGGCAGGTCGCGAGCGGCCAGATCGGCGGCTCGGGCGTCCAGACCGAGCCCGGCTATCCCGGCGGGTCGACGCTGACCCTCCCCCAGCTCGTCTACAACCTCGGCTTCCAGCGCTTCGACATCGGGGCGGCCTGCGTCATCGCGATCATCCTGTTCGCGGCCTCGATGGCCTTCGCCTCGCTCCTCATGCGCGGCAGCGGCGGCCTGCTGGGGAGGGACGACTGATGGCCACGCCCGTCGCCGTCTCACCGCGGACCAACGCGGCGCTCCAGTGGGTCGCGCTCCACGCCATCGCGATCGTCGCCGCCCTCTTCTTCGTGCTGCCGTTCGTGTTCGTGGGGCTCCAGGCCCTGATGAGTGACCAGCAGTCGCTCACCCGTGACCTGTGGCCCGACCCCTTCCAGTGGCGCAACCTCGTGGACGTCTGGCACACCGCCGGCTTCGCCACGTGGTGGCGCAACTCCCTGGTCTACTCGTTCAGCGCCACCGCGTTGACGATGCTGTCGAGCATCCCGGTCGCCTATGCCCTGGCCCGGTTCCGCTTCCGTGGGCGCAACCTCGCGATGATGGTCGTGATCGCGACGATGATGCTGCCGCCGCAGGTGGTGATCGTCCCGATGTACCTCTTCTGGGCCAAGCAGCTTCACCTGTCGGGCACGCTCTGGCCGCTGATCGTGCCGACCGCGTTCGGCGACGCGTTCTCGATCTTCCTGCTCCGGCAGTTCCTGCTGACCATCCCGCAGGAATACCTCGACGCCGCCCGGATCGACGGCTGCGGAGACCTGCGCATCCTGCGCCACATCGTCATCCCGATGGCCCGCCCGGCGATCGCGGCGACGGCGCTGTTCCAGTTCTTCTACTGCTGGAACGACTACTTCGGGCCGCAGATCTACACCAGCGAGAACCCGGCCGCCTGGACCCTCAGCCTGGGTCTGCAGACCTTCAAGAGCGCCCACCACACCAACTGGAACCTGACGATGGCGGCGACGGTCCTGGTGATGGCCCCGGTGCTCATCGTGTTCTTCCTCGCCCAGAAGGCGTTCGTCGAGGGCGTGACACTGACAGGAGTCAAGGGATGAAGATCGCGGTCGTGGGCGGCGGTTCGACGTACACCCCGGAGCTGATCGACGGGATCGGCCGGCTCGCCGATGTGCTCGCGGTCGACGAGCTCGCCCTGGTCGACCCCGCCAGCGAGCGCCTCGAGCTGGTGGCCGGGGTCGGCCGGCGCATCCTGGCCCGGCTCGGTTCGCCCACCCGGATCACCACCTCGGCGGTTCTCGAGCCGGCAGTGGCAGGGGCGTCCGCCGTACTCCTCCAGCTCCGCGTCGGCGGACAAGCGGCCCGGGCCGAGGACGAGACGTGGCCGCACGAGGTCGACTGCATCGGCCAGGAGACCACGGGTCCCGGCGGCCTGGCCAAGGCGCTGCGCACTGTCCCGGTCGTCCTCGACATCGCCGAGACCGTACGCCGCCTCGCACCCGACGCCTGGATCATCGACTTCACCAACCCCGTCGGCATCGTCACGCGGGCACTCCTCCAGGCCGGGCACCGCGCGGTCGGGCTGTGCAATGTCGCCATCGGGTTCCAGCGCCGCTTCGCAGCCGACCTCGGCGTCGCGCCCGACGCGGTGGAGCTCGACCACGTCGGCCTCAACCACCTCACCTGGGAGAGAGCCGCGATCGTCGACGGTCTCGACCGGATGCCGGAGCTCATCTCTCGTCACGCGGCCGACATCGCGGAGGAGATCGAGCTCCCCGAGCCACTGCTGCGCGAACTCGGCGTCGTACCGTCCTACTACCTGCGCTACTACTACGCCCACGACGAGGAGCTGCGCGAGCAGCGGGCCCGGGGCTCGCGGGCGGCCGAGGTCGCGCGGATCGAAGCCGAGCTGCTGGGGCTCTATGCGGACCCGACGCTGGACCACAAGCCCGACCTGCTGGCGCAGCGTGGCGGCGCGTTCTACTCCGAGGCGGCCGTGCAGCTGGTGGCCGCACTGTTGGGCGGGACACCGCCATCGCGGCAGGTCGTCAACCTCCGCAACGACGGCACCCTGCCGTTCCTGCCCGATGACGCGGTCATCGAGGTGCCGGCCCTGGTCGACATCACCGGGGTCCGCGCCGTCGCCCTCGAGCCCCTCGAGCCCCTCTTCGCCGGGCTGGTCGCGGCCGTCACCTCCTATGAGGACCTGGCGCTGGACGCCGCACTGCGAGGTGGTCGTCAGCGGGTGTTCCGGGCGCTGCTCGCCCACCCGCTGGTCGGACAGGTCGACCGCGCCGACGCGCTGACCGACGCCCTGATCTCCCACAACCGCGCCCACCTGGCCTGGGCCTGAGATGAGCGGGCCAGGGATGAGGGAGCCAGAGATGAGCGGGCCAACGAGGCCGGAGCTCCCGGGCGTCCTCGCCATCGACGCCGGCAACAGCAAGACCGACGCGGCCCTGGTCGCGACCGACGGCACCGTGCTCGGCGTGGCCCGGGGAGGTCCCTTCCGGCCGCAGCGCGGCCACAGCGCCGAGGCCGTCGCCGTCCTCGACGAGGTCGTCGCCAAGGTCTGCAGCAACGCCGGCCTGGCAACCCACCGGCCAGCCGCCCGCCAGGTGTCGGCCTGCCTCGCCAACGCCGACCTGCCCGTCGAGGTCGCGTCGCTCACCGAAGCGATCGCCGCACAGGGCTGGGCGACCGGCGTCGAGGTCTTCAACGACACCTTCGCCCTGCTGCGCAGCGGCCTCGACGAGTGGCGCGGCGTGGCGGTCGTCTGCGGTGCCGGGATCAACTGCACCGGGGTCCTGCCCGACGGCCGCACTGCGCGGTTCGCCGCGCTGGGGCACATCTCGGGTGACTGGGGCGGCGGCGGACACCTGTGGCAGGAGGCCATGTGGTGGGCGGCGCGCGCCGAGGACGGCCGTGGCCCCGATACCGCCCTCTGCTCGGCGCTCCCAGCCCATTTCGGGCTCGGCTCCATGGCCGCACTGATCGAGGCCGTCCACCTCGAGACGATCCCCGAGGAGCGCTGCCTGGAGCTCACACCGGTGCTGTTCGAGGTCGCCGACGCGGGCGATCCGGTCGCCGCCGCCGTCGTACGACGACAGGCCGAGGAGGTGGTGGCCCTGGCCGTCGCCGCGCTGCGACGCCTCGACGCGCTCGCCGAGCCGATGGACGTCGTGCTCGGCGGCGGGGTGCTCACGGCCGGCCACGGCCTGCTGCTCGACACGATCGGCGACCTGTTGCAGCGGGAGGCCCCACTCGCCACGCCCCGGGTCGTCGCGGTGCCTCCGGTGGCCGGCGCCGCCCTGCTCGGACTCGACCGCATCGGTGCGCCGATAGCGGCCCATGAACGCCTCCGCGACCACTACCGTGGGAGTCCATGAGGCCGAAGTCGCGGGGCATCGTGCTCGGTGCCGAGATCGCGGAGCAGCCCTATGTCTTCCGACGCCTGCTGGCGTCGAGCCACGACCAGTTCGAGCGAGCCCGCGCGCTGATCGCGGAGCGTGAGCCGCGGGTCGTGCTGTTCGCCGCCCGCGGGAGCTCGGAGCACGCGGCGCTCTATGCCAAGGACCTCGTCGAGGCGCTGTGGGGGCTGCCCGCCGGCATCGTCTCACCGACGTCGTTCACCCACTACCGCGCGCGGCCCGACCTGCGCGACGCCCTGCTGGTCGTGTTCAACCGGACCGGCACGTCCGCCGAACTGCTCGACGTCACCGAGGCCGCCCATGCGTGCGGCGCGCTGACGGTGTCGGTGACCAACGACATCATGTCGCCGCTCTCGCGGGCGGCCGACGTCCACCTCGAGCTGCTGGCCGGCAAGGCCAAGACGGCGGCCGCCCCCAAGCTCTACAGCGCCGAGCTGCTGGCGTCCTACCTGCTGCTCGCGCCGTCGTACGCCGACCTCGCGATGCTGCCCGACCTGGCCTCCCAGGCCGCACTCAACACAGACGAGCTGCGCCCCGCGGTCGACCTGACGCGGATCGCGCGGACCGTCGTCACCGTCGCGCGCGGTGGTCGACCACGACCGCGCGGCAGGCAGCGCTCTCGCTCATGGAGATCGCGCAGGTGCCGGCGCTGTCGTTCTCCGGGGCCGACCTGCTCCAGGGGCCGATCGGGCTGATCGACCGCCAGGTCCCGGTGCTCGCCTTGCGCTCCCCCGGCGAGGTCGGCAAGACCCTCGACCCGCTCATCGCCGCCGTGCGCGAGCGTGGCGGACGCGTCTGGTCCACGGGCGTGCTGGCCGACCTCGGGGTCGCCGCCGGCGACCTGCCCGACGTCGTACGCCCCATGCTCGAGATCATCCCGTTCCAGCAGATCGCCCGCCTCACCGCGCTCGCGCGCGGGCTCGATCCGGACCCGCCGCGGCCACCCACGAAGACGTCGCGGATGCGCTAGGGGCCTTCTCGACGGCCTGGCCGGTCAATCGGCGATGAACGCCGCGACCCGGTCACCCACACGGGTCACCTTGCCGCCGAGCGTGAGCAGCAGGTCCCAGCCATGGCCGCCGGGCCCCTCGACGAACGTCGCGCCGGTCGCGTCGGCGAGCTGCTGGGCCTCGCGGAAGAGCCGGTCACCGTCGCTGCGGGCATAGACGATCATCCCGGGAGGTTCGACCTGGGGCGCCAGGTCGAGCAGGACGTCGCCGTCCCAGGCGCTCGGTCCCGACACGTCCACCCAGGCATCGACATCGACCCCCCTTGCGACGGCGCGGACGGTCTGGGAGCCGCCCATCGACGCCCCCATCAGCACCACGCGGTCGGGGTGGACGGTCTTGTCGAGATGCGCGATGGCGAGGTCGACCTGCTTGTCGACCACCGGCGCGAGCGCCTCGGGACAGGTGGACTCGCCATAACCACACGGGTCGATGGCCAGCGCGGTGATGCCGAGGTCGGTCAGGTGGGCGGCGTACTTCAGCCACCCGCAGAGACCCGCCGGACCGATCTGGGGCAGCATGACCACGGCCGTGACGCTGGGGTCCGCCGGCCGGAGCAGTGCTCCCCGCAGCGACATGTCGTCACCGGTCAGCGTTACGCCCTCGATCTCGCGTCCCTTCGGGGTGGCGCTCAGGCAGCGGTCGGCGATGGCGCGCGGGCCGCTGGGCTCCGTGGTTCCGGGCGCCGGTCCGCCGCTGGCGGTCTGGTCGCCGGCTCCCCCGCAGCCGGCGAGCAGCACCAGGGCCGCCACGGCTCCCGCGACGTGGCGACGTCGGCCTCGCGTCACGAGAGGCAGAGGCAGAACGGGTGCCCCGCCGGGTCGAGGAACACCCGGAAGGTCGTGCCCGGCTGGACGTCGTGCTTGCTCGCTCCGAGCTCGAGCACCGCCGCTTCGGCCGTGTCGAGGTCGTCGACCACGACGTCGAGGTGCATCTGCTGGGGCACCTCCTGGCCCGGCCACTCCGGACGCCGAAAGTCGGCCACGGGCTGGAACGACAGCACCTGGCCATAGTCGGACTTGATGTCGATCCAGCCGCCCTCCTCGTCGGGCGGGGCGATCGTCCAGTCGAGCATGGCGGCATAGAAGGCGGCCAGCGCCTCGGCGTCGGGGCAGTCCAGGACGATGCTGGGGAATCGTGCGATAGCCATGGAGGGACCGTACCCACCGTTGCGGACGATCCGCGTCCGTGTTGATCCCCCTTCCCCGCCGACCCGGCAGAAGTTCTGCCGGGTCGGTGGCGAGGTGGGCTCGACCCGGCAGAACTTCTGCCGGGTCGGCGCGGGTTTGTGACGTGAAGGGGGTGTCACGAAACGGCTGGTCCACCGCGTCTGAGGAGTGTCAGGGTCCAACGAGGGCAGCGGGGCGAGGAGGGTGGCACGTGGCGGGTCGGCGGCGCGTGGCGGGTCCGCGGCGTGTGACGGATCGGCGTCGTGGGCGGGAGGCCGAGTTCGTGGCGTTCGCGACCGCGCGCACGCCGATGCTGTTCCGGCTGGCGCTGCTGCTGACGGGCGAGTGGTACGCCGCCGAGGACCTCGTGCAGGACACCCTCGCGACGGTCTATCGCCGCTGGGATCGCGTCGCTGCGGCCGCCAACCCGGCGGCGTACGCCCGGGCGACGCTGGTGAACACCCACCTGAGCGGGCGGCGGCGCCGCAGCAGCACCGAACGCCCGGTGTCCGAGCCCGACGCGGGGGTGAGCCACGATCCCGACCCGGCCCTGCGGGCCACACTGCTCGCCGCACTGGCCGGCCTCGAGACCGCCGACCGCGCCGTCGTCGTACTGCGCTTCTGGGAGGACCTCGACGTGGCCGCGACCGCCGAGCTCGTCGGCAGCACGCCGACCGCGGTGCGCGCCCGCTGCCACCGGGCGCTCGGGCGGCTGCGCGACCTGCTCGGTGAGGACCTCCACGAGCTGCGAACGGACTGAGAGGACCCCATGGACGACTTCGAGAGCCGACTGAGCGACGCGTTGCACCGCGGCGTGGACACCCTGACGCCGCCCGTCGACCGGCTGGTCGGCGGCGGCGTCACCCGGGCACACGAGACCCGGCGCCGACGGCGCCGATGGCTGGCGACCGGGACAGCCGCGGTCGCCGTGATGGCGGCCGCCGCCGCCACGACGTACGCCGTCCTCGGCGGCGCCGACGACCTGCCCACCGTCACCGAACGGCCGACCGCTTCCTGTCAGCCCGTCGACGAGGGCGTCATCCCCGCGTGGGCTCGCACCGGGTTCAGCGACCCCGAGCCGCGCGTCGCGCATGTGATGAGCGACCACGGCCGCATCGTGGCGATCCTCTTCGGACGACGGCTCTTCGCCCCGCCGAGCAGCGAGGTCAACAACAAGATCCTGTGGGTCGCCGAGCCGACAATCTCTCCCGGGGCGGCTGACGGGGGCCCGTCGGACCTCACCATCACCGCTCGCCTGGGCGGCCCCGACCTCGTGGTCCACCGCACGGTCGCGGGCGGCCCCGGTCCGTCCATCGTCGACCTGCCCCGGGCCGGCTGCTGGCAGCTGTCGCTGCGCTGGGGCGACGGGCCACAGCAGCAGGACACGATGAGCCTGGCGTACGCCAGCCCCTGACCCACCCCAGGAGCCACTCCAGCCCCACCCCAGCCGCCGAGTCGTCACAGGATGTGACGACTCGGCGGGAAATGGCGGACGAAGGACTGCCGCAACAGCCCGCCATGGTCACTCTGGACCATTGCCGAGTGAGGCCAGCCTGCGCTACGCCAGACACATGACCGTTCGCAGGAGCGGCAGCAAGCGACAACAGGGCCCGGCGGAGGCGCCGGACCCGGCTCCCCCGTCGGCCGACGGCGCCGCCGCGTCGAAGCCCGTCGGCGAGGTCGTGGAGATCCGCGTCCACGGCGTCCACGGCACCTCGCCGCAGTCGATGCTCGGGCTCCGCCGCGACGAGGTTCGCCAGGTCGCGGGCGACGGACTGACAGGCGTCTTCCGTGCCCGCCCGGGGGTCGACCTGCCCCGACGTCACCTCGACGGGACCAAGGTCAGCGTCGAGGCCTACTCCTGGGGTGCGCTGACCTCCGGCGTCCGCGGTGTGCTCGGGTGGCTCAAGCGAGCCCTGTGGCTGCTGCTCCTACCGTTCGCCCTCGCGAATCTCTCCTATTGGGCGCGCCTCCGCCTCCACGAGAACACCGGCACCGCCCGTTGGGGCGCCCGCGCCAGCCGCCTCGGAGCGCTGTTGCTGACCGTCTTCATGGTCCTGACGCCCTGCCTGGTCGGCATCGACCTGGTGGGGTGGCAGTGCTATCGGGGCGACAGCCCCGGCTGCCACCTGCCGGGCGCCCTCGACTTCATGGCGGGACTGACGGCCGAGGAACGGCTGGTGCTGGGTTCGCTGGTCCCCCTCGGTGTGCTCGGACTGCTCTGGATGCTGTCCCACACGACGCTGGCTCGCTATGAGGCATGCACCGGTGAGCCCATGCCGGCCTATCACCAGGACGTGCTGCGGCACCCACGACTGTGGCGTGGCGCGACGCGGACGCGCCAGCTCCAGCAGGTGCACCTCGGCGTCGGGCTGGCGGTGGTGATCGGCTTCTCGGGAGTCCACGTGCTCGCCGTGGCCGACACCACGCCGGCGATCATCGTGGTGACGGTGACGGCGGCCGCCGCGATCGCCACCGTCGCGATCGCGTGGTCGATGGTGATGCAGCCCGACGACATCGACTACTTCCCCGATCACACGTCGCCGATCATCCGCCTGCGTCGTCGGCTCCCCCGCCGGCTCAAGGACGCGCTGCGGACGAAGGTCCCGTTCTGGACCCTGACGGCGATGCTTACGGCCACGGTCGTCCACCTCGGCGCGCTCCTCACGGTCGACACCGGCCTCGACGTGAGCCGTGACTTCGTGGGCCACAACCTCTGGTTCATCGGTGTCTTCGTCGCCCTCACCGCCGTCCACCTGTCGGTCTTCACGGGCGGTCGGATGCCGCCGGTCGTGGCGGTGGCGGTCGTGGTGATGGTCTTCGTGGTCGCCGCGCTGGCCGTGGCGATCCACCTCAACGTCCCCGGCCTGCCCCACGGGCGGTTGAGCGCCGTCATCGCACTGATCGTGCTCGCCGTAGTGTGGTCCGGTCTGGTGGTGTGGCACTTCGCGCAGCGCACGGCGTACGCCGACGTCGCCTGGAACGGCGCCGGCGCCTCCGTCGTGCTCGCCGCCGCCGTGTGGGTGGCGCTGCTGTTCACGACAGGCGTGGTGACCGGGGCCGCGAACTACCTCAACGGGCCCGACCATGGCGTTGCGGACCTGATCTCCAGCTCGGACACCACTGCGCGCGCCGCCTCGCTCGGCGCCGCCGCGACGACCCGCGGCTCCCACGGGGCGGGCGCGGGGATCGACAGCTTCACGGCGACCGGCGACGTGACCGCCGACCATGCCATCGTGACCGTCGACAGCGGCCGCATCGTCGTCGTGGCCGGGTCGCTGAGGATGACCTCGCTCCTCGAGCCGCCATCGCAGACCGAGCTGCCCTCCCAACGCAGCCTGGCCCGAGCGCTCGACAGCACCCGCGTCGACCGCGCCCTGCTGCTCCTTCCGGAGCCGATGCTCCAGATCGCCGACAGCTGTGTCCGCAACGCGGACCTCACCCACGATGACGACCCCACCGCCGCGCAGGACCTCACCTGCACCGCCGAGGATGACGACTTCGTCCCGGCCGGTGCGCTGCCCGTCGCCGGAGGCAGCGTGCTGGTGTTGGCGCAGGACTCCCCGGTGACGCTGGCCGTGGCCGACCGACCCGCCCGACCTCTCGTCGTCCCCCAAGTCCTGATCTGGTCGCCCATCATCCAGCTCGTGTGGCTGGTGGCGGTCGCCGGCTTCGCCGCGGTCGCGCTGCTGCGGTTCCGCCGTACGGCCGCCGACCTCAGGAAGCGGCTCCTCGACGACGACGGCATCGCCGAACGCGACCGCCCAGCCGTCCGCAAGGCCCGCCGGTCGGCGGCCTTGGCACATCGCGCCGAGCGGCTCCTCGACGGCGTCGGCTCCATCACGGCCTTCCTCGCACTGGCCCTGATCACCCTGTCTGCGACGGGCAAGCCACCCTGGGACATCTGGGAGTGGACCCGCCACATCGCGACCCTGTCGATGTACGTCGCGCTCGGGCTCGGCCTGTGCCTGCTCTTCGTCGGGTCCCAGCTGCGCACCTCGGAGAGCGCGCGCAAGGGCGTCGGGGTGCTGTGGGACCTGACCACGTTCTGGCCCCGTGCGGCCCACCCGCTCGCTCCGCCCTGCTACGCCGAGCGGGTGGTGCCCGAGCTCCACACGCGCCTGGACTGGGTCCTGCGGGCCAACCCCGACAACGTGGCCGTGCTGTCCGGGCACAGCCAGGGGTCGGCGATCCTCGCGGCCGTCGTCAGCCGCCTGCCGCGGGAGGACCTCGCCCGCGTCCGCGTGATCACCTATGGCAGCCAGATCCGCGCGCTCTATGGCCGGGTCTTCCCGCAGGTGCTCGGGCACCGGGCGATCGGCTACTGCCCGACGACGAGTCCCCCGTTGCTCGGTGACGCGTTCCCCGACGCGGGCACCCGCGAGCCGCCTCCGCCGTCGTACGACGCCCCGGCCGCCGACGGGGAACTGCTGGAGGAGACCTGGGCCGCGCGAAGCCTGTTCGACCGGGTCTTCCTGGCAGGCGGCGCGTGGGCCAACCTGTTCCGGCGCACCGACCCGTTGGGCTTCCGCGTCTTCTCCGACACCGAGGACGAGCCCGACCACTGGGTGCCCGAAGTGCCTGCGGAGGCGTGCGGCGACCCCGGGCCGACGGTGCTCGGGCACAGTGGCTACCAGCACTCGCTGGTCTATCGCCGGATCGTGGCGGAGTGGACCGGAGAGCCGCTCGTGGAGGAGGCCGAGGACACGCTGTCGGTGCCTGCGCTGCCGGAGCCGTGACACCTCGTCCGAGGCGGCTCGTGGCGCGGCCCATTATCTTGCCACGTCGGGGATCGCGAATCCATGGCCCGAACACGTCATTGTCGATAGCCCGAACGCGGACGAGCATGAACGCGTCCATGGACCAGCCTCAGTGGGGACGGACCACGGCGACCCAGGTCGCCCGGACCGTTGGGCGACATCACGGACAGCGACGGACGGGGCGGCGCAGGTGCGCCACCCCGTCCGTCAATTTCGGGTCGCTCGTCCCGCGGGAGCGCTGCTGGTTCACCAAGGTAGGCGGACGAACCCGCACTTACCTCGATGAGTTGACCTAGGTAGGTGAGGGTTCGCCTTCCTACCTTGATGAAACGTCATCGCCAGGCTCAGGCCGCAGCGCCCGAACCCTCGCGGGCGTCCCACCGATGCAGGAGTACGGCGAGCCCGACGGCGACGGCCGCGCCGAGCACCGTGAACAGCAGCCGCTCGACGGCCAGCCCGACCGTGGTCCCGGCCACCCCACCCGACCCGAGGATCAGCACCACCGGCGTGACGAAGGCGCTCTGCCGCCGGCGGTTGCCGGCCAGCGCCCACCCCACGGTCAGCACGAGGAAGGCGACGACCAGGATCAGCGACACCACCAGCGGGAGCAGCACGACGACCCCGATGCCGACCACGACGCCGAGCAGCGTCCCTGCCACCCGGTCGGTCGCCTCGCCAGAGCTCTCGCCGCGCTGCGGTCGCAGCACGAGCGCGAGCGTCAGCACCAGCCAGTAGCCGTGCGACAGACCCAGCGTCGCCGTGATGTACGACGCCAGGGCGGCTGCCAACCCGGTGGCGACCGCATGCCGGGCGGCCACCATCCCCGTCACGCCCGGGATCGGACGCGGTGACGTGAGCGCAGCGGCCGCGAGGCCGAGGATGACCGCGCCGCCGACGGCGAGCCAGATCGCGAAGCCCCAGGCGTCCTGCACCCCCGTGGATGCCGCCAGGGGTGGCAGCGCCGGCCACAGCACCGCCATCCCGGCGGAGCGCCGGTTGACCGGCCACTCGGCAAACCCGGCGGCGGCGACCACCAGCGCCAGCAGCACCGGCCGGCCCGACAGCCACACTCCGGCCGCCCCGAGCAGCGCGCTGACCCCGACGACGAGCATCTTCCAGCCGATGCTGGCGTCGGAGACGGCACCCTGGACGGCTCCGGTCACGCCGAGCGCGATCCCCGCCACGGCGATGGGACCACTGAGCCAGCCTCCCAGCGCACACGCGACCGAGACGGGCACCACGACCAGCAGGGCTGCCTCGAGCGCCCGCGCCGGGGGCAGCACCTGGTCGATCATCAGTCGTCGGTGGGCTCGGTCGAGGTGGCGACCGAACGGGCCGACCGAACGGCCGCGACCCGGTCACGCAGCAGCCCGGCAACGCCGGCGACGAAGATGATGTTGAAGGCGAGCTGCACGGTCACCACGGCCCGGGCCAGCTGCCCGGTGGCATGGATGTCGCCATAACCAACCGTGGTCGTGGTGGTGAAGGAGAAGTAGAGCGCGTCGAGCCTCGTATGGAGCCCGGAGAACTGGCCGGACCCGCTGGTCGCCATGAGGTAGTAGGCGAACGAGAAAGTCATCACGACCGCCTCGAGGGCAAGCACGAGGTGGACCGCCCGCAGCTTGTCGTGGGACATGGCGGCCAGCCGCACCACCGCCACGGCCACCGCGGCGACGGCGGCGATGCTGACGACGACTCCGACGGCAACACCGACCGGCGCGCGGTCGGCGTCATAGGGCACCAGGAAATAGACGAGCAGCAGCCCCACCGGGGGCGCCAGGTTGGTCAGCCACGAGCGCGCCACGATCGGACCCTAACCCGCCGGGGGCTCAGTCCGGTGGCGGCTCGGCGGGCGTCGTGATCCCTGCTCGAGCGCGGCCCAGCTCCGCGCTCACGACGCTGACGCTGACCATCACGGCGGCGAGCACCACGAGCCACCACACGAGCCCGACGGCGACGCCGATGACGCCGTAGCGCTCGGAGTTGCGACCGATCAGGCCCGGCAGATAGAGACCCGAGCCCCAGCCGGCCGCGATCTGCGCGCGCGCGCCATAGGCAGCGCCGGGCCACAGCGCCCGGAACGGCACGCGGCGGGCCAGCAGCAGGTGGAGGACCAGGGCCCAGCCGAGCACCGCGAACCCGAGCAGCAGCGGCACGATCACCAGCGACCCGAGGCCGGCGTCGCGGGCGATCCCGGCGACCCAGGTCACCAGGGCCGACGCGCCCACCATCAGCAGCACCCCGAGGACGCCGTACGGCGCCCCGCGGAAGCCGAGATAGGGCAGCCGCCAGGCCCGGTCGACCGTGCGCCGCAGTGTGCGGGCGAAGCTGTTGACCGAGAACAGCACGATCACCAGGCTCAGCACACTGACGCCCGAGACGACGTCCGGAGGCCGGGTGAACAGCAGGTGCATCGTCTCGGCGGCGGTCCCGGTCAGGTCGAACTTGCCGATGAAGTAGTCCGCCAGGCCCTGCCCGTCTGAGGAGGTCATGATCGTCGCCGTCACGACCAGGAGTGGCACCAATGCGATGAACGCCTGGCCCGCGAGCATCAGCACCCGGTCGCGGACGTCGACCGACAGATGCGCCCTGACCGCGCGCAGCCACACCGGGTCGCCCGGCTGCTCGCGCATGAGGTCGAGCGCCAGGTCCCTGACGCGGTCGACCTGCTCGCGGATCGGCATGGCCGCATCATCCCCCACCGTGGCGGCTCACTGGAGCGCCGCGGTCAGCCGCATCACGTTGTCGACGTACTTGAGCCTGCGAGATCGCCCCTCCCACTCGCCCAAGGTGAGCTCCCGGGCCCGGGCGCGATAGTCGTCCTGCACGACCTGCATCGCGTCGACGACGTCGCTGCCCAGCATCATCAGGCTGATCTCGTAGTTGAGGCCGAACGACCTCATGTCCATGTTGCTCGACCCGATGACGGCGATGTCGTCGTCGACGGTGAAGTGCTTGGCGTGGAGGATGAACGGCGCCGGATAGAGATAGATCCGCACGCCCGCCTCGAGCAGCGCGCGATAGTACGACGCCTGCGCGTGGCCGACCATGAACTGGTCGGACTCCTCGCTCACGAACAGCTCGACGGCGACGCCCCGCTGGGCCGCGGTCGTGACGGCATAGAGCAGCGACTCGTCGGGCACGAAGTAGGGGCTGGTGATCGAGAGCCGTTGGGTCGCGGCATAGATCAGCGTCGTGAACAGGCGAAGGTTGTTCTCGGAGGGATAGCCCGGCCCGCTCGGCACCAGCTGGCAGGCGACGTCGCCGAGGACTCCCTCGCCCACGGCGGGTGGCGCCGGCGGCCCCAGCTCGACCTCGATGCCCTCCTCGGTCTCCGCGAACCAGTCCTGCGCGAAGACCGCCTCCAGCGCGGTCACGATCGGCCCCTGCACGCGCACCATCAGCTCCACCCACTGGCGGCCGGCCTTGTGGTTCTTGGGCTTGTTGTAGCCCGGCTCGGTGAGGTTGAGCGAGCCCGTGAAACCGACCCTGCCGTCGACCACCAGGAGCTTGCGATGGTTGCGCAGGTCGGGCCGCCGGATCTTGCCGCGCAACGGCGCGATGGGCAGCATCTCGCGCCACCGGATCTGGGTCTCGTCGAGCCGGGCGACGAGCCGGTCATAACCGGGGATCCCCTTGGACCCGAGGTGGTCGAAGAGGAGGCGTACGTCGACGCCGCGCGCGGCCGCCGCGGTCATGGCGTCGAAGAGCGGCGCGGTCACGTCGTCCCACGCGGTGATGTAGAACTCCACGTGCACGAACCGTTCGGCGCCCTCGACCGCCTCGGCCATCGCCAGGATCGTCGCGGCATAGTCGGGAAACAGCTCGACGGTGTTGTCTCCCAGGAGCGGCAACGAGCCCAGGGCGCGGTTGAGCCGGATCACCGACGGGAGGTAGTCGGGCAGCTCGACGTCGGGCAGGTCGTCGACGACGGCACGCGCGCGTTGGGCGATGACGTCGTTGACGCGTTGCTGCCGCTCGTGGCGTGTCCGCTCCAGGCGGGCGCGGCCGAGCACCAGGAACAGGGCCGTGCCGACGACCGGCCAGAGCAGGACGGCGAGGAGCCATGCCATCCCCGTGGAGGGCTTGCGGTTGCCTGGGATCACGCCCAGCGCGAGGATGCGGAGCCCGATCCCCAGTGCCACGACCGCGGCACCGACCAGCGCGACGAGCGTCGTTCCCGAATTCGGCATGGCGGCACGTTAGCCTGCGGAACAGCCGGTTCGTCCGGATCGACCCGTGGTTCACCACCCTTCCCTCGGGAGGACCCATGCAACCCACGCTTGCCCCCACGTGGCAGATGCTCGTCCTGCGGGGTGCCCTCGGCATCCTGCTCGGCATCCTGGCGATCGCCTGGCCGATCTCGACCGCCCTGGCGCTCATCACCCTGTTCGGGCTCTGGGCGCTGGTCGACGGGGTCTCCTCCCTCGTCCAGGCGTTCGTGAAGCCCAACCCTGGCCTGCTCCGCGTCGCATTGGCGCTGATGGGCCTGATCGGCATCGTGGCGGGGTTCTTCGCGATCTTCCACCCGATCGATGCCGCCGTGACCCTCACCTGGTTCCTCGGGATCTGGCTGATCGCGCGCGGCGTCATGGAGCTGCTCCTCGCGTTCGCCGCCAGCTCGCTGACGCCGCAGTGGCTGATCCTGCTGGGCGCGGTGATCGACTTCGTCCTCGGCATCATGTTCGCGCTCAACCCCGGCAAGGGTGCCCTGGGGATCCTGACGTTCCTCGGGATCGTGGCGCTGGTCTGGGGCGTGGCCTACCTCGCCGCGGGCTTCGCGCTGCGCAAGGTCACGACGACCGTCGACCTCACCCCGACCGCCTGACGCTGTGGCCGCCTCCCGGTCGCGTGCCCTGTTGTCGCGCGTCCTCGTCGCGCTCGCCTGTCTGGTCCTGCCGCTAGCGCTGGTGTCGGTGTGGGTCTCGGCGGTGGTCACCGACACCGATCGCTATGTCGCGACCGTGGCCCCGCTCGCCGACAACGCCGTGGTCAGGGACGAGGTCGAGCAGCGATTCGAGACCCGCATCATGTCGTCCCTCGACGTGCAGGGCCTCATCAAGCAGCTCTCGACGCTCGTCCGCAACGACCGGCTCAACGGCTGGCTCGCCGCCCATCAGGACGAGCTCGGCGACGGGGTCCGCAACGCCGTCAAGGCGGCCGTACGCCGCGCCGTGGTCGGTGTGGTCGAGAGCGACCAGTTCCGGCCGGCCTGGGAGGCGGCCAACCGAGATGCCCACGAGCAGCTGATCGCGGCGCTTGAGGGCGACGCGGGGCGCACCGACGGCGACGGGGGGATGAGCATCGCGCTCGGCACCCTGCTCAACGCCGTGCTCGGCGTGCTCGTCGACGACGGGCTGCTGCCTGCGGGGAGGGTGCCTCACCTCGAGGCGAGCTTCCCGGTCCTGGACGCCCACCAGCTCGACCAGGCCCAGCGCGCCTATGGGCTCGTGCGGTCCCTCGGGGTCGCGCTGCCGGTCGCGTTCGGGCTGCTCGCGGTGACGGCGCTGGCGGTGGCCCCGGTCCGCCGCCGGGCGCTCGGCTGGCTCGGCGGCGGTGCGCTGCTCGCGGCAGGGCTGCTGGCCGTCGCGCTGCTCCTGGCACGCAGCCAGCTCACCGGCGCGCTGGGTGCCGACAACGAGGCCCTCGCGGGTGCGGTCTGGGACGTGTTGACCCGCAGCCTTCTCGTTGCGGCCGGTGTCACCGCCGCCACGGGCCTCGTCGTCCTCCTGGTGGCATGGCTGGCCGGGCGGCTGGCGCGTCGACCGGAGGCTCAGCCCTCGGCATAGTGGGCGACGGCCTCGACCAGGTCGGCGACGGAGTCGACGATGCGGCTGGGCCGGTAGGGGTAGTGCTCGACCTCCTCGGCGCGCGTCGACCCGGTCGTGACCAGGATCGTCCGCAGCCCCGCCTCCAGGCCCGAGATGATGTCGGTCTCCATCCGGTCGCCGACCATCACCGTGGTCTCGGAGTGTGCCTCGAGCTGGTTGAGAGCGCTGCGCATCATCAGCGGGTTGGGCTTGCCGATGTAGTAGGGCTTGCGGCCGGTCGCGGTCTGGATCAGCGCCGCGACCGACCCGGTGGCCGGGAGGGTGCCCAGCGGGCTCGGGCCGCTCGGGTCGGGATTGGTCGCGATGAAGCGAGCCCCCTTCTCGATCAGCCGGATGGCGCGGGTGATCTGCTCGAAGGAATAGGTGCGGGTCTCACCCAGCACCACGTAGTCGGGCTTGCGGTCGGTCATCACATAGCCGGCGTCGTGCATCGCGGTGATGAGGCCGGACTCGCCGACGACGTACGCCGTCCCGCCCGGCCGCTGCTCGGCCAGGAACTGGGCGGTGGCCAGGGCCGAGGTCCAGATCCGCTCCTCGGGGACGTCGATGCCCGATGACAGGAGCCGGGCGCGAAGGTCGCGCGGGGTGAAGATCGAGTTGTTGGTCAGCAGCAGATACTTCAGCCCGGACTCCTCCAGGGCGGCGATGAACTCGGCCGCGCCGGAGATCGGGTCCTCCTCCCGGACGAGCACCCCGTCCATGTCGGTCAGCCACGAGTGGATCGGCTTGGACTCGGTCATGGCGCCATTGTCCCGCGTGGGGGTGTCGGGGAGCGAAACGCCGGGTGGCCGAGGGCGGACGGCCCGCTGCGTCCTCGACTCGGGGGGGTCGTCGGACGAATAGTCGGTCGAGAGTTGTCGGTGCCGCCCTCTACCGTCGTGACATGCCCACCACCTCCTCCCCGTTCGCCATCGAGGCCGAGGGCCTCGTCAAACACTTCGGCGACACCGTCGCCGTCGATGACGTCAGCTTCGGCGTCCCCGCCGGCACCGTGCTCGGCATGCTCGGGCCCAACGGTGCCGGCAAGACCACGACCGTCCGGATGATGACGACGCTCACTCGCCCGACCCGTGGCACGGCACGCGTGGCCGGCCACGACGTCGTCCGCGAGCCCGACGCCGTACGCCGCTCGATGGGGCTGACCGGCCAGGCGGCCACGGTCGACGAGCTGCTGACCGGCCGCGAGAACCTCCGCCTGATCGGGTCCCTCTATGGTCTCGACCGCTCGACCATCACCCGCCAGACCGACGACCTGCTCGAGCGGTTCTCGTTGACCGATGCCGGCGGCCGGGTCGTCAAGACCTACTCCGGCGGCATGCGGCGCCGCCTCGACCTGGCCGTCAGCCTGATCGCGACCCCGCCGGTGCTGTTCCTCGACGAGCCGACCACCGGGCTCGACCCGCGCAGCCGCGTCGAGCTGTGGGACGTGCTGCGCGAGCTGGTGGGCGACGGGACGACGCTGCTCCTCACCACCCAATACCTCGAGGAGGCCGACCAGCTCGCCGACGACATCGTGGTCATCGACAAGGGCCACATCATCGCCCAGGGCACTCCCCTGGAGCTCAAGGACGCCTCCGGCAAGGCCGCGCTCGTCGTCACCGTCTCGCGCCCCGACGACCTCGACGAGGCCGAGCGGATGCTGCGCGACATCGTCGCCGAGGTCCACGTCGACCGCGCCTCGCGGAGCCTGACCGCACCGGCCGACGGGCTACGCGACGTGACCCGGGCCGCCGCGCTGTTCGAGACCAGCGCCATCGAGCTCGACGACCTCGGCCTCCAGCGGCCGAGCCTCGACGACGTGTTCCTCCACCTCACCGGCCACCGGGCCGAGGACCCCCAGACCGACCCCGACCTCGAGGAGGTCTCGTCATGACCGCCACCGCCCCTCTTCCCCACCACCTCGAGCGACCGACGATCCGGCCGACGAGCCTGTTGAGCCAGTCGCTGGCGATCACCCGCCGCAACCTGATCCACATCAAGCGAATGCCCGAGATGCTGATGGACGTCACCATCCAGCCGGTGATGTTCGTGGTGCTGTTCGCCTTCGTCTTCGGTGGCTCGATCAACGTGGCCGGCGCGGCCTCCGGCTATCGCGAGTGGCTGCTCGGCGGGATCATGGGCCAGACGATCGCGTTCGCGTCGTTCATCGTGGCCATCGGGCTGACCAACGACCTCGACAAGGGCATCGTCGACCGGATGCGGTCCCTGCCGATCAGCCCGGCGGCCGTGCTGGTGGGGCGCAGCTTCTCCAGCCTGATCCACTCGACCATCGGCATCGTGGTGATGTCGGTGACGGGTCTGTTCATCGGCTGGCGCATCCGCGGCAGCGTGGTCGACGCGCTGGTCGGCTATGGCCTGCTGCTGCTGTGGGGCGTCGCCATGATCTGGCTCGGCATCCTGGTCGGGTCGTCGATGCGCTCGGTGGAGGCCGTCCAGGGCGTCATGTTCACCACGATCTTTCCGCTGACGTTCCTGTCCAACGCCTTCGCGCCGACCGAGCGGATGACGCCCATCCTGCGCACGCTGGCGGAGTGGAACCCGATCTCGTCGCTGGTCCAGGGCGTCCGTGAGTCCTGGGGCAACACCAGCCCGGTCGGTGCCGACGCGGCGCTGCCGCTCCAACACCCGGTGCTGGCGACGCTGCTGTGGACCGTTGGCCTGACGCTGCTGCTGGCGCCGCTGTCGATCCGCGCCTTCCAGCGCCGGACGTCGGCCTAGCCTCCCGTCGGCTCAGGCGAGCACGCGCGTCCGGTCGGGGTCCCAGAACGGCTTGAGCGAGACCCGAGCCGGCACGCGCGTGCCGGCGATGTCGATCTCGAACGACCCCGCGGCCAGGTCGGCGGCGGTGAACCCCGAATCCCTCGCCACCTCGGCGATGCCGCACGCCGCACCCAGGCTGTGGCCGAAGGCGCCGCTGCGGACGATGCCGACGGGCTCACCGTCCCAGAACACCGGCTCGACCCCGTGGAGGTCGTGGTCCGGCGACTCCAGCAGCACGTTGACCAGGCGCTTGGCCAGCGGCCCCGACTCCTTCTGACGCACCAACGCGTCGCGGCCGACGAACCCACCCGGCTTGTCCCAGGCGACCGCGAAGCCCAGCCCGGCCTCGAGCGGGGTGTCGGAGGAGTCGATGTCATGGCCCATGTCGCGGAAGGCCTTCTCCAGCCGCATGGTGTCGAGCGCACCGATGCCGGTCGGGCGGAAGCCGAGGCCGGCGCCGGCCTCGCGCAGCTGGTCATAGAGCGTGGCGCCGAACTCGGTCGGCACCAGCAGGTCCCAGCCGAGCTCGCCCACATAGGTGACGCGCAGCGCCCAGAGCGGGGTATAGCCGAGCTCGACCCGCTGGGCGGTCAGATAGGGGAAGGCGTCGTTGGACCAGTCGTCGGGGCTGAGGCGCTGGAGCAGCTCGCGCGACCGGGGCCCCTGGACCGAGAGCAGGGCGAAGCCGCTGCTCTGGTCGGTCACCGTCAGGAACTCGCCGTCGAGGGTGTGGCGACGGATCCACGACGGCACCCGGCGGTGGATGTTGTCGCCGGTCACGACCATGAACTGGTCGTCAGCCAACCGGGTCACGGTGACGTCGGCGACGATGCCGCCCCGCTCGTTGAGCCACTGGGTATAGACGACGCGACCCACGGCTGTGTCGACGTTGTTGGCACAGACCCGGTTGAGGACCGTCACCGCGTGGGGACCCTGGACCAGCCACTGGGACATCAGGGTGAGGTCGAAGATCCCGACGTTCTCCCGCGCGTTGAGGTGCTCCACGCGGGTCCGGTCGAAGGCCTCACCCCGGTCGAAGCCCCACGCCACGGTGGGTGTCGTGCCGGGTCCGCCGAAGAACTCCGGGAACTCCCAGCCGCTGGTCGCCCCGAAATAGGCGCCGTCGGCGACGTGGTGCTGGTGGTAGGGCGAGCGTCGTACGTCGCGGCCGAGGCGAGGCTGGGCGTTGGGCCAGGCTAGGTCGCTGAGCAGGAAGCCGAGCCGCTCGACGGTCCGCTCCTTGCGGAACAGCCGGGTGGCCTGGAACTCGTGGGCCCGGTCGGCGCACACGACGGTCACGTCGAGCGGCGGCTGCTCCTCGACCATCCAGGTCGCCATCACCGAGCCGACCCCACCGCCGGTGAGGATGCCGATGGAGTTGAGACCGCACGCGAGATAGAGCCCGTCGACCTCGGGAGACTCACCGAGCATGGGCGACAGGTCGTCGGTGAAGCTCTCGGGGCCGCAGAACAGCGTGCGGATGCCGGCGTCCTCGAGGACAGGGAAGCGGCGCATCGCCCGCTCCAGGAACGGCGCCATCCGGTCCCAGTCGGGCGGCAGCACCGCGAAGGCGCTGTCGCGAGGCGTCCCGTCGAGCGCCCATGCCTTGGCCACCGGCTCGAACATGCCGACGAGCAGACCACCGCCCTCCTCGCGGTAGTAGCCATAGGCCTCGGGGTCCTCGGTGACGGGGACACCCGCGGGTGTGACGCCCTCGATCGGCTCGGTGAGCAGGTAGTAGTGCTCGGCTGCCTGCAGCGGCACGGTCACGCCGGCCTTGGCAGCGAGCTCACGACCCCACAGGCCCGCGGCGAGCACGACCTTCTCGCACTCGACGGTGCCACGCTCGGTGTGGACGCCGACGACGCGGCCCCGGTCGATCGCGAACCCGGTGACCTCGGTGTTCTCGACGATCCGGGCACCCTTCATGCGGGCACCCTTGGCCAGCGACATCGTCACGTCGACCGGGTTGGCCCGACCCTCGTCGGGGGTCCAGAACCCGTGGATGACGTCGTCGGTGCGCATGAGCGGGACGAGGTCGGCCACCTCGCGGGGCGAGAGGATCTCCTTGGTCATCCCGACCGAGCGCATATAGGCGGTCTCTCGCCGATAGGACTCATCGGAGCGCGGCGTGGTGGCGAGCTGGAGATAGCCGACCTGCTTGAAGCCGGTCGACAGCCCGGTCTCCTCCTCCAGGCGCGCATAGAGGTCGCGGGAGTAGCGCGCCATCCACAGCGCGTCCTCGCTGGCGCCGCCCGACACGATCTCGCCGGCCGCGTGCCATGTCGTCCCGGACGTGAGCTGCTTGCGCTCCAGCAGCAGCACGTCCTGGCCCAGGCCGGCGAGATGGTAGGCGATCGAGGTCCCGATCACCCCGCCACCCACCACGACGTACTGCGCCCGGCTGGGCAGGTCACCGGTGGAAGCGCCCTCGGCGGCCCGGGCCGCGGCGGGGTTGATGGCGGCGAAGTCGACAGACATGAGCGCAGCCTGCCACGGGACTGACTGACCGTTCAATCACCCCGTGAAAAGATCTCCATGCTCCTGGACGCGGGCCAGCACCTGGTCGAAGGTGAGCTGGGAGATGTCGAGCGGGTCCTCGGCCCCGGCCTCCACCTCGGCCCAGGTGAGCGGCGCCGCCACGAAGGGCCGGTCGCGCCCACGCAACGAGTATGGCGACACGGTCGTCTTGGACCCGGAGTTCTGCGACCAGTCCAAGAAGACCTTGCCGGGTCGCTTCGCCTTGGTCATGGTCGCCGTCACCAGCGACCCGTGCTCACGCTGGAGCTCCTCGGCGATCTCCTTGGCGAGGGCCGTCGTACCGTCGGGATCGAGATCGCCGGGCAGCGCCGCATAGAGGTGGAGGCCCTTGGAGCCCGACGTCACCGGGCGCCCCGCGAGGGCGCGCTCGGCCAGCTTGTCGCGCACCAGCAACGCGACCTGGCAGCACTCCCCCAGCCCCGCCGGCTCGCCCGGGTCGAGGTCGATGACCAGCCGGTCGGGGTTGACCGGGTCGCCGGCCTCGTCGACCGTCCACTGGTGCACGTGGAGCTCCAGCGCCGCCAGGTTGGCCAGCCAGGTGAGCGTCGCGAGGTCGTCGACGATCGGGAACACCAGGAAGTCCCCGTTGCGTGAGGGCGCCCGGCTGCCGGTGGTCGGCACGCGGGCGGTGTGGACCCAGGAGGGGGTGCCGTTGGGCGCGTTCTTCTCGAAGAAGCTCGACTCGGTGACGCCGTTGGGCCAGCGGATCCGGGTCACCGGCCGGTGCGCCAGGTGCGGCAGCAGTACGGGGGCGACCTGGGCGTAGTAGTGGAGCACCTCCCCCTTGGTGGTCCCGGTCCGCGGATAGAGCACCTTGTCGAGGTTGCTCAGCGTGAGCGTGCGTCCCTCGACGTCGACGCGGACCTCACCGGGCACGCGGCGTCACCGGCCGATCGCGATCACCGGCGCCGCGGCCGGGTCGAGCTCGCGCATCAGTTGGACCATCATCGACCGCGGGACGCTGACGCAGCCTCCGGTCGCGCCGGAGCCGTTGACGTGCAGGAAGATCCCCGAGCCGCGATGGCGGACCTGGCCATAGTTGAAGCCGGTCACGATCGAGAACTCATATTGGGTCGGGAAGTCCTTGAGTCGCTCGGAGGAGTTGGCGTGGGACGACGGCAGCCACCAGCGGAACCCACCGTCAGCCTTGTTGCGGTAGCGGTTGTAGAAGTCCGAGCGGTTGTCCTGCACCCAGAAGTCGCCCTTGCGGATCGTGCGATAGGGCAGCGACCAGGCAGCCCTGGCGCGGTGGGTGCCGAAGGACGAGATGAGCTTGTGGGTGCCGAGCGGGGTCGTCCCGGTGCCCTGCTTGCGCTTGTGGGGCTTGACGAGCCCGCCATAGCCGATGCGCCCGTCGGTGGTGGTGGCCTTCGCCTCCCAGCCGCTGTCGGTGTGGACCCACCAGGTCACCACGGCGTGATAGCCGCTGGTCCGGTTGACGGTGACGACCTGGGTGGTGGCCGCGCCCGCACGGACGGTGACGCCTCCCAGGGTGAACGCGTCGGCCGCCACCCGCGGCGCGGGGACGCGCGCGGAGGCAGGGCCGCCGGTCGGGAGGAGCAGGGCGGCGAGGGCCACCACGAGCAGTCGCCTCATGTCAGCAGGTCCTCCGGGGTGAGGTCGGTGCGGACGCCGCAGAAGGCGGGCTGGCGCAACCGCAGCTGGCTGGACAGACCGAGTGACTCGACGTCGACGACGAGCACCGGCTCGACCCAGTGTGTACCCGCCGCGTCGATCTTGGGCACCTCATCCGCGAACGGGCTGGTGGTGCGAGCGTGCCCGGCCAACGCCTCCTTGAGCATCGGACCGACCTTGCCGGCGATGCCGCTGCCGACCCGGCCGCGATAGATCAGCCCCTCAGGCGTGGCCTCACCGACGAGGACCGCGCCCAGCCGGCTGGTCGAGTCGGTCTCGAGCCGCCAGCCACCGACGACGTAGGACTCGCGGCGCCGGTGGGGGAACTTGAGCCAGTTCTTGCTGCGCTGCCCGAACTCATAACGCGAGGACCGGCGCTTGCTGACGATGCCCTCGAGGTGCTGCTGCTGGGTCGCCTCGAAGAGCATCGGGCCGTCGTCATAGGTGTCGGGCACCAGCCAGTGACCGCTGGCGAGCCCGAGCCCGGTCAGGATCTCGCGACGGCGTTCGAGCGGCTCGCGCGACAGGTCGCGGCCGTCGAGCCTCAGCACGTCGAAGATGAGGAAGCTGACCGGCGTGATCGCCGCGAGCCGCGCGGCCCGGTCGGCCCTGCTGACATGCATCCGGTCCGCGAGCGCGCCGAACGACGGTGCCCCGTCGACCAAGGCGACCACCTCACCGTCCAGCAGCAGGTCGTCACCGGGCAGGTCGTGCAGCTCGGGGAACGAGACCGTCGCGTCCTTCTCGGTCCGGCTCGTCAGCCTCACCCGTCGTTCCCGTCGGCTGTCGAGGTCGGCCAGCACCCGCATCCCGTCCCACTTCACCTCGTGCAGCCACTCGCCCCCGGTCGGGACGTGGCTGCCACGGGTCGCGAGCATCGGACGCACAGGACCCATTGTGGCGGGTGGCCCCCGCGCCCGCCGGTTGAGGAGCGAGCGCAGCGAGCGTCTCGAAACCAAGGGCGCGCCCACGGCTGACACCCGGGAGGGGTGCATGGCGCGGCGTCTTCCCGGATACTGGTGCGATTGCACCCGGCGAAAGGTGTCTTCCCCATGCGAGCGATCTGGAAGGGCGCGGTGTCCTTCGGACTGGTCAACGTGCCCGTCAAGCTCTACTCCGCGACCGAGTCGCACGACGTCACGTTCCGCCAGGTCCACGCCAAGGACGGCGGCCGGATCAAGTACCAGCGCGTCTGCTCCATCGACGGCGAGGAGGTCGAGTACGCCGACATCGCCAAGGGCTATGAGACCGAGGACGGTGAGATGGTCATCCTCAGCGACGAGGACCTGGCCGACCTCCCGGTGACGTCGTCGCGTGAGATCGCCGTCGAGAAGTTCGTGCCGAGCGGCCAGATCGACCCGATGCTGTTCGAGAAGTCCTACTACCTCGAGCCCGAGAAGAGCGGTGCCAAGCCCTATGCGCTCCTGCGCCAGGCACTGCTCGACACCGACCGGATGGCCGTCGTGACCGTCGCGCTGCGGCAGCGTACGACGGTCGCCGTGCTGCGGGTGCGCGACGACGTCATCGTCATGCAGACGATGATGTGGCCCGACGAGATCCGCCAGCCCGACTTCAGTGTCGAGACCGGCGAGGTCAAGGACGCCGAGGTCAAGATGGCTCACCTGCTGGTCGAGACGCTGGCGGGTGACTTCGACGCCAGCGAGTTCGAGGACGACTACGCCACCGCTCTCGAGGCGCTGGTCAAGGCCAAGATCGAGGGCGGCGAGCTCAAGCGGACGCCCACCGCCACCAAGTCCTCCGGCGAGGTCGTCGACCTGCTCGCCGCGCTCCAGCGCTCCGTCGACGCGGCGAAGGCGTCCCGCGGCGAGGAGACCGACGACACTGCGGGCGACGCCAAGGCTGCGAAGCCTGCCAAGAAGACCGCCAAGAAGGCCGCCGCCAAGAAGAAGGCCTCCTGACGGACCGACCGCTCCCCCACCGACCGGGTCGGCCAGACTGTGTCGGTGCGTGCAGTGGTTCTGGAGGCGGCCCGAGCGGTTCCCGAGGTCCGCGAGGTCGCCGATCCCGCCGTCCCGGCTGACGGCGTGGTCGTGCGCGTCGAGGCGACCGGGCTGTGCCGCAGCGACTGGCACGGCTGGGCCGGTCACGACCCGGACATCGTCTTCCCCCACATCCCGGGCCACGAGCTCGCGGGCGTCATCGCGACCGTCGGGCCCGGCGTACGCCGGTGGGCGGTCGGGGACCGCGTGACCGTGCCGTTCGTGTGCGGCTGCGGCGCGTGCGAGTGGTGCGCGCGCGGCGACGCCCAGGTCTGTCCCGACCAGCAGCAGCCCGGGTTCACCCATGACGGCTCGTTCGCGGAGCTCGTCGCGCTCCACGCCGCCGACACCAACCTGGTCGCGATCCCCGACTCCGTCGACGTCACCGCCGCGGCTGCCCTCGGCTGCCGTTTCGCCACCGCCTATCGCGGGCTGGTCGGCCGAGCCCATCTCCGCCCTGAAGAGTGGGTCACCGTCATCGGCGCGGGCGGCGTCGGGCTGAGCGCGGTGATGATCGCCACGGCGCTGGGCGCCCGCGTGATCGCGGTCGACCGCAACCCCCGGGCCCTCGCCCTGGCCGCCGACCTCGGCGCGGCCCACACCCTGGTCGCCGACGGCACCGACATCCCCGCCGCGATCGCCGACCTCAGCGGAGGCGGGAGCCATGTGTCGGTGGACGCGGTCGGCGGTGAGCAGACCGCGGCCGACGCGATCCTCAGCCTGCGACGCCGTGGCAGGCACGTCCAGATCGGGCTGCTGCCCGCGGTCGAGGGAAGGCCGCGACTGCCGATGGATCGGGTGCTCGGCTGGGAGCTGGACGTCCTCGGCAGCCACGGCATGGCCGCGGTCGACTATCCCGGGATGCTCGCGCTGATCGAGTCGGGCGCGCTGACGCCGCAGCGGTTGATCGAGCGGACGATCGGCCTGACCGAGGCCGCCGCGACCCTGCCGACCTTCGATCGGGCCGACGTCGCCGGCATGACGATGATCGATCCGTCCTGGGCCTGAGCCGGATCAGCGCTCGCGCGCCACCACCGGTCCGACCGGCGCCGACCACACGTCGGCGGGCAGATAGCCCTCGCGGCGTCCGGTGACCAGGACGCTGATGACGTGGCCGGCGTCGGGCTCGGTCAGCACATAGGTGTCGCCGAACGCATCCGGGACCAGCAGCCCGTCGCGATACCACTGATAGCCGAGGGCGACGTCGCCCGGCCCCCACGAGCCGGCATCGACGGTGAGCGCGAGACCCACCGCCGGCTCCCCGGACAGGGTGGGCGACCCCGGGGTCAGGAACCCCGGACCGACCTTGCCGGTGAACCCGGAGAGCATGCTGGCGGAGCGATAGCCGTGTCGGGACCCGGTGACCTGGACGCGCAGGCGGTGTCCTCGGTCTGCCGGCCTGGCGACGTAGTCCACAGCGGTGGCCCCCCTGATCGGGTCACGACCTCGGAACCACTGGTAGCGCAGGTCGACCGCGCCCGGGCCCCACTCCTTGGGCAGGGCCGTGATGCGCTCGCCCACCTGGGCGATGCCGTGATAGAGCGGCGTCGGCGTGCGAGTGAGCCGACCGGGCCCGATCCGCTCCGACGCCAGCGAGGTGCGGGTCGAGGGCGCGAAGAACTCGGACTCGGCAACGACGCGCACCTTGATGCGGTGGTCGAGGTCGGCCACCGTCATGCGATAGGACGAGTCGGTGGCGCCCTTGATCGGCTCGCCGTCGCGCAGCCACTGCCAGGAGAAGGATGCCGGGGCCGGTCCCCAGGTGCCGGTCGATGCGGTCAGATAGCCGTCGACCTCGGGAGTCCCGGCGATCACCGGGACGGGCGCTGGGTCGAGGCGACCCTCCTTCACGGGCTTGGTCGACCTGGTGACCCGCTCGAGGGTCGTGAAGCCCTCCTTGGAGCCGGTGACCTGTACGGTGATCCGGTGACCGATGTCGCGCCCGTGGAGCTGGTAGCGCGGCCCGGCGACACCGGTCATCGGGGTCCCGTCGCGGAACCAGCGATAGGTCAGCGTGACCGGTCGCGGCCCCCAGCCGGGGTCCGGGACGGTCAGCCACTCGTAGTAGCGCGGCACCCCCGACAGCCGTGGCCGACCCGAGGCTGCGAGTGCCGCCGTACGCACCGGTCCGACCGGCGCGGACGTCTCGGTCGCGGTGTCGAATCCCGGGAGCCGGCCGGTGACCGCGACGGTGATGCGACGGTCGAGGTCGTCGAGGCCGAGCCGATAGCTGCGGTGCGTCGCGCCTGGCAGGGCGATGCCGTCACGCAGCCATTGATAGCGGAACTTCACGTCGGCGGAGCCCCAGTCGAGGTCGCCGACCGTGAGCTTCTCGCCGTACGCCGCGTCGCCCACGACCGGGGGCTCGTGGCTGCGCATGATCGCGCGCAGCACGGGGCCGACGGCGGCCGCCTGCTGCTCGACCGCCTCATAGCCGGGCTTGCTGCCGGTGACCGTGACGGTGATCTCGTGGCCGACGTCGCGCTGGGTGAGGGCATAGGTGTCCTCGACCGCGCCCTGGATCTCCGCGCCGTCGCGCAGCCAGCGATAGGACAGCGTCACGTCGCCGGGCCCCCAGGCTCCCGCATGGCCGGTCAGCGTCTCCCCGTTGCGGACGTCGCCGGTGATCTCGGGGACCGGTGTCGGACCGAGCACGGGCGCCACGGTCGGCGTGCTGGCCGACGGCGAGGGGTCCGGCCCGGAACCCGATCCTCCGCTGCAGCCCGCGGTGAGCAGGCTCGCGACGACCATGCCCAACGCCACGGTGCGCACTCCGCGCCGTCCACCACCGAGCACCCGGTTCACCCCGACCGCCTCTCTTCGACGGAACCTGGGCGTGACGCTACTCGCTTCGCTGGGCGGCCTGCGCGGGACCCGCGACGTCAGCTCGGTCGGGTCGCCGACTCGCGACCGGCGACGGTGCGTCGTACGACGCCGGACGCCCGGGCGACGACCGCCTCGAGCGGGCCCTTGAGACCGAGCGAGCGGAACCAGGACCCGATCAGGGTCACGGTCAGCACGTGGAGCCAGAACACGGCCGGGGAGTCGTCGTCGAGCAGGCCGGGCGTTCGCAGCACGATGTGCACGCAATAGAGCGTCAGCGGCATCGCGCCGGCACCGAACACGACGGCGAACACCCGCGGCGCCAAGCGGGTCACCAGCAGGCATGCTCCGATCACGGCCAGGGCTGAGCCTCCGGTGAGCGCCAGGTCGAGCGGAGTGCCGCTGTGGGGCGCGTCGATCGCGAGCCACCATGTGCTGCCCGTCGGCGTGGTGCCGGTGAGCCCGAGCTCGAGGGTGGCGACCAGGTCGTCGCGCGCGGGTGGGGACACCATCGTCACGCCGAGGGCGGTGAAGGCTCCCGGCCGCGCCAGCAGCCAGTCCGACACGGTCGAGGCGGCGACTGCGAGGGCGGCGCCCGACCCCAGCACGGCCAGGGCGGTCCGCACCCGGTCGAGCCGGGAGCGTCCCAGCGCCAGGCCCAGCAGCAGGTAGGCCAGCCAGGTGAACACGGGATACCACCCGGTGAAGACGACGACCACCAGCAGGTTGAGCGGGCGCTCCAGGTCGACGAACCGGGGGCTGGCCACGTTGACCTCCGGAAGGCCCTGGGCGGCCAGGGCGGGTCGGATCAGGTGTGACAGCAGCGGACCGGCGACGATCCATACGCCGGCGAGGACGGCGAGGGTCCTCGCCCGGAGCCGCAGGAATGGCAGACCGGCCACGAACAGCACCGCGTAGTAGGTGAGGATGATCGCGATGAGGGTGCCCAGCCCCGCGAGCAGCAGGCCGACGATGCCGATCAGCACCGCCCGGACGGCCAGCCCGGCCGCAACCGACCTGAGCTCCGGCCCGGAGAGCGGCCTGGGTCCTCCGCTCATGAGCGCCAGCGAGACCCCCGCCAGGACGGCGAACAGCGCCGAGGAGCGGCCGGCGGCAACCGACTCCACCAGCGTCGCGTGACCACTAGCCTCGACGGGTCGCAGGGCGTGGGTCGCGATCATCCCAACGAGGGCGAGCCAGCGGGCCATGTCGAGGCCGACGATCCGGCCGTCGGACCAGGCCGGGTTCGGCCGTTGCTTCTCCTCGGTCGCCGACAACGCCGTGCCGCGACCGGTGCCCATCCGTTGTCAGTGCCCACCCCGACGGGTGCGCATGCCCCGGCTGCGCATGGTGGCTCCCGACTGGCCGCCTCAGCGCTCGGGCAGGGTACGGCGGACGACCTCGTCGATCGGCGTCGCCGGATGGCCGGTGAGGTCCGGGACCGCTGAGGAGACCGCGGCCAGCGACCCGTCGGCGATCGCGAGATAGGTGGAGACCCAGGCATCGACCTGCCAGTCGGGGGCGCCATAGGAGGCCCGGGACGCATAGGCCTCGTCGACGGTCTCGGGGCGATAGCTGATGATCCGGCCGGTGAGCATCGACAACGTCGCCGCGACCTCGCCCAGGCTGACGGCGGCGGGTCCGGTCAGGTCATAGGTCCGTCCCTGGTGGGCCGCCGGGTCGGTCAGCACCGCCACGGCCGCGTCCGCGATGTCGTCCTGGGCGACCGCGGCGACGCGGCCGTCGCCGGCCGGCCCGCGCAGCACGTCGTCGTCGCCCACCATGAACGGGAAGAAGTCGGCATAGAGGTTGTCGCGCAGGAATGTGAAGCCCATCCCGCTGTCGCGGGCGTGCTGCTCGGTGGCCCAGTGGTCGCGAGCCAGCGTGAACGTCGCGTCGGGTGCGGCCCCGAAGAACGAGACATAGACCAGGTGACGCACCCCCGCGGCCGCGGCGGCGTCGATGAAGGTGCGGTGCTGCTCGACGCGGTCGGGCGTCTCGGAGCCGGACACCATGAGCGCGACCTCGGCGCCCTCGAGCGCCGCCCGCGCGGCGTCGCCGTCGGCGTACGACGCGTGCGCGACGCTGGTGCCCGGCAGTCGGGGGGCGCGAGCGGGGTCGCGCACGATGAGTCGCTGGGACACCCCTCGGGCGGCGAGCAGGCGGGCGACCCGACCGCCGAGGCGACCCGTCGACCCGGTGATGGCCAGCGGCGGCGCGGTGTCGGTCATGCCTGCAGAACCTAGCGCGCGGCCGAGGTCAGGGCGCCGGCTCGCCGCGCCGGGCGAGCCCGTCAAGGCGCAGCACGTCGGACTCGTCGGCGTGGGTCCCACCCGACCCGACGTGTTTGTCGGAGATCTGCGCGCCGTTCTTGATCACGTGCACGAGTGCCATCGCGTGCCCGCGCCCCAGCCCGTAGTCCTCGGCCAGCCACGCCACGATCTCCCCCGCCTTGGTGTCGGGCCCGAAGCCACGACCATGGGCCTCGTCGACCAGCGCGGCGGGGATCTTGCCGGTCTTCTTCTCGATCGCGTCGAGGTAGGCCTGGAAGCTCATGGCGGCATGCTGCCACGCGGCGCGGTCAGCCGAAAGGACGAGGACGAGCCGCTCCCATGGCCGAGGGGACTCGGGCCGCGAGGCCGATCCGCCCGGCCGCCGCCGTCAGCGATCGTGGAGCCACGGAACACCGGACAGCACGAAGGAGCACGAGATGACGTCGCCGCACGACGGAGCCGCACCAACCCAGGCGTGCCGCCGGTGAGCGCGGCGACAACGGCGAGTCCGGCCCGCGCCCGAGCCCTTCGCGAGCGGGTCGTGGGCGCGACGGCGATCGCGCTGGCCGCGTCCCTGGTGGTCCAGAACGCGGTGGTGGTCGCGGTCGACTCGCCGGGCTATGGCGACCCGATCAAGGACGTGCTCGCCTTCCACGCCGACCACCGCCTCGCGGTCGCGATCGTGGTCGGCTTGGAGGCCCTGAACCTGCCGCTGCTGCTCGGCTTCCTAAGCGGCCTCCACGGGCTCGCCCGCCGACGCCGGGGCGCTGGCGCGGACTGGTCGAGGCTCGCTCTGGCCGCGGGTGCGACGCTCTCGGCGGTCCTCGCGCTCTATGCCGTCATGTGGGACGGGGTGGTGCTGTCCGCGGGCAGGCTCGCCGAGCCGACACCGGAGCTCGAGCTGGTCTGGCAGCTGCACGGCGCCGCGTTCGCACTGGCACTGCCCGCCCTCGGCACCACCTTCATCGGCGCCGCGCTCGCGGCGCACGCGAACGGGCTGACCTGGTCCTGGCAGCGTGTGCTCGCCATGGTCGGCGGAGGCCTGCTGATCGTCGCCGGAGCGTTCAACCTCCCGATCGCCGACGGCTCGGCGGTCCTGTTCGTGGGGCTGCCCGGCTATTTCGCCTGGATCGTGTGGCTGGCGGTGACCGGTGCTCGGCTGGTGCGCACGCGCGTGGCCGCACCCTCCTGACGAGGCGAAGTCCTGACAGGCACCCAGAACGCCTCGCCAGGACAACGAGCACAAGGCCGTTCCGGATCACTCCCGGAACGGCCTTGTCAGTGCGGCTATCTACTTGTAGCGGGGGCAGGACTTCACCCTGCGAGCTCTGCACAAGATCAGAGACCTCACGACTACTTCGGTCTCAGGTCGGAAGCCACCGCTCATCCCGGTGAGCGCGGCGCGATCACAGGCGCGCCGGCGAGCAAGGTACGGATCGCGATGTCGAGACTGTGCTCGGAGATCCGCGGCTTGCCTTCGAGGAGTCCGCAACCGCGTAGAGGATCCAGAGTCAGGGAGCCGTGCTACGCCACCTAAGCCGATCCACGACTTTGTCCAGTCGTGAACAGCGCGCGGGTAGCCCTTGGGCCACGCCTGCCACCGCCTGGTCGCGGCATTCGATTCCCCAGGCGGCGACGTCCCCACCCGGGACCTTGTCGATCGTGAAGGTCATTCGATCCCCTGCTTCTGCCTGTCAGCCGACAAGCTGCTGAAGGATCGTCGGGTCCTTGATCTTGTCGTCGCGGGCCAGCAGGACGACCTTGGCCACCAGTTCGGCGGTTCGCGGATCGTCGTCGACGAAGGGCAGGAAGACGCGGCCGCGGTGCTGGGCGGACACCGGCACGATGCATACGGCGTGTCCGGGGATCCGATGTACGACACCGGAACCGAGGTGGACCGAGTACGTTCCGAGCTCTCCCTTGATCCTGGCGTGGTGGCCGCCGACCTCGACGTTGGTGAGGTTGAGCATCGAAGCGGTCTCGTCGACCAGGCGCCCGCGCATCGCGATGGACGACTCTGACGTCTCGGGGTCGACGCCGCTTGAGTGGGCGACGGAGACGACGAGGTCGAGGTCGCGCATGGTCTCGGAGAACACCCGTGCCGGGACCTCTGCGAGCGGCAGAGGTTGCCACTTGCCGGACGGGTGGAAGGTGATGTCGTCGATGGTGGCGTCCTCGACTTCGGTGGGTGAGCCCCAGCCGTTGACGAGGTGGCACCAGGCGGTGATCTTCTGCTGGTGGAAGGTGCGGGAGAACCCCTGCTCGAAGTCCGCGACCCAGCCGCGGGAGGTGAAGATTCCGGTGACCTGCCGACCTTCAACCTGATGGCCCGCGTATCGGCGGGAGCTCACTCCTGCTTCGTCGCGTTCGTTCTCGTTGAGGGTGTAGAGCTCGCGGAAGAGTTGCTTGAAGGGCTGCCGTCGCTCGTCGACCATCAGGGCGTGCTGGAAGTCGGGCCACTCGCCCGACGTCAGCAGGTCGTTCGGATGGGCCACGCGAAGGGGGCCGACGCTGGCCCGCTCGGAGCCGTCGGGGCCGGCGAGGTTCGTTCCGCCGAGCGGGAAGCCGACGATTCCCTCGTCGTCGACCAGGACGAGTTCGCGGAGCATCGGGGCGAGGATCGGGTGCTGGAGGAGATCCGCCAACTCGTGGGGTTCGAAAGCGTCGCCGAGAACACATGCCGACTCCAGCGAACTCCGCATGCGGCGGATCTGCTTCCGCAGTGCGGTTGCCCTGTCCCGGAGCTCAGCGATCTCTGGCACCTTCGCACTCTTGGCGGGGACGGACTTCAACGGCTTGCCTGCCCGGTGCACCGTGAGCTCGGGCGACCCACTGGAGTCGATCGCGAGTGCCACCGTCAGGTCTCCGTCGCTTGCGGTGACGGGACCGTCGGCAAGGTCGCGAACCGCTTCTGCTTCCATCGCCCACACGAGGCGTTGGGGATCGCGGAAGCCGGCAGTGCGGGCGAGGTTCTCGAGTCCGACCTCAACGGCGGTGGATTCTGATGCGCGCCGTTGCGAGCCCGAGGTTCGGTCGGAGGCCACGAAGCCACGGAGCAATTCGTATCGACGCAGAAGGATCTGCTGATCCGGCAGCGGGAGAAGTCCGAGGGCGCGCACGGAATCCTGGTGGCGTTTGTCGCGGATCCGCTGCGTGACATCGGCTTCGTCGACGTTCCCGAACAGCGCTGTGGCGAACAGTTCTGCCCGCTTGTGACCACCGGAGGACGAGGCGTACTTGGCGGCCTTGAGCACGTCGGTGAAGCGGTCTTGGCCCAACGTGGCGATCATGTCGTGGAACCAGACGACGTCCGCGGCACCGTTAACGAGGTCGGTCGCATCGAGCGGTGTTCGCTGGCTGACCTCGGTGGCCCATTGGGCGCGGATCTCGGCATCGACGGACCAACTGTCGTCCTTGGTGTGGGCGTGGACCCACCACACGGCCGACTCGAGACCGTCCCATCCGAGATGTCGCTCGATCAGGCCGGACCATTGCGGTGCGTACACGGCGGTCTCGATGAGGCGCTGGTCGGAGATCTTGGCGTCCTTGGCCAGTCGGCCGAGCTGGTCTGCGGAGTCCTCGGGCCTTGGCTGGTTGACGCGAATGAGGTGCGACAGGCTGCTTTCTCGCGACTGGGTCCATGCGTAGGCGCGGGCGAAGGGACGCTTGCCTAGCGCGGCGAGGCACTGGACGAGTTGCGCGGCGCCGTAGGTGGTGCGCAAGCCATGGGAGGTCTCGGACAGTTCGGTCGGGAGATCGCCTCGGGCTACCTCCGTTGCGATGACGGCGGTCCGGACGTCAGAGACGACTGCCTGGACATCAGTGGCCCCTGCCCACGGCTCCGGGCGTAGGCCGGTGAGCGCCCGGAGGGCGTCTTGGCGGGGTCCGTGGGAGTACCCGTACTGGACGCGTGGTGCGACCACCAGGGCGTCGATGAGGTCGGCCCGACTGGCCGCGCCCCTACTGAAGGCTTCCACCAGGGTCCTGGCGGGGGGCGGCCAGCGGTCGGGCTGGTCGGGAATCTGGATTGTGCCGCCCGCGCGGCCGTAGGCGTTGCGGACTTCGACCTCGACCTTTGGACCGTCCCACCGATCGATGGTTCCTTCGGGTTCGTCGATGTACCTGAGCGTGCGCCACAGTCGGGCGACCTGGTCGTCGGTCAGTTTCGTGGCGTCGATGAAGTCGGGGCTGCCGCTGAACAGGTCACGGAAAGTGGCTCGACTGTCCGCGCCGATCGCATTCCCCCAACGGTCGCGCTCGAGTTTCCGGCCACGTCGCTCCAGCACTTCAGCAGGGCCGCGCACGCCGTCGATGGGGAGAGCCGCCGCGGCCGTCTCCAGGAAGCGCAGCAGGGGCTCGGCCCAGGTTTCGCGCCTGGCGTGGTGTCCGATCGCGCGGAAGGCCTGCCACTGCAGAGCGTTGACGTCGGCCTTGGGGAATTCCGAGGCCACCGGCCCGACCAGAGCTCGGGTGAGGTCGGCCGCCCAACGCTGGTTGACCCGCGGGACGTAGGACAGCAGCGCCAGCTCGACTCCTCCATCGGTGAGCTGCGGCTGGATACGTTCCCACCAAGGACCCAGGATCTCGGGGATCGGGAGTGCGCCGTCTTTGCCCGCGTGGATCCAGCGGATGTTCGCGAGGAGCTCGACACCTTGGAACGTCTGGACCTCCACGTCGGCATGTTCGGCGAGCCATCCGGTCAACGAAGTCCAGGCGAGCCGGAATCGTTCGTGATGGGGCGTCCAGTACGACTCGGGTGCCGGTGTCGGGCGCTGAGCGGGCGTGCGGTCGAGGGCGGAGAAGCGGATATTGGCAGGGACCGGCTTCGTGGTGGCGTCGGTTTCCTCTCGGCCACCGCCGAGTTCTTCGGCTGCGCGCAGCTGGTCGGCCGTCCCCGAGGCGAGTCGTTCGATGGACGAGCCGAGCGCGGCCGCGCTCTGTTTCCGGAGGATGGAGAGAGCCGTCGTGCGGAGGTCGGCCGCCTTGCGGGTGAGCGCGTCCTCCAGGATGCGGGCCTCGCCTTCCGAGATCTCGGGCAGTGTCAGCAGCGCCCCGCCCACTGTGTCGCGCACCGATGTCGAGCGGTCAGTCACGAGTGAGAAAAGCGCTGCGCGGTTCGCGACGGGGTCTTTCGCATATTCGCGGGCGGCGACCCATCGCCCGTCAGCCGAGGCTGCGGCAACGAGGTCCGGGTCGAGCGGCCGGTCTCCGGAATGGCAGATGAGGGCGTCGGCGGCGAGCGTGCTCCCGACCTTGCGCGGAAGAGTTCCGATCAGTCCGGTCTCGACCTCTTGGACCTTTCCGAGGGTGCGGACCCGCTCGTACAAGTTGGCGCGCACCGGTTCGGGCATCGGGACCGGAACCTGCGCGAACGCGTGTGCGTAGGCCGGCCAGGCGGTGACGGCTGCGGCGTAGACCGGGGTGGAGGTGTCGGATATCGCGCGCGTCAGTGCCGGGCCGGTGGCGGGGATTGCGAAGTCAGTCAGCAGTCGGGCGGCTGCCAGCCGAGTGCGTTCGTCCGGGCTTCCCTGGAGGGACTCCGCGGCCGCGATGCCGGCGCGAACGTCGCGAACTGCGAGCGACCACACGCCGAGGAATGCGGTCACCGGGTCGGCGTCGACGAGTGCCGTGGGTGGGACGGGATGCCGGAGGCTGTCGCGGATCGTGGCCACTGCTTCCGCGACCTGCTTCTCCTGTCGGACGGCGAGGTCCTCTCCGATCCAGACGCCCAGTGCGCGGACGGTTCCGGCGAATCGGGCGAGCCGGTGTTCGACGATCAGGTCGAGGATCCGAGCGAACGCATCGGGGTGTGCGAGGTCTGCTGCCTCGAGGATGGTCTGGCGCAGTCCTTCGGAGCGTTGCGCGGCGACGAGCAGGCGCTCTACCTCGGTCCATCCCGCAGGGTCCGGCGCTGACAGAAGCGCGACGTATGCGGAGTGCGAGGGTCCGCTGATGTCGTGTTCGCCGCGTAGGCTCGCGATCAGCGTGCGGGCGATGCCGGTGTTGCCATGCGCGATGGCGGAAGCGAACAGCGAGCCGAGTGGGACGTACTGGCCGAGGTGCAATGCCCAGTCTGCCTGCCAGGCCAGCGGCTGCGGGTACTCGGCTGAGTGCCGCAGGTGGCGACGCAGTTCTTCCCAGCGAGCAGCGAGGGAGTCAGCGCGATCCGAGGAGCGGTACGCGCGCCGTTGCCACCCGCGTTGGTAGGGCTGCTGCGCGGACCATTCCCACCACTGGGCGAGGTCCTTGCCGAGCGCGGGACTGAGTGCGCCGAGGACCTTCTCGCGCTTCGGGAGGCTCAGTTCGTCGAGCTGCTCGGCGACGGGTCTCCAAGGCCGGCGGGTGTCAGCCATTGCCGTGACGATGTCAGTTGCGAGTTTCGGCGCCAGGAGCTTGTGGATCCGGATGCCTTTCGAGCGCTCGCTCTCCGGTGCGGCGTACTGCTGCAGTGCCGCTCGTGCGGCGTCTCCCGACAGCATGCTCAGCCCCCAGCCAGGGCGACCAAGCGGACGAGTCGCAGGGTGGACTCGGTGCGGATCAGCACAGGAGCGTCGAGTTCTTCGACCTGTAGGTCGTCGACGAACACAAAGAAGAGTCCGTCGGTGAATGCTTCGACGGCTCGCTCGATCGCCTCGGCCTCCGGTGGCGGCGCAGCTACGGCTCGGCTCTCGCGACCGTAGCTGCCGGTGTCGACGCCACGCGCCAGGTCGGCAGGAGTCAGAACCCGCAGGGTCCTGCTGGCGGTTCTCCGCTGCTCGTAGGAAGCGAGTTCGTGGCGCACCAGTGCAGCCAGGAGGTCACGCAGAGTTCCGATGTCGGCAGGCATCGAGACGCTCAGGGACTCGGTGTCCTTGGTGCCGACGACTTTGGTCTCCACGATCACGAGCCCAACTCTGACATCAAGCAGACTCTGGCGGGGCCGTCTTCGGTGGTAGGAAGCACCAGGCCCAGTCCCGTGTCACCCGTTGCCGACGGTCCCATCAGTTCCGCGGGCATCGCGTTGGCCTCGGTCGTAGCCCTCGATGCCGCCCTCGAACCAACAGTGCGTGGCCAATTGGACGAGGGCCTCATCGACACCCTGTTTCCTCCTGAAGCTCGTTCCAAAGACGCGATTCGACCTGCTGCCTGAGCCGGTACCAGGGCAGATGCGGTCCTTCACCGAGGAGCGGCTGCGGCAGAGCCTCGAGTTGCGCCTTGAGCTGCTCGACGCGCTCGGCCCGACCCGCGGGCTCGGAGGCGGGCGGCACGGCAACGGGCTGCGGAGGAGTCACGCCGTCCGTCCCGGTCTCGAGTTGAGCGGCGTCCGGGGTGTGCGTAGTCATCTCCGCCGGGAAGACGGGGACTTCCTTAGAGGAGGGGCTTAAGAGACTTCGGCTGGTCCGTGAGGTCCCAAAGCAACTCCTCGAGCTCGGACTGCTCGAAGCCGGACACGTAGTGTCGGGCTATCCCGTGCATCCCCACTGGGATATCGGCGTTGCTGCTGCCCGCCAGCATGATGAGCCGAACCCGCTTCTGGAATTGCGGCCGACCCGCCTGCTCGATGCTCCTGACTGCGTCCGCCTCCGCCCAGACTCCCTTGTTCCTCGTGGGGTCACCGTCTCCGATCCAGGCGTCGCGCCAAGCAGTCGTCGCGACGACGAGCATGAAGTCCGAGGCAGCGACTCGGGCCGGTCCCCAGCGGGTCCAGTCCTCGTGGGGTGGAAGCTGTCGGCATCGGCGTCGATGGCCCGACGGTGGCTGCAGGGCCCACCTGCACATTGTTTCGACCTCAAGCGTCGAACATCCGCGACGCACCGGCGCTCACGGACGGAGTGCGGCCGAGGTTTCGACAAGGCCGTCGCGTTCGAGCATGGCGAGGACGTCGGCGAGCGAGGCGGGCGGGTGCTGGTGGGAGTCGGCGATCCGCTGGACGGCGCCGTACACCGTCTCGCGGCTGAGGTCGATCTGGTCGAGGATGAAGTCGTCGGGCGACTTCGCCTCCATGTCCCAGGGCTCAAGCGCCGCGGAAGGGAAATCCTTGAGGTTGTGGGTGACGATGACCTGGGCGCGGGCCTTGATCGCGGCGGCGAGCACATGTCGGTCGGTTGGGTCGGGTAGTTGGAGCGCGTCGATCAGCGGTTCGTAGCCGGTGACCAGGCAGTCGCGGACGGCCTTGCTCATCAGCTCGCGGGTGCGTGCCAGCCTCGCCGAGTCGAGGTCGGGTCGGTTCGCGATCAGGTTGCGGAAGACCTCGTCGAGGATCTGGTCGGTCCACTTGGCCTGGACGAGTCCGGCTTGGGCGATGCGGATGAGCAGGTCTCGGAGCGTGCTCGGGTAGAGCACGTTGGCGTCGTACAGGACGACGAAGGCCACCTCAGAGCAGGCCCATCTCTTGGTTGAGTCGGGTGAGCTCGTCGGCGGCCTCGCGCCGCTCCTGGTCGTCGCGGGCCATGTAGGCCATCAGGGACTGGGCCTTGATCCGGCGGTGCTTGCCGACCTTGCGGTACTCGATGTGCCCTGCGTCGAGCAGCCCGATCAGGAACGGTCGGCTGACATTGAGGAGCTCCGCTGCCTGCTGCGTAGTGAGCTCGGCATGCGCCGGCACGACCGACACCCCCTGGCCTGCCGCCATGTGGGCCAGCACGCGGGCGAGGAGTTCTACAGCACCGCGCGGAACGACAAGGGTCTCCTCGGGATCATCGGCGACTACGAGCCGGATCACGCTGTCGGTGTGCGTGGCGAGGTAGTCCTTGACGTGCGGCAGCGCCTCGACGGCGGTGTTGATGTCGGACTCGTCGGGCTGGACAGGGGCGAGTGCCAGGGCGGTCATGGTGACTCCTCTCTCAAGATGCCAGTATCGCAATATTCGAAGCAAACGCAACAGTTGAACGATGCTCGCTGGTCAGATGTTCCCGAGGTCCAGGTGGGCCATCCAGGTCTGCAAGGAGGTCCGGAGCATCGGGGCAGCGTGCGCTGCGGCTCACCAGTCGAGGTAGCGACGCGTGCCGCCGACGTAGGGCTCGGTGGTGCCGGGCGTCTTGTCCTCGGCACGGAGCGCGAGCTCCCACTCGGCAGCAGGTCGAGCAGCACGGCGGGGGTCGGATCGAAGGGTTCCATACCCGACCGAACCAGAGGACGACGCCATCGAGGACCTCGCGACCGCTGCGGTTCGGCTGGCGTCAGGCTGGGTCCAGATCTCGCGACAGTAAGTGGTACCGGATCAGATCTCTAAATGCTTTCAGGCTCGGAATCCGTAGATTCCGAGCCTGAAAGTTGGTAGCGGGGGCAGGATTTGAACCTGCGACCTCTGGACGAGATCGGGGCACCTGCGACAGCTACGGAGTCAAGGCGGTTGCTACGGGATTCCCTTGTTTGGAGCGGGAAACCGGACTGCTTCCAGTCACAGGATACCCGTCAAGTACGGAGCCGAGGCGGTTCAATCTGGACCCTAAATGGACCCGATCAAGTCCCGAACCCGCGGGACGGGCGGAATGACGAAGCAGTGGGCTGCTCCGGGGATCGTGACCCGGTCCCGAGTGAGTAATTGATCGGCTTCTCGCGGACGTTGACGTCCACGGCGCCGCGTCGCGCTGCCGTTCTACAGTTCCCCGACACTCAACTCAGCTGGCTCGTCGACGCTCGCGAGAGGACGTCGGCGTCGCTGCAGAATCCGTCGCGTCGGCGCTTGAGGCAGAGCAGTCCCAGAAGATGGCCGTCAGGGTCGATGACGGCTCGCCGACGCTCGGTTCGGGTCTGCATCAGTCGAAGGGCGTCGATGGCGGAGGTATCGGGACTGATCGTTCGGTTCTCAAGCACTGCGTGTTCGAGCGCATGTCCGTGCCCCTGGGGGAGTTCAGCGATGTCGTCGCGCACGAGGGTGCCGAGCAACAGCCCCTGGTCGTTGGTGATCAGCAGCATGTGCACGTGATCGTCGTGGAGGGCTGCCCGTGCCTGATCCACGCTGGTGTCGGGGCTCAAGGTCTTGGGTAGGCGTACGACGACGTCGTAGACGTCCTTGCCTGACAGATGCTGCATCGCTCAGGAACCCACGCGGTCCCAGCCGCGACGGGTGGGTCGGCTACCCATCTGGTCGTCACGTGACCGGTAGACGATGTAAGGGCGGGTGAGATAGCCGACGGGCGCGGAGAAGACGTGCACGAGGCGGGTGAAGGGCCAGAGCGCGAAGAGCCCGAACGCGACGAGGGCGTGGAGCTGGAAGCCGATGGGTGCGTCGGCCATGAGGTCGGGCTGTGGTTGGAAGGCGAGGAAGGAGCGGTACCAGACGGAAACGCCTTCGCGGTAGTTGTACTCACCACCAAGCGAGAAGATCGACCCGGCGATGGTGTTCCACATGCCAAGGACGATGGCGGCGCCGAGGAAGGCGTACATGACCTTGTCCATGGGGGTGGTGGCACTGAAGACGGGGCCGACGGTGCGGCGCCGGTAGATCAGGATGGTCATCCCCGCCAGGGCCATTAGCCCAGCGATCAGGCCGCCGATGACGGCGACGAGGTGGTAGAGGTGGTCGTCGACGCCGACTGTCTCGGTCCACGAACTGGGGACGAGAAGCCCGATGATGTGGCCGCCGACGACGCCGAGCATGCCGAAGTGGAACAGTGGGGATCCGAGGCGGAGGAGTCGGTCCTCGTAGAGCTGTGAGGATCTCGTGGTCCAGCCGAACTTGTCGTAGCGGTAGCGCCAGACGTGTCCGACGACGAACGTGGTCAGGCACAGGTACGGGACGATGACCCACAAGAAGGTGCTCATCGGGGGGCTCCTACAGGGATCGTCGATCCGGAGATCAGGGCGGGGCCGGCCAGAGAGCTGGTGGCCGGGTCGGCGCCGTAACCGCCGAGACCGACTTCTTCGGCGGGCGGGCCCTGCTCGATGAGGCGGCGGACGGCGTCGGCCTCGTCGCCGGCGAGCTCGGGCAGGCTGTCGCAAACGGCGCGCACCGCGGCGTGCCAGGGGGAACCGGTGGATCCGTCGTGGTTGCGCCAGCCGGCGAGGGCGATGCGGAGCATCTCGATGCCGGCGCGGTGGTCGTTGAGCAGCCGCCAGGCGACGTCGGCGTCGACGGTGGCGCCGAACTGCAGGACGGCGCAGAGGTGGTCGGGAAGCTCGCCGCTGTCGTCGTCCCACTGCATGCCGGCGGCGCGGTAGGCCTGTTTGAAGCCCAGGAGCGCGGTGCCTCGGCGTCGGGTGTCGCCGTAGGCGTAGTAGGTGAGGTAGAGGGCGCACTTGCGGGTGTGGTCGAACGTCTCGACGTACTCCTCCTGGAGCGTGCGCAGCTCCCGGGTTCGCAAGTGGGTCAGCAGCGGGTCGAGTCCTGCTTCGGCGGGCGCCAAGGTCTCGATGGTGTCGAGGTCAGCGAGGAGCTCGGCCGTGGGGTAGTCAAGGAGCACGGAGCACGCCGCCCAGAGGCCCTGACAGTCGGCGGGACGGGTGCGTGCGCGTTTGCGTGAGAGCAGCGGCATCAGCGGTCTCCGTTCTGCTTGTCGGCGGGTGGCGGGAACAGCCCTGTCGGGGTGCCGCGACCGTCCCAGTTGAGCAGGTTCACCCGGCCGGCCTTGGAGCCTCCGCCAGCGAGCTCGTCGCTGGTGTCGGAGGTCTGCCGGTCCTGGAGCATCCGGAAGTTCTCCACCGCCACGGGCGTCGGGTAGCCGGCTCCCTCGCCCAGCAGCGCTTGGTCGTAGTACGAGCCGGCGGCGTCGAAGTCGACCGAGCACTCGGTCGCGAGCTCTTCGAGAGCGTGGGCCTGCTCGGCGTGGGCGGGAGGGATGACGTAGCGCTCGTTGTACTTGGCGATCGCGAGCAGGCGGAACATTTCGTACATCGACTCGCCGGTCATGCCGACGGCCTGGGGGATGGTGTCGTCGGGGTCGCGGCCGAGGTTGATGTCTCGCATGTAGGAACGCATCGCCGCGAGCTTGCGCAGCACCCGGTCCACCGGGACGGTGTCACCGGCGGTGAACAGGTTCGCGAGGTACTCCACCGGGATCCGAAGAGCGTCGATGGCGGCGAAGAGGTTGCCGCGGTCCTCCGCGTCCTCCCCGGTCTCCTTGATGACGTCGACCACCGGTGACAGCGGGGGGATGTACCAGACCATTGGCATCGTGCGGTACTCCGGGTGCAGTGGCAGCGCCACCTCGTACTTGTTGATCAGCGCCCAGACCGGGGACCTCCTCGCGGCCTCGATCCAGTCGCCGGGGATGCCGGCTGCCTCGGCCGCCCGCTGGACGTCGGGGTCCTCCGGGTCGAGGAAGCAGGCCCGCTGGGCGTCGTAGAGCTGGTGCTCGTCCTCGATCGAGGCGGCCTCGAGGACCTTGTCGGCGTCGTAGAGGACCAGGCCGATGTAGCGCAGTCGTCCGACGCAGGTCTCGGAGCAGACGGTGGGAATGCCGACCTCGATGCGCGGGTAGCAGAAGGTGCACTTCTCGGCCTTGCCGGTCTTGTGGTTGAAGTAGACCTTCTTGTACGGGCAGCCGGACACGCACATCCGCCAGCCTCGGCAGCGGTCCTGGTCGACCAGGACGATGCCGTCCTCGGCGCGCTTGTAGATCGCGCCCGAGGGGCAGGAGGCTGCACAGGAGGGGTTGAGGCAGTGCTCGCAGATGCGCGGCAGGTAGAACATGAACGTCTGCTCGAACTCGAGCTTGACCTTGTCCTCGATGCCCTTGAGCATCACGTCGCGCGCGGCGTGTTCCTGGGATCCGCCGAGGTCGTCGTCCCAGTTGGCCGACCACTCGACGTTCATGTCCTTCCCCGAGATCAACGACTTGGGCCGCGCCACGGGGAACGTGTCGGACTGGGGTGAGTTGAGCAGGGTCTCGTAGTCGTAGGTCCAGGGCTCGTAGTAGTCGTTGATCGAGGGGAGCTTGGGGTTGGAGAAGATGTTGAGCAGCTTCTTGACCCGGCCGCCAGCCTTGAGTGCCAGCCGGCCGTTGGGCTTGCGGACCCAGCCGCCCTGCCAGGTCTCCTGGTCCTCATACGTGCGGGGGTAGCCGAGGCCGGGTCGGGTCTCGACGTTGTTGAACCAGACGTACTCGGTCCCCGTGCGGTTGGTCCACGCCTGCTTGCAGGTGACCGAGCAGGTGTGGCAGCCGATGCACTTGTCGAGGTTCATGACCATGGCCATCTGTGCCATCACGCGCATGTCAGTACTCCACCTTCGTCGTGCGCTTGCGGATGGTCGTTACTTCGTCCCGGTTGTTGCCGATCGGTCCGATGTAGTTGAAGAAGTACGCGAGCTGGGCGTAGCCGCCGACGATGTGGTTGGGCTTCATCAGCACCCGGGTGAGGCTGTTGTGGATGCCCCCGCGCTTGCCGTCTCGCTCGGTGAGCGGCACGTCGATGAGCCGGTCCTGGGCGTGGTGCATGTAGACCGTCCCCTCGGGCATCCGGTGGCTGACGATGGCCCGCGCGGCGACGACGCCGTTGCGGTTGACCATCTCGATCCAGTCGTTGTCCCGCACCCCGATCTTGGCTGCGTCGCGGTCCGACATCCACACCGACTGGCCGCCCCGCGAGAGGGACAGCATGAACAGGTTGTCCTGGTACTCGGAGTGGATGGACCACTTGTTGTGGGGTGTCAGGTAGCGCACGGCGACTCCGAGTTCGCCGGTCGTGCCGATCGGGGGCTCCCCGAACAGGTGGGTCATGTTCAACGGTGGCCGGTAGACCGGGAGCATCTCCCCCATCCCGAGGAACCAGTCGTGGTCGACGTAGAACTGCTGGCGACCGGTGAGGGTGTGGAACGGCTTCTTGCGCTCGATGTTGATCGTGAACGGGCTGTAGCGGCGTCCACCCGACTCCGAACCGGACCACTCCGGAGAGGTGATGACCGGTACGGGCGCGACCTGGGTGTCGGCGAAGGTGATCTGCTTGCCTTCGTGCTCGCTGGCTAGGTCGTGCAGCTGGGTGCCGGTGCGCTTCTCGAGGAACTTGAACCCCTGGGTGGCCAGGTGTCCGTTGGAGACACCGGCGAGGTGGAGGATGGCGTCGGCCATCTGTACGTCGGTCTCGACCTTGGGCTGGCCGTCGCCGGCGCCGCCGTGGGTGACGCCGTTGCGGGTGCGGAGGATGTCGATCTCACGCTTGACGTCGTAGGCCACGCCCTTGGTGAGCATGCCGACTTTCTCCATCAGCGGCCCGATCGAGATCATCTTGTCGTAGATCGCGGTGTAGTCGCGTTCGGCGACGGCGATGACCGGCATCGTCTTGCCCGGGACGGGATCGCAGCCGTCGGGGTGGTCGGGGCCGAGTCGCCAGTCCTTGACGACGCCGTGCTCGGCGGCCATCGCCTCCGGGGTGTCGTGCCACAGGGGCTTGGCGACCACGTCCTTGCGCGTGCCGAGGTGGGTCTCGGCGAGCTCGGAGAACTTCTTGGCGATGACCTTCCAGGCCTCCCAGTCCGACTTGGTCTGCCACGGCGGGGCGATGGCGGGGTTGAAGGAGTGCACGAACGGGTGCATGTCGGTGGTGGAGAGGTCGTGTTTCTCGTACCAGGTGGCCGCGGGCAGGACGACGTCGCTGAAGATGGTGCTGCTGGTCATCCGGAAGTCGATGGTCATCAGCAGGTCGAGTTTGCCCTCGGGCGCCTCGTCGGCCCACGTGACGGTGCTCGGCCGCTGGTCGGGTTCGGCCTCCGTGGCCGTCGCGGAGCTGTCGGTGCCGAGCAGGTGCCGCAGGAAGTACTCGTTGCCCTTCGCCGAGCTGCCGAGAAGGTTCGACCGCCACAGGGACAGTACGCGGGGGTGGTTGCCGGCCGCTTCGGGGTCCTCTACCGCGAACTTGAGCCGGCCCTCCTTGAGCTCCTGGGCGACGAAGGCGGGGGCTTCCATGCCGGCTGCCTCGGCGTCGTCGGCGAGCTGCAGGCTGCTGCGGTCAAAGGTGGGATAGCTCGGGCTCCACCCGAGCCGGGCGGACTGGGCCAGGAGGTCCATGACGGTCTTGCCGGCGAAGATCCCGGTGCCGGCGTCGAGGTCGTCGGCGGTGAAGGTGTCGTAGCGGTACTGGGAGGTGTTGACGTACCAGTACGCGGTCTGGTTCATGTGCCGCGGCGGGCGGTGCCAGTCCAGGGCGAAAGCCATGTGCTGGAAGCCCATGATGGGGCGGATCTTCTCCTGGCCGACGTAGTGCGCCCAGCCGCCGCCGTTGCGGCCCTGGGTGCCGGTGATCGTGGTCAGCAGCAGGATGGCGCGGTAGATCTGGTCGGAGTGGAACCAGTGGTTGACCCCGGCGCCGAGCAGGATCATGCCGCGGCCCTCGGTATCGATGGCGTTCTGAGCCCATTCGCGCGCCAGTCGCGTGACCTGGGCGGCGGGGACGCCGGTGTGCTGCTCCTGCCACGCCGGCGTGGCGGGGACGGTGGCGTCCTCGTAGGACTCCGGCCACTCACCGGGAAGCCCGCCACGGTGCACGCCGTACTGCGCGAGCAGCAGGTCGAGCACCGTCGTCACCAACCGATCACCGACGCGTGCCACCGGGACGCCGCGACGCTCATGGACGACCTTGCCGTCAGGAGCGTCGAACCGCGGCAGCTCGACTACCGCGCTCTCCTCGAGGCCGCCCTCCGCGGGCGGATACATGGTCAGCGCGGGGTCGATGTCCCCTAGGTCGAGGTTCCACTGGCCCAGGCCCTCGTCGCCGTAGCGGTGTCCGATCGCACCGCGCGGGATCCGGACCTCCCCGGTCACGGCGTCCATGACCGCCGGCTTCCACATCTGGTTCTCACTGCCACCCTCGACGTGGCCGATGTCGCCGGCCACGAGGTACTTCCCCGGCCGGTAGGCGCCGTCGGCAGTGGGTTCGAGCGTGACCAGGTGGGGCAGGTCGGTGTACTGCTTGTTGTAGTCGGCGAAGAACGCCGGGAGGGAGTCGACGAAGTACTCCTTGAGGATCACGTGGCCCATCGCCATGGCCAGCGCGCCGTCGGTGCCGGGGGCGGGGTTGACCCACTCGTCGGCGAACTTGACGTTCTCGGCGTAGTCGGGTGCGACGGCGACGACTTTCTGGCCGCGGTAGCGTGCCTCGGTCATCCAGTGCGCGTCGGGGGTGCGGGTCATCGGGACGTTGGAGCCCCACATGAACAGGTAGCCGGCATCCCACCAGTCACCGGACTCCGGGACGTCGGTCTGGTCGCCGAACATCTGCGGCGAGGCGTTCGGAAGGTCGGCGTACCAGTCGTAGAACGACAGCATCGGGGCGCCGATGAGCTCGAGGAACCTGGCGCCGGAGGTGTAGGAGACCGGTGACATCGCGGGGATCGGGCTGAAGCCTGCGATCCGGTCGGGTCCCCAGCGCTTGACCGTGTAGACGTGCGCGGCGGCGACGATCTCGGCGACCTCGTCCCAGCTCGCCCGAACGAGTCCGCCCTTGCCCCGGGCCTTCTTGTACGCCCGCGCCTGCTCCTCGTCCTGGACGATCGAACCCCAGGCGACCACCGGGTCGCCGTAGCGCTGCTTGGCTGCCCGGAACATGTCGAGGAGCACGCCGCGGACGTAGGGGTAGCGCACTCGTGTAGGGCTGTAGGTGTACCAGGAGAACGCCGCCCCTCGCGGGCAGCCGCGCGGCTCGTACTCGGGTCGGTCTGCGCCGGCGCTGGGGTAGTCGGTCTGCTGGGCCTCCCAGGTGATGATCCCGTCCTTGACGTAGACCTTCCACGAGCACGATCCCGTGCAGTTCACCCCATGGGTCGAGCGCACCACTTTGTCGTGACTCCACCGGTCCCGGTAGAAGACGTCACCCTCCCGGCCGCCCTCCTTGAACAGGCTGCGCTGGTCCTGGCTCACCTCAGCCTTGGTGAAGAAGCGGCGCCCCGAGATCAGGCGGCGTTGCAGGGGGCTCTCAAGACTCATTGGGCAACTCCTGGGTGGGGGACTCGGTGGGGGACTCGAAGGCGTGGCGGGTGCTGACGTGGGCGTGACACAAGCTGGGACCGACGAACGGCTGGAGCGAGACCTCCACCTGCTTCTCGCCCATCTGCGCCAACGCTCCGGTGAGGAGCCCGCGGTGGATGCCGCAGACGACATCGGGGTTGGCGCGGGCCAGGTCCATGAACGGGCAGTCGACCAGGTCGATGCGACAGGAGCGTCCGCCGTCGGTGGTGGTCAGGTTTGGGGTGTAGCCCCACCGCTGGAGCATGTCGATGAGCAGGCCGAGCTTGGTCAGCCAGGCGCCCGGCGTGCTCGCGGGTGCGGTCTTGTCGAGTGTCAGGTGTTCGTGGACCCACTGCTCCCCCGCCTGCTCGGGAGTGAGATCGGAGCTGAACGAGGCGGAGAGCAGACCGGCCAGCAGCTTCAGATGCGACGCGGTGCGGTCGGGCTCGTTCGTCGCCGGGGCCACCGCGTACACCTTGCGCGGGCGACCCACCCCGAACACCGTCGTGAAGTGGGAGAGCACCAACCCGGCGAGCTCGAGCTGGTCGAGATGGAACCGCGCGGTGGTCACGTGCACCCCGAGCTCCTCGGCCAGCTGCGCGGCCGTCATACCACCGACGGGCGCGCCGCCGTCCTCGGTGTGATCGCTCTCGGCGAACCGCTCGAGCGACTCGATGATGGCGCGGCGCACCGGAGACGCGAGCAGCGCCGCACCGGTGTCGGCGGGGTCCGCTGCCTGCGCAATCACACGCTTGACCATGGCACATCCTCCACAGAGCCACACTAGTCCAAATCCCGACATTTAATGGACTTGAATCCTGTAATCGAGGTCTCACGCGACACGGTAGACACAGATCCATCCCGCCGCTAGCGTCCTGATAGAGAAATTAGAGGATTCCTATCCGTCAATTACAGGGGTCGCCATGTCGACGAGGACGCGTCACGCCACCAATAGCTCGGAGAGCCGTCGCGAGGCTGCTCCGGGCGGCGACGTCGACCGGTCGGGTGCCCGTCGGGTGTTGGGGCTGTCCACGGTGGGTTTCACGCTGATGTTCGCTGCCTGGCTGATGTTCGGCATCCTCGGCAAGCCCATCAGCACCGAGTTCGGGCTCTCCGAGGTGCAGCTGTCGTGGATCATCGCCGCCGCGGTCCTCAACGGCTCCCTGTGGCGTCTCCCGGCCGGCATGATCACCGACCGGGTCGGGGGCCGGAAGGTGATGACGTTCCTGCTCCTCGGCTCCGCAGTCCCCGCCTATCTCGTCTCTCGGGCTGACTCCTACGCGATGCTGCTGGTCCTAGCGTTCCTCGTCGGGTTCGCCGGCAACTCCTTCACCGCCGGCATCGCCTGGAACTCCGCGTGGCAGCCCCGCGAGCACCAAGGCTTCGCCCTCGGCTTGTTCGGTGCCGGCAACGTCGGCGCCTCGGTCACCAAGTTCGTGGGACCGCCGTTGATCGCGGGCACGACCGTGGGCGCGACCTACCTGGGCATCTTCCCCGGTGGCTGGCGATTCATCCCGGTGCTCTACGCCGTGCTGCTGGTGCTGATGGCCGCCGCGACGTGGTTCCTCGCCCCGCACCAGGACAAGGCACCGGGTCGCGCCCAGCCGCTGCGCCAGCAGCTCGCCCCGCTCACCCAGATCCGGGTGTGGCGTTTCAGCCTCTACTACGTCGCCTTCTTCGGCGCCTACGTTGCCCTCGCCGCCTGGTTGCCGACGTACTACATGGACAACTTCGACGTCTCGCTCCAGACCGCCGCGTACCTGACCGCCTCCTACATCTTCCCCGCATCCCTGCTGCGTCCCGTCGGAGGCTGGCTTTCCGACCAGTGGGGGGCACGGCGCGTCATGTACCTCGCACTCGGCACCATGCTGGTGGTCTCCGGGGTGCTGATGATGCCCAACGGTCACCTGGTCATCGACCACGCCGACGGCAGCCAGACTCAGCATCTGAGCTATGCCATCGGGCTGGCCCCGTTTGCCCTGCTGGTGTTCCTCCTCGGGTGCGCCATGGGTATCGGCAAGGCGGCGGTCTACAAGCACATCCCGGAGTACTTCCCCGACAACGTCGGCGCCGTCGGTGGCCTGGTGGGCATGCTTGGAGGGCTCGGCGGCTTCTTCCTTCCCCCACTGTTCGCCTACACCAAAGCCTGGTCCGGGTTCCCCTCCAGCACCTTCTTCGTGCTCTTTGCCTTGACAGCCGTGTGCCTGCTCTGGATGCACTGGACCGTGGTCCACATGCTGCACACCGACTCCCCCGACCTGGCGCGTCACATCGAACGCCCCACCACCGCCCCGACCAACGCCCCTGAGGAGGCACTGGCATGAACACCACTACACCGTCCCGCTCCGGGGAGTGGCTGGAGTCCTGGGACCCCGAAGATGCCTCCAGCTGGGACTCCCGGCTGGCGTGGCGGACCCTGTGGATCACCACCTTCTGCCTGACGCTGGCGTTCGTCGCCTGGTTCCTGCCCAGCGCCATCATCCCCAAGCTCAACGCCTTGGGCTACAGCTTCTCCACCACGCAGCTGTACTGGATGGCCGCGATGCCCGGACTGTCCGCCGGGCTGTTCCGTCTGGTCTGGATGACGCTCCCGCCCATCCTGGGAACCCGCAAGATGGTCTCGCTGACCTCCTTGCTGCTGATCGCCTCCACGCTCGGCTGGGGGGTCAGAGTCCAGTCCCCCACCGCGCCATACTGGGAGCTGATGACCCTGGCCTTCCTCGCCGGCATCGGCGGCGGCGCGTTCTCCGGCTTCATGCCCAGCACGTCCTACTTCTTCCCCAAGGCCAAGCAGGGAACCGCGCTGGGGATCCAGGCCGGGCTCGGCAACTTCGGGGTCTCCCTGGTGCAGCTGCTCACGCCGTACCTGATCGCGGTGTCCTTCTTCGCCTTCCTCGGCGACAGCCAGCAGCTTGCGGTGCCGGGCAAGCCGTCGAACGAGGTGTGGTACCAGAACGCCGCCTTCGTGTGGATCCCGCTCATGGTCATCGGCGCCGCGCTCGCGTGGGCCCTGCTCAAGTCGGTACCGGTCAAGGCGAACATCCGTCAGCAGTTCGACATCTTCAACAACACCGACACCTGGCTGATGACGCTCCTCTACATCATGACCTTCGGTACCTTCTCCGGACTGGCCGCTCAGTTCGGACTGCTGATGAGCAACCTCTACGGCACCGGCAACGGTGACATCGTCAGCGGAAGCGGTGCCTCCGCAAGCGTCCTCATCGACGGCTACGCGGTGCCCGACCCGGTCAAGTTTGTGTTCCTCGGCCCCCTCATCGGTGCCGCAGCCCGCGTGCTGTTCTCCCCGCTCACAGACCGCATGGGCGGCGCGATCTGGACCTTGATCTCCGGTCTCGGGCTCATCGTGTCCATCGCGTACACGATCCCCGCGCTCACCCCCGATCTCAGCTCCGCCGCGGCGCTGGAGTCGGACTTCCACCAGTTCCTGTGGGGCATGCTCGCGATCTTCTTGTTCTCCGGGATCGGTAACGCCTCCACCTTCAAGCAGATGCCGATGATCTTCGAACGCCGCCAGGCCGGTGGCGTCATCGGCTGGACCGCCGCCATCGCCGCCTTCGGCCCGTTCTTCTTCGGCGTCGGCATCACCACCATCGGCGCCACCGCGTTCTACTCCGTCGGCATCGCTTGGGCGGTCATGTGCGTGGCGATCACCTGGGTCCGCTATGCCCGCAAGGGCGCACCACGGCCCAGCTGACCCTCATCGCCGTATACGACAGCCAGTCCTGTGGAGAATCCTGTGGACGAACACGACGAGCCTCACGTGGACGCTGGCAACGCCGCGGGACTCGAACACCCTGATGCGCGCGCAGGGTACGACGCGCTGCGTAGCCGGTGCCCCGTCGTGGAGCAGGCCGGCGTGTGGCTGGTCCTAGGGCACCGGGAGGTGGTAGCGGCCGCGACGGACCCCGTCTCCTTCTCGAGCTCCGTGACGGCTCGGCGGGCGATCCCCAACAGCCTCGACGGAAAGGAGCACGCGGCGTTCCGGGCCGTGGTCGACCGCTACCTCACGCCCGCGCGCGTTTCCAACCTCGAGCCCACCGCCAGCAGGTTGGCGGTCGAGATCGTCGACGCACTCCCCCGCGGGTCGACCATCAAGACGATCGCACAGGTTGGCATGCCGTTCGCAGTCCGTGTCCAGTCCGCATGGTTGGGTTGGCCGCGTGAGCTCGAGCCGAGACTGGTCGAGTGGGTGCGAGACAACCGCGCCGCCACCCGTTCCGGTGAACGCAGACGCACAGCCGCCATCGCAGACGAGTTCGACCAGATCATCCAGACCCTGCTCGACGCTCGCCGCGAACATCCTGCCGCCGAGGCGACCGGCGGCATCGACGTCACCCGTGAACTGATGACCGAGACCGTCAACGGACGACCGCTCGAAGACACCGAGATCGTCTCGATCCTGCGCAACTGGACCGCCGGAGATCTCGGCTCACTCGCCACCTCGATCGGGGTCATCGTGCACTTCCTCGCCACCCGATCAGAGGTCCAATCCGTCCTTCGAACTCGGGCGTATGCAGGTGACGACTCAGCGATCGAGGCGGCGATCGAGGAGATTCTGCGGATCGACGACCCCTTCGTCTCGAACCGGCGCCGCGCCACCCATGAGGTGGAACTCGGCGGGCAGCGGGTCGAGAAGGACGCACGCCTGGTGCTGAACTGGACCGCGGCGAACCGTGACCCCTTGGTCTTCGACGACCCGGACAGGTTCGACCCGATCGGCAACGCGCACGCGAACCTGGTCTTCGGCATCGGCCCCCACATGTGCCCGGGCCGGGCGCTGACCCTGATGGAGCTCAGGGTGGTCACTCAGACGCTGCTCGCCGCCACCGACCACATCGAGCTGGCCACCGAGCGACCAGCTGTGCGCGAGACCCGGCCGGCTGGAGGGTGGGCACGGGTTCCAGTGGTCTTGCGCTAGGTGGAGTCGCCTCGTTCGTTGCCGCTGTTCCGCTTTGATTGGGCCTCGACGTAGGCAACGAACGGGCCCTGGGTGGATTCGATGCGTCCCATCTCCTCTCTCCCGTCGCAGGTGAACAGGCCGACTTGGACCGGTGGACCCACGCTCAGCAGCCGCCACTCCCCACCGGCGGCCTGCCACCTGACCAACGTGTCAAGATCAGTCGATTCGCTGGCCGGGTCGCTCACTGGACCACGACCGACAGCAAGACGACGCTGTCCTCAAGCGCGTCCAGGCTGTGGCGATCGGCGGGGACCGGCATCAAGACGCCAGCGGTCCCTTCGCGGGAGCCCGACGGATCGCTGAGCCGCACGCGTCCGAGGATGACCTGCAGGCTCGCGTCTCCGGGCGCCGTGTGCTCGGCCAGTTGGGCGCCTTCGCGGAGCGCCATGAGGGTATGGCGGAGGGTTCGTTCGCTTCCGCCCAACAAGGTGCGTGCCGCGCGGCCGCTATGCGATGTGGAGGCCTGGGCCAGCAGCTCATGGGCGACCTCGATGAGCGAGGCGGCGTCAGTCTGGTTCATTTCAATCAGGTCCTCTCGGTGGGTGGAGCATGTGGGCGGCATAGTTGTCACCGTTGCGCTCGGGGACGTTCGACACTCAGGAGCCCGTGGGCGCCTCGTTCTGCGTCGACCATGACGTGGGAGACGAATGGGTAGTGCCCGGGCTCGGTCAGGGTCAGCTCGACGAATCCTCCCTGGGCGGGGGCGAGTGCGAGGGCTTGGGCGCCGCCGGTGCCGTCGGCTCCCGCGTCTTGCAGCAGGTAGGACCCTTCCGCCCAGGTGGTTGTGAACTGGCCACCCACGACGTGGAAGGCCGTCGCGCGGTTCGGGCCCGCGTCGAGCACCCAGATCCGGAGGTGGTCACCGGCCGAGACCTGTATCGGGTCGTGGTCGTACTGGTTGGCGTATCCGTTGAACACGACGGCGTCGGGTTCTTCTGCTTGGACCTTGTCGACGTCGACTGGCCCACCTTGCGGACCGTAGTACTGCTCGCTCTGCACCAGGACAAAGCTCTGGTCGACCACGGGCAGGTCGGGGGGTTCGATGACCACGGCGCCGAACATTCCGTTGGCGATGTGCGCCGACATCGGCATCGTTGAGCAGTGGTACATCCAGATCCCTGCTAGGTCTGCGGTGAAGCGGTAGGTCAGCGACTCGCCCGGGGGGATCGTTCGCATGGGCTCGTCGGGGGCGAGCGTTCCGGCGTGGAAGTCGATGGAGTGGCCCATCGTCGCGTCGTTGACCAATCTGACGACGAACCGGTCGCCAACCCGTCCGTGCAGGATCGGGCCGGGCGACTGCCCGTTGTAGGTCCACAGTCGCTGGGTGACGCCCGGGGCCACATCACGGAGAACTTCCCGCACCGTCAAGGTGACGTGGTGAGTCTGCGGACCCCGGTCATGCAGCGGGGCAAGCACGGCGCTCCTGCTGGTGAAGCCAGTGTCCGGCTCAGCCGCCGGGTTGTAGGTGGCGTCGTTGTCACCGGCTTCGTCGCCGTTCGTGTCGTCGGCATGATCGGCACGGTCGGCGTGGTCGGCACGGTCGGCGTGGTCGGCGTGGTCGGCGTGGTCGGCGTGGTCGGCGTGGTCGGCGTGGTTGGCCTCGTCGGCCGCTGTTGTGGCGTCGGCTGCGGTGACTGTGACCTGGAGCGTCATGCCCATCTGGCGGTGGCCGACGATCGAGCACCAGCCGTCGAGGTCGCGGCCCACGACACCGACGTCGACACGAGTCCGACCACCCGGTGAGAGCCTGCCCGAGTCGGCTCCGGTCTCCAGGACCAGGTCGTGCACATCGGAATCGGTGTTGACCAGCTCGATCACCAGTCGGTCACCGGCCGGGACGTCGATACGGGACGGCACGAACCGCATGTCAGCCGCCTCCACGCGCACGGTGGTGGTGTGGCCGGTCGCCGTGACGTCGGCAGCGGCGCTGGTGACGCGACCTGCGTCGAGGGCGGCTGGGTCGAGCGCGACGCCGCCGGCGATCGTGAGGGCGACAACCGACAGGCCGGCGACGGCCGAGCCGAGGGAGCGCTGACGGTTTGTTCCGGCCACCGGTTCAATGGCAGTGGCGTCCGGTCCGCGTGCTCGCCGTGAGGCCCGGATGGCCAGCACGAGAAGCGGACCCTGCGAAGCCAGAGCCACCAGTACCGCCAAGGAGCACCCGACCCGTACTGCGCTTGGTCCGGGGAGCAGGCAGGCCAGCAGCCCGGCGTTGACCACCGTCACCCGCAGGGCACCGGCGCGGTCGAGGACTGCTGCCGCGGCGCGGACGGCGCGGCCGCCGCCGCCCAGAGCCGTGGGCACGAGGTAGCCGAGCGCGCCCAGAAGTACCTGGGCTGCGAATCCCGCCGCCAGGAACGGGACCAACCAATCGAGCCGCCCAAGCACCTCCTCCGCAGTTCCACCTCGCGCAAGGAGCACCGCCCACGCCACCAAGCACCCACCCAGCCACACCAGACCAGCACCCACCGACCACGTCGGATGGCTCGACGGAGGCTTGCGCCGAGCCGCGTCAAGCAGAGGCCGGGCAATGATCAGCGCGCCCACGACGTAGAACACGAGCCCCGCAGCCGCCAGGGGCCAGAGGCCGGCGAGGCACGCACCGGCGGTCGTGAGGACCCCGACAAGAAGCACAGGCAGCGCTCGACGTACCGCGCTGTCAGATCCCTCGCCGAGGCGGGTACGCAGCATCGTCGGCCACAGCGTCAGCGCTGTGCCTGCCACGGTCATCCCGACCCAACCCAGCAGGTTGACCACGACATGCGCCAGCAGCAGACGACTGTGCCACGGATCCGGGAGGCCCCGGGCGAGAAGAACGCCCAGCGCCGCGCCGATCGGGAGCACCAGCGCGGCGGCCAGGTAGTAGTGGATGACTCCCGCGAACCGGCCGGGAAGGGCTCTCCGCAGCTGCCCCGCCAGTCGCACCGCGTGCCAGACCACTGCCCCAACCACCGACGTGGCACCCACCAAGGTCACCGGCCACAGCGATGTCTGTGTTCCGACCATCACGGCCAACGCACCCAGTGCGAGCATCGCCAGCAGTTGCGGACGCGGAGTAGATGCGACATGGAGCAGGGCGTCTGCGAAGTGCTGGCTCCAGACCACGATGGAATGGCTGACGGCACCCAGCAGGAGGAGGTGGAGCAGCAGCCATCGAGGCTCAGGCAGCCACGGGTGAGCCACCGCCACCAACGGGATCGCCATCAGCCACACCAACGCCGGCAGGTCCCGCCACGGAGAGAACCCCCTCCTCATCGCCGGCCCCCTGCCACGACACGGCCAGCGGCCAGTCCCAGGAACGACAGCAGTGCGACGATGTTGAGTACCGCTCCCAGCCGCCATGCGTGCGGCACGTCGAGTCCGTCGCCGAGCCAGACCCGCATCAGCAGCGAAACGTGCAGCAGCCCGACCGGGACGTACAGACTCGGGTGGTACGGCAGGTCCCTCCCGACCACCGCCGGAAAGATCACCGGCGCGTGCGCCATGATCATGGAAAGGGTGAACCCCAGGAACACTGCGTGCACGACGGCGTCGTAGGCGCCATCACCGTCGGCCGGGCTCGATGTCAGCCAGACCCCGGCAGCCACGGCCGCCCAGCCGTAGGCGGTCAGCATGCACACCGCCATGTAGCGAGGCAGTCCGGAACTGCGGATCGTCCGCCTTGCCGCGTCATGAGCGGCGAGCCAGGCCACCAGGACGGCGAGCGTGACACCCAGGAAAGCGGATCCGGGCTGCGGTACCAGCAGTGATGCGACGACACCGACGGCGACGCACACCGCGAGCAGCACGAGGACCGCTCCGGCGTTCGGTCCCATACCCAGCCGCGCGAGCTCAAGACGCTCACCGGCGATCGTGAGAACCACGAAGGCAACCAGCCACGGCAGCAGCACCGGCACATCCACTCCACCGGCCCACAGCCCGGCCGCCCCGGCGGCCAGCACCGCACCCAGTGCCTGCACCAGGACCGCCTCGTCCGCTTGGCGTCGCCAGAGCGGGACGTAGACGGCGACCAGACTCAACGCGCCCGCAACGAGTGCGAGCTGACCCACCAGAAGCGGCGACGGGGCGAGCGTCAGCAACCCTCCCAGGCCGAGCAGAGCGGGGGCCATCACACCCCACCTCGTACCGAGGGCAATCGCTCGCTCTAAGGCGATCAGGGTGCCGACGAAGCCCAGGACCAGCACGAACCCATGGACCTCGGGCAGCCGGTCCGCGTCGACCGGAGCCGGCAGATCCAGCAGTATCAGCGCCGCGTCCAGACCGGCCAGCAGGCTGAGACCTGCCGGGACGAGGAGCATCGGACGCCAAGCACCGGAGCGGACCGGCGCGTCGAGGACGGTCACGACGTCCCCTGGAGTCGCAGCACACATGCACCCGGCTCCGCGAACGGCAGCAACTGCACCCCGTCGGACGCCGTGCCGAACTCCTCCAGGGCACCCTCGGCGATCCCTTGATGCACCGAGCACACGATGTCCGGAGCCTGGTGCGCTGCCTCGAGCAGCGGACAGCGCGTCAAGCGCACGACTCGTGCACTCCGGTCAGGCGCTGCGGCGAACCCCATCTGGTCGAAGAGGTCGCTCACCGCCTGGCGGGAAGACCGGGGCTTTGCCGCCGCGGAATCCGCCAACGCACCCCGTGCGAGCTCTCGTCCCCACTGGACGCCCGCCTCCCGGGCTGCCTCTGCAGGCGCAGGACTGGTGCGCGAGACCACCGAGGCGAGCGCGATGGCGAGACCTGCGTACTCCGGCCGCGGGTCGTCATGGCTCCGTTCAGTCGCCTCATACAGCCAACCTGGGCGTCCCCGTCCCGACACAGGTGCTGCAGACCGCCGAACCAGGCCCGCGCCTCGCAGCCCCTTCAGGTGCTCGCGCACCGTGTTGGCGTGCGTACCCGTGATCGACACCAGCGCAGCGAGACTCGTCGGCTCGGCTTGCGCCTGAAGGACTTCTAGGAGGTGCGCCCGTGGCCGTGACAGGCGGCTACCCGGCGCTTGTCGAACTGGCCGCGGGCCCCACTCTCCCGACCGATTCTTTTTCACGGACCCTATTGTGTCAAAATGATGGCGGTCGGCAAACTTCGGCCGCAAGTGGCACCGGGAAGGGACGTAGACGGCATGGCAGTCGGAGAAGATCTGGGTCTGGAGGAGACCGGCGGGTGCGCCTGCGGCGCGGCCCACGAGTCACTGCCCGAGCTCGATGCACGGACGATCCCCCACGCGATCCGACATGCGTCCATCAAGGGCGCACTGGGATCGCTTCGCTCGGGTGAGGCCATGGTGCTCGTCGCGCCGCACGACCCCATTCCTTTGCTGCAGCAAGTAGAGACGGAGTCTCCAGGCACCTACACCGTGGAGTACCTCACGCGCGGGCCGGAAGCTTGGAGGCTGCAGTTCAGTCGTCGGTAGCAGGCCCGCATTGGTAGCCGATGCTCTGCGATGAGGCGGACTCGACGCCCCTGGCCTAGGACGAGTCTCGCCGCGGCCGCCCTCCTGCTTGGTCCTCTCCAAGACTCTTACAGGTTTCCGAGATCGAGGCAGCGGGCCTCGGCGGCAGCACGTTCGGATGCGCGGGCGCGGGTGTAGCGCACCAGCATGTCGCTGCGGGTCCACCCGGCGATAGCCATGAGACCGGATTCGGAGCCGCCGGCTGCGAGCCAGCGGTGGGCGGCGGTGTGCCGGAGCCGGTGCGGTCGGAATCCTTGGATGCCGGCGCGTTGCGCGCGTCTGCGCAGAGCGCGGCTGAGTCCTTCGCGGCCGAATTGCTGGCCGCGGTTGCCGAGCCAGAGATCCGGACTGGCTGCCAGGGCGTGCCGGTCGCGGTGGTCGAGGTAGACCAGCAGCGCCTCGGTGGTTGCCTGGCCGACCGGGATGACTCGGCCGCGTCCGCCCTTGCCGCGACGGATGGTGATCAGCCGCGAGGCGAGGTCGAGGTCGTCGAGGCGGAGGTCGACGAGCTCTCCGGAACGGATGGCGGTCTCGAACATGAGCCGGATGATGGCCTCGTCGCGGCGGTCGTTCAGCGCGCCCTCAGCCCGCGCATCCTCGTCCGAGACGGCGCAGGTGGCGATGAGCGCGCGGAGCTCGGCGTCGGTGAGCGGCTCGACCAGCGGCGGTTCGTAACGCGGTGCCTTGACGCCGGGGAATGGGTCGGTATCGATTTCGCCGCCGGCTGTCAGCCAGGACGCGAAGCGGCGTACGGCGAGCTGGCGGATGCGGGCAGTGCCCGGCGAGGATCCGGCGTCGAGGAGCCCGGCGATCCAGGAGTTGAGCGCGCCTCGGCTCATGGGGAGGTGGTCGGTCTCGCGGCACCAGCGCAGGTACCGGGTGGCTCCGTCGGAGTAGGTGAAGATCGTGCCCGGGCTCTTGTTCTCGGCACGCAGCGCGGTCTGCCAGTCGGCGATCCCGTCGAGGGCGCGACTGGCGGTCATGGTGGTCAGATGCGTCATGGCGGACCCGCATAGCCAACCGTGCTCCGGCGCGTCACCGGGGGCAGTCGCCGTGTAGGTCACCCGCGGGTGCAATGCGATCGCCGATCGACAGGTTGTCCGGGAAACCCGGCCCAAAATGGACCCTGCTCGAATCCCGGCGCGACTCCGCGCCACGCACTGCGGGCGGCGAGTTCACCATCGGCGGCGCTGCCTGGATTGCCAGTGGATCCAGTCCCGCTCCTCCTGGCTCAGATCCGGTGGAGGCAGCGATCCTCGTTGCTTGAAGTACCACATCACGGCACGGGCCCCGCTCGTAGTCATGCCGTCGGCGACCAACTGCTTGAATGCATCAAGGGAGGCGCGGGTGACTCGGTAGTGCACCTGACCCGGCGCGTAAAAGCGCCGGTCCAGGCACCAGCAGATCTCATTCGCCTTCCAGACCGGTACCTCCAGCTCCTGGGCGACGCGCCTCGCGGAGACCAACAGCTTCGGCGGATCGGGCGGCTCCCAATGGTTGGCCTGCACCCTCACCACCAGCCCTTCTTGGATTCCCGGGGCATGGAGTTCACCCAGGCGAGCAGCGATCCATAGACGATGCGGTAGTTCTTGCCGCCCTCACCGATGAAGACCCGGTCCAGGTCGCCGAAGGACACTGCTTGGCGGATGGCATGCTCGGGCAGGCTGAGCATCCAGGCCGCTTCCTTCACCGTGATCAGGACCTTCTCGTCGTACGAGTCCGGTCGTTCAGCCGTAAACAAAGAATCGCCGTCAGGGCGTCCACCCCTCCGCCGCTTGCCCGCCGGCGAGTCGACTGCGAGATCCACCTCGGGCACCACCGCGGCCTTCTTGGCGGGTTCCTGTCGCTGCGCTGGAGCTGGCGCGGGTTCAGGATCTGGTTTGCGCTCGGTCAGGAAGTGGCCGTCGGGGTACGCGCCGTGCTCCAGGTAGTGCCGACCGGCGTCGGTGAGTGCAGCACGCCAGGCGGGTCCGCGTCCCTTGATCGTGATGAGTTTGCGGGTGGCGAGGGCCCGGGCGGTCAGCCGTTGCGGATTGGTGGCCTCACCGTCGGCTGGCTCGGTGGCGAGCCACCGCAGCACGGCAGTCTGGGTGTCATTGAGTCGCGGCGTCACGTGCCACGAGCCTAGGCATCAGGATTCCAGAGCTCCCATCGGTTCGCTCGGCCGCGGCGCACCTCAGCGCCGGGGTACTGCTGCTGCAACTCGGTGAGCTTGGCGACCACCTCGGCGATAGGGAGTCCGGACGGAACAACGGCGAGCGGTTGCGGCTTGGGTGCGGCCGGCGGCACTTCTCGGGTATCCCGGTTCTTGGCGAACCGCTCTAGCATCTCCCGTGCTTCACGCATCCTGGCGGCCCAGCCTGGCCACGCGGGACAGGGATGTCCGGGAGGCCAGACCCACCCGTGGTGCGCCATCGGGGTCGCACACTCAGAGCACATGTCCTCAGCCGTGAACGGCCCCTGCTCGATCAGACGATCCAGGTCGCGGGTCGCCTCGGCCAGCCTGGCGCGATGGTCGCGGCGCTCGCTGCGGTCCGTGGTGGCCTTGAGTAGGGCTTCCAGCTCGGGCAGCCGCTCCTTGAGGTCGCGGACCTTGCGCTCACGGTCGAACCGGTAGGACCACCAGGTCTGCTCACGGCGGTCGCGCGGTAGCCGACCGTGTTCGTCGAGCACGTCCTCGGGATCGCCGACGACTGGCGTGAGCCGGGCGACCTCCCCTTGGAGCCGCTCTACCTTCTGCTCCAGATCGGCGATCTCACTGACGCGACGTTTCGAGTCCATCGCCGGGAACCTGGTGCCGTCGCGCAAGCCAGCGATTTCGGTGAGCGCGTGGTCGAGGATCGACTCCACCTCGATCAGGCGGAGTCTGGCGTTGGAGCGCTCCTCGTCGTAGCGGGTCTTGTCGTGGTCGCGGCGGGCCTCGTCCTTGGCGCGCTGCTGCTCCCGCTTGCGTTCGCGCCGCGCCTGCTGTGCTTCCCACTGCTTGAGGCTCATTTGTCGGTGACCCGGCTCGGCCCGTCGCCACTGCCCCATGACCTCGGCGGCTGCCTCGATGTCGGCCGCCCGCTCGTCACGTACCCAGGGATTCCACATGGCGTCATGGTTGAGCTCAATGAACAAGGTGCGCGCAGCGATGAACTCCTCGGCGGAGGCGGTGGCTCCTCGGCGCGGCTTCCAGAGCATGCCGTCGTGCTCGATGGCAGTTGTGGGGATCACAGTGGTAGGTGCGCCCATCCCTGCACTATGCCTCTCGGCGCCGCCGCGACGAAGTGCCGGCCGTTGAACTTCTTGTGGCTCGTCGGTGCCGACTGAACGGAGCCGGATCAGAAGCCGTCGGGAGCTCTCAGAGGTTGCCGAGGCCGGGGCGCCAGGTTTCTCGGCGGCTCGTTCTGGGGCGCGTGCTCGGGTGTAGCGCACGAGCATGTCGCTGCGGGTCCAGCCGGGCCATCTCCATGAGACCGGATTCGGAGCCGCCCGCGGCGAGCCAGTGGTAGGCGGCGGTGTGCCTCAGCCGGTGGGCCGGAAGTTGTCGACGCCGGCTCGGGCCGGGTGCCGTTTGAGGGAGCGGATGTGAGTCCGTCGTGGCCGTGGGCCTTGCCCTGCCCGCCGAGCCAGAGTGACTCGTCCGCGGCGCAGCGGTGCCGCTGACGGACGCGGCACCGGCTACCGTGCCGTGGACTGATCGTCGACCGGGTGAGTCAGCGAGGCCCACGCGAGAAGGCCGGCGTCGACGACGCGGTAGTACTGGGGCGAACGACCACCGCCGAGACGCGGCAGCTTCTCCAGCACGCCCGCACCGGTCAGCCGCAGCACGACCGGCCGGACGAGGCTGTCAGCCAGCTGGGACGCGGCCGCGATCTGCCGGACGGTCACGAACTCGGCACCCGACTTCGACATTTCGAGTAGATGCGCTGAGCAATCGGCGAAGTGCCGGTTGTTGAATAGCGCTGCGGACTTCGCCCGTCGCGCCTCCCCATCGGGAACGCTCACACAACTTAGTGTGCCTTGTATAGCGATGTCCGTCACGCGGTTCGCAATTCCAGAGGAGAAGAAGATGTCCCAGGCGCACGTGCTCACAGCACGTTCGGCGCTCCCCTCCGCGACCGCGGGCCGACCGTCCGAGATCGTGATCGCGAGGCGCCGGGTCTCACCGACGGTCGTGTTCGACACATACTGGGAGTTCGCTGCTCGGCGCCAAGCGGTCTACGAAGCCCGGGTCGCCGGAAAGTCCGGGCCGTGGACGGACGACCCGATTCTTCAAGCTCACCGGTTCACCAACTGCTTTCGAGCTGCCGACCGTGTCAGCCAGTACCTGATCTCCGAGGTCCTCTACGCGGGCGACGCCGACCCAGCGGAGGTCGTGTTCCGCGCACTGCTGTTCAAGATGTTCAACAAGGTCTCCACGTGGGAGCTCCTAAGAGCTGAGCTGGGCCAGCTGACGTGGGCTGAGTTCGACCACGCTGTCTACGACACCATCCTCGGGCGTGCGCTCGCCTCCGGACAGCGGCTGTACTCGGCTGCGTACGTCATCCCTCCGCCCAAGTTCGGAGCTGCTCGCAAGCACACGAACCATCTGCGGCTCCTCGACCACATGATGAGCACCGACGTGCCCGGTCAGCTGCAAAACGCAGCCACCATGAGGCAGGCGTTCAAGACGCTGCGTGCCTTCCCGGGTATGGGGGACTTCCTGGCGTTCCAGTTCCTCATCGATCTGAACTACTCCGAGGTGCTCGACTTCGACGAGATGGACTTCGTTGTCGCAGGGCCCGGCGCGCGCGACGGGCTCCGCAAGTGCTTCGGCCCTCAGGCCGCCGGCATCGAAGCTGACCTGATTCGCTACATGGCTGACACCCAGGAAACTCACTTCGAGCGGCTCGGCCTCGACTTCGGCGGGCTGCGGGGACGCCCGCTGCAACTCATCGACTGTCAGAACCTGTTCTGCGAGGTCGACAAGTACGCGCGCGTTGCTCACCCGGACGTCGCCGGCATCAGCGGCCGGTCGCGGATAAAGCAGAAGTTCACCGCCGTGGACCAGCCGGTGCCCGCCTGGTTTCCACCGAAGTGGGGCATCAACGACGAGTATCCCGCCGTGTCTTCTCGCCGGTCGCCCCTCGTCGCGGTGTAGCGCACCGCATTCTTCGCTAATCCACGGCGCCGTCAGGCGTGATTCCAGGCGTCCCCGAGGTGGCTGGCGAGAGCGCGGTTTGATGCGTCGGTCTGGATCCGTCCGGCCGTCACGGTCAGCAGCCCCGGGGTCAGGTCGACGGCTCCCGCGACGTACTCCAGCAGCCGCGCCAACCCGAGATAGTTGCCGTACCCCTTCTCCACCAGATACTCATAGCGGTACTGAGCGAGCAGATGCACACGTCCGGCGTCGAGCTGGAACGACAGCAGCGACAGGCACGGAAAGGCACGCCTTCCGGTGTCCTTGTGCGGAGCGAAGATCGGCACAGCCACCTCGGTGCCGCCCAGGCGCCCCTCGTGCTCGCCGTCATCCGCAGCGTCGTCGCTATGCCGGTCTCGGGCGGCTTCGATACCAACCTCGTAGCGCGCGCTCATTGGCCCTGGCGTCTCGAGTTCCTGCGCGAGCTTCCGGATCAGTGGAGTCAGTTGGTCCAGCTCGCCGGTGGGGCTCGGGTAGGCGACTATGCGGCCGAAGTAGGTGCCCTTCTTGTTCGGTCCGAACCGTCGAAGAGTCGGGTACGCGTCCACGTATCTGGCGACCAGAGCTTCGGGCGAGTCCGATTCTGCGGCGGGCCCGCTCGGAAAGATCGTGTGCGCGACGGTCTCAGCCGTCTGCATCTTCAGATCCCGAAGAAGAGCGTCGTAGCCTTCGCGAATAGCTGTGTCTTCTGCCAGTGGGTTTTCGATGCGCGTCAGCGTGTGAAACGCCTTCCCGCCCTGCTCCTGCACGTCTTTGGTCGTTTCCAGCCACGCCTGCGACAGGTCGTCAGCGACGACGAGACCCGGCGCGACGCGGCTCATCGGTCGCTCCTGGCCTTCGGCTGACGTCCGGCGGGCTGTGGCCCAGCCTCGATCGTCAGGGTCCAGCCAACTTCGGTCTCGACGGTCAGCAGCCCGGTATGCGGCTCGGCCAGGTCGACGACGTCCAGAGCGACGCCGTCGGCGAACTCGGCGCCGGTGGTGGTCCCTGCGGCGACAAGCCATGCCGGTGCGCGCACCTGCCCCGCTGCGACTCCGGGAAGCACCAGCCGGTCGCCGGTCTCCGCTTGCACCGGAACGCCACTCAACGGCGCACCCGCGACGAGAACGTCACGACGCCGGTCGGCTGGCGGGTCCACGCCCCGATCGAGGCGGGCCTTGAGTCGGCCGGGCGGCACCTTCAGCCACGCGTTCATGTCTCGCGGGGACGCCAGCTTCAAGTTCGGCAGGTGCCGCAGTGTGGTCGCGTAGGACGTTCCGAGAATGACCGACAGCCGGTACACGTCCAGCGCGGACTCCGGCCGATCGCGGCCCAGGAGTCGAAGTGCGACAGCGACGACGCGTCGAGGCATGAGGAACCACGCAGCAAACGCTTCGGCGCCCATCTCCTGATCGGTCCAGCGCCGAGGTGCCCCGCTCTCGGGAAGCGGGTCGACGGCGCCGCCGATGTCGATGGTGCTGCCGTCGTCGACAGATGTGGAGTGGCGCAGTAGATGATGGCCGAGCTCGTGTGCTGCCGTGTGTCGACGAGCTCCCCGCGGCAGGCCGCTGTTTACGAGGATGCCAACCGTCGCGTCCGGTTCGTTGAGGTAGAGGCCGAAGAGGCGCGGCATTGGCCGCCAGAACAGATCGAGGTCGGCTCGACCGATGGCGGCCTCCACGTCAACGCGTGGCGCCGACAGGTCGACGTCGAGGGCACCGTGAGCGCGCGCCGCGGCAACGTTCGCGACCTTGTTGGCCTGCTGCCAGGTCCCCATCCGCCCTCTACCCCCGATGCGACCGACAACCGGCGCACCCTGAGTATCGACCTCGCGGACTGTCGGCACCGGGCGCGACACGACGGCCCTCACGACAAGCCACCTCCGCGACGTTCGGGCTTGTCTACCTGAGCGCTGAACCGGAGGTACTCGGCGAACCGCAGGACTTCCTGACGGTCCTGGTCGGTCAGGTCGTCGAACACGCGCGCCAATGCGGACACGGGGACCGCCTCATCTTCGTCAACGCCTGACTCGCCCAGCAGGTAGCTGACCGGGTAGCGGTACAGCTTCGACAGCTTGCGCAGCTCAAGGCTGTCGACCTTGCGCCGGCCCCGCTCGATGTCCGACACAGCCGTGCGCGGGATGCCGGTCGCGGCCGCGACGTTCTGCTGAGAAATGCCGAGATACTCGCGAATCTCCCGCAGCCGAGCGCCGAGCGTCCGCCATTCCTCGTCGATGTCTGCGTCAGGAGTGCTCACTGAGCAGCCGCCGACGGAAGCGCGAGAATCGCGTTGCGGACGGTAGAGGCGAACGCGGCCACCGACTGCATCGCCTCAGCTGTAGCCGGGTTCGCATCCAGCTGCACGTCGAACCGCTGTTCAACACGCACCAGCACCTCCACGGCCAGAAGCGAATCTATCGGCAAGCCCGGCCCCTGCTCCTCCAGCTGACGGCGCAGGTCGGCGGGGTTGACCCCGCCGTCCTGGGCCAGCAGCTCGATGATCACGTCCTCAATCGCGCGCTGCGTAGGGATCTCCATGACGCCTCCTGCTGCCGGGTAGTCGGATTCTCCGACATACTTGTCTGCACATCCTACAGCCCATGTGTTGGAAAACCAGACAGGCTGCCGAAAAAGCAGGAGAATGTCGACATGGAGTTCAGAGAGTTCCAGAACCGGGCGCTACGCACCGACCAGAGGCCCGGCACCGACCCCACGGACATCGTCGTTCACCTGCTCGGTCTGGCCGGGGAAGCCGGCTCAGTCGCGTCGGAGTACAAGAAGATGCTCCGCGACGGCGGCTCACACACGTGGTGGCGGCCCAAGATGCGCGAAGAGCTGGGCGATGTCCTCTGGTACGTCGCCGCGATCGCGCGCCACCTCGATCTGGACCTCGACGAGATCGCCCAGGCGAACCTAGAGAAGACCTCTGACCGGTGGTTGCCCTCTAGCAGCGCCGCGCTCGACGCAAGCTGGCCCGATGCCGAGCAGCTTCCGCGATCTGGAACCTACGAGTTCGTGGCCACCACGGCCGAGTCCGGCCGCCCGGCAGTCGACCTGTTCCTCGACGGCGAGAAGGTCGGCGACCAGCTCACCGACGCCTCCTACGTCGACGACGGCTACCGATTCCACGACATCTTCCATCTCAGCTACGCCGTAGTCCTCGGCTGGTCACCCGTCACTCGGTCGATTCTGAAGCGCAAACGGAAGAGCGACCGGCCCACCGACGAGAACGAGGACGGCGGCCGCGCCATCGTCATCGAGGAGGGCATCGCCGCGATCGTCTTCGGCTACGCCTCTCAGCACAACATGCTCGAAGACATCAACCGCCTCGACCAGAGCCTGCTCGACACCATCCAGATGGTCACCGGCCAGCTCGAGGTGGGAGTCCGAAGCCACGCGAACTGGGAATCGGCAATCCTCCAAGGCTTCGATGTGTTCCGCCAGCTGGTAGCGCACCAGGGAGGGCGCGTGCACTTCGACTCCGACGAGCGCACCCTCACCTTCGAGGCTCCCGCTCACACGCCTTGATCCACGTCCGGGCAGCCGTCACAGCAAGCAACAGCCGACTGCGCGGTCAAGGAGAGGCAAAGCGCGCCCAGTTCCGGCCTTGTCCATTTGACCCGGGCCCTTGATGGACATGGGTCAAATCCAGCGGATCGCAGGAAACTCGGCCCAGACCCAAGACCTGCACGCCGCTCAGAGGGCCGGCGATCGGCGAAGCGGCGCACGCCTCCACACACCGGCTGGAACCATAGTGGCGTGGACAGCAGCGAGTTCTTCACCACAGAGAAGGACACCAGCCCGTGGGGAACAAGCGAGACGACGCAACTCCACACGGGACTGCTCGACCAGCTCGCAGCAGCACCGTCCTCCATCTGGTCGGACCTTGAGGTCGCGAAGGCTCTGACCGAGCTCACTCACGACGAGTACCAGAAGTACGGCACGAACGGCAGCGAGCTCGACAACGCCGAGGCACGCAAACTGCTCACCACACTGAAGGCCGTCCTGGCGCGCATAGGGATGCGTAGCGTCGAATTCGGGTTCCGGGACTTCGAGAGCTTCCGCAGCTACTGGAACCGCAAGGGTGCTTCCGGAGCCGGCGGGTGGCAGGCACGCCGCGACCTGCTGACCGACCTGTTCAATCCGATCCACGACCGCCTCGAAGTCCTTGCCGCCGGAGGGTTCGGGCCGAAGGTGACCGACGAGGCGCTCTCCTCCCTGGATGACCCCGGTGCGATCCGCGACCACCTGGACCGGATCGAGCGCAACCTCGACGACGACCCCCGACTCGCGGTGGGCTCAGCCAAAGAGCTTGTCGAGTCCACCGCGAAGTTGGTGCTGAGGCGCTCTGGGGTCGAGTACGGCAGGAGCGACGACCTGCCGAGCCTCGTGGCGAAAGCGCACACCGCGCTCGGCATCAACGCCAAGCAGGTGGATGAACGTGCAGAGAACGCCGTCGGTATCCGCACCCTGCTGGGTGCGGTGTCCCGGATCGGGGTGGGGATGGCGGAGCTACGCAACCAGGTCGGAACTGGCCACGGGCAGGCCGAGGTGCCCACTTGGGTGACGCCCCGTCACGCCCGGCTCGCGGTCGGGTCAGCGCACGTGTGGTGTCAGTTCGTTCTGGAGACCCTGGAACACCGCTCGTCGTAGACGGCCGTCGTCGGTGTCCGTCGACCGCTCAGCTCTCCACATTGCTCGGGGCAACCCGCAGGGACGGTCGAGCACACCTTTGTGGCATGACGCTCTCCGTACAGAACCCCGACGAACTGGTGGCGGCCATCCCGCACCTCCTCGGCTTCAAGCCTCAAGAGTCCATTGTCTTCGTGCCGTTGCGCTCCGACCTCCCCGTCGCCCGAGTCGACCTGCCGACGACATCGCGCGACCGCGAGCTGGTCTGGCGATCCATCCGCGAAGGCCTTACTCGCTACGCCAAGCCCGGCGCCAGTGTCGGCATCGTCTGCATCACCGCCGACCGGCAGATGGCGCACGATGTCGGCACCGAGTTCGCGGCCCTGCTCGACATGATCGGGATCGACACCCGCATCCTGCTGTGGGCCGACGAGACCCGGTGGGCCAACCTGGACACGGGCGACATGGGGCTCCAGACCGACGCCGCCCGCGAGCGCGTCGCTGCGATGACCGTCTTGGGAGGGCGCACTCAGCCAGCCGCTAGTCGCGATTCCCTCGCCGAGTCCTTGGTCGGCGACCGCGAGCCAGTAGCGACTCTGCTGCCCGAGACCCGGGAGTCGGCGCGCGAGAACACCGCGAAGCTTGAATGCCGCTGGGCACTCAGACGCGTGCATCAGTTCCACCGCGACGGCGTCCGCCTCGACGACAAGGAGGCCGCCAGGCTCCTCGTCGCGGTCGAATCCATCCCGATCCGCGACCGGCTCTGGCTCGACATGAACCGAGGCAACGCCGCCTCCCACGTCGCGCTGTGGACCGACATGACCAAGCGGGCACCCGACGAGGTGCGCGCCGCCCCGGCTTCGCTTCTCGCATTCGGGAGCTGGCTTAGCGGCCACGGTGTGATGGCGTGGTGCGCACTCGACCAAGTGCCGGCGGGCAAGCCGTACGCACTGGCCAACCTCGTCGCTGCGGCCGTCCAGGGCGGGATGCATCCGCGCGAGTGGGAGGCCGCCAAGTCCCTGCCCGCGGAGGGTGGCATCGACCCCGCCTCGGACTTCTCCCGATCGCAGGCGAGCCCTCAGCTCGGCTACGTCCGGCCTGCGCATGGAATCTGACCGCGAAGCCCTCGCCGCCGGGCGCGGTGCGGCGCCGGTGCAGACCGTCGCGCAGCGACAGGTGGAGTCGGTCGGGCTATGAGCATGATCAACGCTGCCACCCCGTACCGCCGCGACGACCGCTCGATGGTCCGGGTGCCTGTGGTGATGCCGTTGGTCGAGATCGACGTGGACAAGAAGGGCTACCTGACCGTCACTCTGGACCGTGAGCCGTACTCCGCCGACGGGTCGCTGACACGCGATGACCTCAAGCGGGTGCTCGACGACATCGCCGCCGACCTCGGCACCGCCGTACGTGTCGAGGTCCGCGAGGCAGACAAGTCCACGTTCACCGACATCGTCACGCCTGAGCGTCCCAAGCTTGAGGTGGTCAAGCCCATGCGCGAAGCCACCACCTCGATCGGCGAGGTCGCCGGCGAAGGGTTCCTGGCAGGCGAGGAAGTCGTCGTCGCTGTCGTGGTCGCACATCAGGTCGCCAGCACCGACGGCACCGCCCGACTGCGCCTACCTCCGGCGCTGCTCGAAGCGCACCCCGGACTGGTGGTGTTCATGGGCAAGCGGTCCGGCACCGTCATGGTCTCCGGTGGTGCGGCATGAACCCGCGCGGACAGGGAGTCGACGACGACCTGGTCAACCTCGGCCTCGTCCTCATCGCAGCCGTCGGCGTGATCGCCGCGATCCTTAGGCTCGCAGGGTCGTTCGCCGCGTTCGTCTCAGGTTCTGCGCAGCCGGGCGGTGGCTGGGAGGCGGGCTTCCGGGTGCTCAGTCGGCCGGGCGACCCGGCCTCGGCTCTCGGCGCCGACGGGTTGTCGGCGTGGGTCTACTGGCTCGTCCTGATCCTGATGGTTGCGGGCGTCGTCGCCGCTGCGCTGATGCTGTGGCGACGGATCGGGTCCATGAGACACAAGACCACCCACGACCCACGACGACTTGCCGGTGTCGGCACCGGCCGCGACGTAAGAGCCGTCGCCTCACACAAGGCGCTGCTGTCGCGTGGGTCGACGCTGCGGCCATCGCTCGACAAGCCCGAGCCCTCCGACATCGGATACCTCCTCGGACGCTCACGCGGGCAAGGGGTGTGGGCGTCGGTCGAAGACTCGATCCTCCTTCTCGGCCCACCCAGATCCGGTAAGGGCCTTCACGTCGTCATCAACGCGATCCTCGACGCCCCCGGCGCGGTCATCACCACAGCTACACGTCCCGACAACATCGCCGCCACCCTCACCGCCCGAATGGAGCGCGGCCCGGTCGCGGTGTTCGATCCACAACGCCTCGCCGAAGGGTTGCCTTCCGGGCTGCGCTGGTCGCCCGTGCGCGGATGCGAGGACCCGCTGACCGCGATGATCCGCGCCACCGGCCTCGCCTCTGCCACCGGCCTGTCGACCGGCGGCGTCGAGTCCGGCGGCTTCTGGGAGGGCAAGACCCGGACCGCGCTTCAAGCCCTGCTCCACGCCGCGGCGCTCGACAACCGGACGCCACGCGAACTGTTCGGCTGGACCCTCTCGCCGTCGTCCGCAGCCGACGCCGTGGCGATCCTGTCCAGCAGCCCGAAAGCAGCGCCCGGTTGGGCCGACTCCTTGGAGTCAATGATCCACTCCGACCCCCGCACCCGCGACTCGATCTGGATGGGCGTCTCCCTCGCCCTCACCTGCCTCGCCGACCCGCGAGTTCTCGACGCCGTCTCACCCAACCCCGGCGAGCACTTCGACCCCGTCGACTTCCTCACCAACAACGGCACCCTCTACCTACTCGCCACCGGCGCCGGAGCCGGCGCCTCCTGGTCACTGGTCGCAGCCTTCATCGAAGACCTCGTCGAAACAGCACGACACCTCGCGGCTGCATCACCCGGAGCACGGCTCGATCCGCCGCTCCTGTTGGCGCTCGACGAGATCGGCAACTTGTCCCCGCTCCCGTCGCTGCCCGTCCTCATGGCCGAAGGTGGCGGCACCGGGATCACGACGATGCCTGTCCTTCAGTCGCTCTCGCAGGCGCGGGACAAATGGGGCGACCATGCGGCCGGGGCGATCTGGGACGCCAGCATCGTCAAGGTCATCCTCGGCGGCACCTCCTCGGCCAAGGACCTGCAAGATCTCTCCGCCCTCATCGGCGAACGCGACGAGAAGACCGACACCGTCTCCGTCGGCGACTACGGCTCCCGCTCGTTGCAGCGCTCGATTCGGCGGGTTCCGGTCATGCCGCCCGAGGTGATCCGCACATTGCCGTTCGGCACCGCTCTCGTCCTGCTCCGCAGCGCCCCACCGTTGGTCACCGACATGCGGCCCTGGACCGACCGCAAGAACGCGGACCAGCTCCGGGAACAGCGCACCAACGTCGAGGCCGAACTTCGACGACGTTAGGCAAGCAACTTGGCGACGATCGCCAAGTCCCGGTCGTGATCGCGGACGATCTTCCCCCGCTTGTGCTCGAAGTCATCGAGGGCAATGACCACCAGTTGGATGCCCTGTTGCGGAACGAGTTGTCGGCGCCGTTCGTCGTACAGCGCACGCTGCTCGCCACGAGAGACACCGGAGACGGTGACGCGGTCCGGCTTGTCGAAGAACGGGACGGCCTCGGAGTGCTGCCGCTCGTAGAACTCCACGACGAGATTCCGGCTCGGCCAGTAGGCATCCACGGGGAGGCCGGCCGTCCGACCAGTCCTCGGCGAGGGGTCGCCGACCAGCCACGGAAACCTGTGCTGCCGCAGCGCGCTCTCGCCCAGGACCTCGTCGCAGAGGTCGATGACGTAGAACTCATCGCTGGCCGCGCGACCGCGTCCGCCACTCTTGGTTGCCATCTTCGCGAGCCTAGCCATCGTGGATGTCGAGATCGCTCCGCACACCTGACTCCTGAGAGCGGTTGCCATCGGGGCGACTGCCCGACGTCAGGAGTCAGTCATGACGATCCCCACCCAGATGAGCCTCCAAGGGTTCATCGCTACCGCGCCGGAGCTCAACTTCACCGGCAAGGGGCACGCCCGCTTCTACTGCCGGGTCGGTATCGAGCAGCACCGTAAGGAGGTCGACGGGTCGTTCACGAAGCTCGACCCGGTCTACTGCGACCTGGTGCTGTTCGACCGCGCGGCCGAGCGGGCGTACCCGAGGTTCAAGCCGGGCGACTCCATCGTCGCTTCGGGCTACATCCACGAGTACGAGCAGGAGCGGCCCGCCGGTCCGAGCGAGGTCCGTGAGCAGTTCGTCGCCCGCCGCATCGGGCACGACTGCGCCCGGACCCGCTACGTCGTGGACCGCACCCCGGCCAAGCAGCCCGACCCGCCGACCAACGACATGACGGTGGTCAACGAGCCCGCCCCAGCCGTCGGAATCTGACCGGCACGAGCCATGAGGACCGACTTCGACCAGCCCGCGCTGCTAGAGGTCGAGGCCGGCGACTCTGTCGATGACGAGGCGTACGGCGGTCCCGGTGAGCTGTTCGGGACCGCCGACTACTCCGACTTCAGGGACCACGAGTCGCTGCGCCCGATCAACTGGAACCTGCTCACCGCCGACGAGGCGCTGATCGAGTGGGCCGACCTTGATGCGTGGGTCGACTGGCTGCGGCTGACCTACGGGCTGCCGCCGACCGTGGTGCCGCCGTACTGGCATCGCCACGACGAGCTGATCTGGGAACTCTCCGCGCTGCACACCCACTGGCTCAACGCCTACAACTCCGAAGGCACCCCCTCGGGGCCGATCGGGTGGCACCGCGACTTCCACGAAGCCAAGAACCGGCTCCGCGAGTGGGTGTCGCTCTCAGGCACCCGCATCGACCGCGACCGACCCACCCGCCAGACCACCTGGCCGGGTGAACCGTTGCGCGAAGCCGGGGCCGAGGTCGAGATCACCGACCGCTGGGCCGACTTCCACCTCTTCGTGCAAGAGGACGTCGCCGCCCGCAGGGCCATCGAGGAACAGGTCCGCGCAGCCTCATAGCCGTACACGGCAGCCGGTTCCGCCGGGCTGTCCACACCCATAGCTACTCATCGCTCGTCCCGGGCGGCCCCGGCGCGACGGTGAAATTCCGCCGCCCCAATCGAAAGGCATCTGTCATGTTGCTTGCCCACGCGGTCACCCTCGCCGAGGCCCGCTCCTACGTCGCCGCCCTGGCCGACAACGCCGTCACCATCGACGCCTCGATCGAGTACGACCGCGTCCTGCTCCAGATCGACTTCATCCACGGCGACCTCATGCCCGCCATCGGCCCGGTCCCGGTCACCGACCGCGACACGCTGTTCACCGTCGCGGAGTCGGCCATCGAGGACCTCGTCACGCATGGGATCGACGGCCTGACCGTCGAGCTGGTCCTGGACATGCTCTACGCGGCCCGCGAGTTGGACGCGCCCTGATGTACGGCGAGAACACGCGGCTGCTGCGCGACTCGCTACGTGAGTTGCTGACCCAGCACCGCATCCAGCACCGCATCGGCGGCGCCGGGCTCCACACCGTGCCCGAGACCACCACCGTCGCCGAACGCCAAGAGATCGGGGAACAGATCGCCCGCTACCGCCACGCGGTCCTCGTCTGGTGCCACCAGGCGATGCGGGCCGCGAACCCGCGCATCAACCTGACCAGCACCAGCGCCCGCACACGCGGCCCCGCCGAGGAACTGCGCTATCGCCTCGACGCCGCCATCGATGCCGACCCCGCCGCCCTGCCGACGAGGGACGAACTCGTCTCGGGCCAACGGTTCGAGATGGTCGACCTGTGGCGGCAAGCCGCGCGCGCGTGTGCTCTCGGCGAGCACGACTTCGGCGCCGGGGTCGGCTATGGGCGACTCTCCGAAGCCGAGTGCATGACCGTGATCCACGACGCCGCCGAGATCACCCGCGCGCTCGTAGGACTCGATCGGCGGTACTCGAACATCCCTGGCTGGAAGCAGTTGAAGGACCCAGGACGGCTCGGCCGCGCGGCCGAGGTCTGCGCGGCGTACTCCGGCTACGGCGACCCCGACTACTCCGTCGACCGACGCGGCTGGAAGCCACCCGCACGGCTGATCGAAGGCCCTGGACTACCCGGCATCACCGGCGTACTCCAGGCCCAGCACAACCTCCTGCTCCACCTAGTCAAGTTTCCCGACGCCCAAAGCCTGCGCGTCGTCATGGACTCCCAACGCATCGTCTCTCTCGAAGCCGCCCGCCGGTTGAACGAGAGCAACCCCGAACTCGCAGCCCGCTGGCAACGCCGAGCCGACACCTACGGGCGCCTCGTCCACCAAACCCGTGACGTCGGCGGGCTCTACGGCAAGGGCGGACTCGCTGCCGGCCAAGGCTCAGTCGCGGCAGCACGGATGCAGAAGCTCCCCGCCGACGGGCTCAACGACACCGGGGAGGTGCGGCGACTGATGCGGATCAGCGCCGGCATCGACGAGCGCGTCTGTACCGCTGTCGAACTCGGGATCAAGGAGCGTCTCTACTTCCAGCGCGTCCTCATCCCCGCCGTCGAGAACGACGACGGCGACCTGGTCAGAGGCACTCGACGCGAGTGGCTGCCCATCACCTGCCCCGCGCAGGACCAACTGCTCGACACCGTCCGCCACGAGCTACGCCCGATGCCGGTCGAGCACAAGCCGCCCAGGGGCGCCGCGCAGAACCGCCGCGACTTCGAGGCGGCCATCAATCACCGCCCTGAGTCCCGAGGAGGTGGTGTGGCGATCTGAGCCCTGCTGCTCCGGCACCCGCGTAGACTCGGGGCAAAGCGGCACCCTGCGTTCGACCGATGGACAGCGGCTTGAGCCGTCGTCTATCCTTGTGACAGCAAGGCTTGGACTTCTTACCTTCGGGTTCGTGAGTCAGGTTGGCCCCCGGTGTAGCTACGGCAGCCGGGGGTTGCTGCTTTCTCAGTCGAGTTGAACGACGTGGGTCAGTTCCTCGATCTCTCCGAACAGCTCGTCTCGCTGGAACAGCAACTTCTGGCGGTAGGCGCTACACACCAGGTCAGGCAACCACAGCAGATGCTCGGAGCCCGGTGACACGGACGCCAACGCCATCGACTCGCTGATCGCCTTTGCTTCGATGAGCTGCTTCCTGATCGAGCGGTCGAAGTTGTTCTTCCGTGCCTCGCGCTGCTCCTCGATGACCGCGAGGTTCACTGGGGGATGCGAACCGAACTCAGCAGTGTGGATGGCCGTCAGCAGCCGCCCGAGGACGGCTCCGCGTGCTTGCGTGCCGTCCTCGTCGTCAGCGTCCAGCGCGACCTTGTCGACGATGACACATGTCTCGTCGGGGATGCGGAAGGTCTGGAGCAACGACCGGGCGTGCTCGCGGCCACCGTCTGTGCGCAACTCGTCGGTTGTGTGCCACCAGCCGTCAGGGACGAGCGAGTCCAGCTCATCGCGGAGCGGGTCCCGGTCTTCATGGAGCACAACCACTGCGGCCATGACATAGAACCGCCGCCGCCCGTCCTTCTCCACGTGGTACGTCTCATCGAGGAAGGCCACGGGGCCATTGCCCACACGCGTGTAGTGGGTCTTGAGGACGTTGACCTGGCCTGGCCCCGCGGGCGGACTCATCGGACTCCGATCCTGTGCTCCGTGCTTCCCGGACGACTCGTGCCGGGAACGGCACCACCCGCGAACTTCAGGACAATCATGCCGCGTCGCCGCCTTGCTCGGACTTCGGGGCGAGAGACTCCAGGATCTCTGCGGTCACGGGGTTCACCTTGTCGTCATGCTCGATGTAGTGCTCTTTGGTGATCTTCGACGAAGTGTGGCCCAGCATCTCGGCGGCGAGGTCCGCCCCTCCTGCTCGGTCGAGGACCGTGGCGACTGTGCGTCGGAACGAGTGAGGCGTGACTCCCTCGATACCGGCCTCCTCCAGCACCGCGCGGAGGCGACGCCGAACGTTGTTGGTTGTCAGCGGCGTGCCGTTGCGGGTGAAGAAGATGAGGTGCTCGGGGTCCTCCGCAGCGACCTTGACCAGCCGGTCGCGCAGCACCTCGGCTGCGAAGCTCGGCACCGACACCGTCCGGGTCGACTTCGTCGTCTTCGGGTGCGGCTGCCGGTGGGTTGGTTTACCGGCCGGGGAGACGATCGTTCCGCAGATCCGAACCGTGGCTGGGTCTCTGGTGGCGTCGACGTCGCGCTTGCGGATCGCGAGTACCTCGCCGATCCGAGCCGAGGTTCCGAGCATCACCTCGATGATCTGCTCCAACTGGCCGTCCGGGGGCGGGCCAGAGATTCCGGGGCCGCGTCGCCAACTCCGCGCGGCTGCGCGGATCTTCGCTACTTGGGCCTCGGTGAGCGAGGTCGCTTGGGTGGGCGGCTTGTGCAACTTGCCCATGTCGCGGACGGGGTTCTTCGTGATGGCGTCGTACCTGACCGCCAGCCCGAGCGCGAGGCTCAACACTGTGCGCGCCTGCTTGGCCATGCTGTAGCTCTTCGTGGTCGCCAAGGTCTTGATGAACGTGTCGACCTTGCGCACGGTGATTTCTCGCAGGAGGTAGTGCTCAAAGGCCGGCATCACGAGTTGACGCATATTGCGCTCGTAGAGCGCTCTCGTGCTCTGCGCGAGCTCGTTCGTCATGTCGAGGTCTTCCAGCCAGACCTCGACGAGCTTGGCAAAGGAGGAGTCTCCGGTGATCTCGCCCGTCGAGAGATGGCTGGGACGTTGAGCCAGCGACGTCTTCAACGCACGCAGGGCGTCCTTGTTCGACGAACCTGTCGCAGAGACGCGTCGGACCTGGCCGTCGTCGTCGCGGTAGCGGGTCCTGGCCCGGGCTCGTCCTCCGGGCATCTTGACGTAGGTGATGTCGCCGAAGGTTCCGATGGGTGTACGCGGCCGTCCCATGTCAGCTCACCGCCTCTCGGGTGCGCGTCCGGTGACGTCCTCGCGCTGCTCCTGGAGCCACTCGTTCACGTCGGCGACGAAGTAGCGCAGTTGCCGACCGACGTGGATCGCACGCGGACCACGACCGGCCAGTCGCCAGTCGTGCAGAGTCCGAGTGGGGACGTTGAGGTACTCGGAGAGTTCCTCGATCGAGATCAGCGGCGCGAGACCGCTCAGGGTGGGTGTCGTGCTGTCCATGCCACGCAGGTGTGCCGGCCGGACCGCGCGAGTCGGCACCAATCGGTGCGACTCCGTAGCCGATCCGCGCAACAGCCCTCGGAGGGGCTTCTGGACAGGGTTTTTGGACCCAAAGTGGACACATGATCAAGTCCCACAAACCTTTCAGGCGCGGAACCCGTAGGTTCCGCGCCTGAAATTCGTAGCGGGGGCAGGATTTGAACCTGCGACCTCTGGGAGAGATCGGAGGGCCTGATCTGACTACCTCAAACTTCGGGTCCCACTGGAAAACCTCGGGTTGGACTGGAGATTCTCCATCGGACAGTCCCAAGTCTATCGGAACCTCTCGGGACCGTGGCGCATCGTTTGTGATGACTTTCTGATGACCTCTCGAATCGGCGCGCGTCGTCACGGGGGACCGAGACTCCCGAGCAAGGCGCGCAACTCTGCGTCGGGGAAGGTGTGATACTTGTAGAGCGGTCCGC
>JAXLSN010000023.1:0-89532 GCA_046330595.1 Nocardioidaceae bacterium
CCGTCCGCGCGCTCATCAACCATGTCGTGCTCGACGACCTGTGGAGCATCCCGTTGCTCGAGGGGGCGCTGCCGTCCGAGATCGCCGACCTCCTCCAGGGCGACGTTCTGGGCGATGACCCCGACGCGGCGACCCGGGCCGTCGCCGCGGTGGCCCGCCACTGCGTGCGCCACAGCGTGCTCGATGGCGGGATCGTCTTCCTCCCGACGGGCGTCGAGGACTGCGAGGACTATGTCCAGCGGCTCGCCGCCCATCACCTGATCCACGCGTGGGACCTGGCCACCGCGCTCGGCATCGACCCGGGGCTCGACCCCGACCTGGTCCGCGCGGTGTTGTCGTGGTACTCGTTCGTCCCGCGCCCCCGCCGGGCAGCCTGGCTGATCGACGCCGACCCCGAGGAGGGCGACGTCGTGTCGGTGCTGCTCGCGCAGTTCGGCCGTGACGCCGCCTGGTCACCCGCCGGCCGGGACGTGCTGGCGAACGGTCGCTCGGACAACCACTTCGTGTGACCTCCCCGGCGTCAGCCGGGCCAGTCGGCCAGGGTGTCGAGGAACATCTGCCGGACCCGGGACACCTGCTTGTCCAGCGTCTTGACGGTCCATCGGGTCGTCTCGATGGGCGGGAGTACGGCGACCTGCACCGTGCCGGCGTTCACCAGCAGCGAGTGGGCGGCCATGATCTCCCCGGCGTTGCGGATCACGACCGGGACCATCGGCACCCCGGCCTGCATCGCCAGGTGGAAGGCCCCCTTCTTGAACGGGAGCAGCTTGGGCGTGGGCGATCGGGTCCCCTCGGGGGCGATCACCAGCGACTTGCCGGCCCGGATCCGGTCGATGGCCGGCTCCAGCGCCTTCTTGGCGGCGACCACGTCGGTCCGATCCACATAGGCGATCTCGGTGAGCCAGCCGATCGCGGCGAAGGTGGGGTCCTTGGCGAGCTCCTTCTTGGCGACGCCGGTGTAGTCGCGTCGCATGAGCGCACCCAGGATCGGCACGTCGAGCTGGCTCTGGTGGTTGAACACGAAGACCGCAGGACGCGCCTTCCAGAGGTTCTCCTCACCGGTGATGTCCAGCTTGACTCCGGCCGCCGCCAGCGACAGCTGGGACCCGACGGCAGACGCCACCTCGAGCGCCGTACGCCGGTCGCGGTTGAGCAGGCCCATGCCGAGCCCCACCGCCACGCCGGTGCCGAGGCCGACCATCGATGCGGCGCTGCGTACGACGGCCACGGGGTTGACCCGCAGGTGGCGGGTGAGCCGATAGACCCGCCACCCGCGCTGCTCCGCGGCGCCGGTGAGCCCGACGTCGGCGTTGAGCGGGCGGGGGCGCCCCACCGTCTCGAGATAGGGGACGTCCTCGGCACCGTTGCCATAGGCATAGGACTCGTCGAGGTCGACACCACGCTCCGCGGCGAATTCGACGACCGCGGCGGCCTTGCCGGGCCCCCACAGGATCGGGCCGGCGACCCGGCCGGTCAGCACGCCGCCGATGTCCTCGACCTCGGTGACCAGGAGGTGCTCGATGTCGAGGTCGCGGGCCGCGGCCTCGGCCTGGAAGCGCGTCGCGGAGCTCGCCATCGCGACCGTGTGGCCCGCGGCGAGGTGGGCCGCCACGAGACGGCGCGCCTCGGGGAACACCTTGGGCGCGATCTTGCTGCGCCACAGCTCCTGGCTGAGCTTCTCGATCTCCGCGCGCTCGCGCCCGGCCAGGGCGCCCAGTGCCACGTTGACCAGGTTGGTGACGTCGTGGCCACGCTGCTGCATGTTGAAGATCTCGACCATGGTCTGGAGGAGCTCGCTGACCCCGATGTCGCCGCTGGTCAGCCGCTCGCGGAAATAGAGCGCAGCTGAGTAGCCGTCGATCAGGGTGCCGTCGAAGTCGAAGAAGGCCCCGACCTCGGGGCCCTGGGGGCCTGCCTCGATGTCGGCGATCAGGTCGTCGATGTCGGCCACGGTCACGAGCTCCTGTCCACGGAGAGAGAGCGGAGGGCGACGTCACGGACGACGCCAACGGCAGCGACCACCGCGTCGAGCTCGGCCGCGAAGGCCTCCCGCGCGGCCCGGAGCTCGTCGCCGCCGGGGCCGAGCAGGTCGCGGTTGCCGGCGAGCTTGACGGCGTTGGTCATCAGGTCCTTGGAGATCGACTCGGCGCTGTGGAGGTCGCGCTGCAGCCACCGCTGTCGCGCCACGCCCAGGCTCTCCGCCACCAGGGCGTCCTGGTCGACCGGCGCTGCCGGCTCGCGGGTGGCCAACCGATGGGCGACCACCTGGGTGGCCTCGAGGAACGGACCGACGACACGGTGGGCGAGCAGCAGGGGGCTGGTGCGCAGGACGGCGGTCACCGAGTCGGCGGTCACCTGGTCGTCGTCCCAGTCCGGCAGCGCCAGTGCCGTCTCGGCCCGGATCTCGGCGTCGAACTCGGCCTTGGTCGCGAAGAAGAACTCATACTTCAACAGGTCGCGAATGGCCAGCGCGTGCTCCCACAACGCGGCGGTCAGGTCGGCGGTCCGGTCACTGGCGCCCTCCTGCGCCTGGACGGCCGCGACCTCGACGATCGCCCGGGTGATGAAGTAGTGGGTCACCGTGTTGCGATAGAAGGCCGCCTCGTGGTGGCGCTCGCGGGTGATCGCGTAGACGGGCTCGACCCCGCCGTCGTACTCCTCGACCACGCCCTCGCGGACCAGCGTCCGCAGGGCTCGACGCATGCCCTCCGGGCGACCCAGGTCGACATCGGAGGTGAGCGGGAGGCCGCGTTGGCGGACATAGGCGAGGAACGGCTCGAGCAGCCCGAGCGTCTCGCCGAGAGTCATCGCGCGGTCGTCGTTGTCGAGCAGCCCGAAGGTGACCAGCGCGGACGGCGTGATCGGGGTCGCGGCGTTGATCCGGTGGGCCACCTCGAACGCCACGCGGGGGACGACCTCGCGCGGATCGGCCGAGCCGGCTCGCGTTGCGGCCTCGTCCAGGGACTCGCGCAGCGAGACCGGCGGGCCGAACCGGACGTGCGCCCGCCCGCGGCCCCGTGACTGCGCCCGAGCGAACCGGACCAGGGCGCCCAGGCTCTCGGGCCGCTTGGTCCCGCCGGACTCCTCGAAGGACAGCGCCTCCACCTCGGCCTGCTGGTCATAGACGATCGCCACCGGCACGAGCGCCACGTCGGCCGCGTCGGCGCCGTTGCTGAGGAAGGCGTCGACCAGATAGCGCAGGACGCCCATCTTGGGCGGGCGGAGCTTGCCCGTCCGGGTGCGGCCACCCTCGAAGTACCACTCCAGGTTGGCGTGCTGGCGCAGCAGCAGTGCGAAGTAGAGCCGCATCATCGCGGGATAGATGGGGTCGTCGCGCGTCGTACGACGGATGAAGATCAGGCCGCTGCGACGAGCCACCTCCGACACCGGCCACATCGCCAGGTTGATGCCGCCCAGGATGTGGTTGGGCGGGAAGCCGTGCTTGCCGAGGATCGACCGCAGCACGAGCGGGTCGAGGTAGGAGCGGTGGTTGGGCAGGAACACCAGCGACTTGTCGCGGCCCAGCTCACGGAGGGCGGCGAGCCCGGAGACGTCGGCGTCGACGGTGTAGGACCGGGTCAGCCAGCGGCCCAGCCGGTCCCAGGCCTGCGTTCCTTGCGGGGTGACCTGCGCGGTCATCTCCTCCAGGCAGCCCTTGGCCTCCTGGCGTACGTCGGCCTCGGTGCGCCCCGTCCGCGCCGCGATCTCGGCGACGGTCTTGGTGAACTCCTCGGAGTCCATCACCGCCTGGACCGGGCTCCGCCCGCCGCCACTGTGATTGTCCACGGGCGCCAGACTAGAGAGCCCCCACCCTCAGCGGTAGTTTCCACAGGTTTTGAGTTAGTACGGAAGGTACGGCGTTCTGCCTTCCGTACTAACTCTCACCTGTGGATGAACCCGGCGCCTCGACGCCCAGTTCCTCCTCATAGGCACGGGGGTCCTCGATGGGCTCGAGGTGGGTCGCGACGTCGACCGACTGGAGGCGTTCGCGCAGTCGCCGCTCGACGCTCTCGGCCAGGTCGTGACCGCGCGCCACCGACCACGATCCTGGGACGAGCACGTGCATGGTCACATAGGAGCGGTGACCTGCCTCGCGGGTGCGGACCGCGTGGAAGCGCACCTCGTCGGTCGCGAACCCGGCCAGGATCTCGTCGATCACGGCCTGCTTCTCGGGATCGAGGGCGCGGTCGAGGAGCCCACCGACCGAGCTGGAGATGAGGCGGTAGCCGGTCCAGATGATGTTGAGACCCACGAGCAGCGCGATCACCGGGTCGAGCCGGAGGATCCCGGTGACGGCGACGAGCAGTACGCCGACCACGACGCCGACGGAGGTCCACACGTCGGTCATCAGGTGCTTGCCGTCGGCGACCAGGGTCACCGAGTTCTCGCGCCGGCCGGCGCGGAGCAACAGCATCGCGACGCTGCCGTTGAGCAGGGCGGCCACGATCGAGATCCCGAGACCGACGCCGACGTTCTCCAGTGGCTGCGGGTCCAGGAACCGGCGTACGGACGACAGGATGATGAAGACGGCGGCGACGAAGATCATCACGCCCTCCACCACGGCCGACAGGTACTCGGCCTTGGTCCGGGCGAAGTGGTAGTGCTCGTTGGCCGGTCGCGCCGACACGATGAGCGCGAGCAGCGCCCCGATGGCAGCGACCAGGTTCACCAGCGACTCGAGGGCGTCGGACAGCAGTCCCACGGAACCCGTCAGGAGATAGGCGCCGAACTTGAGACCGATGGTGGCCACCGCCGCGGCGATGGACAGCCAGGCGAACCGGGTCAGCCCGGCCCGAGATGAGTCAGACACGTGCTTGATGCTCCCACGTGGACAGGGGTGCGCCCCACGTGGGGCCTGGGTTCCGAGACGCGGCCGACCGGCCGCTCCTCAGCCTCCGGGGTTGTGACTTTCTCGCGTCGAGGAGGCTTACAGGGTGGTTGAGGAGGCCGCTGGAAGGCCGTCTCGAAACCGACTCCTCAACCATGTGGGTGATCGGCCCGACGACGCCGGACCTGAGGGTGTTGCACACCACGGCCGTCCGGGAGGACCGGGCGACCGCACGACCTCACCAGAGGCGCACCGGCAACGTGTCGACGCCATAGACGATCGACAGCTCGCGGAAGGCGACGTCCTCCGGGGCGTCGACGAGCGCCAGGTCGGGGAAGCGCGTGGCCAGCCCGGTCAGCGCCGCCTTCATCTCCATCTTGCCCAGCTCGGCCCCGAGGCAGCGGTGCATGCCGTGGCCGAAGGCCAGGTGGGACCCGTTGTTGTCGCGGTGGGGGTTGAAGGTGTCCGGGTCGGGCGTGACCTCCGGGTCGCGGTTGGCCTGGAGCAGCGAGACGAGCACGGGGTCGCCCTTGCGCACGTGCTTGCCGAACAGCTCGTGGTCCTCGCGGGCGAAGCGAGCGAACGCGATCTGCACCGGGGTGAGCATGCGGAGCAGCTCTTCGACGATGGCGCTCATCTCCTCGTCGGTGCCGGTCTGGAGGGTCTGCCAGGCCTCGGGCTGCTGCGAGAGCAGATAGGTGCTCATCACGAGCATGCTGGCGCTCGTCTCATAGCCCCCGAGCAGGACGCCGTCGGCGACGCCGCCGAGCTCGACGTCGTCGAACTCGTCACCGTGGTCGCGCACCAGCGCACCGATCAGCCCCGGGCCGGGGTCGGTGCGCTGCCGGGTCACCTCGGCGATGAGGTATTCGCGCGACGACGTCGCCGCACCGAACGAGCCACCGCCGCCCTGGCGTACGTCGAAGCGCGCGGCGCCGAGCTCGTGGAACATGTGGAAGTCGATCTCGGGCAGGCCGAGCAGCTCGCTGATCACCCGGAACGGGATCCGGAAGCCGAAGTCGAAGACCAGGTCGGCATCGGGCCCGGCGTCGGCCATCTCGTCGAGGGTCTGGGTCACCACACGGTCGATGAGCGGCTCGAGACGCCGCAGCCCGACGCGCGTGAACTCGGGGGTCAGCATCTTGCGCAGCCGGGTGTGGTCGGGCGGGTCGGTCATGCCGAGCCCGCCGACCTCGTCGGCACCCTGGCGCTGCTTGTCACCCAGCAGGTGACGGATGTTGTTGCTGTAGCGCGTGGAGTCGGCCAGCACGATCTTGGCCTCGTCATAGCCGGTGACGAGCCAGACGTTCATGCCGAACAGCCGGGCCAGCCGGGTCACCGGCTCCGTGGCCTGGGCGGCTCGCAGCTCCGGGACGGGGTGGATCCCGTCGCGTCGCAACGGATAGGTCGCCTTGCGCGGCACCTTCTTGAGGCTCGTCAGGTCGGGGTTGCCGCTGCCTCCCGATCCGCGGGCCATGACCCGCTGCATGATCCCGCGTCTCACGTGCGACGCAGCGTTCGAGAGCAGACTCGACATACCGACCATTCCTCCAGTCCAGCATCAGTGACGCGCTGGGGCCATCGGGATTTCCCCCGGCTCGATCGTAGGGGTCGACCCCCTCGGAGGCGAATGAGGCTCACCTTCGTGAATACCCCCGGGGGGAGTGGTCTTAACCTTGGAGGTGAGCGGGATCTTCGCGCCCGACCTCCTTGCCCTTCCGGCCCCTCCCGGTGGACGAATGTCGAGTCCCGGAGCGTTCGCTCCCGGCTTTGAACGTTCAACGGAGAGCGAGGTTCGGCCATGGCCGACGACACAGCCACCCAGATCACGGCGACGACGACCGCCACCCCCCGCTATCCGGGGATCCCGGCGGTGGTCAACGGCAACGGCGCCGTCGCCCATGTCATGACCAAGGTCTGCGGTGGTGTCATCGGCTATCCGATCACGCCGTCGACGGAGATCAGCGAGCTCTATGAGGCCGCGCGCGCCGAAGGCTCCCTCAACGTCTTCGGCAAGCACCCCTTCTTCTTCTCCCCCGAGGGCGAGCACTCCGCCCAGAGCGGCGCGCTCGGCGCCGCCCTCACCGGCGGGCAGTTCATCTCCAACGCGTCCTCCAGCCAGGGGATCCTCTATGCGATGGAGTCGCACTATGTGACCGTCGGCAAGAAGATCGGCGGCTTCGTGCTCCAGGTGGCGGCGCGGGTGGTGTCCAAGCACTCCCTCAACGTGATGGCCGGCCACGACGACATCTACGCCCTGCTCTCCTCGGGCTACACGATCATCGTCGGTTCCAATCCCCAGGAGGCGGCCGACCTCGCCGCCATCTCCTACCGGGCCTCGGCGCTGTCGCTGATCCCCGTCGCCAACGCGATGGACGGGTTCTCCACCAGCCACATGCTGAGCGAGGCGCTGCTCCCGGAGCCCGAGCTGCTGCGCGACTACCTCGGCGACCCCGCCGGCCGGATCCCCTGCCCCACCGTCGCCCAGGAGATGCTCTTCGGCGCCAAGGGGCGCGTCCACCAGCTCCAGCAGTGGCTCAACCGCAAGGCCGCCGAGTTCGGCCCGGACGAGATCGCCGCGCTGCGCCGCTGGCTGACCGACAACGCCACCGTCATCGAGCCCGACCAGCAGGGCAGCCTGCTCGGCGACTCGCTGGCCTGGGTGCCCACCGAGCTCCACGGCGCCTGGTCGCGGCAGTGGCGCAACGCCCCCGAGGCCGGCACCCGCCAGCTCGTGCCGGCGCTCGTCGACGTCAACAACCCCGGCATGACCGGCCCCGTCCAGAACCAGCCCGACTTCCAGGCCGGCGCGGTCGACCACCGGACCCACTTCGCCAGCGCGGTGCCGCTCCTGACCCGCCAGGCCATGGCCGAGTACGCCGAGCTGACCGGCCGTGACTACCACCCGATCCACACGTATGACATCGAGGACGCCGACGTCGTCATGATCGGGCTCGGCTCGGTCACCGACGACGTGCGCGCCGTGCTCCCCTATCTGCGCAGCCAGGGCATCAAGGCCGGTCTCATCTCGGTCAAGCTGCTCCAGCCCTTCCCCGAGGCCGAGGTCATCGACGCCCTCGCAGGCAAGCAGGCCGTCACCGTGTTGGAGCGCTCCGACCAGACGGCGCTCACCACGCTGGTCACCCGTGCCATGTTCAAGGCGCGGGAGAACGCCGTGACCCCGGACCGCCACCCCGGGATCCCGGCCCTCGAGCAGAGCCCCCAGCTGACCACCGCGATCTTCGGTCTCGGCGGCCACGACCTCCAGCCGCGGCACCTCGTGGCGGCGTTCAAGCACATGCTCAAGCCCGACGCCGCTCCCCTGGTCTATCTGGGCAGCCAGTTCTTCAGTGACAACCCGAGCGAGCTGCTCGCCGGGCTGCAGGACAGGCTGCGGGCGGCCTACCCCGAGACCGAGCTGATGGCCCTCGCGACCGAGGAGAACCCCCACCTCCTGCCCGACAACGCGACCCGCATCCGCTTCCACTCCGTCGGCGGCTACGGCACCATCGCGACGGGCAAGCTGCTGACCGACATCCTGGCCGGCGTCCTGGGGATGCACTCCAAGTCCGCCCCCAAGTACGGCTCGGAGAAGTCGGGCGCGCCGACCAACTACTACATCACGCTGTCGCCCGAGCCGATCCTGATCACCAACGCCGAGCTCGAGGACGTCGAGATCGTGATCAGCCCCGACCACAAGGTGTTCAGCCACACCAACCCGCTCAAGGGCCTGGTCGACGGCGGCACCTTCGTCATGCAGTCGAGCTCGACGCCGGCCGAGGTGTGGCGTGGGCTCACGCGCGAGACGCGCCGCACGATCCGCGACAAGAACATCCACTTCTATGTCATCGATGCCTTCAAGGTGGCCAAGCGGCACGCGCCGACACCCAGCCTCGAGACACGGATGATGGGCATCGCCTTCATCGGCGCGGTCATCGGCCACGTCGACCGCTTGTCGGCCGGCACCTCCCACGAGGCGGTGCTGACCAAGGTCGAGCAGCAGATCACCAAGAAGTTCGGCAGCAAGGGCGCCGCGGTGGTGGAGGGCAACATGGCCGTCATCCGCGACGGGCTGGAGCACACCGTCAAGGTCGACTACGACGACGCCGAGCTGCGTGCCGTCGACGAGCTCCCCGACCTGCTGCCGCTGCACACGGTCCAGGTCTCCGCCGACATGTGCAACTGCTCCGAGGGCTCCTCGTGCAACGGCCTGTTCGACCGTGGCTACTACGAGGAGATGGTGGCGGCGCCGTTCCGCGCCGGAACCATCGGCGAGTCGCCGGTCCTACCGGGCACCGGCCTGTTCATGCCAGGCGGCACCGCGGCCGGCAAGGACAAGGGCCTGTTCCGGCGCGACGTCCCGGAGTTCATCCCCGAGCTGTGCACCGGTTGCATGGAGTGCACGTTGGCGTGCCCGGACGCCGCCATCCCCAACGCCGTGCACGAGATCCACGACCTGCTCCTCACCGCCATCGCCGAGATCGAGGCGACGCCGACGCAGCGCGAGGAGATGCGGGCCCACGTCTATGGCCTCTCCGACCGCATCCGCGAGACCTACCGCCACGACAAGGAGGCGCCGCCGTTCCACGAGATCGTCGCCGCCGCGGTCGCCGGTCTCGGCGCCGACCAGCCCAGCCTGGCCCGCAACTTCGCCAAGGCCGTCGAGATCCTGGCCAACTACCCGGTGGCCCGGACCCGGCCGTTCTTCGACGCCATGGAGAAGGAGCTCCCCGGGTCCGGCGGCCTGTTCGCCGCCACGATCGACCCGTGGAAGTGCACCGGGTGCCTGGAGTGCGTGGAGGTCTGCGGGCCCAACGCGCTGGTCGCGCGTGAGCAGGACCAGCCGCTGCTCGAAGGTCTCCAGGAGCGCTTCGAGTTCCTCAGCCACACCCCCAACACCCCGGCGCGGTTCCACGCCGACGCCACCAGCGGCGAGGGCGACACCAAGCGGCTGTTCCTCGACCGCGACAACTACTACGCCACCACGGGTGGCCACGGCGGCTGCCGCGGCTGTGGCGAGGTCACCGCGATCCGCGTGGTGATGGCCACCGACCACGCCATCGGCGAGAAGCGTCGCCGCGCGCACATGTCCGAGCTCGAGTCACTCATCGACGGCCTCCAGGCCAAGCTCGACGAGGCGGGGTCGGCCGACCCGGCGCGCCGCGACCGGATCACCGGGCTGCTCACGACGCTGGAGCGGCGCCTGTTCAACTATGAGTCCGGCCCGACCGGCAACGGTCCCGCCAGTGCCGTCATCACCAACGCCACCGGCTGCTCGAGCGTCTATGCCTCGACGATGCCCTACAACCCCTATCAGGACCCGTGGGTCAACAGCCTGTTCCAGGACGCCCAGCCACTGGCCAAGGGCATCTTCGAGGGCATGGCCGCCCAGCTCGCCGACGACGTCAAGGCGATCCGCCTGGCCCGCCTCGAGCTGGCCGACGCCCTCGACCCGGAGGCGCCCGAGGCCGACCTGAGCCACCTGACCTGGCCCCAGTTCACCGCCGAGGAGCGCAGCCTGCTGCCCACGATCCTCAGCATCGGTGGCGACGGCGCGACCTATGACATCGGCTTCGGTGCGCTGTCGCGGGTGCTGGCGAGCGACACCCCGATCAAGGTCGTCGTCCTCGACACCGGCGTCTACTCCAACACCGGTGGGCAGGCGTCCACGGCGAGCTTCACCGCCCAGGACTCCGACCTGGCCCGGTTCGGCTCCGAGCACGACGGCAAGCACGAGTCGCGCAAGGAACTCGGCCTGATCGCGTCGTTCCACCCCAACGTGTTCGTGTGCGCGACCAGCCCCGGGGTCCAGGGCCACTTCCTCAAGAACACCCTGGAGTTCCTCACCTATGACGGCGCTCCCGCGGTGATGGACGTCTATACGCCCTGCCAGAGCGAGCACGGCATCGCCGACGCGGCCGCCTCCGCGGCCGGGCGCCTGGCCGTCGAGAGCCGGATGAACCCGGTCTTCGTCCACGACCCCCGTCGCGGCTCGACGCTCCACGAGTGGTTCGACCTCGAGGGCAACCCCGACCCCGACAAGACCTGGGCGACGATGACGCTGGAGTACGTCGACGACGACGGCCAGCTCCAGCTGATCGAGTGCCCGCTGACCGCCGCCCACTTCGCCCTCAACGAGGGCCGGTTCCGCAAGTCGTTCCGGCCGCTGGCCGAGGCCGACGCCGCCGGCGCGACCCCGATCGAGGCCTATGTGGAGCTCCCCGAGGAGAGCAGGGCCGGGCTGGTGCCCTACATCCTGGCCACCGACGACGACAAGAAGCTGGTCAAGATCGCGGTCGGTCCGGCCGTGGTCCACCTGACCGAGGACCGCCGCCGCAACTGGCAGCTGCTGCAATACCTCGCCGGGCGCCACGTCTCCCAGCTGACGGCGCTCCACCAGGCGGACATCGACGCGCTCCAGGCCAAGTACGACGAGGCGCAGCGCACCCGCGAGTCGTCCATCGACGAGATCGCGAGCGCCATGTCGGCCCTGGCCGCGTCCACCAAGGCCCCCGTCGAGCTCGGCGCGACCGTGTCGACCGGCCTGAGCGCCCCGGCGGGCGTCGTACCGGCGGCGACCGCACCACCGGCGGCGGCCGACGGTGGCGCGCGACCGATCGTCTTCATCGATCCCGAGGACCAGAAGACCTGCAACGACTGCAAGACCTGCTACCAGGAGCTGCCGTCGCTGTTCGAGCGCACCACCATCGTGGTCGACGGAGCCGCTCGCCAGGTGGCCCGCGTCATCCCGGGCGCGGTCGAGACGGTCGAGATCACCCCCGAGCTCGAGAAGCGGATCCAACGGGTCAAGAACACCTGCGACGCGGAGATCATCCAGTGACCGGGCGCGACGACCTGTTCGCCTACCTCGGCGCCGACGAGGCGCTCGAGGCGAACCGGTCCCAGCTCAAGGAGCTGGAGCACACGCCGGCGGTCGAGACCTACCACGCGCAGATCGACCTGCTCCGGCGCCGGCTGCTCGCCGACCCCGCCGCCTTCCGCGACATGTTCATCCAGGACGGCATGCAGGCCATCGCCTGGGAGTTCCGCCAGCCCGAGCTGTCCAAGACGTTCATCCGGACGCTGTGGGAGATGCTGCTCCGCGACGATGACGCCAGCAAGGTGCTGATGCGCTTCCTGTGGGGGGTGCCACTGGGCCTCAAGCGCAAGTTCGTGCGCGCGCTCGACGCCCACCTCGCCAAGCGCTATCCGATGTTCGACGGCCTCTCGGTCGAGTGGCCCGCCGGCAACGCGATCCCGCCCTATGTCCGTCCGGCGGGCGAGCGCGAGCACGACTTCGAGCTGGTGAACCAGGGCTACCTCGGCTATATGCGCGACGGGTTCTCGGCACGAGAGGTCGAGCTGTTCGTCTGGCTCGAGGCGATGCGCGACAAGCAGTGCGAGGAGAAGCCCTGCGAGGTCGGAGTGCACCTCAACCCAGCCGCGGCCAAGCCGGAGGTCACCGGCGGCTGCCCGGTGCGCATCCACATCCCGCAGGTCCTCGAGCTCGTCGGCACCGGCCACTTCCGCGAGGCGATGGAGCTCATCGAGTCGTGCAACCCGCTGCCGGACGTCACCGGCCGGGTGTGCCCGCAGGAGATCCAGTGCCAGGGCGTGTGCATCCAGACCAAGAGGCCCATCGAGATCGGCCAGCTGGAGTGGTTCCTCCCCGAGCGGGAGAAGCTGGTCAACCCCGACGGCCTGGCCCACCGGCTCGCCGGCCGCCCCGACCCGTGGGACGCCGCGACCAAGCCGCCGGTGGCGATCGTCGGCTCAGGGCCGTCCGGGCTGATCAATGCCTATCTGCTGGCCAACGAGGGCTTCCCCGTCACGGTGTTCGAGGCGTTCCACGCGCTGGGCGGCGTACTCCGTTATGGCATCCCCGAGTTCCGGCTGCCCAACGAGCTGATCGACGACGTCGTCGGCAAGATCAAGCTGCTCGGCGGCCGGTTCGTGCCCAACTTCGTGGTCGGCAAGACCGCCACCCTCCAGGAGCTGCGCGACGCGGGGTTCTGGAAGATCTTCGTGGGCACCGGCGCCGGGCTGCCGCGGTTCATGAACGTCCCCGGGGAGCACCTCCTCAACGTGATGAGCGCCAACGAGTTCCTCACCCGCGTCAACTTGATGCAGGGGCTGCGCGAGGACTACGAGACGCCGCTCCCCGAGACCCACGGCAAGGAGGTGCTCGTCATCGGTGGCGGCAACACCGCGATGGACGCGGCCCGCACCGCCCACCGGCTCGGGGCGCACGTCACGATCGTCTACCGCCGGACCAAGAAGGAGATGCCGGCCCGGGTCGAGGAGCTGGCGCACGCCCTCGAGGAGGGGATCGCGCTGCGGGTGCTGCGCTCGCCCAGCGAGTTCCGCGGCGACCCGCACACCCACTTCGTGCGCACCGCCCACCTCGACGTCATGGAGCTCGGCGAGCCCGACGCCTCGGGCCGTCGTTCTCCCAAGCCGACCGGCGAGCACGAGAAGGTGCCGGCCGACCTGGTGATCATGGCCCTCGGCAACGACTCCAACCCCATCATCAAGAACTCCGAGCCCGGCCTGCGGACCTCCAAGTGGGGCACGCTCGAGCTCGACCACGAGGGGTCCCAGGAGACCTCGCTCGACGGCATCTACACCGGCGGCGACGCGGCCCGGGGCGGTTCGACCGCGATCCTGGCGGCCGGCGACGGCCAGGCGGCGGCGCGGGAGATCCTGGGCTCCGTCGACCTCGCACCCGAGGTGGTCCGCCAGATGGTGGGCCGGGCGCGGACCTATACCGACCTCGGGACCAAGGCGTTCAAGATCCTGGCTCGCACCGAGCTCGCCGACGGGATCATGGAGTTCACCGTCGATGCCCCGCTGGTCGCGCACTCCGCCCAGGCGGGCCAGTTCGTCCGCGTCCTCCCGCGCGACGACGGCGAGCTGATCCCGCTCACCTTGGCCGACTGGGACACCGACGCGGGGACGGTCTGTCTGGTCGTCCAGGCGATGGGCACCAGCTCGATCGAGATCAACGCGATGGACCCGGGCGAGTCGTTCAGCGGCATCGCCGGACCGCTCGGCCGGCCCTCGGACCTCGAGCGCTACGACGCAGCCACCGAGACCGTCGTGTTCACCGCCGGAGGGCTCGGGCTGCCGCCCGTCTATCCGATCATGCGCGAGCACCTGCGGCTGGGCAATCACGTCACCCTGATCGCCGGCTTCCGCAACGCCGACCTGCTGTTCTGGGTCGGTGAGGGCGAGCGCGTGCCCGAGCTGCAGGCGGCGTACCCCGACCTGCTCGACGTCGTCTACACCTCCAACGACGGCTCGTTCGGCCGCGAGGGCTTCGTGACCCTGCCGCTGGAGGAGATGCTCGAGGCCAACCAGCGCGGCGAAGGCCGGCGCGTGGCCGAGGTGATCGCGATCGGCCCGCCGTTGATGATGCGGGCCGTGTCGGACCTGTCGCGACGCTACGGCGTCAAGGCGGTGGCCAGCCTCAACTCGATCATGGTCGACGCGACGGGCATGTGCGGCGCGTGCATGGTGCCGGTGAACATCGACGGCAAGCTGATCCGCAAGCACGCCTGCATCGACGGCCCCGAGATCGACGCCCACATCATCGACTGGGACAAGTTCCTCCCCCGCTTCAACCAGTTCAAGCGCCAGGAGGCGGAGAGCCGGCTGCGGCACAACTTCGACTGAGGCGCGTCTCGGGGTGGTTGCGGTGGTGACGGTTCACCAAGGTAGGAAGGCCAACCGTCACTTACCTCGATCAGTTCGCCTAGGTAGGTGAGGGTTCACCCGCCTACCTTGGTGAACCAGCAGCGCGTCAGCCGATCTGGTGACCGGTGATCTCGGTCAGCGCCTGCTCCACGTCCGAGGCGGACCAGGCCTCGGGGGCGGGGTCGGTGAGGTGCTCGTGGCCCTCGTCGTTGAGGTACGACGCCAGCGGGTCGGGCGCGGCGGCACCCTCGACATTGGGGTCGCCCTGGATGACCCACCGCTCGTGGCCGTCGGCATCGATGACGATGACGGCGTCGGTGTGCTCATAGTCGTAGGTGACCGGCTCCCCGGTCTGCCAGTCGGTGCCGTAGGGCTCCTCGGCGTCGACGCGCTCATAGGCCACGCCGAAGCTCTTCCAGAAGTCATCGGTCCCGTCGCCAGCGGTGAAGAGCGTCCAGCTGTCGGTGCTGCCGAAGAGCGCCTGATAGGCGGCGAGCCGGGCCGGGTCGTCACCCTCGGGGTCGACGGTCCCCTCCAGGACGACGACGTCGTCGAGCCCGGCCTCGTCGACGGCGCGCGCGACGGCGTTCATGTCCACGCTCGTCAGCGGGCAGATCTCGCGGCAGCGCGTCAGGAAGTCGGTGAGCACCACCGTCGTGCCGTGGAGGTCGCCGAGCGTCATGGTCGAGCCGTCGGCCGTGGTCAGCTCGGCGTCGAGCTGGTCGGAGGTCAACGGGATGTCGACGAGCGTGCCGCCGGCGAGGCGGCCCGACTCGGGCAGGCTGGCGGTCTCGTCCGAGCCCCCGCCACAGGAGGACAGCGCCGCGGCGAGCAGTGTGGCGACTGCGAGAGACCGGATGGTGAACCGGACCACGGCGTCTCCTGTCGTGGGAACGGGACGAGACCTGCCGGGGACTCTACAAGTTGTGTAACATCGGGGCAAGCCGGACGGACACCTGATCCTGTCGGGATCCGATCACTTGCACAACGGGAAAGCGTTCGGATAACTTTCCACCATGGAAAGCACGCCGACGCCCGACGAGGTGCTGCGGGCCACTGATCGGGCAGCTGCCGCTCCGTGGACCGACTATCCGCCGACGCCGCTGTGGTACCCGCCCGTCACGGGGGTGTGGGCGGGTCTGCTCGTGGCGGTCATCGGCCAGCGTGACGCGCACCCCGCGATCACGCTGGCCGGGCTGCTGGGGCTGGTCGCCCTCGAGTATGCGTTCGTGGTCTGGTACCGCCGCTACCGCGGCACGATGCCGGCCAGCGCGCCCCCCGAGGAGTTCCGAGCGCCGATCGCGCGCCTGGTCCTCGGCGTCGCCGCCATCGCGGGCCTGGCCTGGCTGACCGGTCGCTACGTCGGCCTGGCGGCGGCCGCCGCCGTCGTCGCCGTCCTCGTCACGGTGCTGATCGCCTGGTACGAGACGGCGTACGCCGCTGCCGCGGCTGCTGCTCGCGAGCGGCTGTCATGACCTCGTCTGCTCTGGGCCGGCTCGATCCGGTGATCCATGCGCCCAAGCGACTGGCGGCCATGGCGATCCTGGCCAACGCGTCGAGCTGCGACTTCCCGTTCCTCAGGAGCCAGCTCGACCTGACCGACTCCGACCTCTCCAAGCAGATGACCACCCTCGTCGACGCGGGCTATGTGACGGTCCGCAAGTCCGGGCGCGGCCGCGGCAGCGTCACCACCTATCGCATCACCAGGCTCGGCCGGCAGGCCTATCTGACCCACCGCGCCGCGCTGGCCGCGTTGCTCGGCGACTGACCGCCGGGGGCACCCACCACGGGCCTGCCGGCGGAGGGGGCCACGCTGACCTTGGCGCGCGCGGCGGTGTGGTCCCTCGTTGGGACCAGCCTGACGCCGAACGCCCGCTTGCGGGCCGGTGTCGGGAACTCGAAGGTGGCGGTGCCCCCAGCAGAGACGCCGGCCTGGCCCACCTTGACCACTCGCCCGCCCACGCGGGTGTAGAGCTCGACGGTGTCGCCCGCTGAGGCCCCGACGGTGGCGGCGGTGATGGTCGTGGTCGTGGCGCCGACGTCGGCCGTCGCGGACACGGTGGCGTTGACCTTGACCCGCCAGGTGCCGCTCTTCACACCGGGCTTGGCTCGCCACCGGTAGTGCTGCGCTCCGGTGACCGATCGGCTGGTGGCAGCGACGTTGCCCGAGCCGTCGGCGGTCACCTTGGCGACCGCGGCCCAGCCGCTGGCGTCGCGCACCAACAGCACGACCTTTCGGCCCACCGCCGGAGCACCCGACGCGGTCGTGAGCCGGCCGCTGAGCGAGATGGTCGCCCCGAACGACGCGAGGTGGGAGCTGCCCGACATCGTGAGCGCGGCCGGCGGGTCGACGACGGGCGAGGGCGAGGAGCTCGGCTCCTCGGTGGGGCTGGGGGTGCGGCTCGGGCCGGACCCCTGCGAGCTGCCGCCGGTGGTCGAGCTGGGGTCGCCGCTCGCGGACCCGGCGCCGCTCGGGTCGGCCCCGGTCGACTGGCTGGCGCCCGGGTCGTCGCTGGGACCTGCGGACGGGCCGGCCGAGGGCGAGGTCGCCGCTGATGGTGACGCGTCGCCGGTCGCGTCGTCCGCGGCCGCGGGCGTACGCCGGTCCGGGCTCGGCGCGGGCGCCCCGATGACGACATGGGCGAAGTGCTGCACCGGGTCCGGCAGGTTGCCGGTATAGGCGGCGGCCACTCCGCCGGTCAGCGCGACGGCCACCACCACGGCGGTGCCACCGGTGCCGAGCCGGCGCGCGTTGAGGCGACGCGGAGGGCGCTGCGCGGGGACGACGGGCGCGAGCACGGTCTGATGGTGCTGTCGGAAGGCGTCGACGAACCGGGCCTCGTCGGCCAGCTCGTCCGCCGATCCGGGGGCTCGCAGGGCGGCCACCAGGTCCGGCGGCAGCGCGTCGTCGGTCGGGGCCGGGGGCTCGTCGGGGCCGTGGGGGCCATCAGGCTCGCTCACGTCACACCGCCTCACTCGTTGATCGGACTGTGGGGTCCTGGGCCAGGGTCTTGAGGGCCCGATGGACGGCGACCCGCACCGCGCCGGGGCTCTTGCCGACCAGGGCGGCGACGGTGGCGACGTCGAGGCCCGCGACGACGCGGAGCATGACGAGCTCCGCCTGGTCGGGGGGCAGTGCCGCCACCGCGCGGAGCGCGGCCGTGGTGGCGGCCCGCTCCTCGGCCGCCTGCTCGGCGCTGGGCGTCGCACGCTCCTCGGCCCCGACACCCGCCGGGTCCGGGACGGCGACCACGGGCCGCGCCGCGCGAGCCCGGCCCTGGTCGATCGCCCGGTGACGGGCCACCGTGAACAGCCACGCGCGGAACTGCGTCAGCCCGCCCTGGAACCCGGCCAGGTCCCTGATCACCTGCAGCCAGGTCTCGGCGGCGATGTCTTCGGGTGCCTCGTCACCGCGGACGGTGAGATAGCGCAGCAGGGGTGGGTGCAGCTCGCGCCACAGCCTGCCGAAGGCCACCTCGTCACCGGTGCGGGCGTCGGCCAAGGCACGCTCGAGGTCGTCCCGGTCGCCCATCGGATCGGCGGCCGGCGGCGACGGCTCAGGGCGCAGCCCACCGGCCCGATCCCCCGTGGAGTCGGGCCGGTGGGAGTCGACGCGACGTCTGAGCTCCAACGCGTGTCCTGATCTGCGCGTGTTGGCCTGGAACCCGCCGGATGCTACTCGGTCGCCGGGGCCGGGGTGACCAGGACGCGGGTCACCTTGCTCCACGACATCGGCGAGTCGTCGGTGGCCTTGACGTGGAGCCGGTAGCGGGTGCTGCGGTTGGGCGACTCGGTGAACACGACGGTGCCCGCGTCGTCCGTCCTGCCGGTGGCGACGAGGTGGAGCGTGCGGGGCCGGCCGACCTTCATCGCCCACAGGTTGACCGTGCGGCCGGCGAGCGGCGTACCGTCGGCACTCACCGTGCCGGTCAGCGTGGTGCTGTCACCGACCACGATGGTGGCCGGGTCGGCCGTCAGCGTCACGTCGGGACGGGCGCGGACGGTCAGCTCACGGCTGACGGCGGGGTCGAGCCGCGCGCTCCCGGCGAACGAGAGCCGATAGGTCGTGTCGGCGACCGGGTCGACGATGAACTTGGCGACGCCGAACCGGTTGGTGAGGTCGGTGGCCACGTCGACCCAGTCCACGGCACCGGAGGCGCGCGACTGGAGCATGACCTCGCGGTGGCGCAGCGGCAGCCGGTGGACGCGGAGGTCACCGCGGACGACGTCGACGATCCCCCGGTTCATGACCCTCTTGACGGCGTGACCGGTGAGCGTGGTGTGCAGGGTCGGGGCGTGGGCCACGGTCGAGGTGACCGGCGCTGCGGCCTGCGCCGAGGGCGTGGGGGCGACCAGCCCGACGACGGTCGCGACGACCGCGATGCCGGCGGCCCGCCGGAGCGAGAACGATGCCATGGGTTCCTCCTGGGATGGCGTCCCCGGTGGACGCGTCACCCCACAAAGCGGAACAGGGCCCGATCCCGTTACAGCCCTCGCTCCCGGCGGTCTGGACCGGCCGCGGGCCGACGTCGGAGTGTCAGTCGAGCACCATCCACTGGCGCCCGTCGATCAGCTCGCGCGCGGCGTCGAGGTGACCGGCGTGGGTGGCGGTCTCGGTGATGACGTGGAGCATCACCTCGCGCACGGTGTCGAGCCGGAAGTCCCCGAAGAAGTCGGGCCACCAGGCCGGCGGGTCATCGAGGCTGCGTGACGCCACGATGGCGTCGCTCCGCTCGGTCTCGGCCCGGTAGCGGTCGAGGACCTGCGCCGCGGTCATGCCGTCGGGGACGGTCCACGCGGCCACGGGGTCGTCGGTCAGCTCACCGATCGCCTCGGTGTCGCCGGCCACCACGGCCCCGAACCAGAAGCGCTCGTCGTCGGCGGCGAGGTGGGAGACCAGCCCCGCGCAGGACCAGCCCGACGGCAGCACGGGGCGCAGCAGCGCCTCCTCGTCGAGCCCCTCGAGGATGCCGAGGACGTGGCGGCGCACGGACCGCAACTGGGCCAGCAGTAGGTCTTTGTCGTCGCTCATGCCGATCGGTCCTTCCGCCAGGGGGTGAGCCGGTCACGCCGTTGACGACGCCGCCGGTCGGTGAGCACCTGGCGTACGACGTTGCGGCCGGGGATGCCGGTCACGCCGCCGCCGCCATGGGTGGCCGAGCCGGCCTGGTAGAGCCCGCGGATCGGGGTGCGCAGGTCGGCGTAGCCCGCGGCGGGCCGGGCGTGGAACATCTGCCCGAGCGTGAGCTCGCCGTGGAAGATGTTGCCGCCGCGCAGGTGGTAGGTCTGCTCCATGTCATGAGGGCCCAGCACCTGGCGGCCGACGACGGAGTCGCTGAACCCCGGCGCGACCGCGTCCATCCGGGCCATCAACCGGTCGGCGTAGGCCTCGAGCTCGTCGCGGTGGGGCTCGGCGTTCCAGGTGTGGGGCACCCATTGGGTGAACATCGACACGACGTGGTGACCCTCGGGCGCCAGGGTCGGGTCGAAGACCGAGGGGATGCAGACGTCGGCGAACGGCAGCGTGGACGGCCGGCCGGCCACGGCCTCCTGATAGGCGGTCTCGAGGTCGTCGAGCGACTCGGCGAGCACGATGGTGCCGCCATAGATCTCCGGGTCGAACTCGGGGTGGCTGGCGAAGCTGGGGAGCCGGTCGACCGCGACGTTGACCTTGACCGTGCCGGAGCGGGTCTTCCAGGTGCGGATCTCCTCGACGAAGTCGGCCGGCAGGTGGTCGGCCTGGACGAGGTCGAGGAAGGAGACCTGCGGATGGGTCGTGGTGATGACGGTGTCGGCCGCGATCTCGCGACCGTCGGCCAGGGTGACCCCCACGGCGGCGCCATCGCGGACGTCGATGCGTGCCACGGGCGCCTCGGTGAGGATGGCCGCTCCTTGGGCGCGGGCCGCCGCGGCCAGCGCCTGGGTCACGCCACCCATGCCGCCGCGGGGGAAGCCCCACGCGCCGACCCGGCCGTCGCCGACGTCGCCGAGGTGGTGGTGGAGGGTGACGTACGCCGTGCCCGCCGAGCGCGGCCCGGCCCAGCTGCCGATGACCCCGGACACCGACAGCACGCCCTTGACCGCGTCGGACTCGAACCGGTCCTCCAGCAGGTCGGCGATCGAGGCCGAGAACAGCCTGGTGATGTCGACCGCGGCCCGCTCGTCGACGCCCTTGAGCCGGCGGAGCATCATCGCCTGGCCGGGGAGGTCGACAGGACGTCGTGACCCCAGCCGGGGCGGGATGTCGCCCAGCAGCGGCCCCAGCATCGCGCCGAGTCGGCCCATGTCCTCCTCCCACCGCTCATAGGCGTCGGCGTCCTTCGCCGAGAAGACGGAGATGGCGTCGTGGCGGCGCTTCGGGTCGTCGGGCAGCGCCAGGAAGCCTCCGTCGCGGCGCGGCGCGAAGTAGGGACCCTGGGGGAAGACGTGATAGCCGAAGCGGCGCAGGTCGAGCGCATCGACGATGCTGGGCGGCAGCAGCGAGACGACATAGGACAGCGAGGTGACCGTGTAGTCGGGTCCGAACGGATGCTCGCTCACCGCCGCACCGCCGACGATCCCGCGCGCCTCGCAGACCAGGACCGACAGGCCCTCCTTGGCCAGGAGGCCTGCCGCGATCAACCCGTTGTGGCCGCCTCCGACGACCACGACGTCATAGCGCCCGGCCGCTGCGTTGTGCTCCATCGGCCCAACGTAGTCGAGCCGTCGCCCCCGTCAGTAGCCGGGGAAGACCCGCCGCAGGTCGTCGAGGCCGACGTTGCCGGTGACGCTCAGCTCGGCGGGGATGTACGGCGGCTTGAGGCGCCCTCCGAAGAGCCGGATCACGCTCTCGGAGCCTCCGCTCCAGGTCGCCGTGGCCGCACCCCCCGTGGTGAGGGCGACCGTGTCGGTCACCGAGAGGACGAGCCCGGTGTCACCGATCGCGACGGCCGCCTCACCGGCGAGGGCGTCGGCCTTGCCGCTGAAGCCGAGCAGGAAGCCCAGCGCACCCCCGAAGTGCTCGAGGAGCACGTCCGCCGCCGCGTCGTCCACGCGAGCGTCGGGGTCGCCGGCGACGCGAACGTCCCACGAGTGTTGGGCGGACTCGTTGAGCCAGAGGGCTCCCCAGGAGGCGACGTCCAGCGGCCGCGGCAGGAACCCGACCGGGACCAGCAGCTCGGCGCGCTGCTCGGCGCTCAGTCCCTCGACCATCGCCAGGCAGGCGGCCTCGGCGGCGACGTAGTCCTCGGCCTGGGCGCGCGGGCTCTTGGCGTTCCACCGGTCCCAGACGCCGGGGTTGAAGTCCTGGCCGGGCGGGTCGCCGCCGGTCAGGGCGGCCTCGAGGCCCGCCGTACGGATCTCGGCGGCGCTGCCGAGGTGGGAGAGCACCTGGGCCACCGTCCAGTCGCTGGCGCCGGAGGTGAGGGCGAGGTCATCGTCGGAGAGGGCTGCCGCGCGGCCGGCGAGGTCGTCGTGGACCCGGAGGAGCTGGGCGATGGTGCGGTCGGCAAGCGTCATGGCGGGACAACCACGCCGGTCCGCTCGGTGTTCCTGAGCGGTCCGACGTGGTGGCCGCCCCGTCGTCAGGCCGTCGGCCGGCGCCAGCCGGGGTCGCGGCCCTGCCAGGCGACGATGCGCTCCGAAGGGCTCGCCTCCGGGCCGACCTCGACGACGGGCCCGAACGGGATCTGGTCGCGAGGCTCAGCGGGGATCTTGGCCAGGATGGCGGGCAGCGCCGCCTCCGCGAGGCTCTCGTCGAGCTCGCCGCTGCGGCCCAGCGCCATGGCGAGGTCCCAGCTGTGGGTGGCCAGCTCGCCGACATAGGAGCCGATCGCCTGGGCGCCGGTGACGGTGCCCCACGGGACCTGCACCACCAGGTCGAGGACGGCATCGTCGGCCAGCACCTGGTCGGTCTCCGCGCGCCAGTGGGCCCAGTCGCCGACCCAGTCGGTGGACTCCACCATGCTCGGCACCGAGAAGGGCGGCAGCCCCTGGAGCACGACGCCGATCCGGCGTACGACGGCGATGAGGTGCCCGATGAGGTCGTCGACGTCCCACTCGTCGCAGGGGGTGGGCAGTCCCGCGTCGGCCGGGTCGGTGGTGCTGATGAACCGCTCGACCTGGTCGAAGGCCGCGCCGAGCAGCGGGCGCAGGTCGGGGGTGGTCGGGACGGCGGGGTGGTCACTGGTCATGGTCATCTCGGCTCCTGGTGAGGCTGTGGTTGTCCGGTGACTCCAGCCCATCGCCTATTCATGACATCTTGTGTCGGGAATATCTGGAAGGATCCGTGGTCATGCGCGCCGACCGTCTCCTCCGCCTGATCGTGCTGCTCCAACGCCACGGCCGGGCGCGGGCCGGGTGGCTGGCCGAGCAGCTCGAGGTGAGCGAACGCACGGTGCTCCGCGACATGGAGGCGCTCTCGGCAGCAGGGGTCCCGGTCTATACCGAGCGCGGCCCGCACGGCGGCTGCGTGCTCATGGAGGGTTTCACGACCGACGCGAGCGGACTGACCACGCAAGAGGCACAGGCACTGTTCGCCTGGACCTCCCACGACACCGTGGCCGATCTCGGGCTGGGAGCCGAGCTCACCGGCGCGCTGGCCAAGGTCGCCGCCAGCGTCTCGACCACCGCGACCGAGGGCGCCGAGGCCCTGGGGGCCGTGCTCCTGTCCGACCGTCGCCGCTGGTTCGCCGCCAGCGAGTCGGTGCCGCTCCTGCCGGTCCTGCGCGAGGCCGCCCAGCAGGGTCGCCGGGTGCGCTTGGTCTATCGCAGCGCGGGCGCGGCCGGACCGGGGGTGCGCACCGTCGATCCCTACGGTCTGGTGGACCACTCCGGCGTCTGGTACTTCGTTGCCGCCCACCGCGGTCGCGACCGCACCTTCCGGGTCTCACGCATCCTCAGCGCCTCGGTGCTGGATGCCCGGGCGGCCCTGCCCGGGGGTCGGACCCTCGCCGAGGTCTGGCCGGAGCTGCGACGCAGCTTCGAGGCCGACCGCCGCAACCCGGTCACCGTCGAGCTCTCGGTCGCGACCGACGCGGCCCGGGAGCTGCGGCCGATCGCCCGATCCCAGCTCGTCAGTGGCACCGACATCGACCTGCTCTCCGTGGCGGCCGGGCGTGAGCGCTGGCGGCTCCAGGTCCGCGCCCGGCAACAAGCGATCGCGATGGCGCTCGCGTTCGCGCCGGCCGTGCGGGTCGTCGCGCCGCCGGACCTCGTCGCGGACGTACGTCGTCAGGCCGGCGTCGCCGCCGCTGCCTATGCGTGACGCACGGTCGAGCCCGGCATCGTCCCGGAAGCCCGCCGTCCGGGTCGGGCCCTAGGCTCGCCTTCGTGACGACGGTGCACCAGCTCTCCCGGGCCGACGCCCGCCGCATCGCCGTGCGTGCTCAGCTCCTCACCGCGGCGCGCCCCACCGATCTGCTCGAGCTCGTCCGCCACCTGACCCTGCTGCAACATGAGCCGACGGCCGCGATCGCCCCGAGCGCCCACGTGGTGGCATGGAGCCGGCTGGGGTCGGCGTACTCCCGGGAGGACCTGCAGGTCGCGCTCGACGAACAGCGACTGATCGAGCTGGACATGATGATCCGTCCGGCCGAGGACCTGGCGCTCTATCGGGCCGAGATGGCGGAGTGGCCGGGGCGGGGTGAGCTGCGCGACTGGCAGCACGAGATCGCCGACTGGGTCGACGACAACAACGCCTGTCGGCTCGACATCCTCGACCTGCTGCGCAGCGACGGGCCGCTGCCGACCCGAGATCTCCCGGACACCTGTGTCCGGCCGTGGCGCTCGTCGGGATGGACCAACAACCGCAACGTCCAGCGCATGCTGGACTTCCTCGTCCAGCGGGGCGAGGTGGCGCTCGCCGCCCGCGAGGGGAACGAACGGCTGTGGGACCTGGCCGAGCGGGTCTATCCCGACGACCCGCCGCTGCCGTGGGAGGAGGCGCTCGTCGAGCGAGCCCGGCGACGGCTGGCGGCCCTCGGGATCGCCCGGGCCAAGGCGACGGCCACGCCGGCGGAGCCCAACGACGTTGGGGCGGTCGGTGAAGCGGCGGTGGTCGACGGCCTGCGTGGTCAGTGGCGGGTCGACCCGCGCTACCTCGACGACGCGCCGCTCGAGGCCCGCGTGGCCCTGTTGTCCCCCCTTGACCGGTTGGTGTTCGACCGCAAGCGGATGGCCGAGATCTTCGAGTTCGACTACCAGCTGGAGATGTACAAGCCCGCCGCCTCCCGGCGCTGGGGCTATTGGGCGATGCCGGTCCTGGTCGGCGACCGGCTGCTCGGCAAGCTCGACGCCACCGCCGATCGGGAGGCCGGCGAGCTCGTCGTCCACGCCCTCCACGAGGACGAGCCCTTCGACCGCGCCACCCGCCTGGCCGTCCTCGACGAGATCGACTCCCTCGCCACCTGGGTGGGGCTGGCCCCCGTCCTCCCCTGACCCCCCACGCCGACGTGCCCGGTCCTGCCCCCCGACGTGCCCGGTCCTGCCCCCGAAGTGGGAGCCCCGGCCCCGCGAGGCGGCAGCCCCGGCCCCGCGAAGCGGCAGCCCCGGCCCCGCGAAGTGGCAGCCCCGGCCCCGCGACGTGGCAGCCCCGGCCCCGCGACGTGGCAGCCCCGGCCCCGCGACGTGGGAGCCCCGGCCCCGCGACGTGGGACTTCGGGCCCCGCGACGTGGGAGCCCGGGCCCTAGCCCCGCTCGATCCCGAGGGTGGCGATGAGGTCCTCGTGCAGCTGCATCCAGACGGTGTGGACCGAGTCACGATCGGGCGCGTCCAGCCAGAGCCGCTGGCCGTGCTCCACGTGCAGCAGGGCGGCCGCGTAGCGGTCGGCGTACCCCTCGAAGCGCGCCAGCAGCGATGCGACCGGGCCGACGACCAGACGGAGCTCGCCACCGATCGTCGTGAGCGACCGTTGCACCCGCTGGTCCCAGGCGAAATCCGCGTGGTCGTTGGCCTGCATCGCGTCGAGGCGGCTCGGCCGGATCTGCCAGTCGGTGACGGCGCGGGTCAGCCGCAGGTTGAGCGGCAGGAAGGTCAGGTAGGCGGCCGCCACCACGGGACGCGCAGCGGCCTGCTCGAGCTCGGTCGCCAGTCGTCGCTCGTTCTCATCGCGACCGGCAGGGGTGAGCGACCAGCCCGACGTACCGCCGAACGACGACTGGGTGACCCAGCCGCGCGCCTCGTGGTCCAAGAGCGTCTCGTCGACCTCGTCGGCGTCGAGGCCGAACCGGGTGGCAACGCGACCCGACGACGCGAAGCCGAGGATCCGGACGCCGTGAAGGGCCAGGTCCTCGGCCGAGGAGGCGTACGCCGTCATGCCGCGCGCCCGGTCATGCCCGGCCCCGCAGGAACCGACCGAAGTGGGGCACGGTGAAGGCGACCGAGCCGCGCTCGGCGGCATAGACGAGGCCCTTCTTGATCAGCCCGTCCCGCGCCGGCGACAGCGACTGCGGCTTGCGCCCCAGCCGCGCGGCGATCTCGGCGGTGGCCACCGGCTCGTCGGCCGCGGCAAGGTCGGCCATCGCGGTCATGTAGTCACGCTCGGCGGGCGTCGCCCGGTCGAACCGGGCGCCGAAGAAGCCGACGGCGAGCTCGGCCTCCGCCTCGGGCGCGGCCTCGGTGACGTCGGCGACCCGGATGGGCGATCCGACGGCGGCGTCCCAGGTCACCTTGCCGTAGGCCTGCACGAAGTAGGGGTAGCCGTCGGTGAGCTCATAGAGCAGGTCCAGCGCGGCCTGCTCGAACCTCACGTCCTCCTCGGCGGCGGGGACCTGCCAGGCCCGATCCGCCATCTCGCGCGGAAGCCGGTCGACGGAGACATAGCGGAAGAGCCGCTCGGCATAGGACTTGGAGGCGGCGAGCGCGGTCGGCAGGTGGGGCAGCCCGGCACCGACGATCAGCAGCGGGGCACCCTGTTGGCTGATCTCGTGGGCCGCACCGCACAGCGCCCCGAGCTCGGGCGTCGTGATGTCCTGCATCTCGTCGACGAACAAGGCGACCCCCACGGAGAGATCACGTGCGAGATCGGCGACATCGGTGAACAGCTCGGTGAGGTCGAGCTCGAGGTCGCCGGAGTCGGCCCGGCCCTTCGCTGCGACGACGTCCACGGGCGGGGTCCAGCGCATCCCCTTGCGGTCAGGTGCCGCGGCCCGGAGCGCGAAGCTCTTGATCACCCCGGCGACCTCGCTGACACGGTCGGGGTCGCGGTGCCGATGGGCGACCTCGCGGACAGCGGCATGGATCGCCTGCGCCACCGGGATGCGGATGGACTGGTCGGGACGGGCCTCGATCTTGCCGGTGCCCCACGCCCGGTTGACCGCCTGGGACCTCAGCGCGTTGAGGAGCACGGTCTTGCCCACGCCACGCAGGCCCGAGAGCACCATGCTGCGCTCCGGTCGCCCCGCCGCCACCCGCTCCAGCGTCACCTCGAACTGGTCGAGCTCCTTGTCGCGGCCCGCGAGCTCCGGCGGGCGCTGACCGGCGCCCGGGGCATAAGGGTTGCGGATCGGGTCCATGTCAGGACCGTATTCGCTTGTCTAGCGCAATCCCTAGAGGGAGTACGCCGCGGCGTGGCGCACGCGGTCGTCGTACGGCTCGGGTCAGGGCTGGCGGCGCGACTTCCAGGCTTCGGTGGCCTCGCGGCGCGCCTCCTCGCCCATCTCGGCGTATCGCTCCTGCAGCCGGTCGCGGATCTCCTCGGGGGTGTAGGCCCGCCGCTCTCGCTCCCGGCGGGCGGCGACGACACCCGTGGCCACCACGCCGGCCACGCCGGCCAGCCCGATCGCCTTCCACCACCCGCTCTTCACGAGTCGACCCTAGCCGTGGCGGCGGTGGGAGTCACAGCACCGGGCACCTCAACGGACAGCACCGGGCACCTCGACGGACAGCACGGGGCACGTCGACGGGCCGTTCCTGCCGTCTCGCGGGGCCGGACCCCCCACCTCGGCGGGCCGTTCCTGCCGTCTCGCGGGGCCGGACCTCCCACCTCGGCGGGGTCGGGGACGGCAGACTGGCGCCCATGGGTGAGGGGACCAGCATCAGCCTGGACGAGGCGGTCGAGCTGACCAGGAGCGGGGACATCTGGCTGTTCCGCGGGGGGACGGGGGCCGACCGGGCGATCCAGCTCGCGACGAACGCGCCGGTCAACCACGTCGCGCTGGCGGTCGTCATCGACGACCTGCCGCCGATGATGTGGCACGCCGAGCTGGGTCGCGGGCTGATCGACCTGTGGACCGGGACCCACCACCGCGGCGCCCAGCTCCACGACCTGCGGGCCTCGGCGCTGCGCTGGATGGGTGCTCGTCACCAGCGAGCCTGGCTGCGTCAGCTCCAGCCCGAGACCGGTCGCGTCGAGGACGATGCGTTGCTGCGAACCATCGCGCGCTGGAACGGTACGTCGTTCCCGAGCACCGCCCAGCTCGCGTGGCGGTGGCTGTCGGGCCGGTCCGACGTGCCGCGACTGCCGGGCAGCGCCGAGCGGTCGCGCGCCGAGCAGGCCGAGGCGGCCTACTGCGCCGAGCTCGCCGGCGTCACCCTCGAGGCCATGGGCGTTGTCGCGACGGGCGACAAGCCGACGAACTGGTATGACCCCGGCAGGTTCTGGAGCGGGGACCATCTGCCGATGACCCCCGGCTGGTCCTACGGCGGCGAGATCGAGGTCGTGGTCGACGGTCGCGACGGCTGACAGGCAGGCTCTGCGGGTCGGGTCAGGCCGACCGGGCAGCGTCGGCCCGGCCGGCATCGGCGAGCCCGGCGGCCAGGGCGGCGATGAGGTCGGGGACGTCGTCGGCGTCGACCCGGAACGAGCCGGCGCAGACGTTGTCGCGCCACAGGGACAGGACGACGACACCTGACTCGGAGTGCCAGGTCACCCGGAGCGCGCGGTCCTGCCCCCGGGCGTCGAGGAAGACCGCGCCCGAGGCGGCGAGGGGACGCCCGACCTCCATGGGTCCATGATGCCCCCGCGCCGTCGGAGGCGCCATGGGTCGGGGCCACGACCTTGGCGCCGCCCCCGGGGCCGAACCTAGACTGACCGCGTGCCCGAGCTGCCCGAGGTGGAGGCGCTGGCCCTGGACCTCAAGGGTCGGCTGGCCGACCGCGCCATCGTGCGGGTCGACCTGGCGGCGTTCAGCGCCCTCAAGACCTTCGACCCGCCGCTGTCCGCGCTCGAGGGGACCCTCGTGGAGGACGTGACCAGGCACGGCAAGTTCCTCGACATCACCGCGTCGGGACTCCACCTGGTGCTGCACCTGGCGCGGGCCGGCTGGGTCCGTTGGCGCGACGAGGTGCCGGCGTTGCCGGCCCGGCCCAACAGCAAGTCACCGCTGGCGGCGCGCGTCGTGCTCGACGACGGCACCGGCCTCGACATCACCGAGGCCGGCACCAAGAAGAGCCTGGCCCTCTATGTCGTGCGCGACCCGGCGGACGTCGAGGGCATCACGCGGCTCGGACCCGACCCGCTCGACGAGTCGTTCACCCCCGAGGTCCTGCGGGGCATCCTCGAGGGAGCCGGTCGCGCCCAGATCAAGGGGGTGCTGCGGATGCAGAGCAACATCGCCGGCATCGGCAACGCCTACTCCGACGAGCTGCTCCATGCCGCACGGATGTCGCCGTTCAAGCCGGCCAACAGCCTCAGTGACGAGGAGTTGGCCACCCTGCATACGGCGATCCGGACCGTCCTCGGCGACGCGGTGGACCGGTCCCGAGGGCTCGGCGCCGCCGACCTCAAGAGCGAGAAGAAATCCAACATGGCCGTCCACGGTCGCACCGGTCAGGCCTGCCCGGTCTGTGGCGACACCGTCCGCGAGGTCTCCTTCGCCGACAGCAGCCTGCAATACTGCGCCACCTGTCAGACCGGCGGAAAGCCGCTGGCCGACAGAAGGATGAGCCGCCTGCTCAAGTGAGCCCCCGAGACACCAACTGGCGCGGCGTTGTGGTCACCTTCTCAGCGTTATAACGCGTAGATCGTGACCACAGCACCGCGGCAGATGGTGCAGATGGTGAGGACGGCGAGCCGAGGGCGGTGAGGCGAGAGCAGTGGACAGATGGCGGTGAGCCGTCGCCGGGTCAGCTCATCGAGTCGAGCATGGCGTCCTGCATGGCCTTGGCGCAGGTGGTGCCGCTGTACTCGAGGAACGCGTCGACCTGGGCCTGCTCGTCGTCGCTGACCTTGGGGTCCTCGATGTCGTCGATGCTGGCGTCGGCGTCGACCTCGGAGGCGAACTTCACGAAGATCTCGAAGCCGGCGCGCTCGTCCTTCGACATCTCCGCAGGGGTGCCGGTCTCGGCGAGGTCGTCGCCCCAGGCGTTGATGTCTTTGCCGGTGATACCGGTCATGTCGGCGCCGCCCTCGGTGAACACCTTCACGAAGGACTTGCAGAAGTCGTCGACGCTGGCGTCCTTGGGCGCACCCGCGCCCGCGCCGCCGCCACCACCGCAGGCGGCGAGCGTGGTCAGCAGGGCTGCGGTGGCGAGTGTGGCGAGCTTGTTCATGGTTTCCCCCGTTTGCGTGTGGACGGCTCCGGAACGGTACCGCGCCTCCACCCTGTCACGCCGGGGAATTGCCGTCGAACCCGAGGGGCAACGGCAGCTCCAGCGCCGCCGACAGTCGGGACAGGTAGGTCGTCCGTGGCACGGTCACCACGCCGAGTGTGGCGAGGTGGGGGGTCTGCCACTGCACGTCCAGGAGGCGTCGGTCGGCCAGGTCGTCGGCCAGCAGCTCCACCAGTCCCAGCAGGGCGACCTTGGAGGCGTCGGTCTCCCAGTGGAACATCGACTCACCCGCGAACAGGCCACCGATCGCGACGCCATAGAGACCCCCGACCAGCCGGCCGTCGCGCCACGTCTCCACCGAGTGCGCCCAGCCGAGCTCGTGCAACCTCAGATAGGCCGCGCGGATGTCGCCGTCGATCCACGCCCCCTCACGTCGCGGATCGGCGCAGCCGTCCACGACCTCCGCGAACGCGGTGTTCACGCGGACCTCGAAGCGACGGCGCGAACGGCGCAGCGAGCGGCTGACGAGCACCCCGCCGACGGGCAGGATCCCTCGCTCAACCGGACAGAACCAGTACGGCGGTCCACCCGGCGGACCCGACGGCATCGGGAACAGGCCCCGCCGATAGGCCTCGACCAGGGTGCCCGGGGCAAGGTCGGCACCGATCGCGACCAGGTCGTCCAGCTCGTCATAGCGCGACGGGTCGCCGAAGTCCCAGGGGCTCGGCGGGACGGGCACGGGCACCCGGTCACCGTAACGCGATCGCACGTCGCGAGGTTGCGCGCCACGAAGGCGCGCCCGCGAGCGCCGTACGATCGGGGCGTGAGCGTGCGTTCGACCGTCGGCGCCAAGCTGGCGCCCCTCATGTCCGAGGCGGCGCCGGCGCTGACGAGCGCGTTCGTGCGCGAGGCGCTCCACCGGGCGCTGCACGGCATCGGCCCGCTCCCGCCCGCGGCCGAGGCGGCCGACCGCCAACTGCGCGAGCAGCGGGGCGACGTCGACCGGGCGATCCACGAGGTGATCGAGAACCACGTGCGCTATGCCGGCGCCCAGGGTCTGGTGACCAACGTGGGAGGCCTCGTGACCGCGCCCGTCACCATCCCCGCCAACGTGACCGGGCTGGCGATGGTGCAGAGCCGGATGATCGCCGGCATCGCCCACCTGCGCGGCTACGACCTCACCGACCCGAGGGTCAAGAACGCCGTGCTGACCTGCATCCTCGGGGAGGAGCGCATCGACGAGCTCGTCACCGCGCTCCGCCTGCCCGCCCCGCCGATGGCGATGGCCACCGCCCCCGCCCACGACCCCGGACTCGACCAGATCGTGTCCGCCGAGGTCGCCTCCGACCTCATCTCACGGGTGGCCGGCAAGCGGCTCGCGATCTCGGTGGGGCGCCGCGTGCCGCTCGTCGGCGGGCTGGTCGGGATGGGGGCCGACGGCTATGCGACCTGGAAGGTCGGCCGCTACGCCGACCGCGAGCTGCTGCCGCGTCGGCGGAGCTGAGCCTCGGTCCAGCCGGGCTCAGCGCTTGCGCAGCCGCTCGGCGCGGTCGCGTACGACGTTGACCAGCTGGCGGTCGGGGTCGGGCCGCCGTGCGGCCTCGCGGGTCATCGCCTCGAGCCCGTCGAGAGCCGCCTCGAGGACGGGCTTGCTGCGTGCGCGGTCGGGGTTCTTCCAGACGTCGTCCTCGGTCGGCCGGACGGGCCGCAGGTCGGCGACGTCACCGATCAGGTCGACCCCGCTGCCCTCCAGCCAGTCGACCCAGAGGTCGGCCTGCTGCTCGGCCCAGTCGTAGTGCTGGTGCGGCAGGCGGACGGGGTCGGAACGGCGGGAGGCGAGCTCGGAACGGGCCAGCAGGTCGAGCACCAGCTCGTTGACGGCGAAGTCCTTGGTCGCCCGTCGCTCGAGCCGCCGGTTGAGTTGGCGCACCAGCTCGGTCTCGGCGATGCCGAGGGAACGGTTGGCGCGTTCGCTGTCGAGCGGCGCCCACCCAGGCTCGATGTCGAAGGCCCGGCAGAACCGCAGCCACAGCTCCTCACCCCGTCGGCGACCCTGGGTCGGCTGCGGCACCGTGACGACGTGGATGTTCTGGGGCGGCAGGTTGGCACCCCACCGGTTGAGCACCTGCGGCAGGTCGAAGGCGCGATAGACCCACGGCTTGCCGGCCTGGAACCGCTTGAGGAACTGGCGGAACGTCCAGGTGCGGCCCTGCTTGATGCTCTCCTGCCATGCCGCGGGCAACTGACGGGCCAGGTCGCGAGCGGAATAGACGATGTGGATCTCGGAGCCCTCGAGGTCGTTCATCGCCTTGGCGATCTTGTCCGACGCGGCAGGGGCGAGGATCTCGTGGCTGATGATGACGTTGCCGCGGGCTCGGCGGACGCGCTTGATCAGGCCGTCCCAGTGGCCCTCGGCGTGTCCCGGCGGGCCGCCCCAGTCCTGGCCGAGGAGGTCGAGCGCGGCCCGGAACTGGTAGGTGTCGGGCGCGACGAAGCGCGACCCGCTGGGCACGAGCACGTTGTGCTCGGCGAGCCGCTCGGCGTTGATGGTGAGCCGGTCCTGCAGATAGGTCGTGCCGGTCTTGGGGGCACCGATGTGCAGATAGACGACCCGGCTCATGGGGCGATTCTGCCGCACGCCCCCATGGCGACCTCGGCCGCTCCCGTCGAGGCCCGAACGGCGCTCAGCCCGACGAGCCGAGGGCGCGTACGACGGCCGACGGGCTCGGCCGGCCGAGGTGGCCGGCCAGCCAGACGCTGGTGTCGACCAGTTGCTGGAGATCGACCCCGGTCTCGATGCCGAGCCCGTGGAGCATCCAGACGAGGTCCTCGGTGGCGAGGTTGCCGGTGGCGCTCTTGGCATAGGGGCAGCCACCCAGCCCTCCGGCGCTGGCGTCGAACGTGGTGATGCCGTCGCCCAGGGCCGCGTGGGTGTTGGCCAACGCCTGCCCATAGGTGTCGTGGAAGTGCATGGCCAGGCTGCCGGCCGGCACCCCGGCCTCGGCGAAGGCCCGGATCAGCGCCCTCACGTGGCCCGTCGTACCGACGCCGATGGTGTCGCCGATGCTGAGCTGGGAGGCACCGAGGTCGAGCAGGCGTTTGCCGACGGCGACGACCTGGTCGACCGGGACCTCACCCTCCCAGGGGTCGCCGAAGCACATGGAGACATAGGCGCGGACGTCGAGGCCGGCGTCGCGGGCGCGCACCACGACCGGCTCGAACATGGCGAACTGCTCGTCGAGGCTGCGGTTGAGGTTGCGTTGGGCGAAGGTCTCGGTGGCGCTGCCGAAGATGGCGACGTGCTGGCAGCCCAGCTCGAGCGCGCGGTCGAGACCGCGCTCGTTGGGCACCAGCACCGGCAGGTCGGTGCGGCCCAGCGCCGACAGCAGCTCGGCCGCGTCGGCGAGCTGGGGCACCCAGCGTGGGTGGACGAAGCTGGTGGCCTCGACGACCGGGAGTCCGGCGTCGAGCAGACGGCGCACGAACTCGGCCTTGACCTCGGTCGGCACCAGCTCGGCCTCGTTCTGGAGGCCGTCCCGGGGCCCGACCTCATAGATCGTCACCCGGTCGGGGAAGCCCGCCTCAGCATGGGAGCTCACGGTGCCTCCTCCGCGGGTGCGACCTCGAAGAGACGGTCGCCGAGCGCGACCTGGGCGCCGGCGGCCGCGTCGACCGCGGTGACCACGCCGTCGTACGGCGCCGTGAGGCTGAGCTCCATCTTCATCGCCTCCATCATGCCCAGGACCTGGCCGGCCTCGACCCGGTCACCCGCGGTCACGTTGACGGCGAGCACGGTCCCGGGCATGGGGGCGAGCACGGTCCCGTCGCCGGTCAGCGGCCCATGGTCGGCGAAGGCGTCCTCGTGCTCGAAGAAGCTCCGCTGGCCCCGGACGACGACCTCGACCCCTGCGCGTCGCTGCCAAAGACGCGCCGGCAGCGGTCTGCCGTCGAGCTCGACACCCACGTCGCCGCGCCGTTCCAGCTCGGCGGATCCATGGGCGAACCAGCCGGTGCGCGGCAGCACCCGCAGGCGCAGCCCGTCGACGACGGCGCCGGCGGCAGGCTCGCCCGTCACCGGCACCACCTGGTCGAGGTGGACGAGCAGGTCGGCCACGTCGGCGCCGAGCCGCCAGCCGTCGGCGGCGAAGGGGCCGCCGCTGCCAGCCCTGCGGGCGGCGTTCGCCTCGACCGCTGCCGCGACGGCCCGGCCGAGCCGGCGGGGATCCACCTCGAGCAACTCGGCCGCGTCGCCGCGGTCCAGCCAGGCCGTGTCGATGGTGGCCTCGGCGAACGCATGGGACGCCACGAGCTCGCGGACGAACCCGGTGTTGGTGGTGAGCCCGGCGATCACGGTTGCGTCGAGGGCTTGCACGAGCCGATCCCGCGCATCCTGGCGGTCGTGGCCGTGGACGATGACCTTGGCGAGCATCGGGTCGAACCGCGAGGACACCTCCTGACCGCTGGCGAGTGCCTGGTCGACTCGCACCGGGAGGGCGTCCTCGTCGTCCCGGGCGTCGGCGAGATGCGTGGGTGGCCCGCCGGGCCACTCGACATAGGTCGCCGTGCCGGCCTGCGGCAGGAACCCCGCATAGGGGTCCTCGGCATAGATGCGGGCCTCGATCGCGTGGCCCGTGGTCGTGATCTGGTCTTGGGTCAGCGGCAGCGGCTCGCCCAGCGCGACCCGCAGCTGCCAGTCGACCAGGTCGAGGCCGGTGACCAGCTCGGTGACGGGGTGCTCGACCTGGAGCCGGGTGTTCATCTCCAGGAAGTAGGCCGCTCCGGTGGCCTCGTCAAGCAGGAACTCCACGGTCCCGGCGTTGACATAGCCGACCTGGCGAGCGAGCGCGACGGCGGCCTCGGTGACGGCGCGGCGCTGGGCGTCGCTGATCGTCGGCGCCGGCGCCTCCTCGACGACCTTCTGGTGTCGCCGCTGGACCGAGCAGTCACGCTCGCCGAGATGGACGACCTGCCCGTGGCGGTCACCGAAGACCTGGACCTCGATGTGGCGGCCGCGCTCGACGTACTTCTCGATCAGCAGGCGGTCGTCGCCGAAGGCGCCCGCCGCCTCGCGTCCCGCCGCGGCCATGGCGTCGGCCAGCTGGTCGGCCGACCGGACGATGCGCATGCCCTTGCCGCCGCCGCCCGCGGCGGCCTTGACGAGGACGGGGTAGTCGAGCGACTCCGGGTCGGCGTCGACGTCGTACGCCGGCACGACCGGCACCCCGGCCTGCTCGGCCAAGCGCCGGGCGGCCGCCTTGTCGCCCATCAGCTCCATCACGTCCGCGCTCGGTCCGACCAGCGTCATGCCCGCCTCGGCCACGGCCCGCGCGAAGGCGGGCCGCTCGGAGAGGAAGCCATAGCCGGGGTGGACGAAGGTGGCGCCCGCAGCGACGCCGGCGGCCACGACCGCGTCGATGTCGAGATAGCTCGCCACCTCGCGGGCCTCGTCGGCCATCCGGACGTGGAGTGCCCGGGCCTCGTCGGGGGTGTGGATCGCGACGGTGCGCCAGGCCCTGTCGTCACCGATGGATCGCAGGATGCGGCACGCGATCTCGCCGCGATTGGCGACCAGGAGCGTGTGGGTGGGGGTGGTCTCCGTCATGGCGCGATCACATCCGGAAGACGCCATAGGAGGGCGCCGGGATCGGGGTCCGGGCGGCGACGGCCAGCCCCATGCCGAGGACGCGGCGGGTGTCCGCCGGGTCGATGATGCCGTCGTCCCAGAGCCGGGCGGTGGAGTAGTAGGGCGAGCCCTGGTGCTCATACTGCTCGCGGATGGGGCGCTTGAACTCCTCCTCGGCGTCGGCGCTCCACTCCTGGCCGGCGGCCTCGAGGCCGTCGCGCCGTACGGTCGCCAGGACCGAGGCGGCCTGCTCGCCGCCCATGACCGAGATGCGGGCGTTGGGCCACATCCACAGGAAGCGCGGGTCATAGGCGCGCCCGCACATGCCGTAGTTGCCCGCCCCGAAGCTGCCGCCGATGACGACGGTGAACTTGGGGACGACGCTGCACGCCACCGCGGTGACGAGCTTGGCGCCGTCGCGGGCGATGCCGCGGTTCTCATATTCCCGGCCGACCATGAAGCCGGTGATGTTCTGGAGGAACACCAGCGGGATGCCCCGCTGGTTGCACAGCTCGATGAAGTGCGCCCCCTTGAGCGCCGACTCGCTGAACAGGATCCCGTTGTTGGCGACGATCCCGACGTCGTACCCCCAGATCTTGGCGAACCCGCACACCAGGGTCTCGCCATAGAGCTTCTTGAACTCGTGGAGCCGACTGCCGTCGACGACGCGCCGGATCACCTCCCGCACGTCGTAGGGCGTCCGGGTGTCCGCCGGCACCACGTCGTCGAGCGTCGCTGGGTCCTCGTGGGGGTCCTCGGGCTGGCCTGGGGATGCGGTTTGGCCCAAATCGGCAGGAAATCCGGCCCCCGGCATGCAGTTTGCGTCCAATCGATGAGGTACGCCGGGCCGCGCGCGCCCCCCGACGGGGAGCGTGTCAACGATCGACCGGACGATCGCGAGCGCGTGGGCGTCGTCGCGGGCGAGGTGGTCGACGACGCCGGAGGTGCGGGCGTGGACGTCGCCGCCGCCGAGCTCCTCGGCGGTGACGACCTCGCCGGTGGCGGCCTTCACCAGCGGCGGGCCCCCGAGGAAGATGGTCCCCTGGCCCTGCACGATCACGGTCTCGTCCGACATCGCCGGGACATAGGCGCCTCCGGCGGTGCACGAGCCCATCACCGCGGCGATCTGGGGGATGCCACGCGCCGAGAGGTTCGCCTGGTTGAAGAAGATCCGACCGAAGTGCTCGCGGTCGGGGAAGACCTCGTCCTGCATCGGCAGGAACGCCCCGCCGGAGTCGACGAGATAGACGCAGGGCAGCGCGTTGTCGGCGGCGACCTGCTGGGCGCGCAGGTGCTTCTTGACCGTCATGGGGTAGTAGGTGCCGCCCTTGACCGTCGCGTCGTTGGCGACCACGACGACCTCGCGACCGTTGACGCGCCCGATGCCCGTCACGATCCCGGCCGACGGGACGGCATAGTCGTCACCGTCGGCGCCATACATCCCGAACGCCGCCAGCGCGTTGAGCTCGAGGAACGGACTGCCGGGGTCGAGCAGCCGGTCGACCCGGTCGCGAGCCAGCATCTTGCCCCGGCCGGTGTGCTTGGCCCGGGCGCTCTCGGAGCCACCGCGGCGTACGACGGCCAGCCGCTCGCGCAGCTGGTCGACCAGGTCGCGCATCTCCGACGCCATCGCTGCCCCTTCCACCGCAGAATCCTGCGGCCGCCCTCGCGGACGGCTCGACCACAGGTTAACGATCGCTAACCAAAGTAGCGCGCGGAGGGACTCCTGTCGACCGGAGTCGGAGTCGGAGTCGGAGTCGGAGCAGCGATCGACTAGAGCCGCAGCTCCAACCGCGAGCAGGTCGGCTTGGAGCAGCAGATCATCATCTGGTCCATCGCCGCCTGCTCCCTCTTGGTGAGGACCAGGTCGCGGTGGTCGACGGTGCCCGAGACGATGGGGGTCACGCACGAGCCGCAGATGCCGTCGCGACAGTCGTTCTCGATCTCGACCCCGAGGGCCAGCACCACGTCGAGGATGTTGGCGTCCGGCTTGAGCCGCAGCGTGTGGCCCGACTCGGTGAGCACCAGCTCATAGGTGTCGCCGTCGATCGCCGGTGGGGTGTCGTCGACCTCAACGCCGGCCCGCGAGAACAGCTCGAACCGCACCATGTCCTGGTCCGGACCGTGGGCGGCCTCGGCCGCGGCCTCCACGGCGCGCAGCAGCGGCAGCGGCCCGCAGACATAGACGAGGCCACCCTCGGGCACCGACCTCACGATCGCGTCGAGGTCGGGGCGGCCGTCGACGTCCTCGGCGAGGTAGGTGACCCGGTCGCCCAGCGCCGCCAGGCGGGGCCGGAACGCCATCGAGTCGGCCGTGCGGCCGCCATAGGTCATCGAGAACGGCGCCCCACGGCGGGCCAGCTCCTCGGCGAAGGTCATGATCGGCGTGACGCCGATGCCCCCGGCGATGAGCGCGTGGAAGGGCGCGTCCTCGAGGTTGAAGTGGTGCTTGGGCCGGGTGACCATCAGTCGGTCGCCGACGCGCAGCTGCTCGTGGACGAAGTCGGAGCCACCTCGCGACCCCGGCTCCCGGAGCACCGCGATCTGATAGGACGACAGGTCCTGGGGGTCACCGCACAGGGAGTACTGGCGGGTGGTGCCGTCGGGGACATAGATGTCGATGTGGGCGCCCGGCGACCACTCCGGGAGGGGACGGTCGCTCTCGATGCGGGTGAGCCGGACGGAGATGACGCCCTCGGCCTCCCAGGTCATCTGCTGCACGCGCAGCTCGCGCTGCTCCACCATCAGCCCGCCTCCTCCTCCGGCGACGTCAGGCCCAACAGGTCGCGCAGTCGGTCATAGGCACGTTCCGGGTGGCGGACGTCGAAGGGGACCGTGGTGATGCCGAGGGCCTCGGCGCCCCGCACGTTGGTCATCTGGTCGTCGACGAAGACCATCGCGTCGAAGCCGACGCCCATGCGCTCCGACATCAGCTCATAGAGCCGCGGGTGCGGCTTGAGGAACCCCTCGACGGAGCCGTCGACGAGCACGTCGACGTCGTCGAGGACATGGAGCTGGGCGATCCACTCGTCGGAGTGGAAGGCCCGCAGGTCGTTGGTGAGCACCCCGATGGGGTGCCCGGCCAGCCTCGCCTCGTGGAGCAGGGCCAGGGCGCCGGCGCGCACCATCCCGGGCTGCGGCGGGTCATAGAGGTGGGCGATCATCTCGCGGATCGACCCGCCACCCCCGCCGCCGAGCTCGGCCCACTCCAGGGCCCGGTGGTCCCAGTAGTCGCGCTCGGTGATGAGCCCGGCCTGGAGGTCGGCCCAGTCGGGGTCGGGGTGCTCGTCGGACGCGAGCGGGCCCCGGCCGTGCAGGAGCTCGAAGATCGGCGAACCGGGTTCGTGCTGGTCGGCCAGCTCGAACGGCGTGACCAGGACGGGCCCGCCGAAGTCGACGATCAGCGCTGTCGGGGCGCCGTCGGTCCGTCGTACGGCGCCCAGGGGCGTCTGGCCCAGGTTGGTGTCGTTCAGTGTTCCGGCTCCTCGATGATCGCTCGGTCGAAGAGGACCACGTTGCCCGTCCACCGGCACGACGAGCACCAGGTGAGGAACACCCGCTCCTCGGCCACCCACCACTCCGATGTCAGACCCCCGTCGAGCGAGGACCCGCACATCGGGCAGAACTTCGGGCGGTCGAGCAGGTGGCGCTCGGCGTGGGGCGAGAACCACTCGCTGGGCGCCGGCAGCCGGTGGGGGTCCGGCGGCATGGTCGGGTCGAACGGGGGGACGCTCCGGTCGTGCGTCGCCATCCACCCGTCGGCCCGGCGCGTGCCGCCGACCCCCTCCGCTCCGGGCGACTCAGCCACCGGCGCCCGCGCCTTCACGTGCCGCGGCGGCGTCACGGTGGAGGGCCTGGAGCTGCTCGCGGATCGGCGAGAACTTCATCGAACCGCCGGTGATCCACTGGTCGGTGAACGCCGTGCCCGCGCCGAACTTGTTCTTCTCGCAGGGCAGGTGGATCACGTCGTGCTTCTCTCGGATGACACCGGGCGGGTCCTCCCCGTCCTCGACGGCCTGCATGGCCTCCTTGAACATCTTGCGGAGCATAGCGACGCCCTGGTCCGAGCGGCCGAGGTGTTCCTGAGTGCGGTCGGTGATCGCGCCCTGGGACACCCAGGCCATCACGTCCTGGCCCTCGACGTAGTTGGTGATGAAGTTGCCGTTCTCGTCCATCCACTCGTAGTCATAGACGACCGGGCGCTCCTGGTGCTCCCAGGTGCCGCCCTCGGGGTGGTGGAGTGAATAGAAGAGCTTCCAGGTCGTGGTGTCGTCGATCGGCACCCGGATCTGCATCTGGTCGATCCACTGGCCACCGACCCGCATGCCATAGGGGAACATCAGCGGGTGGCCGACCGCCCAGTCGTCGTCGGCCTCGGTGTGGCCCTCCAGGACGCGGCGCTTGATGATGCCCCACTCGAACTCGTCGAAGGCGACCTTCATGTGCTTCTTCTGGAAGCTCTTGGGCGCCTCGAAGCCCTCCATCTTGCCGACGAAGTCGAAGTAGTAGCCGTGCAGCCACTCGACGTGGTGGGGGTCGACGGAGTTCTCCATGATCTGCAGCCAGTTGCACGGCAGCGTCGCGACGCCGACGTCACGGATGCCGTCGAGCACATAGACGTCGAACCGAGGCAGCTCGGGCACCGGTCCGGGGCCGACATAGACCCAGACCATCCCGCCCATCGCCTGCGCCGCCCCCGAGTGGGCCTTGATCTTGTCGCGGAAGGTGGTGTTGTCGGACTCGGCAGGCTGCTCCACGCACTGACCGTCGAAGTCGAACTTCCAGCCGTGGTAGCCGCACCGGATGCCGTCCTCGTGGACGACGCCATAGGTCAGCGACGCCCGGCGGTGCGGGCAGAACTCGCCGATGACGCCGTACTTGCCGGACGGGGTCTTGTAGAGCGTCCAGTCCTCACCGAGCAGCCGCACCGACTTGGTGGGGCGCTCGTCGAAGTCCTGCTCGAACGCGATGGGATACCAGTAGCGCCGCAGCAGGTTGCCCATGCGGGTGCCGGGACCGACCCGGGTGAGCTCCTCGTTCTGCTCCACGGTCAGCATGTGTGTCGCCTTTCTCGTTTGTTGCCGACGGCGCTCAGTCGAGCACCGTCACCACGCCGGTGTTGCCGTCGACGCGGACCAGCTGTCCGGTCTTGATCTGCTTGGTGGCGAAGGCGGTGCCTGTCACCGCGGGGAGGCCGTACTCGCGACACACGATCGCGGCGTGGCTCATCATGCCGCCGACGTCGGTGACGGTCGCCTTGATCTTGCCGAACACCGGCGCCCAGGACGGGGCGGTGAGCGGCGCGATCAGGATCTCGCCGTCCTCGATCTCGTTGATCTGGTCGGCGCTGAAGATGACCCGCGCGGGACCCTCGACCAGTCCCGGCGAGGCAGCGAACCCCTTGAGGGTGCCGTCGCCCTCGCCGTCGCCGCCGGCCTGCAGCCACGACGAGACCGAGTCGGAGGTGATGCCCCAGAGCATGACGGTGAAGGGCTCCGTGACGACCTCCGGCGGGATGCCGAGGGCCGGCGGGGCGCTCCACTCGCGCAACGCCTTGAGGGTGGCCTTGCGGGCTTCGATCTCCGCGCCCCAGAAGCCCGGGCCGCGCGACGGTGCGCCGACCGACCACGCCGAGTAGTAGTCGAACAGCGCCTCGGAGACCTCGTAGCGGCGCAGCAGGAAGATGTCGTCGACCTCCGCGATGAAGCCGGCCCCCTGGAGCACCTCGCCGAAGGCGCGCATCTTGCGCCAGATCACCGAGTGGGCCCAGTGCTCGACATAGAAGTTGTGGTTCTCCACATAGGGGAACACCGTGCGCGACAGCCCGAGCTTGGCGTCGAACGCCGCGCGGTCCTCGTCGGTGGCCAACAGGTCGCGGTACTCGGAGACGACCCGGTCACGCTCGGCGTGCAGCGCCGCGACCGGTCGGTCGAGGTCGGCGCCCGACTTGACCTTGTCGATGTAGTCGGCGATGTAGCCGAACGGCACCTCGACGTTCTGGATCCAGATCTTGTCGGAGTGATAGAAGCCCGACCCGGTCGAGAAGTTGAACCAGGGCTCGCACGCGGCGTCCCACTGGGCGATCCAGGCCTGGCCGGCCTCGTCGGCCTTGAGCAGCTGACAGGTCTCCTCCACGTCACGGGAGGCGAACCGGTCGGCGATGCCGCTGGAGACCGCCTGCCGGGCCAGCTTCTTGAGCTCGTCGTCGGGACGGAAGAGGTCGACGTCGACGCCCGCGACCATCTTGGCGATGGCGAGGTCGGGGATGCTCGGCCAGGCCGCCTTGCAGAAGCCGAAGAAGTCGAGATAGGCGGCATAGCCGAGGTTGAGGAACTCGAAGTGGTACTGCCACAGCGTCATCGCCCGGTCGAGCAGCGCGTGGTAGGTCCGCATGAGGTGGTCGCCCGAGCCGCGACCCGCACCGGAGGTGATGACCTCCATGTCCTCCACCTCGGGCAGCGGCGCGATCTCGAGGTCGGTCATCTCCTGCACGAGCGCGCGCACCTTGACCAGCCAGTCGTCATAGAGCCGGTTCCAGTTGCCGAAGTAGAAGCCCGCCCGCTCCATGAACTGCGGGACCCGTCCCTCGATGTCCTCGACCGGCGCGGGCACCGGGGAGAGATAGACGTAGCCGTTGAGGATGCGGTAGTCCACGTCGTACGCCGGCGGCACGATGTAGTGGCGGGTGTTGTACTGGCCCAGCGCCGAGATGGCCATCTCGAAGAGGGCCGCGTCCCAGGGCGCCAGCGCCTCGGGCCAGTGGACGCCGTCTTGGAACCAGAAGCCCCCCTCCTCATAGTCGCGCCGCTCCTGGCTGAACAGCGAGGAGTAGGCGTAGAGCCGCTCCCACCCCTCCGCGCCCGGAGGCGTCTCGATGTCGAACGGGCTCGGGAAACGATCGGCCATGGCAGTTCCTCCGGTGGAGCGGCCCGGTCAAGCCGGGGAGGGGTGTTGGGTTCGGTGCTGGTGGTGCGGGTGCTGCGGGCTCCCGAGTCGAGTCCGGCCGGGTCACAAGACCCGCCGGGTCACGAGGCCGGCGCTCCTCCACTGCGCGAGTAGAGGGGGTTGACCAGCGTCGACACGATGCTGCTCATCAGGTCCTGGGTGGCGTTGACGGCCGTGGACTTCTTGCTCCAGACCGTCTCGGGGCGGGCCTGCAGCAAGACGACGTCCTCACCGGCCGGCAGGTCGTCGTCGACCGCCCACTCGATGTCCTGGGGGCAGCCGTAGTACTTCTCGGCCGACCGGGCGAGCCGGGCGATGGCGACGATCTCGTCGTCGGTGAGCGAGGGCTGCTCGGCGAGATCGGCGTCGAGCTCGACCTTGGCGACCCGCTCTCCCAGGAGCTGGTAGGCGTGGGTCTTGGGCGAGATGATGCGGCGCCCGATCTGGTACATCACCTTGTCGACCAGGAAGTTGTCCGGGGTGACCTCGCCCGAGACGACGCCCTCGCCGAAGCCCCAGGCGGAGTCGATGCAGATGCCCGACCGGTCGCCGTTGGTCGGGTCGAGCGTGAACGCGACGCCGGCCGAGCGCGGCCGCACCATCTTCTGCACGGCGACCGCCATGTCGACATCGGTGTGGTCATAGCCGAACTCGGTGCGATAGGCGATGGCACGGTCGGTGAACAGGCTGGCCCAGCAGGCCTTGACGTGCTCGAGGACGCTGTCGGCGCCACGGACCCACAAGTAGGTGTCGTGCTCACCCGCGAAGGAGGCGTCGGGGGTGTCCTCGGCCGTGGCCGAGGAGCGTACGGCGACCGGCAGGTCCGGCACGCCGCAGTAGTCGCACAGCGCCTGGTAGGTGGCGCGGATCTCGTCCTCGATCTCGGCGGGGATCTCCCAGGCCTTGACCATCTCGCGGGCGCGTGCGGCCGCCACCGTCAGCCCGTCGGTGTCGCCGACGGTCACGGCCCGCAGCTGGTCGGTGAGCTCCTGATAGGTCCCGGAGTGCTTGCGGGCGTCGGCATAGACCTGGGTGGTCACCGCGAAGCCGGGCGGAACGGGAAGCCCGGCCTGGCTCATCGTCCCGAGGGAGGCGCACTTGCCGCCCACGAGTGGCTTGAACTCCTCGGTCAGGGTGTCGAACGTGATGACATGCGGCTGGTCACACATCGGCTGCCTCCGCTTGGTCGAAACGCGGGTCGGAGTTGGGCGGCAGGGCCCCGAGGTCGGGGACGGCGATCTCCTGTGCCCGATTGCGATAGAGGACGAGTGCCGTGACGCCGCCCTCGATGAGGCGGATGCGCACGAACTCGGTGTTGAACGGCTCGCCCGGGTCATAGCCCATGACGGAGGTGGCGAAGGCGCGGATCGGTCCCGAGTGGGTCGCCACCACGATCTGCTTGGCGGTCGTGGCCTGTTGGAGCGTCAGGATGCCGCGCCAGAACCGGCGTACGGCGGAGACCGGCGGCTCGAAGTAGAGCATCGGCATCGTCAGCCAGTGGGTGATGGGGTCGCCACCGCCCTGCTGGATGCCCCAGAACCGGTCCATCTCGACCAGCCAGCCGGGACGTTCCCCGAGGCCGATCCGTTCGTACTTCTCCATCTCCCGGTGATAGACCCGGAACGCCGACGTGACGTCGCGCGGCCCCTCGGGCGTGGCCACCTCGAAGTTGCGGAAGTTGTTGTCGTCGTGGACGTCGGAGACGATCGCGCCCTCGCGGTCGAACAGCCGGATGTTGTCGAGCAGCCCCCGCCGCAGGTGCTCGGCGGTCTGCCGGGCGCGGTTGGTCGGGGCGCAGACGATCTCGACCTGGGTGTCGGACTGCACCCGGCGGGCCAGCTCCTGGCCGCGGCGGTGGGCCTGCCAGCTGCCGAGCGGGGTGAGCCCCGACTCCGAGGAGTAGCCCTGGGTCTCGCCGTGACGGACCAGATAGATGTCGGTGGCGACCGTGGCGAGCTGGTCGCGGCGCTCCGGGATGATCTCCTTGGTGCGGGTCACCTCGGCCCACGCCCGGCTGGTCCCGAGGCTCTCGCCGTCGAAGGCCACCGTCTCGCCGAGGGCACCTCCGTCGGCGACGCGGTCGCGGAAGCGGCGCAGATAGAGCGGCACCCCGGACTCGTCGCCCTCGTCGCCGTCGTCGGCCCGGTCGCGCGCCTCGGCGGCCCGGGCGGCCTGGCGCTGCTTGTGGCGCTGGAGGTAGGCCGGCGGGTCCACCCGCTCGGTGCGGGGGATCACCGGACGGGCCGGGTCCTGGGTGGCGCCCTCGGCGTCCTCGGTCGGGTCCATCACGTCGCTGCTCATGTGTGGACCGTCAGGAACTTCTGGTTGACGACGCCGTCGTAATAGAACAGGGCGCGCCCCATCTCGGCCTCGGTCCACGTGATCGGCTCGCTGTCGGGGTCGACCCAGTAGCCACCGGTGAACATCTCGTTGCGGTTGCCGACCGGGTCGAAGAAGTAAAGGCACTGGCCCCGCGTGGCACCGTGGCGCGTGGGGTTGGTCTCGATGTTGACGCCGTGGTAGGCGCACACGTCGGCCGCCGTCCGCAGGTCGTTCCAGCCGTCCACCCAGAAGGCGAAGTGGTGGAGGCCGCCGTTGGGGCCGGTGATCAGCGCGATGTCGTGGGAGCTGTGGGACACCTCGAGCCACGTCGCGATCTGGAAGCCGTCGTCGCCCACCACCTGCTCGGTGAGGCGGAAGTCGAGGTGCTCGCTGAGGAAGCCCGTGACGGTGTCGACCTCCTCCGCAGTCAGGAAGATGTGGTCGATGCGGGGCGGGGCCATGCCGACCAGGCCCATCGGGCGCGGCGGGGGGTTGGTCTGGGGGAGCAGGTTGCCGACCTGCTGCATGCCGTGGACCAGCTCCATCTGCTGGCCGCTGGGCAGCTCGAACCGGATCGACTCGCCGTGGCCCTCGGCCCACTCCCCGGCGGCGTAGCGCTTGACGGCGACACCGGCGGCCTCGAGCCGCCCCTGGTAGTGGTCGAGGTCCTCGCGATGGGTGACCTTGAAGCCCAGGTGGTTGAGCCCGTGGGTCGGCTCCAGCGTGAGGATGAGCGAGTGGTGCTGGTGCTCGTCCCAGCACTTCATGAAGACGCGGTTGGTCTCCCGACCGGTCTCGATGAGGCCGACGACCTCGGAGTAGTAGGCGGTGGCCAGCTCGAGGTCCGGGACGCGGAGCTCGACGTGGGAAAGGCGCAAGATGCTCATGTGTGAACCCTCATGAAGCGGTCGTTGAGCTCGCCCTCGTAGTAGAAGACGGCTCGGCCGATGTTGTCCTCGGTCCAGGTGATGGTCGGGAAGTCGGGGTCGGGCCGGTAGCCACCGGTGAAGACCTCGTTGCGGGTGCCGAGCGGGTCGAAGAAATAGATCGTCGATCCGCGGGTGACGCCGTGGCGGGTGGGGCCCACGTCGAGCTGGATGCCGTTGTAGGCGAGCACGTCGGCGGCGTCGCGGACGTGGTCCCAGTCGTCGAGCCAGAAGGCGAAGTGGTGGAGGCCGCCGTTGGGGCCGTGGACCACTGCGAGGTCGTGAGGGGAGTGTGACCGCTCCAGCCAGCTCCCGAGCTGGTGGCCGTTGCCGTCGAGCAGCTGCTCGGTGATCCGGAAGCCCAGCACGTCCATGTAGAACTGCGAGGCCTCGCCGACCTCCTCCGCGGTGATGAGCAGGTGGTCCATCCGGGGCGGCAGGATCAGCGACGGTGGTCCTGGGACGCCGGCCGCCTCGAACGGGTCGGGGTTGACCCGGCCACGGGTGGTCTCGACCCTCTCGAGGTCGTGGACCAGCTCCATGATGTGACCGCTCGGGGTCACGAACCGGATGCTCTCGCCCTGTCCGACGGACTCGCCCTTGGCGATCCGCTGCACCGGGAGCCCGAACCGGGCGATCTTGTTCTCGAGATCGTCGAGGTCGTCCTCGTGCTGCACCTTGAACGACATCAGGTCGAAACCCACGCGGGGGGCATAGCGCAGCCGGAGCGAGTGGTGGTCGGACTCGTCCCAGCAGCGCAGATAGACCGAGTCGTCGTCGCGACCGGTGACGGCCATCCCGAGCACCTCGGTGTAGTAGGCCGTCGACAGGTCGAGGTCGGTGACGGTGATGTCCACGTGGGCCAGCCGCAGGATCCCGCCCGGCTCGCGTGCGGGCCGGTCGGGACGCCGCCGCGGGTTCAGGTCGCGGATCACCTCACGGAACGTGCCGTCGGGAGTGCCCTCGGCGAGATCGCGTTCCTCCGCGCGGTGACCCACGATCGGGCCCGAGGTCGGTGGGGGCGTGCTCATGCCGAGGAAGGTAGGCCCGGCGTTCCGCATGCGGGGAAGCGTGTACCCCTATGCGGGACAGGTATGCGTAACCTCACTCACATGACCGACGCCACGGGACCGTCCCCCGACGTCACGCCCGGCCGCCCGGAGGAGATGCGCGAGCGGCTGGCCGACTATGTGTTCGCGCTCCACCAGGCCTATCTGCGCCACGCGGACCTGCTGGCCCCGGCCGAGCGCGCGACCCTGCCGCTGGTGGACGACCGGCCGCTCACCGTGGCGGTCGCCGCGGCCCGCGAGCTGCACCTGGTGGCCACCCACGACCGGCTGCCGGCGCCCCGTGGTCCCGAGGTCGAGGTCAGCGAGGAGCTCGCCGGCGTGCCGTGGACGGTGCGCTTCTTCGACCCCTCCATCCTTCCCGAGCTCGGCCTGGTCGGCGGGGCGGACGACGCCACCCTGGCCGTACGACGAGTGCTCGGCGTCGCCGACGTGGTCTATCACCTCACGGTCTCGATCGGGGGCGGGCTGACCGTGCACCACGCCCAGCACGCCGGCGTGGCCCTGGCGAACCAACACGCGGCCGCGGTGCGCGACGGGCAGTCCCTCCGGCGGGCCTTCCCCGGTCGTGAGGCGTGGGTCGACGAGTTCGTCCGCGCCGACCGGCTCGACCTGCCGCTCAGTGCGCGCCTGCTGGCCCGCGAGCTCGCGGGCCCGGCGCTGACCGACACCGAGCTGACCGGCGACCTGCCATCCCTGCGCGCCGCGCTGCTCGCGGTCGGTCGCGGAGAGCGCCGATGACCCGCATCGCCGGCACGACCCAGACCCTCAACAGCGTGGCCACCGCCGCGCGGATGCTGCGCGAGTTCGGCAAGGGCGACACCCAGCTCGGCGTCAGCGAGCTCGCCCGCCGCGTGGGCGTCGGCAAGAGCACGGCCCACCGGGTGATGTGGACGCTGGTCGCCGAAGGCCTGCTGGAGAAGGTCGAGGACACCGGCCTGTTCCGGCTCACCTCGACCATGCGCAACCTCGGCATCAGCGCCGAGACCGCGTTGTCGCTCCACCAGGCGGCGACCGGGCCGCTCGACCGGCTCCGCAAGGTCACCGACCACACCCTGCACGTCGCGATCCTCGACGGCACCGACGTGCTCTATGTCGAGCGTCGCGAGAGCCCGACCGCGCTCGCCGTCTTCCGGGGCGTCGGGGGTCGCAACGTCGCCCATGCCACGTCCACCGGCAAGGTGCTGCTCGCCCATCTCGACCCCGACGAACAGTCCCAGCTGGTCCGGTCGATGCGGCTGACCCGCAAGACCGGCTACACGATCACCAACCGAACCGCGCTGCTCCACGAGCTCGCGGAGGTACGCCGCCGCGGCTATGCCGAGAACATCTTCGAGTCCGAGGCAGGCATGGTCTCGATCGCCGCCCCCATCCGCGGTCGCACGGGCCACGTGGTGGCCGCGATGTCGGTCGCCGGGGCGGTCCCGCCCGGCGACCCCGAACCCATGCGCCGGTTCATCCGCCCGCTGATCGAAGCGGCCGAGCAGGTGTCCCACAACCTCGGCTGGCGTCGCCCCGGCCACGGAGACGCCCGATGAGCGGCCCGGAGGAGTCGTGGACGCGGGTGTGTCGGGTGGCCGACGTCCCCGAGGGCTCGCCCATCGGGGTGGAGCTGCGCGGTGACGACGAGTCCGGGCGGGTGTGCGTCGTACGCGCGCCGGACGGGTTCCGCGCGATGCTGGACCGTTGCCCTCATCGCGACATCCGCGTCTCCGGCGGGCTGGTGCGCGAGGGTCTGCTCACCTGCCCGGGCCACTTCTGGCGCTTCGACCTCGTCGACGGTCACCGCACCGACGAGCCGGGCCAGGTGCTGTCGCTCTATCCGACCAGGGTGACCGACGACGGCTGGGTCGAGGCGCGGCTGCCGGAGGCGCCCAGGCCGGTGTCGATGAGGGCCTGGCTGCTCGAGCAGGCGCGGGGCGCTGCCGCGACCGGCCCCGACGAGGGGCGGGCGACCCGACCACCCGGGGTTAGCGGCCGCTAACCTAGGCGGGTGACGCGCCGGGAGCAGATCCTCGACACCGCCGCCCGGCTGTTCGCCGCGCGCGGGTTCCACGGTGTCTCGGTCGCCGACCTGGGCGCCGCCTGCGGGATCTCGGGGCCGGCGCTCTACAAGCACTTCGCCTCCAAGGAGGCCATCCTCGCCGAGATGCTCGTCTCGATCAGCGAGGAGCTGCTCGAGGTCGGCAGCATGCGCGTCGCCGAGGCCGAGGGACCGACCGAGGCCCTGGCCGCGCTCGTCGACTGGCACATCGACTTCGCGCTCGAGCACCGGGCTCTCATCGTCGTGCAGGACCGCGACTGGGAGTCCCTGCCCGACGACGCTCGCGAAACCGTGCGGACGCTGCAGCGCTCCTATGTCGAGCTGTGGAGCCGCCAGCTCCGCCTGCTCGACCGGTCCCGCTCCCGTGACCAGGCGCGGGCGATGGCGCACGCCGCGTTCGGGCTGATCAACTCCACGCCCCACAGCGGCGTGCTCCCCGACAGCCGGATGCGCCCGCTGCTGCGCGCGATGGCACTCGGCGCCCTGGGCCTCGGGGCCCAGGACCTGCCCTGACGACACGGGACTGACGACACGGGCGAGGCACACCTCTAGACCGTTGTTGGTTTTCCACAACAGATCCGGAGATTGGCCGATGCACAGGACGTGCCGCATCGCGTCTCGGGTCCGTTGCTGGCCGCGCTCCTGATCGTGGCCCTGGCTCCGAGCGCACCCGCGAGCGCCGAGGAGCCGGTCTGGGAGCCTCCCGTCACGCTTGGGGTCGCCGAGCCCGACGAGCTGACGATCGTCACCGACGAGGCCGGCAACGACACCGCCGCCTGGTTCCGCAACCGCACCGTCGACGGCGTCTCGTTCGCCGAGCCCGTGGTGGCCCAGCGGTTGGCCGGCAATGCCTGGTCGCTGCCGACGGTCATGGGCCGGGCCTCCCACGACCCCGACATCAGCCTGGCCACATCACCCGCGGGGCAGATCACCGCGGTCTGGGTCAACGAGACGTTGGACGGCACCGGAACGCCGACCGAAGCGCAGCTGCAGATCTCCGTCTTCGACCAGGGCCAGTGGTCCACCGCCGCCACCTTGTGGCGCGGCGTCCAGGCCAAGGACCCGGTCATCGCGGTCGACCCCCAGGGTCGCGCCGTGCTCGCCTGGACGCGCGTGGGCACGCGCAATGCCGCCTTCGTCGCGACACGTGATGCCGAGGGCACCTGGACCAGCCCCCGCCGTCTCGACGACGGCAGCCAGCGCTCGGTCTGGGCGCGCCACGTCGGCATCGGTGAAAATGGCGTCGCCGTCGCGACCTATGTCGACGATGCCGGGCTGCACGCCGCCCGCTGGACCGGCGCCTCGTGGTCCGGCTCGCGGCGGCTGACGCAGACCCGCCCCCACGACGTCGCCTTCGCCGTCAGCCCCGACGGCCGCGCCGCCATCGCCTATACGGCCGCCAAGACGGCACCGGTGCGCGAGCGGATGATGGACGGCGCCGGTGTGTGGAGCGCCGCCAAGATCATCGACAGCCGCCCCGGTCCGGTCGACGACCACGCCCTGTCGCTGGCCGCCTGTCCCAAGGGCGGCTGGGGCGTCGCCTGGGCCACCGGGCTCCACCAGCTGCGGCTGCGCGAGTTCGACGCCGTCACCTGGCGCAGGGACCGCGTCATCCACCGCGCCGTGGGCACCCCTCGTGAGACCCACCTGATCTATCACAACAACGGCGACGCGATGCTGATCTGGAACGAGGACCTGCCGTCCCCGTTCGCGGCGCAGGTCAAGGCCCTCACCCGCACCAGCTGGGAGTGGACCCCCGACGCGGTGTCGGTGAGCAGCAACGAGACCGACCTGCTCAACCTGCGCGCGGTCGACAACCTCAACGGCCACATCGTGGTGGCCTGGAACCGCGTCAACACCGGCCCCGACCAGATCCAGTCCGCCACCGCATTCTGGCCGAACGGCACCGTCATCAACTGAGTCGGCCCACCCCGGCGAGCCGGACCGTCAGAAGAGGTGGTCGACGTCGGTCAGGGCATCAGCGTCGAGGTCCTCGACCAACGCCAGGATCCGCTCGGCCCGCAGCATCGCCTCGAGCCCGGTCTCGACATCATCGGCGGCCTCGGACGCCGTCCCAGCCCCGCGCTCGTGGAGCCGCGCGAGCAGGACGTCGCGCGGCAGGCCGCGCAGGTGGGTCAGCACGAACGGGTCCTGGTCGACCAGCCAGGACAGCTGCAACCCGACCGCCAGCGCGTGGGGACAGGGGTCGACCCAGGCGTGGCAGGTGCAGGAGGCACCCAGCTCGCCGCCATAGGGCAACAGCTCGACGCCGCCCTCCTCGGCCTCCTCGACCAGCTGGTGGGGCAGGTCACCGGCCAGCATCGCCGCGATCCTGCCTGACTCGGCCCCGACCAGCTCGACGAACAGCTCGGCCGCCGACCCGTCGAGGACGGGCACCGTGACGCTGACCGCCCCGGGCTCGTCGTCCTCCACGGCCGCGAAGAAGCGGCCCTCCTCGACGGTGATGGGTCCCACGCGGGCGGCGCGGGCCAGCGAGCGCGCCACGCGGAGGTCGGCGTCGGAATAGGAGGACTCCTCGACCGCCCGCAGCCACGCCTTGGCCCACCAGCTCCGGGCCCGGGTGGCGGTGCGACGAGGCGGCAGCCGGGGGTGGGTGACCGCGGTCATCCGGGTCGCCGCCGCAGCGTCACCAGGTCACGCAGGTCGTCGTTGCTGAGCTCGGTCAGCGCCGCTTCACCGCGTGCCAGCACGGTGTCGGCCAGCGCCCGCTTGCGGGTGAGCAGCTCGGCGACCTTCTCCTCGACCGTGCCCTGGGTGATCAGCCGGTGGACCTGGACCGGTTTGGTCTGGCCGATCCGGTGGGCGCGATCGGTGGCCTGTTCTTCGACAGCAGGGTTCCACCAGCGGTCGAAGTGGATCACGTGGTCGGCGCGGGTCAGGTTGAGGCCGGTGCCGCCCGCCTTGAGGCTCAGCAGGAAGACCGGCGCCTCGCCGTCCTGGAACCGGCGCACCATCGACTCGCGTTCGCGGACCGCGAGCCCACCGTGGAGGAACAGGTGAGGGAGCCCCAGCGCGGTCAGGTGGGTCTCGAGGAGGTGCCCCATGGCGACGTATTGGGTGAAGACCAGGGCGGCGCCGTCCTCGGCCACCACCGTGGTCAGCAGCTCGTCGAGGGCGTCGATCTTCTCCGAGCGCCCCGCGAGCCGGCCACTCGCCTGCTTGAGGAAGTGGGCCGGGTGGTTGCAGATCTGCTTGAGCCCGGTGAGGAGCTTGAGCACCAGCCCACGACGGCCCTCGGGGTCGGCACGCTCGATGCGCTCCATCACGTCGCGGACGAACGCCTCATAGAGCACGGTCTGCTCACGCGTGAGCCCGAGCGGGTGGTCGGTCTCGGTCTTGGCCGGCAGCTCGGGAGCGATGCCGGGGTCGGACTTGCGGCGCCGCAGCAGGAACGGGCCGATGAGCCCAGCGAACTGGCGCGCCTTGGTCGGCTCGAGCCCCGACTCGATCGGTGCGGCCCACACCTTGCGGAAGGCGTTGCGACTGCCGAGCAGCCCGGGGGTCGCCCAGTCGAGGATGGCCCAGAGCTCGGTCAGGTTGTTCTCGACGGGCGTGCCCGTGAGCGCCACCCGGGCGCGGCTGGCGATCGTGCGGAGCCCTCGGGCGGTGGCCGAGGCCGGGTTCTTGACGTGCTGTGCCTCGTCGGCGACGACGAGGTCCCACGGCACGCACCCGAGGGCCTGGCCGCCGCCGCTCGCCGTGTCGCTGCGAACGGTGCCATAGGTCGTGAGCACGAACCCGCCACGCAGGCCGGTCAGGTCGCGCCGGGTGCCGTGGAAGCGACGGACGGGCTCGTCGGGGGCGAACCGCGCGATCTCGGCCTCCCAGTTGCCCATCAGGGAGGCAGGGCAGACCACCAGGGTCGGGCCGGCGCCGGGGTCGTGGTCGTGGCGGTGGAGGTGGAGCGCGATGAGCGTGATGGTCTTGCCGAGCCCCATGTCGTCGGCCAGGCACGCGCCGAGCCCGAGGTCGGTGAGCTCGACCAGCCAGGTCAGCCCCTGCCGTTGGTAGTCGCGCAGCCGACCCTGCAGCCGTGGGGACGGGTCGATCGCGGCCCTCGTGGCGGCGTTCTGGAGCCGGTCGCGCATCCGGAGCAGGCTCGCGCCGACGATCACCTCCTGCTCGGCGTCCTCGATCTCGACGACCCCAGTCAGGGCGGCCGCCAGGGCCTGCACCGGCTTGACCGTGCGCACCAGCCGCTTCTTGGCCTTGCGCGCGATGGTGGGGTCGACGACGGTCCAGTTGTCGCGAAGCTTGAGGATGGGCGCGGTCGCGGTGGCCAACTGGTCCATCTCGGCGTCGGTGAGCGGCTCGCCGTGGAGGGCGATCTGCCAGTGGAAGGCGAAGACGGACTCGGCCGAGAGCAGCCCCGTGTGAAGCGGCTCCTCGTGGAGGCTGGTCGCCGCTCCCGGTGCGGAGCGCCGGTCGAGGACGGTGCTGGCGGTGAGGTCGCGCCCCAGGCTGCGGGGCCACAGCACGTCGACGCCGCGGGTCTGGAGCGCGGCGACCCCGTGGTCGAGGAGGCTGACCAGCTCGTCGGTGTCGAGGGTGATCTCGTCGGGCACGCGCAGCTCGAGCAGCCGCTCGAGCACCGGCCACGCCTCGGCGGCGCCGCGGAGCGCGATGCTGGCGTGGGTGCGGGCCCGGGCGCCGAACCCGTGGCTGGCGCCCGCGTCGGGCTCGGCCCACAGCAGCGCGGCGTCACAGACGTGGAGCGGGTTGTGCTCGTCGTGCACCTGGAGCACGAGCCGCACCGACCCGGCGATCAGCTCCTCCTCGTCGGCCTCGACCCGCAGCGACAGCGTGACCAGCGACGGCAGGTCGTCGGACGGGGTCTGGCGGTGGCGGTCGATGCGGGCCTGGAGCCGCGCCTGGAAGTCGGCCCGCCGTCGCTCGGCGTCGGCCGCCCGCTGCTCGGCCGTCTCCTCCGGGGTCCCGCCGACCGGACGGACCGCGGGGCGGCGAGCCGGCGCCAGCGGAGCACTGCGGGGCATCGTGTCGACGACGGCGTCGACCATCCGCCGGATCACGGACTCGGCCGACACGACGTCGAGGTCGTCGTGTGCCCTCGCCCGGGCCAGCATGGCGATGCGGTCCTCGTCGGCCGCGTCGAGCGTCGTGACCCGCCAGCGGGGGACCGCCGAGGCGTCGGGCTCGAAGCGTCCGGCGGCCACGAGCCGCATGGCGAGCAGGGCCGCCCCGGAGAGCAGGGCGACACTGGGGTGGAGGTCGTCGCGGGCGTGGGCCCGGGTGAGGATCGGCAGCGCCGCACGCATCGGCAGGCTCACCGTGCGGCGGGCATCGCTGAACTCGATGTGGGAGTCGCGCGGCGGCTCGGCAGCGTGGAGGACGGCCGGCCCCGTGACCGGGACGAAGCTCACCGCTCACCTCCTCCGCGTCCGTCGTCGACCCTAGCCCGCCCTGCCGACACCCGGGTGGTGCCCGCCGTCCGACCGGACAGGGTTTCCCCGTTCCGGAGACCCGGGCCGGATCGCGATGGCAGCATGACCGCGGCGCGAAGACCACCCATCCACCGAACCCGAGACTCGGAGGACCCCATGCGTGTCACGCGCGCCCTCGTGCCGGTGCTGGCCGGCGCCGTGCTGGTCACGACGTTCGCCCCCGGTGAGGCACGGGCCGACGTCCCCACCCGGGGCCGGCTCCACGTGTCGGACTCCCAGGTCTTCCAGGCCAGCCCCGTCACGGTTCGCGGCCTGGTGCCCGGCGGGTTCCGGCGTACGGTCCTGCTCCAACGCAAGGTCTCCTGGGGCTGGACCAGCGTCGCCAAGACCCACACCAGGGCCTCGGGCCGCTTCGTCTTCCGCTACCGCACCAACCGGCTGGGCCCGCTCACCCTGCGGGTCTGGGCGCCCCGTACCTTCCACCAGCACCGCCGGGTCGTGCGGGTCCGGACACCGATGCGCACGGTCGAGGTGATCCCCTCGCCGATCGGCGGCGACATCGCCCGCGTGACCGCGGGCAGCAAAGGGAGTCAGAACGCCCGGCTCTCACCCGACGGTCGGTTCGTGCTGTTCGACTCCGAGGCCGCCGACCTCGTCACCGGCGACACCAACGGCTATCGCGACGTCTTCCTGCACGACCGCACCACCGGCGAGACGACCCGGATCACCGGCGGCCACGGATCCTCCTATGCCGGCGCCATCTCGGCCGACGGCCGCTGGGTGGCCTTCGACTCCTATGCCTCCGACCTCGTCCCCGGCGACACCAACAACATGCGCGATGTCTTCCTCTATGACCGCGACACGATGACAACGACCCGGATCACCGACGGCAACGGCGGCTCCGCGGTCGGCGGGCTGTCGGCCGACGGCCGGCGACTGGTGTTCGCGTCCTATGCCTCCGACCTCGTCGACGGCGACACCAACAACTACGGCGACGTGTTCCTCTATGACGCCGACACCCAGGCGATCAGCAAGCTGACCGGCGGCAAGGGCGCCGGCAAGAGCCCCTCGATCTCCGCCGACGGACGCTGGATCGCGTTCTACTCCGGCGCTCCCAACCTCGTCCCGGACGACAAGAACCACGTGCGTGACGTGTTCGTCTATGACGTCGAGGCGGGGACGACCCGGCGGATCACCGACGGCAACGCCGCCTCCCAGAGCACGACCTCCTCCATCTCCGCCGACGGACGCTGGGTCACCTTCTACTCAGACGCGACCGACCTCGTCGACGGCGACACCAACGACCGCACCGACGTCTTCCTCAGCGACGTGCAGCACGGCACGACGACGCGGATCAGCCACGGCAACAGTCACTCGCTCACCCCGGTCATCTCCGCGGACGGCCACCGGCTCGCGTTCACGTCGTACGCCTCGAACCTGACCCCCGGCGACGTCAACGCGCAGGCGGACATCTTCACCTATGACACCGACCTCGACCTGGTCGCGCGGATCACCAACGGCAACGGCCCCAGCGACCTGCCGGCGATCTCGTCCGACGGCTCGCTGGTCGCGTTCTCCTCACTGGCGGCGGACCTCGTCGGCGGGGACACCAACAACATGTCCGACGTGTTCACCTGGCTGCGCACCTCCTGAGTCGGGTCGTGCGGCCTCCTGAGGCAACCAGGCAGGCACTACCGTTGCGGCCGTGAACATCCTCGACGCGCAGATCGCCCGGCTCGACGGGACCCCCGGCACGCTCCGTGACATCACCGACGGCCGCCCGGCCCTGCTGGTCAACGTCGCGAGCAAGTGCGGGCTGACCCCGCAGTACACCGCCCTCGAGCAGCTCCAGGCCGACTACGGCGACCGCGGTTTCACCGTGGTCGGGCTCCCGTGCAACCAGTTCGGTGGTCAGGAGCCCGGCTCCGCCGACGAGATCGCGGAGTTCTGCTCGGCGACCTATGGTGTGAGCTTCCCGATGACCGAGAAGATCGAGGTCAACGGCCCGGGCCGTCACCCGATCTATGACGCGCTGGTCAGGGCCGCCGACACCGACGGCGTCGACGGCGACATCCGCTGGAACTTCGAGAAGTTCCTGATCGCCGGCGACGGCTCCGTCGTCGCTCGTTTCAGCCCGCAGGTCGTCCCCGACGACCCGCGCGTCCTCGATGTCGTCCAGCAGCTCGTCGGCTGACGGTCCCGGCCCGGTCGACGGGGTCCGCTCGCCCGGTCACGCGACCGGGCTGGAGATCCTGATCCTGCAGGGGTCGACGGTCGAACGACATCCCGGCTATCGGGTCGTCCGGACCCCGGCCAACCCGACCTATCACTGGGGCAACTTCCTGCTCGTGGACGGCGCGACCGCGCCCGGCTCCCTGGCGGGCTGGGTCTCGACGTTCCGAGCCGAGCACCCCACGGCCGCCCATGTGGCGATCGGCATCGACGACCCCGACCCGCAGCTCGACCCGGCCGAGGCCGCCGAGCTCGGGCTGGCCATCGAGCACGACCAGACCCTGACGGCGTCGCGCCTCTCGGCGGTGGAGTCGGTGCCCGGGGTCGAGCTGAGCCCCGTCGACCCCGGCACGGACGCACCCTGGGCCGCCCTGGTCGAGATGGAGCTGCTCGATCTCGAGGGCGGCGACGTCGCGGGTCACCGGGTGTTCCTGGAACGCCGTTATGCCGGTCATCGCGCGTTGTCGGCCGCCGGGCACGGCAGCTGGTACGCCGCCTGGGTCGGCGACCGTCCCGTGTCGACGCTGGGGCTCTTCCGGCTGCCCAGCGGGCGCGCGCGCTATCAGCAGGTGATGACCGCCCCCGACTACCGCCACCGGGGCATCGCCGGAGCGCTGCTGCGCTTCGCCGCTCACGACCAGCAGGCCCAGGGCGCCGGCGAGCTGGTCATCGTCGCCGATCCGGAGGGCCCGGCGATCGGCCTCTACCGGCGTGCCGGGTTCGTCGATGTCGCCCCGGAGTGGGCGCTCTATGCAGCGCCGCCGGAGTGACCCGGCCGGTCGTCGTACCCACACCGGACGAAAGGGATTCGCCAACTGAGGCGAGCCTTCCTTAGGCTTCACCGGTGACCGAGACCGCAACTCCGCCCACCGCCGCCGGCGGCAACAAGCTCGACAGCAAGGTCCTCATCGTCGCCGGAGTCGTCGTGCTCGGGGCGATCATGTCGATCCTCGACATCACGGTGGTGACGATCGCCCTGGAGAACTTCCGCGCCGTGTTCGACGCGACGCCGGCCCAGGTGGCGTGGACGATGACGGGCTACACCCTGGCGCTCGCCTCGGTGATCCCGCTGACGGGCTGGGCGGCCGACCGGTTCGGCACCAAGCGGCTCTACCTGCTCGCGGTGCTGCTGTTCACCCTCGGCTCGGTGCTCTGCTCGCTGGCCGACAGCATCGAGATGCTGGTGGCCTTCCGGGTGCTGCAGGGCCTCGGCGGCGGCATGCTGATGCCGCTCGGCATGACGATCCTGACCCGCGCCGCGGGCCCCGACCGGGTCGGCCGCGTGATGGCGGTGCTCGGCATCCCGATGCTGCTCGGCCCGATCTTCGGCCCCATCCTGGGCGGCTGGTTGATCGATGTGGCGTCGTGGCACTGGATCTTCCTGATCAACCTTCCTATCGGCATCGTCGCGCTGATCTATGCCGCCTGGGCGCTGCCCAAGGACAACCCGTCCCCATCGGAGTCCTTCGACTGGATCGGCATGGCGCTGCTGTCCCCCGGCCTCGCGGCCTTCCTCTATGGCATCAGCTCCATCCCGAGCGCGGGCACCGTCAACGACCGCGACGTGCTGGTCCCGGCAGGCATCGGGCTCGTGCTCATCGTCGCCTTCGTGCTCCGCGCGGTGTTCGACGAGATCGAGCACCCGCTCGTCGACCTCCACCTGCTCCAGAACAAGCGGATGGCGGTCGCCGTCATCGCGATGTCGCTGTTCGCGGTCGCGTTCTTCGGCGCCAGCCTGCTCTTCGCCCAGTACTTCATCGCCGTCCGCGGCGAGGACACCCTCAAGACCGGCTGGCTGCTCGCCCCGCAGGGCTTCGGTGCCATGGTGACCATGCCGATCGCCGGCGCGCTGGTCGACCGCATCGGGCCGGGCAAGATCGTGATGACGGGCGTCGTGCTCATCACCGCCGGCATGGCGGTCTTCACGCAGGTCGGGACCGACACGTCCTATGCGCTGCTGCTCGGCGCGCTGTTCGTCATGGGGCTCGGCATGGGCGCCACGATGATGCCGATCATGACCTCGGCGCTGCAGACGCTGACCGACCACAACATCGCGCGCGGCTCGACGCTGATGAACATCGTCCAGCAGGTGGCCGCGTCGATCGGCACCGCGCTGTTCTCGGTGCTGCTCACCAACAGCTATCTCGACAGCAAGGCCATCACGGTGATGACCGCCGTCAGCCAGGCCGGCGACGACCAGACCAAGATCGGCCAGATCCTGGCCGCGGCCGGTGTCACCCCCGACCAGCTCCAGGTGCTCGGCGGCCAGGCCCTGACCGACATGGCCGACGCCTTCGGCAGCGCCTTCCTGGTCGGCACCATCCTCGTGGCCTGCGTGCTGATCCCGGCGGCGTTCCTGCCCCGGCGCCGCATCACCGTGGACACCGACCCCGAGCACACGGCTGCCGCGCACGCGCATCACCACACCCCGATGCACTGACGCCCCCGCCGAGGTGCCCCCCGCTGACCGCCGAGGTGCCCGGTCCTGACCGCCGAGGTGCCCGGTCCCGACCGCCGAGGTGCCCCGTGCTGCTGGTCTGAACGGGGGCGAACGGCTCCCGGTGTTTCGCCTGCGTGGCGGTGCCGGGAGCCCTAGCGTGGGCTCATCATTCCCGCACCAGGAGCGCCCATGCGTCGTCTTGTCCTGCCCTCGAGCGGCCTGCTGCTGGCCGCCACGCTGCTCGCCGTACCGGCCGGGCCGGCCCAGGCCGCCGACCCCCAGTTCTGTGCCGACGGCCGGCCCGCGCCGTGCCTCGAGACCATCCTGCGCGACGGGTCGGCCGTCGACCCACTCGTCTATTCGGCGATGGTGGACACCTATACCCCGCCCGAGGACGACCACAACACCGGCTTCACCCTCACCAAGAACGGCAGCTTCGACATCGCCGGTGAGGCGGGACATGTCTTCACGGTGACGATGAACACCGGGTCCATCAAGCCCCGGGTGGTGAGCGGTTGGGGCATCGACGGCTCCGCGGCCAGGAGCTTCGACGGCTCCGACTGGCACGTCGCCGTCACGGTCGAGCCGGCGGACATGCTGATGAGCTGCATCGGGTCCAGCTGTCCCGTCACGGCACCGGTCGACACCCACATGGCCCGCGTCGGGGTCCACGTCGACGACGCCTCCTGGTATGCCGACGGTGGCGGTGACCCCGATGCCCTCGACGGCATCGACGTGTTCTCCAACATCAACCTGCTCTGGTATCCGCCCACCATCACCGTCGACCCCGCCGGCGTCGTGACGATGGACGTGGCGATGAAGAACAGCCACTACTACCCCGACGGCACCACCGTCTTTCTGGGCCACGCCAACATCCGGCTCCCCAACCAGGTGCTCCACGACCTCTACGGCATCCCCAACCCCGCCACGATGACGGCCGGCTCGTTCGTGTCGACATCGACGAGCGGGACCACCAGTTCGGCGCCCTCCGGCGACGGCTGGGACATCGTTCTCGACGGGATGACGTTCTCCAAGCAGCACCTGCGGATGACCACGGGGACCATCGTGCCGACCAGGCCCGGCAAGCTCGACGCCGCGCGCACCGGCGTACGCCGCGCGAAGGTCTGGGCAGCCTCGTCGCCGCGCGGCGCCAAGGTGACCGGCTTCTCCGTCCGCTGTGTGGCCGGGCCCGACGTCGTGACGGCCAGCGGCATGACGTCGCCGGTCGTGGTGAGCGGGCTGCGGGCCGGCAAGGCCTATGACTGCCGGGTCCGAGCGCTGTCCAAGGCCGGCAAGTCCCCGGCGAGCGCGGTCGTGAGGGTCCCCGGGCGACCCTAGCCGGGCGCCGGGCCGAAGCCGTCGTCCCCGAGGACGGGAACGACGGCGCTGACGTCGAGCTCGGCCGCCATGGCCACGTCGCCGGCGAACCCCGCCGTGACGAGCTCACGGCCACTGGCGGTCGACACCAGCTGCGTCGGGATGTCGGTGGCGATGGCGTCGTAGGCCCGCGCCGCCATCAGCGCCTCGGGGCTGGGTCCGGCGACGCCGCTCCGGAGGAGCCCACTGATCACCGCGCCGGCACCCCAGAGGTCCTCCACGGCCGGGCGAAGCGAGTCGTCGGGCCATCGCTCCCCGCCCGCGACCACGGCCACGGCCGCTCCCGTTGTCAGCCGAGGCGCCAGCCAGGCGGCGACCGCGCCGGCGTTGCGGAGCGACGCCGCCACCACGACGGCTCCCCGCTCGGCGAGGGTGAACGCGATCGTCGAGCCGTTGGGTGACGGCAGCACCAACCGGTCGATGTTGTCGGCCCGGGCGATGCTCCGGGGCGACAGGCTCACCTCGCCGGTCCGGTCGCCGACGCTCCGCCCGACGGCCAGGGCCGCTCCGCGCGCCTCGGCGTACGACGCCGCTGACGCATCGCGCCACCGATAGGGGAGCACGCGCATGCCTTTGTCGACGGCGACCGTGACCGCCGTCGTGAAGGACAGCACGTCGACCACGACGGCCACGTCGGCGCCGTCGACGATGGCCTCCGCGCCGACCGGCCCCCAGTCGAAACGGATCCGCGCGTCGCTCTGGCGGTGCACGGGCGGGATCGTCACCGGGGCAGTCTCCGCCGCCGGCAGCACAGTCGGCAACCGCCGGGCAGATACGTCCCGGACGGCTCATATCCGGGCGGCGCGTCGCCGGCTCCTGCTGCGACGTCAACCGATCAACCCGGAAGGGGAACACCATGACCACGCACCGCACCCGCACCCTCGGCGCCCTCGGCGCCCTCACCGTCGGCTCCGCCCTCGCCCTCGGCGGCGCCGCCCTCGCGACCGGCGGCGGGCCGCAGGGGACCCACACCCCCAGCAGCCACGCCAAGACCGGCATCGGCATCGCCTGCGACGGCGGCCACAGCAAGCAGCTCAAGACCCGCATCATGAACACGCCCTGGACCTTCGTCGAGACCGGCGTCAACCAGTCCGACCAGGACGTTCCCGGCGCGACCCTCAACATCCCCGGTCCCAAGCGGGGCACCGACACCTATCTGGTGACCTTCTCGGCCGAGACCCAGGTCCTTGGCGGCGACGACAACGACTGGATGGGCCTGGAGATGCACGTCGACGGGACGCCCATCGAGCCCTACACGGCCGCCGGCGACGTCCTGGCCTTCACCGCCCAGCCCGGCTGGAACTCCAACTCGATGCAGTTCTGCGTCAAGCTCGGCAAGGGCCTGCACAACATCCAGGCCTCGGCGAACCTGTCGGACTTCAACGCCGACGCCAACCTCGTCGGCTGGCTCGACGACTACACCCTCAGCGTGCAGCGGTTCGAGTGATCGCTCGAAGCCTGGTGCTGCTGGTTCACCAAGGTAGGAAGGCGAACCGTCACTTACCGTGCGGAGTTCACCAAGGTAAGTGCGGCTTCGCCCACTTACCTTGGTGAACCGTCAGCAGCGCCGGCTCACCAGATCCGAACCCGCAGCTCAGGGTCGAGCCACAGGCCGTCACCCGGCTGGGTCTCGAACGCCGCGTGGAACTCGTCGAGGTTGCGCACGATGTTGGCGCGGAACTCCGGCGGCGAGTGCGGGTCGATCGTGAGGTACTGCAGATCGAGCTCCTTGCGCCGCTTGGTGCGCCAGCAGTAGGCCCAGTTCTGGAAGAACGTCTGGCTCTCCTCCGTGGAGACCTCGCCACCGCGGAAGATCGAGTACGCCGTGTGGGCGATCGTCAGCCCGCCGAGGTCACCGATGTTCTCTCCCACGGTCAGGGAGCCGTTGACATGGTGGCCCGGGAGCGCCCGCGGCTCGAAGGCGTCGTACTGCTCGATCAGCATCCGCGCCTTGGCCTCGAAGGCCGTCTTGTCGTCGGCGGTCCACCAGTCGTGGAGGTTGCCCGTGCCGTCGTACTGGGCACCCTGGTCGTCGAACCCGTGGCCGATCTCGTGGCCGATGACGGCGCCGATGCCGCCGTAGTTCTCGGCCGGCTCGGCGTCGGGGCTGAAGAACGGCTTCTGCAGGATCCCGGCGGGGAAGCAGATCTCGTTGGTCCCGGGGTTGTAGTAGGCGTTGACGGTCTGGGGCAGCATGAACCACTCGTCACGGTCGACCGGCGAGCCGATCTTGGCCAGCTGGCGGTCGGTCTCGAAGTGGGAGGCCGCGCGCACGTTGGCGATCAGGTCGTCGCTCACCTGGAGCGAGGAGTAGTCGCGGAACGTGTCGGGGTAGCCGATCTTGGGGCGGAACGTGTCGAGCTTGTCGTAGGCCCGCAGCTTGGTCTCCTCGCCCATCCAGTCGAGCTTCTCGATGGAGACCCGATAGGCCTTGAGCAAGTTGGCGACCAGCTCGTCCATCTGCGCCTTCGACGACGGCGGGAAGTGGCGGGCGACATAGACCTTGCCGACGGCCTCGCCGACGGCCCCTTCGACCATGGCCACGCCCCGCTTCCACCGCGCGCGCAGCTCGGGCGTGCCGCTCAGGGTGCGGCCATAGAAGTCGAAGTTGGCCTCGACGAACTCGTCGGGGAGGTAGGGCGCCAGCGATCGCAGCACCCGGGAGATCAGCCAGTTCTTCCAGTCATCCAGCGGGACCTGGCCCAGCACCGACGACAGGTGGGAGAAGTAGGACGGCTGCTTCACGACGCTCTCGGCGATCGTGATCTCGCCACCTCCTGCGTTGGTGACGTAGGCATCCCAGTCGAACGCCGGCGCGAGGGACTTGAGCTCGTCGGCGGTGGTCAGGTTGTAGGTCTTCTGGACGTCGCGGGTCTCGGCGCGCTCCCAGTGACCCTGCGCGAGAAGCGTGTCGACCTCGAGGATGCGCTGGGCGGTCGCCTCCGGGTCGGGGCGCTGGGCCAGCCCCAGCATCGTGGCGAGGTAGGCGACGTACTTGTCGCGGACCTCGGCGAACTTGTCGTCGCGGTAGTAGGACTCGTCGGGCAGTCCGAGGCCGCCCTGCACCAGGTGGAGGAGGTAGCGGTCGGAGTTGCGGTCATCGGTGTCGACGTAGGACCCGAACAGCCCGACGCCACCGTTGCGCTCGAACTCCCCGAGGAACGCCGCCAGGTCGCGGGTGTCGCGCAGCCCCTCGATGGCGTCGATGAACGGCGCCAGCGGCGAGATGCCGCGAGCGCGCACGGTCTCCTCGTCCATGAACGTGGAGTAGAGGAGCGCGATCTTGGTCTCCTCGTCGGTCAGCGTCTCACCGGCCTCGCGGCGGCTGACCAGCTCCTCGATGATCGCGTGGACCTGCTGCTCGGCCGTGTCGGCCAGGGTCATGAAGGGTCCCCAGGCGGCCTTGTCGGCCGGGATCTCCTCCTGGGCCAGCCAGGTTCCGTTGACATGGCCGAACAGGTCGTCCTGCGGTCGGACCGAGGCGTCCATTCCGGGGCGTGCGTCGTCGAGAATGCTCACGGGGGGAACCCTAACGTGTCGGGTGGCGGGTGGAGGGGTGTCGGTTTCACCGGCCGGCCGGTGAAACTGTCACTTCTCGACCGAAGTTTCGGTCGAGAAGTGACAGTTCCGGTCGAGAGGTTCGGCGTACGGCGCCGTCAGCGCACGTGGACGACGAGCTTGCCCAGCGCCCGTCGCCCGGCCAGGTCGGTGAGGGAGTGGGCATAGTCATCCAGGGTGTACGTCGCCCCGATCGGGGGACGGACGTGACCCGCCTCGATCATCGGCAGCAGCTCGTCCCACTGTCCGCGCATGAAGCCGGGCCGTGCCAAGGCATAGGCACCCCAGCCGACGCCGCGGACGTCGATGTTGTTGAGCAGCAACCGGTTGACCTTGACCTCGGGGATGCCCTGGCCGGCGGCGAAGCCGACCACAAGGAGCCGCCCCTGCGGCGCGAGCGCGCGCAGCGAGTCGGTGAAGACGTCGCCGCCCACAACGTCCATGACGACATCGACGCCTCGGCCGCCCGTGAGCTCCATCGCGGCGTCCTTGAACCCGTCGAGGAGTACGGCGTCGTCGGCGCCGGCCGCCCGGGCGACCTCGGCCTTCTCCTGGGTCGACGTGACAGCGATGGTGCGGGCACCCAGGGCGCGGGCGACCTGGATGGTCGCCGTGCCGACACCGCCGGCCGCGCCGTGGACGAGCACCGTCTCACCAGCCCGCAGCGTCGCCCGCTCGACCAGGGCGAAGTGGGCGGTCAGGTAGTTCATCGGCAGCGCCGCGCCCTCGTCGTACGACAGCGCGTCAGGAAGCGGGAAGACTCCGTCGACGGGAGCGGCGACCCGCTCGGCCGCCCCGCCGAACGGCATCACGGCAGCGACCCGCTGGCCGCGGGTGAACCCCTCGGCATCCTCGACCACGACGCCGGCCAGATCGGCGCCCAGCGTGAACGGCGGCTCCGGCTTGATCTGGTAGAGACCCTGGCTGAGCAGCAGGTCCGGGAAGGCCACCCCGACGGCCTCGACGTCGATCAGCACCTGGCCCGGCCGGGCGTGCGGCTCGTCGATGTCGCGGACCTCGACTCCCGCCGGGCCGGTCAGACTGGTCACCTGGGCTGCGCGCATGTCGGCGAGCCTAGTCCGGCGCCGAGGCCGCGTGATGACCTGGCTGCACGTCGTCGATTGGACGCAAACTGCACGTCTGAGGCCGGATTTCCTGCCGATTTGGGCCAAACCGCATCATCAGCCGGCGCGCACCAGGGCATTCAGCTCGAAGTGCATCGGGTCGGTGTAGTGCCAGGTGCCGCCCCAGGTGAAGCCCCATTTCTGGAAGATCGCGACGACTCGGCGGTCGATCTCACCGGCGGTGCCGCGCTGGTTGCCGGGCACGTTGAGGTCGAGGGCGATGCCGAACGCGTGCAGGCTCAGCTGGTGGGTGCCGGCGATGAAGCGCGGATAGAAGCAGCCGCCAAACTCCCCGGGATGGATCGCCGGGGCCAGCCCCGCCTCGACGACCTCGGTCAGCGCGGCGCGCAGCTGCGGGAACAGCACCCGGTGACAGGTCACCTCCCCCAGGATGGGCACCCGCTCGGTGCGGATGTTCGCGGCGACCCACGCCGGGTCGGGGGCGATGCGGCCGTGGTCGAGGATCCGGTAGGAGAAGGTCCCGACCGCGGCCGCGACCGAGCCACCGGTGAGGTACGCCGTCTGCTCCACGGTGATGTCGGGGTCGGGTCCGAGGATCTGCACCGAGATCCCCTCCCCCACGACGTCCTCGATGGCGGGCCGCACCGACTGCGGCGACGCCAGGCCGGTGGAGACCAGCAGGGCGTTGCCCATCGGCATGCCGAGGTCACGACCCCACGCGTCGTTGACGACCGCGTCGACCTGCGGGATCTGGGGAGCCAGCGCCCCGATCTGGAGCGAGGGGGCGGTCGCGTCGTTGCCGAGCCGGACGGTGCCGTGCTCGTCGGCCAGCCGTCGGGCGACGGGCCGGGTCAGCGCGACCTGCCCCTCGGCCACCCGGGTCCAGACCCCGAGCGTCCGGGCCGACGCCAGCGGTGTGAACCGTCGGTACGACGACGGGTCGACCGCGGCGACGGTGATGACGCCGTTCTCGATGGCGACCTGGGCCACGGTCAGCCGCTCCACGTTGGTCACCCGGTCGAGGGAGGAGACGCGGGAGGCGAGCGCCTCGTCGAGGGGATGGTCGCTGACGAGCAGCAGATCGGGTTGCCAGAGCCGGCCGTGCAGGGGGCCGGGCGCAGCGACGACGTGGTCGCCGGCCGGGGAGGACGTCGTCGAGGCGCTCGGGGAGGCGGAGCCCGTCAGGGAGCCCGTCTGCGTCGGCGACGCGCCGAGTGACGGCCCCGGCGTCGGACCAGACCCCTCCCCGCCCGCACAGGCCGTCAGCGCCAGCAGCGCGATGACGACGCACCATCTCCCCACGCGGCAAGGATGCCACCGGAACCAGGCCGACCCGGATGCTTGCAGATCGCAAGCATCCCCGGAGACAGCAAGCACCCCGCCGGTCTCGGGCCCTGACGGGGTGCTTGCATCTGCATGCACATGGCAGCAGCGGAGTCAGCCTAGAACCGGGCGTGTGTACGGCGCAACGGTCCGAACGGTCCGAACGTCAGCGATTCCGCAGTCGTTCGACGATCGCGGGCACGACTTCGTGCATGTCGCCGACCACGGCGTACGTCGCCTTGGTGACCATCGGCGCCTCGGCATCGGTGTTGACCGCGAGGATCACCTTGGAGCTGGAGCAACCGGCCCAGTGCTGGATGGCACCGCTGATCCCGCACGGGATGTAGAGCTCCGGTGAGATCCGGGTGCCGGTCTGGCCGACCTGCTCGTGGTGGGGCCGCCAGCCGAGACTGGTGACCACGCGCGAGACGCCCAGCGACCCACCGAGCAGGTCCGCCAGCTCGAGGCAGGCGCCGAACCCATCGGGCCCGCCCGCGCCCCGCCCGGCGCCGACGACGACGCGGGCCGACTTGAGGTCCGCCCCCTCGCCCGAGGGTCGCGGCACGGTGCGGACAGCCCGACCCACCAGGTCGGCGGCCGGGACATCCACGGCGTGCTCGTGGACGGTCGCGGTGCCGGGCGCCTCGGCAGGGGCGGCCTCGACCGCGTGGCCGGCGACCGTGAAGATCGCCGGGCGCTCGTCGAGCACCATCTCCTCCAACACCTGGCCGCCGACGACCTGGCGCTCGACGACGAACGGCGCGAGACCCTGGAAGGCCACCACGTTGGCAGCCATGGCGACACCCGCACGAGCGGCGACGTGGGCGAGGACCTCGCAGCCGCGGTTGGTGCCGGCGGCCATGACGACCACGGCGGAGGTCGCCGCGTGGGCGGCCTGGACAGCCGTCGCCCACGCGGCGCCGCCATAGGCCGCGAACGCGTCGCCGGTCACCCGGTGCACGTCGCGGACGCCGTACGCCGCCAGCTGTGGCACGGCCCCGTCCGGGAGCTCGCCGACGGCGACCACGTCAACGGGGACGCCGCCACCGGCGGCCGACAGCGACCGCGCGAAGGTCAGCGTCTCGAGAGAGACCTCGGCGATGGCACCGTCCTCGGTCTCGACCAGCACGAGGATCATCGGGTCACCCCCAGCTCGGCGAAGAGGTCGACGACGGCGTCGGCCGCGGCCGCTCCCTCGCCGAGGATGCGGACCTGGCTGGGCACCGGCGGCGGCACCTTGAGCTTGATCCGCTTGGGTCCGGCGGCCGCCGCGGTCGGCTGCCGCTCCTCGATCTCGATCTTCTTCGCCTTCATGCGCCCCGACACGGTCGGGTAGCGCGGCTCCACGCCGCCCTCGAGGAAGGTCACCACCGCGGGCAGCGGCAGCTCGAAGACCTCCTGGGCCGCCGGACCGTCGCTCGTCGCGGTGATGGTGTCGCCGTCGACCTCGATGACGCCGACGCCGGTGACGACGGGGCGACCGAGCAGGTAGGACAGCCGGATGCCGACCTGGAAGTCACCACTGTCGGCCGCGTCGTTGCCCAGCAGGACGAGGTCGTGGCGACGCCCCTCGGCCTCGTGGGCGGCGACGACCGCCGCGATCTCGCGGGCGACGTCGGCCGGACCGAGCCCCGCGGACTCGGCGACGACGTGGGTCGCGGCGTGACACCCCAACGCCAGCGCGCTGCGCAGCTGCTCGGCGGCCTCGGCCGGACCCACGGTCAGCACGCACACCTCGCCGCCGGTGGCGGAGGCGATCTGGATCGCCTGCTCCACCGCGCAGTTCTCATGGTCGCTGATGGTGAAGCCGACGTGGCGGCCGTCGACCGCCTGGGCGTCCTCGGTGAGGAGCACCTCACCGGAGGAGTCCGGGACCCGCTTGATGCAGACCAGGACGTTGGTCATCGAGCGATCTCCTTCACGCGCGGATGCGCTCGTTGTCGGGGTCGAAGGGCGCGGTGGCGTCGATCGACACGACGGTCACGGGATAGAGCTCCTCCATGTAGGACACGGCGAGCTGGTTGCCCAGCGTGGCCTGCTCCGGGGGGAGGTAGGCCATCAGGACGTGCTTGCCGAGTGACGGCGCCGAGCCGGCCGAGGTGACATAGGGGTGGCGGCCGTGGCCGTCGGTGAGCGTGCCGCCGTCGCGGGTGAGGACCGGCTCGCCGCCCAGCATGTAGCGCTTCATGCCGCTCGCCGAGGTGTGGTCGTCGACGGTCATCGTGCACAGCACCGTCTTGGGGGCCTCGGCGCGCTGGGCGAGGTAGGCCTCCTTGCCGATGAAGTCGGCCGCCTTGACCTTGGGCCGCTGCATGCCGGCCTCCACGATCGAGCGCTCGGCGTCGAGCTCGGTGCCGAACGCGCGGTAGCCCTTCTCGATGCGGCCGGTGGTGCCATAGACGCCGATGCCGACGGGGATGGCCCCGAGCGGCTTGCCGGCCTCGTGCAGCATCGCCCACAGCCGGGCGCCCTGCTCGATCGGGACATAGAGCTCCCAGCCGAGCTCACCGACATAGGAGATCCGCGAGGCGAGCACCATCAGGGAGTCCATCTCGATGTTGCGGCAGGTGCCGAACGGGAAGCCCTCGTGGGACATGTCCGCGCGCGTCAGCGACTGGACGACGTTGCGGGCCTGCGGGCCCCAGATCCCGATGGTGGTGTACGCCGACGTGAGGTCGGCGACCGACGCGGTGCCGAGCTCGCGGGCGATGTTGGAGAACCACTTCTTGTCGACCATGCCGTGGGCGCCACCGGTGACGACCCGGAAGTGCTCGTGGCCCAGGCGCATCACGGTGAGGTCGGAGACGAAGCCGCCCTTGGGGTCGAGCACGGGGGTGTAGACGACACGACCGACCGGCACGTCGCACTGGGCGACACAGGCGCGCTGGACGACGTCGAGGGCACCCGGCCCGGTGACGTCGAGGACGACGAAGGCCGACAGGTCGACGATGCCGGCGGTCTCGCGCATCTTGAGGTGCTCGGCGTTGATGATCGGCGACCACCAGCGGGAGTCCCACTCGTGCTCGCGCGGCATCACCTTGTCGCCGTACTCCTCCAGGAGCCCGGCGTTGGACTCATACCAGAACGGGCGTTCCCAGCCGGCGGCCTCGAAGAAGACGGCCCCATCTCCTTCTCGGAGTCATACATCGGCGCGACCCGCTGCGGCCGGTCGGAGGACCACTGCTCGCCCGGGTGGACGATGCCGTAGGTCTTGTTGAACGCCTCGGAGGTGCGGGCGCGGACGTGGGCGCGGGTGCGCTGGTGGGGATAGAAGCGCGCGATGTCGGAGTGCGACATGTCGATCTTCGGAGGGCTGATCACCATCTGCTCGGCGACGGCGCGGCCCACGCCGGGGCCCTCCTTGATCCAGACCGCCGCGGCCGACCACAGGTTGCGGACCTCGGGGGTCTCACCCAGGATCGGGAAGCCGTCGGGGTCAGCGAGAGCAGGCCGTTGATGGTATACGGGATCTCGGCACCCTCGGCGCCGAGCAGGTCGGGCATCAGCTCGAAGGCCTGCTCCAGCTGTGGGTCGAAGTCCTCCTCGGTGAAGGGGAGCCTGGTCGGCGACAGCTTGGACTGCTCGATGCTGGGGATGTCCTCGGGGTCCATGAGGATGGGCCGGTGGGCATAGGAGCCGACCTCCATGTCGGCGCCGTGCTGGCGCTCGTAGCAGAAGGTGTCCATGTCGCGGACGATCGGATAGCTGATCTCGCCCTCCTTGCCCGACAGCTGCGGCAGGGGCCGACGGAGATCATCTGGTGCACGGCCGGGGTCAGCGGGATGTGCGCGCCGGCCATGGCGGCGACCTTGGGGCTCCAGACGCCGCAGGCGATGACGACGTACTCGGCCTCGATGTCGCCCTTGGTGGTGCGGACGCGCTTGATGGCGCCGGCTTCGACGTCGAGGCCCTCGACCTCGGCGTTGGCGACCACCGTCAGCGCGTCGAGCTCGAGGGCCCGCTCGCGCATGATGGTGCCGGCCCGCAGCGAGTCGACCACGCCGACACCGGGGGTATAGAAGCCGCCGACGACGACGTCCTTCTCCAGGAAGGGCACGAGCTCCTGGATCTCGTCGGGGGTGACCAGCCGGGAGTCGACGACGCCCCATGCCTTGGAGGAGGACATCCGGCGACGCAGCTCCTCCATGCGCTCCTCGGTGCGCGCGACCTCGATGCCGCCGGACTGGGTGAAGACGCCCATCTCCTGGTACTGCGCGACCGAGTCGAGCGTCAGGTCGGCCATCTCGCGGGAGTGGTCGACCAGGAAGATGAAGTTGGAGGCGTGGCCGGTGGAGCCGCCGGGGTTGGGCAGCGGGCCCTTGTCGATCTGCACGATGTCGCGCCACCCCAGCCGAGCCAGGTGCCAGACCAGGCTGTTGCCGACGATGCCGGCACCGATGACGACGACTTTGGCCGAGCTGGGAACGTCTGCCATGGGAGTCCTTCTCTGCTGTGACGTTGCGTGATGCGCAACGTTGTGCGCCATGTGAAACACGAATAGGATCTAGGTCACACGGTCGGCCTGTCAAGGTCGGCTGATAGGCCGTGATACTTCGGCGAGGTATAACGAAGTATCAATCCGCTCGCGCGTCAGGATGCCGATGCTGCCCAACCCCTATACGCCCGGCCAGGTCCCCCGCGTCCTGGTCGGCCGGAGCGTGGAGCTCGACCGGATCCGCAGCGTGATCAGCCGGGTGGCGACCTTCGGAGAGCTGGGTGGGCCGCTGCTGGTCTTCCACGCGCCCCGCGGGGTCGGCAAGACCTCGCTGCTGCGCACCGCGCAGCGCCAGGCGGCCGAGGTGGGTTTCGTGACGGCCTGGGTGGCGTGCTCCCGGGAGCGGCCCTTCCTGCCCGAGCTCGTGCGCGCCGTGGAGCGGGCGCTCACGCGGGCCGCGGTGATCCCACCCGGTGACGCCGGTGCTGGCTGGCGGGCCCGGCTCGACGGGATCAGCGTCGAGTTCGGGCTCCCGGGCGCCAAGATCCGCGCCGACCTGGCCCGTAGGGACGACGCGCCGGAGGCCTCCCCCGGGGTCGCTCCCATCGCGGCGCTGGAGGACCTGCTCCACGAGGCCGCGACCGCCGTACGCCGCCGCGGCGGGGCCGGCCTCCTGGTCTTCCTCGACGAGCTCCACGCGGCCTCCGCCGACGACATGGCGACCCTGCTCAACGCGCTCCAGAACCTCGACGGCGAGCGCGAGGACAACCCCGTCGCCGTCATCACCGCCGGGCTGCCCGTCACCCCCGAGGCGCTGACCCGGGCGGCGACGTTCGGTGAGCGCAGCGCGTTCGTACCGCTCGACCTGCTGTCCGAGGCCGATGCCCGGGCGGCGCTGACCGAGCCCGCCGAGTCGCTGGGGGTCGAGTGGTCACCCGAGGCGCTCGACCGGGTCGTCGCCGAGGCGCAGGGCCACCCCTACTTCCTCCAGCTCATCGGCTCCGCGACGTGGAACGCCGCCCGGCCCGAGGAGGGCGACGTCCTCGACCTGGAGGCCGTGATGGCCGGCGTCCCGGCGGCCAACGACCAGCTCACCGCGATGTACCGCGCCCGCTGGGGGTCGGCGACCGAGGGCGAGCAGGCATTCCTGGCCGCGATGGCCGCCGCCGGGACCGACAACGTCACGCGAGCCCAGATCGCCCAGCGCCTGGGCGTCAGCACCCAGGCCATCTCGGTGCCGCGCGAGCGGCTGATCGAGAAGGGCGTCATCGAGCCCGTCGGCCACGGCCTCGTCCGCTTCACCCTCCCCGGGTTCGGCTCCTACGTCCGGTCGCTGGCCTGACGCCGCGTTCGTCGTACGCCGGGCTGGGCGGGGTCGACGGGAGGCGGTTGCCGCGGTGACGGTTCACCAAGGTAGGAAGGCGAACCCTCACTTACCGTGCGGAGTTCACCTGGGTAAGTGCGGGTTGACCCACTTACCTTGGTGAACCGTCAGCCACCGCGAGCCCCCGCACCCGCCCGATGGCCACGACCGTGGCGGCCACGGTGACGAGGGCGCCGGAGGAGGACCGCGCCGGCCTCACCGGCGTTGAGGGCCGCGGCCGTCCCGAGGGTGACGGCGGCGACGGGAACGCCGAGCTGAGCCGAGGTGACCACGGCGACCGGCCACGGCTGGCCGGTGAGAGCCATCAGCCCATGCACGGCGACCGCGGCAACGCCCAGCGCCAGGCCGAGTGCGATGGAGCTCGGGTGGGAGGCGACCACCCGCAGATCGAGGGACGCCCCCAGCCACACGAAGAAGATCGGGCCGAAGAACCCTCGGTCAGGGCGAACAGCTGTTTGGCCAGCCGCCGCGGCTCGCCGGCGCCGGCGAGCGCGAGACCGGCGACGAACCCCGCGAGCATCACCGAGACGTGGAACGCCGTTGCCACCGCAGCCAGCCCGAACAGCAGGGTGAGGGACGTGCGCAGCTCGATGGCGAGCCCGCGGTCCTCCGACAGCTCGTGCACCGCGCGCTCGCGGCCGCTGCGGACCGCCCACCGCAGGGCGAGGAACAGCAGGGCGCCGGCGGCGAGCACCGCCGCACCGCCGATGACCGCCCGCCGCGTGGTCTCCGGGTCGACGGCCAGTGGCAGCGCGACGATGCACGCCGCGTCGGCGATGGCGAGCTGGGGCAGCAGGCGCACGATCGCCGGAACGTCCGTGGTGATCCCCTCGAGCGACGGCATCACCAGGCTTGCCGAGGACGACGCCAGCAGCACCGCGTAGAGCCCCGCGTGGCCGGTGCCGAACGCGCTGGCCAGCAGCATCCCGGCAGGGACGGCGAGCAGCCCGATCGCCACGGCCCGGAGGGCCCCTACGCGCAGGCCCGCACGCAGCGCGGCGTCGCGGACCGGGACGTGCGACCCGGCGACCCGGCGACCATCATCACCAGGGCGAAGCCGACCTCGCCAAGGAAGTGGAACGTCGGGTCGTCGGCCCGGAGCCAGCCGAGCCCGGTGGCTCCCACCACGATCCCCACGGTGAGCTCGCCGATCACCACCGGCACGTGGAGCAGGCGCGGCAGCGACAGCAGCGGCCCGACGAGCGCCACCGCACAGATCAAGGCGAGCTCGCCGAACCCCATGGTCCGATCATGGAGCAGACCGGCCCGCCCGTGGTGGCGGGCGGGCCGGTCTGTGATGCGGGAGCGACGAGAGGACTCAGACGAGCCAGGCCTGCCAGACGTCCTCGTTCTCGCTGATCCACTTGTCGGCCGCAGCGGCTGGGTCCATGCCGTCCGCGGTGATGTACTTCGCGACGAGGTTCTGGTCGTCGTTGGTCCACTGGAAGTTGGTCACCATCGTGGCCGCGGGCGAGCCCGAGTCGAGGAACTCGGTCCGGCCGACCTTCTTGAGCTCGGTCTCCGGGTAGTCACAGGCCACCTTGGCCGGGTCGTCCTGGCAGCCGTCCGTGTACGGCGGCAGCGCGACGCGGGACATCGGGACCTCGGCGTGGATGTACTGCGGCTCCCAGAAGTAGCCGATCAGCCATTCCTTGTTCTCCTGGGCCTTCTGGAATGCCGTCACGGTCGCGTTCTCGCCACCGGAGTAGACGACCTTGAAGTCCAGCCCCAGGTTCTTGACGATCGCCTCGTCGTACTGGGTGAAGTTGGGGTCGGAGCCCAGGAACTGGCCCTTGCCGTCGGACTCGGAGGTGGCGAAGTCCTTGGCGTACTTGTTGAGGTTCTTGTAGTCGAGGATGTCCGGGTGCTCGTCGGCGAGCCACTGGGGCACGTACCAACCGATGATGCCGACGTTGCCCGGCGAGCCGAGGTCCTTGGCATAGCCGTCCGACTCCGCGGCCGCCAGCTCCTCGGCGTGCGACCACTCCTCGAGGATCACGTCGCCGTCCCCGGACTTGAGGGCCTGGTAAGACGGGCCACCCTCCTTGAGGTCGACATAGGTCACGTTGCAGCCGAGCTCGTTCTTGGCGATCTCACCGAGCACGTAGGCGTCGGCGGTGTAGCCGACCCAGTTGTTGGTGATGATCTTGAAGTCGCCACACGTCCCGCCGTTGGCCGCGGCCTTCGACTCGTTCGCCTGGGTCTGCTTCTCGACGCTCCCGCCCCCGCAGGCCGTGAGCGCGAGCAGAGCGCTGGCGGTGACCGCCGCGAGGCGGACTCCCCGGTTCTTCAGATGCCGCACTGTGCTTTCTCCTTGGTGTTGTGTCGCGGTCGCGACCTGGGTTGTGTTGAGAGTTTCCGAGACGCTCACCAGCGACCGACGCCGGTGAGCCGGGTGAAGATGGCGGGCCGCCAGCCGCCGATGCGGAAGGCGCGTTCACGTGCGTCGTGCCCGGCTCCGGCCCGGGCGGCGGCGGAGCGAGCGACCCGATCGATCCAGATTCCCATGAGCACGATCGAGATGCCGGCCGCGAGCCCCTTGCCCCACTTGTCGATGTGCTGGATGCCGAGCACGACGTCGACCCCGAGTGCCTGGGCGCCGACCAGACCCCCGATGACCACCATCGCCAGCACATAGAGGAGTGCTTGGTTGGTCGCGAGCACGAGCGAGCCCTTGGCCATGGGGAGCTGCACCTTAAGGATCTCTTGCCACGTGGTCGCCCCCGACGAGCGGCTTGCCTCGACCGCGCCCTGACTGATCCCGCTGACCCCGTCGGCGACCAGCTTGATCGCCGCAGGTGCGGCATAGACGAGGCCCGCGATGATGGCAGAGAAGCGGGTGGAGCCGAACAGCGCCAGCACCGGGATCAGATAGACGAACGCCGGGATCGTCTGGCCCGCATCCAGGATGGGCCGCAGCAGGAAGTCGGCCCGTCTGCTTCGCGCCATCCAGACACCGAAGATGACGGCGAGCACCATGGCCAGCACCGTGGCGACCAGCGTCATCGTGAGCACCAGCATCGAGTCGTTCCACAGGTCCAGCGCGCGGATACCGGTCAGGCAGATGGCGGTCGGGACGAACGCGCGGGCCCCGCCAATCACCAGAGACAGCGCGAACAGACCGGCATAGGCGAGCCACCACGGCGAGTTGGCCAGCAGGTCCTGGAGCGGGTTGAGCAAGCCATAGGACACGAGGTTCTTGAAGCCCTCGGCGGGCGTCTGTACCACGTTGAGGAACGCGTCCAGCCAGGAGTTCGCGGTGTCGGCGATCGCCTTGTCCCAACCCAGGTCGGGAAAGACGGCCGCGTTGAGGGCGTAGCGGCTGTACCAGATGGCCACGCCGACGGGCACCAGGAGACCGAGCAGGGTAAGGCGCCGCACCCGGACGTTCTCGCCACCGCCGCGGGCTACGACTTCCGAACGCTGGCTCGCCGCGGTCGTCAACCGGTCGAGCATGATGCCCATCACGACGATGAGCACGCCGGGCACCAAGCCGCGGCCGAAGTCGTTCTGGGCGGTGGCGGTCACGACCGGGATGCCGAGGCCCGGGCCGGCGACATAGGACGCGATGATGGCCATCGAGAGCGCCGCCAGGATGGTCTGATTGAGGCCCAGGATGATGGTCGACCGTGCCATCGGGATCTGCACCTTGAGCAGACGCTGCCAGGTCGTCTGACCTAGCGAGTCAGTGGCCTCGATCGTCGTGGGCGAGACGTCGCGGATCCCGAAGCCGGCGATCCGCACGATCGGTGGGATGGCATAGGCCACGGTACAGATCACCGCGGTTGGGGCGCCGATGCCGAACAGGATCAGCACGAAGATCAAGTAGACGAAGGCCGGCATCGTCTGAAGCAGGTCGATGATCAGGGTGATGACACGAGCCGCCCGGTCGCTGATCGCCATCCAGACGGCCAGTGGGAACCCGATCATGACGGTGACCGTGACGGACACCAGCGTCACCACGAGCAGGTCCATCGAGTCCTGCCAGAAGCCGAACAGGCCAAAGGACAAGAACGACACCAGCACGAGTAGCGCGATGCGCCAGTTGGCCACGGCGTAGCCGATCCAGGTCGCGATCGCGACCACCCCGACCCAGCCGATGTAGGGGATCGGCGAAGGCGGGACGGGAGTCGAGATGAGGTGCTGGCCGAACTCGATGATCGCGCTGATCGCGTCGCCGATCCCCGTCGTCAGCGCGTTGCCGGTGAGCTTGGTACCGAAATCGGAGAGCCGGTCGTGAAGCGGCGTGGTGTCGAGGCCACCGACGACCAAGGTGTCCTTGCCCTTGAAGACCGCCCACAGCACGATCCAGATCGCGAGCACACCCACCCCGATGCCCCAGCGGGGAACCGGCGGCTTCGGTTCCTCGATCGGGGCTGCCGCGCCGGGTTCGATCGGCTTGTGCTCGAGGGTGGGCGCGCTCACGAGCCCTCCTCGGCCACCACGACCTTGAGGATGTCCTCGTCGTCGACCATGCCGACGATCTGGTCACCGTCGGAGACGCGGACCGGTCCCTGATTGGCGAGTACGACGCGGGCCGCCTCGCGCACCACCGTGGTCTGCGGCAGGACCGGGGCGTCGGCCGCCACCGAGGCGTCGACGGGCCGCATGACCCACTTGAGCGTCAGCACGTGGGACTTGGGGACGTCGGAGACGAACTCCTTGACATAGTCGTCGGCGGGCGATCCGACCACCTGGTCGGGTGTGCCGACCTGGACGATCTCGCCGTCGCGCATGATCAGGATCCGGTCACCCAGCTTGAGCGCCTCGGCGAGGTCATGGGTGATGAAGACCATCGTCTTGCCGATCTCGTGGTGCAGGCGGATGACCTCGTTCTGCATGTCACGGCGGATCAGCGGGTCGAGGGCAGAGAACGGCTCGTCGAACAGCAGGATGTCCGGGTCGTTGGCCAGCGCCCGCGCGAGGCCGACACGCTGCTGCATGCCGCCGGACAGCTGGTCGGGGTAGGAGTTCTCATAGCCGGCCAGGCCGACGAGCTCGACCATCTGGAACGCCCGCGCCCGCCGCTCGCGCTTGGACACGCCGCGGATCTCCAGGCCATAGGCGACGTTGTCGACCACACGACGGTGCGGCAGCAGCCCGAAGTGCTGGAAGACCATCGAGACGTTCTTGCGGCGCATGTCGCGCAGCTCGCTCTCGTTGGCCTTGGTGACGTCGTGGCCGTTGAGGAGGACGCTGCCCTGGGTCGGCTCGATCAGCCGGGTGAGCAGCCGCACCAGGGTCGACTTGCCGGAGCCCGACAGGCCCATCACGACGAAGACCTCGCCCGGGGCGACGTCGAACGAGACGTCCTTGACACCGACGACACAGCCGGTCTTGGCCTTGAGGTCGGCCCGACTCAGCTCCGCGTCCGGGGTCCCGATGATCTGGTCGGCCCGGGGGCCGAAGATCTTCCACAGGTCGCGCACCGACAGGGCCGCGTCCTGGTTGACCTGGGGGCTGAGGGCGGCCCGTCCGTCGACATCACTGGTGGTCACGCTCATGCTGACTCCTGACTGCGGGTGGCGGCATCTCGCCGGGCGTCGCCCGGCGGATAGAGCGGCATGCCGGAGTTGTGGCGGTAGTAGGGAACCTCGGCCGCGGGGAGCGGGGTGTTGCCGAGGATCAGATCGCTGGCCTTCTCGGCGACCATCATCACGGGTGCATAGATGTTGCCGTTGGTGACATAAGGGAAGACGCTCGCGTCGACGACGCGCAACCCCTCGAGACCGTGAACCTTGAGGGACAGGGGGTCGGTGACGGCGTCGTCACCGATTCCCATCTTGGCCGTGCAGCTGGGGTGCAGCGCCGTCTCGGCGTCGGCGCGCACCCAGTCGAGGATCTCCTCGTCGGTCTCGACCGAGGGCCCAGGGCTCAGCTCACCGGCGTTGAAGGGCTCGAACGCCGGCTGGTTGAGGATCGTGCGAGCCACCCGGATCGCCTCGACCCACTCCTTGCGGTCGGTGGGCGTCGACAGGTAGTTGAACTGCATCTTGGGCTTGGCCTTGGGGTCGCGACTCGCGATCCGCACCCAGCCGCGGGTGTCGGCGTACATCGGGCCGATGTGGACCTGGTAGCCGTGGCCCTTGGTCGGCGCGCTGCCGTCATAGCGGATCGCGATCGGCAGGAAGTGGAACATCAGGTTGGGCCAGGTCACCTCGTCGTTGGAGCGCGCGAACCCGCCGCCCTCGAAGTGGTTGGTCGCGCCGAGGCCCTTGTGGAAGAACAGCCAGTCGGTGGCGATCTTGGGGCGCTTCCACCAGGCCAGCCCGGGGGCGATCGAGACGGGCTCCTTGGAGGCGTACTGGATATAGACCTCGAGGTGGTCCTGGAGGTTCTCCCCGACGCCGGGGAGGTCGTGGACCACGGGGATGCCGAGCGACCCGAGCAGGCCGGGGTCGCCGACCCCTGACAGCTGCAGCACCTGCGGGCTGTTGATCGCGCCGCCCGACAGGATCACCTCACCGGCCGACACCGAGCGATGGGCCTTGCCGCCACGCAGGTAGTCGACGCCGATCGCGCGCTTGCCGGAGAACCGCACCTTGGTGACGTGGGCCAGCGTCTCGACCCGCAGGTTGGGACGGCGCATGGCCGGGTGGAGGTAGGCCCGGGCGGCCGACCAGCGACGGCTGTCCTTGATGTTGCGGTCGAACGGCGCGAAGCCCTCCTGGCGATAGCCGTTGACGTCATCGGTCAGCGGATAGCCGGCCTGCTGGGCCGCCTCGAAGAAGGCCGCGAAGAGCGGGTTCTCGGCCTTGCCCCGCTCGAGGACGAGCGGGCCGTCGCCGCCGCGCCAGTCGTCGGCGCCGTTGCTGCCGTCCTGGAGCCGCAGCGACTCCATCTTCTTGAAGTAGGGCAGGCAGTGCCGGAAGTCCCAGGTCTCCATCCCCGGGTCGGCCGCCCAGCGGTCATAGTCCATCGGGTTGCCGCGCTGGAAGATCATGCCGTTGATCGACGAGGAGCCTCCGAGCACCTTGCCGCGGGCGTGATAGATCCGTCGCCCGTTCATGTGGGGCTCGGGCTCGGTCTCGTAGCGCCAGTCATAGAGCGGGTTGCCGATGCCGAACGGCAGCGCCGCCGGCATGTGGATCAGCGGGTCGATCCGGAAGTCGCTCCGTCCGGCCTCCAGGACGAGCACGGTCGTCCCGGGGTCCGCCGACAGACGGTTGGCCAAGGCACTCCCGGCCGACCCTCCGCCCACGATGACGAAGTCATAACTGTCCCGCCGCTTGCTCACCGTCACCTGCTTCCCGGTTCACTGTTGCGTCATGTGCAACGCATTGCTCGCTTCGCAACAGTTATTGCGTGAGCATGCTGTGATCCGGGTCACCTAGTCAAGGAGTCTCCGCCCCTTGTTGCGCATCGGTAACCTGCGCGAAACGGGCTTCTCGAGCGGATCGCGTCCGGCGTCCTCGCCGCGAGCGTCAGTCGAGCTCGACCGGCCAGCCCTTCTTGCGCAGGTGGGCGGTGACGCGGGCGATGTCCTCGGCCGAGGGCTCCTCGTGGATGAGGTTGGTGATCGCGTCCCCGATGTCGCCGGCATCCGGCGACAGCAGGCCGTTGGCCTTGAGCTCCTTGGTGACCGCCTTGACCTCGCGCTTGGTGAGCCGGCGCTCCAGGATCGCCACGAGCGGGATGTAGTCGGTCACCGGCACCCCCTCGGGATAGCCGGCGCGCAGCCAGGTGACGACGCCGCCGATGGCGCGGCTGAGGACCGTGCCGTCCTCGGTGGTGTCGTCATCGGCCGGGTTGGCCAGCGGCCAACCACCGGCGACCAGCCGCGCCGACACCCGGGCGATGTCCTCGGGCGTGGTCGGCCCGGGCTTGGTGCCGAGCAGGCTCGCCACCGCGGCCACCTGGTCGCCCGACAGATAGGTGTCGAGCAGCGCCAGCAGGCCGGCCCGGTCCTCGGGCGGTACGCCGTCGGGGTAGGCCTCGCGGACCCAGCCGAGGGCACGGCTCAGGGCGGCGGCACGGTTCATGGGGCGATCCTCTCGAACGGGGTCGGCGGTGCGGCTCAGTGGGGCTTGGGGACGAGCGTGGGCAGCACGCCGTGCCACTCCACGATCTTGCCCATGCCGCCGCCGACGATGATCATGATGCCGACCACGACGCCGTACAGGACGACGGCGAAGAGGATCCAGGCCAGCAGCTTGTTGGCCAGCGGTGCCTCGTGGCTGACCGTGGTGCCGTCGGCGGTCACCGTGTCGGCCGGCCCGGCCAGCAGGCGTACGCCGATCGCGAAGAGGGTGGGCAGCCCGGCTCCGAGCAGGAGCCCCACCCACAAGACGTTCCAAGCGGCGCTGAGCACCAGACGGATCGTGTCCATGTCGCGCCCCTCTCAGGCGATCTTGCTGGGCTTGCGGACCTTGGGGCCGCCTTCCCAGATCTCATCGACGTTGTGCTGGGTGACCTGGTGGTGGCGCGAGCGGACATACATCGCGACAGCGCCCGCGATCAGCAGCGCGAGGACGACCAGGGCCCCGGCCAGGCCACCGATGCCATCGGCGAGGAACCACATCAGCGCTCCCACCAGACCCGCGGCCGGCAGCGTCATCAGCCAGGCCAGCACCATGCGGCCGGCCACGCTCCAGCGGACGTGGGCGCCGGGGCGACCGACGCCGCTGCCGAGGATCGAGCCGCTGGCGACCTGGGTGGTCGACAGCGCGAAGCCGAGGTGGCTCGAGGCCAGGATGACCGCGGCGGACGAGCCGTCGGCGGCCATGCCCTGCGGCCGGGTGATGTCGACCAGGCCCTTGCTCAGGGTGCGGATGATCCGCCAGCCGCCGAGATAGGTGCCGGCCGCGATGGCCACGGCACAGACCACCTTGACCCAGAACGGGATGGCGTCGGTGTGGTCCCAGCTGCCATAGGCGATCAGCGACAGGGTTATCACGCCCATGGTCTTCTGGGCGTCGTTGGTGCCGTGGGCCAGTGACATCAGCGACGCCGCGCCGATCTGGCCCCAGCGGAAACCGGCGGCCGACCGCTCCGCGTTGCCCTTGGTGGCGAACCGGTGCACCAGGAAGGTGCCCGTCATCGCGATGGCGCCGGCGATGAGCGGGGACAGCAGCGCCGGCATGATGATCTTGCCGACGACGCCGTCGATCTTGGTGCCGTCGCCGAGCCACTTGACGCCGTCCCAGCTCATCGCGGCCACGGTCGACCCGATGATCCCGCCGAAGAGGGCGTGCGAGGAGCTCGAGGGCAGGCCGAGCAGCCAGGTGAACAGGTTCCAGAGGATCCCGCCGATGAGCCCCGCCAGCAGGATGATCAGCAGGGCCTGTCCGTGCGGGCTCTCGGCGAGCTGCTGGACCGGGGTGCCGTCGTCGTTCTGGATCCTCACCACGGAGTTGGTCACGGTGAGGGCCACGGCGACCGACAAGAACGCCCCGATGAGGTTCATCACCGCGGCGAGGGCCACGGCAGCCTTGGGCTTGAGGGCACCGGTGGCGATCGACGAGGCGACGGCGTTGGCCGTGTCGTGGAACCCGTTGGTGAAGTCGAAGAAGAGCGCGGTGGCAATCACGCACAGCAAGATGAACAGCGCTGCAGTCACGGGTCACACGATGGGTCGTTCACCCGCTGGTTGCCAAGTCGAGAGGGCCCTGTTCACCAACTGTTCACCTGGTGGTCGGCTGGGGTCCATCCGGGTGTCAGGGGGTGGGGGTATCACGCGCGCGGGAGGCCCGTCTCCCCTTCGGTGCCCGAACCGTCCGCTCAGGGCGGTCGACGCCCCACTGGAGGGCCGTTTCTCCCACCTCGGGGGGCCGGACCCGCCACCTCGGGGGGCCGGACCCGCCACCTCGGGGGGCCGGACCCGCCACCTCGGCGTGGGTGTCAGTAGTGGCCGTAGCCGAGGCGGTGGCTGACCTCGTCGGCGGCGGTGACGAGGAGCTTGACGACGCCCTCGATCCGGTCCTCCCCCAGCCGGAACGTCGGGCCCGAGACGCTCATCGAGGCGATGACGTCACCGTGGTTGTTGCGGATGGGGGCGGCGGCCGCGGTCAGTCCGATCTCGAGCTCGTCGACGGCGAGGGCATAGCCCTGCTCGCGGACCTTGGCCAGCTCGGCGCGCAGCGCGCCCTTCTTGGTGATCGTCATGTCGGTGTAGGCGGGCAGGGAGCCCAGCAGCGCCTCGAGCCGCTCGGGCTCGAGGCCGCACAGCAGCACCTTGCCGTTGGAGGTGGCGTGGAGCGGGATGTGCTGGCCCACCCAGTTGTGGGTCTGGAGCGCGCTGGAGCCGGAGGCCTGGTCGAGATAGAGCGCCGAGCGGTCGGCCAGCACGGCGATGTTGACGGTCTCGCCGGTGTCCGAGGCGAGCTTGCGGCACAGCGGCCGCGCCTCTTGGACGACGTCCAGGCGCGACGTGGTCGCGCCGGCAAGCCGGAGCAGCCCCACGCCGAGGCGGTACTTGCCACGGTCCTCGGTCTGCTCGACCAGCCCGTGGGCCTCGAGCGTCGCCACCAGCCGGAACGCGGTGCTCTTGTGGACGTCGAGGTCAGCGGCCAGCTCGGTCACCCCGGCCTCGCCCGAGCGCGCGAGCGCCTCGAGGATCGTCAGTGCCCGGTCCACCGACTGGACCGTTGCACCCTCCGCGCCCCCGTTGCCCATGGCGCAACGTTAGCGGGGCGAGCGCCGCGCTACCAGCCGTCGCGGTGGAGCTCCACGGCCGCCGCCCACGAGGCCCCGAGCTCGTTGACGGTGACCACCTCGCGGCGGTCGGTGAGCGCACGCCGTACGGCGTCGACGAGCCGCCGCGACTGCCGCGCCAACCGCGCGGCCTCGGCAGGCCGGTGGTGCCGGATCGCACGCGCACGGCGGACGGCAGCGAGGGCGAGCAGGCTCCAGGGGTAGGCGTCGGGGCGACCCGGGTCGGCGCCGTTGGGCCACCGGCTCCACCGCGGCGCGTGCGCGTCGACGAACCGCCACGCGTCACCGGCGCGGCGGGCCTCGCCGCCGACCTGCATCAGTGACGGGAACACCTGGGCGGTGACCCAGGGATAGAACGACGTCCGCTCGTCGTGAGGAGTGTCGCTGAACGGGCGGTCGGCGTCGGCGGGGCGATAGACCCGGGCCCGACCGTCGTACAGCCGGCCGATGCCGCGGCCGACCCTGGCGGCCGCGCGTTCGAAGCGCGCCGGGTCGTCGGCGGACGCGCCGAGGCCGCGGACCGTCGTGAGCAGCCCGGCGAGGTCGACGAGGCCGCGGTGCACCTCCGCGTTGTCCATCAGGTAGCCGATGCTCGCCTCGGCGCGCGACCCCACGAATTCGGGAACGGGGAGGTCGCGCCGGAACGTCGACGTGAGGTCGTTGGGTTTGATCTGGGCGACCAGGTCGGCCTGGGCGACGGCCGTCAGCGTGGCGCCGTGGGCGTCCCACCACGCCAGCGCGGGGTCGCGGTGGGCGGGCGAGGCCACCAGGCGGCGCAACGCTCGGGCCGCCAGCGACACCGCGGTCGCGGCGTAGGAGTCGTCGGAGTCGCGGTCGCGCGCCGGGCGGGTCCAGCTGGTGGGCGTCATGGGGCCGGCCCAGGTGGGGAAGACGACGTCGAGGGCGATCAGGTCAGGCGTCAGGTTGCGCAGGTAGGCCTCCAGATGAGGCAGCACGACTGTCTCGAGGTCGGCCAGGGGCAGGTGTCGGGCGGCGAAGCCGAGGCCGAGGTTGGCGAAATACCACGTGAGGGCACCGCTCGGCGCCACGATCAGGGCGCCATCGAGGTCAAGCGACGACGCGGGGCCGTCGGTCACGTGGGGCAGCGGCCCGACGTCGAGCCGCAGTGTCGTGAGGGCCGACAGGAGCCCGGCGGCAGTCGCCGCCGCGGGCGCCGCCGCCGTTCCTGCCGGCCCGGGCGGCACTGACGCGGCGAGCCCGGCGAGCGAGCCGGCCAGCACCGTACGCCGCGTCGCCCGGAGCGCGGTCATGTCGGTCGCGCCTCGCGGTCAGTCGCCCAGCTCGGCACGGCGACGCGTCACGAACTCCTCCAGCTCGGCCTTGACGGCGTCGTCGATGGCCGGCGCCTCATAGGCCTCCAGCTTCTGCTTCCAGATCTCGCCGGCACGAGCGGCGGTGTCATGACCACCGTTGCGCATCCAGCGCTCATAGTTGTCCGACGAGGACAGGAACGGGCGATAGAAGCAGGTGCGGAACCTCTCCATCGTGTGCATCGCGCCGAGGAAGTGGCCGCCGTGACCGACCTCCTCGTGGGCGTCGAAGGCCATCGAGGCCTCGTCGATCTCGAGCGGGGTGAACTCGTGCTGGAGCATCTGGAGGATCTCCAGGTCGACGATGAACTTCTCATAGCCCGCGACCAGGCCGCCCTCGAGCCAGCCGGCGGAGTGCATCACCCAGTTGGCGCCGGCGAGGAACGTCGGCAGCATCGTCATCAACGCCTCATAGCCGGCCTGGGCGTCGGGCACCTGGGCCGAGGTGAGGCCGCCGCCGGTGCGGAAGGGCAGCCCGAAGTGGCGGGCGATCTGGCCGGTGCACAGCAGGCCGATGCCGGACTCGGGCGTGCCGAAGGTCGGCGAGCCCGACTGCATGTTGATGTTGGAGAGGAAGGAGCCGAACACGACCGGCGAGCCCGGCCGGATCAGCTGGGACAGCGCGATGCCCGGAGCGCCTCGGTGATCTGCTGCACCAGGGCCGCGGGGATCGTCACCGGCGACATCGCGCCCATCAGCAGGAACGGCGTCAACACGACCGCCTGGTTGGCGGCGGAGTACTCGAACTGCGCCTCCAGCATCCGGTCGTCCCACCGCAGCGGGCTGTTGCAGTTGATCAGCGAGATGGTGGCCGGCGTCTGCTCGATCGACTCGCGGGAGCCGAACAGGATCTCGGTCATCTTGATCGTGTCGGCGGCGTTGGCGCCGGAGACCACGTTGCCCATATAGATCTTGTCGGTCAGCGTCTGGAGCGCATAGACCATGTCGAGGTGACGCGAGTCGAGCGGGGCGTCGTTGGGCTCGCAGATCACGCCGCCGGCGGAGTCGAGTGCGTCGAAGGACTGCGCCAGCTTGGTGAAGTTGTGGAAGTCGGCGAGCGTCGCGTCGCGGCGTACCTCCCCCTCGCGCACGAACGGCGGGCCATAGACGGCGCCGAACGCCATCGCGTCGCCCCCGATGTGGACGTTGTTGGCGGGGTTGCGCGCCTGGATGTCGAACTCGCGCGGCGCCTTCGCGACCTGCTCGAGCACGAAGTCGGGGTCGAGGAAGACCTTGTGGTCCTCGACCCGCTGACCGGCCTGGGCGAACAGGTCCAGCGCGCGCTGGTCCATGAACTCGACGCCGATCTCGCTCATCAGCCGGCGCCAGCCGCGGTCGAGGGTGGCCATCGCCTCCTCGGACAGGATGTCGTAGCGCGGCATGCGGTTGTGGAACATCGGGACTCCTTGACCCTCCGGCGGCCTGGCCTCATCATGTGGAATCTGAGTTCCACATCATGGAACCCACCCCCCGGCGAGTCAAGGAGCGAGGACCCCCCGTGAGCGAGGCGTCGACGAGTGCGACCGGCACGCAGGCGGTCGACCGCGCCGCGCTGCTGGTGTCGACCGTCGTCCGCGCCGACGAGCCAGTCGGCTTCAGCGAGCTCGCCGAGGAGTGCGGCCTGCCCAAGTCGACGGCCTCGCGGCTGCTGACCGCACTCGAGCGCACCGAGCTGCTCGAGCGCGACGAGAGCGGCGGCTATGTCGCCGGACCGCTGTTCTGGCGCTACGCCGTGCGCCACGACCCGTGGCACGACCTGGCCGCCGTCGCGCAGCCGTTCCTCGCGCGCGTCGGTGAGGAGACCGGCGAGACCGTCAACCTCGGCGTTCCCCGTGGCGACCGCGTCATCCACGTGGCGCAGGTCGACTCCCGCTATCTGCTCGGCACCCGCGACTGGACCCAGGTCGAGGTGCCACCCCACACGTCCTCGCTCGGCAAGGTGCTGTTCGCCTGGGGCGCACTGCCGCTGCCCACGGGCCCGCTGGTCTCCCCGACCGACCGGACCCGGACGAGCCTCGCCGCGCTCGAGGAGGACCTGGCGGGCTGCCGCCGCCGTGGCTATGCCACGACCATCGACGAGCTCGAGGTGGGCCTCACCGGCGTCGCCGCGCCGGTGCGCGGTCCCGGCGGCGAGGTCATCGCCGCCCTGGGCATCTCGGGTCCGACTCCCCGACTGGAGTCACGGCTCACCTCGGTGGGCCGGCTGCTGAAGTTGCAGGCCGCGCAGCTCTCGGAGCTGCTGGCCCGCCGTACCCCCAAGGAAGGTGTGGCATGACCCCCGAGGAGATCCTGCGCGGCCTCTATGACGAGACCATGGTCGGCAACGCCCCGCGCGTCCTCGAGCTGACCCATGAGGCGCTCGGCATGGAGATGGAGCCGCAGGCGCTGCTGTTCGAGGCGCTCATCCCGGCGCTCGAGGAGGTCGGCGCCCGGTTCGAGCGGGGCGACTACTTCGTGCCCGAGATGCTCATCGCCGGCAAGGCGATGGCGGGCTCGATGGAGGTGCTGCGGCCGCTGCTCACGGCGACCGGCGTCGAGACGGTCGGCACGTTCCTGATGGGCACCGTCAAGGGCGACGTCCACGACATCGGCAAGAACCTCGTCAACATCATGCTCGAGGGCGCCGGCTTCGAGGTGATCGACCTCGGCGTGCAGGTGGCGCCGGAGAAGTTCGTCGCCGCGATCGAGGAGCACCAGCCCGACATCGTCGGCATGTCGGCGTTCCTCACCACGACGATGCCGATGTTCAAGGCCAACATCAACGCCCTCGAGAAGGCCGGCCTCCGCAACGACGTGATCGTCATGGTGGGTGGCGCGCCCGTCACCCAGGAGTACGCCGACGCCGTCGGCGCCGACGGTTATGCCGCCGACGCCTCCGCCTGCGTCAAGCGCGCCAAGGAGCTCCTCAACGAGCGCCGCGCGCGCGTGCCCGCCTGACCCCCGGCGTACGTCATAGGACCGGGTCGTCGGAGCAACCAGCTCCTATGACGTCCCAGCAACAACCCCCGCAGAAAGGAACAGGCCCGTGAGCGCCGACGGCATCCACTTCGAGACCAAGCTGAGGTCCGCGACCCAGGAGGTCGTGATCGGTCGCGGCCATCGGTTCTGTCTGATCGGCGAGCGGATCAACCCGACCGGTCGACGCATCTTCCAAGAGCAGCTCCGCGCCGGGGACATGTCGGCGATCGAGCGCGACGTCGCAGCCCAGGTCGTCGGCGGCGCCGATGTCCTCGACGTCAACATGGGCGTCCCGCTGACCGACGAGGCCGACCTGCTCGCCAAGGCGATCACGATGATCCAGAAGCTCACCGACAAGCCGATCTGCATCGACTCCTCGGTCGTCGAGGCCCTCGAGGCCGGCCTCTCGGTCTATCAGGGCCGCGCCCTGGTCAACTCGATCACCGCCGAGGACGACCGGATGGCGGCGATCCTCCCGCTGGTCAAGAAGTACGACGCCGCGGTGATCGCGCTGCCCAACGACGAGGACGAGATCCCGATGGAGCCGGAGAAGCGGCTCGCGCTGGTCAAGAAGATCGTCGACGTCGCCACCCAGGAATACGGCATCGCGATGCACGACATCGTGATCGACCCGCTGGCGATGCCGATCGGTGCCGACACCTCGTCGGGGGTCAACACCCTCGAGACGATGCGCCGGGTGCGCGACGAGTTCGGTCTCAACATGACCTGCGGTGCGTCCAACGTGTCGTTCGGGATGCCCGAGCGTCACGCCCTCAACTCGATCTGGCTCCCGATGGCGATGACCATGGGCCTGACGAGCGCGATCATGGACACCCGGACCCCCGAGATCGTCCAGGCCGTCAAGGCCGCCGACCTGTTCCTCAACCACGACGAGTGGGGGATGAGCTGGATCGGCGCTGCTCGTGCCAAGAAGGCAGCCGAAGCCGACGCGTGAGCGACACCGACCCGGACCGCCCCGACTTCTCCCTCGACGACATCCGGCGCGAGGGACTGCTCCCGCCCGCCGGAGCCGCCCCCGTCGCCCATGACGGCACCGGTCGCGTCGACCTGCGCTTCGCGGTCGAGGGCGCGGTGGGGACCGAGCCGGCGGTGCGCAGCGTGCGTGTCCCGCCCGGGGTGATGGTCTTCGACGCGGCGTCGTGGAACGGCATCGCGATCGACTCCACCTGCGGCGGTCACGGCACCTGCCACAAGTGCCGGGTCCGGGTGGAGGGCCCGCAGCCGCCGGTCACCCGACACGACGAGCGGACCTTCACCCCCGACCAGCTGGCCGACGGCTGGCGGCTGGCCTGCCTCGTGCCGGCGGTCGCCGACGTGACGGTGACGGTGCCACCGCTGACGACCCGACCCAAGGCGGCCACGGTCGGCGTCGGTCGCCAGGTCATCCTGCGGCCCGCCGTACAGAAGCGCTTCGTCGAGCTGGCCGAGCCGTCGCTGGCCGACCAGCGCACCGACCTGGTGCGCCTGCGCGACGCCATCGACGACCTCGAGCTGGTCTGCGACCTGACCGTCCTCCAGAAGCTGCCCGGGGTGCTCCGGTCCGCCGACTTCAAGGTCACCGCCGTGGTCGTCGACGAGCAGCTCATCGACGTCGAGCCCGGTGACACCTCGACCGTGCGCCACGCAATCGCCTTCGACCTCGGTACGACGACCGTGGTCGCCACCCTGCTCGACCTCGAGACCGGGACGCCCGTCGCGGTGGCCTCGATGCTCAACAAGCAGCAGCCGTTCGGCGCCGACGTGATCAGCCGGATCTCGGCAACCATGCTCGACCCGGAGGCGCTGGGGCGGCTGCGGGGCGCCGCGCGCGACACGCTCGCCGAGCTGGCCGACGAGGTCTGCACCGAGGGCGGCGTCGACCCGGCGACCGTCTATGAGATCGCGCTCGCCGGCAACGCCACCATGGTCGCGCTGGCGCTCGGCATCGACCCCGAACCCCTGGGCGTCGCTCCGTTCGTGATGTCGACCGCGTCATTCCCCGGCGTCCTGGCCGCCGACCTCGGCGTGGCGGTGCACCCGCGAGCCCCGGCCGTGGTTTCCCCAGCGCTGGGGGCCTATGTCGGGGGCGACATCGTCGCCGGCATGCTCGCCACCGGGATGGACCGCGACAAGCGGACCCGGCTCTTCATCGACGTCGGCACCAACTGCGAGATCGTGCTCTCCGACGGTGACCGGATCCTGTCGACGGCCGCCCCCGCCGGCCCCGCCTTCGAGGGTGGCGCCATCCGCTGCGGCATGCGCGCCGCCGACGGCGCCATCGAGGTCGTGCGCCTGTCAGCCACCCCACCGCCGGTTGAGGAGCGAGCGCCGACGCCACCGCCGGTTGAGGAGCGAGCGCCAGCGAGCGTCTCGAAACCAGCGGTAGAGCTCGTCGTCATCGGCGACGTCGAGC
>JAXLSN010000024.1:0-86592 GCA_046330595.1 Nocardioidaceae bacterium
GCGGCCGGGGGCGTGAGCGCGCGGACGAGCGGCGGCACGATGAGCAGGCCGACCAGGACGTCCATCACGGCGGCGACGAGGACGACGGCGAGGGCCTGGGCGGTCCCGGTGCCGAGATCGCCCAGGACCAGCCCGGTCAGGGCGAAGACCGAGCTGCCGACCACCGAGAACACCGTGAGCATCGCGGCCAGGGCCGGTCGGGTGGGCGGCGCCTCCTGGCGTGCCAGCCCGGCGACATAGCCGACGAGGACGAGCGCGAGCGTCCAGCGCCCGGCGACGTGGTCGGCCGGTGGCGCGAGGTCGAGGAGAAGCCCGGTCCCGAACCCGACGACCATGGCGAACCGCTCGTCACGGGCCAGCCCGGCGGCGACGACCACGAGGAGCCCGAGGTCCGGCACGATGCCCCGCCAGGCGAGGTGGGGCAGCAGGCTCACCTGCACCACCAGGGCCAGCACCACGCCGGCGCCGATCACAATGCCGCGCAGCACTCTCATCGCAGGCTCCCGTCGGCCTCGATGACGGCGCGATCACTCGTCGTGCCGGACGGAACGACGACACCGACCACGTCGAGCGCCGTGAAGTCGACGTAGGGCTCGACCACGGCACGCCGCGAGCTGTCGCGCAGGCTCGCGAACACCTGGGTCACGCGGCCGATCGGTACCCCGGAGACATAGGGTGCGCCGCCGTGGCTGCCCCAGGTCACGACGACGTCGCCCCGGGCGGGCGTCAAAGCGTCGTCGACCAGCTCGAGGTCCAGCCGGCCGTCCTCGCCGAGGACCCCGCGCCCGCTGAGGAAGCCGACCTCCATGCTGGCACCGATCCGGCCACCGACGACGGACCGGCTGTCGAGGACCAGCAGCACGGTGGCGGTCGACCGGCTGACCCGCAGCACGCGTCCGACCAGGCCGTCCGCGTTGATCACGGTCTGGTCGGCCCGGATGCCGGCATCGCTGCCGGCATCGATGGTGACGGTCCGGGTGAACGACTGGGCTGGTCCGAGCGCGACCACGCGGGCAGGGACGACGGCCCGGCCCTGGGTGCGCGCGGCCGCGGTCAGTCCGTCGAACTCCGCGAGCCGGTTGCGGTCCAGCCCGGTGGTCTCGACCTGGCGTCGCAGGTCGGCGTTCTCGGCCTCGAGCTGCGCCACGTCCTGTCGGAGGTCACCGCGGGTCCGGAACCACGCCGGCACGGCCTGGAACGGCCGCGCTGCCGCTGCGGCGGCTGCCTCGGCGGGGCCGAGCACCGTGCCGACGGCGCCGCGCAGCGGTTCGACGGCCGAGCCGTCGTGGCCCCGGTCGAGCGTCATCAGGGTGGCGCTGGTCAGGACGAGCGCCACGAGCAGTGCGCGGCTCGGCCGACGCTCCCCCGTCGATCCCCCTGAGCTCATGCGGATCTCCGGCGGTCGGTCACCAGCACCTGCTGGAGGGCGTCGTAGTGCTCGACGCACCGGCCGGCACCGAGGGCCACCGACGTCAGCGGGTGGTCGGCGACGTGCACGGGCATGCCGGTCTCGTCGCGCAGGCGCTCGTCGAGGCCGCGCAGCAGGGCGCCGCCACCGGTGAGGACGATGCCGCGGTCCATGATGTCGCCGGCCAGCTCGGGCGGCGTCTGGTCGAGTGTGGTGCGAACGGCGTCGACGATGGCGGTGACCGGCTCCTCCAGCGCCTGGCGCACCTCGGCGGTGGTGAGCACGAGGGTCCGGGGCAGCCCCGACACCAGGTCGCGTCCGCGCACCTCGACCTCGGGTTCGCCGTCGAAGGGCCACGCGGATCCCGCGGCGAGCTTGAGGTCCTCGGCCGTGCGCTCGCCGAGCATGAGCGCGTGCTCCTTCTTGAGCCAGCCGACCAGGGCAGCGTCGAGGTCGTCACCGGCGGTGCGGATCGACAGCGAGGCCACCACCCCACCGAGCGAGATGACGGCCACCTCGGTGGTGCCGCCGCCGATGTCGACCACCATGTTGCCGGTCGCCTCGTGCACCGGGAGTCCGGCGCCGATGGCCGCGGCCATCGGCTCCTCGAGCATGGCGACGTGGCGCGCCCCCGACAGGTAGGCCACCTCCTTGACGGCGCGCTGCTCGACGGCGGTGATGCCGCTGGGCACGCAGATGACCATGCGCGGCCGAGCGAAGTAGCGGCGACGGTGCACCTGCTGGATGAAGTGGCGCAGCATCTGCTCGGTGGCCTCGAAGTCGGCGATCACGCCGTCGCGCAGGGGGCGCACCACGCTGATGGGCAGCGGCGTGCGCCCGGCCATCCGTTTGGCCTCGTGGCCGACGGCGAGGACCTCGCCGGTGGCCTCGTTGAGAGCGACCACGGACGGCTCGTCGAGCACGACGCCACGGCCGCGCACATAGACCAACGTGTTGGCCGTGCCCAGGTCGATGGCCATGTCGCGGCCGATGAGGGTGTTCGCCATCAGAGCCTCGCTGGTGGTTCGGGGAAGAAGGACCGGCGGAGGCTGCCACCGGTCCACCCTCAGCGTAAGGACGGCTCCGGGCCGATCTTGGGAGGACACGCGCGCCGGGTGGGCGGGACACCGGTCCCGCCCACCCGGGCGTCGTGCCACTCGCGGCCGGGCGTGGCGTCCCCCGGCCGCGAGCGGTCCTCAGGCGCCGGCGGCGCTCACCCCCTGGTCACCGGGAGCCGCCAGGCACGACCGTCCATCGGTGAGGTGGCGGGGATCCCGAGCTGAGCCATCACCGTGGGCATGATGTCGATCGAGCGCACCGGGGCCTTGATGTCCCGGGAAGACAGACCGCCGTAGGCGAACACGATGGGGATCTGTTGCGTCCGGCGCTGGATCCCGCCATGGTCGCCGGCCACCGAGTAGGTGGTGTCGTCGACGAGGGTGCCGATGATGTCGGGGCCGGTCGGTGCCGCGGCGGTGTCGACGAGCTCCTGGGCGTGCCTGCCGAACCAGGCGCGCTCACCGTCCTTGGCCATCAGCCCCCACTTGATCGGGGAACGGCGGACATAGTGGTCGCCGTCGCGGACCCAGACCGCGGACACCCCCGGCATGGCGCGCACGATGTCGACCGCCTCGGCCATCTTGGCCGGGGAGGTGTCGTTGAGCCAGAACGCCAGCTGGCTGTCGGTGTAGCTCTGCCCGAGGTTGCCGGTGTCGACCAGCGGCTGCAGCGCCGGTTGCGGGCTCAGATAGGCACCGTTGGCGCCGTTGCCGTAGTACCAGTTGTTGAAGCCGCGGTTGCTGCTGCCGTCATCGACGCCATAGAAGTGGGTCCCGGGCACGGAGCCGTGGTCGGAGGTCAGCACGACCAGGGTGTTGTCGAGCTGGCCGGTGTCACGCAGGTGGTCCACGATCTTGCCGACCTGGGCGTCGGCGACCGCCGCCGCGTTGGCCAGGTGGGTCATCGGGTCGGGACCACCGGGGTCGTTGACACTGCCCCACATGTGGGCGGCCTTGTCGACGCCGGGCAGCGTGACGAAGAGGCCGCTCCAGTCGGGCTCGTTGTCGATGGTGGCGATGGCTGCGTCGGCCGCCCACACGTCACCGCCGTAGTGGGCGGGGTCCTTGCCGATGGTGTAGCGGTCGCCATCGAGCGGGTAGAGCCGCGCGGGTGAGAGCGAGGTGTCATAGGTCTTCGAGCTCGCGGAGTCGACGTACCACCGGCCGCAGACCGGCGAGGACAGGTAGTCGGGCACGTTGACGCCGGTGGGACCCCGCCAGTTGTTCACCAGATCACCGTCGCAGTCATAGCTGCGACCGGAGAAGGTGATGATCTCGTCGGACCCCGGGCCGCCGAAGGCATAGCCGGCGTAGGTCTTGGGGCTGATCGTCACGACCTTGGAGCCCGGTCGGAACGCGTGGAGGTAGTCGGCCAGCTTGGGGTAGCCCTCGTGCTGCTGCACCGCGAACATCTGGTCCTTGGTCCAGTCGCTGGTGAACCAGTAGGGCGACCCGTTGGGCGACTGCGCGGCCAGGACGCCGTCGACGTCGCGGAAGCCCTCGGACGACCAGCCCATGTGCTTGGGCAGCAGGCCCGCGGTGATGACGTTGTGGGTCACCACGGTCACGGAGCCCACGTGACCCAGATAGGCCTTGGGCGCGTTGACACCGTCGGCCATCAGCTGCTGGACGTTGGTCATGCCGTACTTGTCGACGATCTCGCGGGACAGGGCATCCACCACGATGATCACCACACGGTCGGGGCGGGCGGGCGCCGCGGTGACCGACTCCTGGGTGGCGACGCTGGCAGCAGACGGGCTCAAACCGCTCGCAAGAGCGGCAAGCCCCGACATCCCGAGGGCAACGAGCGCACGAGCGCCCCACAGGTGTGATCTGGGTCTCATAGGCTGACCTTAGTCGCAAAGGTTTCCCAGGCGCCATCGTGGAAATTCGAGACTCCCGGGAAGGGTCCCGCGGTGCCATGCTGGCGCCCATGACGCTGGAAGTGATCTCCCGGCCGGCCGCGCGGCGGCGCCACGCCCAGCCGCTCCTGTTCGTCCACGGCGCATGGCACGGCGCCTGGTGCTGGGACGAGCACGTGCTGGGCCACCTGGCCGATCTCGGGTGGGACAGCCACGCCCTGAGCCTGCGCGGCCACGGCGGCAGCAGCGGCCGCGATCGGTTGCGATGGCATCGCATCAAGGACTACGTCGCCGACGTCGGTCAGGTCGTGGCCGACCTCGGCCCCGGGACGGTCCTGGTCGGCCACTCCATGGGCGGGCTGGTCGTCCAGAAGTACCTCGAGCTCTATCCCGCGCCGGCCGCTGCGTTGCTCGCGTCGGTGCCACCGCGCGGCGTGCTGCCCCTGACGCTCAGCGTCGCCCGTCAGCACCCCGCCCTCTTCGCCCGGGCGAATGCCACGATGAGCCTGGCCCCCTTGGTCAGCACCCCTGCCCTCGTGCGCGAGATGTTCTTCTCCGCCGACCTGCCCGACGAGCTGGTCCGCGACTACCACGCCCGGCTCGGCGACGAGTCCTATCTGGGCTACCTCGACATGCTCGGGCTCGCACTCCCGCGCCCCAGCCGCGTCAGCACTCCCCTACTGGTGGTCGGCGGGGAGGACGACGCGATGTTCACCGTGGCGCAGGTCCGCGCGACGGGGGCCGCCTACGGCGCCAGGACCGTCATCCTGCCCGGCGTCGCCCACGACGTCATGCTGGACACCCGGTGGCAGACGGTCGCCGACACGCTGGCCGGGTGGCTCGAGGAGACCCTCGCCTGACCGTCTCGCGTGACGGGGCGGCGTACGCCGGCCGACGCGCGAGAGCCGGGGCCAGTGTGCCGCGGCGATGAGGTGGAGCGCGATGCCGAGGACGGTCAGCAGCGCATAGACCGCCACCGAGCCGCCAGCCGTGAGAGCGAGGACCGTCACGATGCTGGACAGCAGCACCCCGCCCACGAAGATCGGCAGCGAGTGGCGCCCCACGGCCGCCACGGCCTCGGCCCACCGCGAGCGCAGCCACGCGGCGTCCCGCGGCACCCAGCGCACCACGAGCCAGACCATCGCGGCCAGGCCGACGGGTCGCAGCAGCTCGCTGACCACCTCGCCCTGGAGACTGACCCCGACCGCGGCCAGCGGTGATGGGATCGCGGCCCAGGCGGGCACGGCCTGCCACGGCGCGTCGTCGATGGCCACCACGACGAGCCACCCAATGGCCGCGACCGTGGCGATGCGCTCGAGTCTGCCCAGCGCGGACCCGGCGACGGAGTGTCGCTCCCGATCACCCACGGCCGCGAGGGTGACGCCGGCCGCATAGACCATCACCCAGCGCAGCGGTTCGACCTCGGCGTGGCTCTGGGGAAGGTGCCACCCGCCGAGCACCGAGCCGAGGAAGAGCACGGCTCCCACGGCCACCGGGAGCAACAGGACGCGCCGCACGCCCCACACGATCAGGGGGAGCACGGCGAGCAGCAGCACATAGAGCGTCAGGATGCCGGAGTTGTGGGGTCGGGCGGTCATGAGCAGCGTGCCCAGCAGACTGCCCGTCGGGTCGGTCAGATAGGGCAGGGTGTGGAACCTCGTGACGGCGTGCAGGCCTGGAACGAGTCGGTCGACCGCAATCACCAGGAGAACCATGGCCGCGATCAGCCCCAGCTGGGCCAGATAGATCACCGCTATCCGTCGCGCGATGTGGCGCAGACCGTCGCCGCCGCGGTGCAACCGTCCCGCATAGGCGAGATAGCCCGAGACGCCGGCCAGGACGACGAACACGTCCAAGGCCGTCACGGCGCCGAACTCGCGAAGCGTCAGTGCCGACCAGGGGTTGCCCTCGATGTGGTCGACGAAGATCGTCAGCAGCGCGAGACCGCGGAACAGGTCGATGCGGGTGTCCCGGCCGGGCCGCGGCGCCGCGGCCGGGTGCTGCTCCATGGTCCTCGGGTGGCCTCAGGCGGTCCGGTAGTCGCGGAAGCCACGCTGGGTCTTGCGACCCAGGTAGCCCGCGGTCACCAGGTGCTCGAGCAGGGGCGCCGGGGCGAACCCGGGCTCGCGGAACTCCAGGTAGAGCTCGCGCTGGATCGCCAGTGACACGTCGTTGCCGACCACGTCGAGCAGCTCGAACGGCCCCATGGGCAGTGCGCAGCCGAGCTTCATGGCCGTGTCGATCTCGTCGGCCGTGGCGTAGTGGGCCTCGAGCATCTTGACCGAGTCGTTGAGGTAGGGGAACAGCAGCGCGTTGACGATGAAGCCGGCGCGGTCGCCGCACGAGACGGCGTGCTTGCCGACCTTGGTGCACAGCGCACGCACCGTCTCGCCGACCTCGTCGGCGGTGGCGACCGTGGACACGACCTCGACCAGCCGCATGATCGGCGCAGGGTTGAAGAAGTGCATGCCGATGACGTCCTGGGGCCTGCCGGTCACCTTGGCCAGCGCGATGATCGGCAGGGAGGAGGTCGTCGTCGCCAGGATCGCTCCCGGCTTGCAGATCTCGTCGAGGTTCTCGAACAGGGTGCTCTTGACCTTCATGTCCTCGGCGATGGCCTCGACGACGATGTCGACGTCCTTGAGGTCGTCGAGGGAGGCCGACCCCGTCAGCCGGCCGAGGACGGCGTCCTTCTCCGACGCCTCCATCTTCCCGCGCTGGATGGCCTTGTCGAGCGAGCGCTCGATGGTCGCGCGGACGCCGTCGACCTTGTCCTGGGAGCGACCGACATAGACCACGTCGTAGCCGGCCTTGGCGAACACCTCGACGATGCCGGAGGCCATCGTGCCGGTACCGACCACGCCGACCAGCGAGATGTCGTGGCGCAGCTGGGGGGCGTCGTCGGCCGACGGGGTGAGCTGGTCGGCGACGACGACTGAGCTGTCGGGGCCCTCGTAGGTGTAGAAACCGCGCCCGGACTTGCGACCGAGCAGACCGGCGGTGACCATCTGCTTGAGGATCGGGGCCGGCGCGTGCAGCCGGTCGCGGCCCTGGCGGTACATCGTGTCGAGGATCTCGTAGGCGGTGTCGAGACCGATGAGGTCGAGCAGCGCGAGCGGTCCCATGGGGTAGCCGCAGCCGAAGCGCATCGCGGCGTCGATGTCCTCACGGGTGGCGTACTTGGCCTCATACATCGAGACCGCGTGGTTGAGATAGCCGAAGAGCAGCGTGTTGGCGATGAAGCCGGCCTTGTCGCCGCAGACGACCGGGCTCTTGCCCAGCGCCCGGATCAGGGACTCGACGTCGGCGAGGACGTCCGGCTCGGTCACCACGGTGCGGACGACCTCGACGAGGTTCTGCACCGGGGCGGGGTTGAAGAAGTGGACGCCGACCACACGCCCCGGGCGCGCGTTGGCCGTGGAGATCTCGGTGACCGACAGCGACGAGGTGTTGGTGGCCAGGATCGTGTCGGGCTTCACCACGTCGTCGAGCCTGCGGAAGATCTCCTTCTTGATCTCCAGCGACTCCACCACGGCCTCCACGACGAAGTCGCACTCGGCCAGCGCACCCACGTCGGTGGTCAGCGTGATCCGACCCAAGAGCTCGGACTGCTCGTCCTCGGTCAGCTTGCCTCGCTTGACCGCGCGGCCGGTGGAGTTCTCCAGGTGCTGACGGCCACGGTCGACGGCCTCGTCGCTGATCTCGACGCCCGTGACGGCATAGCCGTTGCGGGCGAACACCTCGGCGATCCCGGCCCCCATGGTGCCGAGGCCGATGACGCCGATGGACGTGAAGGAGCGCCCCGTGGGCGCGGCGGAGCTCTCCGCGGCGGTGGTCATGGCGGGCATCATTCCATGGTCCCCGGGGCGGTTGTAGTGAGGTATTTCACCCCTCCCACCTCACTCGCGCCGCAAGGCGACCGCGGGTGATCCCGTTGACTCCGGTCTATTACTAATGCTTTAGTATTTGTCGTGGCCCGCCTCCTCGTCCTATGGATCCTCAGCGAGCGTGCGTCCTATGGCTACGAGATCAAGAAGGCTCTCACCGACCAGGGCATGGCCTTCTGGTTCGGGCTGGAGGACGCGTCGATCTATCAGGTGCTGAGGACCCTGGTGCGACACGGGCACGCCCGCGAGGTCGGCGTCGAGCAGGAGGGGGCGCGGCCGCCCCGGACCCGCTATGCGCTGACCCCGAGCGGACGCCGACACTACGTGGACCTGCTCCGCCAGGCCGGCGCCCAGGTGACCTTGCCGGTCGCCGGGGTCGACGTGGTGCTCGCCGCCCAGGGCGACCTCGACGGCGACGAGCTCGCCGCGGTCCTCGCCGACCGGGGCGAGCGGCTGCGCCGGCTGCGCGACCAGATCGCGGAGCACCGAGCAGGCTGCCCCCACCCCGCGGTCGCCGACCGCAACCTCGCCCTCGTCGATGCCGAGCTCGCCTGGCTCGACGACCTCGACCCCCTCACCGTGTCCTGACCGATCCGACCCACCCGGGAGCCGACCGTGACCGATCCTGAGATCCAGCTCATCGCCAACCTCGTCGTCCAGCGGGAGGACGGCCGCGTCCTGCTGGTGCGCTATGACCCGGCAGGCGAGTCCGACGGCCCGGATGCTCCCGTGCGCTGGTGGCTGCCCGGTCAGCAGCTCAGGCCCTATGAGCACCCCGATGACGTCGCTCGTGACGCGCTCGCCGAGATCGACGGACTCACCGTCACCGACGTGGCGCTCGCGGGCGTCCAGTCCTTCCGCGGTCGCCGCGGCTGGCACGTCTCCTTCGACTACCGCGTGACGGCGTCCGGTGAGCCGACCGGTGCGGGCGTTCCCGGGCGGTGGTGCGACCCGACCGACCTGCCCCGCACGATGCACGGCGCCTGGGAGCGTGCCACGATCGACCGGGTGCTGTCGCGCTGACCGACCACCATCGCGCGCGAGGTAGATTGCCTCCCCGTGAGGATCGTGGTGGCGCGCTGTCAGGTCGACTACGCGGGGCGGCTCACCGCTCACCTGCCGATGGCGACGCGGGTGCTGATGCTCAAGGCCGACGGATCCGTGCTCGTGCACTCCGACGGGGGGTCCTACAAGCCGCTCAACTGGATGTCGCCGCCGTGCACCGTGCGCGAGGGCACCACCGAGGACGGCCAGGTCGAGTGGACCGTCACCTCGAGAAGCACCGCCAAGGGCCCGGACGACACCCTGCGCATCCTCATCGAGGAGATCCACCACGACTCCCACCACGACCTCGGCATCGACCCCGGGTTGCAGAAGGATGGCGTCGAGAAGCATCTCCAGGAACTGCTGGCCGAGCATCCCTCGACGCTCGCGGACGGGCTGACGCTCGTACGCCGCGAGTACCCCACCGCCATCGGGCCGGTCGACCTGATGTGCCGTGACGCCGACGGACGGTCGGTGGCCGTCGAGATCAAGCGCCGCGGCGAGATCGACGGCGTCGAGCAGCTCACCCGCTATCTCGAGCTGCTCAACCGCGACCCGCTGCTGGCGCCGGTCCGCGGCATCTTCGCCGCCCAGGAGATCAAGCCGCAGGCACGTGTCCTGGCGACGGATCGCGGGATCGCCTGCGCGCTGGTCGACTATGACGCCCTGCGCGGCATGGACGACTCCGAGCACCGGCTGTTCTGAGGCGGTCACGGTGCGCATCTTCCATATCGCCACCGCAGCGGACTGGGCCGCCGCCAAGCGGGCCGGCCGCTATGAGACCTCGACCCTGGGCCGCACGCTGGCCGAGGAGGGCTTCATCCACGCCTCGCACCGTGAGCAGGTGTCCGGCACCTTCACGGCGTTCTATCGCGAGGTGCGCGAGCCGCTCGTGCTGCTGGCGATCGACACCGACCGGCTGACCTCCCCCTGGCGGGAGGACGAGGTCGACGGCACGACCTACCCCCACATCTACGGTCCGCTGAACCGGTCGGCCGTCGTCGACGTCCAGCCGCTCAACAGCGACGGCGGCACCGAGCCCCTGACCATCCTGTTCATCCGCGAGATGGGAGTGCGCATCGTGCTGGCCGTCATCGCCATGCTGCTGGTGGCCGCTGGGGTGACGGCGGGTCGCAATCTCGACGCCGGCTGGGGCGCCATCGCCGGAGCCGTCGTCGGGGTCGCCGCCGCGGCGCTTCTCTTCGTCGTCGTGCTCCGCCGGCGAGGCTAGCGTCAGTCCAGTCCGTGGGCGGCGCGGATGACGTCGACGATCCCGCCCATGATCTCGGTGAGCCCGAAGTCCTTGGGGGTGTAGACCGCCGCCACGCCCTGGTCGATCAGGGCCCGCGCGTCGGACTCGGGGATGATTCCGCCGACGACCACGGGCACGTCGGTGAGCCCGGCGTCCCGCAGGCCCTGCAGCACCGCCGGCACCAGCTCCATGTGCGAGCCGGAGAGGATCGACAGACCCACGCAGTGGACGTCCTCGGCCACCGCTGCCGCCACGATCTGCTCGGGGGTCAGCCGGATGCCTTGGTAGATCACCTCGAAGCCGGCGTCACGGGCCCGGACGGCGACCTGCTCGGCGCCGTTGGAGTGCCCGTCGAGCCCGGGCTTCCCGACGAGCAGCCGCAGCCGGGTGCCGAGCTCGGCACCGGTGTCGCGCACCCGGTCGCGTACGGCAGTGAGCTCGGCCCCGGCCTCGGACACGCCGACGGCGCCGGACACTCCGGTGGGGGCTCGGAACTCGCCGAAGACGCCGCGCAGCGCCCCGGCCCACTCCCCCGTCGTCGCGCCCGCGCGCGCACACGCGAGGGTGGCCTCCATCAGGTTGGCATCGGTCTTGGCGTCAGCGGCCAGCCGGGCCAGCGCCTCGGCCACCGCACCCTCATCGCGGTGGGCCTTCCACTCCCGGACCGACTCCAGCGCGGCCTGCTCGGCAGCCGGGTCGGCGGTCTGGATCGCCCCGTCGAGGTCGGCGGTGAGCGGCGACGGCTCGGTGGTGGTGAAGATGTTGACGCCCACGACCTTCTCGTCGCCGGCCTCGATGCGCGCACGGCGGGCCGCATGCGCCGAGACCAGCTCCTGCTTCATGTAGCCAGCGTCGACGGCCGCGATCGCGCCGCCCATGGCCTGCACCCGGTCGATCTCGGCGCGCGCTCCCTCGACCAGCTCGGCGACCTTCGCCTCGATCACGGTCGAGCCGTCGAAGATGTCGGCGTACTCGAGCAGATCCGACTCATAGGCCAGCACCTGCTGGAGCCGCAGCGACCACTGCTGGTCCCACGGCCGCGGCAGGCCGAGCGCCTCGTTCCACGCCGGCAGCTGGACGGCGCGGGCGCGGGCGTTCTTGGAGAGCGTGACGCCGAGCATCTCGAGGACGATGCGCTGGACGTTGTTCTCCGGCTGGGCCTCGGTCAGCCCCAGCGAGTTGACCTGCACGCCGTAGCGGAACCGCCGCATGGCTGGGTCCTCGACGCCGTAGCGGTCGCGGGTGATCTCGTCCCAGAGCTGGACGAAGGCCCGCATCTTGCTCAGCTCCTCGACGAACCGGACCCCGGCGTTGACGAAGAACGAGATCCGGCCGACGACCTTGCCGAAGTCGGCCTCATCGACCTGGCCCGAGGCGCGCACCCGGTCGAGCACGGCGATCGCGGTGCACAGCGAGTAGGCCAGCTCCTGCACCGGCGTCGCGCCGGCCTCCTGGAGGTGGTAGCTGCAGATGTTGATCGGGTTCCACTTCGGGATCTGGTGGACCGTGTAGGCGATCAGGTCGGTGGTGAGCCGCAGCGAGTGCTCGGGCGGGAAGACATAGGTCCCGCGGGAGAGGTACTCCTTGATGATGTCGTTCTGGACGGTGCCGGCCAGCCGCCCGGCGACGTCGGCGGGGTCGACGCCGGGGTTCTGCTCCTCGGCCACCACCTGGTAGAGCGCCAGGAGCCACATCGCGGTCGCGTTGATGGTCATCGAGGTGTTCATCTCGGTGAGCGGGATGTCCTCGAACAGCCGGCGCATCTCACCGAGGTGGGGCACCGGGACGCCGACCTTGCCGACCTCGCCGCGCGACAGCGGGCTGTCGGGGTCATAGCCGGTCTGGGTCGGCAGGTCGAAGGCCACCGAGAGGCCGGTCTGCCCCTTGGCCAGGTTGGTCCGGTAGAGCGCGTTGGATGCCGCGGCCGTCGAGTGGCCGGCATAGGTGCGCATCACCCACGGGCGGTCCTTGGCGGGCCGGTCCTGGCTGGGCCGGTCCTGGCTGGGGCGGTCCTGTTCGGTCATGGGGTCGAGGGTAAGGGGAGCGTTACCGGCGGGTCACCAGCCGAGCGGTGTGGGACATGCAACACCGGATCCGGTGGCGTCCGAGCCCGTTCGCGTGCCAGGCGGCCCCTCGGGACGCGCTCTGTCCAGGCCACGTGCCGCGTCAGGCGGCCGGCACGCGCTCCAGCTCGAGCACCGGACGCAGCCGGCTGACGGCGAGGAACCGGCGTACGGCGGGGCCGCAGGCCCGCAGCCGGACGTGGTGGCCACGGCGGGCGGCGGCCCGCGTCGCGACCGCGAGGACGCGCAGGGCGACCAGGTCGATGCTGGTGACCGCGGAACAGTCGACCACCACGACGTCGTGGCGCGCGATCATGCGGTAGACCGCGGCGCGCAGCTCGCCCGTGGTCCGCACGTCCAGGTCACCGGTCAGCACCAGCGTCGAACCGTCAGTCCTGATCTCCATCACTCACCTCGTCCCCCGTGAGATGTGACTCACACCACTATGACGCATCCAGCGTGACATCGGTTGCCTCGAATCGCTCGCGAGTTTTCGGACCGTCGTCGCGGGTGCTCGGCGGATAGGGTCGGCGACATGGTCAACCTCACCCGGATCTACACCCGCACCGGCGACGGCGGGACCACCCGGCTCGGCGACTTCAGCGAGACCAGCAAGACCGATCTCCGGCTCGCCGCCTATGCCGATGTCGACGAGGCCAACGCCCACCTCGGCGTCGCGCTCGCGCAGGGTGGCCTCGACCCGGACGTCGTGACGTTGTTGACCCGGGTGCAGAACGACCTGTTCGACGTGGGCGCCGACTTCGCCACCCCCGTCGTGGCCGACCCCGAGCACCCACCGCTGCGGGTAGAGCAGGACTATGTCGACCGGCTCGAGGGATGGTGCGACACCTACAACGAGGACCTCGAGCCGCTGCGCTCGTTCGTGCTCAGCGGTGGCACCCCGGGGGCGGCGCTCCTCCACGTCGCGCGCACCGTCGTACGGCGGGCCGAGCGGTCGGCCTGGGCGGCCTACGCCGTGCACGAGGACACCATGAACGTCCTCGCGATCACCTATCTCAACCGGCTCTCCGACCTGCTGTTCATCCTGGCGCGCCACGCGAACAAGGAGCGGGGCGATGTGCTGTGGATACCCGGAGGGGAAAGGTCGAAGTGACGAAGGAACGGAGACCTTGAGCCGACCATCAGCGCGGAGGGGATCGCACGTAGCGACGAAGGAGCGGAGTGCGGGTCCCCGACCATCGGGCCGGAGGGGATCGAACGTAGCGACGAAGGAGCGGAGCCCTCAGGTCAGTAGGGCGGCGGCGACGACGATGGCCGGGACGCTGAGCACGGTCGAGACGAAGATGGCGTCGCGGGCGAGGGTGACGCGGCGGTCATAGCGCATCGCCAGCACGAAGATGTTCTGCGCGGTGGGCAGCGTGGCCAGCACCGTGACGTCGAGCAGCCCGTCATGGCCCAGCCCCAGCGCGAACCGACCGATGAGATAGGCCGCCACCGGCTGGCCCACGAGCTTGAGCGCCACGATCGCGCCGAGCTCCTGCGTGTCGGGGCCGCGCCGCGGCAGCGGGTCGAGCCGGAGCGACACCCCGAACGCGAGCAGCATGCCCGGGATCGACATGCCGCCCAGGAGGCGCAGCGGGTCATCGACCATGGCGGGAACGTGGGTGTGGGTGAGCGCGACCACCAGGCCGGCTAGCGTCATCAGCGAGATCGGGTTGGAGGCGGTCCGGCGTACGACGGCGAGCACGCTCGCCGAACGCGGCGCCTGGTCGGCGTCGAGGACCGCCAGCGCCAACGGCTGCAGCACCAGCAGTTGAAGGAGCAGGATGGGTGCCACCAGGGCGGCGTCCCCGAGCACGTAGGCGGCGATGGGGATACCGAGGTTGGCGGAGTTGACGTAGCCGGTGCACAACATCCCGATGACGGTCTCGCCGAGGTTGCGTCGGAGCAGCCTCGCCACGAGGAGGTAGGCGAGCGCCACGACCAGCACGGCGCCCACGGTTGCGATCAGCGTGCGCGACAGCAGCTGTTGGACGTCGGCGTCGGCGACCGTCGTGAAGAGCAGCGCCGGCCCGGCGACGAAGAAGGAGAGCTGGCCGAGCAGCCGCTGCGCCGCCGAGTCCAGCACCTTGAGGTGGGCTAGCACGAACCCCGCCGCGATGATCGCCCCGATGGTGACGAACCCATGGAGGACACCGGACACGTGCGGAGCCTAGTGGGCAGCCCTCCCGCCCCCGTGACGGGTTCGGCAGGCCGGGACGGCGAGCGTCAGCGGGAGCGATCAGGAGTCGCGAGCGAGCGCCGACTGGAAGCCGAGGTAGAGCGACGCCACCCAGGCGACATGGGACGGGTCGGTGTCGTCACCGCGTGAGGGGACCAGCAGGGCGATGGAGGTCCTGGTCTCCGGCCAGACCAGCAGGACCGAGGTGTAACCCATCCAGTCCCCCGGATGCCCGACCACGGCCGCGCCGTTGATCGTCGCCGTTGCGGTCGCAAACCCGTAGCCCAGCTCTGCCCTCGGGTCGCCGGCGGTCATCGTGTCCACCAGGTCAGCCGGGATGACGCGCCCGCCGTACAGCGCATAACCCCACCGGGCCAACGAGAGCGCGTCCCCCGCCATCCCGGCTCCGCCCTGGCCGGAGGAGGCGCCCGCGAGCGACGGCAGGAAGCCCGAGGCGGTGTCGACGATGCCCAGCGGCCGCGGCGACGCTGGGTAGGCCAGCGGCGGCTCGGGCCGCTCGTCGATCTGTAACCAGAGCCGGTCCGCCCCGGACGGCACGAGCAGGTCCCGGCGCAACACGGTGGCCAGCGGCTGGCCGGTGACCTGTTCGATGAGCTGGCCGAGGATCACGAAGTTGAGGCCGTTGTAGTTGCCCGGGTGGCCGAGGATCCCCGCACGCGGCTGGTGGCGCGACATGCGGATGAGGTCATCCGCCGTGAGCTCCTGTTGGGGGTGCCGGGCAACATAGCGCGGGAGCCAGCGGGGCAGGTTCGGAAAGGCGCTGGTCATGGTGGCGGCCTGGCGCACCGTGGCTCCCCCGGTGTCGAACGGGAGGTCGACATAGCGGCTGACGGGAGCGTCCAGGTCCACCTCGCCTCGGGAGGCCAGCAACAGCACTTCGGCCCCGACAAAGGTCTTGGTGACGGACGCGATCAACATGGCGGACTCGGGCTGGAGCTCTTCACCCGTGCCGTCGACCCCCGCCGCACCGACCCAGGTGCCGTCCGGGGTCACCACCGCGGCGGTGAGCCCGGTGGCCTCGCCCACGTAGGCGTGAACCTCGATGGCTTGCTCGAGCGCTCGCTGCACCCCCTCGGAGAACGCCCCGGTCCCCGCAGCCGGCCAGGTGGTCGGGTTCGGCGAGGCGGCCGGTGGATGGTCGGTGCAACCGATCAGCGACGCCATCGTCATCAGGGTGAGCACCAATGTCACGGCGACCGGGCCGGTCCGGACCCTGTTGGCGGAACGTCGTGCCATGACCACCACCCACCCGCTTGCCACGCTAGCCCCGTGGGGCGCCCGTCGTACCTCCGATGTGAGCGACGGAACGGCGTAGGGGTCCTCAGGGCAGCGACGCTCGGGGGCATCGATTGGACGCAAACTGCATGATCGCGCCCCAAAACTCTGCCGATTTGGGCCAAACCGCAGTGATTCAGCGGCCCTGGTCGTGACGGGTCAGCGTCGCTCGCGGGCGGCGGGGACGACGAGGGCGGAGGGGACGAGGAGGAGCGAGACGAACAGCAGGGAGTGCAGCGTGCCCACGTGGTTGGCGATGAACCCGACGATCGGTGGGCCGGCGAGGAAGGCCGCATAGGCGATCGAGGACACCACGCTGACCCGGGCCGCCGCGTGGGTGGGGTCGTCGGAGGCCGCGGAGATGCCGACGGGGAAGCCGAGCGAGGCGCCGAGGCCCCACATGACGATGCCGACGGCGACCAGCGCCACCGAGCCGCCATAGACGATGAGGAGTACGCCGACGCCGGCCGTGACCATGGTGCCCCACAGCACCGGCACCCGGCCATGGCGATCGAGCAGGTTGGGGCCGAAGAACCGGCCGAGCGTCATCATCGTCACGAACAGGCCGAACCCGGCTACACCGACCCAGTGGGGCACTTCATAGCCGTCGATCAGCGCGACCGCGAGCCAGTCGTTGGCGGTGCCCTCGGTGAGCGCGAGCGAGAGCATCATCACGCCGATCAGCAGCGTGCGCGGCTCGAGCCAGGCTCCCACCAGCGATGGCTTCTCGGTGGGTGCCACATCGTCGTCGTCGTCGGTCTCACTGCCGTGGCTGGGAAGGAACGACCGGGTGCCCGGGACCGCGATCGCGACCATCAGCGCCGCGGCGCCGACCAGGTGCCACACCATCGGGACGCCGATCCCGACCGCGGCTGCACCCAGGAGCGCGCCGGAGACCGAGCCGACGCTCCAGGCCGCATGGAAGCGCGACATGATGCTGCGGCCCAGCCCGTGCTCGACCGCGGCTCCCTCGACGTTCATCGCGACGTCCCAGACCGCCACGCCGACGCCGTAGGACACCAGGAACGCTGCGGTCACGACGACGGAGCCCAGCACGTCGGCGGAGATGCCCGCGCCGACGAGCCCGACCACGTCGAAGGCGACGCCGAGCCGGACGACCCGCGCGACGCCGAAGCGATGGACGAGGGCGCCGCTGGTGGGCAGCGCGGTCACGGACCCGACCGACAGCACGAGCAGGAGGAGACCGAGCTGGGCGTTGGTCAGCGAGAGCCCTTCGCGCACCTCGGGGATGCGGGAGGCCCACGACGCGAACCCGAAGCCGTTGAGCAGGAAGGACCACACCACCGCGTTGCGGGCCCGGAGGACTGTCGTCACGCCGTTCCCTTCCGTGCGGTCGTTGGTCGGCTCACCGTGGAGCTAGTGGATACCGGGAGTATCCCAAGGTCGCCTCCCACGGGTCCCGGGGGGCATGGACTGCAGCCAGGCCTGGAAGCCCAACAAGGACGCGGGGCTCATGGCCAGCTCGATGGTGCCCGTGGTGGTCTCGCAGATGGCCACCACATGGTCGGAGTAGAGCGAGAGCGCTTCGACGCCCTCGGGGTCACGCCGGCCGGTGTAGTCGAGCTCGGCGCGTCCCCAGGTGCGCTTGGGGCGGATGGACAGCGAGAAGATCCGGAACCACTGGAGGTCCTCCCCGGCATAGCGTCCGAGCCCGAGCAGCCAGCCGCGCCCGGCCTTGGTGGACCGGGCGCGGTAGCTGAGCTCGAAGGTTCCGCCATGGCGGGACAGCAGCCGTCGGCGTACGACGAGCGCGATGCCATAGAGGAGGACGGCGAGCAGCGCGATGCCCACGGCGTCGAGCAACACCGTCAGGCTCGGCATGCCTATCCCCCCTTCGGCAACGCGTTCAGCGTGCCCTCTCCGCCGCGCGGATGCGGGCCTCCTGGAGACGGACGGCCTCGACCGCCTCGTCACTGTCCTCGCCTGCGGCCTGGGCCCGCTCGAGCTCCTGGCGCGCGTGCTCCAGGTCGATGTCGTGGGACGCCTCGGCGAACTCCGCCAGGATAGAGACCCGGTTGTTGGCCACCGACAGGAAGCCCGAGCTCACCGCAGCGACCCACGTCTCGCCCTCGGAGGTGAGGACGTCGACGACACCGTGCACCATCAGCGACAGCAGCGGGGCGTGGTTGGGCAGGATCCCGACGTCACCCTCGGTGGTGCGGGCGATGACCCGCGTCGCCTCGCCCGACCACACCACGCGGTCGGCCGAGACGACCTCGACGTGCAGCAGGTCGTCGCTCATCAGAGGTTCTTCTGGATCTGGGCCCACTTGGCCTCGACGTCGTCGAGGCCACCGCACATGAAGAACGCCTGCTCGGCCACGTGGTCGTACTCACCGTCGGCGATCTTGTTGAACGCCTCGATGGTGTCGACCACGGGCACGGTCGAGGCCCTCGATGCCCGTGAACTGCTTGGCGACATGGGTGTTCTGCAGGGCAGGAACCGCTGGATACGACGAGCGCGGTGGACGACGATCTTGTCCTCCTCGGAGGCCTCGTCGACGCCGAGGATCGCGATGATGTCCTGCAGCTCCTTGTTGCGCTGGAGGATCTGCTTGACGCGGATCGCGGCGTTGTAGTGGTCGGCGCCCTTCGGTACTGCAGGTCGAGGATCCGCGAGGTCGACGTCGGCGGGTCCACCGCGGGGTAGATACCGGCGAGGCGATCTCGTTGCGGGGCTCGGTGGTCGCGCATCGCGGGAGTGGGCGAACGTCGTGGCCGGCGCCGGGTCGGTGTAGTCGTCGGCGGGCACATAGATCGCCTGCATCGAGGTGATCGAGTGACCACGCGTCGGGTGATCCCGCTCCTGGAGCTGACCCATCTCGTCGGCCAGGTTGGGCTGGTAGCCCACCGCGGAAGCATCCGACCCAGCAGCGTGGAGACCTCGCGGGAGCCGGCCTGCGTGAACGGAAGATGTTGTCGATGAACAGCAGCACGTCCTGCTTCTGTACGTCGCGGAAGTACTCCGCCATCGTCAGCGCGGCCAGCGCGACACGCAGGCGGGTGCCCGGCGGCTCGTCCATCTGGCCGGGCAGGCGCGGTCTGGCCATTGGCGCCGGCCTCGCTCATCTCCTGGATCGAGTCGTTGCCCTCGCGGGTGCGCTCGCCGACGCCGGCGAACACCGACACGCCACCGTGGTCCTTGGCGACGCGCGCGATCATCTCCTGGATGAGCACGGTCTTGCCGACGCCCGCACCGCCGAACAGGCCAATCTTGCCGCCCTGGACGTGGGGAGTGAGCAGGTCGATGACCTTGATGCCGGTCTCGAACATCTGCGGTCTCCAGACCCCAGCTGATCGAAGGCCGATGCCTTGCAGTGGGATGCCCCGAAAAGCGCTCGTTGATCTCGAGCCGCTCGCCCTCCTCGGCGTTGAGGCAGTCGCCGGTCACGTTGAACACGTGGCCGAGGGTCACGTCACCCACCGGGACGGTGATGGACGACCCGGATGTCGCGCACCTGGGCGCCCCGGACCAGCCCGTCGGTCGGCTTCATCGAGATGGCGCGCACCATGCCATCACCGATGTGCTGGGCCACCTCGAGGGTGATCTCCTTGGTCTCACCGGCCAGGGGTCAGCTCGCACGTGAGGGCGTTGTAGATCTCGGCATCAACGTCCACGGGGAACTCGATGTCGACGACCGGGCCGATCACCCGCGCGATGCGGCCCACGCCACCGGCGGCAGCGGCGCCCTTGGTCTCTTCAACAGTCGCGGTCATTTGTCTCACTCACTCCCGGCTTGGGCGTCGGCAAGGGCGTTCACACCACCGACGATCTCGCTGATTTCCTGGGTAATGCCGGCCTGGCGGGCCTGGTTGGCGATTCGGGTGTACTTCTTGATGAGCTCGTCGGCGTTGTCGGTGGCCGACTTCATCGCCTTCTGACGGGCGGCCAGCTCGGAGGCGGCCGACTGCAGCAGGGAGAAGAAGATCCGGCTCTGGACGTAGCGCGGCAGCAGCGCGTCGAGGACGTCGGACGGTGACGGCTCGAACTCATAGAGGGGCAGCAGCTCCTCGGCCTCCGGGGGCTCCTCGCCCTCGACGACCTCCAGGGGCAGCATCCGGCGCGCCTCCGGCTCCTGCGACAGCATCGACTTGAACCGCGTGTAGACCACGTGCACCTCGTGCACGCCACGCGGGCTGTCGTCGGTGGCCTCCAGCAGCTCGCCCTCGGCGCCCCGGTTGAGGAACGCCGAGATGAGCGTCGCGCCGATGTCCGAGGCGACGTCATAGGTGGGCTGGTCGGAGAAGCCGGTCCAGGCCTGGACCACCGGCCGCTGACGGAAGCGGTAGTAGGCCTCGCCCTTGCGACCGCTGATGTAGAGGTCGGCCTGCTTGCCCTCCGCCTTCAGCGTCTCGATGAGGCGCTCGGCCTCCTTGAGCACGTTGGCGGAGTAGGCGCCGGCGAGACCGCGGTCGCTGGTGACCACGAGGACGGCCGCCCGGGTGGGATCGGTCGCCTCGGTGGTCAGCGCGTGCTCGACGGGAGATAGGTGGCCACGGCGGACACCGCACGGGTGAGCTCACGGGCGTACGGCGTCGCCGCCGCAGCCCGCTGCTGCGCCTTGATGATGCGGGACGCAGCGATGAGCTCCATGGCGCGCGTGATCTTCTTCATCGACTCCGTCGATCGGATCCGCGCGCGGTACTCACGCAGCGATACGGCCATGCGTCAGCCCCGCTTCTGCTTGACGATCTGCTCCTGCTCGATGTCGTCCTCGGGCAGCGCCTCGACCTCTTCGCGACCGGCCTTGATCGACTGGCCCGTGGAGGTCTCGAACTGGTTGAGGAACTCGTCGTAGGCCGCTGCGAGCTCAGCCTCGGCGTCATCACCGAAGGTCAGCGACTCGCGGATGCCGGCCAGGATGCCGGCGTGGCTGCGGCGCAGGAACTCGAGGAACTCGTGCTCGAAGCGCAGGACGTCCTCGGTCGGCACGCGGTCGAGGCGACCGGAGGTGCCGGTCCACAGCGAGACCGTCATCTCCTCGACGGGGTAGGGCGAGTACTGGGGCTGCTTGAGCAGCGCCATGAGTCGCTGACCGCGGTCGAGCTGCTGACGCGAGGCCGCGTCGAGGTCGGAGGCGAACATCGCGAAGGCCTCCATCGCGCGGAACTGCGCGAGGTCGACCTTGAGCGAGCCGGTGACGTTCTTCATCGCCTTGGTCATCGCCGAGCCACCGACCCGCGACACCGAGATGCCGACGTCGATAGCGGGGCGCTGGTTGGACGCGCGAACAGGTCGGACTGGAGGAAGATCTGACCATCGGTGATGGAGATGACGTTGGTCAGGATGAACGCCGACACGTCGTTGGCCTTGGTCTCGATGATCGGCAGACCCGTCATCGAGCCGGCGCCCACATGTCGTCGAGACAGCTTGGCGCAGCGCTCGAGGGCGGCTGTACAGGTAGAAGACGTCACCGGGGTAGGCCTCGCGACCCGGCGGGCGACGCAGCAGCGACACCGCGCGGTGAGCCTCGGCCTGCTTGGTGAGGTCGTCGAAGATGATCAGGACGTGCTTGCCGTCGTACGTGAAGTACTGGCCGATGGCCGAGCCGGTGTAGGGGGCGAGGTACTTGAAGCCGGCAGGTCGGAGGCGGGGGACGCCACGATCGTGGTGTACTCCAGCGCGCCGGCGGCCTCGAGCGCACCGCGCACCGCGGCGATCGTCGAGCCCTTCTGGCCGATGGCGACATAGATGCAGCGGACCTGCTTGCTCGGGTCGCCGGACTCCCAGTACTGCTTCTGGTTGATGATCGTGTCGATCGCGATGGCGGTCTTGCCGGTTGAGCGGTCACCGATGATGAGCTGGCGCTGGCCGCGGCCGATCGGGGTCATCGCGTCGATGGCCTTGATGCCGGTGGCGAGCGGCTCGTGGACCGACTTGCGCTGGACGACGGTGGGGGCCTGGAGCTCGAGGGCGCGGCGCTCGGTCAGGTCGAGGTCGCCGAGGCCGTCGATCGGGGTGCCCAGCGGGTCGACCACGCGACCGAGGTAGGCGTCGCCCACCGGGACCGACAGGATCTCGCCCGTACGGCGGACCGTCTGGCCCTCCTCGATCTTCTCGAAGTCACCGAGGACCACGACACCGATCTCGCGGGTGTCGAGGTTCAGGGCGATCCCGAGGGTGCCGTCCTCGAACTCGAGGAGCTCGTTGGCCATGGCCGAGGGCAGGCCGTAGACGCGGGCGATGCCGTCGGCGCATTCGGCCACGGTGCCGACCTCTTCGCGGCTGGCCGTCTCGGGCTTGTAGTCCGACACGAAGCGCTGCAGCGCGTCCCGGATCTCGTCGGGACGGATCGAAAGCTCCGTCATCACACTTCCTTACTGTTGGTCTGCCAGTGGTCTGGGTCGGGTGCCGGTCAGCCGGCGAGCTTGCGTCGGGCGGCGTCGAGGCGGCTGACGACCGTCCCGTCGATCACGTCTTCGCCGATCTCGACCCGGATGCCGCCCAGCACCTCGGGGTCGACCACGACGTTGAGGTGCACGTCGCGGTGGTAGTTGGCCGAGAGCGCCGCGGCGAGGCGGGTGCTCTCGGCGTCGGTGAGCGGCCGGGCCACGTGGACCGTGGCGATCTTCTGCTCGTGAACGTCCGCGGCCACCTGCTGGAACGCCGCTAGTGCGGCGCCGACGGTGCGATAGCTGCCCTGCAGCGCCTGCTCGGCCAGCGTCACCGTGGCGGCGAGGGCCTTGCCGTCGAGCAGGGAGTGGAGCAGCGTGCCCTTGTCGGCGGCCGACCGGGCCCGGTCGGAGAGTGCGTCGCGCAGCTCGGGGCTGCCCGAGACGACCTGCCCGAAGCCGAACAGCTCGTCGGCCAGCCGTGCGGAGTCGGCGTCGGCCGAGCGCACCACGGCCACGACGCCGACGTGCTCCAGCGCGTCGGCGAGGTCGCGGGTGGCGGTCCACCGGCGACCCAGCGCGGTGCGCAGCAGCCCGAGTGTCGCCTCCGACACCTTGCCTCCGAAGATCTCGGTCGCAAGGGTCTGCTTGGCCCCGGTCGCGACCGACATGTCGGTCGCGATGCGGCGCAGCGCAGGCTCGGACCGGAGCACCCCGGCGACCGCGAACAGCTCGGCGCCGACCGAAGCCGCGTCGGCGCCACCGGTGAGCGCGGTGTGCAGCTCACCGAGGACGGCGTCGAGGCCCTCGGCGGAGGTGCCGCGGAAGGACATCAGCTGACTCCGCTCTGGTCGGACTCCAGGTCGGCCAGGAAGCGCTCCACCACCCGGCTCTGCCGGGCCTCGTCGTCGAGGCTCTCACCGACGATACGGCCGGCGAGACTGGTGGCCAAGGCGCCCACCTCGGCCCGCAGCGAGGTGACCGCCTGCTGGCGCTCGGCCTCGATCTGCACCTTGCCGTGCTCGACGATGCGGTTGGCCTCGGCCTGGGCCTGCTCGCGCATCTCCGCGACGATCTGGGCGCCCTGCTGGCGGGCGTCCTCGCGGATCCGTGCGGCCTCGTGGCGGGCGTTGGCCAGCTGCTCCTCGAGGTCGGCGAGCTTGGCGTCGGCCTCGGCCTGCTTGGTCTCGGCGGCGGCCAGCCCACCCTCGATCGCGGCGGTCCGCTCGGCGAAGGTCTTCTCGAAGCTGGGGACGACCCACTTCTTGACGGCGAAGAACAGCAGCCCGAAGACCACGAGCGAGAGGATGATCTCGATCGTGTGCGGGATGAGGGGGTTGAGCTCCTCCTCACCCGCCGCCTGGATGATGAAACTCTGCATGGGGCAGATCCTTCGTCAGTGGGCGGTTACTTGATGACGAACGCGAGGGCGATACCGATGATGGCGAGCGCCTCGGCGAGCGCGAAGCCCAGGATGGCGATCGACTGCAGGCGGCTCTGAGCCTCCGGCTGCCGGGCGACGCCCGAGATGTAGGCCGCGAAGATCAGGCCGATGCCGATGCCGGGGCCGATGGCCGCGAGACCGTAGCCGATCATGTTGAGCGAGCCGGTCATGAGGGTTCCTTTCGGTTGGTGCTACTTCTCGTTGTTTTCTCTGGTGCTCTCAGTGCTCGTCTGCGAGAGCACCGGAGATGTACATGGCGTTGAGCAGGGTGAAGACGTAGGCCTGCAGGAACTGCACCAGCAGCTCGAGGAAGGCGATGGCGATGAACAGCGCCCAGGCGAGGACACCGACCGGCTTGATGAGCGCCGCGGAGTTCTCGAGGATGTAGAGGCCGCCGGTGGTGAACAGGATCGCCAGCAGGTGACCGGCGAGCATGTTGGCGAACAGACGCAGCGCCAGCGTGACCGGGCGGACCAGGATGTTGGAGAAGAACTCCAGCGGCACCAGCAGGGGGTACATCGCCGGGCTGACGCCCGACGGCACCGACTGGAGCTTGAAGTAGCCGACGAAGCCGTGCTTGCGGATGCCGACGACGTTGTAGATGACCCAGCTCATCGCGGCGAGGCCATAGACCATGCCGGCGCGCGAGAACGTCGGGAACTGGATGAACGGGACGCTCGCGAAGACGTTGTTGACGAGGATGAAGAAGAACAGCGCGAACAGGTAGGGCACGAACTTCATGTAGTCGTGGCTGCCGATGATGTCGCGGGCGATGCTGTTGCGGACCATGCCATAGGCGGACTCACCCGCGAACTGCAGGCGGCCGGGGACCATCGCGCGCTTGCGGGCCGCGGACCAGAAGAAGAAGAACACGATGCCGGCCGCGAGCACGAGCTGGAGCATCGGCTTGGTCACGCCGAAGCTGCCGATGTGGAAGATCGCGGGCAGCTCGAAGTCGGCCGGTCCCGGGGCTGTGAAGCCCTCGCCCTCGGCCGCCAGGATCGAGATCATCTGGATCGTCCCGGTCACGTCGTCCTCGTCTCCTGAGTCATCGGTCCTGCTGCGGTGTCTGGTCGGTGGTGGCCTGCGGGTCGTCGAGGCGCTTCCAGGTCAGGTAGAGGCCCAGGGCCGCGCCCAGCAGGATGCCGATCACGACCAGCCATGACGTCCCGAGCCAGCGGTCGAGCAACCACCCCACCACTCCGTAGAACGCGACGCCGGAGACCAGGTACCCGAACGCGTGCCACGGGTCGGGACGCGGGCGCTGGACTGGCGGAGGTGACGGAGGTGGCGGAGCCATCGCGCACCGGACAATAGCAGCCGGTCGTGGTCATCGTTCACCCCCGGTCGCCACCGCGGACGCGGGCCCGGCGGCGAGGTCGAACGCGGGGATGCGGGCCCGCGCCGTGAGCACGATCTGCCCGACGATCCAGCCGACGGTGACCGCGATGACGGCAGCGCCGAGCCAGCTGCCGGACAGCGCGTCACCCAAGGCGCCGGAGCTGTCGAGCTGCCAGAACACCAGGCCCAGCAGCACGACCTCGAGGGTGTAGGTGAGCACCGCGACCAGCAGGGAGGCTGCCGGCATCCGGCCCGCGACCAGGTCGACGACCAGGGACCCTCCGGTGAAGGTGCCCAGCGCCATCCCGGCACCGACCAGCGCACCCCACAGCGCTGGTGCGGGGCCGGTGAGGGCCGCCACGAGCACGACGACACCACCCGCCAAGAACCCCGTCGAGGCCGCTCCGAGCAGCACGCGCAGGCCCGGGTTCGGGGTGTCGCGCAACGTCTCGGTCGTCATGGTCGGCGGCCTGATCTGTCGGGGGGATGGGCTCGAAAGTCTCCCCCGGCACAGGGGAGCCTCAGTGCTCGTGAAAGTTATCACAAGCCCTCGGAAGGTCCGAATCCGCGACGTCCTGGGGCCCTAGGCGCCGATCCCGGCCTCGGGGCGGTCGGCGGCGGGCTCCTCCCCTACCGGCGCCGGGTGGTGGAGATGCGGGCGATGGACGATCGGCAGCACGAACGTCGCGGCGATCGTGAAGGCGACCGCGGCCGCGATCATCGTCCACATGAACCGGCCGGTGTAGAGGCTGACCGCCACGGTGCCGAACGACACGAGGGCCGCCCACAGCCACAAGATGAACACCGCTCGACGGTGGGAGTGGCCGATCTCGAGCATCCGGTGATGGAGGTGTTGCTTGTCGGGGGCGAACGGCGACCGGCCGGCGCGCGTGCGGCGTACGACGGCCAGGACGAGGTCGAGCAGCGGTAGCACCATGATCGAGACCGGGAGTGCCAGCGGCAGCAGCATCACCCAGCCGTTGACGTCGGTGCCCATCGCGCCCTTGCTGACAGCCCCCGCGGGGAACTGGCGGGTCAGGGTCAGCTCGGAGGCCGCCAGCACGAGACCCAGCAGCATCGATCCCGAGTCGCCCATGAAGAGCCGGGCCGGATGCACGTTGTGGGGCAGGAAGCCGGCGCAGGCGCCCGCCACCGCCGCGCTGAGCAAGGCTCCCGTCGTGGCCAGCGTGACGTGGTTGAGGAAGGACAGCTGGTAGCAGAACAAGAAGAAGGCCAGCGCACCGACGCCCACCACCCCCGCCGCCAGCCCGTCCAGGCCGTCGACGAAGTTCACCGCGTTGACGGCCGCCACGATGATGAACACCGTGAGCAGCGCACCCTGGGTCGGGTCGAGGATGAACTGGCCACCGTCGGGCTTGATGAAGTAGTTCAGCTGGATGCCCTGCCAGACCAGGAAGCCGGCGGCCAGCAGCTGGCCGCCGAACTTGGTGAGCGCGTCGAGCTCGAAGATGTCGTCGAGGACGCCGACCGCGCAGATCATCGCGCCTGCGATCAACACCACGCGCGCGTCGCGGAACACGTCGCTGTTGCTCTGGGAGAGGAAGGGCAGCTGGGTGGCCACCACATAGGCCGCGATCAGCCCACCGAGCATCGCCAGCCCGCCCAGGTAGGGGATCGGCTCGTCGTGCACGTCCCGGTCGCGCACCGCCGCCGTCGCGCCGGTGCGGACGGCGATCTCCCGGGCGATCACCGTCAGCAGATAGGTCGTCGCCGCCGCGACGAGGAAGACCAGGAGGTACTCGCGCATGCTCAGCCCTCGTCGATGACCGTCAGGTCGTGGACCGCCAGGATCTCATCGAGGGCCGCGACCGTCAGCACGCCCTCGCGCAGGATGCGGGGCCGGTCCATGGTGACGTCGAGGATCGTGGACGGCGTCTCGCCCGGGCTGTCGCCGGCATCGACGATGACCTCCACGGACTCCCCCAGCATCTCCTCCGCAGCGGCGGCCGAGGTCGCCGCGGGCCGCCCGGTGGAGTTGGCCGAGCTGACCGCGAGCGGTCCGGTGCGCCGGAGGATCTCCAGCGCCACCTCGTGGTCGGGCATGCGGACGGCGACCGTGCCCCTCGTGTCACCGAGGTCCCACCGCAGCGACGGCTGCTCGCGGCCGATCAACGTCAGCGGCCCGGGCCAGCAGTGCTCGATGAGGGTTCGGGCATAGTCGGGCAGGCTCGTGACCAGCGCGTCGACGGTGCCGGCGTCGCCGATGAGGACAGGCGGCGGCATGTTGCGGCCCCGCCCTTTCGCCTCGAGCAGCCGCGCGACGGCGTCGGGGTCGAAGGCGTCGGCGGCGACGCCATAGACCGTGTCGGTGGGCAGGACGACCAGCTGCCCCTTGCTGATCGCGCCGGCGACGGCCTCGACGGCCTCGCTGCGTTCCTCGGGGGTGCTGGTCGGCAGGACAGCGCTCACGCGGACCTCCTCATGGGTTCATCGTGCCAGCCGGGCCGTCACGAAGCGTGGCCGGCCGGCCAGGTCGAGATGGTCGGTCACCTCGCGCCAGCGCCCGGTGGCGGCGAAGACCGCCGGGGCACTGTCGCCCTGGGCGTCGGCATGCTCGGCGCCGACGACACCGCCGGGGGCCAGCAGAACCGCGGCGCGGCGTTCGAGGACGCGCATCGCGTCGAGGCCGTCGCCCCCCGAGAACAACGCGAGCTGGGGGTCGTGGTCGCGCGCCTCGAGCGCCACCGACTCCCAGGCGTCCAGGGGGATGTAGGGCGGGTTGCAGGTGACCACGTCGACGGTGCCGGCCAGGTCGTCGAACGCGTCCTTCATGTCGCCGAGCCGCAGCTCGACACCCGTGCCGGCGAGGTTGCGCGCCGCCCAGTCGTGGGCCGACTCGTCGAGCTCGACGGCATAGACCCGAGCCCCAGGAACCTCATCGGCGATGGCGCGGGCGATGGCCCCCGACCCGGTGCAGAGGTCGACGACGACCGGCTCCTCGACGCGCAGCGCCCGCTCGATCGCCCAGCCCGCCAGCAGCTCGGTCTCGGGACGCGGCACGAACACGCCGGGCCCGACCGCGAGCTCGACGTGACGGAAGGCGGCGGTGCCGGTGAGGTGCTGGAGCGGCTCGCGGGCAGCACGCCGTTCGATCAGGGCCGCGTAGCGCTCGGCCAGCTCGTCGGGCACGTCGCCGAGCGTGAGCAGCCGGCCCCGCGTCGTGCCGAGCACGTGGGCGAGGAGCTCGTCGGCATCCCATTCCGGTGACGCGACGCCCGCGTCGCGCAGCCGCTGCGCCGCCCGACGGCGGAGCCGGCCGGACTCGGCCATCAGGACTCCAGGGCGTCGAGCCGGGCGGCGAGGTCGGCCTCGACGCAGGACTGGAGGACCGGGCCGAGGTCGCCGTCCAGGACCTGATCGAGGTTGTAGGACTTGTAGCCGGTGCGGTGGTCGGAGATCCGGTTCTCGGGGTAGTTGTAGGTCCGGATGCGCTCGGACCGGTCGACGGTGCGCACCTGGCTGCGACGGGCCTCGCTGGCCTCGGCGTCGGCGGCCTCCTGGGCAGCGGCCAGCAGCCGCGACCGGAGGATCCGCAGCGCCTGCTCCTTGTTCTGCAGCTGGCTCTTCTCGTTCTGGCAGCTCACCACGATCCCCGTCGGGAGGTGGGTGATCCGCACCGCAGAGTCGGTGGTGTTCACGCTCTGGCCGCCCGGGCCCGATGAGCGGAACACGTCGATGCGCAGGTCGTTGTCGTCGATGCTCACGTCGACCTGTTCGGCCTCGGGCATCACCAGGACGCCGGCAGCCGACGTGTGGACCCGCCCCTGCGACTCCGTCACCGGCACCCGCTGCACCCGGTGGACGCCGCCCTCGAACTTGAGCAGCGCATAGGGGGCCTCCCCCGGCTCGGGGGTCCCCTTCGCCTTGACCGCCACGGTCACCGACTTGAAGCCGCCGAGGTCGGACTCGGTCGCGTCGAGGATCTCGGTGCGCCAGCCGCGCGTCTCGGCGTACCGCTGATACATGCGCAGCAGGTCGCCGGCGAACAGCGCCGACTCCTCACCGCCCTCGCCCGACTTGACCTCGAGGATCGCGTCCTTGGCATCGGCCGGGTCGCGCGGCACCAGCAGCTGGCGCAGCTTGTCCTCGGCGGTGGCGCGCCGGAGCGCCAGCTGCTCGGCCTCCTCGGCGAACACCGGGTCCTCGTGGGCGAGCTCGCGAGCCGCCTCGATGTCGTCACCGAGCCGGAGCCAGTCGTGGTAGGCCGTCACGATCGCCGTCAGCTCGGCGTAGCGCTGGTTGAGCTGCCGGGCCAGCCGCTGGTCGGCGTGCGTCGCCGGGTCGGCGAGCCGCGGCTCGAGCTCCGCCCACTCCTGGACCAGGCCCTCGACCGCCTCGAACACGTGCTGCTCCTCGGTCGTCGGGGTCTGCCGTTTGGCCCAAATCGGAAGGAATGCAGCCACGTCCATGCCGTTTTGGGCCAAACGGCACGTTGTCTCAGCCAACAAACCGCGACGCCGGCCCCGGCGCACTGGGCGCGGGACCGGCGTCGGTGAGGCTTAGGACTCGGCGGAAGCCTTGTCGTCCTTCTTCTGCATCTTGGCGTAGCGGGCCTCGAAGCGGGCGACGCGGCCGCCGGTGTCGAGGATCTTCTGCTTGCCGGTGTAGAACGGGTGGCACTGCGAGCACACGTCGGCGTGGATGGTGCCGGAGGTCGCGGTGCTGCGGGTGGTGAACGTCGCGCCGCAGGTGCAGGTCACCTCGGTGACGACGTAGTCCGGGTGGATGTCCTTCTTCATGGTGTCCTCAGTCTCTCGCTGGGGGTCGCCGGGTCCCTGCTCTCGCGAGCCGGGTGAACCGGAACCAGATGGCCCACCCCGACGGGGAGCGGGCCGACAGACAAGTCTGCCACCACCACCAACGCCGGGGCCAATCGCGGTGTTCCCGTCACTCCGCGTGCGGTCACTCCGCGTGCGGTCACTCCGGGCCGAGCTGCCCCGGCGTGGTCTTCTGCACCTGCATGAGGAACTCGATATTGGTCTGGCTCTTCTTGAGCCGCTCCAGGAGCAGCTCGAGGGCCTGCTGCCCGTCGAGCGCCGACAGCACCCGGCGGAGCTTCCAGATGATGGCGAGCTCCTCCTTGGACATCAGCAGCTCCTCGCGTCGCGTCCCCGACTGCACGGGGTCGATCGCGGGGAAGATCCGCTTGTCGGCGAACTCACGGCGCAGCCGGATCTCCATGTTGCCCGTGCCCTTGAACTCCTCGAAGATCACCTCGTCCATCTTGGAGCCGGACTCGATGAGCGCCGTGGCGAGGATGGTGAGCGAGCCGCCGTTCTCGATGTTGCGCGCGGCGCCGAAGAACTTCTTGGGCGGATAGAGGGCCGCCGAGTCGACGCCGCCGGACAGGATCCGGCCCGACGCGGGCGCGGCCAGGTTGTAGGCCCGCCCGAGCCGGGTGATGCCGTCCAGGAGTACGACGACGTCGTGGCCGAGCTCGACGAGCCGCTTGGCACGCTCGATGGCCAGCTCGGCGACCGTGGTGTGGTCGGAGGCCGGTCGGTCGAACGTCGAGGAGATCACCTCGCCCTTGACCGAGCGCTCGAAGTCGGTGACCTCCTCGGGCCGCTCGTCCACCAGGACCACCATCAGGTGGCACTCCGGGTTGTTGGCGGTGATGGAGTTGGCGATCGACTGGAGGATCATCGTCTTGCCGGCCTTGGCCGGGCTGACGATGAGGCCGCGCTGGCCCTTGCCGATCGGTGCCGCGATGTCGATGACGCGCCCGATCATGTTCGTGGCGTCGGTCTCCAGCCGCAGCCGCTCGCTGGGATAGAGCGGGGTCAGCTTGGCGAACTCGATGCGGTGCTTGGCGGTCTCGGGGTCGGCCCCGTTGACGGAGTCGACGCGCACCATCGGGTTGAACTTCTCCTTGCGCTCGCCCTCGCGGGGCTGGCGCACCTGGCCCACGATGGCGTCGCCGCGGCGCAGGCCATATTTCCGGACCATCGACAAGGAGAGATAGACGTCGTCGGGTCCGGCGAGGTAGCCGCTGGTCCGGACGAAGGCGTAGTTGTCGAGCACGTCGAGGATGCCGGCGGCCGGCACCAGGATGTCGTCCTCGAGGATCTGGGTGTCGGGCTCGCCACGGGTGCCTTGCCGCTCGCGGTTGCGGTCGCGGCCGCGGCGGCGGCGGTTGCGGCGGCTGCCGCCGGCGCCGTCGGCGTCGTCGTCACCCTGGCCGTCCTGGGACTGGCCGTCAGGTTGGGCCCCGTCCTGCTGGCCCCGGTCCTGCTTCTCGGGTCGGTCCTGCCTGTCGCTCCGGTCCTGCTGCTGGCCCCGGTCCTGCTTGTCGGGTCGGTCCTGCTTCTCGGGTCGGCTCTGCTTGTCGCCGCGCTCGTCGGCGCCGCCCTGCTCGGCACGCTCGCCGCGGCCGGGGCCGCGCTGCTCGCGCTGGGGCGCGTCGGCCTTGGCGTCCTGGTCGGTCGAACCCGTCTTGTTCGAACCCTGGTTGTTCGAACCCTGGTTGTTCGAACCCTGGCTGGTCGCGCCTTGGGCGGCCTTGATGGCATCGACGAGCTGGGCCTTCTTCATCGAGCCCGCTCCGCGGATGCCCATGCCGGAGGCGAGCGACTTCAGGTCGGCCAGCAGCATGGTGTTGAGCCCACCGGCGCGCTTCTTCGCGCCGCCCTCGGCGGCGTCGGGCGCGGTCATGGTGGAGTCGGGGGTGTCGGTCACGTGAGGTCCTTCCCACGTATCAGAGCCGCGCGGCACGGCCGCCGGCCTCATGGACTTGCTTCCTCTCCCCGTCGTCCGCCTCGTCGGCGGACAGACCTCGGGGCATGCCCGCAGCGTGGTGGGCTGAGGCACAGGAAGTGTGGATTGCACCGGCGAGGATGTCGCCTGGGTGCCACGCCGAATGGCGCGCCGCCAGCGTAACACCAGGCCGCACCGCGTGTGACATCGACCACCGAACACCGGTTCGTCGAGCTCGCGTCACCGGCACACCCGCCGCGCGCACCAGACGCGGGCTGACTATTCCCGGGGGCCGACCTCACCCCCTAGTCTCGACGGGATCGGCCCGGACGGGTCTCGGCAGGCCGGGCCTCGCGCCGAGGAGGTTCGCCATGACCGCAGCACCCTCCGTCCTGACGCCGGGAGGACTTCTGTCCCACCTGGCCTCCCACCCGGTGCCGGCCGAGGAGGTCAGGTTCGCCGTCGTCCTGAACGGCGGGGTCTCCCTGGCGGTGTGGATGGGCGGGGTCGTCCTCGAGCTCGACCGCCTCACCAAGGCCGACCCGTCGGCGGCGGGGCCCTATGCACTCCTCAAACGGCTGACCGGGTGCACCGCTCGCGCCGACGTCATCACCGGGACGTCCGCGGGCGGGATCAACGGGGCTGCGCTCGCGCTGACCCAGGTCAACCGTCAGAAGGACCCGGCGATGCTGCGGGACCTGTGGATCGACCAGGGGCGCATCGAGTCGCTGCTGCGCCAGCCGTTCCGAGGACAGCCCACCAGCCTGCTGCGGGGCGACGAGTACTTCCTGCCCCGCCTGCACGCCGCGCTGGAGATGCTGTCAGCGTCCGCCACCGACCCGCCGGGCACGTGCGCCTCCCCGCGCGAGGCCCCCATTGACCTGAGCATCACGACCACGGTGCTGCGCGGCAACGAGGCCGTCAGTGTCGACTCCACCGGCCAGCAGCTGCCGCAGAGCCTGCACGCCGCGCGGTTCCACTGGGAGCGTCGACCAGACGCCACCGAGGAGGCCGACCCGTTCGCGCAGCACCACCAGCGTCGTACGGCGCACCGACTCGCGCTGGCCGCGCGGTCCTCGGCCAGCTTCCCGGTCGCCTTCGAACCGTCCTTCGTGCCGGTCGGGTCCCCCGACCATCGCGAGCCGGGGCCAGGCGAGGCACTGACGGCCGAGACGACGCTGCGCCCCGACATGGCCGATCTCGTGCGCGGCTGGGGCACGGCGCGCACGGGTGACCGATCCCGCTTCTGTGTCGACGGCGGCGTGCTCGCCAACACGCCCACGCTGGCCGCGCTGTCGGCATGCGAGGCCATGCCGGCGGCCGGCCCGGTGCGCCGGCTGATGCTGCTGGTGTTCCCCCACGCCCCGGAGCCCGGTCTCCAGCACCCCGACGACATGGCCAAGCCACCGACCGTCGCGGGCGCGGTGTCTGGTCTGCTCGGCGCCCTGACCGCCCAGGGCGGTCGCTCCTATGTCGAGTCCCTGGAGCGCCACAACCTCGCCGCGGCCGGACGACGCGGCGCCCGGGGGGACATCCTCCGGGTGATTGCCGGGGAGCCGCAGCCAGGGCCCGGCCCGCTCCAGGAACTGGTGGCCGCGATCTATCCGCAGTACAAGCGGCTGCGCCGCTGGCGCGCCGGCCGCGACCTCGCCGCCTGGCGGACCGGCATGGTGGACGACGAGTTCGCCGTGAGCGACCTCCCACCGGAGTGGAACTTCGACCGCGTCCGCTCGGCCGCCGAGCGCGCCCAGGACGCGTGGGAGCAGGGCACGGCGACCGTGCCGGGCCGACCGGTCCCCTACTACCCCGCGCTGCCGCCCTCGACGACCCGGGTGGGCGAACGGGGCTGGGGCTGGGGCATCAGCCCGGCGCTGGGCGTCGCCGAGGCGGTCAACGATCTGCTGCGGCGGCTGGTGTGGGTGCTCCCGCCTGGGCCGTCGTACGACGCCGTGGAGTCCGCCCGCACCGACGTCCTCCATCTGGCCGACCTCATCCGCGCGGCGCGAGGGCGCACCGACGACTGCTGGCAACACGATCCGGTGCTGCTGGGGCTGCCGCCCAACCAGTCGTACTGGCGTCTGCGGCTCGCCTGCTATGACCACCTGATGCGCGGGACGGTCACCCTGGCGGAGATCGACGACGAGGTGGCCGCTCTCACCGGTGTCGACGACGAGCGTCGGGCGGCGGTACGCGCTGCCCTGGCCGGGGTGTTGGAGCCCCACGATCGCCCCGCTCCGGGCTACGTCGGCGGCTATGTCCGCGCCCTCGTGCGCCGCGTCGTACTGCGACTCCAGCCGGTCCTGGGCGTCCTCAAGGACGAGATGGCCACCTTGGATGCGCTCGACCCCGACCTCGCCAACTGGCGCGCCGTGCTGTTCCCGGGCGACGACCCGGCCGCGACCGAGGTCGACGTACTGCTGACCCGCCTGCTCCAGCTCGAGGTGGCCAGCACCACGCTGGGCGACGAGGTGAGGTCGGGGGCGACGCTCCCGGTCGAGCTCGTCCAGGTCTCCGCCCGCACGGAGAACCCGTTCGCCCAGGTGACGCGCACGCCTGCCGACAAGCTGGGCGGTGACGCGGTCAACCGGTTCGGTGGGTTCCTCAAGCGCTCCTGGCGGGTCAATGACTGGATCTGGGGACGCGTCGACGGCTCGACCATCCTCAGTCGGACGATGCTGGACCCCCGTCGCATCCGCCGGGCCGCCCGGGTGTCGGGCTATCTGGCCCGGCGGGTCGGCCCCGCGGAGGCGCGGGTGCTCGCCGAGGCCACGATCGACGAGGTCGTCGGCGGGCTCGACCTCGACGTCGCCGAGGTGGCGACCGAGCGGCAGCTCGCGGTCGATGAGCTCACCGAGGTCTTCCGGACCGACGTCGCCGAGGGCGACCTGCCCTCCGCTCTCCCCCACCTGGGCGCGCTGTTCGCCTGGGGACTGCACCTGGGGTCGGTGGCCGAGGAGCTGCCGGTCCTCGCCCAGGCGATCGCCGCCGACCGGGTCGATGGCGCCAACCCGCGATCACGCGGGGAGGTCTTCCTCGCGGAGCGGGCCGAGCTGCTGCGCCGTCTCGACCAGGGCCGGCTCGAGCCGGCCGGAGTCTCCCGCGCCGACCGGCGCGAGGCACTGACGGCGTTCGACCGTGCCGGGCTCGGGTCGGAGCCGATGGACCAGGAGGCGGGCAGCGACCTGGTCATCCGCACGGCGGCCTCCGCGGCCGCCGTGGCAGCGACCGTCGTGGACTCCCAACGGTCGGGCCTCGCGGCCGCCAAGCCGGTCACCCGGGCGTTCCGCGGCACGATGCTGCTGCCCTACTGGGCGATCTGGGGACTGAGCTCGCGCCAGACCATCGCCCGCGGCCTGGCCCTGCTCGCCCTGGCGCTCGGCGGGACCGCGTTGGCGCTGGCCCTGTTCGGGGTGCTGTCGCCCAACGTCCAGCCGATCGCCGCCGCCCTGGGGGCGGGCGCGCTGCTGGCCGCGTTCTCCTACGGCGCCCTGCGCACCGGGTCGCTGCTCCACGGCATCGTGCTGCTGACTCCGCTCATCCCGCTCGCCGTCTTCGCGGTGACCACCGGGCAGGGTGACACCCGCGGCGTCTCGACGGTGGTCATCGTGGCCGCGCTCGCGCTGGGCCTGATCGCCCTCGGCAGCATCGGCGTCGCCTCCGGCAGCGTCTGGGCCGCGCTCGATCGCCTCGCTGACCGCCAGGGCATCGGCCGACCGCGGCGCCCCGACGCGACCGGTCGCGGCAGGGCGCTCTATGCGCTCAAGGTCTGGCTGCGACGGCTCGGGTCGGTCGGGCTGGGCGCCGCCAAGCTCGCCGTGCTGGTGCTCGTCGTCCTCGCGCTGGCCTGGGTGGTCCACTGGCTCATCGACCCGGCACGGCTGACCTTCGTGCAGGCCAACCACCGGTGGCTGTGGGCTGCTGCCCTCGCCGTCGCCGTCCTCGGGGGCGTCGCCGCCCACTGGGAGAGCAAGTGGTTCGGCGTCCTCACCAGCCGTTCGGACGGGGTGTCACGACGGTGGGAGTACGCCCCGGTGGTCGACCCCCATGCCACCGCGGCCGGGTGGTCGGTGGTGTATGGGGTGATCTACCTCGCCGTCGCGTGGGTGGTCAGCCTGGAGGCGCTCGGTGCCGACAACCCGCTGTGGCGCCGGGTGGCGTTCGCGACGGCCCTGGTCTTCGCGGTGCTGCTTCTGCTGGTCGTCCCCGTCCTGCTGCCCCTGGCCGGCATCAGGACACTCGCGCGCCGCGAGGTGCTGCGGGCCGACACCACCGCTCCCCCATCGGGCGCGGACCCGGCGAAGCGGCAGCGGGCCTTCGCCGAGGACCTCTGCGCTCGCGGCGTCTCCTATCGGCGCTACGTCGGCTATCGCGGCGAGGCCGTCAGGCTCACCGGGTCGGGTGAGAGCCTCGAGAAGCGGGTGCGCAACGCGCGGGCCGGCGTCGAGCTCGAGCAGGCGTGGAACGCACCCGAGGTCTGCTCCCACGCCGACGTCGAGCGGCTCCGGACCGTGCTCGCCTCGTGGGAGCAGGGCGCCGGCGCGACGATCTCTGCCCCGGCCCGTGCCCGCGTCGACGCGCTCCGTGCCCTGGTCGCGGAACCGCCGGCGGGGGCACCTCGCCCCGATCCGGCGCGGGTCCGCAGCGCGGCGGACCGGCTGTTGCGGAGCCTGGGCCGGGTCAGGCCTCGGTGACGAGCACACCACGTCGCTCGATGGGCAGGTCGAGTGCGGTCCAACCGGCCGGGCAGCGGGCCATCAGCGCGCCGGTGCCGCCGGGTCCGCCCGAACCGGTCGAGAACGCGAGCACCGTCGGCCCGGCCCCCGAGACGATCGCCGCCACCCCGTCGGCGCGCAGCGACCGGACGAGGGCCAGTGACTCGGGCATGGCGCGCTCGCGATAGTCCTGGTGCAGCCAGTCACGCGTGGCGGCCCACAGGTGCTCGGGCCGTCCGGCGAGGGCCGCGACCAGCAGCGCGGCCCGGCCGGCGTTGGCGGCCGCGTCGCGGTGCGGTACGGCGGCCGGGAGCAGCCCCCGTGCCATCGACGTCGCCACCGGGGTCGGCGGGATGAAGACCACGGTGCTGACCCGGGGGTCGACCCCTGAGGGGACGGCGAAGAAGGTGTCCTCCTCCTGCCCGGAGATGACGAAGCCCCCGTGGAAGGCGGGGGCGACGTTGTCGGGGTGACCCTCCATGAACGCGGCGAGCTGGAAGCAGGCGTCGTCGTCCATGAGCAGCGTGCCACCGGCCACCAGCGAGCGGGCCAGACAGATGCCCCCGACGATGGCCGACGAGGACGACCCGAGCCCCCGGCTGTGCGGCACGGCGTTGGTGCACGAGAGCGAGATCCCGGGCGGCTGGGCACCCATCACGTCGAACGCGGCACGCATCGCGCGCACGACGAGGTGGCTCTCGTCGTCGGGGACCGACTCCGCCCCCTCGCCGCTTGTGCGAACGGTCAGCCCGCTCGCGGTGACCTCACCGACGAGCTCGTCGCGCAGCCCGAGGGCCAGGCCGAGGCAGTCGAACCCCGGCCCGAGGTTCGCGCTCGTGGCCGGGACGGTGACGCGGACGGGACCGTCGACGAAGGTCGCCACGGCGACCTCAGGCCAGCCCGGCGGCGCGCGCCGCGGCGTCGACGTCGGCGTCGACCACGACCGTGGGAAGCTCCACGGACTCCAGCGCCGTGGCGGTGTCCTTGAGCCCGTGACCCGTGACGGTGATGACCACGGTGAGCCCGGCATAGGACTCCCCCTGCGCCAGGTCCTGGAGCAGCCCCGCCACCCCGGCGGCCGAGGCCGGCTCGACGAAGACGCCGTCGTGGCGAGCGAGGTCGGCCTGGGCAGCCAGGATCTGGGCATCGGAGACGGCGGCGAACCGGCCACCGGACTCGTCGGCCGCGGCGACCGCGAGCTTCCACGACGCCGGGTTGCCGATCCGGATCGCGGTCGCCTTGGTCTCCGGGTCGGGGAACGGCTCGCCGGTGACCAGCGGCGCGGCCCCCTCCGCCTGGAAGCCGCGCATCCGGGGCCTGCGGGAGGCCAGCCCGAGGTCGGCGTACTGCTCGTAGCCCATCCAGTAGGCCGAGATGTTGCCGGCGTTGCCGACCGGCAGGAGGTGGACGTCGGGGGCATCGCCGAGGAAGTCGACGATCTCGAAGGCCGCGGTCTTCTGTCCCTGGAGCCGCACCGGGTTGACCGAGTTGACCAGGGCCACGGGATAGTCCCAGGACAGCGCCTTGGCCATCGACAGGCAGTGGTCGAAGTTGCCGCGCACCATGATGATCCGGGCCCCGTGGACGATCGCCTGCGCCATCTTGCCGGCCGCGATCTTGCCCTCGGGGATCAGCACGAGCGGGGTGAGGCCGGCCTTGGCGGCATAGGCCGCCATCGAGGCCGAGGTGTTGCCCGTGGAGGCGCAGACCACGGCCTCGGCGCCCTCGGCCTTGGCGACCGAGATGGCGGCGGTCATGCCACGGTCCTTGAACGAGCCGGTCGGGTTGGAGCCCTCGACCTTGAGCCAGACCGACCCGTGGGTGAGGCCGGAGAGCCAGTCGGAGTGGACGAGCGGGGTGCCGCCCTCGCGTAGCGTCACCGCCTCCATGCCGTCGGGCAGCAGGTCGATCAGCGGGCGGTACTCCTCGATGACACCGCGCCACTGGGGGCGGTGGGTCGGGGCGGTGGTCGCGGGCCCGGCCGGGTTCATTCTGCCTCTCCTTCAACGCGCATCACCGAGGAGATGTCGCGGACGATCTCCATGTCGCGCAGGGCCTCGACGGTCCCGCTCAGCTGGGCGTCGGTGGCCTGGTGGGACACCACGACGAGCTGGGCGTCCTCGCCCCGCCCCTCCTGGCGCACGGTCTTGATGGACACGCCGTGGTCGGCGAACGCCGTCGCGATCGCGGCGAGCACGCCGGCGCGGTCGTCGACGTCGATGGCGACGGCGTAGCGGGTCACGGTCTCGCCCATCGGCAGCACCCGGCGATCGGCGTAGGCGGACTCGCCGACGCCGCGCGTGCCGGCAAGCCGGTTGCGGGCGACGGTGACGAGGTCGCCGAGCACGGCCGACGCCGTCGGTGAGCCGCCGGCGCCGGGGCCATAGAACATCAGCTGGCCGGCGGCCTGCGACTCCACGAAGACGGCGTTGTAGGCCTCGCGGACCGAGGCGAGCGGGTGGCTGCGCGGGATCATCGCGGGGTGGACGCGGACGGCGACCGCGTCGCCCTTGAGCTCGGCGATGGCCAGCAGCTTGACGACCGAGCCCATGTCTCGGGCCGAGGCGACGTCGGCGGCGGTGACGTCGGAGATGCCCTCGCGGTGGACGTCCGCAGCGGTCACCCTGGTGTGGAAGGCCAGCGACGCCAGGATCGCCGCCTTGGCCGCCGCGTCGAACCCCTCGACGTCGGCGGTCGGGTCGGCCTCGGCATAGCCGAGCTCCTGGGCCTCCTGCAGCGCGTCCTCGAACCCGGCGCCCGAGCTGTCCATCTTGTCGAGGATGAAGTTGGTGGTGCCGTTGACGATGCCCAGCACCCGCGTCACCCGGTCGCCGGCGAGCGACTCACGCAGCGGGCGCAGGATCGGGATCGCCCCCGCGACGGCGGCCTCGTAGTAGAGGTCGCGCCCCGCCTGCGCCGCGGCGGCATAGAGGGTGGGTCCGTCCTCGGCGAGCAGCGCCTTGTTGGCCGTCACCACCGAGGCACCGTGCTCGAGCGCGGCCAGGATCAGCGACCGGGCCGGCTCGATGCCCCCGATCACCTCCACGACGATGTCGACGTCCTCGCGCGACACCAGGCCCATCGCGTCGGTGGTGAGCAGCCCGGCCGGCACCTCGACCTCGCGCGCCGCCTCGAGGCGTCGTACGGCGACCCCGACGAGCTCGACGGGGGCGCCGACCCGGGCCGCCAGATCGTCGGCCTGCTCACCGAGCAGCCGCACCACCTGGGAGCCCACGGAGCCGCACCCGAGAACCGCCACCCGGAGCGCGTGTGGCCGGAGTGGCTTGTCACCGTCAATCATTCGACACCTATGTCTGTCGCCAATAGATCGTCCACAGTCTCGCGCCGGACGATAACGCGTGCGACACCGTCCCGTACCGCGATCACCGGTGGGCGGAGCGCGTGGTTGTAGTTCGAGGCCATCGAACGACAGTAGGCGCCCGTGCCGGGCACGGCGACCAGGTCGCCCGGGACGAGGTCGGCGGGCAGGAACTCGTCCTTGACGAGGATGTCGCCCGCCTCACAGTGCTTGCCCACCACCCGGCTGAGCATGCCCGGGGCGCTCGACCGTCGCGACGCGATGGTGCAGGAGTAGTCGGCCCCATAGAGCGCGGTGCGGATGTTGTCGCTCATCCCGCCATCGACCGAGACATAGCTGCGTCGCGCGCCGCCGTCGAGCTCCACCGACTTCACCGTGCCGACCGTGTAGACGGTGCACATCGCCGGACCGACGATCGCACGGCCCGGCTCGACGGACAGGTGCGGCTCGGCGATGCCGAGCGCCCGGCACTCGTGTTCCACGATCTTGCCCATCTCGGTCGCCAGCTGCGCCGGGTCGGACGGGTCGTCGACGCTGGTGTAGGCGATCCCGAAGCCGCCTCCCAGGTTCATCTCGGGCATCGCGACGCCGAGCTCCTCAGAGACCCTGGCCTGGAGCGCCAGCACCCGGCGGGCCGCGACCTCGAAGCCGGAGGAGTCGAAGATCTGGCTTCCGATGTGGGAGTGGAGCCCCAGCAGGTCCAGGCCGGGCGCGGCCAGCACCCGCTGGACGGCCGCGAAGGCGTCGCCGCCGGTGATGGAGAACCCGAACTTCTGGTCCTCGTGAGCGGTGGCGATGTACTCGTGGGTGTGGGCCTCCACCCCGGCGGTCACGCGCACCATCACCCGCGCGGTCAGGCCGGTCTCGGCGGTGATCATCGCCAGGCGGTCGATCTCGGTGAACGAGTCGACGATGATCCTGCCGATGCCGAGGCTCACCGCCCGCCGCAGCTCGGTCACCGTCTTGTTGTTGCCGTGGTAGCCGATCCGCGCCGGGTCGAACCCGGCCCGCAGGGCCACGGTCAGCTCGCCGTCGGAGGCGACGTCGAGCGACAGCCCCTCCTCGGCCACCCACTGCGCCACCGCCGTACAGAGGAAGGCCTTGCCCGCATAGAACACCTCCCAGCCCGCGAAGGCGTCACGGAAGGCACGGGCGCGGGTGCGGAAGTCGTGCTCGTCGAGGAGGTAGGCCGGGGTGTTGTGCTCGGCCACGACATCGGCGACGGCGAGCCCGCCGACACGCAGCTGGCCCGCCTCGTCCTTGTGGGCGGTCATCGACCACAAGGTCGGGGTGATGGTGTTGATGTCGTGGGGCTCGCGCAGCCAGGACGGGCCCTTGAAGGCACCCTCGGCGTGCGCCCAGCCAGCTTCATGCGTGGTCACGGCGGGTGGCTCCTTGGGTCACATGCGCTCGGGCGCGGACACGCCGAGCAGGCCGAGGCCGTTCTCGAAGACCTGGCGGGTCGCCGCCACGAGCAGGAGCCGGGCGCGGTGGAGCTCGCCGGGTTCCTCGTCGCCCTGTGGCAGCACGCGGCAGGAGTCATAGAAGCGGTGGAACGTCGCCGCGGTGTCCTCCAGGTAGCGAGCCACCCGGTGGGGCTCGCGCAGCTGGGCGGCCGAGGCCACCACCCGCGGCAGCTCGGCGAGCGCGCGGAGCAGCTCGCCCTCCTTCTCGTGGGAGAGCAGGCTGACGTCGACGTCGCCCGCCGTCGTGAGGCCGAGGTCGGCGGCGTTGCGGAGGATCGAGGCGGTGCGCGCGGCGACGTACTGGACGTAGTAGACCGGGTTGTCGTTGCCGGCCTTGGCCCACAGGTCGAGGTCGATGTCGATGTTGGAGTCGGCGCTGTAGCGCGCGAGCGCGTAGCGCGAGGCGTCGACCCCGATCGCCTCGACCAGGTCGTCGATCGTGACCACGGTGCCCGCCCGCTTGGACATCCGCATCGGCTCGCCGTCGCGGAGCAGGTTGACCATCTGGCCGATCATGATCTCGAGGTTGACGTGGGGCGTGTCGCCGAATGCGGCACACATCGCCATCATCCGGCCGACGTAGCCGTGATGGTCGGCCCCGAGCATGATGAAGCAGCGGTCGAAGCCGCGCTCGCGCTTGTCGAGGTAGTAGGCGAGGTCACCGGACAGATAGGCGCCGGTGCCGTCGGAGCGGATGATCACCCGGTCCTTGTCGTCGCCGAACTGCTCGGTCGCGAGCCACAGCGCGCCGTCCTTCTCATAGGTGACGCCCAGGCTGCTGAGCCGGTCGACGGCGCGCTGTACGGCGCCGGACCGGTGGAGGTCGTCCTCGTGGAAGAAGACGTCGAAGTCGACCCCGAAGTCGTGCAGCGACGTCTTGATCTCATCGAACATCATGTCGACGCCGACCTCGCGGAAGGCCTCTTGAGCCTCCTCGTCCGGCAGGTCGGCGGCACCGGGGCGCTGCGCGAGAACCGCCTTGGCGATGTCGTGGATGTATTGACCGCCATAGCCGTCGTCGGGGACGTCCTGGCCGCGCGCGCTCGCCAGCAGCGACCGGGCGAACCGGTCGATCTGGGCGCCGTGGTCGTTGAAGTAGTACTCCCGGGTGACCTCGGCGCCCGATGCCTCGAAGATTCGGCCGAGGGCATCGCCGACGGCGGCCCACCGGACGCCGCCGAGGTGGAGCGGCCCGGTGGGGTTGGCGGAGACGAACTCGACATTGATCTTCTCGCCGGCCAGCTCGGTGTTGGTGCCGTAGGCGACGCCGGCCGCGACCACATCGGCCGCGACACGACCCTGGGCACCGGCTTCGACGGTGATGTTGAGGAAGCCGGGGCCAGCGATATCGACCGCGGCGACGCCGTCGGCGCCCCGCAGCTCGGCGGCCACCAGTTCCGCGAGCGCGCGCGGGTTCGTCCCGGCCTTCTTGGCGAGCTGGAGCGCCACGTTGGTGGCATAGTCGCCGTGTTCGCGGTTGCGGGGACGCTCGACCGTCACATGCTCCGGAAGCGCCTCGTCCAGGGTCAGCTCACGTCGCTCCACCAACGCGTGCAGAGCGCTGACGATGGCCTGGGAGAGCTGGTCGGGAGTCACCGGCCAAGGGTAGCCGCGCGCGACCCGCGCCTCCGAACCGGTTTCACTCCCTGACGCGGGCCACTGTATGGTCGTCCCCGTTGGTCAGCCGCACCGCTCGTCGGTGCGCGGCCCCCGTAGCTCAGGGGATAGAGCACCGCCCTCCGGAGGCGGGAGCGTAGGTTCGAATCCTACCGGGGGCGCCATGTGGGAGCCGACCGGGCGGGATGTGGTCGGGGTGCTGCCAGATCTCGGGAACCGACCCGGCCGGGATGTGGTCGGCGTGCCGCCAGAACCCGGGAACCGACCCGGCCGGGATGTGGTCGGCGTGCCGCCACAACCGGGGGACCGACCGGGCCGGGATGTGGTCGGCGTGCCGCCACAACCCGGGAACCGTCCTCGCACGAGTGCGTCCCGGCGTCGACTCCGCTCAGCCCTTCACGGCCAGCGTCAGCGCGAAGTCGGCCGGGTCATCGGTCCAGACCCGCGCCACCGAGAGGCCGACGGCCTCCAGCTCGGCGGCGATCTTGCTGACCCGGAACTTCGTGGAGATCTCGACGCGGATCTCCTCCCCCGGGGCCAGGTCGAGAACGACGCCCGCGCCGGGGAGGGTCACCCGCTGCGGGGTCTCGGAGCGCACCCGGAGATCCATCCGTTCCATGGCCGGGTCCCAGAAGGCGATATAGGAGAACGCGTCGAGGTCGAAGTCGCCGTCGAGCTCGCGGTTGAGCACGCGCAGGGCATTGAGGACGAACTCGGCGGTCACTCCGGTCGGGTCGTCATAGGCGGCGATGAGCCGGTCGGCGCTCTTGACGAGGTCGGTGCCGAGGAGCAGCGAGTCACCCGGTTCGAGGACGTCGGCCACGGCGCCGAGGAAGGCAGCGCGCTCCTCGAGATAGAGGTTGCCGATCGTGCCGCCGAGGAAGGCCACCATGCGGCGACCGCCGGCCGGCAGGTGGGCCAGGTGGAGGGTGAAGTCACCGACGACCGCCTGGACGTCGAGCCCGGGGTAGCGGGCGGCGATGCCGGCGGCGGCCTGGCGCAGCGTGCCTTCGGAGACGTCGATCGCGGCGAACCGGGACAGCTGCCCGGTCGCGGTGAACGCATCGAGCAGCAGGCGGGTCTTCTCGCTGGTGCCGCTGCCGAGCTCGATAAGGCTCGTCGCCCCGCTGGCGGCGGCGATGTCGGCCGCATGGGCCTCGAGGATCGACCGCTCGGCCAAGAACGGGTAATAGTCGGGCAGCCGGGTGATGCGGTCGAACAGCTCGGATCCGAGGTCGTCATAGAGCCACTTGGGCGGCAGCACGCGCGGCTGCCGGGTCAGCCCTCGGCGTACGTCGTCGACCAGCCCGCCCGCTGCCCAGTCCGGGTCGAGCAGCACCGAGACGACCGGCTCACGCGAGGCGCTCACGAGGCCGGCCCCCCATCGGCCAGCCGGACGCCCGACAGCGCCCACCGAGCGCCGGGAGGGAAGAAGTTGCGATAGCTGGCCCGGGCGTGACCCGGTGGGGTCAGGGCACAGCCACCGCGCAGCACCATCTGGTTGGACATGAACTTGCCGTTGTATTCGCCGATCGCCCCGGCCGCGGGATGGAACCCGGGGTAGGGCAGGTAGGCCGAGGAGGTCCACTCCCAGCAGTCGCCGAACGCCTGGCGCAGCCCGCCCGCGGGGCCGGCGGCGCGCGGGTGGAAGGTCTGGTCGTCGGCCAGGTTGCCCTCGAGGGGGACCCCTGCCGATCGGACGCCGTGCTCCCACTCGGCCTCGGTGGGCAGCCGCTTGCCGGCCCAGGCCGCATAGGCGTCGGCCTCATAGTGGCTCACGTGGGCCACCGGCAGCGCCGGGTTGACCGGCCAGGTGCCGTGGAGGGTGTGCTCGAGCCAGACGCCGTCGTGACGGGTCCAGTAGAACGGCGCCTCCCAGCCCTCGGCGTTGACCCGGGCCCAGCCGTCGGACAGCCACAGCTCGTGGCGCTGGTAGCCGCCGTCGGCCATGAAGGCCAGCCACTCCCCGTTGGTCACCAACCGGTCGGCGAGCCGATAGGGCTCGAGGAAGACCTGGTGGAGCGGCAGCTCGTTGTCGAAGGAGAAGCCGTCGCTGCGGTGACCGATCTCGACCAGGCCGCCGTCGATATCGACCCAGCCCAGGGCGTCGGGCTCGGCGACGGGGGTCGGCGACCCGGCGTAGGCAGGTCGGAGCGGGTTGAGGGACAGCACGTGCTTGATGTCCATGAGCAACAGCTCCTGGTGCTGCTGCTCATGGTGGAAGCCGAGCTCGATGGTCGACGCGAGCTTGCCGAGCGTGCCGTCGTCGAGCGTCGCGAGCAGGTCGCGCATGCGGTCGTCGACGTTGGCGCGATAGACCCCCACGTCGTGGGCGCCAGGGCGGCTGATGACGCCGCGCTGGGCACGCACATAGCGCGGCCCCACGGCCTCGTAGTAGCTGTTGAACAGGAACCAGTAGGTGTCCTGGTAGGGGGCGAATCCCTGCTCGTGGTCAGCAAGCACGAACGTCTCGAAGAACCAGGTGACGTGGGCGCGGTGCCACTTGGTGGGCGACACGTCGGGCATCGACTGGACGGTCTGGTCCTCCGGTGACAGCGGCTGCGCGAGCCGCTCGGTATGGGCGCGAACCTCGTCGTAGCGCGCGACAAGCTCGTCGGCGGTCCAGGGTGTGGTGGCCATGGCGCGCATCCTCCTCATCGGGTCGGCTGCGGCGTCGGACCCGAACCCGTCGCCGGGAGATAGGTCTCGGCAGCGCCCTCGACGTTACGTGACGCCACCGACATTCCTCAGCGACGGAAGTCCCGGAAGGCCTCGAGCAGCGTCGCCTGGGCCTCGACGGACAGCGACTCGACGGGGATCGAGCCCAGGCGTGCGGCGGTCTCCTCCATCTGGTGCAGATAGCGGTCGCAGCCCGAGCACTCGTCGAGGTGGTGGTCGAAGCGGTCGCGCGCGGCCGCGTCGAGGGCGCCGTCGAGATAGTCGGTGACGAGCTCGACGAGCTCCTGGCACGTCATCTCCCCGACGCTCCAGCCACCGGCGCTCGTGTCATCGGCAGGCGTGTCATCGGCAGGGCCGTGGTGATCGGTCACGACACCTCCTCCCCCGGTTCGTCGTCGTACGGCGTCTCCGCGAGCACTTCGCTGAGGGCCGCCCGTGCCGCCGAGCGGCCCCGATGCAGCAGCACTCGCTGGTTGGCAGCCGAGACCCCGAGCAGGTCGCAGACCTCCTCGGCCGAGCAGCCGACCACGTCGCGCAGCGTCACCACGATGCGCTGCCGCTCGGGGAGCGCCTCGAACGCCGCGCGCAGGTGGTCGCGGACCTCGGCCTCGACCGCGTGGTCCTCGGGGCTGCGCCATGCCGACGGCAGCGAGCGCCAGTGTCCGGGGTAGTCCCCCTCCACCTCGAACGCGGCCGGGTCGAAGGTGGGTCCCGTCTCGTCTGCGGCCAGGCTGCTCCATGGGATGACCCGCTGCTCCCGGATCCCGCGGGTCTTGGCCTGGTTGACCAGGATCCGATAGACCCAGGTCCGCAGCGAGGATCGACCCCCGAAGCCGGCGAGCCCTCGTACGACGGCCAGCCAGGTGTCCTGCACGACCTCCTGGGCCGAGGCCTCGGTGGACACGAAGCCGCGCGCCAGCAGCAGCATGGGCCGGGACCAGCTCGCCACGAGTGTGGCGAACGCGGCCTCGTCGCCGGCCCGCAGGGCCGCGACCAGCTCGTCCTCCGCCACGCGCGCAGCATAGCCACGATCAGCCTCACGGCGGCGTCATCGGTACTCGGGGTTCTCGAAGTCGAATCGGGTGCCCGCGTTCCACTCCGACCGCTGGTTGCCATAGCCGGGAACCCCGCCCGCGTCCTTCAGCATGCGCGCCAGGTGCATGAGGTTCCAGGTCATGAACGTCGTGTTGCGGTTGGTGAAGTCGTTCTCGGGGCCGCCGCTGCCCGGATCGAGGTAGGACGGCCCGGGGCCGGCCTCACCGATCCAGCCGGCATCCGCGTTGGGTGGGATGGTGTAGCCGATGTGCTGGAGCGAGTAGAGGATGTTCTGGGCACAGTGCTTGATGCCGTCCTCGTTGCCGGTGATCAGGCAGCCGGCGACCCGGCCGTAGAAGAGGTACTGACCCTTCTCGTTGAGCTCCCCCGACAGGGCGTAGAGCCGCTCGATGAGCCGTTTGGTGACGCTGGAGTTGTCGCCCAGCCAGATGGGTCCGGCCACGACCAGGATGTCGCTGGCGAGGATCCCCGGATAGAGGTCGGGCCAGGCGTCGGTCTCCCAGCCGTGCTCACGCATGTCGGGATAGACCCCGGTCGCGACGTCGTGGTCGATCAGCCGCAGCTGGGAGACCGCGACGCCGTGCTTGGCCATGATGGCGGCGCTGGCGTCGATCAGCCCCTGGGTGTGGCTGGGCTCGGGACTGCGCTTGAGCGTGCCGTTGACGAACGTGGCCGTGAGGCCGGTGAAGTCGAGCGGGTCGGACATCGTTCCTCCTGGGAGCACCGGGCCGGCCCGTCTCGGGTCGTGCGGGTCGGTGGGACTCAGTCACCGGGAGGTGGGTTCGCGTTACGTCACGCGACCTGACGCCTACGACGGAGCCGCCCGGGGTGACCCGGGCGGCTCCGTCGCTGTTCGCGTCCCTCGGCGTGATCGAGACCTAGCGTTGGAAGTGGGCGACCATCGTCTGGAGCTGGGTGCTCATCTGGGCGAGCTCCTCGGAGGCGGCACGGGAGTCCGACGCGGACCCGCTGGTCGTCTGGGCGGTGTCGGCCACGGCCGTCACCGACTCGGAGATGTGACCGGCACTCGCGGCCGCCTCGGCGGCGCGCTGGCTGATCTCGACGGCGGTCGCGCTCTGCTCCTCGACGGCGCCGGCGATCGAGGTCTGGAACTCGTTGATCTGGTCGATGACCGAGGCGATCTGACCGATAGCGGATGCGGCGGCGGCGCCGTCGGACTGGATCTGGTTGACCCGGTCGGTGATGTCGGCGGTGGCGGCGGCGGTCTGCTGGGCGAGGTCCTTGACCTCGTTGGCGACGACGGCGAAGCCCTTGCCGGCATCGCCGGCCCGGGCGGCCTCGATGGTCGCGTTGAGCGCCAGCAGGTTGGTCTGCTCGGCGACCGCACGGATGAGCCCGATGACGTCGGTGATCTCGGCGGAGGACCGGCTCAGCTGGTCGACGGTGACCGTCGTGTCCCGGGCGAGCTCGGTCGCCGTGGTGGCGACCCGCGCAGCCTCGCTGGCGTTGTGGGCGATCTCGCCGATCGACGCGCCGAACTGGGTGGAGGCGGCGGACAGGCTGTCGACGTGGGAGTAGACCTCCTGGGCCGCCTGGGTGGCGGTGCCGGCGCGCATGCTGGTGTTCTCTGCGGCCTCCGCGATGGCGATGCTGGCGGCCGACATCTCCTCACTCGCGGCGGCGAGCGTGACGGCGTCCTCGCCGATCGAGTTGAGCATGTCGCGGAGGGTGGTGATCGCCACGTGCAGGGAACGGCCGATGTCGCCGAACTCGTCGGACCCGTTCGGCAGGTTGCGCTCACGCAGGTCTCCGGCGGCGAGCGCCTCCACGGCCTTGACGGTGGTGTCGGCCTCGCGGCGGGTGAGCGTGACGATGCCGGTGACGCCCCACAGAGCGATCAGGAGCGCGACCACGCTGACGATGATGATCAGCCGCTGGGTCGAGGTCAGGTGGTCCACGCGGGTGGTCAGGAGCGCGTCGAGGGCCTCGACGGTCGGCCCGACGGCGGCACCGGCGGCGACGCCGAACTCGGAGGCGTCGACCGGCTGGGGGTTGTCGAGCCCCTGCGAGATGGTCTTGTTGAGCGCGTCGGCGGCGTCGCTCGCGGCCACCAGGTCGCCCAGCTCGCCCTCGAGCTGGGTGCGGTGGGTGTTGGCGACGGCGGTGTCGGCGTCGCCGCTCAGCGCGGCCGATCGGGCGGACAGGGCACCGGCCAGCAGTGCGTGCTCGGCGACGCGCGCGTTCTGGGTGTCGGCCTGGGTGGGCACCTCGGCCTGCGCCGCCGTGACCAGGGCGTTGGGCAGCTGCACGACCAGGGAGTCCATGACATAGAACGAGTCGAGGTCGGGGTCCAGGATCAGGTTGGAGGTGTTGCCGACCTCGACGATGAGGTTGTTGAGCGCGGTGGCGAACTCGGCATCGCCGGCCGGCGTGCCGGCCTGGGCGGCGGCGTCGGTGACGGCGGAGAGCTGCTGGTCGAGCTTGAGGTCGGGGTGGTCCTTCACTGCGGCTTCCAGGTCGGTCAGGTCGACCTGCTTGCCGGCGACGACGTCGGCCAGGGCCGTCAGTGCCGGGCCGAGGACCGCGACACCCTCCCGCTCCTTGGCTCCGAAGGAGATCTGGCTCTGGCTGCTGGACAGGAACGCCTGGCCCAGCACCACGGCGGGGATCAGCATGACCACGGTCAGGGCGATCAGCCGGGCCTTGAGGCGCAGCCGGCGCACCAGCGCCACGACCGGAGCAAGCAGCATGGACCCGACGGACTTGCGGGGCATGTTCCCCTCGACCGCGACCTGGCTCACCGCATGACTTCCCTTCGTCCACGACGCGCGGGCGCGCCCGCAGCCGTACCGATGCTTCACGGATCAACATCGGCAGCCAGGAAACGCAACTGAGGATTTGCGCCGGATCATGCGGTTTGGGGCCGAACGACCCGTCGGGGGCTGGTCGGACCGGCGCCGGCGGGTTAGCGTCGCCGGGGTGAGACGGCTGCCCCACGAGAACGTCGCGACGGTCCTGGTGGATCCGCGCGTGCTGGTGGACCTGGAGCTGGACCTGATGCGTCAGGACCTGCGCCTGTGGCCGGTCAGTACTGCCCCCATCTGCACCGACGGGGCCCGCACCGCGTTCCAGATCAGGCGGATGCTGTTGATGCGCCACCGGGGCGAGTGGGACCTCGCCGAGGACTGGGTCCCGGTGTGGATCGGCTTCGGGCCGAGGTGGCAGCGCGGCGCCGACCCGCTCCCCTGGGCCGCCCACCGCGCGCTGTGGGACACCCTGGACGCGTGGACCGCCCACGTGCGCTTCCACAAGCGGCTCGGCGGCGTACGCCGATTCCCGCTCCCCCGGGAGACCGCCTGACCGAGGGGGTCAGCGAACCAGGGCGCCGTCCACGACCGTGCCGTAGCCGTCCTCGACGGCGTCGGCCAGGTGGCCCAGCGACGTGATGGCCGCCCGCTTGCCGGTGGTCTCGGCGAACCGCAGGGCGGCGTCGACCTTGGGCCCCATCGACCCGCTGGGGAAGTGCCCGGCCTCGGCAAGGTCACGCAGTGCCGCGGGGCTGACCCGTCCGATGTCCGCCGCGTCGGCGGTGCCGTAGCCGGCCACCACGTGGTCGACATCGGTCGCGATCACGAGGAGGTCGACCTCCAGCCGGGCGGCGAGGAGGGCCGCGGTGAGGTCCTTGTCGATGACGGCCTCGACGCCATGCAGGTCGCCGTCGGCGTCGCGCACGACGGGGATGCCGCCACCACCGGCGGTGACCACGACATAGCCCGCTTCCATCAGGACGCGCACGGTGGGCAGGTCGACGACCTCGACCGGCTCCGGTGAGGCGACCACGCGCCGCCAGCCGCGCTCCCCGCGGTCCTCCCAGATCTGGCCGAAGGCGATCATCGGCGCGGCCTCGTCGTAGGGCAGGAACCGACCGATCGGCTTGCTCGGGCTGCGGAAGTGTGGGTCGTCGGGGTCGACCAGGGTCCGGGTCACGATGGCCGCCACCGGCCGCGGGCAGCCCGCGGCGCGCAGGCTGTGCTCGAGCGTGGTCAGGATCGTGAAGCCGATCGTCCCCTGGGTCTGGGCGCCGCACCAGTCGAGCGTCACCGGCGGTACGACGCCCGCGGCCAGCTCGTTCTTGACCAGCAGGTTGCCGACCTGGGGACCGTTGCCGTGGGTGATGACGACCTGGTGGCCCAGGGCGACGAGCTCGGCCACCCGGTCCATCGCCGCGGCCAGCGCCTCGGTCTGGCCGGCCTGGGTGGCGGACCCGTCCGCCGCGGTCATGGCGTTGCCACCGAGGGCGACGACGATACGCATGGAGGCACCTCCGGGGACGAGGCGGGCGCCGCGCCCGGACGGCGGGCGTCCCACGGCTCACGCTAGGGGCGCGCCGGGGTCCGGGCGCTGGCAGATCCTGCTGAGACCGGCCCCCGTGGACTGTCGTCGCTCTGCCAGTCGGGACACGGCTAGGGCAGCGACGGCCGGTGGTCGAACCCCACGCGGTCCTCCGCGACGGCCGCGAGCCGCAGCAGCTCCTCGTCCCGGTGGGGGCCCGCGAGCAGCTGCACGCCGATGGGGAGCCCCTGGTCGCTGAGGCCACACGGGAGCGAGACGGCCGGATAGCCGGTGACGTTGCCCGCGAGGCACAGCCGGACATAGGCGCTGTTGACCGACTCCGAGCGTCCTCCCGGCCACGCCACGAACCGCTGGCTGCGCGGGACGGCCGGCATCGGGACCGTCGGGGCCACGACGGCATCGAGGTCGGCGAACATGGTCCGCCACGCCTGCTGCAGCACCCCGCGCACCCGCTGGGCCTGCACATAGTCGACCGCTGACAGCGTGCTGCCGATCGTCAGCGCCTTGCGCAGCTGGGAGGAGTAGTCGTCGGCCCGGGCCGGGAAGTCGCCGGCGTGGTAGGCCGCCGCCTCGGGGAGCAGCATCGTGTAGAGCACGGCCTCATAGAGATCGGGCTGCGGGACCGTCACGGCCACGAGCTCGGCCCCAGACTCCTCGAGCATGCTCACGGTGGCGCGGACGACCGCGTCGACCTCGGTCGTGACGTCGTCGAAGAAGTGGTTGTCCGGGACGCCGATCCGCACCCCGCCCAGGGGTCGCTCCGGATGGTATGCCTCCCCCGGACGTCCGTGGCCCGCCGTGCGAGGCGAGGGGTCGGCGATCACGTCGAACATCGCGGCCACGTCGGCGACCGAGCGCCCGAGGGGTCCGACGTTGTCGAAGGACCAGGCCAGGGGCACGACGCCGCCGCGCGGGACCCGACCGTGGGTCGGCTTGAGCCCGACGACGCCGCACAGTGCCGCCGGGATGCGGATGGAGCCCGCTGTGTCGGTCCCGATCGCGACGGTGCACTGACGGGCGGCGACGGCCGCCCCCGACCCGCCGCTGGACCCGCCGGGAACGTGGTCGAGCGCCCACGGGTTGGCCGTCCCGGGTGTCGAGGCGCCATAGGCGAACTCGTCGGTTCGGGTCTTGCCCACGATCACGGCACCCGCCGCGCGTAGCCGGCGTACGACCACGGCGTCGGTCGTGGCGACCCACCCCCGGCGCAGCGATGAGCCTGCCTCGGTCGGTGACCCGGCGACGTCCACGAGGTCCTTCACGCCGACGGGGATGCCGCCCAGCGGCCCCGGCTCACCGCCGTCCCGGAACACCTGCTCCACGGCGTGGGCCTCGGCCACGGCGGCGTCGCGGGCCACGTCGACGAACGCTCCGATGACCGGGTCGGTGGCCGCGATGCGGTCGAGGGTCGCGGAGACCACCTCGACCGGGGACACCGACCGGCGCCGATAGGCCTCACCGAGGGCCGCGATCGACAGCGACAGGAGATCAGTCACCGGCGGCGGTCTCCTCGACCTCCAGGCTCAGCGGCGCGTCGCCGAGCGGCACCGCGCGGACCCGGGCGACCACCGCGTCGAACGCGGCGATCTGCCGCGCATAGGTCTCGACCAGGTCGGCCAACGGCCCGGCGTCACGGTTCTTCACCTGGGCTCCTCTCGGGCGGTCGGCTCTCGCGCGGTCGGCTCCGCTCACTCGTCGGGAACCCCGATGCGGAACACCCGCAGCTGCAGCGCGAGGGTGGCGTAATAGCCGACCAGGGCGATCAGCTCGAAGGTGCCTGGCTGTCCCAGGCCGGCCTCCGCCACGGCATAGTCAGCATCGTCGAGGTCGCCGTCGCTCACCAGCGACCGGACGGTGTGGGCGACCAGCCGCTCGTCGGGATCGTCGAAGACGTCGACCCGGCCCTCCCGGAGCGCCACCAGCTCGTCATCGGTCAGCCCGGCATGACGGCCCAGCGCCTCGTGGGAGTAGCGCATGAACGCCGCGTCCCAGTGTTGCGCGACGATCAGGATGGCGATCTCACGGGCCCGATCCGAGAAGGACGTCTCGAACCGGACGGCCGCCCCGAGCCGCTCGAGGGCCCCGCCGACGGCGGGGTGCAGCAGGAACCCGTTGAAGGGCCCCTCGAGGCCCCCCTGGTCGTCGACCAGGCGATAGAGGGTGGGGCCGCTCGTCCGCGGCCCGCCCGCGATCGCGTCGTAGACGCGGCGCTGCTGCTCGTCCAGTGAGTCCGGCGAGAGCTTGGCGAGGCGCTGGGTGTCGGACATCAGCAGTGCTCGATCGTGGCGTCCTTGCGGGCCTGGTCGCCATAGCTGCGGGCCTGCTCGACATAGGGCAGTACGACGCTGGCGCCGCCGATGTTGCCGATCCCGCCCTGCACCACACAGTGGGTGATCTTGTGGGGATCGACCTGGGCGACCGCCTCGGCGAGCTTGAACAGCTCCGACGGCGGCAGGTCGGTGTGGAGGTCCTTGAGCACGGTGAGGACGCCGTTCTCGAGGAAGCCGGGTTCGTCGGCCCGGGCCACGATCTTGTTGTGGATCCCGATGATTACGCGCTGCTGGTTGGCGGATCGGTCGAAGTCGCCGCGCAGCAGGTCGTGGCGGATCCGCGAGAAGGCCATCGCGTCGTAGCCGTTGAGGAAGATCCGACCCTTCTTGAACCCCTTGGCCTTGAGGTAGGTGTCGGAGAACGCGATCGGGTTGCGGACGACGATGCCGCCGATGCTGCGCACCATGTCGATGAAGTAGGGGAACTTGGTGACGAAGACGTAGTCGGGCTGGATGCCGATCAGGTTGCCGACGGTCTGGCCCAGCAGTTGCGGGCCGCCGTAGTAGAGCGACGCGTTGATCTTGCTGGAGCCGACGCCGGGGATGCTGACCCAGGAGTCACGCGGCACCCCGATTGCGGCGGCGGCGCCGGTCTTGGTGTTGATGCCGATCAGCTGGAGGGCGTCTCCCCTGGTGTGGGTGAAGTCCTCACCGGGACGCGCGTCAGACCCGACGGCCAGGATCCAGACGACGTCGGGCGACACGTCGATCCCGGTGGCGTTGTCCATCTTGACCAGCGCCATCTGGTCCTGGCCCGGGCCGGCATCGGGGATCACCAGGGCGGTGACGGCGAGCACCGTGGCGAGGGCCACCGTGCGCAACACCCGGCGCGGACGCAGCCAACGGCGCGGCCGCGTTGCGGTGGTGTCGTCGAGCTGGGTCATCACACGGCCCCCTTGGAGACGTCGTAGGCGAAGACCTGCCACTCGCCGGACTTGTCGGGCGTCAGCAGCAGACGCCCCGTGACGGTGACCTGCCGTTGGAGCTGGCCGCTGGTCTCGAAGACCAGGCGCACGTGGGCGGTGGCACCGCGGACCTGTTGCTTGACGGCCAGCAGGTCGACCTTGACGACCCGCGTCGTCGCGGTCACCCCGTCGATCCGGGCGCCGATGTCGGCGTTGGTCATCAGGGCGCCGTCCTTGGCCGCCTGTGCGGCCGCGCCCCGGGTGAACCCCGGGAACGCGTTGTCGAAGGCGGTCCGGGGGTAGTCGCCGGTGATGAACGCGCCGTCGATCCAGCCGTCCACCGCGGCGCCGATCTGGTCGACGTACTGCTGGGCGGACTGGGTGGACAGCTTGCCGGCGATCGCGCCGACCTTGACGGTGGTGGCGAGGGGCGGCGGTTCGCTCGGGGAGCTCGACGTCTCGCCCTCGGGCGTGTCCTTGCCGTCGCCGGTGCAGGAGCTGCCGAGAAGGGCGATCGCCAGAGCCGCCGCGGCCAGGCCGAGCCGGCCCGGTCGTCCGCGAGAGGTGGTGCGCATCGTCCGAAGACTCCGTTCGTCGTGCCGAGGCAACACCTCGCCTGATGAAGCGGGGGCTGCGCCTGCAATTGCTGGTGCCAGCGACTAGCCTGGTAATCCGGATTCCATCTTCCCCTTGACGCAACCGTAGAGAAGGCAACCGAGGCCGTGTCGCAGACCCCCGACCATCGCACACCGGACTCGCCCGCCGCCGGAGAACCCGCTGGGTTCGGCGCCAACGAGTGGCTCGTCGACGAGATGTACGAGCGCTTCCAGGCCGACCCCAGCAGTGTCCCCGGCGAGTGGGCCGCGTGGTTCCGCGGAGGTGGCGCCAACGGGTCGGGCAGCAACGGTTCCCCGACACCCGCTGCGGCACCGCCGGCGGCCGCCGCGTCGCCCCAGCCCCCCGCCGCCCAGGCCCCGGCTGCCCAGGCTCCGGCCCCCCAGGCCCCCGCCGCCCAGGCCCCTGCTCCCGAGCCCGTCGCCGGCCGGCCTGCCCCGGTCGCCCGGCCCCGGCCCCAGTCGGCGGCCGCCGAGCCGGCGCGCGGCACCACGGCGCCGATGGCCAAGGAGGCGCCGCCCACCGCGGCGGCCCAGGCCACCGACGAGCCGACCTTCACCGTGCTGCGCGGCGCCCCGGCCCGGACCGTGACCAACATGGACGCCTCGTTGAGCGTCCCCACGGCCACCTCGGTGCGCAGCGTCCCCGTCAAGCTCCTGTGGGACAACCGGATCGTCATCAACAACCACCTCGCCCGCGCCCGCGGCGGCAAGGTCTCCTTCACCCACATCATCGGCTTCGCCATGGTCAAGGCGCTGCGGTCGATGCCCGAGATGAACGTCGGCTTCGACGTCGTCGACGGCAAGCCCACCCTGATCCAGCCGGCCCACGTCAACCTCGGCCTGGCGATCGACATGCCCAAGCCCGACGGCACCCGTCAGCTCCTCGTGCCCTCGATCAAGGCCGCCGAGGCGATGGACTTCGCGGCGTTCTGGACCGCCTATGAGCAGCTGGTCACCAAGGCCCGCGACAACAAGCTCACCGTCGAGGACTTCCAGGGCACCACGATCTCGCTGACCAACCCCGGCACGATCGGCACCCAGCACTCCGTGCCGCGGCTGATGAAGGGCCAGGGCGCGATCATCGGCGTCGGCTCGATGGAATACCCGCCCGAGTTCCAGGGCGCCTCCGAGGACACGCTGACCCGCCACGCGGTCAGCAAGGTCATGACGCTGACCTCCACCTATGACCACCGCGTCATCCAGGGCGCCCAGTCGGGTGAGTACCTGCGCCGCCTCCACCGGCTGCTGCTCGGCGAGGACGGCTTCTATGACGAGATCTTCAGGTCGCTGCGGATCCCCTACCAGCCGATCCGCTGGGCCCAGGACATCTCCACGAGCCACGACGACGACATCAGCAAGCAGGCTCGCATCCAGGAGCTGATCCACGCCTATCGCGTGCGCGGCCACATGATGGCCGACACCGACCCGCTCGAATACAAGCAGCGGTCCCACCCCGACCTCGAGGTGGAGTCCCACGGCCTCACGCTGTGGGACCTCGACCGCGAGTTCGCGACCGGCTCCTTCGGCGGCGAGCGCCGTTTCATGAAGATGCGCAACATCCTCGGGATCCTGCGCGACTCCTACTGCCGCACCGTCGGCATCGAGTACATGCACATCATGGATCCCGACCAGCGACGCTGGATCCAGGAGCGCGTCGAGCAGCCCCACGTGAAGCCGCCGCGCGAGGAGCAGCTGAGGATCCTCCTCAAGCTCAACCAGGCCGAGGCGTTCGAGACCTTCCTGCAGACCAAGTTCGTCGGCCAGAAGCGGTTCTCCCTCGAGGGCGCCGAGACCACGATCCCGGTCATCGACGAGATCTGCGAGGCCGCCGCCGGGCGCCTGCCCTCGACGAGGTCTGCATCGGGATGGCCCGCGGCCGGCTCAACGTGCTCGCGAACATCGTCGGCAAGAAGTACTCCCAGATCTTCCGCGAGTTCGAGGGCAACATCGACCCGCGGACCGTCCAGGGCTCCGGCGACGTGAAGTATCACCTGGGCGCCGAGGGCGCCTTCTCCGCTGGCTCCGGGGCCAGGATCAAGGTGTCCGTGGCCGCGAACCCGTCCCACCTCGAGGCCGTCGACCCGGTGCTCGAGGGCATCGCGCGCGCCAAGCAGGACGTCCTCGACAAGGGCGCCGCCTATCCGGTCCTCCCGCTCCTGGTCCACGGTGACGCGGCGTTCGCCGGCCAGGGCGTGGTCGCCGAGACCCTCAACCTGTCGCAGTTGCGGGGCTACCGCACCGGCGGCACCATCCACGTCGTCGTCAACAACCAGGTCGGGTTCACCACCTCGCCCGGCTCGTCGCGGTCCTCGCTCTATGCCACCGACGTCGCCCGCATGGTCCAGGCGCCGATCTTCCACGTCAACGGCTCCGACCCCGAGGCCTGCATCCGGGTCGCCCGGCTCGCGTTCGAGTACCGCCAGGCCTTCAACAAGGACGTCGTCATCGACCTGGTCTGCTATCGGCGTCGCGGGCACAACGAGGGCGACGACCCGTCGTACACCCAGCCGCTGATGTATGACCTGATCGAGCAGAAGCGCTCGGTGCGCAAGCTCTACACCGAGTCGCTCGTCGGTCGTGGTGACATCACCATGGAGGAGGCCGAGCAGGTCCTCAAGGACTACCAGCAGCAGCTCGAGCGGGTCTTCACCGAGGTCCGCGAGGCAGACTCGCAGCCGTCGGAGTGGACCACGGTTCCCGACTACCCCGACAAGCCGGCCGGCGAGACCCGCACCGCGATCCCGCGCGAGACCCTCAAGACCATCGCCGACGCCTATGTCACCCCACCGGCGGGCTTCACCGTCCACCCCAAGGTGATGCCCCAGCTGGAGCGCCGGGCGGCCGCGATCATGGAGGGCCCCATCGACTGGGGCACCGGCGAGATCCTGGCGTTCGGCTCGCTGCTGATGGACGGCCGACCCGTGCGGCTCGCGGGCCAGGACTCCCGGCGGGGCACCTTCGTGTCACGGTTCGCGACGATCATCGACCGCGTCAACGCCGACGAGTGGACGCCGCTCGCCTCGCTGAGCGAGGACCAGGCGAAGTTCTTCGTCTATGACTCGCTGCTCTCCGAGTACGCCGCCCTCGGGTTCGAGTACGGCTACTCCGTGGCCCGGCCGGAGGCCCTGGTGCTCTGGGAGGCCCAGTTCGGCGACTTCGTCAACGGCGCCCAGACCATCATCGACGAGTTCATCTCCTCCGGTGAGACCAAGTGGCAACAGCAGTCCGGCGTCGTCCTGCTGCTGCCCCACGGTTATGAGGGACAGGGCCCCGACCACTCCTCGGCCCGCATCGAGCGGTTCATGACGCTGTGCGCGGAGGATGCGTTCACCGTGGCCCAGCCGTCGACGCCCGCGTCCTACTTCCACCTGCTGCGGCGCCACTCGCTCGGCGAGGAGCACCGTCCGCTGATCGTGTTCACCCCCAAGTCGATGCTCAAGCGCAAGGAGGCTGCCTCGCAGCCCGACGACTTCACCCAGGGCACGTTCCGGCCGCTGATCTCCGACGCTGCCGCCGACCCCGCGTCGGTCGAGGTGCTGCTGCTGTGCTCCGGACGCATCACCTGGGACCTCATGGTGGAGCGCGCCAAGCGCGAGGGCAGCGAGACCTTCGCGATCGCCCGCGTCGAGCAGCTCTACCCCCAGCCGATCGAGGACCTGCGGGCCGAGGTGGGGCGCTACCCCAACCTCAAGGCCGTGCGGTGGGTGCAGGACGAGCCCGCCAACATGGGCCCGTGGCCCCACTACGCCCTCAACGTGTGGCCGCTGCTCGACCGCCCGGTGACGCTGGCGGGTCGCCCGGCCTGCGCGTCGCCGTCCGTGGGCACGCTGAAACGACACGTCGAGGAGCAGAAGAAGGTGCTCGACGCTGCGTTCGCACCCGCGGAGGGGTGACGCCGGGTGTACTTCACCGATCGAGGGATCGAGGAGCTCGAACGGCGTCGCGGCGACGAGGAGGTGACCATCGCCTGGCTCGCCGAGCGGCTGTCCGAGTTCACTGACACCCACCCCGAGTTCGAGACGGCGGTGGAGCGGTTCGCCACGTGGCTGGCCCGTCTGGACGACCCCGAGGACTGAGCTCAACGGCTTCCCGTCGCCTTCCGCAGCGACTACCGTGCCCGTCATGGGCGTGGGGCGCGACGGAGGGCTGCGAACCGTCGGTACGGCGTCGCCACCGCGTGTGGTCAGCCAGCGCCGGCACGAGCCGCCGGACGAGCTCCTCGCGCGGGCCGACGCGCTGCACCGCCACCTGCTGGACACTGTGATCTCCGGTGGCTCGATGGCCGAGCTCTGCGACGCCATCGCGCGACACGTCGGCGGAGCCCTGTTCGCGACCACCACCGACGGTCGGGTGCTCGCCACGTGCTCGGAGCCGACCGCCCTCGCGACCGCGGAGGACTACGGCTGCTTCGACCGCGCGGGGCGCTTCCTCGTCGAGGAGGAACCGCTGGGGCTGCGCGCCGAGCGCCTCGGTCGCCCGGGGGCCGACGCCGACGGGACCTGGCGACGGCGCCATGGTGGTGGGCATCTCCGCCGACAACCACGAGCTGGGACGACTGGTCGCCGTCAGCCGCGACCGCGACCTGGACACCATGGACCTGCACCTGCTCGAGCGGGCGGCTCGGATCGCCGCCCTGGCCCTGACCAAGGACCAGGCGATCGCGCGGGTGGAGACCAAGTACCGGGCCGAGTTCCTGCGGGACGTGCTCGTGGGGCGGGCCGGTGAGCCCGAGAGCGTCCAGATCCACGCCGACGCGCTCGAGTGGGACCTGGCCAGCCCCGTAGTGGTCGTCGTCGCCGAGATCGACAGCGACGAGGCGCGACTGGGCCTGGACCAGGACCAGCTGGAGGCCGTGCACCGGCGTTTCGCCGCCGCGTGGAGCCGGGTGGTCCGGCTGCGGGTGCCCCGGGCCCCGTGCGTGGGGTTCGGCCACCGCGAGGTGGTGACGCTGCTGCCGGCGGTCCCCCCGGGGCGGCCAGGTCAGGAGGACGCCGCGATCATGCGGCTGCTCGGTGAGGTCGTCACCTCCGTGCGAGGCGCGGGCGGCGGCGGCCGCCGGAGCTTCTCGACGGGGGTGTCGCGGGTGGCCGCGACCACCGATGACATCCCCCGCGCCTACGAGGACGCCTGGAGTGCCGTCACCATCGGTCGGCGGCTCCACGGCGAGGGCACCCTCCAGCGGTTCGACGACCTGGGCGTCTTCCGCCTGCTGGCGCTGATCCCGGAGGGCGGCGACCTCGACCGGTTCGTCGGCGAGGTGCTCGGCGAGCTGGCCTTCGACGACTCCCAGGAGGCCGCCGATCTGCGCCTGACGCTGGCGGCCCTGCTGGACACCGACCTCAACATCGCCGAGACGGCACGACGCCTGCAGTACCACTACAACACGGTGCGCTACCGGGTGGCCAAGCTCGAGCGCAGCGTCGGTCCGTTCACGCGCGACCCCGAGCTTCGCCTCTCCCTCCGGTTGGCGCTCAAGCTGGTCGCCATGCGCGACCACTGACCGCCCGGCGTCAGAACACCCGACGCCAGAACACCCAGCGTCAGAGCACCCCGCGTCAGTGCGGCAGCCGCGGCGTCCCGATGAGCCGCACCGAGCGACAGTGGCCCACCGGTGACTTGGTGATCCAGTTGTCGATCGGCTCCGCGTCGTGCAGGCCGCGCCAGACGTTCTCCGCCCGGATCGGCATGTGCAACAGCTCGACCGCCGTGGCGTCCGCGATGGCGTTGCCGATCGCCGGCGCCACCGAGATCATCGGGTGTTCGCCGACGCCGCGGGCGCCGTAGGGACCGTCGACCTGCGCGGTCTCGACCACCGCAGCCTCGACCACGCCGGGCAGATCCTTGGCCGTGGGGATCTTGTTGTCGGTGAACGACGGGTTCAGCAGGCGGCCTTGCTCGTCGAAGATGTAGCCCTCGCAGAGCGCGGTGCCGAGCCCCTGCATCATGCCGCCGATGCACTGGCCGCGCGGGCCAGGTTGAGCACCTTGCCGACGTCATAGACCGAGGGCGACCCGCAGCACCTCAGCGCTCGCCGGACTCGGTGTCCACGCCGACGACGACGCCGTGGGCGCCATAGGTCCAGTCGAGGGCCGGGTTGCCCTGACCGGTCTCCTTGTCGAGGTTGCTGAGGCCCTGCGCCGCATAGCGGCCGACGCCGACCAGCGGACCGCCGATCGCGTTGCCGTTGGGATAGGCATAGCCGATCGCGAGGCCGGCAGGTGACCGACTCCGACGGGTGGTGCGGCTTGAAGACCTTGTCACCGTCGTGGTCGAGGTCGGCGACCCCGGCGCGCAGCACCTGGGCGGCGTCGGCGTAGGCCTTCGCCAGCAGGTCGTCGCAGGCCAGCCCGATGGCGTTGCCGGAGAGGATCGTGCCCTTCGACGCCACGGTCTGCCAGTCATAGGGGTCGTGGTCGGTGTCCTTCTCGACCGCCACCTTGATCTTGTCCAACGGGAACCGCAGCCGCTCCGCCGCCACCTGGGCCATGGCGGTGACCGACCCCTGCCCGATCTCGGTCAGCGAGAAGTTCAGCACGACGGTGCCGTCGGAGTTCATCCTGACGACCGCCGCGGTGCCGGTGAACGACGGCATGGCCGGCGCCTTGTGGAGCGTCGCGACGCCCTTGCCGACGGTGCGCCCGGTCGCCCGCTCATAGGCCTTCTCGTCCTCGGTGAGCCCGCCGAAGCCGATCATCGCGGCGGCGTTGTCCAGGCACGCGAGCGGGTTGCCGGTGTGCTCGGTGATCACCTCACCCGTGAGGGTCGTGTCACCCGGGCGGAGCAGGTTGCGCCGCCGGAACTCGACCGGGTCCATGTCGATGGTGCGGGCGACGAGCTCCATGTGGCGCTCGAGCCCCCAGAAGAACTCCACATGCCCGAAGCCGCGATAGGCGGTCCCGAAGGGCTTGTTGGTATAGATCGTGTACGCCGTCAGCGACGCGTTCGGGATGTTGTAGGGACCGGCGCCCGAATAGGCCGAGGCACGGGTGACGTTGACGGCGTAGTCGGCGTAGGCGCCGACGTCCCAGTACATCGTCATCTCCTGGGCGGTGATCTTGCCGTCCGCGGAGACGCCGGTCTTGATCCGGTAGGTGAGCGCGCTGCGGCACGGCAGCAGGCTGAACTCCTCCTCGCGGGTCGCCTGGAACTTCACCGGGCGGCCGCCGGCCTTGCGGGACAGGCACGCGACCAGCGGCTCCATGTGGATGCCGGCCTTGCCGCCGAAACCGCCACCGACATGCGGGATGATCACGCGCACGTTGGTCAGCGGCAGCCCGAAGGTGAGGCAGAAAAGGTTGCGGACCGTGAACGGCGACTGGGCGCTGGACCAGATGGTGACCTGGTCGCCGGCCCTCCACTGCACGATCGCCGCATGGGTCTCCATGGGGACGTGCTGGACCGAGGGGTTGGTGTACTCGCGCTCGACGATGAACTCGGCCTCGGCGAAGCCGCGCTCGATGTCGCCCTTGCTGATGTTGATCTTGTTGGGGATGTTGGTCCCCGGCTGAGGGCTGAACGCGGCCTGGACGTAGTGGTAGCTGCCCAGGTCGGGGTGGACGAGCGGGGCGTCGGGAGCGAGGGCGTCGACCTGGTTGAGGATGGGCTCCTCGACCTCGTAGTCGACCTCGATCAGCTCGACGGCGTGGCTGGCGATCTCGACCGTCTCCGCGGCGACCGCCGCGACGGCCTCGCCGTAGTGGCGGACCTCGTTCTTGGCGAGGATGTCCTTGTCGACGACATAGAGACCGACCTTGTAGTCGAGCTCGGCGCCGACGAGGACGGCCCGTACGCCGGGCAGCGCCTCGGCCTTGGAGGTGTCGATCCGCAGGATCTTGGCCCGGGCGTGCGGGCTCTCCTTCACCTTGGCGTGCAACATCCCGGGCAGCACCATGTCGCCGGTGTAGATCGCGGCGCCGGTGAGCTTCTCCCCGGCTTCGAGGCGTGGGACGTCCTTGCCGACACACGTGAGGTCGGTGGCCGGTGCGGGCTCAAACATGGCGGAGCACCCCCTGGGTCTCGTCATCGAGCTGGCCGGTGACGTCGAGCACGGCCTCGATGATCTGCTGATAGCCGGTGCACCGGCAGAAGTTGCCCTCGATGCGTCCCTTGATCTCCTCGAGGTCGGGCGAGGGGTTGTCGTCCAGCAGGCTGCGCAGGGACATGAGCATGCCCGGCGTGCAGAAGCCGCACTGGACGCTGTGGTGGCGGGCGAAGGCGGCCTGGAGGTCCGAGAGCGCCGTCGCCGTCGCCTCACCCTCGATGGTCCGGATCGTGCGGCCGTCCACCTCCACGGCGAGCACCATGCAGGCGTTGACCGCGTCCCCGTCGAGGATCACGGTGCAGGCGCCGCACTCACCGGCGGCGCAGCCCTCCTTGGTCCCCGTGGCGCCCACGTCCTCGCGGAGGAACTCCAGCAGGGTCCGGTGCTCCGGTACGTCGCGGTCGTAGGCCTCGTCGTTGATCGTCACGTGGATCTTCATCGGGACACCTCCTGCAGGAGTCGACGGGTGAACACCGAGACCATGTGGGCCCGGTAGTCGGCGCTGCACCGGACGTCGCTGATGGGACTGATGGCGCCGGCCACCCGGGCCACCACCTCGTCGGGGGCGAGCCCGCCGAGGTCCTCGACGAGCAGCGGAGTGGGTGCCGAGGAGCTGACGCCCACGCGGACGTCGTCCCCCTTGCGCCAGACCGCGACACCGACGATGCCGAGATCGTGGCCGCGGATGCGCTTGAGCTTGCGGTAGTCGGCACGCGCTCCGGCCGCCTCGGCCGGGACCTCGATGCGGACCAGCACCTCCTGGGGCTGGAGGACGGTGCGCTTGACGCCGGTGAAGAACTCCGAGAACGGCACGGTGCGCTCCCCGTCGGGCGAGGCGACCAGCGCCGTGGCGTGCGAGCACAGCAGGCCGGGGGCCATGTCGGCACACGGCGAGGCGTTGACCACGTTGCCGGCGACCGTCGCGCGGTTGCGGATCTGGTGGGAGGCCAGGTCCATGGCGCAGGCGACGAGGAGCGGATAGTGGGCGCGGACGTCCGGGTGGTAGAGCAGGTCGTTGATCGTGGCGGCCGCCCCGATGCTGAGTCCGCGGGACTCATCCCACGAGATCGAGCGGTAGTCGGGGACGCCCTTCACGTCGACCAGCGTCCCGGGCCGCTTGCTCCCGTGGCGGAGGTCGACCAGCAGGTCGGTGCCCCCCGCGAGGAGCTGTGGCCCGTCGGCCGTGGCCAGGACCTCGAGCAGCTCCTCGTGGGCACGCGGCCGGACGTAGGAGAACTCGGGCGCGAGGATCGACGACATCATTCCTCCTTGGTGGTGCTGGGGTGACCGCCGTCGGCCGTGCGGGCGAGCGACCGCACCGCGTCGACGAACACGGACATGGGTGGCGAGACGAGACCGGCGCCGACCTGGCCGATGCCTGGCTGGGCTCCGGCGATGCCGGTGTTGATGATGGGCAGCACCCCGGTGCGGACGACCTTCGTCACGTCGATCCCGGCGGGTGTGCCCCGGAAGCCGAGCGCGGGGATCTGGTAGAGCGGGTGCTCGGTGGCGGTGATCTCATACATCCGCCGGCTGTTGGCGAGGGCGCTGGCCACATCGCCGCCCACGAAGCGGACGATCGCGGGGGCGGCGGCCATCGCGAAGCCACCGATCCCTGCGGTCTCGGTGATGGTCGAGTCCCCCAGGTCCGGGTTGGCGTCCTCGGGACCGAAGCCGGGCAGGAACAGGCCCTCGACCATGGGGGCGGGCGCGGTGAACCATGCGTCGCCCGTGCCCGACACCTGGATGCCGAGCTCGGTGCCGTTGCGGGCCATCGCGACCACGAGCGCCGAGCCGGGGATGTTGCGGGCGGCGTCCGCGGCTGCCTTGGAGGCCGGCATCGAGAGGTTGAGGAAGAAGTGGTCGTTTCCGACGATGAACCGCAGCACCGCCGCGATGTCGGAGGACGGCAGCCCGCTCTCGAGCAACGCCGGGGCGAGCTCACGGACCAGCAGGCTGGTCGCGGCACGGTTGCGGTTGTGGCACTCGTCGCCCATCTGGAGCGCCTGCGCGATCAGCATCGGTACGTCGATGGGGCCGGTGACGCGGAGGACCGCGGCGAGCGCCGGCCCAAGGACCGACTGCATCCAGCGCAACCGGTCGATGACCTCGGGGGCATAGGCGCCGAACCGCAGCACCTTGCCGAGGCCCTCGTTGAGGCTGCAGTAGGACCGGCCGCCGTACTCGGCCTCCTCGAAGACCGACATCGGCATCGAGGCGCTGACGACCCCGGCCATCGGCCCGACGGCGCCACGGGAGTGGCAGGGCGCCAGTCGGATGGCCCCCCGGGCGGCCAGCGTCTCGGCCTCCTCGACGGTGTCGGCAAGGCCCTCATAGACCATCGCGCCGAGCAGCGCCCCGCGGAGCGGGCCGCAGGCGTGCGCCCAGTCGACCGGAGGTCCGGCGTGGAGGAACTCGCCCCGCTCAAGGCCGAGGACCTCGGCGGCGGGCCGGACGTCCACCCACGTGGCGCGGGCGGTGGTGAGGCGGCGCGCGGACTCGGCTGTGGCGGCGGCGGAGCCCGGGGCCAGGACGACCTGCTTCAGCGCGGCCTCGGCCCCGGCGGCCGGCGGCGCCCAGTCCACCCGCACGGCCGAGACGGCCTGCGCGGCCAGCTCGTCGGCGAACAGCGGCACTCCGGCCGTGGCGACCGTGGGGGCCCGGTCGAGGTCGAGGGCGGTCATCGGGCTGCTCCTTCGATGAGGGCCACGGCCTGTCGCGTGGCCTCGGCGTTCGAGAGGTGGACGCTGGCGCCGGCAGCGACCAGCCGGGTGGCGACGTCCTCGAGACCCTGGGGGTCCTGGGACGTGCCGACCAGGGACACCACGAAGGCCAGGTCACGCCCGGCTGCCCGTGCGGTCTCGCGGGCTCGGGTCATGACGGGGACCAGGTCGTCGGCGGGGTGCCGGTGGGAGCCATAGCCGAGGACCACGTCGAGCAGGATCACCGCGCAGGACGGGTCGACGGCCTCCTCGAGGATCCTGGCGTTGCGCAGCGACGGGTCGATCATCGGATGGGCGCGACCCTGGGTGAGCTTGTCATCACCGAAGTCGATCATGAGGTGTCCCGGATGGGTGAGGCTGTCGGGCAGCTGCCACTCCGGCTCCAAGGGTGTGTTGGACATGACGGGGCCCAGCGTCTCGGCAGCGATCGCCATCGACTCATCGCAGAGGGTCCCTCCGGAGAACAGGCCCCGGATCGAGCCCTGACGCGGGAGCCGCTCGTGGTCGGCGGGCCAGCTCTCCGGCTGCCACGCGTCGACCCCCATCGCCGCCAGGACGTCCATCGACACCGCCGTGAGGTCCTTGCGACCGCGTCCGACGAAGGCGACGACCGACGGGGTGGTGAGGGCCGCCGCCGCAGCGACGATCCGCTCGGCGACCACCGGGTCCGGCGGCTTGGACAGCACGACGACGAGCTCGGTGCCAGGGTGCTCGTCCAGCATCGTCATGGCACGCAGCGTCGACCGGCCGGCGACGGCGCGGGACAGGTCGCGACCGCCCACGCCCAAGATGGCGGACAGACCGACGCCGGCCCGGTCCACCAGGCTGCTGACCTGCTGGGCCCCCGTCCCGGACGCGGCCACCATGCCGATCGGGCCGGGCCGGACGGCGTTGGCGAAGCCGAGCCCGACGCCGCCGACGACGGCGGTGCCGCAGTCGGGGCCCATGACCAGCACGCCCTGGTGCTCGAGCGCCGCGTCCTTGAGCCGGATCTCCTCCTCGACCGTGACGTTGTCGGAGAACAGCATTGCCGACGTGCCCGATTCGATCGCGTCCATCGCCTCGACGGCGGCGTGCTCACCGGGCAGGGAGATCAGGCAGAGGTCCGCACCGGCGCGGAGCGCCGCCGAGACCGTCCGCGGCGGCTCGACCGCCTCGCCACCCTCCCCGCCGGCCGCAGCACGCGCGGAGAGCCGGGCGTCCAGGACCGCGATGGCGGCGGCCAGCTGGTCGTCGGTGCCGGCGTCCACGGCGACCATCAGGTCGTTGGGGGTCGCACCGGCGATCTCCGCGGGATCGAACCCGAGGCGCTCATAGAGCTCGAGGTTGAGCGGCGTGGCCATCGCCACGATCGCCGCGGACACCCCGGGGGCGGCCGAGACGGCCTGGCTGATCTCCATCAGCGTCACCGAGTCGCGATAGGTCCCGGCTCGCAGTTCGATTCGTCGTGTCATGGTGCACCCACCAGGGCTCCTAGCATTCCTGCCGCGAGGTCGTGGCCCGAGTGGCCGCCGACGGCGAAGAGCTCGTCGGCGCGGGCCTCGACCTGCGGCTGCGGCGCGGCGGCCGCGACGGCTTCGAGAAGGCGCGCTGCCTGCGGGATCATCTGCCCCTGGGTCGCGGCCTCCAGCAGCGCGGTGGAGAGCGCGGTCGTGTGGGTGCGGGCCCGGTCGAGGACGGCACGCGCGGTGGCGTCGTCCAGCCGCGAGACCAGGGCCAGCACCGCCAGGGCACCGGCCACGACATCGTCGCCCGACGGGGTCAGCCCGGGCCCGAGCCCGATCACGGCGGTGGCGGCCCGGACGTCACCGCGCGCCAGGGCGGCGCCGATCGACATCTCGTCGGCCAGCGGCAGCCCGAAGGACGCCTCGGGCTGCAGCCCCACCGCGCGTTCGAGCACCTCGCCCCGGGTGGCCAGCACGGCGCCGTTGACCCGCGGCCGCGGATCCCACCAGCGGGCGGCGTGCCAGCTCCTGGCGCCGTACCCGATGGTGCCGGCGCCGATGTGGACGTCGGTGCCCGCCTGCGGGAGCCGGCGGCTGTCGAGGACGACGCCCATCGGCACGCGGACGGCGTCGGGTGCCAGCAGGGCGACGAGCTGGTCCCGCCCGTGGCTGCGCACCTCGGCGTAGCACGCGGATCGGGTCTCCCACCGGACCCGGCCGTGGCCGGGCGCCCCGAGCAGGAGCTCGCGCAGGGCGAGGCTGCACCAGGCGGGCCGCGGGGCCGGGGCGGGTGAGGTGGTCGGGCGCACGGTGCTGGCTCCCTTCCGAGAGCAGGGGCGGCGCTGCCCGTGCCCGACGGCGCTGGGCCGGAGCCCGGGCACGGGCAGCGTCATCGGGTCACTCTCCCAGGTCGACGATCGCGATCACGGGGCCGCCTCCCGACGGGCCCTGGTGGGTCGCGGCCACCGACACGAAGATCGCCGGGTCGCCGGTCACGGCGGCGGCGACGCCGCCGACGCAGGCCTTGATCTGACGGTGCCAGTGGACGTCGGAGTCGTCGAGCATGATGTTGCGACGTCCGCGGACGTGTCCGGTCGGGTCCGCCTCACACTTGAGGAAGACGTTGACCAGCCGGTCGCCGAGCAGGCTCGGGTCGACCTTGTCCTCGGGCAGGTCGAGCCCGGCGTTGCGGATGGCGTTCCAGACGCCCTTGAAGTCGAGCGCGTCACGCATGACGTCGTGACCGATCGCATAGCGTCCACCCACGCCGCGCTTGTTGCCCACCAGGACGATCTGGGCCTGGTCCAGCTCGACGCCGGAGGAGCACGAGGCCACCGACGAGAACAGCGACAGGTCGTGCATGACGTCCTCGTCGGTCGGCATCTCGATCTCACCGAGTGCCACCGCGATGCCCAGCGCGGACGTGCCGTTGGACAGGTCCATGGAGAGCAGGGTGTCCTCGGTCCACACGGCCTTGCCGCGGGCCTTGGCGTCGTTGATGGTGTCGAGCGTCAGCAGCGGGGTCTTGGTCTGGACGTAGTGGACGTCCTTCGGGTCCTCGATGCCGGCGGCTTCCATGGCCTTCCGCACACCCGCGGCGACCTTCTCGATCATCGCGACGCGGCCGATGTCCTCGGGCAGGATCTTCTCGCTCATCGCGAAGCCGACGGCCAGCCGCGGCTCGTCGGTCACGGGGGCGGAGCCCTCCGGCAGCCGGGCGAAGATGGTCGCGTGGGGGCTCAGCACGCCGTCGGTGCCACCGGACCAGGCGAGCGGGATCTGCTTGATCTCGTCCCAGGACCGGGTTCCCTTGTCGCGCAGGACGCCGCGGAACGCGGTGTCGGCGATGATGCGGGTGTAGTCGTTGACGCCACCGTTGCCTTCGGTCTTGCCGACGATGGCGACGACGTCGTCCGCGGCGAACACGCCCTTGTCGATCAGTTCCTCCATGCCGGAGGCGTCGGTCACCTTGAGGATCGGGACCTTGCGTACCTCGATCGGGTTGCCCATCTCGGGCACCACCTTTCGTTGCTGGTTTGGTCGGTTGTGTGAATGGGGGTCGAAAGCCGGGCTCAGACCGTGTTGGGCTCAGACCGTGACGGCCTCGGGCACGTGGAAGCTCTTGTTGGCCTCGAGCACCGCCGGGTCGACGTCGAAGTTGAGCTCCGCGCCGACCATCTGCTGCACGTAGTTCTTGATGGAGGTGTCCCAGTACTTCTTGGTGACGTAGAAGACGCGCGCGCCACCGAGCTCGTGCTGGACGTCGGGCCAGGGTAGGACGGCTGGGCCATGCCGAGGCCCCAGCGCTTCCAGCCGTTGTAGCTCTCGTAGGTGGCCCAGAACTCCTGGTTCTTGAGGATCTCGAAGGCGTAGTAGGCCTTGGCGTAGTACATGATCGCGCCGATGCGGCCACCGCGAGCCAGCGCCATCGTGTGCAGGCTGATGTTGATGTCCTGGCTGACCAGGCGACCGTTGGCGAGGCCGACCCAATCGCCGTCGATGAGCCCGACGAGGGTGTAGGGGTCCTTGAGCCGCTTGCGGTACCAGCCGGCGAGCTCGGCGTGGACACGGGCGCCGACGACGTCATAGAAGTCGTGGTCCGCGGCCATGACCTGGCGCATGTAGCTCATCATCGCCGGGGCCTCTTCGAGCTCGGCCTCGCGGATGAGCATGGTGCGGCCGTCCTTGAGGGTGATCTGAGCGCCCGGCCACGGGACCAGATCCATCGGGGGGGCCTGCAGGATTGCCTCGATCTCACGGACATCGACGTCGATGTGGTCCTGGGAGACCTCGGTGGGCGGTTCGACGAACACGGGCTTGCCTTTCGTGTGGGTTGTGCTGGTTGGTCTGGTGTGGCTGTCGTGCCGGTGAGGGCAGGCCCGCAGGGCGGGAGCAGCGTGGTGCTGCTCCCGGCCTGCGTTGGGGGGCCTGCGGTGTGGAGCTGTTACTCGACGACGGCGTCGATGTCGCCGGCCTCGGACTCGTGGACCGGAGGCAGGTAGAGCGCGCCCTTGGACGGGCCGATCTTGGCCAGCCAGTTCATGAGGTGGTAGGCGAGGATGCAGCCGAAGGAGCCGATGGCGATGCCGTTGAAGGACAGGTCGCCGTGCGTCCAGGTCAGGTCCGCCGCGCCCATGATCAGGCCGATCGCGGCCGGGAACAGGTTGACGGGGTTCTTGAAGTCGACCTTGCCCTCGACCCAGATGCGTCCGCCGAGGACCGCGATCAGGCCATAGAGGACCAGCGTCGCGCCGCCGAGAACGCCGACCGGGATGCTGGTGATCAGCGCGCCGAACTTCGGGATCATCGCGAGGAGGATCGCCGTGATGCCGGCGACGATGTAGGCCGCGGTCGAGTAGACCCGGGTCGCGGCCATCACGCCGATGTTCTCGGCGTACGTCGTCGTGCCGGAACCGCCGCCGACACCGGCGAGCATGGTGGCGAGACCGTCACCCATGTAGCCGCGGCCGAGGGAGCCGTCCAGGTTGCGGCCGGTCATCGAGCCGACGGCCTTGATGTGGCCGGTGTTCTCGGCGATGAGGACGATCACGACCGGCACGATCAGGGTGATCGCGGTCCAGCTCCAGGTCGGGAGCGTGAAGTCGGGGAACCCCAGCCAGCTCTCGGCCTTCAGGTTGGCGGCCAGGTCGTTGTTGGCGTCGCTGAGCTGGCCCTGCGGCCATGCGACGAGATAACCGACCACGACGCCGATGAGGATGGAGATGCGGCCGAAGAAGCCGGGCAGCGCCACCGTCGAGAACAGGATGACCAGCAGGGTGATCACGGCGGTCCAGGGCTGTGCCTTGACGTTGCCGATCGCGACGGGCGCGAGGTTCAGGCCGATCAGGGCGACCACGGCGCCGGTGACGGCCGGCGGCATGATCACGTTGATCCAGCGCGAGCCGAACCGGTCGACCAGGAGGCCGATCACGAACAGCACCGCGCCGGCGGCCAGGATGCCGCAGAGAGCGGCGGGGATCCCGCCGTCGGCCTGAGCGGCGATCACCGGAGAGATGAACGCGAAGCTCGAGCCGGTGTAGCCGGGCAGACCCATTCGACCTTCTTGACCGGGTGATCGCGATGAAGATCAGGGTGCCCACACCGGAGAAGAAGATGGTGGTGGTCGGGGCATACCGGTCAGCCGCGGCACCAGGAACGTCGCGCCGAACATGGCGACGACGTGCTGCATGCCGATGCTGATCGTGCGACCCCAGGCCAGCCGTTCCTCGGGACCGACAACGTCTTCGGGGCCGAGAGTCCTCCCGTCGCCGTGCAACGTCCAGAGCTGCATGTTTGCCATTGCGACCTCACTTGTCAGGAGCCGGTGCGTGGCACAGGCACGCCGCGTGGCTGTCCAGCGCCCGGACGATCCGATCCGGAAGCCTTGGCGCTGGCTCGGCGCTCTCCCCCGGCGAGCCGAGCCGCTCTTCCGCCACCTCCGGCCTGGTCGTGGTTCACGGCCTTAGAGGCATCATGGCGTCGCGACACGCTCCCGTGGTTAGCGAGACATGACACAAATGGAAGGGGTCGGTTGTGAGGTTGCTGCGACCCCCGGCGTACGACGCCCCACCGACCCGTGTGACGGCCCGTGTGACGGCCCGTGTGACGGCCCGACGAGCGGGTACCCCCACCCCGTGACCGGACCGCAGCGTGCCCGCATCCTCGTGGTCATGGGCGTCTCCGGCGTCGGGAAGTCCACCATCGCCAAGTCCCTGTCCGCGCTGCTGGGCTGGACCTTCGCCGAGGGCGACGCGTTCCACCCCGAAGCCAACGTCGCCAAGATGGCCGCCGGCACCCCGCTCATCGACGAGGACCGCTGGCCGTGGCTGCGCGCGCTCGGCGACTGGATGGATGAGGAGATCGCGGCCGGTCGCCCGGCCGTGGTGACGTGCTCCGCGCTGCGGCGCTCCTATCGCGACCTGCTGCGAGAAGCCCGGCCCGAGGTGCTGTTCTGCCACCTCGACGCTGGTGAGGACCTCATCCGCGAGCGGATGACCCGTCGAAGCGGGCACTACATGCCGGTCTCACTGCTGCACAGCCAGTTCGACACCCTCGAGCCGCTCGGTCCCGACGAGCCCGGGTTCGTCGTGTCCGTCGACGGCTCCGCCGCCCAGGTCATCGACCGCGTGCTCGCGGAGCTGGGCATCGACGTCTCGGAAGGAGACCCTCGTGACTCCGCTGCTCCTCCCCCTGGCCGCTGAGCCCCCGCTGATCAGCCAGGCGGGCAACACCCAGCTCGTCCTGGCCGCCCTGGCCGGCATCGCGACCGTGGTCGCCCTGATCGTGTGGGGCAAGGTGCACCCCTTCGTCTCCTTGATGCTGGGCGCCGCCGCGCTCGGCCTCGTGGCATGGGCCGGTCCGATCGACCTGGTCACCAGCTTCACCACCGGCTTCGGCTCCACCGCCGGGTCGGTCGGGCTGCTCATCGCGCTCGGGGCCATGGTCGGCGCGATGCTGGCGAGGTCGGGCGGCAGCGACACCATCGTGGACACCATCGTGGGCCGCTCCGGGGCACGAGCGCTGCCCTGGGCGATGGCGCTCATCGCGGCCATCCTCGGACTCCCCCTGTTCTTCGAGGTCGGGGTGGTGTTGCTGATCCCGGTCGTGCTCCTCGTCGCGCGTCGGATGGACGTCCCCATCATGCGCGTGGGCATCCCCGCGCTCGCCGGTCTGTCCATCCTGCACGGGGCTGGTGCCGCCGCACCCGGGACCCCTGGTGGCGATCGACTCGCTCGGCGCCGACCTTGGCCTCACGCTGCTCTTCGGCCTGATCGTGGCCGTTCCCACGCTGATCGTGTGCGGGCCGCTCCTGGCGGGTCCGATCCAGCGATGGGTGCCGGTGCATGCCGGCCCGGACCTGCTCGCCGAGTCCACGGCCGCGCAGCGGCGAGCCGACGGACCCGCCACGGGGGCCGCCGACGTGGCCGAGCGGGAGGAGGCCACGCTCCCGGAGCCTGGGCCCGGAGCCCGGCGCCGTCCGGGCTTCGCCGCCGCCGTCGTGAGCATCACCCTGCCGGTCGTCCTGATGCTGGCCCGCGCGATCGTGGAACTGGTGGTCGATGACCCCGAGAACCGCACCCAGGCCGTCTTCGACTTCATCGGTACGCCGGCCGTGGCGCTGCTGCTGGCCGTGATCGTGGCGATGGTCGCCCTCGGCTTCGGGACCGGCATGGACCGCTCGGAGGTCGAGCGCTCGTTGGGCTCCGGGCTGCCGGGGATCGCCAGCATCCTGCTGATCGTCGCCGCCGGCGGCGGCTTCAAGCAGGTCCTGGTCGACGTGGGCGTCGCCGGGGTCATCGGTGACTGGGCGCAAGGAGTCGACATCTCCCCGCTCCTGCTCGGCTGGCTGGCGGCGGTCGGCGTACGTCTCGCGACGGGGTCGGCGACGGTCGCCACCATCACCGCCGCCGGAATCGTGTCCGGGCTGGCCAGCGACCTGGCCTCCCCCGAGGTCGCCCTGCTGGTGCTGGCGATCGGCTGCGGCTCACTGTTCTTCAGCCATGTCAACGACGCCGGCTTCTGGCTGGTCAAGGAGTACTTCGGGCTGACGGTGGGTCAGACCATCCGCTCCTGGTCGGTGATGGAGACCGCCATCTCCGTCGTCGGGCTCGGGTGCGTGCTGCTGCTGAGCCTGGTCGTCTAGCTCGGGCCCGGCCGCAGCACGACCTCGGCGAGCATCGCGTCACGCGGCAGGTCGACGACCTGCAGGATCGCGTCGGCCACCGTCTCGGGCAGGAGGAACCCGGACGGGTCATAGGCCCGGCCCTCCTGGCGGTGGACCAGCTCCTGCATCGGCGTGGCGGTCCGGCCCGGGAAGACGGTCGTCACGCGCACACCATGGGGCGCCTCCTCGGCGCGGAGCGCGTCGGCGAGCCCGCGCAGCCCGAACTTGGACGCCGCATAGGCACCCCAGTCGGGGTGGGCGGTGATGCCCGCCGTCGAGTTCACGAACACGACGGTGCCCCGCGCCTGGCGAAGGTGGGGCAGCAGCTCGCGGGTCAGCACCGCGGGGGCGGTGAGGTTGACGTCGAGCTGGAGCTGCCAGGTCTCGAGATCCTGGTCCGCGACCGGACCGAGCTCGACCACGCCGGCGACGTGCAGCAGGGAGTCGACCGGCCCCACGACCGCCTCGCCCAAGCCGCGCAGCGAGCCGGGCCGCGCCAGGTCGGCCTCCAGCACCATCGCGTCGGGGAACGCCGGCCGCAGCTCGTCGGCGCGCGCGGCGTTGCGCGCCAGCAGCACCAGCCGGTCGCCGCGGTCACGGAGTCGCTCCGCCACCACCCGGCCGATGCCGGAGCCGGCACCGGTGACGACGTGCGTGGTCACCGCGTGAAGACGATCTTGCCGAACTGCTCGCCGCCGGCCATCGCGGCGAAACCGTCACGGGCCTGGGTCATCGGCATGACCCGGTCGATGACCGGCCGGACCCCGGTGGCGTCGAGCATCGTCACCAGCGACGCCAGCTCCTGGCGGGTGCCCATGGTGGAGCCGATCACCCGCAGCTGCAGGAAGAAGATCCTGGTCAGCTCGGCGTTGTCCAGGTCGGGGCCGGACGTCGTACCGGACGTCACGATGGTGCCGCCCGGGCCGAGCGCCCTGACCGAGTGGGACCAGGTCGCCTTGCCGACGGTCTCCATCACGGCGTCGACGCGGATCGGGAGGCGGGCACCGGACTCGAAGACCTCGTGGGCCCCCAGCTCGAGGGCGCGCTGCCGCTTGGCCTCGTCGCGCGAGGTGGCGAAGACCCTGAGGCCGGCTGCGCGCGCGAGCGTGATGAGCGCCGTGGCCACACCGCCACCGGCGCCCTGGACGAGCACCGTCTGGCCGGGCTTGAGGCCGCCCTGGACGAAGAGCATGCGATAGGCCGTCAGCCAGGCCGTCGGCAGGCAGGCCGCCTCCTCGAACGACAGCGACGCCGGCTTGGGGATCACGTTGCCCCGGGGAACGACGACCGTGTCGGCGAACGTGCCCTGGTAGCGCTCCGACAGCAGTGACCGCTTGGGGTCGAGCGTCTCGTCGCCGGTCCAGCCCGGGTCGCTCACCACGGCGTGGACCAGCACCTCGTTGCCGTCCTCGTCGAGCCCCGCCGCGTCGCAGCCCAGGATCATGGGGAGCGCCTCCTGGCGTAGCCCGACCCCGCGCAGCGACCACAGGTCGTGGTGGTTGAGCGAGGCGGCCTTGACCGTCACCGCGGTCCAGCCGTCGGGCACCACCGGGTCGGGGCGTTCCCCGACCACCAGACCGCTCAGCGGGTCGTCGAACGAGAACGAGTCGGCATAGACGGCGAACATAGAACGACCCTAGCGACCCTGGCGCAAGTCAGCGCCGCGCGACGCCGTCGCGCCGGGCCGCCTCGGCGACCGCGGCCGAGACGGCGGGGCCGACGCGCGGGTCGAACGGCGACGGGATGACCATCTCCTCGCTCAGGTCGTCGCCGACGAGGCCGGCCAGCGCCGTCGCCGCGGCGAGCTTCATGCCCTCGGTGATGGCGGTGGCGTGAACGTCGAAGGCACCCCGGAAGATCCCCGGGAAGGCCAGCACGTTGTTGATCTGGTTGGGGAAGTCGGACCGGCCGGTGGCGACCACGCGGGCGTAGCGCGAGGCCACGTCGGGGTGCACCTCGGGCGTCGGGTTGGCCAGGCCGAAGATGATCGCCTCCGGTGCCATCGACGCGACGATCTCCTCGGGCACGGTGCCCCCCGAGACGCCGATATAGACGTCGGCACCCGCCATCGCGTCGGCGAGGGTTCCGCGACGGCCGAACCGGTCGGCAGTGTCCTTCGCCAGCGCACGCTTCACGGCGTTGAGGTCGGAGCGTTCGGAGTTGAGCACGCCCTGGCGGTCGAGCACCGCCAGGTCCTCGATGCCGGCCTCGAGCAGGATGCGGGTGACGGCGACACCGGCCGCGCCGGCGCCCGACACGACCACCCGGGTCTCGGCAGGCGTTCGGCCGGTGAGCCGAAGCGAGTTCTGGAGCGCCGCCAGGGCCACCACGGCCGTGCCGTGCTGGTCGTCGTGGAAGACCGGGATGTCGAGCCGCGCCTTGAGCCGCTCCTCGATCTCGAAGCACCGCGGCGCCGAGATGTCCTCGAGGTTGATGCCACCGAAGCTCGGCGCCAGCCGCGCCACGGTCTCGATGATCTCCTCGACGTCGGTCGTGTCGAGGCAGATCGGGACGGCGTCGACACCACCGAACTGCTTGAAGAGCACGGCCTTGCCCTCCATGACCGGCATCGCAGCAGCGGGGCCGATGTCACCCAGGCCGAGCACCGCGGTGCCGTCGGTCACGACCGCGACCACGTTGGGGACCCACGTGTAGTGCTGGGTCATCCCCGGGTCCTCGGCGATGGCCTCGCAGACGCGGGCGACGCCCGGGGTGTAGGCCAGCGACAGGTCGTCGCGGCCGGCCAGCGGCACGGTCGCCGCCAGCTGCATCTTGCCGCCGACGTGGAGGTCGAACACCGGGTCCCCCGCGAACGGGTGGGTCCCGGGCTTCGGGTCGTCAACCATGACACTCGTCTTTCCAGGCACGGGCCTGACAGGGTTCTTCACCGGGTTGGTCCGGCCGGGGTTGGTCCAGCCGGGTTTCCAGCGGGAGCTGGACGGAGGACCGTGGTCGGCTCGACACGATCGGGTGGCTCGTGGAACCGGGCGATCCGGGGGTGTCCCGGCGAGTCAGTCTCTCACAGGGCGGATCGGAGGTGAGGGCACCCTCCCCGGGCGTGGCCACAGCCGTGCCACCACCACGCCGATCACCTCCGGGGCCGCGATCGGGCCGCGATGGCGTGAGTCGGTGCCGGCGTCGGGGTCGTCGCTCAGCAGCCACCACCCGGGCGCTCCGCCCGACGTCGTACGGCGGTCGAGGGCGCGCTTGACCACCAGGGTGCCGTCGGGGAACCGGGCCAGCACGACCTGGCCGGGACGCACCACCGCGCCGTAGCGCACCAGCAGCCGGTCACCTGGACGCAGGCCGGGGCGCATCGAGTCGCCGTGGACGCGGGCCATGCCGATGGGCATCGTCACCTCCCCTTGCATCCATTTGTGGGCCGACGGGTAGTGTCCCAGGTGGCGACCAACTCCTGCTGTTGTCGAGCTCCGAGAGGACTTCCATGCTGAACCGACTGTTCGTTCCCACCGTCGATGTCTCCGCCCACTGCGACCTGCCCTGCGGCGTCTATGACCCGGCCCAGGCCCGCATCGAGGCCCAGTCGATCAAGGCCATCATCGAGAAGGTCGCGGCCAACGACGACCCCGACTTCCGCGTCCGCTCGCTGATCATCAAGGAGCAGCGCGCCGAGCTGGTCAAGCACCACCTGTGGGTGCTGTGGACCGACTACTTCAAGCCCGAGCACTTCGAGAAGTACCCCAACCTCCACACGCTGTTCAACCAGGCGACCAAGCTCGCCGGCGCGGGTGGCGTGAAGGGCAACCACGACCTGGCCAAGGCCGACGAGCTGCTCGCCAAGATCGACGAGATCGCCGAGATCTTCTGGGAGACCAAGAAGGCCTGATCCGCGCGCATTTCCCGACCGACCCGGCAGAAGTTCTGCCGGGTCGGCGTCGTTGTGGGGCGGGCAACGGGCTCGACGGGCAGCGGGCTCCACTAGGGTGCTGGCACAGGCTCACCCATCCTCGAGGGACCGACAAGGACCGACCATGACCACACCCGGGGGCGTTCGGCGCGCGGACGTGGAGCTCCGACTGCCGGCGGACGGTGCCTATGCGTCCGTGCTGCGCACCACCACGGCCGGGCTCGCCGCACGGCTCGACTTCACCATCGACGACATCGAGGACCTCCGGATCGCCGCCAGCGAGGCGAGCGCGCTGGTGCTGCCCGAGGCCGACGACGGCACCGACCTGCTGTGTCGGTTCTGGCTCGATCCGGGCGAGCTCGTGCTGAGCCTGACGGTCAGCTCCAGCAACCCGTCCGCACCCGACGAGGACGGCTTCGCCTGGCAGGTGCTCAGCACCCTGGCCAGCGAGGTGACCTCCGATGTCGGCGCGGACTCCTTCACCCTCCGCCTCACGATGCGCCCGGAGAGCGCTGCGACGAGCGGCTGAGCATGGCGGAGCTGTCGGGGGACGAAGAGACACCGGCCGGGATCGAGGAGACCCGTCGGCGGACGGCGGAGCTGTTCGCCCTGCTGGGCGAGGGCGTCGACGGCGTCGCGGCCACGGCGGCGCGCGACGAGCTGGTCGCACTCCACCTGCCGCTGGTCGAACACGCCGCCCGTCGCTTCCGCAACCGGGGCGAGCCGTTCGAGGACCTCGTCCAGGTCGGCACCATCGGGCTGCTCAAGGCCATCGACCGCTTCGACACGGACCGGGGCGTGGAGTTCTCGACCTATGCAACGCCGACCGTGGTGGGTGAGATCAAGCGCTACTTCCGTGACAAGGGCTGGGCGATCCGGGTGCCGCGACGGCTGCAGGAGCTGCGGATCGCGATCACCGCCGCGACCGCCGAGCTGACCCAGGCCAACGGCCGCTCGCCCACGCCTCGCGAGCTGGCCGACGCGATCGGGTGCTCGGTCGAAGAGATCATCGAGGGCCTGGAGTCCAGCAACGCCTATGCCACCCTCTCGCTGGACGCCGGCGAGGAGACCGACAGCGGTGCTGCGCTGCTCGATGCCATGGGGTCCCATGACGAGAACCTCGAGCACGTGGAGATCCGCGAGTCGCTCAAGCCGCTGCTCGACGGGCTCGACCCGCGCGAGAAGCGGATCCTGCTGCTGCGATTCTTCAAGAACATGACGCAGTCACAGATCGCGACCGAGATCGGTGTCTCGCAGATGCACGTGTCGCGGTTGTTGACCCGCACCCTCGACCAGCTGCGCAGCTCGCTCCAGGACTAGCCTCGGGGGCCGCCTAGCCCGCAGGCGAGAGCCAGGCGATGCTGCGCGGATGAAGCAGCCCGACCAGCACCACGAGGGCCGCCGCGCCGAGGGCCACCGACACCCACGTGGTCGAGCCACCCCGGAAGCTCCACGCCAGCCCGAGCGCGATGAGCTGGGCGAGCACCAGAGGACTCCGCGCCCACGAGCTGCGGCGCAGCACGGCCACCCCGCAGGCGACCAGCACGGCCCCCGCGAATGCGAAGAACAGCGACGTGGTGACACCCATCGCGGCTCGCCCGCCCGTCACGGAGAAGGCCTCGAGGACCGCATAGACGACCAGCACGGCCCCCTGGGCCGCGGCGACGAGAGTGGCGACCAGGAGCGGCAGCGGCCGCGCGGAGGGCGCGTCGACGTCCGGGCTGGTCACCGGCACAGATTAGCCGTGTGACGCAACAAACCTGGACAGGCCCTTGTCTCCGGGGCGAAGTGTTGCCACCCTGAGCGATGCACTCGTGAACTGGTTCACATGGTGCTCCTCAGTATCACCGGGTAGGCTTACCCGGTTTGCACAACCCCCCACCGATTGAAAGAGGCACCCCCAGCCATGGATTGGCGGCACCGCTCCGCGTGTCTCGACGAAGACCCGGAGCTGTTCTTCCCGATCGGCAACACCGGTCCGGCCATTCTCCAGATCGAGGAGGCCAAGCAGGTGTGCCGACGCTGTGAGGTGCGCGAACAGTGCCTCCAGTGGGCGCTCGAGGCGGGGCAGGACCACGGTGTCTGGGGTGGACTCAGCGAAGATGAGCGCCGCGCGCTCAAGCGCCGCAACGCCCGCGCGCGCATCCGCACCTCGGTCTGAGGCCGACGCCGCTCAGCCCTGCGGGATGTCGACGGTGGCGCGCGTGCCGCGCGGCCGGTGACGCTCGACGCTGAACCGGCCCCCGAGCTCGGACTCCACCAGCGTCCGCACGATCGACAGGCCGAGGTTGGTGGTGCTGTCGAGATCGAAGTCATCGGGTACGCCGACCCCGTCGTCGGTGACCGTGACCCGCAGCCGACCCCGGCTCCGTCGTGCGGAGACCACGATCTCGCCGGCCGTCCCAGGCTCGGGGTAGCCGTGCTCGACGGCGTTCTGGAGCAGCTCGGTGAGCACCATGGCCAGCGCGGTGGCGGTCTCCGACGCGAGCTCGCCGAACGAGGAGTCCCGCTCCACCGACACCGATGCGCCCACGACGCTGACATCGGTGACCATGCGGCACAGCCGGTCGAGGATGTCGTCGAACTGCACCTGGCCCTCGGCGGACTGGCTGAGGGTCTCGTGGACGATCGCGATCGACCCGACCCGGCGGACGGCCTCCTCGAGGGCGCCGCGCGCGGTCGGCTCCTGGATCCGGCGGGCCTGGAGACGCAGCAGGGCGGCGACCGTCTGGAGGTTGTTCTTGACGCGGTGGTGGATCTCGCGGATGGTCGCGTCCTTGGTGACCAGCTCCCGGTCGCGGCGCCGCAGGTCGGTGACGTCGCGGACCAGCACCAGCGCCCCGATCCGCTCCCCCTCGGGCCGCAGCGGGATCGAGCGGACGATCACCGCGATGTCCTCGGTGGCGACCTCGGTGTCCCGGGCCTGGGTGCCGCCGAGAACGGCGCTCAGCGACTCCTCATCGGTGCCGCGACGCATGGGCAGCAGGTCACGGGTCACCTCGGCCAGCACCAGCCCCGACAGGTCGCCGCTGTGGCCGAGCCGGCGATAGACCGACAGCGCGTTGGGGCTGGCATAGACGACCGCGCCGGCCCGGTTGATGCGCACGAACCCGTCACCCACCCGCGGTGAGTCCGCGTGGTCGCTGCGCTGGCCCGGGGCGGGGAAGTGACCGTGGGCGATCATCTGGCTCAGGTCGCCGGCGGTCTGCAGGTAGGACAGCTCCAGCCGTGACGGCGTGCGTACGCCGAGCAGGTTGGTGTTGCGTCCGACGACCGCGATGACGCGCTCGGCGCGGCGTACGGGGATGGTCTCCACCCGCACCGGGACGTCGTCACGCCACTCGGGATCACCCTCGCGAGCCACCCGCCCCTGAGAGTAGGCGGCATCGAGCAACGGCCGTCGCCCGACGGGGATGAACGTGCCGACCACGTCGTCGACATAGGCGGTGGGCCCGGTGGTCGGGCGCATCTGCGCACCGGCCCAGTAGCCCTTGCCCTCCCGGTCGGGGAGCCACAGGACGAGGTCGGCGAACGACAGGTCAGCGATGATCTGCCAGTCGGCCAGGAGCAGGTGCAGCCACGCGACGTCGTCGGCGTCGAGGTCGGTGTGCGCACGCACCAGTTCGCTCATCGAGGGCACGCATGGCAGCGTAGTGTTGGCCCGGCAGGAAGCAGGACCAGGGACCGGGTGTCGATCGGTCCGCCCCGGCGCGGGGGCGAGCGAGGAGCGAGGACGTTGGCGACCGGATACTGGCAGTCCGTGCGAGCGGCCGGGCTGACGGTCCCCGATGACCGCCCCCTCAACGAGCTGACGGCCGAGCTGACCACGATGCTCGGCTCCCCCGACCCGGAGGAACGTGACGGGACCGCCTATCCCACGCTCGCGACCTGGATCGACCGTGGCGTCTATGACGACCTGCTGTCCGGCCTCGGCGACGGCATGGCGGCCGGGCTGGGGGTCGGCCTGGGTGAGCAGGGCACCGACACGGTGTTCCGGCGCAGCTTCTCGGCGCTGATCCTGGCCCAGTGCATCGAGCGCGACAACGTCAAGCAGGTCCTGCCGGCCGACAAGGTGCTCGAGTGGGGCGACCGCATCACGACCTGGTACCTCCGGGAGAACGACCTGCGCGGCTTCGTGCCCGCCAAGGGGTGGGCCCATGCGATCGCCCACGGCGCCGACGCCGTCGGGTGCCTGGCGTCCTCGCCCCACCTGGGCGGCCCCGAGCTGACCGTGCTGCTCGACGTCATCGCCGACCGGGTGCTGCTGCGCGCCGACACGCTGCTGGTCTCCGGCGAGCCCGACCGGATGGCCGCCGCCACGCTCAACGTGCTGCGCCGCGACCTGCTCCCGCTGACGGTCGTCGAGCCGTGGGTGGCGCGGCTGGCCTCGGCCGCCGTCCAGCCGATCGGTGACGACCGTCGCGACCCCTATCTCGACAGCGGCAACGCCGAGGCCTACCTGCGGGCGCTCTACCTCCAGCTGGCGATCGGCCAGCGGCTCCCCTCGGTCCGTTCCGACCTGCTGCTGGTGCTGGTCGACGCCCTGCGCCGAACCAACCGCGGCTATCTCGAATAGCCACGCGACCGGTCGAATAGCCAAGCGACCGCTGAGTAACATGCGCCCATGACCTCCAGCGGCGCCTCCGAACCCACCACCCCCGACGCCGAGGCCGGCGCCGACCCGACCACGGGGCCCGCCGGGCCGACGCTCAGCGGCCACGCGGGCGAGCTCGCCGTGGCCGTCGCCCGCGCCCACGGCGTCGAGACGATGTTCACGCTCTCCGGGGCGCACGTCTTCCCGATCTATGACGGTGCCGTCAAGGCCGACCCGCCGCTGCGGATCCTCGACGTCCGACACGAGCAGACCGCGGCGTTCGCCGCCGAGGCCACCGGCAAGCTCACCCGGGTCCCCGGGCTGGCCGTCCTCACCGCCGGCCCCGGCGTCACCAACGGCGTCAGCGCGATCGCGCAGGCGTCGTTCGCGGGCTCGCCGATGGTGGTCGTCGGGGGTCGCGCCCCCAACAACCGGTGGGGCATGGGCAGCCTCCAAGAGCTCGATCAGCCGCCGATCGTGGCGCCCGTCGCCAAGGTGGCGCGGACCATCGGCACCGCCGACGCCGTGCTCGCGGGCTTCGACGCCGCCTTCACCGCGGCTCGCTCGTCACACCGGGGCCCGGTCTTCGTCGACATCCCGATGGACGAGTTCTTCAACTCCGCCTCCGGGCCGGCGCCGGCCGCGCCCCGGCTGCGGGGAGCCGAGCCCGACAGCGATGCGCTCACCGAGATCGCCGAGACGCTCGGCGCGGCCCAGCGGCCGGTCCTCGTGCTCGGCACCGACGTGTGGGCCGACGGGGCGGAGGTGGCCGCGCTGCGCTTCGCCGAAGAGCTGCAGATCCCGACCCTGACCAACGGCATGGGCCGGGGCGTGCTGCCCGGAGGTCACCCGCTGCTCGTGACCAAGGCCCGCGGCCAGGCGCTGGGCGGCAGCGACCTGGTGATCGTGGTCGGCACCCCGCTCGACTTCCGGCTCGGTTATGGCGTCTTCGGCGGCAAGGACGGCGCCCAGCCGGCCGCGGTGGTGCACCTCGCCGACTCCCCCGCCCAGGTCTCCACCCACGCCGCGCTCGCGGGGTCCGCCAGCGGCGACCTGACCCTGGTCCTCGATGGGCTGCTCGAGGCCTGCCACCACCTCGTACGCCGCCCGGACTGGTCCGGTTGGCTGGCTGATCTCCAGGCCGGCGTCGCGGCGGCCGCGCAGCGCGACGCCGCACTGCTGACCGCCGAGGCCGACCCGATCCACCCGGCTCGCATCTATGGCGAGCTGGTCCCGCGGCTGGCCGACGACGCTGTCGTGATCGGCGACGGGGGCGACTTCGTCTCCTTCGCGGGCAAGTTCGTCGAGCCCCAGCGCCCGGGCGGCTGGCTCGACCCCGGCCCCTATGGCTGCCTCGGCGCCGGTCTCGGCGCCGCGATCGCCGCCCGGATCGCCCGCCCCTCGGCGCAGGTGGTGCTGCTCATGGGCGACGGTGCGGCCGGCTTCTCGCTGATGGACGTCGACACGCTGGTCCGTCACCGCCTGCCCGTGGTCATCGTGGTCGGCAACAACTCGGCCTGGGGTCTGGAGAAGGGCCCCATGCAGATGCTCTACGGCTATGACGTCGCGGCCGACCTGGCCCCGCAGACCGGCTACGACGCCGTGGTCCGCGCGCTCGGTGGCGGAGGTGAGACCGTCACCGACCCGGCCCAGATCGGGCCGGCGCTCGACCGGGCCTTCGCCGCGGGGGTGCCCTACCTCGTCAACGTCATCACCGACGTCAACGCCGCCTATCCGCGCAACACCTTCGGGATCTGATGGAGATCAGGCCGGCCCGGCCGGAGGAGTACGCCGTGGTCGGCGACCTCACCGCCGCGGCGTATGTGACCGGCGGCCACCTCGACGCCGAGCACCGCTATGTCGACCAGCTGCGGGACGCGGCGCGCCGGGCCGCGGAGGCGCTGCTGCTCGTCGCCGTCGACGACGGCCGCGTGCTCGGGACCGTGACCTACTGCCCCCACGGCTCGCCCTGGCGCGAGCTCGGGCGCGACGACGAGGGCGAGTTCCGCACGCTGGCGGTCGCGCCGGAGGCCCAGGGCCGCGGCGTGGGGGCGGCGCTCGTGCAGGCCTGCCTGGAGCGCTCACGCGAGGACGGTGACCGGGGTGTCGTGCTCTGCTCGCTGCCCGACCAGGTGACCGCCCACCACCTCTATGCCCGGGCGGGCTTCACCCGCGACCACGACCGCGACTGGTTCCCCGAGCCGGGCACGCGGCTGCTCGCCTTCGCGATGGTCCACCCGCGCACGGACGCCGAGGAGGGCTGACATGGACGCCGAGCGTCACTTCGTCGTCGGGGACGACGACACCGCGACCGCGGTCGGCTCCGGGAGCCTGCCGGTGCTCGGCACCCCCCGGCTGCTGGCGTGGTGCGAGGCCGTGACGTGTGAGGCGCTCGAGCCGACGCTGGCCGAGGGGTCGACCAGCGTCGGCACCGAGGTGACCCTGCAGCACCGTGCCGCCAGCCCGGTCGGTGCCACCGTGGTCGTCGCCGCGACCCGGGAGGCCGAGGACGGTCGGTTGCACACGTTCGCCGTCGAGGCACGCCACCTCGACGGGACGGTGGTCGGCAGCGGCCGGGTGACGCGGGCGGTCGTCGACGCCGAGCGGTTCCTGGCCCGCCTGCGCGGCTGAGCACCACCCGGAACCGGCCCCGGAGAAGGCGAGAGCCCCCGACCGGGCGGCTCGGGGGCTCTTCGGTGCTGGCAGCCACACCCTGGTCCCGACGCGGGGTCGGTCGGGGGTGTGGTTGCTCAGGAGTTGGGACGCTTGCCGTGGTTGGCGGCCTTCTTCTTGCGTCCGCGGCGCTTGCTGCCGGACTTGCCCATGGTGACCTCCTGGATCGTGGGTGGCCCCGAAGGGCCGGGCCATCCTCTCAAATGACGGCCGCCGCCGCGAATCGAGCAGGCGAACCGAGCGGTCAGCCCCGCTCGGTGTAGCGGATGTGGACCTCGCGGATCGACAGCAGCACGCGCTCGCGCAGGGTGTCGGGCGCGGCCTCGGAGCAGGACCGGGCCACCAGGGACTTCACGGTCTTCTGCACGTCGTACTTCTCCAGGCACGGCGCGCACCGGTCGAGGTGCTCCTTGACCGCGTGGACGTCGTCCTCGTCGAGCTCGTTGTCGAGGAGATAGACGATGCGCTCGATGAAGTCGGCACAGGACTCGTCGTGGTGGCCCATCACTCCCCCTCTCCGACGCGCAGGAGGTCGTTGGCGCGCACGTGGTCGGAGAGCATGTCGCGCAGCTGACGACGACCGCGGTGGAGGCGGGACATCACCGTGCCGATGGGGGTGCCCATGATCTCGGCGATCTCCTTGTAGGGGAATCCCTCGACATCGGCGAGATAGACCGCGAGCCGGAACTCCTCGGGCAGCCGCTGGAGGGCGTCCTTGACCTGGGAGTCGGGCAGGTGCTCCAGCGCCTCCATCTCCGCCGACTTCAGCCCCGTCGAGCTGTGGGACTCCGCGCGGGCGAGCTGCCAGTCCTCGACGTCCTCGGACATCGACTGCTGCGGCTCCCGCTGCTTCTTGCGGTAGGAGTTGATGAAGGTGTTGGTCAGGATGCGGTAGAGCCAGGCCTTGAGGTTGGTCCCGGGCCTGAACTGGTGGAACGACGAGAACGCCTTGGCGAACGTCTCCTGCACCAGGTCCTCGGCGTCCTGCGGGTTGCGCGTCATGCGCATCGCCGCGGAGTAGAGCTGGTCGAGGAAGGGCAGCGCGTCGCGCTCGAACCGAGCGGCGCGCTGCTCGTCGGTCTCGTCGGCGGGGACCTCGTCGAGCTGGTCGAGCTCGGCGTCGAAAGAGTCAGTCATCGTCCCCCAGCCTAGCCCGGGGGTGGGTTGGTCCAGGGCCGCGTCGGCTCGGAGGTCGACGCTCCCGGATCCCGACGTCGGTGGATGCGTGAGCAGGGCAAGCACGTTGGTCCCAACACGGTGGCGCGGCCCCTGATTCCCGAGGTAGGGCGGCAGTGCGGGTCAGCGACGGGCGTCAGCGGCGCGGCTGACCGCCCGTCACCTCGCGGATCATCCACTCCAGCGTGCTCTCGACCACGATCGTGAGCGCCTCGTCGGCGCTGATCTCGGCCCTGGCCGGGACCCTCAGCGAGTGGTCACCGGCCGGTACGACGGCCAGCTCGACCTGGGGCGGGAACTCCTCCGGCCGGCCCATGGTGTCGCGTTCGCCCTGGATCACCAGGGTCGGCAGCCGGGTCCCGAGGAGCTCGTCGACCCGCGACTTCTCGGGGTGGCCCGGCGGGTGGAGCGGGAAGGCCAGGCACAGGCATCCGGCGGCTCCCAGGCTCTTGGCGGTGCGGGCGGCCGACCGGGCGCCGGCCGAGC
>JAXLSN010000025.1:0-80578 GCA_046330595.1 Nocardioidaceae bacterium
TTCTTTAGCAGGAGCGGGCCATGTTTTCATGGCCCGCTCCTCGCATTTCCGTGGCGGCGAGCGACCTGCGGAGCTGGTGGTGGATTCGGTGGCCGGTGGCCCCGACCGCCGGACCGCTGATCGTCCACAGGCTCCCGGCATGGGCGCCCGTCCACAGCCACTCCGAGGTTGTCAGGTGGGTTGTCGGTGACGCTCGGGAGCGTGGTGGTCGGAGGTGATGTCCATGTCAGGACGTGACGAGGCCGCCACGGAGGCGGTCAACGAAGTGAGGCTCGTGGGGCGGGTGTCGGCGCCCGCCGAGGAGAAGGGCCTCCCGAGTGGTGACTCGGTGTGGACCTTCCGGGTCGTTGTCGATCGGCCGGTGGACCGGGCGCGACCCAGGTCGTCGGTCGACACCGTGGACTGCGCGGTGTGGAGCGGTCGGCCCCGACGCAGTGTGCGGGCCCTCAAGGCCGGCGACGTGATCGAGGTGCGCGGGGCCATCCGGCGCCGGTTCTTCCAGACGGCGAGCGGTGCTGCTTCCCGGGTCGAGGTCGAGGTCGGTGGAGTGCAGGTCATCCGTCGCGCAGCGAGCGCATGAGGACCCCCAGCGCCGGCTTGGGCTGGAAGGAGGTGGCCTTCTCGGGCATGAGTCGGTCATGGGCGACGATGCGGTGCACCGTGTCGAAGTCGGCTGCCGGCATGAGCACGGCCACGTCGCGACGAGGTCTGACGTGTTGCAGGGCGTCGGCGACCCGGTGGTGGTAGGTGACCAGCCCCGATTCCACACTCAGCTCCGGCAGGACGCGTCCGTGGAGCACGTCGACCGCTGTTTCCTCGGCTGGAACCTTCAGAGCCAGGGTGGCCCAGGCCTTCCCGTCCGTCAGGACCAGCGTGTCCTCGCTGAGGGCCTGCAGCGCGGCGTCGGTGGCATAGCGTCGGAACGTGCCGGTCCCACTCTCGACCTGCGCGAAGTCCTCGAGATGGGCGCCGCGCACGATGCGGTGGATGGCGCCGAGGAACAGCGGCGTGTCGTCCTGGTCGACCAGCATCGCCAGGCCGTGGTCCCAGGCCGTGCCGGGGCGTTCGTGCTGGAGGCGCAGCGTGGCGGCATAGCGATGGTGCCCGTCCGCGATCATCGGGGTCGCCGACGCCAGCGCGTCGCCGAGAGCGTCGAGCTGGTCGGGTCGCCGCAGCGCCCAGACACGGTGCTGGTGGTCGGCCCTGTCGGTGAACGCCCTCACCGGCTCGGTCTCGGCCGCCCGGTCCATGAGATCGCGAACGGCGGCCGGGCCGCGATGCACCAACAGGATTGGCGCGGGATTGAGCGCCATCCGGCGCATGCGCTTGGCCAGTTGGTCGACCTGGCCCGGGTGGACGCCCTCATGGGGCAACACGGCGCGATCGGCCGGATCGGCCGAGCGGTGGCGCAGGTCGAGTGCGCCGACCAGGCCCCGCACGACCATCCCCTCGACGACGTACTCGTGGACATAGACCGCCGGTTCCTGGTCCCGCCAGACGCGCCCGGTGCGTTCCCACAGCGCCAGCCGGGCCGGCGCGTCACGATAGGGTCGGGCCAGGGCACCCACGGCGGCAGGGTCACCCACCCGGCGAGGCGGCAGCGCCAGTCCCCGAAAGGGCAGCAGGCGCAGCGGTCTCCCGAGGTGGGGAGGCGGCACCACTGCGGAGTCGTCCATTCAATCGATGGTAGGCCCCCGGGCGAAGCCGAGAGCGAGGAGACACGGTGCTGGGTTCGTCCGACGAGATGCTCTGCTCGGCCTACGACCTCATCATGTTCGACCTCGACGGGGTCGTCTACATCAGCGGCGCTGCGATCCCCGGTGCGCCTGAGGCGATCGCGACGGTCCGGGACACCGGGGCACGGGTCGCCTTCATCACCAACAATGCGTCCCGAACGCCCGAGGCCGTCGCCGAGAACCTGGTCCGGCTCGGGGTTCAGGCCTGGGACGACGACGTCGTCACCTCGGCCCAGGCCGCCGCCCGGGTGCTCGCGGCCAAGCTGCCGCCCGAGAGTCGCGTGCTGATGCTGGGCGCGGAGGGGCTGGCAAGGGCGCTGGTCGAGGAGGCCCTGGTCCCCGTGCGCGACAGCCGCGACGCCGACCAGGTGCGCGCGGTCGTCACCGGCTATGGCCCCGACGTGATCTGGCGCGACGTCATGCGGGCGGCCGTCCTGATCCGAGGCGGGCTGTGGTGGGTGGCCAGCAACACCGACATGACGCTGCCGACGTCGTTCGGGGTGGCGCCGGGCCACGGGACCATGGTGCGCATGCTGCAGCAGTTCTCGGGGGTCGACCCGGAGGTGGCTGGCAAGCCCGCCCGCCCGCTCTTCGACGAGACCTTGCGGCGGGTCGGGGGGCAACGCCCGCTCATGGTCGGTGACCGTTTGGACACCGACATCGAGGGTGCCCACCATGCCGAGGTGGACTCGCTGCTCGTCCTGACGGGGGTCACCGGCCTCCCCGAGCTGGTGGCGGCGCCGCCTGAGCTGCGCCCGACCTACCTGTCGGCCGGGCTCACCGGCCTGCTGCGTCCCCACCCTGCGGTGGCGACCGCGGGCACCCGTGCTCACGTCGGCGGCTGGACGGCCGACGTGGTCGACGGTCGCCTCCACGTGACGGGCAGCGGTTCGACCGACGACTGGTGGCGGGCCGTCGGGTCCGCCGCCTGGGTCCATCTCGATGCGACGGGCTCGCCGGCCGACCACGCCGACCTCGTCCCGCCGGAGTCCGGTCCCGCGCTGGACAGGCACTAGTCTTCGGCCATGGACGAGCACGACCTGGACCCCGACGACCAGACGGGACCCCTGGACGATCCCGCGGTCGATGCCTCGCTGCGCACCGGCAACGCGCGCGTCGATGCGGTGCTCGACTCGCTCCTCGGGCTCGACGACCTGCCCGTCGATGAGCACGTGGCCGTTTTCGAGAGGGCGCACGAGGAGCTGCGGGGCGCTCTTGACGCCCGCCCGGAGTCCTGAGGCACGTGCCACCCCGTCGACTCCGACTCGACGCCGAGCTGGTCCGCCGTGGGATGGCCCGGTCCCGCGATCATGCCAGCGAGCTCATCCAGGCCGGTCGCGTCACCGTGAGTGGCGTCGTGGCGCACAAGCCGGCGACGGCTGTGACCACCGACGTGGCCCTGGTGGTCCGGGCTGACCCCGACCGGCCCGACTACGTCTCGCGCGGCGGTCACAAGCTCGCCGGGGCGCTCGACGTCTTCGAGCCCGCTGGGCTCGTCGTACGCGGCCGCCGGTGCCTGGACGCCGGCGCGTCTACCGGCGGCTTCACCGACGTGCTGTTGCGGAGGGGGGCCGCTGAGGTGGTCGCCGTCGACGTCGGCTATGGCCAGCTGGCCTGGCGCCTCCAGCAGGACGAGCGCGTCCGCGTCGTCGACCGCACCAACATCCGGACCGACCTGAGCCTGGAGCTCACCGGCGGGCCGGTCGCGCTGGTCGTGGGTGACCTCTCGTTCATCTCCCTCGAGCTCGTCCTCGACCCCCTCATCGCGGTGACCGATCCCGAGGGCGACCTGGCACTCATGGTCAAGCCGCAGTTCGAGGTCGGCCGCGAGGCGCTCGGGAAGGGCGGCGTGGTGCGCGACGTCGGACTCCGGGCCAGCGCCGTGGCCGGCGTGGTGTCGGCCGCCGACGCCAAGGGCTGGGGCACCCGGATGGTCACCACCAGCCCCTTGCCGGGGCCGGCAGGCAACGTCGAGTTCTTCGTGTGGCTGCGCCGAGGTCCCACCCTGGTCACCGAGGCCGACATCCACAGCGAGGTGGCTGGCACTGCGTCGCTGGGGGTGCCGGGTGAGAGGGTGGACCCGTGAGCGCCGCCGCTGTCGACCGTCGCGTGTTCCTCGTCGCCAACACCCGGCGTGAGGACGCCCGCGAGGTTGCGCGTGACTTCTGTGCAGCGCTGACCCGCCACGGGCTCGCCGTACGCCTCTTCGAGGACGACGTCGTCGAGCTGGGGCTCGACCCGATGGCCTATGACCCGCCCCTCGAGCTGACCGCGTCGGTCCACGATGCCGCCCACGGCTGCGAGCTCGCCGTCGTGCTGGGCGGCGACGGCACGCTGCTACGCGCCGCGGAGCTGACCAGGGCCAGCTGCACCCCACTGCTGGGCATCAACCTCGGACACGTCGGCTTCCTCGCCGAGGTGGAGCACGAGGACGCCGACTCCATCATCGACGCCATTGTCGCGGGAGCCTATGCGATCGAGGAGCGTCTCACGCTCGACGTGACGGTGGTCCACGACAAGACCGTGGGGTTCCGGACGTTCGCGCTCAACGAAGCGAGCGTCGAGAAGGCCGCGCGCCAACGCATGCTCGAGGTCGTGGTCGGCGTCGACGGCCGCCCGGTCTCGCGGTGGGGCTGCGACGGCGTCGTCTGTGCCACGCCCACCGGCTCCACCGCCTACGGCTTCTCCGCCGGAGGCCCCATCGTCTGGCCCGGCGTCGACGCCCTGCTCGTGGTGCCGATCAGTGCTCACGCGCTGTTCGCGCGCGCGATGGTCGTCGGCCCCGACTCGGTGGTCGCGGTCGAGGTGCTCGACGGCTCCGAGGTGGCCGGGGTGCTCTGGTGCGACGGGCGCCGCACGGTCGACCTGCCGCCGGGCGCCCGGGTCGAGGTCCGCCGCGGCGACTCTCCCGTGAGGCTGGTGCGCCTGCAGGAGGCCTCCTTCACCGACCGCCTGGTCAAGAAGTTCGGCCTGCCGATCGAGGGTTGGCGCGGCGCGGCCGAACGGCGCCTGCGGGGCCCAGGAGACAGCGATGCTTGAGGAGATCAGGATCTCATCGCTCGGCGTCATCGAGAGCTCCACCCTCGAGCTCGGCCCCGGCCTGACCGTGATCACCGGAGAAACGGGCGCCGGCAAGACGATGGTCGTGACGGCGCTGGGGCTGTTGCTCGGCGCACGGGCAGACTCAGGAGCCGTCCGCACCGGCGCACGCGCCGCCCGGGTCGAGGGCGTCGTGGCCACCGGCGGACTTCCGGCGTTCGTCGAAGCCGTCGAGGAGGCCGGGGGCGACATCGAGGACGACCACGTCGTCGTCGCCCGCAACATCTCGGCCGAGGGCCGCTCGCGGGCCTTCGTCGGCGGTGCCGGCGTCCCCGTCTCGACGCTGGCCGAGGTCACCGAGCCGCTCGTGGCCGTGCACGGTCAGTCAGACCAACACCGCCTGCTGCAAGCCAACGCCCAGCGTGACGCCCTCGACCGTTTCGCCGGGCCCGACCATGCGGCCCTGCTCGACACCTATGCCGCCCTGCATGCCCGGCTGCTGGCGACCGAGCGCGAGCTCGCTGAGGTGGCCGCATCCTCACGAGAACGCGCCCGCGAGGCCGACCTGCTGCGGTTCGGGCTCGCCGAGATCGAGGCCGTCCAACCGCAGCCGGGCGAAGACTCAGACCTCCTGGCCGAGGAGTCGCGGCTCGGCTTCGCCGACACCCTCCGGACCGCCGCCGAGCAGGCTCGTGAGGCGCTGTCGAGCGAGCAGGACCAGCCTGACGCGCTGGGCGCGGTCGCGGCGGCCCGCACCCAGCTCGATGCCGTCCGCGACCATGACCCCGAGGCGGCTGCTCTGGCCGATCGGCTGGCCGAGCTCAGCTATCTGCTCTCGGACCTCGCGACCGACGTCGCCTCCTATGCGGGCGGCCTCGAGTCGGACCCTGCTCGGCTGGCCGCGGTCCAGGAGCGTCGCGCGGCGCTCACCGCGTTGACCCGCAAGTACGGCCAGACCATCGACGAGGTCCTCGCCTGGGCCGAGGCCGGTGGCGCTCGCCTGCTCGACCTCGACGGCACCGACGAACGCATCGCGGCCCTCCAGGGCGAGCGCAGCCGACTGCGGGTCGAGCTCGGCGATGCCGCCGAGACGCTCAGCCAGAGCCGTCGCGCGGCCGCCGAGCGCCTGGCGGGCGAGGTGACCGCCGAGCTGGCGTTGCTGGCCATGCCGGCGGCGCGCCTGGAGATCGACGTGCGCCGCCATGAGGTGGCGCCGCCTCCCGACCCCGACGCCCCTGGGGCGCCACTCCGGATGGGGGAGAACTGGCTCCGGTTCGGTGGTTCCGGTGTCGACGAGGTGGAGTTCCTGCTCGCCGCCAACGTGGGGGCCGAGCCCCGGTCGCTGGCCAAGAGCGCCTCGGGTGGCGAGCTGTCGCGGGTCATGCTCGCGTTGGAGGTGTCGTTGGCGGCGACGAGCCCCGTGCCCATCTTCGTCTTCGACGAGGTCGACGCCGGTGTCGGCGGCAAGGCCGCGATCGAGGTCGGCCGGCGACTCGCCGGGCTGGCGCGCACGGCCCAGGTGCTCGTGGTGACCCACCTGCCCCAGGTCGCCGCCTACGCCGACCGACACGTGGTGGTCCACAAGGCCGACGACGGGTCGGTGACGACCTCGGGGCTGACGACCCTGGACGACGCAGCGCGCGTCAAGGAGCTCTCCCGGATGCTGGCGGGGGTGGAGGAGTCCGACGCGGCGCTCCAGCACGCCCGTGAGCTGCTCGACAGCGCCCGCGCCACCGGCTGACCGTCCCGGGCCGGACACGGGGCCGCGACGCGCGGAGCCTGGCAAGGTGCGACGACCGCGCTCCGGCCGATGAAACCATGGCTCGGTCATGAAACTCACCGTTCGCCAACGCTCCGCCGAGGCCTCGCCCGGACTTCGTGCCTGCCTGCGCGTGGACCGCCGTACGCCGTCCTTGCTGCCACGACTGCGCGCGGGTGACATCGCCGTCATCGACCACATCGACCTCGACCGGCCCACGGCCCAGGCGCTCGTCGAGGCCCACGTGGCCGCGGTGGTGAACGCGGCGCCGATGATCTCCGGTCGCTATCCCAATCTCGGGCCGCTCGTGCTGGCGGAGGCCGGAATCCCGCTGGTCGACTCCGTGGGAAGTGACGCGCTGGCCCGGCTGCGCGACGGCGCCGAGGTCCGGCTCCACGAGGGTGAGCTCTTCGCCGGCGACGACCTCCTGGCGGCTGGCAGGGTCGTGGACCTCGAGGTCGTGCGCTCCGAGATGGACCAGGCGCGCGCCGGCATGGCAGCCCAGCTCGACACCTTCACCCGCAACAGCGTCGAGTTCGTGCACCGCGAGGAGGACCTGCTCCTCCACGGCCAGGGGTTGCCTCCGCTGCGGACCAAGCTCGCGGGTCGGCCGGCGGTCGTCGTCGTTCGCTCGGTCGACCACGCCGACGAGCTCGCCAGGATCACCCGCTTCATCGCCGAGCAGGATGCTGTGTTGATCGGGGTGCAGCGCGGTGCTGATGCGCTGCTGTCGGCCGGCTTCAAACCGCACATCGTGGTCCTCGACCCGCGCGACGCGGATCTGGACCAGCCGTCGGCCAAGGCGCTCAAGGCGGCCCGTGACGTTGTCGTCCGCACCGACACCGGCCTGGCCCGGACGACCGCGGAGCGCTTCGAGAAGCTGGGGGTGCGTCCCCAAGCGTGTGAGACCGGGGCGGCCGCCGAGGACCTGGCGCTGTTGCTCGCCCATCGTGGTGGTGCGTCGGTGATCGTCGGGGTCGGCCTCCATGCCACGCTCGAGGAATTTCTCGACCGGCAGCGTCCCGGGCTCGCGAGCACCTATCTCACTCGTCTCACGGTGGGGGAGCGGCTGGTCGACGCCCGCTCTCTGCCCGTTCTCTACAGCGGCAGGGTCAGGACCTGGCACCTGCTCCTCGTCCTGCTCGTGGGGCTGGCCGCCGTGGCGGCCGCGGTCGCCACGACCCCCGTCGGCCACCAGTGGGCCACCGAGCTCGAACCCACCCTGCGCCGTCTGTTTGACGACCTCCAAGGACTCTTCTCGTGATCTCCTTCCGTTACCACGTGGTCTCCCTCGTGGCGGTCCTGCTGTCGTTGGCAGCCGGGGTCGTCCTGGGCGGCGGCCCACTCTCCGATCTCGGCCGCTCCGACAAGGCCCCGGCCGCGACAGCGGCCGACACCAGCGACGCCCGTCAGGAGTCGGCCTTCGCGGACGCACTGGCGACCCAGGGTGCCGCGCGCATGTACGCCGACAGGCTGGCGGGCAGCGCGGTGGTGATCCTGTCCCTCCCCGGCGCCTCCGACACCACGCGCAACGCCATCGCCGAGCAGGTCCAGGCCGCGGGTGCGACGGTGGGCGGCACCTATGCCGTCCAGCCGACGTTGGTGGACACCGGAGAGAAGACCCTGGTCGACACCCTCGGTAGCCAGCTCATGACCCAGCTCCCCGACGGTGTGGTGTCGGCCGACGCGGACACCTACACGCGGCTGGGGGAGCTCCTGGGCGTCGCGTTGACGACCACCAATGCCCAGGGGACCAAGCCACTGGGCGACCAGTCCACCGGCATCTTGTCCAGTCTCGACGGCGCCGGTTTGGTGAGCTCGACGGGCAAGGCGACGGGCCGGGCGGCCTATGTCGTGGTGCTGCTCGGTGACGAGCCGAGTGCCGACGGCGACGCGATCTATGCGGGGCTGCTGAGCGGCCTGGCAGCTCATGCGGCCGGGGTGGTGGTTGCGGGCGTCGACTCCAGCGGCCTGATCGGCCGGCTTCGCACCGAGCCGGTGGCTGCGGAGGTGGCGACGGTCGACGGCGTGGACACCGCGGCCGGCCAGGTGACCTCGATCCTGGCGCTCACCGAGTGGCCAGCCACCAAGGGTGGCTCGTTCGGAGCGTCGGGCGCCGACGGCGCGGTCGGCCTGCGGTAGGCTAGAACCCCGTGAAGGTTGCGCCGCCCACCAAGCATGTATTCGTGACCGGAGGCGTCGCCTCCTCGCTCGGCAAGGGCCTCACGGCTTCGAGCCTCGGAGCGCTGCTGAAGTCGCGCGGTCTGCGCGTCACGATGCAGAAGCTCGATCCCTATCTCAACGTCGATCCCGGGACGATGAACCCGTTCCAGCACGGCGAGGTGTTCGTCACCAACGACGGCGCCGAGACCGATCTGGACATCGGGCACTACGAACGGTTCCTCGACACTGACCTCAACCAGGTCGCCAACGTGACGACGGGCCAGGTCTACTCCTCGGTCATCGCCAAGGAGCGGCGCGGCGACTACCTCGGTGACACGGTCCAGGTGATCCCCCACATCACCAACGAGATCAAGGATCGCATCCGCGCCATGGCGACCGCCGGGGAAGGCGAGCCCGCCGACGTGGTGATCACCGAGATCGGCGGAACGGTGGGCGACATCGAGTCGCTGCCGTTCCTCGAGGCGGCGCGCCAGGTCCGCCACGACATCGGTCGTGACAACTGCTTCTTCCTCCACGTGAGTCTGGTGCCCTACATCGGCCCCTCCGGGGAGCTGAAGACCAAGCCGACCCAGCACTCGGTGGCGGCGTTGCGCTCCATCGGCATCCAGCCGGACGCGATCGTCTGCCGCGCCGACCGCGAGCTCCCCTCCGGCATCAAGCGCAAGATCTCGCTGATGTGCGACGTCGACGAGGAGGCCGTGGTCACGGCCGCGGACGCCCCGTCCATCTATGACATCCCCAAGGTGCTGCACCGTGAGGGCCTCGACGCCTACGTCGTACGCCGCCTGGGGCTGCCGTTCCGTGACGTGGACTGGACGCTGTGGGACGACCTGCTGCGACGGGTGCACCACCCCAAGGAGGAGGTGACCGTCGCGCTGGTCGGCAAGTACATCGACCTCCCGGACGCCTATCTCTCGGTGGTCGAGGCCTTGCGTGCGGGCGGCTTCGCCCACGAGGCGAAGGTCAACGTGCGGTGGATCCCGTCCGATGAGTGCGAGACCGAGCACGGCGCGCGCAAGCAGCTCGAGGACGTCGACGCGATCTGCGTGCCCGGTGGGTTCGGCATCCGCGGCATCGAGGGCAAGCTCGGGGCGCTCACCTATGCCCGCACCCACGGCGTGCCGACCCTCGGGCTATGCCTGGGCCTTCAATGCATGGTGATCGAGTACGCCCGCAACGTCGCCGGCCTCGAGAAGGCCGCCTCCACCGAGTTCGACCCGGGCTGCCAGGAGCCCGTGATCGCGACCATGGAGGAGCAGAAGTCCTTCGTGGAGGGCGCGGGCGATCTCGGCGGCACGATGCGGCTGGGTCTCTATCCCGCCGACCTCAAGCCCGGTTCGATCGTTCGTGAGGCCTATGGCAGCGGCTCGGTGCACGAGCGCCACCGCCACCGCTACGAGGTCAACAACGACTACCGCGACCAGCTCGAGGCGGCGGGTCTGGACTTCTCTGGGACCAACCCGGACCTCGGTCTTGTCGAGTTCGTGGAGCTGCCCCGCGACGTCCACCCCTATTACGTCGCCACCCAGGCCCACCCGGAGCTCCGGTCCCGGCCGACCCGGCCGCATCCCCTCTTCAAGGGCCTCATCGGCGCCGCCATCGCCCGCCAGCGAGAGCTGCGCTTCCCCCTCGACGAGTCCAAGCTGCGCCGCAAGGACGAGGACGACTGAGCGTTCGCGCCCGTCGTACTTCCTGCGCGAAACTGTCACTTCTCGGCCGAAACTTCGGCCGAGAAGAGACAGTTTCACCGGCGCGCCGGTGAAACCGGCAGGCCGCTACCCCCGCGCCCGGAGCTTGCGACGCAGGGTGTCGGTCTCCTTGAGGAGCGGGGCGCGGACGTAGGGCGGGGTCGCCGGGTCCTCGGCGATGACCGTGGCACGGGCGAGGAAGTCCTCGGTCGCGACGAGGGGGTACATCGCCGCCACGATCGAGCCGAGCTCGAGCATGCCGCCACTGCCGAGGTCGGTGACCTGCTGGAGGTAACGCTCGCCATAGGGCAGCAACAGCTCGTCCTGGCCCGGGCGCCAGAAGCAGCGGGCCAGCCGTCGCATCGCGAGCCCCGCGTGGACGGCGCGGTCGGTGAACACCGCCTGCCAGACCTCCTCCTTGGCCTCGGCATCGGGGAGGGCGGCGCGCACCGTCAGCGCACGGGTGGCGGCCTCGGGGTCGGGGTCGCGCTCGACGAGGGCCGTGACCGCGGCAGGGTCGTGGTCGCCGAGCTCGGCCCGGCGCACCAGGATGCGCCACGCGATGTCAGGGTCGTCCGCCGCAGCCTCGAGGGCGGCCCAGTGGGCATCGGTGCTCGCGGCGCCGGCGACGACCTGGAGGGCCTGGATGCGCAGGTCCGGGTCCTCGGCGAGGACCAGTGCCACGTCGGCCAAGGAGTGGCGTGCGGCCGCGACGCCGGAGGTCGGGCTCCACTCCTCGGCGGTGGCGACGGCGAGTCCCAGGAAGGGACCGACGACGCCCGGGGTCCGTTCGGTGCGGAGCACACCCAGCACACTGGTCAGGAAGTCCGCGGGCGTCAGCTCGCCCTTCTGGAGCATGTCCCACGTCGTTCCCACCGCGACGGCACGCGCCAGGGGGGTCGGCAGCCCGCCGCCCCGGGCCAGCAGCACCTCGAGTGAGGCGGGGTCGGTGCGGACGGCGGCGAAGGTGTGGTCCTCGTCGTTGAGCAGGTGGAGGTCGGCGGCCGGGAGGCCCACGGGGACCACGGGCCCCGCTGTGTCGACCCGGGTGCGTTCGACCAGGTCGAGGGCGTCCCCGCGGAGTGCGTAGGAGCCGACCAGGAGCGTGTGGGGCCTCGGGTCGCCGTGCGGTGCGGTCACGGAGAGCCGGGCACCGCCCTCGCCGGGCTCGAGCCGGATGGTGTCGGTGCCGGCCTGGTCGAACCACAGCCGCGTCCACTCCGTGAGGTCGCGACCGGCGGCTGCTCCCACGGCTCCCATGAGGTCGGCCAGCCGGGTGTTCCCCCAGGCGTGGTCGCGGAAATAGGCCCGGAGGCCTTCGACGAAGGCCTCCTCACCGACGTGGGCGACGAGCTGACGCAGGACGCTCTCGCCCTTCTGATAGGTGATCGCGTCGAAGTTGGCCATGGCCACGGACACGTCGGGTACGACGCCACGGATCGGGTGGCTGGCCGGCCCCATGTCCATCCGGTAGCCCTCGATCTCCAGACGCGCCAGGAACGTCGCCCAGCCGTCGACGTACTCGGTGGCATTGACGCAGGCCCAGGTGGCCGCCCACGAGGCGAAGGCCTCGTTGAGCCAGAGGTCGTCCCACCATCGCATCGTCACCAGGTCGCCGAACCACATGTGGGCCATCTCGTGGAGCAACACCTCGGCCCGCATCGCGCGCTCGGCGTAGGTGGGCGCGGTGCGGAACAGGACCGCATCGGTCCAGGTCACACAGCCCCAGTTCTCCATCGCCCCGCCCATGTTCGGCACGAACACCTGGTCATAGCGCTCCTGGGGGAATCGCTGGCCGAACCGCTCGCCGAAGAAGGCGAGGCCCCGGGCGGTGAGGTCGAACAGCTCCTGGGCGTCCCGGTCGAGGAACGCGCGGGTCGACTGGCGGCTGTAGAGGCCGAGGCTGTGGCCGCCGATCTCGCGGCGCAGCTCATAGAACGGCCCCGCGTTGATGACCACGACATAGGTCGACAGCGGCGGGGTGTCGGGGAACCGCCACACCCGGGCACCCTCGTCGACGGCAGCGATCTCGTCGGGCGCGGTGTTGGAGGTGACCGTCCACGACTCGGGGGCGGTGACGGTGAACGCGTGGGGTGCCTTCAGGTCTGGTTGGTCGAAACAGGCCCACACCCGCCGGGCGTCGTCGGCCTCGAAGGACATCCAGACATAGACGAGCTTGTCGCTCGGGTCGACCGTGCGCAGGATGCCGGCACTGCTGGCGGTGTCGGACTGGGCGCTCGCGACGACGAGGACGTTGTCGGGGGCCAGGTCGGGCAGCGGGATCCGCCCATCGGTCACGGTCGACAGGTCGAGCTCACGGCCGTTGAGGGTGGCGTGCCGGACGTCCGCGACGCAGTCGACGAACGTCGTCGACCCCGGCGAGGTGCAGGCGAACGTGATGGTGGAGACCGACTCGACGGTGTCGCCCTCGAGCAGGCCGGTGAGGTCGACGGCGATGTCGTAGCGCTGGATCTCGAGCAGCGCGGCCCGCTCGCGAGCCTCCTGCTCGGTCAGGCTGGCGGGGTGGGTCGGGGCAGATGCGCTCATAGGGGTGACGGTAGCGTCCGCAGGGTGAGCCCCGTGCCCCTCGGCGACCGCCCTGAGTCCTGGCCGGTCCAACAGTCCTCGGACCGGCATCGCGACGACTGGGTCATCGCCCTGCGGTCGGACCAGGTGCACCGGCCCGGGCACGAACAGGACGGCGCCTTCCACCGCATCGTCCTCGAACATCCGGGCGCGGCCGTGGTGCTGGCGCTCGACGACGACGAGCGGGTCTTCTGCATCACCCAGTACCGTCACGCCGCACAGCACCGCCTCGTCGAGCTGCCCGCCGGGCTGTGCGACGTACCCGGGGAGGACCCGCTGGAGGTCGCGCGCCGGGAGCTGCAGGAGGAGGGCGAGCTGGCGGCGGAGGAGTGGACCCACCTGTTGTCGACCTTCCCGTCACCGGGCATCTCCAACGAGGAGGTCCACCTCTATGTGGCCCGCAGGCTGCGCCACGTCGGTCGCGGGGACTTCGTGCCCGAGCACGAGGAGGCGGAGCTCGAGACCCTCTGGGTGCCCTTCGCAGAGCTGCGCGAGGCCGTGCTCGCCGGGCGTGTCGCGCACGCCCTGGTAGCGCTGGCCGTGCTCGCATGCGAGGCTCGGGGACTGGTCCCGTCCGGAGACCGCATCGAGTAGGTTGAGCAGGGCGTTTTCGAGGTCGCCACAACGGTGTGACGACCGCTAGACAGGAGCGATGCGTTGAAGATCGGCGTTCCGAAGGAAGTCAAGAACCACGAGTACCGGGTGGCGCTCACCCCCGTGGGAGCGCACGAGCTGACCCAGCACGGTCATGAGGTCTTCGTCGAGCGGGGGGCGGGTCTGGGCTCGCAGATCCCCGACAGCGAGTACGTCGCCGCGGGTGCCACGATCCTGGACGGCCCCGACGAGGTCTGGGGCACCGCCGACATGGTGTTGAAGGTCAAGGAGCCCATCGCGGAGGAATATCACCGGATGCGCGAGGGCCTGCTGCTGTTCACCTATCTCCACCTGGCCGCCGACAAGCCGCTGACCGAGGAGCTGATCGCGCGCAAGGTCACCGGGATCGCCTATGAGACCGTCCAGCTGCCCTCGGGTGGGCTGCCGTTGCTCTACCCGATGTCGGAGGTCGCCGGCTGCCTGGCGCCACAGGTCGGGGCTCACTCGCTGATGAAGGCCCAGGGCGGCCGAGGTGTGCTGATGGGTGGGGTCGGCGGCGTGGCCAACGCCAAGGTCGTCATCATCGGCGCCGGCGTCTCGGGCCAGAACGCCGCCAACATCGCCCTGGGCATGGGCGCGGACGTGACGCTGCTCGACACCGACCTGGACAAGCTGCGGATGTCGTTTTGGCGCTACAACAACCGCGTCCACGGCCTCGCGTCCTCCAAGCTGGCCATCCAGCAGCAGGTGATGGAGGCCGACATGGTGATCGGGGCCGTGCTGATCCCGGGCGCCAAGGCCCCCAAGCTGGTCAGCAATGACCTGGTCGCGCAGATGAAGCCGGGCTCGGTGCTGGTCGACATCGCCGTCGACCAGGGCGGCTGCTTCGAGGACACCCACCCGACCACCCACGCCGACCCGACGTTCGAGGTCCACAACTCGATCTTCTACTGCGTGGCCAACATGCCCGGGGCGGTCCCCAACACCTCGACCTATGCGCTGACCAACGCGACGCTGCCGTTCGCGGTCGCGCTGGCCGACAAGGGCTGGGCGCAGGCCTGCCGCGACGACCACGCCCTGGCGCTCGGGCTCAACACCCACGCCGGCCAGCTCACCAACCTGCCCGTCGGTGAGGCCCACGGCATGGCGGCCGTCGCCCCGGACGCCGTCCTCGGCTGAGGTCGACGAAGCAGGTGGTCACCACGCCCGTCACCGACCCGCTCGCGCGGGCGGTGCGGACCTATCTCGACCACCTGTCGGTCGAACGCGGCCTGGCAAGCAACACGCTGGCCTCCTACCGGCGCGACCTGCGCCGCTACCTCGAACACCTGGATGCCGAGGGGGTCGCGTCGCTCGACGAGGTCAGCGAGGCGACCGTCTCGTCGTTCCTCATGCGGCTGCGCGAGGGGAGCGGCGAGCACCCGCCCCTCAGTGCGGCCTCCGCCGCCCGGACCGTGGTGGCGGTGCGCGGATTCCACAAGTTCGCGGTCCGCGACGGGCTTGCCACCCTTGATCCCGCGGCGGCCGTCCGCCCGCCCGCACCGGCCAAGAGGCTGCCGAAGGCACTGCCGCTGTCGGACGTCGAGGCGATCCTCGAGGCGGCAGGAGCAGCCGGCACGACGCTCGCCCTGCGCGACCGGGCGCTGCTGGAGGTCCTCTACGGCACCGGGGCGCGCATCTCCGAGGCCGTGGGTCTCGACGTCGACGACCTCGACCTCGAGGACGGCACGGTGCTGCTGCGCGGCAAGGGCGGCAAGGAGCGGCTGGTGCCGGTGGGGTCGTTCGCGCGCGAGGCCGTGACGGCTTACCTGGTGCGTGGCCGCCCCGAGCTGGTGGCCGCCGGCCGCGGAACCCCCGGGCTCTTCCTCAACGCGCGGGGTGGCCGGCTGTCGCGCCAGTCGGCGTGGGCGGTGCTCCAGCGCGCGGCGGAGCGGGCGGGCGTCACCCAGACCGTCTCGCCGCACACCTTGCGGCACTCCTTCGCGACCCACCTGCTCGACGGCGGTGCCGACGTCCGCGTCGTCCAGGAGCTGCTCGGCCACGCATCCGTCACGACGACACAGGTCTATACCCTCGTCACCGTGGACAACCTGCGCGAGGTCTTCGCGACCGCGCACCCGCGAGCCCGCGAGTGAGCGCCGGGCGCCTCCAGGTTCCGCTCGAGCCGTCTCCGGACGCGGCGTACGACGCCTTCACCGACTGGGTGGCCGGGCAGGGGCTCAGCCTCTACCCCCACCAGGACGAGGCGGTGGTCGAGCTCCTCGGCGGCGGCAACGTCGTCCTGGCGACGCCGACCGGCTCGGGGAAGTCGTTGGTCGCCACCGGAGCGATCGTCGGGGCGCTCGCCGACAGGCGGCGCGCCTGGTACACCGCGCCGATCAAGGCACTGGTCAGCGAGAAGTTCTTCGACCTGTGCGCCGTCTTCGGCGCCGAGCGGGTCGGCATGATGACCGGTGACGCATCGGTCAACGCGGACGCTCCGATCATCACCTGCACGGCCGAGGTGCTGGCCAACATCGCGCTGCGGGAGGGCGCCGCTGCCCAGGCAGGTCTGGTCGTGATGGACGAGTTCCACTTCTATGCCGAGCCCGACCGTGGCTGGGCCTGGCAGGTGCCGTTGCTGGAGCTGCCGCGGGCACAGTTCCTGCTCATGTCGGCGACGCTGGGCGACGTCACCGGGCTCGCCGCCGACCTGTCCAGGCGCAACGGGCGCACGACCGCGGTGGTCGACGATGCTCAGCGGCCGGTCCCGCTGTCCTTCTCGTGGTCGACCGAGCCGCTGCCGGAGACCCTGGAGGAGCTGGTGACCACCGGCCAGGGCCCGGTCTATGTCGTGCACTTCACCCAGGCTGCCGCCGTCGAGCATGCGACCTCGCTCCTCTCGACGGGACGCGGGTCGGCCTCGCGCAAGCAGGAGCGCAACGACGTCATCGCCGGGTTCCGGTTCGGTCCGGGTTTCGGCCGCACGCTGGTCAAGCTCGTGAAGGCCGGCATCGGCGTCCATCACGCCGGGATGCTGCCGAAGTACCGACGTCTGGTCGAGACGCTGGCCCAGCGGGGGCTGCTAGAGGTCATCTGCGGCACCGACACCCTCGGCGTGGGCATCAACGTCCCCATCCGGACGGTGCTGTTCACCGGGCTCGCCAAGTTCGACGGCAATCGGCAACGGGTCCTGCGGGCGCGGGAGTTCCACCAGATCGCGGGTCGGGCCGGGCGGGCCGGCTTCGACACCGCCGGCTATGTCGTCGTCCAAGCGCCCGAGCACATCATCGAGAACGAGAGGGCGCGGGCCCGCTCCGAGGCCAAGAACGCCGCCAACCCCAAGAAGAAGTCCAAGCCACACCTCAAGAAGCCGCCGGAAGGGGCGGTCGTCTGGAGCGAGCAGACCTTCGACAAGCTCGTGAACGGTGCCCCCGAGCCGCTGCCGTCGCGCATGAAGGTCGACAACGCGATGCTCGTCAACGTCCTCGCGCGCCAGGAGGATGCCTTCCCGGTGCTGCGCCGCCTGCTGATGGACAACCACGAGTCACGCCGCAACCAGCTGCGGCTGGCCCGCCGCGCGCTTCGGCTCATGCGCAGCCTCGTCCGCTCCGGGGTGGTCACCCGCCTCGACCAGCCCGACGAGCACGGCCGCTGCTATGTCCTCACCGTCGACCTGCCGGACGACTTCGCCCTCAACCAGCCACTGGCCCACTTCGCCCTGGCGGCGCTCGACGTCCTCGACGTGGAGGCGCCGACCTATCCCCTCGACGTGGTCTCGGTCGTCGAGGCGGTGCTCGAGGCGCCCCGCCAGGTGCTCCTCGCCCAGCAGTTCGCGGCCCGTGGCCAGGCCGTCGAGCAGATGAAGGCCGACGGCATCGACTATGACGAGCGCATGCTCCTGCTCGAGGAGGTGACCTGGCCCCAGCCTCTCGCCGACCTGCTCGAAGCCACGTACTCGGTCTATCGGCAGACCCATCCCTGGTTGCCGGAGGACGCGCTCGGCCCCAAGTCCGTGGTGCGCGAGATGTGGGAGCAGGGCATGGGCTTCACCGACCTCGTGGCCCGCTACCAGCTGGCCCGCTCCGAGGGCCTGGTGCTGCGCTACCTCAGCGATGCCTACCGCACGCTGCGGCAGACCGTTCCCGAGGCCCACCGCTCACCCGACCTCGAGGAGCTCATCGAGTGGCTGGGCGAGACGGTGCGTCAGACCGACTCCTCGCTCCTGGACGAGTGGGAGGCGCTGACCGACCCCGACCACGCGTCCACCCGGGGCGATGCCCCGCCGCCGCCGCGCCCGCTGTCGCAGCAGGGCCGCGTGTTCACCAGGATGATCCGCAACGCCGTCTTCGCCCGCGTCGAGGCGTGCGCGCGCGATGACCTCGACGGCCTGGTCCGTCTGGAGCAGATCAACGCAGCCAGGGTCGACCCGCCCCTGGAGGTCGTCATGACGCGTGCGGCCTGGGACGAGGCGCTGGAGCTCTACTACGCCGAACACGACCAGATCGCCACCGACCCCGATGCGCACGGGCCGGCGTACTTCGACCTCGGTCACGAGACGTCGGCCGACGGGCGCCGGCTCCGGCGGGTCACCCAGACGCTGGCCGACCCGGCAGGGCACCATGACTGGGTGATCGAGGCGACCGTCGACTGTGCCGCGTCCGATGAGGCGGGCGACCTGGTGATGATCTGCACGGCCCTGCGAGAGCTGCGGTGAGCCGCGACCCCGGCGTCCCGTCCGGGCTCACCTCGCGCGAGGCCGAGGTGATCGCCGCGCTCGACGAGCGAGCGCTGGTCGACGATCTCGTCGAGCTCGTGCGGACACCGAGCGTGACCGGCACCGACGCCGAGGCCGAGCTGCAACACCGCTACGCCGACCGCTACCTCGCGTGGGGACTCGACGTCGACACCTGGAAGCTGGATCTGGCCACGCTGGCGGCCGACCCGCGCTATCCCGGCACCGAGGCTCCCCGCTTGGAGGGCCACGGCCTGGTCGCCCAGACGGGCCCCGACCGGCCCGCGCTGGTGCTCCAGGGCCACGTCGACGTCGTACCGACCGGCGACCTCGACAAGTGGGCCGGTGGCGATCCGTGGTCGGCCACCATCGACGGCCCCGGCAAGGGCGTCCTGCATGGGCGGGGAGCCTGTGACATGAAGGCGGGGGTCGCGGTCAACAACGCCGTGGTCCGAACGTTGCAGGTGGCCGGCGTACGCCTCGAACGGCCGCTGGCGATCCACTCGGTGGTCAGCGAGGAGGACGGCGGCCTGGGCGCCTTCGCGACCCTCGTGCGGGGACACACCGGCGACGCCGCGGTGATCACCGAGCCCACCAGCGGGCGTCTGGTCACCGCCAACGCCGGGGCACTGACGTTCCGCATCGAGGTCGACGGTCGCGCGGCGCACGGCTCGACGAGGCTGTCGGGGCACAGCGCGCTCGATGCGTTCTTCCCGATCTATGCGGCGCTTCACGACCTCGAACGGGAGCGCAACCGGGTCGTCGACCCCCTGTTCGGCGGCAACCCGCTGCCCTATGGGCTCAGTGTGGGGATCGTGCGCACCGGTGACTGGGCCTCGAGCGTGCCCGACAAGTTGGTCGCCGAGGGCCGGCTCGGCGTGATCCTGGGCGAGGACCCGGCGCGGGCCAGAGCCGCGCTCCAGCGGACGGTGGCGGAGGCGGCGGAGCGTGACGCGTGGCTGCGCGACCACCCGCCCGTCGTCAGCTGGCCGGGCGGCCAGTTCGCCTCGGGCCGGCTGGCCGATGACGACCCGCTGATCGGCGAGGTGGCGGCTGCGGTCGCCGATGTCCACGGACGGCGTCCCGAGCCGGGCGCGGCGCCCTATGGCAGCGACCTCCGGCTGATGATCGGGATCGGCGGCATCCCCACCCTGCAGTACGGCCCCGGCGACGTCACGTTCGCCCACGCGCCCCGCGAGCAGGTCGATCTAGGCGAGGCGATCGACATCGCCCGCAGCCTCACCGTGCTGGCCATGCGCCGCTGCGGCGTCTGCTGACCTGTGGATGAATTTGGTTAGTACGGAAGGCGGGGGTCCCTACCTTCCGTACTAACCAGATTTGTCCACAGGTCAGCCGCGGAGGAGGGGGCGGGTCAGGCAGGTGGGGCCGCCGTCACCTAGGGCGAACTGGGAGCAGTCGACCACGGAGACCTCGACCCCGGCCGCTCGGAGGTCGGCGGTGAGCCGGGGTGCGCCCTCGAAGACCACGACGTGGCCCGGGGCGAGGGCCAGGACGTTGGAGCCGAGGGCGTCGTACTCCTCGCGGGACACCGGCACACGGCGTACGCCTCGCTCGTCGAGCGCCTCGAGCAGCGCGACAGGGGCGAGGGGCTCATAGACGACCGCAAGGTCGTCGGACACCGCGGAGATGAACGACATGAGGTGCAGCACCATGTCGGGGCCTTGGTCGTGGGGCAGGTCGAACGGCACCAGGTCGATGCCCTGCGGCGCCAGCAGCTCGCGGAGCTGGGCGTGCGCCACGGCGTTGGTGCGGTAGCCGCGGCCCGCGGCCAGGGTCTGCTCGTCGAGCCAGTAGAGGTCGCCCCCGTCGGCGCGCGCGGCCCCGCTCAGCCGGCCCAGCTCGCGCACGCCGAGGTCCGCCAGCTCGCGGGCCAGGACCGACGGCTCGGCCTCGCGGGCAGGCTTGGCCTGCTGGAGCACGATCATGGCGTCGCCGGCGACGAAGACCGGGTCATAGGTGAAGCACGCGTCGGCCAGGCCCTCCGCAGGCGGCAGCACGTCGACCTCCGCGCCCGCGGCCTCCAGGACGGCCACGAAGGCGGCATGCTCGTCGGCCGCGCGCCCCGGATCCGGGGTGGCGTGCCAGCCGGCGGCGGCATAGTCGGCCGCGGTCGGCAGGCCGCGTACGGCGACCCGGCGGAGGGGGGCGGTCATCGAGCGGACTCCGAACGTCGTCACCCGCGGAACCTATCGCGCGCCCGCCTCGCGGGGTCGACGGGGCAGGATGGGCGCCATGGGTCCCGAGCTGTTCACCGTCGTCCATCCCGGGGGAACGTCGGGGACGATCAGCACGATGGCCTGCCCGGCCGGCGAGGAGGCCCTGGGCGAGGCGCTGGCGTCGCTGCGCCGCGAGGGTGTCGACGCGGTGCTCAGCCTGCTCATGCCCGAGGAGGAGCGACTGCTGGGGGTCGAGGACGAGGAGCGGCTGGCAGCCGAGTCGGGCCTGGTGTTCCTGCGGCTACCCGCCCCGGACATGTCGGTGCCCGACCGGGTCGAGGCCGTCGCGATGGCGGGGGTCGTGGCCGACCGGCTGCGGGCCGGGGAGCACGTCGCCGTCCACTGCCGTGCCGGCATCGGGCGGTCGTCGGTGGCGGCCGCGCTGACCCTCTGCGCGCTCGGGCTGGCTCCCCACGACGCGATCGCGGCGATCTCGCGGGCGCGCGGTTTCCGGGTGCCCGAGACCCGCGACCAGCGGGCCTTCGTCGACGCCGTCGCGGCCCTCCTGTGACCGCGACGGCCCCACGGTCACGACCCCTGGCCGAGTCGTCACAGGATGTGACGACTCGGCGATGGTCCTCCACAGGTGTGTCCACAAGTCCTCCACAGCGGTCCCCGACCTGTGCAGCGGAGCGGGGCGTCGTACACACGTCATCAACAGATTTCGAGTGACCCTGGGGGTAACCGCGCGTCGTGTTGTGACCCGTCCCGGCGGCGACCTAGCCTGCAGAGCAACGGCGAGTTTGTCGCCGTGTCGACAAAAGGCGGGCCGATCCGCCACAGCAGAGGAGACTCCATGAACAGTGGCGCCGGGTACCCACGGTATGTGCCCCCGTCGGGAGCCACCGCCCCCGAGATGCCGCCGCTGACCGCCCCCTTCGTCCCTCCCACTTCCCCTGGAGACGAGACCCCGATGAGTGAGCCGATCCCCTTCCCCGAGCCCGAGATCGGGCCCACCGGCCGTCCGATGCCCGTCCTGCCGGACCTCCGGCCGGTGACCGAGCACGGGCCGGCCCGGGTCATCTCGATGTGCAACCAGAAGGGCGGCGTCGGCAAGACCACCTCGGCGATCAACCTGGGGGCCGCGCTCGCGGAGTCCGGCCGCCGGGTGCTGCTCGTCGACTTCGACCCGCAGGGGTCGCTGTCGGTGGGGCTGGGGCTCAACCCGCACGAGATGGACCACACGATCTATAACCTGCTGATGGATCGAGACGTCCGACTCGAGGACGTCGTGGTCGAGAGCGGCGTGCCAGGGATGGACCTGCTGCCGTCCAACATCGACCTGTCCGCCGCCGAGGTCCAGCTGGTCCACGAGGTCGCGCGTGAGCAGACGCTGGCGCGCGTCCTGGCTCCTGCCGTCGCGACCTATGACGTGATCATCATCGACTGCCAGCCCTCGCTCGGCCTGCTGACGGTCAACGCGCTGACCGCCTCCGACGGGGTCATCGTTCCCCTGGAATGCGAATACTTCGCCCTGCGCGGCGTGGCGCTCCTCAAGAACACCATCGACAAGGTGCGCGAGCGGCTCAACCCGCGCCTCCAGATCGACGGCGTGCTCGGGACGATGTACGACGGCCGCACGCTCCACGGCCGCGAGGTCATGCAGCGGCTGGTCGAGGCATGGGGCGACAAGGTGTTCCACACGGTGATCCGCCGGACCGTGAAGTTCTCCGACTCCACCGTGGCCGGTGAGCCCATCACGTCCTATGCCGGCGACTCGTCCGGGGCGGACGCCTATCGTCAGCTGGCCAAGGAGGTGGGGGTCCGGTGTCTCGACGGGTGAGCCTGCCGGCGGCCGATGACCTGTTCCGCCCGACCGACCAGCCCGCCAAGCCGGTCCGCGCCGTTCCCGATCGGGCGGCCCCGGCCACGGTGCCGGAGCCCGAGGAGGCGGAGCCCCAGGGGGAGGGGCGACGTCGGCCCAGTGGTCGGGTGCGGCACGACGAGAAGATGACGGTCTATGTCACCGCGGCCGAGCTGCTCCACCTGGAGCAGACCCGCCTCTCGCTCCGGGCCCAACACGGCCTCGCGGTCGATCGCGGCCGGCTGGTCCGGGAGGCCCTCGCGCTGGTTCTCGAGGAGTTCGAGGCCCACGGTGACGAGAGTGCGCTCGTGCGACGGCTGACCGAGGAATGACAGGGCTGACCATCGAGGGGGACACCGCCGGACCCGGGGCCTCCGGAGCAACCGCCGCCGTCGACGCGGGCGAGGCGCCGGCCTTCGCGGTCAGGCTGGACAACTTCGAGGGGCCCTTCGACCTCCTGCTCCAGCTGATCGCCAAGCACAAGCTCGACATCACCGAGGTGTCGCTCTCGCGCGTCACCGACGAGTTCATCGCCCACGTCAAGGCCGGGGGTGAGGTGTGGGACCTGGAGCAGACCACGTCGTTCCTGCTCGTCGCCGCCACGCTGCTCGACCTCAAGGCGGCCCGACTGCTGCCGCAGGGCGACGTGGAGGACGAGGACGACCTGGCGCTGCTCGAGGCTCGTGACCTGCTCTTCGCGCGCCTGCTGCAATACCGCGCCTTCAAGCAGGTGGCCGGGGTCCTCGCCCAGCGGTTGGCGGGGGAGGCCAAGCGTCATCCGCGCTCGGTGGGTCTCGAGCCACGGTTCGCGACGCTGCTGCCCGAGGTGCTCATCGGCATCGGGCTGGACGCCTTCGCGGCGCTGGCGGCTAAGGCGTTGGAGCCCAAGCCCGTTCCCGAGCTGTCGCTCCAACACATCCACGCCCCGAAGGTCAGCGTGCGCGAGCAGGCCGCCCTGGTGGTCGACCGGTTGCGCCGCACCCACACGATGACCTTCCGTGCGCTGTGCGGTGACTCCCCGGACACGCTGACTACCGTCGCCCGGTTCCTGGCGCTGCTCGAGCTGTTCCGCGAGGGTGCGGTGTCCTTCGAGCAGCTCACCCCGCTCGGCGAGCTCACCGTGCGGTGGACCGGCGCCGAGGAGGGTGAGATCGAGATCGATGACGAGTTCGACGGCCAGCCCTCCGAGGACCAGCCCTCCGATGGCCAGCCCTCCGATGACCAGGCCCCCGATGACCTGGCCCCCGATGACCAGGCGATCGAGGGGGCGTCCGATGACGCCGCGGAGGACGCTGCGACCGGTGCCGCCGCACGTGAGACCGAGCCCGACGACGAGGAGCACCCGTGACCGAGCAAGCGCCCGCCCCCGAGGAGGAGACCCTGGCGGTGCCGGTGGCCGAGCTGCGCCCGTCCCTGGAGGCCATTCTGATGGTCGCCGACGAGCCGCTCGACGAGGTGTCGCTCGCCTCGGCCGTCGGCTATCCGGTCGGTGACGTGACCGAGGCCCTGAAGGCGCTCGCGGCCGACTATGCCGACCAGGGCCGTGGCTTCGAGCTGCGCAACGTGGCGGGCGGCTGGCGCTACTACACGCGGGAGGAGTACGCCCCGGTCGTCGAGGCGTTCGTCCTCGACGGGCAGCAGGCCCGGCTGACCCAGGCCGCGCTCGAGACGCTTGCGGTGGTCGCCTACAAGCAGCCCGTGTCGCGGGCCCGGGTCTCGGCGATCCGCGGGGTCAACGTCGACGGGGTCATGCGCACCCTGCTGACCCGCGGGCTGGTCGAGGAGGCCGGGCACGACGGGGAGCACGGCGCGACGCTCTATCGAACGTCGGCCTATTTCCTGGAGCGGATCGGCATCACCTCGCTCGACGAGCTCCCCGAGCTGGCGCCCTACCTCCCGGAGATGGACGACCTCGAGGACGACCTCGCGGCCCTGATCGAGGGCGGCTCCGACGCCGGGGACGGCGGCGCGTGAACGACGCCGCCCCCGAGCGTGCCATCGCGACCGACGCCGACGGCCTGATCCGGCTCCAGAAGCTGCTCGCCCAGTCCGGCGTCGCATCGCGCCGGCGGTGCGAGGAGCTGATGCTGGACGGCCTGGTGGAGGTCAACGGTGAGGTCGTGACCCGGCTCGGGACCAAGGTGGACCCCGCCACAGCGGTCATCAGGGTGGACGGCAAACGGCTGCCGCCCATCTCGGCCCACGTCTATCTGGCCGTCAACAAGCCCCGAGGGGTGGTGTCCACGATGGCGGACCCCGAGGGCCGCCGCACTCTGCAGGATGTCGTCGCCGACCGGCCCGAGCGGCTCTTCCACGTCGGCCGCCTGGACACCGACACGTCCGGGTTGATCCTGCTGACCAACGACGGTGACTTCGCGCACCGCCTTGCGCATCCGTCGTTCGAGGTCGACAAGACCTATGTCGCCGAGGTCGACGGGGTACCGACCAGCGGCACCCTCACGCGGCTCCGGGAGGGCGTCACCTTGGAGGACGGACCGGTGGCGGTGTCGTCGGTCACCCTGAAGACCAAGGGGCAGGGTGGTGCAGCCGGCCGCTCGATCATCGAGCTCGTCATCCATGAGGGCCGCAACCGAATCGTGCGCCGACTGCTCGAGCATGTCGGCCATCCGGTGCGCACGCTGAGCCGCACGGCCATCGGGCCGGTCCGGTTGGGCAACCTGCGGTCCGGTGCCGTGCGCGATCTCACCTCCGACGAGCTAGGCGCGCTGCTGGACAGCGTCGGGCTGTGACGGTGGCCAAGCCCTAGGCTTTCCCCGTGGCAGTACGCGCGGTGCGGGGAGCGACCCAGCTGGATTCCGACGATCGGGAGCACATGCTCGACCGGGTCGCCGAGATGGTCAACGACGTGATGACGTCGAACGGCCTGGAGGTCGACGACTTCATCTCGATCATCTTCACCTCGACCGCCGACCTGGTCTCGGAGTTCCCCGCCTATGCCGCGCGGCGGCTCGGCTTCACCGACGTGCCGCTCATCTGTGCCAAGGAGCTGGAGATCCAGGGCTCGATGCCCCGGGTCGTCCGGATGATGGCGCACGTCGAGACCGACCTGCCGCGCTCGGACATCACTCACTCCTACCTGCACGGAGCCGCAGCCCTGCGTCGCGACCTGACGCGCGTGCACGAGATGCCCGACGAGGGTCAGGAGTGACCCTCACCGGGCCGATCCTCGTCGTCGGCACGGGTCTCCTCGGGACCTCGGTCGGGCTCGCGTGCCGGCGGGCCGGGATCGAGGTGCTGCTGAGCGACACCTCCGGGGAGCACCTGCGGACCGCGAGTGGCCTGGGTGCCGGCCGTCCGGCCGCCGCCGGGGACCGACCGCAGCTGGTCGTGGTCGCCGTACCACCCAACCACCTCGGGGCGACGCTGCTGGCCCAGCTCGCGGCCGGCGATGCCTTCGTCACCGACGTCGGCAGCGTGAAGAGTGGCCCCCTGGCCGAGGTGGCCGCGGCGGCCGACCCCGGCGAGTTGCGCCGCTATGTCGGCAGCCATCCCATGGCGGGGAGCGAGCGGAGCGGCCCGCTCGCGGCGAGTGCCACCCTGTTCGACGGCCGCCCCTGGGCGGTGACGCCTCATCCGACCACCGACGAGAAGGCCACCGAGCTCGTGCTCGACCTCGCGCGACTGTGTGGCGCCGTCCCGGTCGTGCTGACGCCGGAGGAACACGACCGTGCCGTGGCCCGCACCTCCCACCTGCCCCAGCTGGTGTCGGCGCTGGTCGCTGGGCGGCTCGCGGAGGCTCCCGCTGAACACCTGGTGCTGTCGGGTCAGGGCGTTCGCGACGTGACGAGGATCGCCGGGAGCGACCCGGCGATGTGGCAACAGATCATCGGCGCCAACGCCGAGGCGGTGCTGGACGTGCTGGCCGAGGTGCGCTCGGAGCTCGACGCGATGATCGCCGCCGTACGCTCGTCGGAGCGGGACGCGCTGGGCGCCTTGCTGGCCCGGGGGGTGGCCGGAACCCGAGCCATCCCCGGCAAGCACGGTGGCCCCGCCCGGCCGACCGCCACGGTGTTCGTCGCCGTCCCGGACCACCCGGGCGAGCTGGCCCGGCTGTTCGCCGACGCCGGCGATAGCGGCGTCAACATCGAGGACGTCAGGATCGACCACGACCCCGGACGCCCCATGGGGCAGGTCGAGCTGGTCGTCGACGAGCAGCGGGCCGACGAGTTGTGCGACGCTCTCGAATCGGGCGGGTGGCAGGCGCACCGTTAGGCTGTCCTGCGTGAGCAGCACCCCCGGCGCCGGCCTCGTGGTCGCCATCGACGGTACCTCCGGGTCCGGCAAGTCCAGCACCTCGCGCGGCGTCGCCGCGCGACTGGGGCTGCGCTATCTGGACACCGGGGCGATGTTCCGCGCCGTCACGTGGTGGATGCTCGAGCACGACGTCGACGTGTTCGACGCCGCTGCCGTGGCCGCGCGGGCAGGCGAGCCCGTGCTGGTCTCCGGCACCGACCCGTTGGCCCCCACTATCACCGTGGACGGCCGGGACGTGTCGGTCGAGATCCGCAGCGATGCGGTCAACGCGGCCGTCAGCCCCGTGAGCGCCGTTCCCGAGGTGCGCGCACGCTTGTTGAAGCTCCAGCGTCAGATCATCGGCGCCGGCGGCATCGTGGTCGAGGGACGTGACATCGGCTCGGTGGTGTGGCCCGAGGCCGAGGTCAAGCTCTATCTCACCGCCGACCCGGCGGCCCGTGCCGAGCGCCGCGCGCTGGAGGAGGGCGGCTCCGACGTGGCGGCCACCCAGGAGTCGCTGCTGACCCGTGACCGGATCGACGCCGGCCGCGCCACCGCACCCCTGGTGATGGCCGACGGCGCCGTCCACCTCGACACGACGCCCTTCACCCTCGACGAGGTGATCGACCGCGTCGCCGAGCTCGTCGCCGTCGCCGAGGAGCCCGCGTGAGCGGACCGGAGGCGGCGCGCCCCCGGGACCTGCTCGGCAGCGACCAGGTCGAGCACCCCCGGCGCCGCGCCCTGCACACGTTGCGCCCCGTGGCCAGGACCGTGATCCGCACCTCGCTGCGGGTTCACAGTCATCTGGTCGACCGGGTGCCACGCACCGGATCGGTGATCTTCGCGCCGACCCACATCGGCTGGGCCGACGGCCCGTTGCTTGCGATCTTCGCTCCGCGACCCGTCCACGCGCTCACCAAGGCGGAGATGTTCGCCGGTCGGATGGGCGCCTTCCTGGCCTGGGCGGGCCAGATCAGGCTCGACCGGTTCCATCCCGACCCGCTCGCGATCAAGACCTGTGTGCGGGTGCTCCGCGACGGTGGGGCCGTCGGCATCTTCCCCGAGGGCACGCGCGGTGCCGGTGACCTCAGCCGGTTCAACCACGGGGCCGCCTATCTGGCCCTCGTGACGGGGGCCCCGGTGGTGCCCGTCATCATGCTCGGGACGCGGGCGGCCGGGGCGTCCAGCAGCTCGCTGCCGCCGCGGTTCGGGGTGGTGGACCTGGTCTACGGTGAGCCGTGGCGTGTCGACCAGGCCCCGTGGCCGCGGACGAAGTGTCGGGTGCGGGAGGCGTCCGGGTCGCTGCGCGAGCACATGCTCTCGGTCAGCGCAGAGGCGCAACGGCTCACGGGGCGCAGCATGCCCGGCCCGCTGCCTGCGGGCGACAAGGAGTACGCCGTGACCGGCCAGACCTCGGATTGCCAGACCTCGGAGTGCCAGACCTCAAGGTGGGAGACCCATGACTGACGACCCGTACGACGACGGCGACCTCGCGGCCGCGCCTGACGGGTTCGACCCCGGCGCGTTCGATAGCGACGAGATCGATGCCGAGGGCAGTGCCGACGGAGAGCCGACCGGGCCTACGCCGATCCTGGCGGTAGTCGGCCGTCCCAACGTCGGCAAGTCGACCCTGGTCAACCGCATCATCGGCCGGCGTGAGGCCGTCGTGGAGGACGTCCCCGGCGTCACCCGGGACCGGGTGTCCTATGACGCGGAGTGGAACGGGCGGGCCTTCACTGTCGTCGACACGGGTGGCTGGGACCCGGATGCTCGCGGGCTCGCCGAGCGGATCGCGGCGCAGGCGGAGGTGGCGGTCACGCTGGCCGACGCCGTGCTGTTCGTGGTTGACGCCACGGTCGGCATCACCGACGCCGACGAGGCCGTGGTCCGCGTCCTGCGCAAGTCCGGCAAGCCGGTCGTGCTCGCTGCCAACAAGGTCGACGACGCCCGTACCGAGGCCGAGGCCTATGGCCTGTGGAACCTCGGGCTGGGGGAGCCCTGGCCAGTCTCCGCACTCCATGGCCGGGGTTCGGGCGACATGCTCGACGCCGTCCTGGCGGCCCTGCCGGAGCCGCCGCCGGTGGCTCCGACCGCGGTGGGCGGCCCGCGTCGGGTGGCGATCGTCGGCAAGCCCAACGTCGGCAAGTCCTCGCTGCTCAACAAGCTGGCAGGTGAGGAGCGGGTCGTCGTCGACTCGGTGGCCGGCACGACCGTGGATCCCGTCGATGAGCTGATCGAGCTCGGCGGCAAGACGTGGCGCTTCATCGACACCGCCGGCATCCGCAAGCGGGTCAAGGAGGCGTCCGGCCACGAGTACTACGCCTCGCTGCGCACCACCACCGCCATCGACCGCGCCGAGGTCGCCGTCCTCGTGCTCGATGGCGGCCAGAGCATCAGCGAGCAGGATGTGCGCATCCTTCAGACGGTCCGAGAGGCCGGCCGCGCCCTGGTGATCGCCTTCAACAAGTGGGACCTCGTCGACGAGGAGCGGCGCTACTACCTCGACCGTGAGATCGAGCAGGACCTCGTTCAGGTGAAGTGGGCGCCGAGGATCAACATCACCGCGCGCACCGGCTGGCACATCGACCGGCTCGTCCCGGCACTCGAGAAGGCGCTCGAAGGCTGGGAGACCCGCGTCCCGACCGGCGCGCTCAACGCGTTCCTGGGTCGCCTGGTCGCCGAGCACCCCCACCCTGTCCGCAGCGGCAAGCAGCCCAAGGTGCTGTTCGGCACCCAGGCGTCGACGGCGCCGCCGGTGATCATCCTGTTCACCAGCGGCAAGCTCGACGCAGCCTATGAGCGCTACATCGAGCGGCGGTTGCGTGAGGAGTACGGGTTCGTCGGGACGCCGATCGTGCTCCAGCAGCGCGTCCGAGAGAAGCGCAAGAAGCGCTGAGTGTGTCCCGGTTGGGGCGTCACGGCACCCCTGCGGTAGGGTTCACTCCGGTCTGAACGGCAGTGTCCGGAGACCATCGGGCTGTGGCGCAGTTTGGTAGCGCACTTGACTGGGGGTCAAGGGGTCGCAGGTTCAAATCCTGTCAGCCCGACAAATTGAACCGGCTCTGACCTGCGGGAACGCTAGGTCGGAGCCGGTTCGTCATTTGAACCCGAAGGCGTTATTCCCCACTTATTCCCGAAGTATTCGGGTCGGGCTCGGGATCTTCGGCGGCCAGTTCGTCCAGGACGTGCGCGACGTCAGCGGCGATCGCCGGCTTGGAGATGTAGAACTCGCGTGTGATAGCGGGGGAGGAGTGGCCGAGCTGCTGGGAGGCGGTCTCGGCGTTGACCCGTTCCGAGATGAGGGTCGCCACCGTCTTGCGGAACGTGTGCGGCGTGACCCAGTCGAGGCCGGTGTCCTTGCGGATCTGCCGCCAGCGGCGTTCGACGTTGTTGACCTGCTGCCAGGTGCCGTTGCGTGTCGGGAACACCGCCTCGTTCGGGTTCTCCCGGGCTGCAGCCTGACGGCGCTTGAGCACCGCGATGGCGAAGTCCGGAAGGACGACCGTCCTCACGCTGGCGTCTGACTTCGGGCTGGCCTTGCGGTAGGTGCCTTTGCCCGGCTCGGTCTTGATGGTGCCGTTGATGGTGAGGTTCGGGCGGGTGGCGTCGAGTGCGACGTCGGCCCATCGCACCGCGAGGATCTCACCGATCCGAGCGCCGGTGGCCAGCATCAGATCGATGATGTCAGCCATGTCGCTGGACGCCTTGGGCCCCGGCCGCTGCTTGGCCGTCCACGCACGCAGAGCTTCGCGGACGGTGGTGAGGTCCTCGAGGGTCAGCGACCGGGTCTCGGATCTTTCCCGGTGGATGCGTGAGGTCTGTTGGACCGGGTTCACGGCGAGGGCGTCGTGACGCACAGCCATGCCCAACATCGCGCCCATCACCACCTTGGTCTTCCGCTGACGGCTGACGCTCGTCGCCCGGAGCCGGACGAGGAACAGATCCAGCCGGCTGGTCGTCACCTCTCGAAGACGGAGGCCACCCAGTTCAGGGAAGACCACCTTGTCGAGCACGCGCTCGTACTCATTGATGGTGGTGTCTTCGATCCGACCCTCGTCGCGCAGGAACGTCAGCCACAGGGCTGCGAGGGTCGCGATGGTGGTGTCGGCGGTGACCGCCTGTTGCGTCGGCGTCGCCCGATCGACCAGCTTCTCGCGCAACGCACGCTCTGCAGCAGCGACCGTGGTGCCTGTGGCGGTGACCTCGCGGGCAACGCCGTCCTTGTCACGAATCCGGGTGCGCGCCCTGTACGCACCCTCGCGGACTCGCGTCGTCCGGATCTTTCCCCAGGTGCCCACTGAGGTCGGTGGGCGTCCGCGTCCCATATCGCAGCCCCTTCAGCGTGGCCGGCTCGCGCGGGACAACGAGACCCCGCCTCCTGACCGCTGGTGGGGAACGGCCGGCGTGTCGTCGAAGCTCTCCACGTGGTCAGCGACCCAGGCGTCCAAGTCGGATCGGCGGTAGCGCAGGCAGCCCCCGAGCTTCACGGCCCGCGGCCCGAAGCCCGCTCGCCGGGTCCGCCAGGTGTACAGCGTCGACTTCGGGATTGATAGGTAAGCCGCGGCCTGGTCGATGGTGAGGATGCCGCCTTCCATGATGGTGTCAGTCGTGGTGCTCATCCTGTGCTCCTTCGTGGTCACGAGGACAGGTTTGCCCTCGTGATGAAGGTGTGCGCGAGCAACCGCCGCGCCTGTGGAGAACTGGGACCGCCTCAGGCCATGGAGATGCCGCGGCGGGTCTGCTCGGAGGGATCGATGCACCCTTAGCGACGCTGGGATGCGGTTGGATCTGGTGTGATCGAACTTGCTGTGGTTTGACCTGGTAGCCAGAGGTCGCAGGTTCAAATCCTGCCCCCGCTACCATGTGATGTCGCAAGACATCAGCGACAACGGACCTACGGAGACGTAGGTCCGTTCGTCATTTCGGGGTGGGGCCTTTGGGGGCTCCGGTGGGCTGGTAGTCGCGGGTGGGGTCGAGTCGCGGAGGATCTCGCCGGTGGTGGCGTTGATGATGGTGATGTCGAGGTCTTGGACGAGGAGTCAGACGTAGGTTCCGGCGTGGGTTCGTCCGACTCCGATGTGGTGCAGGCGTCCGTTGTGCCGCAGGGTGACGGTGCCGACGCGGTCGATCTTGTCGGTGCGGACGCGGTCGTGGGTCTCTCGGCTGCGGTCGGTGCCGGGGCTGGCTTTGGGGCGGGCGGCGTAGGCCGCGGCGGGTGTTGCTCGGTGAAGCGCCCCAGGTTTGATGCCGCATCCTTTTGAGTTGGAAGGATGCAGGACATGCCGAAGAAGATCGACGAGGAGCTGAGGGCTCGAGCGGTCCGTCTGGTGACGGAGCATCGGAGCGAGTACCCGACGTTGACCGCGGCCGTGCAGGCCGTGGCCAAGCAGGTCGGTGTGGGCAAGGAAAGTGTGCGCCGCTGGGTCGCTCAAGCCGAGATCGACTCCGGTGCCCGGCCGGGGCGGTTCATTCAGAAGCCGGACGATGTGTCGGCTGCTCGACTTAGAATCTGAATAGGTGCTAACGGGCGTCGACAGCCAGGAGGGACCGTGCCAATCGTCCAGATCACCTATGACGTGCCTCCCGACGTTGCCAAGGGGCTGGCGACTGGCGAACTCTCGATGCTTGGCACCGCGGCGGTGCGCAACAGCAAGCACATCGCCGCGCACACTGGTTTGCCGACAACCGCGACGGGGCTCATCCCCGCCGCACAGATTCGAGACGGGAACTGGCCGGTGCGCACGAGCACGCCGAGCGGGCTGCGGACCGCCGGTGTCGGCAGCCGGACGGTTTCCGCGTGGGTCAGGCACCCACCCTGTCGTCGTCGTTTGATCGTGCCGTCACGCAGAAGATCCGTGACAATCTTGGAGTTGAGTCCCCCGCGTCCTCTTCGGCCGCTCGGGTCGGGCCCTGCCAAGAAAGGGGATGCGGATTGCCGTCGCTGCTAGACGTCTGGAATGTCACGCGATTGAGGCTGGTCATCGAACTCGCGAAGTGCACCAGCCTGTCGCAGGCCGCCGAGGCACTGGGTGTCAGCCAACCGAGCGCTAGTGAGCACATCCGGCTACTGAACGCTGCCGCTGGCGAGCCGATCGTCGAGCGCCACGGGCGCTCGTTGAGGTTGACCAGCGCGGGTCACGTGCTGGCCGTATATGCGTCCCAGGCACTGTCGAACCTCACCGCAGGCGAGTCGGCCCTCGCCGCACGCGCTGGGCTGCGCACCGGCACGCTCGAGCTTGGCGCGTCGTCGGTGCCTGGGACCTACCTCGTGCCGGACATCATCGAGGAGTTCCAGCAGCAGTGCCCTGACGTCGAGGTGCGCGTCTGGGTCGGGTCGACCGCCGAGGTGCGCAAGTGGCTTACTTCGGGCAGGGTGACGTGCGCCATCACATGCGGCGCTATGCCAGACGAGCGCCTTGCGGTGACTCCCCTTGGGCCCGATGAGATCGTCGGCGTCGCCAGCCCGCGGCTCCTCGACCTCTCCTCTGACGGCTATGTGGACGCCGGTGTCCTCCACAATTTGACGCTCCTGCTCCAGGAGGCTGGTTCCAGCACCCGCGAGTATGCCCTCGGCCTCCTGTCTGGGACTGACTACGCCTTTCGGAACGTGTGGGAGCTCGGTTCCGTGGACGCTGTCAAGCGAGCGACGCGTCGTGGCCGTGGGATCGGGTTCCTCTCTACCCACACCATTGCGGACGAGCAACGTCGAGGAGAGATCGTCGCCTTCCGGGTGTCCAATCTCGCGTCGCCGTCCAGGAGGGTGAGTTTCGTGCGCCTCAAAGGAACATCCGCGAGCCCAGCCGAACGCTTCTTGGAGTCCATCCTGCGCTCGCACCTCACGCGCGTTGGCGGGGTCTCGTAGAGCGACGAAAGCATCGGATTAGTTGATACTTTTCGGGCGTGAACTCTCATCTGACGATGTGCGAGACGCCTGAGCGCGGATTTCGTTGACGCGATCTATAAGCCGCTCTATCGTCGCCGCAATCCGTAGCGATCGCGCCGAGCTGACATGGAGTGTGGATGAAGTCCAGCAACCTCCCGCGTGTGGAGACTCCCGACGTGCTCATCGTGGGGGCGGGAGTCATCGGTACGTCGATCGCGATGAGCCTGTCCAAGCTTGACGTGGACGTTGCGGTCGTTGAACGTCGGCATGACGTCGGTGAGGAGACTTCCCGCGCCAACAGCGGGATCACGAACTGCGGCTGGTCGCTTGCCCCTGGAAGCCTAGAGGCGAAGCTGGTGCGCGACTCTAGTACCCAGTGGGAGGACATTGCCTCGCGGTTGGGTGTCACCTTCAGGCGAGTCGGTCTGACCCTGCTGGCATTTTCCGACGACGAGGCCCAGCGGATCCCGTCGTTGTGCGAGCGAGCAGCGAAGAACGGCATCGAAGTGCGCGAAGTGCGTGGCGAAGAGATCGCCCAGGTCGCTCCGCACGCCTCCGGCCAAGCGGTCGCCGGCATCCATGTGGCCAACGAAGGCGTCGTCGACTCTGTCCGGCTGCCAGTGGCCTACGCCGAGTTGGCCTCGGTCAACGGGGTGCGGTTCCACTTGGGGGAGTCCGTGGTCTCGGGGCTCGTACGGAATGGGCAGGTGCAGGAGGTGCTCACGACGCGGCGCCGATTCCGGCCCCGGTTTGTTGTGAACGCGGCTGGTCTGGGGGCCGACTTCATCTCTGAGTCCTTGGGTGGCGAGGAATTTGCCATCACTCCTCGCCGAGGTCAGTGGGTGCTACTCGACAGGGAGTTCGGAAGTAGGGTGCCGTCGATCCTTACCGGGATCCCCGGGAAGCTCGGTCACGGGCCCATGGTCATTCCGACTGCGCATGGATCGGTACTCGTCGGCCCGGACGCCGAAGACCTGGACGACAAGTCTGACCGGTCGACGACTGGGGCTGGCCTCCAGGACGTGGTGGACCGGTGCCGCGTGTTGATGCCGGGCATCGACACGAAGTTCGCGATCAAGACGTTCGCTGGTCTGCGACCACACAGTGATCCGACCTACCGCGTGGGCTGGTCCGAGACAACGAAGAACCTCCTTCAGGTGGCAAGCATCCGGTCCACCGGGGTCTCGTCCTCACCTGCGATGGGCGAATACATCCGGGATCTGCTCGTGGCATCAGGTCTGGAGGACCGGTCCGACCCGGGCGCTCGATCCCGTCTCGATTATGCGATGCCGCTGCGGGCCGAACGTGACTACGCTCGTGCCGCCGAGGATCCGTTGGGTCGCACGGTGGTGTGCGCTTGCGAGAAGGTCACGGCTCGCGATATTCACCAAGCCCTACAAGAGCCGCTGCCGGCGACTTCGATCGGGGGAGTCGCCAGACGGACCCACGCTACGTGGGGCCGGTGTCAGGGTTCGGCCTGTCTGTCCGGGGTGTCGTTTATCACCTCGCTTTATACCCCTGGTCAAGCCTGGGAGACCCCCATGCACGAGCCTGGCTCAACTCTGGGCGTGGGGGTTGCGGAACGATGAGTGAGGTCCTGGTTGCTGGCGCAGGTCGCTCCGGCATGCTGGTGTCGCGAATGCTCGCGGAGCGGGGGGTCACCGTTACGCTCGTCGAGCGACTACCGGCTCCGGGTGGCCAGGAGCCGGAGGCCGACGCGGTGCGGCTTGCCGCGTCCGCTTCCCGCGCCGGCGTCCGGATGATGCTCGGCACTCTGGCGGCCGAGTTCCGTGAGGGTTTCGTCCACACCCTAGGGGTGGAGGGCGCTGCCGCGCTGCCGGCCCAGGTGATCGTCGTGGCGACGGGCTCTCGGCCACGGACGCGCGCGGAGCTCGAGATCGCCGGAGAGCGCGGCGCAGGTGTCCTGCCGGGGTCCGTCACCCATCACCTGCTCGACTCGGGTGTGCTGCCGGGCCGTCACCCGCTGGTGATCGGGGACGGTCGGCTGGCAGAGAAGCTCTGCGCGGATCTCGACCATGCCGGAGCCGTCACCGTGACATCGGTTCGAGCGGAGACGGAACTCGTTGCGCCGTGGCCCGGAACGATCACGTACGCCGACGCGCGGGTGCTGAGCGTTCACGGTTTCCCCAGGGTGAACCGGGCAGTGGTGGCGCAGAGCGGTCGGCTCACCGAAGTGTACTCAGACGCTGTGGTCTTGGCTGCCGGCCGGGTCGCCATGCGCAACATCGAAGGAGCTGTCTTCGGTTCGCCGCGAGTGATCGAGTGCTTCGACCTCACCGAACCCAAGAGTCGGGCCAGCGCCGAGCTGGCGGCCATGCGGGCCTGCGAACAAGTCATGGTCACGCTGTGTTGACCGCCGAGAACTCTCGATCAGGAGACGACATGCAAGTGGTTTCACCCGTTGGCCAGTTCAGAGTGGTGGTGGACGGCGTGCGCATCCGCGACGGCCGGCCGGTCATCCGCATGTCCATGGGAGCCTGGCGTTCCGAGGCCACCCTCGAGCGCGGCGACCTCGGCTACGTGGGGTTTGCTGCCGGCCTGCTCGCCGCCGCCTTCTATGTCGGCCGCCGGTCCGTGAAGACGGCCCTCGGGGCTTGTGAAGGGAGCGCACGGTGACTGTCGCTGGGCTGGTACCGGTCCTCGAGGCCGCGATGGAGGGCCGGTACGGCGTCCTGGCCATCAATGTCGTCAACGGACTGACTCTGCGGTCGGTAGTGAACGCCGCCGAACAGCTGCGGGCACCGGTGATAGTCCAGACATCGGTCAAGACGGTCCTTGCCCAAGGAGTGCCCGAGACCATCTCCATGTTCCATCACGCCGCCGAGCGTGCGACGGTCCCAGTAGTGCTCCACCTGGACCACTGCACGGACCGGAACGTGCTGCGCGATTGCCTGGAGGCCGGTTGGAGTTCGGTGCTCTTCGACTGTTCGGGGATCACGCTCGACGACGCAACAGAGCAGACCAAGCAGGTGGTCGCGGAGGCCCGTGTCTTTGGCGCGCACGTCGAGGGGGAGATCGAAGGGATCAAGGGAGTCGAGGATGGAGTCGGGAGCGACGAAGACTCCCAGCTCTACGCCTTGGAGGACGCGGTGCACTTCGTCCGACAAACGGGCATCCACTGTTTCGCGCCGGCGATCGGCAATGCGCACGGCGCCTACCCCCAGCTTCCTGAGCTTGACGTCGCCCGGGTGGATGCGCTGGTCAGCGCGACCGGACTTCCGATGGCATTGCACGGTGGGAGTGGGCTGAGTGACGACCAGTTCCGGGACCTGATCGGCCGCGGTTGTGTGAAAGTGAACATCTCTACAGCGCTGAAGCACGCGTATATCGACGCGCATCGGGAGTTCCTGACCGTGAACCCTGGCTGCCGTGAACCCCTGACCCTGATGGCGTCCGTCTCCGACAGCGTCAGCCAGGTCGCCCAAAGCCTCATCAAGGTGTTCGGCAGCGAAGGCAGCGTCGCGTGAAGGCGCTAATCTTCGACTGCGACGGCGTTCTCGCAGAAACGGAGCGTGACGGACACCGGGTCGCGTTCAATCGGATGTTCGCGGAGGAGCACCTCGACGTCGAGTGGACCGAGGAGGGCTACGCCTCGGCGCTACAGGTCGCAGGCGGCAAGGAACGACTGCGCCAGTTGTGTACGCCGGCGTTCATCGAGAAGCACGGTCTGCCGGGCGAGCTGGCTGCGCTTGACGAACTAGTCGCCTCGTGGCACCGGCGCAAGACGGAGATTTTCCTCGAGCTCGTCGCCGAAGGCCGGATGCCTTCTCGAGCTGGCGTCCGACGCCTCGCGGAGGAAGCACATGCCAGCGGTTGGCGGCTGGCCGTCGCCTCCACCTCGGCTCTCGAGTCGGTTGAGGCAATCGCTCGCCAGGCGCTCGGGGAGGACCTCGTGGCCACGTGCAGGATCGCTGCCGGTGACATGGTCACTGACAAGAAGCCTGCGCCCGCGATCTACCTCCATGCGGCGAGCATGTTGGGAGTCTCGCCTGAAGACACCGTGGCCGTGGAGGACTCGCGCATCGGGGTGAACGCCGCGGTGGCAGCCGGGATGCGCGTTGTGGCCACGGTCAGTCATTACACGGCTGATGAAGACTTGTCTGCCGCCGACGTCGTTGTGGACGGTCTCGGGGAACCCGACGGTAGTCCAGTCACGGTCTACCAGAACCACATAGCAGCAGAGATCAATACCCATGTGTCGTTGGATCACGTCGCTTTGATGGTGGGCTCTCCGTCAGCCCTCAGTGGAGCGGCCCAGTCAAAGGTGAAGCCATGGAGATAAGGCGACGGCGCACAGTAACGGCGACTGGATAACCGCCATGGTAACGGGCTACATGGCTGGAGCGACCATCGTGTTCAGCATCCCTGTGGGTCTGGCGATGTTGCGGCGAGTCGACCACAAGTACATGGCACTGGGCATCATGTCAGGCATCCTCACTATCCCGATCGGGGTCGTGGTGACTATGACCATCATCCTGGTGACCAAGGCCACCATCCGGTCGGAGGTCAGCACCACCGGCGCAGCCAGCACGGAGATCTCCGGCTTGGACTGGGCTTCTCTCGCCGGCAACATGCTGCCGCTTGTCATCATCGTGGCCCTCATCGCAACCGGCCTAAAGGTGGTGCCGGACATCATGATTAAGATCTTCATGGTCTTCGGCCGCTTCATCGACGCGGCGGTCAAGCTCCTGTTGGCTGTCTCGATCGTCGAGTACTTCACCGGCATCTTCACGCGCATCTTTGGCTCCTGGGGTTTCGGCACCATCATCGCCACTCCGGATGACACGTTCCGTCCGTTGGAGGTGGCCGGCTACGTAGGAATCATGCTGGCTGGCGCCTTCCCGATGGTGTACGCGATCCAGAAGTACCTGTCGCGACCACTGGCAGCGGTCGGCTCGAAGTTCGGCATCAGCGAGACCGGCATGGCTGGGATCCTGGGGGGGACGGCGAACATCCTCGCTCTCTTCCACCTGATCAAGGACATGCCAGCCAAGGACAAGGTGTTGGCGATCGCATACGCGACGACCGGGGCATTCCTTTTGGGTGACCACCTGTCATTCACGGCGAACTTCCAGCCAAATCTGATCGTCCCGATCCTGATTGGCAAGCTCGCTGCCGCCATCCTCGCCATGGTGCTCGCCTACATGATCGCTGTGCCGACCGCTCGCCGCCTGGAAGCGGCCGATCTCGAGTCCGCCATCGACGACCTAGACGTGAACCCGGGGATGGTCGCTGAGACGAAGGATTCCAACCAATGAGTGCTGTCTCGAACAGCGAAGTCTCCATCGGCCCACCGTGCGTGCGACATGCGGTGACTCGACTCTGGCCCAAGGCGACCTGGGCCGCCGTACCGCTCGACGGCGGCATGACGAACCGGAACTTCAAAGTCGCAGTGCACACCGCGGAGGGTGAGCGGCGTACCGTGGTTGTCCAGGAGCAGTTGCCGGACCAGCACGCCGGACGAGTGGGCATCCGGCGTGAGAACCAGACGCGCGCCATGACTGATCTGGTCGACCTTGGCCTCGCGCCACGGGTGATTGCTCATTGGGAGGATCCGCGGGTTCTGGTCGTCGAGTTCATCGACGGCACGTTGATGTCCGCGGTCGCAGATCGGCTCGCTGCCATAACCCTCGTCGGTCGAGCACTCGCCAAACTTCACAGGCACACGCGGGGCACGACCATGAGGGGTCTCATCTCCGATCCGTTTACCGGCACGGCATGGATCTTGAACGAGGTGAAGAGCGAGTCCCCCGACCTGGCAAAGGAGTTCGGCTGGACGCTGGACATCTTGGCCCGAATCGAGACTGCCCGAGGTGCGTATACGCCGAGTGTGCTCCATTCGGACGTTTCCGAGGGCAACGTGCTCATCCTTCCCGATAGAGCGATGCTCATCGACTGGGAGTACGCCGGAGCGGGCGATCCGTTCTACGACGTTGGGGATTTTGCTGAGAAGGCGAAGCTCACGTCCTCCGAGGAGGAGGTGCTCTTGCAGTCGTACGAAGGCAACGCATCGCAGGCCTCCCTGGCCGTGACGCGCCTATACCGGTTCGTAAGCATGTTGCGCGAGGGGTTGTGGTCCGTCAGCGCGGGCGCGACGGGCTTCCTGGAGTTCGACTATGCCAGTTATGCGCAGTCCTGCCTGACGCGGATGACAGAGATCTCGCAGTCGACCGAGTTCGGTGCCAGCTTGCACCTGCTCGAGCGTATTCAAGAGGAGAAGAACTGAGTTGGCTCAGACAGACGCTATGGAGATCCCCGTGGCCGTGCCATCGGAACGCTTCCACATCAGACAGGGAGACGAGCGCTACGTCCGCCGGCTTCCACGCCATGTCACTCGTGGGATCGGGGACGGAAAGGTCGAAGTCACGGGCCGATTCCGCGAGGTGGTGGATCTCTTCGGCCAGGGTCATGAGGAAACCCTGTGGGTTTCGGATCGAGACTGATACAACCGGTTCGGCGACAAAGGTCGACCTCGTACGGGACATCGGGTTCGAACGCGGCGGCATCCCCCGGCCCACGCCGCTGTTGTTCTCGGCCGACTCCGCCAACCCCTACGAGGTGGGGGAGTGCGCGCCTCTGATCGCAGATGTCACGTGCAATCCCGGCCGACCTATTCATCAATAATCCAGCTGCAAGTGTCGGCGGACACTTCGCCACCATCGACGATGTCCTCGTCGAACTGGGCAGGGCAGCCGGACCGGGACGTGATGTCTCCGTCGAGATCGCGAACCCGTACGCCCACGACATCGAAGAGATCCTGGAAGAGGTAGCCCGCTATGATGCGATCCTCACGCGGCACCGGCTGGTCGTGCAGGTGCCCCATACCGGTCCCCTCAACGCCGACACTGTCACTCATCTCCTCGAGGGTGACGGACGACTGGCGACTCGCCACAACTCGGGCGCCGTCCGGGACATGCTGCGCGGGCACGTGTTGGCCCGGCGCTTGCACGATCTTGGGTACCGCGTCAATTTCACACTCATGTTCGAACCGCACCAGCCCCCGCTCGCGCTACAGGCGCGCCCCTAATTCATCAACGCTTTCGTGCGCCATCGTGCCGAGACTACGCGGCGCATCCGGGGGCTCGTCGCCGCCTATGACGCGACTGACGACGAGCAGTTCGTGGCCGAACTCAGGGATTATCTACTTCGCATCGACTACTTAGGCGCCGACGACAGCCGCTTGGTCATGCTGTCAGCGCAGCGGTCCGCCCGCACGATCCTGCGTCAGCGAGACGATGGCCCCGACGACGGACTGGACAACGTTCGTCGGTCACTGCGCTGGCTGAGCACGGCCAACCTGCCCGAAACCCGTCTGATCGTCTGCTCGATGGACGGCGACCAAATGTTCCCTGATCTCATGAGGCTGATTAGGGAGCCCGAGTTCCTGCCTCTGCACCAACGTGTTCTGGTCACGACCGACCCCGCCTATTTGGCCCGCTGGACCAACAGCCCTCATGTGCTGAGCTACCAACGCCGGTTCCTGGCCGCGGTCCGGTCGACGATGACCCCGCACCCGACGGCACCGCGGTGTTGCGGGCCTGACTGGGCCGGAGCCCTCGTCGTAGGCAAACCTGCGCGCGTCAGCAAGCGGACAAGTCCGTTGACATGAGGGGGACCCCCGGGGGACATCCTCCAGGTTCCCGAACCTGTCGACGTGGCCATGGATCTACTGTCGCCGAGGGAACCGGCGTTGGCGGAGACTAGACCCGCGACGCTGCAAACATTGGAGCGGTTATGAGCGATTCCGCTTGCGACCTTGAACCGGCAGGTGAACCATCACGGGCTTGAGGCCACTTCCTTGTGAGGCAAGGAGGATCAACACATGCCCAAGAATGTGCACCCTGCCCTTGAGTCGGATGGTGGCTGAACACCGTGCCGACTACAGCTCGACGACGGCGGTCGCGAAGGTCGTGGCCCATCAGCTCGGGATCGGCAAGCAGAACGTGCGACGGTGGGTCGTCCAGGCCGACATCGTCGCCGGTGACCGGCCGGGGGTGACCAGCGAGGAGTCGGCTGAGATCAAGCGCCTGAAGGCGGACAACCGTCGGCTGCGTGAGGACAACGACATTTTGCGCAGAGCCTCGATTTTCGTCGCCGGGGTGCTCGACCCCCGCAACCGCTGATGATGTCCTTCATCGAGGACATGGAAGCCGAAGGCCACGCCGTTGAGTCGACCTGCCGGGTGCTAACCGAGCACGGGCGCAGCCTCGCGCCGCGGACTGATCGTGGCGCCAAGCCGACCTGGTCCTCGCTACACGCACCGTGACCGACGCCGTGGTCATGGGCCCGCTGCTGGCGACCCGGGGCACGCCCGAAGGGCTCTACGCCCGGCGGAAGATGACCACGCACCTGCGCCGTGGGGGCCTGGAGGTCGCCCACTTCACGGTGCCGACCGGCTGATGCGCGACTTGGGCATGGACGTAGTGCGCCGCGGCAGGAAGCTGCGCGCCACCATTCCAGGCCGGGACGGCAGCCGGGTCGGCGACCTGTTGGACCGCGACTTCACCGCCGAAGGAGAGTCCCGTGGAGTGGTGGGGTTTGAGGCCCAACGGCGGGGCTGCGTGAAGTAGGCGGCCATCGGCGGGATCTTCGGTGTGAAACGACCAAGTCACGCACTGAAGAAGGAGCCACCGATGGGCGTTGTCCCAGTCTGCCTTGTCTGAGTTGCTCGAGGCGTTCCGCACCGGCGACGGTGTCGACATGATCCGCGAGTCGGTTCGCACCGTGCTGCAGGAACTCGTCGAGCACGAAGCCGCGGGCGTACTCGGCGCGGAGCGCTACGAAGGCACCGAGGACCGTCTCACAGAACGCAACGGCACCCGTCCCAAGCTGCTGGCCACCAAGGCTGGCGACATCGAGGCCCGGATCCCGAAGCTCCGCAAGGGCTCCTACTTCCCGTCAATCCTCGAACCCCGCCGCCGCATCGACCAGGCGCTCTATGCGGTGGTGATGGAGGCCTACGTCCACGGCCGCGGTGGTGATGGAGGCCTACGTCCAGGGCATCTCGACCCGCAGTGTCGACGACCTGGTGGTGGCGCTGGGCGCGGACGCCGGAATCAGCAAGTCCGAGGTCTCGCGGATCCGCGAGGGCCTCGATGAGTCGGTCGGCGCGTTCCGGACCCGGCCGCTGGACCACACCGGCTTCCCCTACGTCTACCTCGATGCGACCTACCTCCACGTCCGCAACCGCCCCGGCAAGGGCGGCCAGGTGGTGTCGATGGCCGTCGTGGTCGCCACCGGGATCGCCGCGGACGGCACGCGGGAGGTCCTGGGACTCGACGTCGGCGACAGCGAGGACGAGACGTTCTGGCGGGCCTTCCTGCTCAGCCTCAAACAACGCGGACTGACCGGGGTGCAGCTGGTCATCAGCGATCAGCACTCCGGGCTCGTAAAGGCGCTCAAGCGGTCCTTCCAAGGTGTCGCGCACCAGCGGTGCCGGGTGCACTTCGCTCGCAACCTGCTCGCGCACGTGCCGAAGACCCACGCCGACATGGTCGCCGCGGTGTTCCGCACGATCTTCGCCCAGCCCGACCCTGAGGCCGTCAACGCAGCCTGGGACGAGGTCCGCGACCAGCTCACCGGGTCGTTCCCGAAGGTCGGACCGCTGATGGACGACGCAAAGGTCGAGGTCCTCGCGTTCACCGCGTTCCCCAAGGCCCACTGGCGCAAGATCTGGTCGACCAACCCGCTCGAGCGCGTCAACAAGGAGATCAAGCGCCGCAGCCGCGTGGTGGGGATCTTCCTGTGTGTTCCTCTTGCGCCTGGCGGGTTCAACAGATCCGCTGCGAGGCTCGTTGAGGTGCCGAGGATGACCCGGAATCTTTCTGTCGACCCGTGCGATGGGCCTGACCCCGTTAGGGCCAGTCTCCTCGGCACCTCACGGGTGGCTGCGTGACCTGATAGCGGCGTGAACAACCGGACGACAGGAGTGTCCAAAGCCACCCGGTCTCGACACTACGACCGGAAGGAACACCATGACACCCCAGGTGATCGGCATCGATCCCCACAGTCGCGTCCACGTCGCGGCAGCAGTCGACGAGCACGGACGATACGTCGACAAGTACGAGGTCGGCGCAGCGCCAGCCCACCTGGTCGAACTCGTCGACTGGATCACCAGCACCGGCGCGCAGAAGGTGGCTGTCGAGGGCAGCAAGGGCTACGGTCTTGCGCTGGCCCGACTGCTGCTGGCCGCGGGCCACACCGTCGTTGATGTCTCCTCAAACTTAACCGCTGATGAGCGCAAGCGCTCCCGGCGTCGCGGAAAGGACGACGAAGGAGACGCTGTGGCCATCGCTCGAGTCGCGATGCGCGAACCCGACCTGCCGACGATGGACGAGGCTCACCTCGATGCCGACCTCAAGCTGTTGGTAGATGCCCGCGATCAGCTTGTTCAGGAGGAAGGACGCGTCCGCAACCGGCTCCACGCGCTGCTGCTGGTCATGGCGCCCGGATATCAGCAGATCACCGGCCCGTTGAACAGTCGCCCCGCGTTCGCGCGTGCCCGGACCCTGACGCTCAAAGCACGCAAGACCGACCCGACACGGGCCAAGCTCGCCCTGGCTGCCATCCGCCGACTCAACGCACTGCGTGATGAACAGGCCGGGTTGGAAGCCGACATAGGCGAGGAGTTGGACCGACGCCAACCGACTCACCTGCAGGCGATCCCCGGCGTCGGTCCCTTGGTCGCAGCCAAGATCCTTGGCGAAGTCCGCGACATCAGGCACTACGCGTCCGCAGCCGCGTTCGCCGCCCACGCTGGCGTCGCGCCGATCCCGGCATCCAGCGGCAACACTCAGCGTCATCGACTCGCACGCGGCGGCAACCGCCAACTCAATCGGGCCCTCTTCACAATCGCCATGGTCCAGGCGCGTTGGCACCCACCAGCACGCGAGTTCCTCGCCAGGAAGCGTGCCGAGGGCAAGACGGCAGCAGAAGCCCGCCGGTGCCTCAAACGACACCTCGCGAACGTCGTCTACCGAGCCCTAATCGCCGATCTGCAACAGCCAGTTCAACAGAAACCAGCAGCGGCGGCTTGACGATAGCGGCGCCCCAACCCCGCCGCCGTCATCCGGCTCGTCGGAGCCGTACTGATCGACATGCACGACGAATGGATCGCCGGCGACCGCCGCTACCTCTCAGAGGAGTCCATGGCGATGCTCAACGAGACCATGGATACTGAAGACCACGCCGCCATCAACAGCGGCGAGTAGGGCACCGAGGACCACCTCAAAGCCCACCACCCCGCGGGGCTCTGTCCGATGGTCGAGCTGACCGCGGTGATGGCGCCGAACCCGAACTACTACCGGCTCTACACGCCGTACTCGTGGGCACCGAGCAGGAGCGGCAGCCCCGCTCCCTGGAGGGGGGTTTGGTCCGGTGGGAGTCCAGTGAGGTCGCCGCGGAGTGGCTGGGCTAGGACTTCGTCGCCCACCACGTGGCGACCAAGCGCGCCGAGCTTGAGGTGCAGGGGATGGCGGTCACCGACTGGTAGGTGGCCGCCACCTCGGGCCGCTGTGACGTTGTGTGGCCGGCCGGGCGGCGGCGACTCAGGTGCGGCTGCCCCGGGGGTCGGTGTACTCCCACAGGACGCGGCTGAAGCGCTCGGCGAGGATCCGGTTCGACTGTTCGACTTGGTCGTCGCGCAGCTCGAAGTCGGCCAGCGCGCTGCGAGTCCCGTCGCGGTCGTCTGGATCGCCGTATGTGTCGACCCACACCGCGTACTGCTCGGACGAGAGCTCGGGGTGGAACTGGACGCCCCAGGCGCGGGCACCACACCGGAACGCCTGGTACTCGTAGAGCTCCGACCGGGCAAGCGGGACTGCACCATCGGGCAGTCGCGAGATCATGTCTTTGTGGAAGGCGCCGGTCAGGAACTCCTTCGACAGGTCCGCGAAGAGCGCGTCGTCGCCGACCTCGTCCTGCCGCCAGGTGAGGTAGATGGCTCCGGCCTCGGTGCCGCGATCGCCCGGGCCGACCTCCCCACCGAGTGCTTGGGCCAGGAGCTGGCCGCCGAGGCAGATACCCAGGACCGGACGCCCCGAGTGCGCGGCATCGCGGATCAGGGAGCGGAGGTCGGTCAGCCACGGGTGCTGGTCGTCGTCGGAGGCGCTCATCGCGCCCCCGAGCACCAGCAGCCCGTCGGTGTCGAGGGTGCTCGGCACGGGCTCGCCGGCAAACGGCAGGACGACGACGCACTCGACGCCGCACTCGCCCAGCCAGGTCTCGAACCTGTCCAGCCCGGCCTCCGGGTCTGGCTGCACCACCAGCAGCCGTGGCCGCATCGTGTCTCCCTCCTCCTGCGCGCAACGGGCCAACTCTCGCGCGGCGCGGCGGCGCGAGCAAGATGCCGCCGACCCGAGGGACGAAGCTGTGTGGGCAGGCGCTCGTACGATGACCCGATGACAGCAGGGCACCCGGTACGGCGGTGGGGCCGTGCGGGCGGTTGAAGCGTAGACGCGGTCGCGCGCCGCCTGCGCCCCTGCGGAAAACATTGTCACGGGCGGTTTCGCATTCTGACCGTGCGACGAGCCTGCCACCAAACTGCGACGCGCCATGGCGCGGTTACACCGCAGTTGGCCAGCTGCGCATGGCGTCGTGCCGCCACGCCGCCGCGTCTACCGGGGTTCCAACAAGTACGCGTAGCTAGGGTCGGGCAGTTCGGCCTCCGCTGCCGGAGTTCTGCCTCCACATCGTGCGGGACCAACAGCGCACAGGCGGGCTCGATGACGAGGCCATGTCGGCGGCCTCGCGACGCCGTGCGGCTGACGCGACACCCCCACCAGCAACGTCGAGCGCCACCCGCGCCGTGGTGGGCCGATAGGCGGGGTCACCCCGATGGGTTTTGCCTACTCCGCCGACACTGACGGAGCGCTGCAATCGACTGCGATGGGCTACGGTGTCAATGGCCAGATTGCGGTCCCCGCTGGTGGCCAACTGAAAGTCCCCATCCCTCGTCGATTGGCTAGGTCGTTTTCAGTCGGGTTCCTCCGTTTGCTCGGACCTGTTTCATTTGGTAGCAGTCGCCGTCAGTGACGACGGTGTGGCAGTGGTGCAGGAGTCGTCGACATGCTGACCGCGGTGGTGTGCTCGGGCAGGAATCGTCCCTAGGACTCGAAGGGTCAGTGGGAAGCGATCCCGAGCGAGCGTCTCTCGTAGGCGGCCGCGACGAACCGGAAGAGCAGTGGTGCGCCAGTGTCGCCCAGCGGAGCGAAGCCGAGTTCGCCGACGAGGATCAGGTCGTGGCGCAGCAGCGTCTCGATGACCTTCCCGACGGAGTCGTCGGCCAGCCCGCGGTAGAGGGGGTCTCGACGAGTCCGGCGGTGAAGTACCGGGCCCGGTGCCCCTGCTCGACGGCGGCGATCCCGAGTGCAATCAGGGTGTGGGACTTGCCGGTGCCGGCGGGCTGAACCACAACTGGCGCTACGTCCTCGACAACCCCTTCGGCACCGCGTAAACACTGGAGGTTGTGAGCGGGGCGGATCCGCCCGCGACTCACCACCTATTCCCGAAATATCCGGTCAGCGCTAGCCGCAACAGGGCTTGAAGAGACAATGGGAAACAAGGGTGGCGCCCGACTTTGCGCAGGTCAGAGCGCACACACGCAAATTTCATTCCATTGAACACCCTCCTCGCGCATGGACAAGGGGTCGCAGGTTCAAATCCTGTCAGCCCGACCAGGTGATGTCTCAGGACATCGACGACAGCCGGACCCGCGTTTCGTGGGTCCGGCTGTTGTCATTTCGGTTGTGGTCGGGGTCCGGCCAGAACCGGGGAACGGACCACGCTGGGTTGTGGTCGGGGTGCGTCCAGAACCGGGGAACAGACCGCGCCGGGTTGTGGTCGGGGTGCGTCCAGAACCGGGGAACAGACCACGCTGGGTTGTGGTCGGGGTCCGGCCAGAACCGGGGAACGGACCACGCTGGGTTGTGGTCGGGGTCCAGCCAGAACCGGGGAACAGACCACGCTGGGTTGTGATCGGGGTCCAGCCAGAACCCGATGGTCGGACGGGCTCGCCCGCGGGCAGGGCCGGGGCCGGCGCCCTCCCGGCTAGGGTTCCGCTCATGATCGAGCAGACGACCGGAGACGCGCTCTGGAACGGACAGGCCCACATGCCCACCGCCCGCTCGAAGCGGCTGGTGATCACCGGTGGGGACGGTGCCTGGCTCACCACGGACACCGGGGAACGTCTCCTCGACGCCACGGCGAGCCTCTGGTACGCCAACGTGGGGCACGGTCGCGAACGCATCGCCCGTGCGGCCTATGACCAGATGTGCCAGCTGGAGACCTTCCACACCTTCGGACGGATGGCCAACGAGCCCGCCCTGCGCGTCGCCGACCGCATCGTCGCGATGGCCGGTGTCTCAGGAGCCAGGGTGATGCTCACCAGCGGGGGCTCGGACTCCGTCGACCTGGCGTGCAAGCTGGCCCGCCGCCACTGGCAACTGGAGGGCCGGCCCTCCAAGAAGATGATCCTCAGCCGCCACGGGGCCTATCACGGGCTGCACGCCTTCGGCACCAGCATCACCGGGCTGCCCTACAACCGCGAGGGCTATGGCAGCGAGTCGCTGATCCCCGAGACCGCCCGGATCGCGACCAACGACCTTGCGGCCGTGCGTCAGCAGGTGGCCGAGATCGGCCCCGACACCATCGCGGCCATCATCGCCGAGCCCGTGATCGGGACCGGGGGAGTGGTGGGTCCCACGGAGGGCTACTTGGAGGGGCTCGAGGCGCTGGCGCGGGCCAACGACATCCTGTTCATCGTCGACGAGGTCATCACCGGTTTCGGCCGCACCGGTCACGTGTTCGGCGCCCACCGCTATGGCATCAGCCCGGACCTGATGACGATGGCCAAGGGGCTGACCTCCGGCTATGCCCCGCTCGGCGCCGTGCTCGTCGCCCCCGCCGTGGCCGACCGCTTCTTCGCAGGCCCCGCCGGTGGCGATGCGCCGATCTTCCGGCACGGGCTGACCTACTCGGGCCACGCCACGGCCTGCGCGGTCGCCGAGGCCAACCTCGACATCCTCGAGGAGGAGGCGCTCATCGACCGGGCGGCCAAGCTCGAGCCCGTGCTCGCCGAGGCGGTCGCTCCCCTGGCCGGCCACGAGCTTGTCGAGGAGGTGCGAGCCGGGGCGGCGTTCATGGCCGGTGTGCAGCTGCGCGCCGGCGTCCCTGGCGAGGCCGTCGCGGAGGCGTGCACCGCCTCGGGGGTCCTGCTGCGGACCATCCACAACAACACCCTCCAGATCTGCCCGCCGTTCGTGACCACCGAGGACGAGATCGCTCAGATCGCCACGGCGATCCGCACCTCACTCGATGCGCACACCGGGTGAACCCCCGATGAGTGAGCTGGACCTGACGCGCTTCCGGGCGCTGAGCTTCGACTGCTACGGCACCTTGATCGACTGGGAGTCCGGCATCATCGCCGTTCTCGCGCCGTGGGCCAGCGGGCAGGGCCTGGCTGTCAGCGACGAGCAGCTGCTCCGGGCCTATGCCGATCAGGAGGCTGCCGTCGAGCAGGAGATGCCGACCGCGCGCTACCCCGAGGTCCTGGCAGAGGCGTTCCGGCGCGCCGGTGGGACGTTGGGAGCACCGGTGGCAGACGTGTGGGCCCGTCGCATGGGGGAGTCCGTGCCGGACTGGCCGGCCTTCTCGGACTCCGCGGACGCACTGGCAAGGCTGCGGCGCCACTACCAGCTCGTCATCGTGTCCAACGTGCACCGTGACGGCTTCGCGGGGAGCAACCGGCGCCTGCGCGGTGACTTCTCGGCGATCATCACCGCCGAGGACGTCGGTGGCTACAAGCCCGGTGAGCGCCATTTCCGGGCGCTCGGCGAGGTTCTCCCGACGATCGGCGTCGAGCGTGCCGAGCTGCTCCACGTCGCCCAGAGTCTGTTCCACGACCACGTGCCCGCGCGTCGCGAGGGGCTGCCGTCGGTGTGGATCAACCGTCGACACGACCGGCCCGGCTGGGGGGCTACCCCGGAGCCGTCGGGCACGTGGTCCTATGACCTGGAACTGCCATCCATGGTTGCGTTGGCGGATGCTGTTGACCGCGCCTTCGGCAGCGTCGCGCCCGACAACGACGCGTGACGGCGCGCTGGTGGGCACGCCGTCGACGTCGAGATCTTGGTCCGTCCGACCCGCGCTCAAACCACGCTCGGGCGGAGACGAGAAGGAGGCAGCGCCGGCCTGACGGCTCAGGCGCTGCGGCGGAAGCCGCCCTGAGACACCGTCCGCTGGCCGTTGCACTCGGGGCAGGGCCAGGCCTGGTGTGATCCGTTCGCCGGGCGGTCCTCGATCTGGTGATGCACCGCCACGAACACGATCTCGCCCTGGCCGCCGCAATGCGGGCAGTCATGACGGCCGCTGAGTGTTCCCTCCACCATCCTCACCCCTTGATCATGCTCGCGCTGTGCGGCCGTTTCAGCCGTTCGCGACAGCTGCCCGCCGGTGGTCTGGCCCAGGCGAGGATCACGCGCAAATGACCCGGATGCGCGCAGCCTAGGGCAGGTGGGCCAGACCGGACCAGGGGCCGAGGAACGCAATGACTAGGGCTGGACGGCCAGGAACAGGAAGGCGGCCAGCAGCGCGAGGTGGACTCCTCCCTGGAGTCGGGTGGCACGACCTGGGACGACGGTCAGGATGCTGACGACCACGGTCAACCCGAGCAGGACCATCTGGACCTGGCCGAGCCCGAGCGACAGCGGCCCGTCGAGCCAGATCGAGGCGATGGCGATGGCCGGAATCGTCAGGCCGATGCTCGCCATCGCCGACCCGAGGGCGAGGTTGAGACTGATCTGGAGTCGGTTCCACCGGGCCGAGCGCACGGCAGCGATCGTCTCGGGCAACAGCACCACGAGCGCGATGACAACGCCGACGAACGAGTCGGGGAACCCCGCCGCCCGCACAGCGGCCTCGATTCCCGGTGACTCGACCTTGGCGAGACCGACCACGGCGACGAGGGAGACCAGGAGGAGCCCGAGGCTGGTGAGGGCGGCACGGTCCGACGGCGGCGTCGCGTGCTCGTCGAGATCGACCGGGGAGCCGTCCTCGTGCACGGGCAGGAAGAAGTCGCGGTGACGCCCGGACTGGGTGGACACGAACATCCCATAGAGCAGCAGCGACATGATGGCGGCGAAGGTGAGCTGGGCGGAGGAGAACTCCGGGCCCGACGCGCTCGTGGTGAACGTCGGCAGCACCAGCGTCAGCACCGCCAACGTGGTGACGGTGGCCAGCGCGGCGCCAGTGCCCTCGGCGTTGAAGCCGACGATCCGGTGACGCACGGCGCCGACCACGATGCTCAGCCCGACGATGCCGTTGCAGGTGATCATGATGGCTGCGAAGACGGTGTCGCGGGCGAGCGCGCTGGTCTTGTCGCCGCCGGACACCATCAGCGTGACGATCAGGGCGACCTCGATCACCGTCACCGCGACCGCGAGGACGAGCGATCCGTAGGGCTCACCGACGCGGTGGGCGACGACCTCAGCGTGGTGGACGGCGGCCAGGACGGCGGCTGCCAGCACGACGGCCAGCGCCACGAGCACGGGGGCGGACAGGTCGCGTCCCCACGACGCGACGAGCACGACGAGCCCGATCACGGGCGCGGCGGTCGTCCAGGTCACGGCCTTCATGTCCACACCATGACAGGCCGGTGGAAACACAGGCATGCCCACGCTTCGAGAACGGAAAGCGCTGAGTGGATCTCACCCCCCATCACCCCCCTAGGTGTGAGGCCGCGGGCAGGCGGGCTTCCTAGTCTGCGGAACATGACCCTCCAGGCCTTGATCTTCGACGTGGACGGCACGCTCGCCGACACCGAGCGCGCCGGGCACCGGATCGCGTTCAACGCCGCCTTCGCCGAGGCGGGTCTGCCGTGGCGCTGGGACGAGGCGCTCTATGACGAGCTGCTGCAGGTCACCGGCGGCAAGGAGCGCATTCGGCACTACCTCGCCGACGCGGACCGCTGGTTCCTCGCCCGACCGGACGCGCCGGACCTGATCGCCGGCCTGCACGCGAGCAAGACCGGCCACTACCTCCGCCTCCTCGCGTCTGGCGGAGTGCGCCTGTTGCCGGGCGTCGAGGCGCTGGTGCGGGAGGCCCACCGGGGAGGCCTCCGGCTCGCCATCGCCACCACCACGACGCCCGCGAACGTGACCGCGCTCCTCGACAGCACGCTCGGAGAAGAGGCGAGGTCGTGGTTCGAGGTGATCGGCGCCGGCGACGTCGTACCCGCCAAGAAGCCCGCGCCCGACATCTACCGCTGGGTGGTCGACCGCCTCGGTCTCGAGCCGCAGCAGTGCCTGGCGGTCGAGGACTCCGGCGTCGGCCTTGCCGCCGCGGTGGCCGCCGGGGTGCCGACCGTCGTCGTTCCCAGTGCCCATGCCGTCGCCGACGACTTCTCCGCAGCCGTCGCGCGCTACCCCGACCTGACCGCCGTGACCGTCGGCGTGCTGCGCGACCTGCACGCGCGCGCCGTCCCACCCACCGTCCTCGCATCACCCGTCTAGTCCCCCCAAGGAGCCCAGCAATGGACCAGTCAGCGCGGTACGCCGACCTCAGTCTCACCGAGGAGGAGCTGATCGCCGGAGGCAAGCACATCCTGTGCGCCTACACGATGAAGCCGAAGGCCGGCTATGACTACCTCGCCTCCGCGGCCCACTTCGCCGCGGAGTCGTCGACGGGCACCAACGTCGAGGTCTCCACCACCGACGACTTCACCCGCGGCGTCGACGCGCTCGTCTATCACGTCGACGAGGCCACCGAGGACATGCGGATCGCCTATCCGCTCGACCTGTTCGACCGCAACATGACCGACGGCCGGATGATGCTCGTGTCGTTCCTGACCCTGACGATCGGCAACAACCAGGGGATGGGCGACATCGAGTACGCCAAGATGGTCGACTTCTACATGCCGCCCGAAGCGTTGCGACAGTTCGACGGACCGGCCATGAACATCGTCGACATGTGGCGCATCCTGGACCGCCCCATCGACAACGGCGGCTATGTGTCCGGCACCATCATCAAGCCCAAGCTCGGTCTGCGCCCCGAGCCGTTCGCCGAGGCCGCCTACCAGTTCTGGCTCGGGGGCGACTTCATCAAGAACGACGAGCCGCAGGGCAACCAGGTCTTCGCGCCCGTCAAGAAGACCATCCCGCTCGTCTATGACGCGATGAAGCGGGCCATGGACGAGACCGGCGAGGCCAAGATGTTCTCGATGAACATCACGGCGGACGACCACCACGAGATGCTCGCGAGGGCCGACTTCGCCCTCGAGACCTTCGGCACCGACGCCAACAAGCTCGCCTTCCTCGTCGACGGCTACGTCGGCGGCCCCGGAATGATCACCACGGCCCGCCGCAACTATCCCCAGCAGTTCCTCCACTACCACCGCGCCGGCCACGGCGCCGTGACCTCGCCGAGCGCCAAGCGGGGCTACACCGCGTTCGTGCTGGCCAAGATGTCGCGGCTCCAAGGTGCGTCCGGGATCCACGTCGGCACCATGGGCTACGGGAAGATGGAGGGCGAGGGCGACGACAAGGCCATCGCCTACATGATCGAGCGCGACGAGGCACAGGGGCCGGTCTACTACCAACGCTGGTACGGCATGAAGGCCACGACACCGATCATCTCTGGCGGCATGAACGCCGTGCGGCTCCCCGGCTTCTTCGACAACCTGGGTCACGGCAACCTGATCAACACGGCCGGCGGCGGGGCCTACGGGCACCTCGACGGCGCGGCAGCGGGGGCGCGGTCGCTCCGCCAGGCCTACGAGGGCTGGGTGGCCGGCGCCGACCCGGTCGCGTGGGCCAGCACCCACCGCGAGTTCGCCCGGGCGTTCGCGTCGTTCCCCCAGGACGCCGACAAGCTCTACCCGGGGTGGCGCGACGTGCTGCTCAGCTAAGCCCGGACGGGCACGCCTGGTTGGTCGAGCTGCGTCAGTCGGCTCGCTCAGGGACCGGCGCCACCGGCAGCTCCACGATGACGGTGGTCCCGTGTCCGGGGACCGAGTCGATCCGCAGCGACGCGCCGACGAGGGCGCAGCGCTCGGCGAGGGAGGACAGCCCGTAGTGGCTGCCCTCCCCGTCGCGGCGTACGACGGCCCGCGCGTCGAAGCCGATGCCGTCGTCGCTGGTGCGCAGCACCACCACGTCGTCCTCGCGTCGCAGCGACAGCTCGATGCTGCTCGCGCGCGCATGTCGCGCGGCGTTGCTCATGGTCTCCTGGGCGATCCGGAAGAGCGCGGCGGCCTCGTGGTCCGGGATCTCGGTGAACTCCTCCGCGGCATCACACACGACGCGGACCGCGACGCCCGGGGCGGTCTCGGCCAGGGACTCCAGCGCCGCCACCAGCCCCAGGTCGTCGAGGACGAGGCTGTGCAGGCCGGTGATGGCAGCGCGGGTCTGGGTGTAGGCGAGGTCGCCGAGCGTGCGGGCGGTCTGGATCTGGGCGCGGGCCTGGCCCAGGGCCACGGCGGACTCGGCGTGGTTGTCGGCGCCGCGCTCCTCGGTGTCGCGGAGGGAGAGCTCGGCGGCGTTGAGGTGGAACGACATGGAGGCGAGGGCGGTCGTCACACCGTCGTGGAGGTCGAAGGCGATGAGGCGTCGTTCGGTCTCCTGGGCCGAGATCGCGGCCGCGATGAGCCGGTCACGGTCGTGGCGGTGCTCATCGACGGCGTTGAGGAGCCCCCGCGCTTGGAGCCTGATGCCCAGGAGGTCGGCGTAGGGCTGGAACCGGGTGACGTCCTCGTCGAGGTAGGGGCGGTCGGTGGAGCGGTGCAGCGAGACCACACCGAGGATCTGCCCGTCGACGCCCCGGGCCGGCAGGCACATCCGCGCGACCTCACCGGCGTCGTGGATGCCGAGCAGCTCGCGATAGGCAGGGGTGCGGGGGGCGTCGGCGGCCAGCCGGATGGCGTGACCGTTGCGGGCGACCTGCCCGCTCACGCCCTGCCCGACGGGGATGTGCAGCAGGGCCTCGGCATCCGGGTCGCTCGGGAAGGCGGCGCCGACGACCAGCTCCTTGCCGTCGGAGGTCAGCAGCACCGAGCCGAACGAGTCCGACTCGCGGGCGAACGCCTTGGCGACCGCCGCCAGGTCGAGGCGGCTGGGGGCGCTCAGCATCCCGAACAGCGACGTCGTCACTTGAAGATGCCCTCGCGCAGCGCCACGGCGATGGCGCCGCCGCGGTCCTGGACGTCGAGCTTGCGATAGAGGCTGCGGATGTGGGTCTTGACCGTGTCGTCGCTGATGACGAGCTTGGCCGCGATGCCCTTGTTGGAGTGGCCGGAGACGACGAGGTCGAGGACCTCTGACTCACGTTGGGTCAGCCCGAGGTTGGCGCCAGGCCAGAACTCGCCCGAGGAGATCTTGGCCGCGGACATGGCGACGCGCCCGGCGAGGGCCGGGTCGATGACGGTGTCGCCCTCGGCGACGCGCCGCAGATGGTTGACCAGCTCGTGGGCGTCGATCCGTTTGAGGATGTAGCCCTTCGCCCCGGCACGGAGGGCCTGGAACAGGTAGTGCTCGTCGTCATAGACGCTGAGCATCACCGCCTTGACCTCGGGATGGGTGCGACCCAGCTCGGAGACGAAGTCGAGGCCGCTGTCGCGGCCGATGCGCACGTCACTCAGCACGATGTCGGGCTGGTGCTCGGCGACCACGCGTCGCGCGCCCGCCGGCGTGGTCGAGGTGCCGACGATCTCAACTTCCTCGAAGTGGGAGAGCATCGCCGTGAGCCCATGCAGCACCATCTCGTGGTCGTCGACGAGGACCAGGCGGAGGGGCTTCTTCGTTCCCGGCACGGGGCACAGGGTAGCCCCGTCCGACCCGTCCCACCCCGGGTGTCACACCAAGGTCACCCCCCGGACCACCCCCGTGGGGGAGACGAGGCTCGGGTCGGCTGCGGTGTGCTGAGGTCAGGTGCCACCCGACCGAGGGGCCCGAGCGAGAGGCGCAGTCATGCCCCACCCACCCCTGATCGTCCCGTCCGTGCTTCCCGCGGACTTCTCCCGCCTGGGTGAGGAGGTCGCCACGCTCTGCGAAGCCGGCGTCGACCGTATCCAGTGGGACGTCATGGACGGTGTCTTCGTGCCCAACCTGACGATGGGTCCCGACGTGATCGCCGCCTCGCGGCGGCACAGCAGCGTCGGGTTCGAGGCGCACCTGATGGTGGTGAACCCCGACGAGCTGCTGGCCAAGTACGTCGACGCCGGCTGCGACCTGGTCATCGTCCACGCCGAGGCGACCACGCACCTCCACCGGACCCTCGCGCGGATCCGCGAGCTGGGGGCCAGGTCGGGGGTCGCGCTCAACCCGGCCACCCCCGCGAGCGCGGTCGCCCACGTGCTGGACGAGACCGACCTGGTGCTGGCCATGACCGTCAATCCGGGGTTCGGCGGCCAGGCCTACATCCCCGCTGTCGAGGCCAAGGTGGCCGAGCTGCGCGCGATGATCGACACCAGCGGCCTCCCGATCGAGCTCGAGGTCGACGGCGGGATCACCGACCGGACCATCGCCGGGGCCGCCGGTGCGGGCGCCGACGTGTTCATCTCCGGGAGCTGGCTGTTCGGTCAGCCGGACGGCAAGGCCGCGGCGGTGCGGCGGCTGCGTGACCTCGCTGCCCAGGCCCACCAGCAGCGGCACGGAGAGGTGGCCTGAGATGGCCACCAGCTCCGACACGGTGATGACCGTCGGCTGGGCGCCGGACTCCACCGACGCCCTGGCAGTGGACACCTTGCGATTCCTGGCCGCCGACATGGTGCAGCGCGCCAACTCCGGTCACCCCGGCATGCCGATGGGTGCTGCCCCGATGGCCTGGGTGCTGTGGAGTCGCCACCTGAAGCACCATCCGGCCGACTCCCGCTGGAGCGACCGGGACCGGTTCGTGCTCAGCGCCGGTCACGGTTCGGCCCTGCTCTACGGGCTGCTTCACATCTTCGGCTATGACCTCCCGATGAGTGAGCTGGAGCGATTCCGGCAGCTGGGGTCGCAGACCCCCGGGCACCCCGAGTTCGGGCACACCGACGGGGTCGAGACGACGACCGGCCCGCTCGGCCAGGGACTGGCGATGGCCGTCGGCCTGGCGCTCGCCGAACGCATGCAGGCCGCCCGGTTCCCGGAGATCACCGACCACTACACCTATGCCCTGGCCGGCGACGGGTGCCTCATGGAGGGGATCAGCCACGAGGCCATCTCGCTGGCCGGTCACCTGGGGCTGGGCCGACTCATCGTGCTCTGGGACGACAACGACATCACCATCGACGGCAGCGTCGACCAGGCCTCGAGCGACGACCAGTTGGCCCGGTTCGCCGCCCAGGGCTGGCACGTCCTGCACGTCGAGGACGGCACCGACCTGGCCGCCATCGACGCCGCCATCACGGCAGCCAAGGCGGATCCGCGGCCCAGCCTCATCGGGGTCCGGACCGTGATCGGCCACGGCGCGCCCGGCATCGAGGGCACGTCCAAGGCGCACGGGTCACCGCTGGGGGAGGAGGTGCTGGCCGCCGCCAAGGCCGCCGTCGGCTGGAACCACCCGCCGTTCACGGTCCCCGACGCGGTGGCGGTCCGCTGTGCCGAGGTCGGTGACCAGGGGGCTCACGCCCATCAGCAGTGGCGCGCGGCCTTTGACCGCTTCGCGGCCGCGGCGCCGACGCGTGCGGCGGAGTGGGACCGCCGCCAGCAACGAGGCCTCCCCGTCGGGCTCGACGAGGCACTCGCCTCGGTCGGCAGCGGCCACAACCGGGCGACGCGACAGTCCTCGCAGGCGACGCTGACCGCGCTCGCCGCGATCGCCCCCGAGCTGGTCGGGGGCTCGGCCGACCTGGCCGGGTCGACCGGCACCGCGACCGGCCAGCCCGTGGTCACCCGCAACGACTATGCGGGGTCGGTGATTCACTTCGGAATCCGCGAGTTCGGCATGGCGACCGTCCTCAACGGGCTGGCCCTCCACGGTGGGTTCCGGCCCTACGGCAGCACGTTCCTCGTCTTCAGCGACTACCTGAGGCCGGCGCTGCGACTGTCGGCCCTGATGGGTCAGCCGGTCATCTACCTGCTGACCCACGACTCGGTCGCGGTCGGTGAGGACGGGCCGACGCACCAGCCGATCGAGCACGTCGAGTCGCTGCGGCTGATCCCCAACGTGACCGTGCTCCGGCCGGCGGACGACGTCGAGACCGTCGCCGCGTGGCGCACCGCGCTGGCCAACACGACCGGGCCGACCGTGCTCGTGCTGACGCGTCAGACCGTCCCGTCCCTGCCCGGCGCCGACCTGTCGGCCGACTTCATCGCCGAGCGGGGGGCCCGCGTCGTCCAGGAGGCCACGGATCCTCAGGTGGAGCTGCTCGCCAGCGGCTCGGAGGTGGAGGTGGCCCTCGGGGCGGCCCGCCTGCTCGCCGACGACGGCGTCCACGCCCGGGTGGTGTCCGTCCCGTGGCGGGAGCGCTACGCCGCGACGCGCCCCCCGGCAGGCGACGCCCTCCGGGTGTCGGTCGAGGCCGGCGTGACCTCGGGCTGGGCCGGGCTGACCGACGGAGGGGTCCGGCTCGGGATCGACGAGTTCGGCGCCTCCGGGCCCGCGTCGGACGTGCTGCGCCACTTCCGGCTCACCCCGGACGCCGTCGCGGCCGATGTCAGCGCCGCGCTGGCCCGGCGTACGGCGGGGAGCGACTGATGCTGACCAGCCGGACCACCCTGACCCAGTTCCTCATCGAGGAGCGCCGCCGCCACCCCGAGGCCAGCGGCGACTTCAACGCGCTGATCCTCGACGTGGCGCTGGCCTGCAAGGTCATCGCTCACCAGGTCGCGCTGGGGCCGCTGGCGGGCAACCACGGCGCGGCCGGGGCGACCAACGTCCAGGGCGAGGACCAGCAGAAGCTCGACGTGCTGGCCAACAACGCCTTCCTGCGCGCCACCGAGTGGGGCGGCCACACCGCCGGCATGGTGTCGGAGGAGATCGACGAGCCCTATCTCCTGCCGCGCGAGTTCCCGCGCGGCCGCTATCTGCTGATGTTCGACCCGCTGGACGGGTCGTCCAACATCGACGTCAACGTGGCCGTCGGCAGTGTGTTCTCCATCGTGCGCTCGCCGAATCCGGGGGAGGACCCTGCTCCGGAGGACTTCCTGCAGCCCGGCAGTCAACAGTGCGCGGCGGGCTATGCGATGTATGGGCCGTCGACGACGCTGGTGCTCACCGTCGGTCGTGGCGTGCACGCGTTCACCCTCGACCCGACGGTGGGGGAGTTCTTCCTCACTGCGGAGCACATGACCATCCCGCCGTCGGCGCGTGAGTTCGCCATCAACCACTCCAACCGGAGGTTCTGGGAGCCGGCCGTCCGACGCTATGTCGATGAGTGCCTCGCCGGGCAGACGGGGCCTCGCGGCAAGGACTTCAACATGCGCTGGGTCGCGTCCTTGGTGGCCGAGGCGCACCGGATCCTGACCCGCGGTGGCGTGTTCCTCTATCCCAAGGACTCCAAGGACCCGAGCAAGCCGGGCAAGCTGCGGCTGCTCTATGAGGTCAACCCGATCGGGTTCCTGATCGAACAGGCCGGTGGCCGGGCCAGCACCGGCCGGGGGCCGTGCCTGGCGGAGCAGCCGACCGACATCCACCAGCGGATCGGCTTCGTGTTCGGCGCCAGGGACGAGGTGGAGCTGATCGAGCGCTACCACCGCGAGGACTACTCCGACGACGACCTCGACCTGCCGCTGTATGCCAACCGCGGCCTGTTCCGCACAAACTTCTGACCCGTCAACCTCCACCAGCACGATCGGAGACCGCCATGTCCCAACGGCACCCCGTCATCGCCATCACCGGGTCCTCGGGCGCCGGGACCACCTCGGTGCGCCGTACCTTCGAGCAGATCTTCCGCCGCGAGCACGTCCACGCCGCCTATGTGGAGGGCGACAGCTTCCACCGCTGGGACCGGCAGGAGATGAAGGCGGCGATGGCCGCCGCCGTCGACCGCGGCGACCAGGCGCTGAGTCACTTCGGCGCCGAGGCCAACCTGCTCGAAGAGCTCGAGGAGCTCTTCCGGGAGTACGGCGAGAGCGGCAGTGGCAAGGTGCGGCGCTACCTCCACGACGACGAGGAGGCCGCGCCCTATCACCAGGAGCCGGGCACGTTCACGGCCTGGGAGGACATCGAGCCGGACACCGACGTGCTGTTCTATGAGGGCCTCCACGGCGCCGTGGTCACCGACAAGGTCGACATCGCTCGCCACGTGGACCTTGCGATCGGCGTCGTCCCGGTCATCAACCTCGAGTGGATCCAGAAGGTCAGCCGCGACAAGATCCAGCGCGGCTACTCCACCGAGGCGGTGATGGACACCATCCTGCGTCGGATGCCCGACTACGTGAACTACATCACCCCGCAGTTCTCCAAGACCCACGTCAACTTCCAGCGGGTCCCGGTGGTCGACACCTCCAACCCCTTCATCGCGCGCACCATCCCGACCGCCGACGAGTCGATGCTGGTCATCCGGTTCGCCAACCCACGGGGCATCGACTTCCCCTACCTGCTGTCGATGCTGCACGACTCGTTCATGTCGCGGCCCAACACGATCGTCACCCCTGGCGGCAAGATGGACCTGGCGATGCAGCTGATCTTCACCCCGATGCTGTGGCGGCTGATGGACCGCCGTGAGAAGGCCGTCTGACGGCGTACGACGCGACCGGCCACTGGTCGTTGAAAGGGTGACCAAACGCACCTTCGCCCGGGCGTCCGGGCGGGCCTGCGAGGGCTAGTGTCCGAAGTGGGGCATCGGGGATCCCGGCGCTCCGTTTCCGACAGGAGCACGCCATGACTGATCGCATCAAGGTCCTGATCATGGGTGCAGCGGGACGCGACTTCCACAACTTCAACGTCGTGTTCCGCGACGACCCCACCCACGAGGTCGTTGCGTTCACCGCCACCCAGATCCCTTACATCAACGACCGCCGCTACCCACCCGAGCTGGCCGGACCGCTCTATCCCGACGGCATCCCGATCCGGGACGAGTCGGAGCTCGCCGACCTGTGTCGCGAGCACGGCGTGCAGGAGGTCGTCTTCGCCTATTCCGACGTGCCCTATGAGTACGTCATGCACCGCAGCGCCCAGGCCAACGCCCTCGGCGCTGACTTCCGGCTGCTCGGCCCCGACAAGACGATGATCCGCAGCTCCAAGCCGGTCATCGCCGTGTGCGCCGTGCGGACCGGCTCGGGGAAGAGCCAGACGAGTCGCAAGATCCAGACGATGCTGCGCGCGGCCGGTAAGCGTGTGGTCAGCATCCGGCACCCGATGCCCTACGGCGACCTCGCGGCCCAGGCCGTCCAGCGCTATGCCACCTATGAGGACCTCGACCGCTATCAGTGCACGATCGAGGAGCGCGAGGAGTACGAGCCCCACGTCGCTGCCGGCAACGTGATCTATGCCGGGGTGGACTATGGCGCCATCCTCGAGCAGGCCGAGCAGGAGGCCGACGTCATCTTGTGGGACGGCGGCAACAACGACTTCAGCTTCTACAAGCCCGACCTCTATGTCACCGTCGCCGACCCGCACCGCGCTGGCAACGGGCTGCGCTACTACCCGGGCGAGGTCAACCTGCGCCTGGCCGACGTCGTCGTACTCAACAAGATCGACACCGCCGACCGGGCCGGCATCGAGGCGGAGCTGGACGCCGTCCGGTCGGTCAACCCCGACGCGACCATCATCATGGGCGCCTCCCCGGTCACCGTCGACGACCCGTACCTGGTGCGTGGCAAGCGCGTGTTGGTGGTCGAGGACGGCCCGACCCTCACCCACGGCGAGATGAAGTACGGCGCCGGCACGGTCGCGGCCCGCCAGCTCGGCGCGCGCGAGCTGGTCGATCCACGGCACTGCGCGGTCGGCGAGATCAAGGCGACGTTCGAGAAGTATCCCGACATCGGGGTGCTGCTGCCGGCCATGGGCTACTCCAAGCGGCAGCTCGCCGACCTCGAGCTCACCATCAACACCTCGGGCGCCGACGCCGTCGTCATCGGCACGCCCTTGGACCTGCGGCGCGTCGTCGACCTCAAGATCCCGGCGACACGGGCGCGCTACGACCTGCAGGAGATCGGGTCGCCGACGCTGGAGGACGTCCTCAAGGAGGGCGGCTTCCTCTGATCGGCGCCGCGATGGGCGCTGGCTGGTTAGCCTGAAGGCATCGGCAGCGACGAGTCTCGCCAGTGATGAGTTCGCCAGTGATGATTTCGGGAGTGTCATGGCCAGCGCCCAGTTCGACTACGGGGAGGGACCACAACGGTTCCACGTCCACGTGATCGACGAGGCGACCCCCCGGGAGATGGCGCGCGCCCTGATCAGGGTCCAGGTGATGAGCCCGGAGCTGCGGCTGGCGCGCGTCACGCTCGTGCTGACGCCCGTGATCGCCTGGTACGCCGCCGGGTGGCCGCCGGCGATCGCGCTCGCGCTGGCGCTGGTCGCGCTGCGACCGCTCATGATGCGCGGGTTGGTGCGCAAGCTGACCCTCCAGTTGCCCGTGGGCGGTGAGCTCATCACCGAGTTCACCGACCGCAGCGTGACGCTGCGTACGCCGACGCAGATCCGCGAGTTCCGCCTGATCTCGCTCGACCCGATCAAGCCCGTCGGCGACTGGGTGGTGTTCTCACCCGAGGGCACCCGCGACTACTACGCGGTCCCCGAGGAGCTCTTCCCGCCCGTCGAGATCGTCCGGGCCAGGGAGGCCCGCGAGGCGTCGATCTTCTGAGGTGCGGCGGCCGGCCTCAGCCGAGACCGATGGCCAGGCCCCAGCCCGCCAGCACGGCGACGAGCCCGACCCCCAGGCTGACGACCACGTTGAGTGCGGCCTCGACGAACGAGCCGTCCTCGACCAGGCGGACGGTCTCATAGCCGAAGGTCGAGAACGTCGTCAGCGCACCACAGAAGCCGGTTCCCAGCAGGGCAAGCACCCACGCGGGGACGGCGTGCACGGACGCGAGCCCGGCGACGAACCCCAGCACCAGCGACCCGGTGGCGTTGACGGCCAGGGTGCCGAACGGGAAGACCGAGGCGTGGCGCGCGTTGACGGCCTGGTCGGTCAGGTAGCGCAGCGGAGCGCCGACCGCCCCGCCGAGGATCACGAGGAGCAGCGTCACGACAGCGGCTCACCCCGGTCGGCACGACTGACATAGCGGACCACCTCGACCTCCTCGACCGTCACCAGGCCCTCGGTGACCAGCTCGTCGAGCACGGGCAGGAAGTCGCGCACCTTGTCCTCGCGGTCCACGATGACCACCGCGCACGGGAGGTCGTCGGCCAGCGACAGGATCCGGGAGGTATGGATGCGCTCGGACTTGCCGAACCCCTCGATCCCGTGGAAGACGCTGGCGCCGGCGAGACCGGCCGCGTGGGCCCGGTGGACGATCTCGGTGTAGAGCGGTCGGTGGTGCCACTGGTCGCTCTCCTTGATCAGCACCATCAGTCGGAGAGCCGGTCCGAAAAGGGTCATCGTGAGCTCCTGTCGCCGTCGAGGTCACTGCCGGGTTCGGGGTGGCGGTCGGCCCGCCGGTGGGCAAGCCGCAGCCGTGCGCGGATCGCCGTACGGCCGAGGACCAGGCCTGCGTAGACGGCGGCCAGACCGACCACGAGCGTCGTGGCCAGGTAGGCGACTGCGAGCGGGAAGGCGCCGGCATCGGCGAGGACGCGGGCGTCGAGCGCATAGGTGGAGAAGGTGGTGAAGCCGCCGAGAACGCCGACGCCGAGGAAGGGGCGCAGGTAGCGGCGCGGGGCCAGGGCGGTCACGACGGCCATGAGGACCCCGATGAGGAGGGCGCCGCTGACATTGGCGATCCAGGTCCCCCAGGGGAACCCGGTGGTGGAGTGGGGGAACGCCTGGGCCACGCCCCAGCGGGCGGCGGATCCCAGGGCACCCCCCACGGCGATCGCGACGAGGACGTCGCCGCGCTCGCGCAGGGTCTGCAGAACGGACATGGGTCTCCTACCGGTTGAGGTAGGGACTGTTGGCGGCGTGATGCCGCGGTTGTCGGCGAGCCCCACCGCCATCGATGGCAACGCTAGCGCATCGGCGGCGCCCCGGCGGGTCACTCCTCGACGGCGAGGGCCACCTCGGTGGACTTGATGAGGACGACGACGGGGCTGCCCTCGGCGAGCTCGAGGTCCTCGGCGGCCTCGCGGGTGATCGTCGAGGTGATGGTCTGCCCACCGTCGAGCGCGACCTTCACCACCGCCATGGCATCTCCGGTGACGATGCTGTGGACGTGGCCGACGAGCTGGTTGCGGGTGGACAGCCGCATGCTGCCGCGGCGGACGGACTCATCGGACCTGCTCATGGCCCCAGGCTAGATCCTGGGACGCCGATGCGGATAGAGGGGCTCGAATTCTCCGCATCTGCGGGTCTAGACTGCCTGGTCATGCCGACGATGCGGATCAAAGATGCAGCGGGCTATCTCGGCGTCAGTGACGACACCGTCCGGCGCTGGGTCGACCGCGGCCTGTTGGGCTCCTCGACCGACGAGTCGGGACGCAAGGTGGTCGACGGCTTCGAGGTCGCCATGGTCGCGCGCGACCACGCAACGGTGCCCGAGGTGCCCGGCGGCGTGGTGAGCTCCGCACGCAACCGGTTCGTCGGGCTGGTGACCGACATCAAGACCGACGAGGTGATGGCCCAGGTCGAGATGCAGTGCGGCCCGTTCCGGGTGGTCTCCCTGATGAGCAGCGAGGCCGTGCGTGACCTCGGCATCGAGCTCGGCTCCGGCGCCGTCGCCGTCATCAAGTCCACGACCGTGATCGTGGAGACCCTCAAGGGAGACTCATGAACCGCCTCGCCACCCTCCTGACTGCGACCGCGCTGAGCGCCGCCCTCGCCTCCTGCGGCTCCAGCCCCCCGGGATCCTCTGGGAGCGGCGATGACACGACGATCACGGTCTTCGCCGCGTCCTCCCTGACCGGCACCTTCACCGACCTCGGCGCCGACTTCGAGGCCAGCCACCCGGGCGTCGCGGTCGACTTCAACTTCGCGGGCTCCTCCGACCTGGTCGCCCAGATCCAGCAGGGTGCCCCTGCCGACGTGTTCGCCTCCGCCGACGAGGCCACCATGGACAAGCTCACCAGTGACGGTCTCCAGGGCGCCGAGCCGGCGATCTTCGCGTCCAACACGCTCGAGATCGCCGTACCTCCCGGCAACCCGGCAGGCGTGGCCACCCTTCAGGACCTGACCGAGGACGGCCTCAACCTGGTCGTCTGTGCCCCCGAGGTCCCGTGTGGGGCGGCCACAGCCAAGGTCGCCGACGCAGCGGGGCTGACGCTGTCCCCGGTCTCGGAGGAGCAGAGCGTCGCCGACGTGCTCGCCAAGGTCGAGTCGGGCGAGGCCGACGCCGGGATCGTCTACGTCACCGATGTCCAGGCCGCCGGCGACGCCGTCGAGGGCATCACCTTCCCGGAGGCCGGCCAGGCGGTGAACCTCTATCCCATCGCCACGGTCAAGGACTCCGCGCACGCCGACCTCGCCCAGGAGTTCGTCGACCTCGTCCTCTCCGCCGCCGGCCAGGACGTCCTGAGGGCGGCGGGATTCGCCGCCGCGCCGTGACGCTGCGCCACGACCCGGTCAGGCCGCCGGCCGGGCACACTGACGTGTCATGAGCGACCCCCGCGACCGCGTCGGCGTCCCGCGCTGGATCTTCGTGCCCGCGGCCGTCGGGGCGGCGTTCATCCTGCTGCCGCTGGTGGGGGTGCTGGCCCGGACGCCCTGGTCGCGGTTCGGCGAGCTGATCACCTCGGAGGGCTCGCGCGCCGCTTTGGTGCTGAGCCTGCAGACGTCGGCCGCCAGCACGCTGCTGTGCGTCGTCCTCGGGGTTCCCATGGCCGTGGTGCTGGCCCGGACGTCCTTCCGCGGCCAGGGCGTGCTGCGATCGCTGGTCTTGTTGCCACTGGTGCTCCCGCCGGTCGTCGGTGGCATCGCGCTGCTCTACACGTTCGGGCGGCGCGGGCTGCTGGGGCACACGCTCGACCTGCTCGGGGTGCAGGTCGCCTTCTCGACGGCCGCGGTCGTGATGGCCCAGACGTTCGTGGCGATGCCCTTCCTCGTGCTCAGCCTGGAGGGTGCCCTCCGATCGTCGGGGCAGCGTTATGAGGTCGTCGCCGCGTCGCTGGGGGCCCGCCCCGGCACCGTCTTCCGGCGCGTGACGCTGCCGCTGGTGCTCCCCGGGCTAGTGTCGGGGGCGGTGCTCGCGTTCGCCCGGGCGCTCGGGGAGTTCGGGGCCACCATCACCTTCGCCGGCAGTCTCCAGGGCCGCACCCGGACGCTGCCGCTCGAGATCTATCTGCGCCGTGAGACCGACGCCCCGGGCGCGGTGGCGCTCTCGCTCATGCTCGTCGTCGTGGCCGTCGTGGTCATCGGCGTGACGCGACAGGGGAGGAGCCTGCGGTGACCCTCGACCTGATGGCCGTCGTCGCCGACCGTGGCCTCGACGTGTCCTTCTCGGTGGCCGACGGGGAGACCGTGGCACTGCTGGGACCCAACGGGGCCGGCAAGTCCACCGTCCTGCAGGTGGCCGCCGGCCTCGTGGCCGCCGACCGCGCGCGCGTCGTGTTGGACGAGCGGGTGCTCACCTCGGCGGGGGAGACCACCCGGCCCGTGCACGTGCCGCCCCACGACCGCCAGGTCGCGCTGCTCGCGCAGGACCCGGCGCTCTTCCCACACCTCAGCGTCCGCGACAACGTGGCCTTCGGCCCGCGCAGCCGCGGTGAGTCCCGTCGTACGGCGCGGGCGGCCGCCGACCGCTGGATCGAGGAGGTCGGCCTCGGCGACCTCGCGGCGCGGCGACCCGGCCAGCTGTCGGGCGGCCAGGCGCAGCGCGCCGCGGTGGCTCGTGCGCTGGCCGCCGAGCCACGCCTGCTGCTGCTCGACGAGCCGATGGCGGCGCTCGATGTCGCCGTCACCCCGGGCCTGCGCCAGACCCTGCGCCGGGTGCTCGACCGGCGTACGGCGGTGGTCGTCACCCACGACGTGCTCGACGCGCTGCTGCTCGCCGACCGGGTGATCGTGCTCGACGGGGGCCGGATCGTGGAGGACGGTCCCTCGGCCGAGGTGCTCGCCCGGCCCCGCAGCGGCTTCACCGCCCGGATCGCCGGCCTCAACCTGGTCCGCGGCGCCTGGCGTGACGGCAGCGTGCTGACCGGGTCGGGGCTACGGATCGTGGGCGAGGCGGCCGACGAGATGCCGGCAGAGGGCTCGACCGTGGTGGCGGTCTTCCCGCCGACAGCCGTCTCGGTCTTCCTCACGGCCCCCGGCGGCTCGCCCCGCAACGAGCTGCCCGTGACGGTCACCGAGATCGAGCCCCACGGCAGCCACGTCCGGCTGCGCGCCGGTGACCTCGCCGCCGACGTGACCCCCCGGGCGCTCGCCGAGCTCGACCTCACCCCCGGCACCCGGGCCGTCTTCGCCGTCAAGGCCACCGAGGTCGCCGTCTATCCCATCTGACCATACCGCCGAGTCGTCACACGTTGTGACGACTCGACGGTCTTGAGGGGTGTTTCGTGTGCCGAGTCGTCACAGGATGTGACGACTCGGCGGGTGGGTACGGTGGTCGGGTGGCGCGGGAGCGGGGGCGGGAGCAGGGGCGGGAGCGGGAGCCGGGGTTCCGGCATCACGATGCGGCGCACCGCGTGACCGAGGTGCCACTCCCGTTCAGCGAGCGTCAGCGGCGACGGCTGCGGACCTACCTCGTCCTGATGGCGATCTGCCTGACCCTCGTGGTGGTGGCGTGGGGCTGGGTGCGGCTCTGGTCCACCGGCCTGGCCGTTGCGATGTCGGTCGTGGCGGGGCTCATCCCGCCGGTGGCCGCCTTCCTGGCCAACCGCGACTCGGGCTGACCCGTCGCGGCCCCGGGAGCCGCGGACGGTGGTGCCGGTCGGCCGGGCTTAGCATGGCCGCATGCGTCGCGCGCTCGCCGTCCTCGGGCTCCTCGTGCTGCTGCTCGGGATCTCTCCGGCAGCGGCGATCGCCGTCGGCGGCGAGGACCGGCCGGCGGCCTGCGACGTCCCCCGCGACGGCCAGCTGCCGACCTGTGTGCAGAAGCTCGACGGGACGTGGACCGTCGAGTACACCTCCAGTCCCACCGACGGGGGAGCCGGCTGGGCGGCGATCTTCTTGATCATCGCGATCGTGGTGACGGCGTTCTTCGTCTGGCGCGTGTCGATCGGCCACCGGCGCGTCCGCCGCCTCGACTTCTGACCGAGCCAGCCGCCGACTCGCTAGGGTGGTGCCTCAGGCACCCGAGCGAAGGACCCCGCACCAGCCCATGGACGGCTCTGACAGTTGCTCTGACGACCCGCACGATCCGATGTGCCCGAGCCGCAGGTGGGGTCTTCGGTGACCGCCGCGATCCTGGTCGTCGTCTCACTGCTCCTCGTCGCCGCCGCGGGCATCTTCGTCGCCGCGGAGTTCGCGTTCGTCACGGTGGACCGGTCCGCCGTCGAGCGTGACGCCAACGCCGGGGACCCGACGGCCAAGGGCTTGCAGAGCGCCCTCAAGCAGCTGTCCACCCAGCTCTCCGGCGCCCAGGTCGGGATCACCGTCACCAACCTGGCGATCGGCTACCTCGCCGAGCCAGCGATCGCCACGCTCGTGGACGGCCCGCTGGAGGCGGCCGGCCTGCCCGCCGGTGCGGTCTATCCGACGGCCCTGGGTCTCGGGCTGTTCCTGTCCAGCATCGTGACGATCCTGTTCGGTGAGCTGGTGCCCAAGAACCTCGCGATCGCCCGTCCGATGGAGACGGCCCGGGCCACCCAGGGGTTCCAGCGGGCCTTCACCGCGGTGAGCGCCTGGCCCATCAGGTTCCTCAACGGCTCGGCCAACGCCGTCGTACGCCGGCTCGGCATCGAGCCGCAGGAGGAGCTGCGCTCGGCGCGCAGCTCCACCGAGCTGGCCAGCCTGATCGCCCGCTCCGCCGACCTCGGGACCCTGGATGCCCAGACCGCCGAGCTGTTCGAGCGCTCCGTCGAGTTCGGCACCCGGACGGCCGGCGAGATCATGACGCCACGGGTGCGCACCCACTCCCTCGACGAGACCGACCGCGCGAGCGCGGTCATCGAGATGGCGCGCGAGACCGGGCACTCCCGCTTCCCGGTCCTCGACGCCGAGGACGGCGTGGTCGGCACGGTGCACGTCAAGCACGCCGTCGCGCTGCCGGTCTCCGAGCGTGCGACCACCCGCATCAAGCACATCATGGTCAAGCCCATCGTGGTGCCCGACTCCCTGCGGCTCGACCCTGCTGGCGCTGCTGCGCGAGGACGGCTTCCAGATGGCCATCGTCCTCGACGAGTACGGCGGCCAGGCGGGCGTCGTGACGATGGAGGACGTCGTCGAGGAGATCGTCGGCGACATCGCCGACGAGCACGACCCTCGCGGCGGCCAGTCGCGCCAGCACCGCGACGGGTCATGGACCTTGTCGGGGTTGCTCCGACCCGACGAGGTCGAGGACCAGACGGGGGTGCTGCTCCCGAGCACGAGGACTACGACACCATCGCCGGGCTGGTGCTCCAGCAGCTCGGCCGGATCCCCGTCGTGGGCGACGTCGCCGAGGTCTCGCTGCCGGTCGACGCGATCGAGGAGGACGACGACGACGAGGAGCCCGAGCGCCGTACCGCCTTGCTCCGGGTCGAGGCCATGGAGGGCCTGCGCATCGACCGCCTGCGGCTCTCGGTGCGCATCGAGGCGGGTGAGCAGGCATGACCGGGATCTGGGCGATCCTGCTGTCGCTGCTGCTGCTGGCCGGCAACGCGTTCTTCGTGGGTGCGGAGTTCGCGCTGATCTCGGCCCGTCGCAGCCAGATCGAGCCGCGCGCCGCCGCCGGATCGGGGCTGGCTCGCCAGACCCTCAAGGCGATGGAGAACATCTCCCTGGTCATCGGGGTCAACCAGATCGGGATCACCGTGTGCAGCCTGGTGCTGGGCGCGGTGGGTGAGCCCGCCGTGGCCCATCTGCTGGAGCCGGTCTTCGAGCTGGTCCACCTGCCCGAGGGCGCCATCCACCCCACGTCGTTCGTGATCGCGCTGCTGATCGTGGTCTATCTCCATGTGGTGATGGGGGAGATGGTCCCCAAGAACATCGCGCTGGCCGGTCCCGACCGGGCCGCGCTGGTGCTGGGCCCGGCGATCTGGGCGATCGCGACGGTGCTGCGCCCGCTGGTGCTGGTGATCAACGGGCTGGCGCGGCTCATCCTCAAGGCCATGGGTGTCGAGCTCCAGGACGAGGTCGCTCGACCTACACCCGCGAGGAGGTCTCGGCGCTCGTCGAGGAGTCCCGCGGTGAGGGGCTGCTGGCCCAGCACGAGTACGACCGCCTCTCCGGTGCGCTCGGTTTCACCGAGCGCACCATCGCCTCGGTGGTGATGCCGGTGGCCTCGCTCACGACCGTCGAGCGCGGCGCCACCGCGGCGGAGGTCGAGGACGTCTGCGCGGCCACGGGCTACAGCCGGTTCCCCGTCACCGGTGAGGGCGACGACCTGCTGGGCTACCTGCACATCAAGGACGTGCTCGAGTACGACGACCGACGCGACGAGGCCATCGCCGACGTGTGGATCCGCCCCTTCGCGGTCGTCGGGGTCGACGACACGCTGCGCTCGGCCCTGGCCGAGCCCAGCGTCGGGGAGCCCACATGGCCACGGTCGTGGATGCGGGCGGCGACTGCCTGGGTCTGATCGCCCTGGAGGACGTCATCGAGGAGCTGGTCGGTCAGATCAAGGACGCGGCCCACCACGAGGACGCGACCGGGTAGACCACGGGATCGGGTGCCGGTCTGGATAAGGTGAGGTTCCCACCCCGACAGACTGACTTGGCAGGTTGACCGTGCGCGACGCGCCGCCTCGATCCACCTGCGTCTGGACCGTGCCGAACACGTTGAGCATGGCCAGGCTCGCGGGTGTCCCGCTCTACCTGTGGCTGGTCCTCGGCCCGCAGGCGGACGGCTGGGCGCTGGCGGTCCTCATGGTGTCGGGAGTCACGGACTTCCTGGACGGCTACCTCGCGCGCAAGCTCGACCAGCGATCGGCGCTGGGGAGATCCTCGACCCCGTCGCCGACCGGCTCTACATCCTTGCGGTCGTGGTGGGGCTGGCGCTGCGGGGCGTCATCCCGTGGTGGTTCGCCCTGATCCTTCCGCTGCGCGACGCCCTCCTGTGGGGCTGGTGCCCTTCCTGCGCACGCGCGGCTATAGCGCCCTGCCCGTCCACTTCCTCGGCAAGGCAGCGACGTTCAACCTGCTCTACGCCTTCCCCTGCTCCTGCTCGGCGACGGCCACGGTGCGGTCGCGGTGCTCGCCCGCGTCTTCGGCTGGGCGTTCGCCATCTGGGGCGTCGCGCTCTATTGGTGGGCGGGGATCCTCTATGCCTACCAGGTCTACAAGCTGCTGCACGACGACGATCGACGAGCGCCTGAGCCGCATGCCTGACTCGTCCTACCAGCCGCTCCCGGAGCACGTCACGATGCCGCTCCTGACCCTGGTCACGCGGCAGTCGCTGGATCAGGACTACGCCTACGTCGCCGAGCGACGCGCCACGGGCGAGGAGCAGCCGCAGAGCCGCCGTGGCCTGGTCGCCCTGGTGGCGGTCCTGCTCGGGTTCGGCGTCCTGGTCTCGACGGCGGCCGCGCAGACCTCGCGCAACGCCCAGGTCGATGAGACCAGCCGAGCCTCGCTGATCCGGGAGATCACCGACAAGCGAGCGCTGCTGACCCGGCAGCAGGACCGCATCGCCGCCCTCCAGGCCGACGTCACGGAGGCCAGGGCGGCGGATCGGGCCGCGGCCGACGCGGAGGGGCAAGCGACGCAACGACTCAACGGGGTCAAGGCACGCACCGGCTATGGCCCGATCCGGGGTGCCGGTGTCCGGATCGTCGTGGACGACGCACCCGGCACCGAGGCGGCCACCGTTCGCGACAGCGACCTCGCCCTGTTGGTCGACGCGTTGTGGGGCGTGGGCGCGGAGGCCATCTCGATCAACAACCAGCGGCTCACCACGCTCAGCGCCATTCGCAACGCCAACGTCGCGATCCACGTCAACGGTCGTCCGCTGGCGCCGCCCTACGTCGTGGAGGCGATCGGCGACCCGCTGACCCTGCAGGCGAGGCTGGCCGACAGCAGTCGCGGACAGCGGTTCCTGGCCCTGGTGGGCGGCCTCAAGTTCGGCTTCGACATCTCCAACCAGGACGACCTGGCGCTGCCGGGTGCCTCGCTCCCGGCGCTGCGATATGCCACCGCGGACACCAGCGTGGACAATGGAGCGGCCACGAAGGAGGAGACACCGTGATCGCGATCATCGGCCTGGTCGTGGGTGTGGTGCTCGGCCTGTTGGTCCAGCCCGACATCCCGATCTGGTTCCAGCCCTACCTGCCCATCGCGGTGGTGGCTGCCCTCGACGCGGTCCTCGGTGGCCTGCGGGCCCTGCTCGACGGGATCTTCGACGACAAGGTCTTCGTCGTCTCGTTCCTCAGCAACGTCGTCATCGCGGCCGCGATCGTGTTCCTGGGCGACAAGCTCGGGGTGGGCGGCCAGCTCTCGACCGGTGTCATCGTGGTGCTCGGGATCCGGATCTTCTCCAACGTGGCGGCGATCAGGAGGCACCTGCTCCGTGCCTGACGACCAGACCCCGGAGCCACCGGTCCCCGCGACCGAGCCGTCGTCCCGACCCAGTTCCGTCGGTCGGCAGCGGCTCGTGCACGCGACCCTCCACCCCACCCGAGGACAGCTCGCCGTCGGCGTGCTGCTGGCGTTCCTGGGCTTCGCCGGCGTCACCCAGCTGCGCGCCACCGAGGTCGACAACACCTATGCCGGCTATCGCGAGCAGGACCTGATCGACGTCTTCAACACCATGACCGATGCGACGCAGCGGACCCAGGCCGAGATCGCCCAGCTGGAGCGCCAGAAACGCGATCTCACCTCCAGCGCCAAGCGCCACCAGGCGGCGCTCACCCAGGCCCAGCAGGACGCCGACACCCTCGCCGTCCTCGCGGGGACCATTCCGGTCCACGGTCCGGGGCTGCGCATCACCGTCACGCCCTCGCCGGACACCCCGATCAGCGTCGACACGATGCTCGACACGATGCAGGAACTGCGCGCAGCGGGCGCCGAGGCGATGGAGTTCAACGACCAGGTGCGGGTGATCGCCCAGACGTCCTTCGCCGCAGGCACCGACGGCATCCTGATCAGCGGGACCGAGGTGACCGCCCCCTATGTCATCGAGGTCATCGGCGACCCGGCCACGCTGGCGTCGGCGCTGAGCTTCCCGTCGGGGCCGACCTCCCAGTTCGAGGGCGACGACGCGACGGTCGAGGTGGACCAGCTCGACGACGTCCGGATCGAGAGCGTACGCCCGGCGACGGACTGAGCTCGGGTGGCGATAGCCTTCCGACGTACGCCGCTTGGGCGTGCCCTGTTCCGACGCAACGACGCGTGCCGAACCCGCGAAGGAGAGCCATCGTGTACCCCGAAGACCTCAAGTACACCGCCGAGCACGAGTGGGTCCGCAGCCCCGGTGAGGCCGCCGGATCCGTCCGGGTCGGGATCACCAACTTCGCGCAGGACGCCCTGGGCGACATCGTCTATGTCTCGCTCCCCGAGGTCGGCGAGACCGTGACCGCCGGCAGCGCCTGTGGTGAGCTGGAGTCGACCAAGTCGGTCAGCGACATCTATGCCCCGGTCAGCGGCGAGGTCGTCGCCCGCAACGACGCGCTCGACGCCACCCCCGAGCTGGTCAACAACGACCCCTACGGCGGCGGCTGGCTGTTCGAGGTCGTACCGGCCAACGAGGGCGACATCGACGGCCTCATGGACGCCGCGACCTATGAGGGACAGCTCGACGGCTGAGCCTCGGGTCGAGCCGCACCCCGGCCACGGGTGCGGCTGGTAGGTTCGGAGCCTGACCACCACAGGAGTGAGCCCAGATGCCTTTCTGCACCAACTGCGGGCGGCAGAACCCCGACGACGCCCGGTTCTGCTCCCAGTGCGGGACGCCGATCGTCCAGCCGGATGACGCCGCGGTCGCAGACGTCCCGGTGGACGCCACGGCGACGATCACCTTCGGCGCACCCGCGGAGAAGGCCGCCGAGTCCTCCTCGGACCGGGCGCTCAGCCCGATCGACGCTGCGGCGGTCGACGCGCTGCCCGCCGGACACGCCTTGCTCGTCGTCCAGCGCGGTCCCGGCGCTGGCAACCGGTTCTTGCTCGACCTCGACATGGTCACGGCCGGACGTCACCCCGAGAGCGAGATCTTCCTCGACGACGTCACCGTGTCACGGCGCCACGCGGAGTTCATCCGCACCGGGACCGACTTCGCGGTGCGCGACGTGGGCAGCCTCAACGGCACCTACGTCAACCGTGACCGGATCGACCAGGTCTCGCTCAAGGACGGCGACGAGGTCCAGATCGGCAAGTACCGCCTCGTCTTCTACTCCGGACACGTGAACGGCTGACCGGTGCCCGCCACTGCTTCGCACTCGCCCCGCGCGCGGCTCAACATCGGGCAGGTTCTCGAGCTGCTGCGCGCGGAGCACCCGGGGGTCACGATCCCCAAGATCCGCTTCCTCGAGGAGAAGGGGCTGATCAAGCCCGAGCGCACCCCGGCCGGCTATCGCAAGTTCTCCGCCGAGGACGTCGAGCGGCTTCGCTACATCCTGCGCATGCAGCGCGACCACTACCTGCCGCTGCGCGTCATCGGCGAGCACCTCGATGCGATCGACCGTGGCCTCGAGCCACCACCGATCGAGCCGGTCGTCCCCACGGTCCCGTCGGTCGCGCTGGCCGCCGACGGGATGCCGAGCGCCGAGTCGTTCTCGCGGCGCAGCGACGTCCGGGTCTCCCGCCGCGAGCTCATCAAGATCACCGAGATCTCCGAGGAGCTGCTCGCCGATCTCGAGAAGTTCGGGCTGGTCCACACCATCACCGGCACCGGCCACTACGACAGCGACGCGATGGTGATTGCGCGCACGGCCAAGGAGATGGCCGACTTCGGTCTCGAGCCGCGCCACCTGCGTGCGTTCAAGACCGCTGCCGACCGTGAGGTCGGGCTCGTCGAGCAGGTGGTGGCACCCATCCGTCGAGGCCATGACGGCACTGCCCAGGCACGCGCCGACGAGGCCACCAGTGAGCTTGCGGCGCTGTCGGTGCGCCTGCATGCGACGCTCGTCAAGGCCGGTCTGCGCCACTCCTGAGCGCGGCGGCGGGCGCGAGGACCCCGGGGTAGGGTGGAGCGGTGCGCGAAGTCGACGTGATCGGCGTCCGGGTCGAGATGCGTTCCCAACAGCCCATCGTGCTGCTGCGCGAGGTCGAGGGCGAACGCTATCTGCCCATCTGGATCGGCGCCGTCGAGGCGACCGCGATCGCCTTCGCCCAGCAGGGCGTGGTGCCGCCTCGACCGCTGACCCATGACCTGCTCAAGGACGTCGTCGAGGCCACCGGCAATGCCCTGACGGAGGTGAGGATCACCGACGTCAAGGACGGTGTCTTCTATGCCACCCTCGTCTTCGCCTCCGGCGTCGAGGTGGGCGCCCGACCCTCCGACTCGATCGCGCTGGCGCTGCGGACGGGCTCCAAGATCTCCTGCTCCGAAGAGGTGCTCGCCGAGGCGGGGCTGACCGTGCCTGATGAGCAGGAGGACGAGGTGGAGCGCTTCCGCGAGTTCCTCGACCAGGTCACGCCCGAGGACTTCGACGCAGGGTGAGGAACTCTCACCCTAAAGTTGAGGTTGAGGGTTGCGACACGCCGACGCGGCGCGTTGACCCGACCCGGCAGCGACGCCTACCTTGAACTGTCTTCGTTGTAACTCCACCGTTGTGGTTGTGCCCGCCTCGCGGATGCACCTCACGATCCTTCCCCCGGGGGTTACGCGCAACGGAGTACCCGACGAAAGGTCGATGCGGGCGTGAATGACAACGACCAGCACGCACAGGTTCCCGGTGCTGACCACGTGGACGCGGAGGTCGCCGAGCGTGCCGAGGAGCAGGGGCTGCTCTTCACCGACGACGTGTCCCCGCTTCCCAGTGACACCGGCTACCGCGGCCCCACCGCCTGCAACGCCGCCGGTATCACCTATCGCCAGCTCGACTACTGGGCACGCACTGGTCTGGTCGAGCCGAGTGTCCGCGGCGCCAAGGGCTCGGGGTCCCAGCGCCTCTACTCCTTCCGCGACATCCTGATCCTCAAGGTGATCAAGCGCCTGCTCGACGCCGGCATCTCGCTCCAGCAGATCCGCACCGCGGTGATGTTCCTGCGCGAGCGCGGCACCGACGACCTCACCCGCGTCACCCTGATGAGCGATGGCGCCTCGGTCTATGAGTGCACCAGCAACGACGAGGTCATCGACCTGCTCCAGGGCGGCCAGGGAGTCTTCGGCATTGCCATCGGGGGAGTCTGGCGAGAGATCGAGGGGACGCTCGCCGAGCTGCCCTCCGAGCGCACCGAGGACGAGGTCGCCGAGGCCGACCCGGCCGACGAGCTGGCGCGCCGACGCGCCGCTCGGCAGATCTCCTGATCGCCGCGATGCCGGGTTTGTCCCGGTCCCGGTGGTAGATTCGTCGCGCTGACGATCCCGCGCGGGAGAGTCTTCGCACTGTCACGGGCACCTTCCGGCGCCCCTGACCGTGACCAAGCGCCGAAGGGGCAAATCCTCCCCGGAACCTCTCAGGCACCAGGACCGCGCGGGCAAGGCAACTCTGGAGGCGCTCCGACAGAGGGGGAGCGGATCGGAACTGTCCACCGCGAGGAGCCCCCGTGACCGCCACCCCCTTCGCCCACCGTCACATCGGTCTGTCCGAGACCGACATCGCCACGATGCTGGAGAGACTGGGCTACGACTCCCTCGATGCGCTCATGGATGCCGTCATCCCGGCGACCATCCGCACCAAGGAATCCCTCGACCTGCCGGCCGCCCTGAGCGAGACCGGTGCGGTTGGCGAGCTGCGGGCCCTGGCGGCGAGCAACCGCCCGGCCGAGGCGATGATCGGCCTCGGCTACCACGGCACGATCACTCCGGGCGTCATCCGGCGCAACGTGCTCGAGGACCCCAGCTGGTACACCGCTTACACGCCCTACCAGCCAGAGATCTCGCAGGGCCGGCTCGAGGCGATGCTGAACTTCCAGACCGTCGTGGGCGACCTGACCGGCCTCCCGACGTCCAACGCGTCCCTGCTCGACGAGGCCACCGCGGCAGCCGAGGCCATGACGCTCGTACGCCGCGCCAACCGCAAGGCCAACGGCCCGTTCGTGGTCGATGCCGACGCGCTGCCGCAGACCATCGACGTCATCCGCACGCGTGCCCACGCCCTGGCGATCGACGTCGTGGTGGCCGACCTGGCCGACGGACTGCCCGACGGTGAGCTCAGCGGCGTGCTGATCCACTACCCGGGCGCCTCGGGCCGGATCCTCGACCCCCGGCCCGTCATCGAGGCGGCCCACGGGCGCGGTGCGCTGGCTGTGGTCGCCACCGACCTGCTCGCACTCACCCTGCTCGAGTCTCCTGGCGCGCTCGGTGCCGACATCGCCGTGGGCTCCTCGCAGCGGTTCGGGGTCCCACTCTTCTATGGCGGCCCCCACGCGGGCTTCATGGCGGTCTCCGCCGGCCTCGAGCGGCACATGCCCGGTCGGCTCGTGGGGGTCTCGGTCGATGCCGAGGGCCGACCTGCCTACCGCCTCGCACTGCAGACGCGGGAGCAGCACATCCGCCGGGACAAGGCGACCTCCAACATCTGCACGGCGCAGGTGTTGCTCGCGGTCGTGGCCTCGATGTACGCCGTCTATCACGGCCCCGAGGGCCTGCGACGCATCGCGACCCGTGTCCACGGCTATGCCACCACCATCGCCGAGGCGCTGCAGGGCGCCGGCATCACCGTGGTCAACGACCACTGGTTCGACACCCTGACGGTGCACACCCCCGGCGCCGCCGCCGACGTGGTCGCCGCAGCCCGCGGGCTCGGCCTCCACCTGCGGCTCGTCGACGCCGACCACGTCGGCATCTCGACCTCCGAGGTCACCACGGGCGTGTCGGTGTCCGCCGTCCTGCGGGCCTTCGGCGTGGCCGCCGACCACGGTGTCGTCGACCCTGCCCAGACCGTTGCGCTCCCCGAGGGCCTGGCCCGGACCACGGCCTACCTCACCCACGCGGTGTTCAACAGTCACCACAGCGAGACCCAGATGCTGCGCTACCTGCGCACGCTGTCGGCCCGCGACTATGCCCTCGATCGCGGCATGATCCCGCTGGGCTCCTGCACGATGAAGCTCAACGCCACCGCTGAGATGGAGCCGATCAGCCTGCCCGGCTTCGCCGACCTCCACCCCTTCGCCCCCGCCGAGGATGCCGTCGGCTATCGCCGCCTCGTCACGGACCTCGAGGCCTGGCTCGCCGAGGTCACCGGCTATGACGCCGTCTCGATCCAGCCCAACGCCGGCTCCCAGGGTGAGCTGTCGGGACTGCTCGCGATCCGCGCCTACCACCACGCCAACGGTGACGACCAGCGCGACGTCTGCCTGATCCCGAGCTCGGCCCACGGCACCAACGCCGCGTCGGCCGTGATGGCGGGCATGCGCGTCGTCGTGGTCGCCGCCGCCGAGGACGGCTCGGTCGACCTCGACGACCTGCGGGCCAAGTGCGAGGCCAACGCCGACACGCTCGCCGCGATCATGGTGACCTACCCCTCGACGCACGGCGTCTATGAGGAGGGCATCACGGCCCTGTGCGAGATCGTCCATGCCCACGGCGGCCAGGTCTATGTCGACGGCGCCAACCTCAACGCCCTGCTCGGCTATGCCCGGCCCGGTGAGTTCGGCGGCGACGTCTCCCACCTCAACCTCCACAAGACCTTCGCGATCCCGCACGGCGGTGGTGGTCCCGGTGTCGGGCCGGTGGCGGTGCGCGCGCACCTCGCGCCCTACCTGCCGTCGCACCCCATGCACCCCGAGGTCGCCAAGCGCGAGGGCATCGGGCCGGTCGCGGCAGCCCCCTATGGGTCCGCGGGCGTGCTCCCGATTTCGTGGGCCTATGTGCGCATGATGGGAGCCGAAGGCCTCACCAAGGCGACGGCCGCCGCCGTCCTCGCGGCCAACTATGTCGCCGCACGGCTCGATGACGCCTTCCCGGTGCTCTACCGCGGCGAGGCCGGCCTGGTCGCCCACGAGTGCATCCTCGACGTGCGCGGCATCACCAAGGAGACCGGCGTCAGCGTGGACGATGTGGCCAAGCGCCTGATCGACTATGGCTTCCACGCCCCGACGATGTCGTTCCCCGTGGCGGGGACCCTCATGGTCGAGCCCACCGAGTCGGAGGGTCTCGACGAGCTGGACCGCTTCTGCGACGCGATGATCGCCATTCGCGGCGAGATCGACCGCGTCGCGGCTGGTGAGTGGAGCGCCGAGGACTCCCCGCTGCACCACGCTCCCCACACCACCCGAGCGCTGGTCGGTGACTGGGACCGCGCCTACTCCCGCACCGAAGGCGTGTTCCCGGCCGGAATCGACCCCGACAAGTACTGGCCCCCCGTCGCCCGCATCGACCAGGCCTACGGTGACCGCAACCTCGTGTGCACCTGCCCGTCGCCCGAGGCCTTCGCGGAGTGAGCACGGTCAACGGCAGCACCGACCGGCGCCTGCGCGCTCGGTTGGCCCGGGCCCAGGTCGAGGGCCGGCTGCCGGCTGTGGTGGCCGGCCTGGTCCGCGACGGCGAGCTCGTGTGGAGCGGGTCGACCGGCGATCTGGAGGGTCCGCCCCTGGACACCCAGTTCCGGATCGGCTCGATCACCAAGACGCTCACCGCCGTGCTGGTCCTGCAGGAGGTCCGGCGGGGCGCGCTCGCGCTCGACGCCCCGGTCGGTGACGTGCTCGGTGACGTGCCCTATGCCGACCGCTCGGCCCGGTCGCTGCTCGCTCACGCGTCGGGGCTGACGTCGGAGTCGGTCGGTGAGTGGTGGGAGCGGTCGGATGGAGTCGCGTGGGAGGAGCTCGTCGCCCGCCACCGCGACGTCCCTGCGGTCTTCCCCGACCGACAGCAGTTCCACTACTCCAACCTCGCCTATGCCCTGCTCGGTGAGCTCGCCGCTCGAAGCATCGGCCTGTCGTGGTGGGACGCGGTGCGGCAGCGGATCACCGTTCCACTCGGCATGACCCGCACCACCTATCTGCCCGAGGCGCCGGCGGCCCAGGGCCACAGCGTCCACCCCTATGACGGCACCCTCGCCGACGAGCCGGCCACCGACACCCGGGCGATGGCGCCCGCCGGGCAGCTGTGGTCGACCATCACCGATCTGGCGACCTATGCGAGCTTCCTCATCGAGGGCCACCCCGAGGTACTGGCGCTCGATGACCTGCTGCTGGCGACGCACCCTCAGGCGGGTGACCGCGAGTTCGACCTCGCCTATGCCCACGGGCTCGGGTTCATGGTCTATGCCGCGGGCTCGGGGCTCGTGGTCGGCCACACCGGCTCCATGCCCGGCTTCCTCGCCGGGTGCCTGGTCGACCGAGGCCGCCGGATGGGCGCGGTCCTGCTCTCCAACGCCACCACCGGCCTGGCGCCCGATGATGTCGCCATCGAGCTGATGGACCTCCTTGAGCGGGACGAGCCGACCATCCCGCGACCCTGGCTGCCCACCGCCTCGGTGCCCGAGGTGCTGCTCGGTGTCCCCGGCGTCTGGCACTGGGGCAACACCCCCTTCACCTTCGCCATGAACGGCGATGAGCTCGTGGTGTCTCGCCGTGAGGTCGAGAAGCACCGGTTCGTGGCACGAGACGGCCGCATCATCGGCACGTCGGGCTATCACGCCGGGGAGGAGCTCCACGTGGTCCGGGACGAGTCGGGCGCCGTGGATCACTTGGTGTGCGCAACCTTCGTCTATACGAAGCGGCCCTACGGTCACTGAACCCGCCGTCAGCATCGTCGGTGGAAGGTGATGGTGCCGTCGGGGTGTCTCTTGTGGTGGTAGGCGGGGTCGTGGATGCGGTGGTGGTGGAACCCGCAGAGGGGTTCGGCTTTGGCGAGGTCGGTGCGGCCGCCGTTGGCCCAGGGGTCTTGGTGATGCAGTTCGGTCCAGGCGTAGGGCCGGTCACAGCCGTCAGCGAGGCAGGTGGTGTGTCGGG
>JAXLSN010000026.1:0-78425 GCA_046330595.1 Nocardioidaceae bacterium
GGTCGCTGCGCTCCCCGGTCGGGCCGTAGGACAGCACCCCGACCTCCAGGTGCGCCCGCGAGCTGACCGTGCCGCTCACCGTGAACGGGATGGCTGCCGTCTCGTTGCGGGTGTTCCCCTCGCTGACGGTGGCGGTCCCGAGGCTCAGCACCGGAAGCCGCTTGGCGGGTACGGCGGCCAGCCCGTCGGGGTTGGGCACCGCCGCGACGTCGAGGACCCAGATGCGGCCCTGCGGGCTGTCTCCGATGATGTCGATCTCGACGATCCTGGACAGGTCGAGCTGGACGACGCCGAACGGCATCACACCGACGCTCTGGGCCCACCGCTTGCCGAGGAACCCTTCGGACGGCAGCGCGGCCAGGTCACGACCCCCCATCGGGTCGAACGTGCCGGTGTCTCCTGTGTCATCGACGAGACGTACCTCGAAGGAGACATCACCCACGGTCGGGTCGACGATCGTGCGCAGGTCGAGCCGGGAGATGTGGGACATGTCGACCGGCTTGTCGAAGACGATCCCGCCCCGCTGGCCAGGCGCGTCCCACGACATCTCGAAGGCCTTGCGCTTGGTGAACCACGAGGTCTGCTCGGTCCAGTGTGGAACGTTGCCGGCCACGTCGCCGTAGCGACCACACAGGCGATGGGGCACGGTCGGCATCCAGGTGTAGGCGCCCAGGCAGAGCTGGGTCTGCGCGCCGTCGCTCAACGCGAGACCGGCGTCGACGTCAGGTCGGATCACCTGGCGACCACCGCCGAGGGCGTGGGAGTAGACCTCCGCGTCGCCGGTCGAGGCGACGCTGACCGCCGAGCCGTCGAACATCGGCAGGAACTGCTCCTGGTCCCGGACGAAGAGGTTGACCGCTCCTGCGACATAGGCCAGCCCGACCGAGCGCTGCTCGCTGTCCGTGAGCCGCCCGGGGTTCGCGGTGCCGCACAGACCCGGACCGTCGTCGCCCCAGTCGTCCCACGCCGGCGCCTCGGCCACCCCGGGGGTCCACTCGGTGTTGAAGAAGTTGTGGTTGGCACCCATCACGAGGACCGAGCTCTTGAGCGACGTGTCATCGGTCGTGAGGTCGCGAGAGTCGTCGGTGTAGCCCTGCCCCTGAAGATCGAAGACGTCGCCGTCGCAGTAGGGCAGCAGCGTCACCGTCGGGACGTAGGCCGCGGTCTGACCCCCGAAGTCCGTCGGCGCGATCAGCACCTGGCCCGCGATCGTGTAGTCGGCGGACAGCGGGATCTCGAGTGAGGCACGGTCGACGCCCTCGCCACCTCGGCTGTGGCCGACGAGGACGACCTTGGTGAGGTCGAGCTGGTGGTCGACGGCCTGCGTCGCCCAGTAGTCGAGGTGCTTCTCGACGATGTCGGCGCGTGCATCGGCGCCACCGTCGTCGAGCGCCCAGTCCTGCGCGTTGATGCCGTTGACCCGGATCGAGACCGTGAAGTAGCCCTGGGAGGCCAGCACCTGCTGGATGTAGTCATAGCCCAGGTGGCTGGGGATCTCCTTGAACGGCGCCACGCACGGCCAGTTGCCGCCGTCGCGACCGTTCTTGGGGTTGTAGCAATAGCTGTGACGGCCGTGGAGGAACAGCACGACCGGGCGCGGACCGGTCACCTCGGACGCGGCCGGCTCGACCACGTGACCGACCATCTCGATCGGCTGGTCCATCCCGGGCTCGGCGACCGGCGTGAGCTCATAGTCGCTGGTCTCGACGGCATAGGGGCCCGGGGTGGCCGGGTCGTCGGGCAGTGGCGTCGTCGTACGCGCGGACGGCGAGGAGGCCTTGCCGGCCCGGTGCCCGCCGAGGACGTCGTCGCCGGTGACGTCGAGCCGGTCGCCGGACAGCAGCACATCGAGGTCACCGGCGCGAGGCGCGACGGCCGACCGCACGTCCACACTGACCACGCGACCGTCGCGGGAGACCACCGACGGGCCGAGCGACGCGCCGGACCGCGCGATCGTCGGGCGGTCTGAGGTCACGGGCAGCCGCTCCGGGGAGCGCCAGGAGATGCGCCAGGACTCCGGGCCGAGCTTGGTCACGCGCCAGTGCCCGACGGCCCGACCGGGGCGCTGTGAGGCCTGCTTGCCGAGCGTGTCACGCCCCGACGACGCGGCGGACTGGGCAGCACCCATCTGGGCAGCACCCGGCTGGGCAGCGCTTGCGAGCGGCAGCCCGACGGGTACGGCGACCGCAAGTGCGGCCAACGCTCCGATGAGACGACGGGACGTCTGAGGCGACGACATGGAACCCCCTGGCTAGTGATCGACAACCCTCAGACGCACGGGGCGACCACATGGTTGCCTCGACACTCTAGGGGTCGAGCGTGCGCGAGCACACGCACCAGGACAGGGTGTGTGGACCACTCACTCGGCAGGGGGCGCGAGCTCCACGAGGACCTGGCCGCCGGAGACCGCGTCGCCGGGGGACACGAGGACGGCCGACACGACGCCGCCGGTGGGGGCGGTGATCTCGGTCTCCATCTTCATCGCCTCCAGGACGACGAGCACCTCGCCGGCCTCGATCTCCTGACCTTCGTCGACCAGGACGCGCGCGACGGAGCCGGACAGCGGGGCCTTGACCCCGTCACCGCCGCCGCCGTTGCCGTCGGAGGCCGGGGTCGTCGCGTGCTGGGCGACATAGCCGCCACCCATGAAGATCGACCCGAGCGTCGGTCGCGCTTCCTCTTCGACCTCGACCTCGACCTCATAGACGACGCCGTTGACGGTCACCTTCAGCTGCATGGCCTCATCCGATCCCGAACGATCCGGTTGTTGTCTGACTGATCACGCCCACATGGATCAGGCACCGCGGTGGCCCACCTCATCGCACACCGTGCATGATCTGGTGGCCCTGGACGGCCGCCCGGCCCTGCTGGGTCCAGGCGGCGCCGCTGCGATAGCGCACCTGCTTGAGCTTGGCGCGGTGCCCCAGGAAGGCCGCGACGGCCGCCGAGATGGCCAGCACGACCTCCTCCGGCACCTGGTCGTGAGCCTGGAGGGCGCGCACGGTGGCGAGCTCCGACTCCAGCGACTCGACGCGCGTGACCAGCGCCTGCACCGTCGCCAGGAGCTCGGCGACGGTCGGCTCAGGGGCTGCGTTCTCGCCGCTCACGCCGGACCCAGCCCGTGCTTCTTGGGCGGCCGGATGTCGCGTTTGGCCGCGAGGATCTCCAGCGCCTGCGCCACCTGCTGCCGGGTCCGGCCCGGCTCGATGATGTCGTCGACCAAGCCGCGGGAGGCCGCGACATAGGGTGTCGAGAACGTCGAGCGGTACTCCTCGATCAGCTCGGCCCGCCTGGCCTCCGGGTCCTCGGCCTCCGCGATCTCGCGTCGGAAGACGATCTCGGCCGCGCCCTCGGCGCCCATGACCGCGATCTCGGCGGTGGGCCATGCGAAGACCCGGTCGGCGCCGAGGTCCTTGGAGCACATCGCGAGATAGGCGCCGCCATAGGCCTTGCGCAGCACCACGGTGACCTTGGGGACCGTGGCCGCGGAGTAGGCGTAGAGCATCTTGGCGCCGTGCCGGATGATCCCGTTGTGCTCCTGGGCCACGCCCGGGAGGAAGCCCGGCACGTCGACGAGGGTCAGCAGCGGGATGTTGAACGCGTTGCAGAACCGGATGAACTGCGAGGCCTTGTCGGAGGCGTTGATGTCGAGCACGCCCGACAGCACCATCGGCTGGTTCGCCACGATGCCGACGGTGCGGCCGTTGATGCGGGCGAACCCGACGACGATGTTCTGGGCATAGCCGGCCTGGCTCTCGAGGAAGTCGCCGTGGTCGACGATGCGCAGGATGACGTCGCGGACGTCATAGCCCTTCTTCCCCTTGACCGGGACCAGGTCGGCGAGCCCGGGGTCGGGCTCGATCAACGGGTCGGGGTCGACGATCGGCGGGTCCTCGGTGTTGTTCTGCGGCAGGAAGCTCAACAGCTTCTGCGCGACCAGGATCGCCTGCTCGTCGTCGTCGACCACGAAGTGGTTGACGCCCGAGAGGCCCATGTGGGCATCGGCGCCGCCCAGCGCGTCGGAGGTGACCTGCTCGCCGGTGACCTGGGCGATGACGTTGGGCCCGGTGATGAACATGTGGGCCTTGCGTGTCTGGATGATGAAATCGGTCAGTGCCGGTGAGTACGCCGCCCCGCCCGCGCACGGTCCCGCGATGATCGAGATCTGCGGGACCACACCGGACAGGAGCACGTTGTTGTAGAAGACACGGCCATAGCCCGCGAGCGAGCCGATGCCTTCTTGGACGCGCGCGCCGCCGGAGTCGTTGATGAACACGAACGGCGTGCCGGTCATCAGGCTCGCCTTCATCATCGCCGCGACCTTGTCGGAGTGGATCTCACCGGCCGAGCCGCCGGCCACCGTGAAGTCCTGGGAGGCGACGTGGACCGGGCGGCCGAGCACGGCGCCGGCGCCGGTGACGACACCGTCGGCGGGCAGGTCCATCTGGTCGAGGCCGAAGTAGGACGACTGGTGGCGGGCGAACATGCCCGTCTCCTGGAACGTCCCGGGGTCGAGCAGCCGGGCGAGCCGCTCACGCGCGGTGAGCTTGCCCTGCTGGCGCTGCTTGTCCAGCCGCGCCTCGCCCCCGCCGAGCTCGACCTCGTGGCGGCGCTCGACGAGCTCCGCGGTGCGTTCTTCCATGCTCTTGCTCTTCACCATGACGCCTTCACACCCGCTCGACCGAGACGTGGTGGGCCTTGCCGTCCAGCGTCACGGAATACTTGATCGGCCCCTTCACCGGCCCTTGTCCGGCTGCCTTGTTGAGCTTCTCGGCAGCGACCTCGGCGGGGTCCTTGCCGACGTTGACCGGGCCCTCGGGCCGGGACTTGAAGAACGTGGGCGCAACGCCGGGGAACATCGCATACGTGAGCACGTCCTCGTCGGTGCCGTCGGCCCCCTCGAGGGCGTTGGCCTGGTCGCAGAGCTTGCCCCACTCGGGCTCCAGCAGGTCGGCCGGGCGCGCCTCGATGGGCTCCTTCTTGGTCTGCTCCTGGGCCTTGCGCACCACCTCGGGGTCGCGGTCGCCCAAGGTCGCGCCGTAGTAGCCGAGCATCAGGTCGGCGAACTCGGCGGTGAGCACCTTGTAGGGGCCCATCAGCACGTTGAAGACCGCCTGCGTGCCGACGATCTGGGACGACGGTGTGACCAGCGGCGGGAAGCCGGCGACCTCGCGGACCCGCGGGACCTCCTCGAGGACCTCCTTGAGCCGGTCGCCCGCGCCCTGCTGGCGGAGCTGGTCCTCCATGTTGGAGATCATGCCGCCGGGGATCTGGCTCTTGAAGATCTCGGTCTCGACGCCGGTGATCGACGACATGAACTGGGTGTAACGCGGACGGACCGCCGCGAAGTGGTCCTTGATCCGGCCGAGCCGCTCGTCGTCGAGGTTCGTCGTGTACGGCGTACCCGACAGCATCTCGACCAGGGACTCGGTCGGGTTGTGGCCGGGGCCGAGCGAGATCGAGGAGATCGCGGTGTCGACCACGTCGGCGCCCGCCTCGATCGCCTTCATCAGGCTGACCAGGGTGACGCCGGTGGTGGCGTGGCAGTGGACGTGGATGCGCACCTCCTGACCCAGGTCGTCCTTGATCGCCTTGACGATGTCATAGGCCGGCTGGGGCTTGAGCAGCGCGGCCATGTCCTTCAGGCACAGCGAGTCGCAGCCGAGCTCCATGAGCTCGCGCGCCTGCTCGACATAGCCCTGCACCGTGTGGAGCGGCGACTCGGTGTAGCAGAGGGTGCCCTGGGCGTGCTTGTCGACGCGGCGTACGGCGGCAATGGCCTCCTTGACGTTGCGCACGTCGTTGAGGGCGTCGAAGACGCGATAGACGTCCATGCCGTTCTCGGCGGACTTCTCGACGAAGCGGTTGACGACCTCGTCCTGGTAGTGGCGGTAGCCCAGCAGGTTCTGGCCGCGCAGCAGCATCTGGAGGCGACTGTTGGGCATCAGCTCGCGGAAGGTCCGCAGCCGCACCCAGGGGTCCTCGTTGAGGAAGCGGATGCAGGCGTCATAGGTGGCGCCGCCCCAGCACTCGACGGACCAGTAGCCCGCGGCATCGATGTCGGCGCAGGCGTCGACCATGTCCTCCAACGCCATCCGGGTGGCCATGAGGCTCTGGTGAGCGTCCCGCAGCACCAGCTCGGTGACCCCGATCTCGCGCTGCGGCTGGTTCTCGGTTGTCGCGGTCATGGTGCCAGCGTTCCATTGTTACGGGGGTCACGCCACAGGTGGTGCGCCGATGGGGTGCCTTCCGGTGGCGTGGGTCACCCAGTCCGGACACATGTGTTTCGATGGACCCCGTGGCGACCCCTCCCGACGACGCCGCGCTGCCCGCGGAACGCTGGCCGCTGTGCGGCGAGGACGATCTTCGCCAGGCCCTGCTGGCGGCCTGGGGAGCGCCCGAGCGCGGCTACCACGACCTGCTCCACCTCCACGAGGTGCTGGAGCGTCTCGACGAGCTCGCCCTTGCGGGGGTGACGTTCGACCGGGTGGCTGTGGGGCTGGCCGCCTGGTTCCACGACGCCGTCTATGACGGGGCACCCGGCGACGAGGAGCGCTCCGCGGCCTGGGCGGCCGAGGCGTTGCCGCCCCTGGTCGGGGAGGCGGTGGCCGCCGAGGTGGCCAGGCTGGTCAGGCTCACCGAACGGCACCGGCCCGATGACACCGATCTGGGCGGCGCCGCGCTCTGCGACGCCGACCTGGCGATCCTGGCGGCTCCACCCGAGCGCTATGCGGCCTATGCGGCCGCCGTACGCCGCGACTTCGCGCACGTGTCGGACGACGCGTTCCGGGCGGGTCGGGCGGTCGTGCTGCGTGACCTGCTGGCCAAGCCCACGCTGTTCCACACGACGTACGCCCGGGAGCACTGGGAGGTGCCGGCCCGGGCGAACGTCGAGGCGGAGCTGGCCCGGCTCTAGGCCATGATGCCGGTGCTGACGTAGTCGCTGAAGCCCGGGAACACCTCGCTGCGCGTGGGCCCGGGGAACCGGTTGGACACGACGTCCCACAGCACGCTGCGGTAGTCGTGCTGGAGTGCGACGTTGCCGTCGGGGTCGAGGGCGTCGAGGTTCATGCCCGCGCTGCCCCGGACGTCGCCGCCGTTGACGCCGGCTCCGAAGGCCATCACCAGGCCGGCATAGCCGTGGTCGAGCCCGAAGTCACCGTTGGAATAGACGCGCCGTCCGAACTCGCTGATCGTCACCAGCGTCGTGCGGTCGGCCGCGGCACCCAGATCCTCGAAGAAGGCCTTCATCGACTTCGCGAAGTGGTCGAGCTGGTCATACATCCACTGGCCGGGCTGGGGGTCGTCGTTGCCGAGACCGGCGTGCATGTCCCAGTTGCCGTAGTCGATGGTGATCATCTTGGCGCCGACGTCGGCCTTGATCAGCATGGCGGTGTTGGCCAGCACGTCGCGCAGGTCGCCGTCGGGATAGAGCGCCTTCTCGGCCTCGAGGGCCGCGATCGCCGCGTCGTCGGTGACGCTCGAGAGCCGCTGGACCGAGCCGATCGCGGTCCGGACGCCCTCGTTCAACGTGGTGGCGTTGCCGCCCCACATCGTCGTCAGCGACTTGTTGAGCCGGTTGGCGGTGTCGTTCCACAGGTCGGGCATCTTGAGGTCGGTGACCTGGTAGGTGCCGAGCGCCGGCGCGTTGCCGACCAGCGCCGTCGGCAGCATCTGGTTGCCGATCTGGATCTGCTCCTCGGGGAGCGCGCCGGCGTCGAGCCCGATCAGCCGGTTGATCCAGCCCTGCCGCTCGGTCGACCCGGGCCGGGCCAGCTCGAGCTCCTCCATGGCGTCGAAGTGGGACATGTTGGACTGCGGCAGGCCCACGGCCTGGACGGCGCCGAACGTGCCGGCGTTCCACATGGCCTCGAGCGGTGCCATCGCGGGGTGCAGCCCCCAGTTGGCGTTGCCGGCGACCAGCCGGTCGACCGGGATCGTGATGTTGGCGCGACCGCCACTGTCGATGCTGGTGTTGAGGACCCCCTGGTCGGTGGCGTTCTTGGGGACCACGATCGACAGGCCGTCGGAGCCGCCGCGGAAGGACAGCACGACGAGCACGTTGCCGCCGGGGGCGGCGCCATAGGACACCTGACGGAAGGCGTCACCGAAGAGGCTGCCGGCGGTCATGACGCCGGTGGCGGCGGCGACGCCGCCGAGGAACCCGCGCCGGCTCATCTCGAAGTCGGGGCACCCACAGGCCTTGGTGGGCCGGTTCATGGAGTTCTGGTTCATCTCGGGTCTCCTCAGCGGGTCATGTGGGTCGGGGAACCGAGCAGGGACATCAGGATCTGGGTCACGACGCTCTCGTTCATGTCGTCGGCGGTGACCTTCTTGTCGAGCTGGATCCCGGTGCGCTCCGAGACGGCGCGCTTGGTCTTGGCGTTGGCGGGCAGGCCGAGCAGCTCACCGCTGATGTGGTTGACCACCGTGCCGAACTTGTTGGGCAGCTGGGGCAGCCAGTCGTCGATCTTCGGCAGCTTGACCCGGTTGTCATTCTTGGGGTTGTCCGGGTGGTACCACGCGGCCAGGCTGCGGTGCATGTCGAAGGAGTTGAGGGCCCGGCCCGCGCTCGACCACGGCAGGTTGTCCTCGGGATGGCCGTTGGGCTGCGGCCAGTCATAGGGCGTCTGACCGAGGCTGTAGGCCCGCCAGAAGACCGAGGTGGCGAAGTCGTCGCCGTAGTTGTTGGGATCGCGCGGCTTGAGCGGTTTGATCTCGAGAGCCCGGATCGTGGCGAGGAGGTCCTCCAACGGCTTGCGCACCTTCTCACCAGCCGACGATGCGAACTCCGGGTGGCCGACCATCGCCTGGAGCGTGGCCTTGATGTCGGTGCCGCTGCGGGTCCAGGCCTTGGTCATCGTGCGGAGGAGGTCCTTGGACGGCTCGTCGTGGACGAAGCGGACCGCGAGCCGACGGCACATGCGGTCGGCCGTCGCCGGGTGGTTGGCCAGGTAGCGGAGATACTTCACGGTCTCCTTGCGGCCGTCGCGGTCGCTGTTGGGGGTCTTGAACCCGAAGATCCGCAGCTTGCCCTTCCAGTGCCAGTCCTTGTAGTAGAGGACGTTCACGCCGTCATAGACGCCCGGCGCGGTCTCGGCATAGATGTCGACCCGATAGCCGGTCAGCAGCTTGGCGGAGCTCTCGACGTCCTTCTGGGTGTAGCCGGCGTCGACGCCGACCGAGTAGAGCTCGAGCACCTCGCGCCCGAGGTTCTCGTTGGGGGCGTAGCGGCTCGAGGTGGCGTTGTCGAGCCACAGCCCCATCGCCGGGTGGGTGATCGCCTCGACGAGCATGTCCTCGAAGCGGCCCAGGGCGTGCTTGCGGATCATCGCGTCATAGGAGATGCGGAACGGCCACGCGCGGTCGTCGCCGATGGCGATCTGAAGGCTGTTGGACCAGAAGTCGACCATCATCTCGTGGAGCTGGCGGTTGCTGAGGACGCGGCGCATCATCGTCCAGCGACCCAGGTCGTTCATCAGCTCCCAGGCGGGATAGATGTCGTGATAGCTGCGCTTGAACAGCTTGGCCGGGGAGTACCACATGTTGGGGTACCAGCCCTTGGTCGCATCGGCGGCCTTGTCCTTGACGGACTCGTAGCGCAGCTGTTGCTCGAACCAGGCGCGACCGCTGCCGGCGTCCTCGACGGCCGCTTGGAGTGCCCAGTTGTAGCCGAAGCTGAACCTGTCGGCGAAGTGTCTGTCGCGGGCGCTCAGGGGCTTCTTGAGGAGAGTGGGCGCGCTCAACGTGGTCGACATGGGGGGTTGTCCTTCCGACCGGAAAGTAAAGAATCGGTAACGAGGCTAGCGAACCCGGATGATCTTGGCACCTCGTGGTCCAGCCCACATTGCTTTCACGCAATCGGGGTCAACGTGCCCGCATCGCCGTCAAGCACGGCCGACCGACCCAAGGGCAACGACAGGTTGGTCGCACCGTGGCCGACCGGGAGGTCGAGCACGATCGGGACGCCCAGCAGGCCGAGGCGGCGCCGCAGCAGGTCACGGACGGCGTCAGGGTCGCCGCAGTCGGTGAAATCACCGCCGGCGATGCCCTGGACGTCGTCGAACCAGCCGGCCCGCACCAGCTGGGTGAGCAGGCGGTCGAGCCGGTAGGGCGCCTCGCCGACATCCTCGAGGAAGGCGATGCCGCCGGCGGCCGGTCGCGAGCCCGGCGTGGCGAGCATCGACGCGAGCATGGCGACGTTGCCGCCGACGAGCGAGCCCTGCGCGGCGCCGCCGACGACAGGGGTGCCGGACACGGCGGCGGCCTCACCGTCGAGGAGGAGGGCCCGCACCGAGGCCACCGTCTCGGGCGTGGCATCCGGCAGCGAGGCCACGCCCGGACCGTGGACCGTCGCGACGCCGAGATGGGTGGCGAAGGCCTGGTGGAGGGCGGTGACGTCGGAGTAGCCGACCAGCCACCGCGGCCGCACCGTGGTCATCCGGCGCCAGTCGAGCAGGTCGAGGATGCGTTGCGAGCCGAAACCGCCACGGGCACACCACACCGCGGCCACGTCGGGGTCGAGCCAGGCGTCCTGCAGCTCGGCGGCACGGGCCTCGTCGCTGGCCGCCAGCCACGGCACGTCGGCCGGGGCGCCGGCGGCGGGTGGGCGGACCTCGAGGCCCCAGGAGCGGAGCAGCTCGATCCCGGCGGCCAGCCGGTCGGGGTAGACCGGGCCGGCCGGTGTCACGACGGCGACCACCGACCCGGGCGCCAGCGGCGCCGGCCGCTGGAGCAGCCGCCCCGGAGGACGCGGGTGCAGTGACTGGCTCTTGCGGCGCCGCAGTCCTGCGGCGATCAGCCGTCGGATCAGCTCACGCGAGTCGACCGGGCGGGCGCCCGCGGCGACCACCAGGGCGTAGCGCTCCTCGGGGACGTCGTAGTGGTCACGGTCGAAGCCGCGCTCGGGGATGCCGACCCGGCGGGCGAACGCGTGGAGCTCGTCATAGGAGGTGTCGCTGGCCAGGTGGGACCACAGACGACCGTGCCCGGCCGCGTTGGGCGGGTCGATCAGGATCGTCATCGGCCGAGGTGCGCGGCGGTCGAGTCGAGCAGCAACCGCCAGGACCGCACCAGCCCGGCGTCGACGTAGGCCTTGGCGGAGCCGCCCGGCCGGGCCTGTCCCTCGATCCGGAACTGGTGGACGCCGGCGCGGACCAGCCATGGCACCTGCTCGGCGACGAGGCCGCCGGCGGGCTGGAGCAGGGCCGCGACGGCCGGGTCGGCCTCGGCGATCGCGAGGAGGTCGTCGTAGCCCTGGGACAACCCCAGCACGGACCCCCCGCTCGCGACCGCCGTGAGGCCGGGGAGCGCGCGCAGCGAGCGCCAGGCGCGGCGATGGTCGAGGACGCGGTCGACGACCCGGTGGAAGGTCCACGGCACTCCCGGCAGCGCGTCGGCGAGGGCCGCGCAGGTCTCGACGTCGATGTCGAGATCGGGGTCGAGGAACCCGAAGGCGACGCCCTCGGCACCCAGGGCGAGGTATTCCTCGGCCAGCCCGACCATGCGCGTGAACTCACCGCCGGTGGTCGTCGCCGAGTCGTTGAGCCGCAGCATCACGCGCACCGGCACGTCGCTCTCGCGGAACACCGCGGACGCGTCGGCCAGGTCGGGTGAGAGCCCGTCGTCGGGGCCGGGCAGCGCCAGCAGGACGCGGTCGGCACCGCCGGTGACCGCGCCCGCGACGTCGCGCGCCTCAGCGACCGCGACCTCGAGCAGCGGGGAGCCCATGGCCGAAGCCTAGGGCGTGTCGGGGACATGACCGCGCCGCCGCACAGGGCGGCTGCCGATCAGGTCGGCGTCACTCCTCGTGACCCACCTGGACGAACATCGTGAACCGGTCGGCACGATAGGTGGCCCGCGAGACCTCGACGACCACGTCGTGGCACTTGGCCCGCCGGGCGACCCGCAGCACCGGAGTGCCGGGCTCGACCTCGAGCAGCTCGGCCTCGGTGTCCGTGGCCAGGTCGGCGGTGATGGAGTCCTCGGCCCAGGTCGGCTGGAGGGCGCGCTTGGTCAGGGCGCCGTACAGGCTCGTGGGCATGGCCTTCTCGAGGAAGCCGGGGAGCAGAACCTCGTTGAGGAAGGCGTCCTGGACGCAGACGGGAGCGCCGTCGGCACGACGGATGCGCCGCCAGTGGAAGACGGAGTCTCCCGCGGTGATGTCGAGCGCGCGGGCCACACCGGGACCGGCCTGCTCGAGGCGGGTGAGCAGGGTCTGCGACTCGGGCTGGAGCCCACGCCGCATCATCTCCTCGGTGAATCCCACCGGCCGGTCGGGCCTGCGCCGCGCGTGCGCGACGAACGTGCCCTTGCCGGGCATTCGTTCCAGCAACCCCTCACTGACCAGGGCGTCCATCGCTTGACGCACCGTCATCCGGGCTACCCCGAACCTTGTCACCAGCTCCCGTTCCGAGGGCGCGGGCGAGCCTGGCTCAGCGCCCTCGACGAGCGACCTGACGTACTCACGCACCTGGACGTGTTTCAGTGCGCGGGGCCGCGACACCATGACATCGTCCACGTCTGGAACTGTAGGTCTGAACGTCTGGTCCTGTACGCCGAATGGCAGAACCTTAGCCATGCCCCGTGGGGCTGCTCATTCGGTGGCGATGGCCTTGAGCACGTCGAGCTTGGCGGCGCGGCGGGCCGGGAAGACCGCGGCGAGGACGCCCACGAACACCGCAGCCACCACGAAGATGCCCAGCTGGCCGTAGGGGATGCTGAGCTCGTTCAGTCCGTCGTTCTCGAACGCCTTCCAGACCGCCAGGCCGAAGAAGATGCCAAGACCCAGCCCCATCAGCGAGCCCAGCACCGCGATCGCCACGGACTCGAGGCTCACCATGCGCCGCAGCTGACGCCGCGTCATGCCGACCGCCCGGAGGAGCCCGATCTCGCGCGTCCGCTCGATGACCGACAGCGCGAGCGTGTTGACGATGCCGAGCACCGCGATGATGAGCGCCAGGGCCAGCAGGCCATAGATCATCAGCAAGCCCTGGTTGGCCTGGTCGTTCTGCTGCTTGATCAGCCCGGCCTGGTCGTTGACGATGACCAGCGGGTTGTCCTTGACGACGTCCTGGAGCGCCTGCAGCCGGTCACCGTCGGCCGCGATCAGGAGCATCGCGTCCTGCTTCGGGAAGCCGGCGGCCGCGAGGTCGTCGATCGTCATCGCCGGCAGGAACAGCAGCGGGTCGGGCTCCACCACGGCGGCGACGGTGAACGTCTCCTTGCCCGAGGGCAGTGCGATCGTGACCTCACTGCCCGGGTGGAGGCTCTTGCCCTCGGCCCAGGTGCGGTCGACGACCAGCGTGCCGTCCTTGAAGTCGCCGATGTCGCCCTCATAGGTGTCGACCTTGACGACGGAGCCGAATCCCGCCGGGTCGATGGCGCCGAGGAACTGGCGCTCGCCGTTGAGCAGGCCGACGCCGTAGCGCTGGCGAACCACCTGGGTCACCCCGTCGACCTGGGACATCTTGCGGGCGACATCGGGCGAGAAGGTCTGGCCGCTGTTGTTGCCGACGACATAGTCGCCCGAGAAGCTCTTGTCGATGGCGACCGCCGCCGACTCCTTGCCCGAGGCGCCCAGGATCGCGACGGCGCACGCCAGCGACAGCCCGATCATGAGGGCCGACGCCGTCGCCGCCGTACGGCGTGGGTTGCGCCGGGCGTTCTCGCCGGCGAGCGAGCCCACCGCGCCGAAGACGCGGCGGAACACCGCGCGCGACGCCGTCAGCAGGGGTCGGCCGAACGCCGGGGACGCGAGACTGGTGCCCAGCAGCACCGCGACGGCACCGGCCACCGTCACCCAGCCGGACCGGGGGATGTCGGTGAGCAGCCCCACGGTCATGCCGACCACACCGAGCGCCGCCATGGCGAGCCCTCCGATGAGCCGACGACCGAGCGAGCCCTCGGGCATCGCGACGACATCGCTGAGTGCCTGGATCGGCGGGACCCTGCGGGCCCGCCAGGCCGGGATCGCGGCGGCGAGCACGGTGACGACGATGCCGATGCCATAGGCGGCCAGGACGGTCATCGGGGTGACCACGAGCGCCTGGCCCGCCAGGTCGAGGCCGAAGGCGGCGAACATCGCCTGCAGCAGCTTGGCCAGGACCAGACCGAACCCGAGCCCGATGGTCGAGCCGAGCACCCCCACCACGAACGCCTCGAGGATGACCGAGCTGAACACCTGGCGCGACGAGGCGCCCAGCGCCCGGAACAGGGCGAGCTCGCGGCTGCGCTGGGCGACCAGGATCGCGAAGGTGTTCACGATCAGGAAGGCGCCGACGAACAGCGAGATCCCGGCGAAGACGAGCAGGAACGTGCGCAGGAAGCCGAGTGCCTCACCGATGACGTCGGCCGAGTCCTTGGCCACCTTCTCGCCCGTGAGCGCGACGGTGTGGGCGGGCAGCACGGCGGCCGCAGCGTCCCTGAGCTCGTCCTGGCTGACGCCGTCCTCGGCGGTGACCCAGATGTCGGTGAACTCGTCACGCCCGTCGAGGAACAGGTCCTGGGCGGTCTTGGTGTCGAAGACGGTGAGCGAGGCTCCGGCGAGCGTGCCACCGTCGGCGAACTCGATGATGCCGACGAGCTTCTCGGCCACCTGGTCGGTGCTGCCGTTGGTGACCAGCTTGATGTCGTCGCCGACGACATAGCCGGCCTTCTCGGCGGTGCGCGAGTCGATGACGACCTCGCCGGTCTTCTCGGGAGCGCGGCCGTCGACGAGGGTGGCGACCGGCTCACCGCTCTGGCCGGGAGCGTCGGACCAGTTGAAGGCCAGCCCGGGCGCGCCCAGGCCGCCGACCTGCTTGCCGTCGGCGCCGATGACGAAGACCCCTGCGGCGCTGACATTGCCGTCGGCCCTCGCCGCGCCGGGGATGGCGGCCAGCTCGTCGACCAGCGAGGCGGGCACGGTCTTGGTGGTGGGCGAGCCGAACTCGTCGACGCCGTTGACGTCACGCACGACCACGTCGCCAGTGGCCCGCTCGAAGATCTTGGTGAAGCCGGAGGACAGCATGTCGGTGAAGACGAGCGACCCGACGACGAACCCGACCCCCAGCACGATGGCCGAGGTGCTCAGCAGGAGTCTGAGCTTGCGGTCGAGCAGACTCTTGAAGGCTGCCTTGAGCATCAGTCGTTCCTCACGGGAGCCGGGGCGGTCATCTTGGTCATGATCTCCAGCACGGCCTCGCGGGTCGGCTGACGCAGCTCGTGGACGACCTGGCCGTCGGCAAGGAAGAGCACCCGGTCGGTGTAGGCGGCGGCGACCGGGTCGTGGGTGACCATGACGATGGTCTGGCCGACCTCGTCGACGCTGCGCCGCAGCAGGGTCAGCACCTCGGCACCGGAGTGGCTGTCGAGGTTGCCGGTCGGCTCGTCGGCGAAGACGATGGTCGGCCGGCTCACCAGCGCCCGCGCGACCGCGACGCGCTGCTGCTGTCCACCGGACAGCTCGCTCGGCTTGTGGCCGAGACGATCGCCCAGCCCCACTGTGTCGATGACCGAGCGGTACCAGTCGGCGTCCGGCTTGCGGCCCGCGAGCGTCATCGGCAGCAGGATGTTCTCCTCGGCACTGAGGGTCGGCACCAGGTTGAAGGCCTGGAAGACGAAGCCGATCTGGTCGCGCCGCAACTGGGTCAGCGCCTTGTCCTTCATCGACCCGAGCTGCTGGTCGCCGATGAACACCTCGCCCGAGGTCGCCTTGTCGAGCGCCGCGCAGCAGTGCATCAGCGTCGACTTGCCCGAACCGCTGGGGCCCATGACGGCGGTGAACTCGCCGGCGAAGAGCTCGAGAGTGACGCCGTCGAGGGCGCGGACCTCGGCGTCGCCACTGCCGTAGATCTTGGTGAGGTCGACGACGCGGGCAGCGGCGGTCCGGGTGGCCGATTCGGCCGGGGAGGTCGTTGTCATGGCCCCAGCGTGCCAAGTCGACTCAACTGGGCGCTATCGGGTTCACCGGACTTTCACCCCGAGGTTGTCCCTGACCCACCCCTGAGGGTGTCCCCCGGTCGCGACTTCGTTCCGCGACCCCGCTCACGATCGAACATGCGTTCGATCTCCTGCTAGCCTGGCTCGATGGACTTCCAGGGCACCCTGTTCGACGAGGTGGTCGGCCATCCGTCGTCGCCGACGCTCGACAGCGGGCTGCGCGAGCTCGGCGCCGCGGTCCGCCGTACGCCGCTCGCGCGCGGCGCCTGGGTCGACATCCGTCCCGGCTGGGTGCGCGCCGCCGACGACGTCCTGGCCTCGCTGGTCGCCGATGTGCCGTGGCGTGCGGAGCAGCGTCCGATGTATGACCGGGTGGTCGACGTTCCCCGGCTCGTGTCGACCTATCTGGCCGGCCAGACGCTCCCTCACCCGGTGCTCGAGGCCGCACGCGCGGCGCTGTCGGCGCACTATCGGCCCGAGCTCGGCGAACCGTTCGTGACGGCCGGCTGCTGCTTCTATCGCGACGGACGCGACTCCGTCGCCTGGCACGGCGACACGTTCGGTCGGGGGCGGGCCGAGGACACGATGGTGGCCATCGTGTCCTTCGGCGACCCACGTCGACTGGCCCTCCGGCCGCGAGGCGGCGGCAGCTCCACCGGCTTCACGATGGGCCACGGCGACCTGCTGGTGATGGGTGGCTCGTGTCAGCGCACGTGGGAGCACGCCGTGCCCAAGGTCGCGCACGCCGGACCGCGGATCTCGGTGCAGTTCCGTCCCCGCGGTGTCTTCTAGGGCAGCCTCAGAACTGGACCTTGGGGGCCTCGGCGTGGCCCTCGGGCGCCTCATAGAACTCGCGCTCGCGGACGCCGGCCATCCCGCTGAAGAACATCCACGGGATCGTGCGCACCAGGGTGTTGAGCTTGGTGACGGCGTCGTTGTAGTACTGCCGCGCGAACGAGAGCTGGTTCTCGGTGTCGGCGAGCTGGCGCTGGAGGTCTTGGAAGTTGGCGCTCGCCTTGAGGTCGGGATAGGCCTCGGCGACCGCGTTGACCTGGACCATGGCCTGCTGCATCGCCGCGTCCGCGGCGGCCTTCTCGGCAACCGTCCCGCCGGCCGCGGCCTTCTGGAGACCGGCGCGCGCCGCGGTGACCGCTTCGAACACGCCCTTCTCGTGGGCCGCATAGCCCTTGACCGACTCGACCAGGTTGGGGATCAGGTCGGCACGCCGGGTCAGCTGGACGTCGATTCCGCCGAGTGCCTCCTGGGCACCGATGTCGGTGGTGCGCAGCTTGTTGAACCCCGTGACGGCGAACAGGATCAACGCGACGATGACGCCGCCGCCGATGAGAAGTGCGGTCATGGAGTGGGCTCCTTCGTTGCCGGGTGGTGCGTGCTCGGGTCGTGGTGGTCGGGCCGGCCCGGGGGCAGACCCATTGTCCGGGACGGGCTCACCAGGAGCCACCCCCGCCGCCTCCGCCGCCACCGCCGCCGGAGAAGCCTCCGCCGCCACCGCTGCTCGAGGAGCTCTGGGTGGCCTGGTAGGCGGAGATCGCCGCGTTGACGGTGCTGGAGAAGTCGTCGATCAGGCCGGCGGTCGGATCGCCGCCGTAGCCACCAACATAGGGGCCGAAGTAGCCCGGCGTCGGCGGCTCGGCGCCCACCTCGGCCCGGTACTTGGCGGCCCACTCCGCCGCGCAGCCGAACGCGACCGCCCAGGGCAGGTAGGCCGTGTAGAGCTCCTGACGTCCGGAGAAGTCGAAGCGGTCGACCGCCGACGGCGTGGACAGGATGCGCCGGAATCCCCCGATGCGCGACCAGAGGTCGCGACCGGTCGTCGTGCGCTTGGTGCTGGCGCCGACGGCGAAGACCTCGATGCCGCCGAGGGCGAACAGGCCGGGCACGAGCGCATAGCCGCGCATCCCGTCGACCGGGGTGAAGATCAGGAAGCCGGCGAGCGCGATGGCGCCGAGCACCAGCAGCGCCGCCCAGGAGCCCAGGCCGGCCTTGGTGAGGTAGCCCTCCCGGCGCGCCCAGGCCTTGACCGCTGTCTCGTGCTGCGCCAGCTCGCTCTGCAGGGTCTTGCCCGCCGAGACGCTCTCGCGGCCGGCACGGAACGACGCACCGGGGCCGCTCAGCAACCCGGCCACCTGGCGGGTCGCGGCGTCGAGCCCGGCCCACCCGGCGGCGCCATTGCTGTCGGTGAGCGTCCAGCCGGCGGCGTCGCGCTGCAGGTTGACCGCCCCGTGCTCGGCGGCGTGCATGATCGACGCGACGAAGCCCTCCTTGTCGACCGACTCGGTCAGGATGTACTGCGCCTGGGCCGGGCCGATGCCCTCGGGCGGGGCATACATCAGTGGGAACGCCGGGGTCGCCTCGTGGGTGGTGCGACTGATCAGCCAGCCGACGACCCCGAGCGCGAGCGCCGCCGCGAGGAGCAGCAGGGCCCCGGAGGTGGAGGTGCCGAGGACGCTGTCGAGTCCGCGTGGCCATGGCACGTCGTGGCCCGCCGGCGGCGTCGCCATGGCGAGGTCGGTGCGGACCGTGACCGGGGTGCGGGGCGGCAGGTTGGACGCTCGGATGGTCAGCGTCGTGCTGTCCTCGCCACTGACGTCACAGCCGTCGGTCGCACCCACGCCGACGGCGCACCGGACCTCGCCGGCCTCCACGGGCAGGTCGACGGTCAGCGACGCGCGCGTGATCGACTGCTGCCAGCCGCCCGGGATGAGGTTCCAATAGAACCGCGACGTGTCGGCGTCCGGACCTTCGAGGAGGACGCCGTCGATGCGGTAGGTCAACACATAGACGTGGTCCCCCGGCGGGATCAGCACGTCAGGGTCGCCGATCTTGGCGACGCGATAGCGTCGGCCGCTCTCCCACGACAGCGTGAACGGCTCGTCGTGGCCATCGCGGGTCACCGCGATCTGGTCGGGCACCCGGCGGGCGCTCGTGTCGTTGGGGTCCTGGAGATCCCAGAAGCGGAAGATGCCGTGCTTACCGCTGAAGGGGAAGCTCACGGTCAGCCGCTCGGTGACGGTCAGGTCGCCCTGGTCGTCGAGGTCGAACGAGGCGACGTACTTGCTGATCGTCGTCTCTTCGTAGGCCGGGGCGATGTCGGAGCCGACCGAGCCGATGGCCCCCGGAAGGGTCACGGCCGCCAGGAGGATGCCGAGGCCGACAAGGCGCACCACCCACCGGACCATGGCGGGAGACTAGCGCTCCCGGGCCTCTCCCACGTGCATATCGCCCAGGACGTCATACGGGCTGGTCGCCGTGGCGACCAGCCCGTATGACGTTGCGAGGTCGGATCAGCGTCGACGGAACAGTCGGCGCAGCACCAGGAGCGCGACGACGGCGCCGACGGCCTGCTTCCAATAGGCCTTGGCCAGGATCGGCAGCACCGTCGACCCGAGGTCGATGGCCTCCTCGTGGGCGGGCGGGTGAGGCAGCGGGTGGTGCACCTTGGGCTCGCCGGCCTCCGCCGCCGGGGCGGCCTCCGGTGCGCCCGCCGCCCCGGCCTCGTCGGCCGCGACCTCGGTGGCGGTGGCCAACGGCGCCGGAGCGCTCGCCTCGGCGGCGGCGTCCTCGGCCTCGGCCGTGGCGAGCCGCTGCTCCAGACAGGCGACGAACTGACCGAGCAGCTTGTCGGAGACGTCCTGCATGACGCCTCGACCGAACTGCGCGGGCTTGCCGGTCACCGACAGGTCCGTCAGAACCTCGATGTCGGTGGACGCGGCATCGGCCGCCGTCATGGTCACCGTGACCGTGGCGCCGGCGGTGCCGTTGCCTCGCTTGTCCTTGCCCTTGGCCTCGACGACGAAACGGTGGCCCGCCTCGTCCTTCTCGAGGAAGGTGCCCGATCCGTTGTATTGCAGGGCGATCGGGCCCAGCTTCACCTTCACCGTGCCCGAGAAGGAGTCCCCCTCCACCGACGTGACCTGGGCGCCGGGAAAGCACTCGGCGACCGCGGCGAGGTCCTGGAAGTGGTCCCAGGCCTCGGCGACGTGGGTGGGGACTCGGAAACGATGGGTCAGGTCCATCCGATCAGGCTCCCACAGCCGCCAAGACGGCCCGACGGGTGAGCACCCGCGCGAGATGCTGGCGATAGGCCGAGTCACCGTTGAGGTCCGACGGGGGGTTGGTCCCGTCGGCCGCCGCGGCCGCGGCCGCACCCACCGCCTCCGCCGTCGGGTTGGCGCCGGCGAGCGCCGCCTCCACCCCCCGCGCACGCAGCGGGGTCGAGCCCATGTTGGTGAGCCCGACCCGGGCCTCGGCGATGACGCCCCCGTCCATCCGCACGGTGGCGGCCACCGCCACGATCGGCCACTGGTGGGCCACCCGGACGAACTTCTCGTAGTGGGCGCTCCAGCCGGTGTGCTTGGGGATCCGGATCGCGGTGAGGATCTCGTCCTCGCCGATGGCGGTCTCGAACAGGTCGACGAAGAAGTCGTCGGCCGCGACCGTCCGGCTCCCACCCGGGCCCTGCACCACGAACTGGGCGTCCAGTGCCCGGCACGGTGCCCCGAGGTCGCCCGCGGGGTCGGCGTGGGCCACGGCCCCACCGAGGGTGCCGCGGTGGCGGATCTGGGAGTCGGCGACCGTCGCCGCGGCCTTGGCCAGCAACAGCGCGTGCTGCTGGACCAGGTCGCTGTCGCGGACCTCGTTGTGGGTGGTCATCGCGCCGATCACGATCGCGTCACCGTCGTCGCGGATGCCCCGGAGCGAGTCGATCCGACCGAGGTCGATGACCATCTCGGGAGCGTTGAGCCGCATCCGGAGCACCGGCAGCAGGCTCTGCCCGCCAGCGATGATCTTGGCGTCGTCGCCGTGCTCGGCGAGCGCGGCCAGGGCCTCCTCCACCGAGGCGGGGGCCACGTAGTCGAACTGCGCCGGGATCACTCGGCACCTCCCTCGTTCTGGTCGAAGTGGGGCATCGCGGCGTCGGGCTCGGCGGCGGACCCGCCTCCACCGGCGCCGTTGATGGCGTTCCACACCCGCTGGGGGGTGCAGGGCATCTGGATGTCGTTGACGCCGTAGTGCCGGATGGCGTCGACGACCGCGTTGACGACCGCCGGGGTCGAGGCGATGGTGCCCGCCTCGCCCACGCCCTTGGTCCCGAGCGTGTTGCTCGTGGCCGGGCTGGTGGTGTGGTCGACCTCGAAGGAGATCGTGTCGGCCGCGGTGGGCAGCAGGTAGTCGACGAACGACCCGGACACCAGCGTGCCGGAGTCGTCGTACACCGCCTCCTCCCACAGCGCCTGGGCGATGCCCTGGACCAGGCCGCCGTGGACCTGACCCTCGACGATCAGCGGGTTGATGATGTTGCCGATGTCGTCCACGCAGGTGTACTTGCGCATCCTGCTCTGGCCGGTCTCGGTGTCGATCTCCATGGCACACAGGTGGGTGCCGTGGGGGTAGTTGAAGTTCTCCGGGTCGAAGGTCGCGTCGGCGTCCAGCCCCAGCTCGGCGCCGTCGGGGTAGTTGTGGCCCGCGAACGTCGCCAGCGCCAGCTCGGCCATCGACTTGCCCTGGTCGGTGCCCTTGACGGTGAAGGTGCCGTTCTTGAACTCCAGGTCGTCGACGGAGGCCTCGAGGAGGTGGGCCGCCAGCGGGCGGGCCTTCTCGATGACCTTGTCGCAGGCCCGGACCAGCGCCTCGCCACCGACCACCAGCGACCGGGACCCATAGGTGTCGAGGCCGCGCGGCGACACCTGGGTGTCACCGTGGAGGACCTCGACGTCCTCGAACGGTACGCCCAGCCGGTCAGCGACGATCTGGCTGAAGGCCGTCTCGTGGCCCTGGCCGTGGGCGCTCGCACCGGTGACGACCTCGACCTTGCCGAGGGCGGTCATCCGGATCGAGGCGTGCTCCCAGCCGCCGGCGCCGTAGGAGAGCGAGCCCAGCACCCGGCTGGGGGCGAGGCCGCACATCTCGGTGAACGTCGAGACGCCGATGCCCAGCTGGACCTTGTCGCCGCGGGCGCGACGCTCGGCCTGCTCGGCGCGGAGCGCGTCATAGCCGAACAGCTCCTTGGCCTTGGCCGTGGCCGCCTCGTAGTTGCCCGAGTCATAGGTCAGCCCCGCGACCGTGGTGAACGGGAACTCCTCGTGCTTGATCCAGTTGCGCTCGCGGATCTCCAGCGGGTCGACGCCCACCTCGACCGCGAGCTCGTCCATCAGCCGCTCGATGGCATAGGTCGCCTCGGGGCGACCCGCGCCGCGGTAGGCGTCGGTCCAGGTCTTGTTGGTCAGGACCGTCTGGACCTGCCAGTGGTAGGCCGGGATCTTGTAGATCGCGTTGAACATGAACGCACCGAGCACCGGCACGCCGCCACCGACGAGTGAGACATAGGCGCCCAGGTCGGCCAGCAGGTCGACCTTGAGGCCCGTCACGACGCCGTCCTTGGTCGCCGCCAGGGTCAGCCGCTGCCACTGGTCGCGGCCGTGGTGGCCGGAGACCAGCGACTCCGAGCGGGTCTCGGTGTACTTGGCGGGCTTGCCGAGCCGCCGCGCGACGGCCCAGACGATCCACTCCTCCGGGGTCGTCTGGAGCTTGCCGCCGAAGCCGCCGCCCACGTCGGGGGCGATGACGCGGATCTTGGACTCGGGCACCCCGGTGGTCGCCGCGAGGGCGAACCGGAGGATGTGGGGGATCTGGGTCGCCGACCACATGGTCAGCTGCTCCCCCGTCGGGTCGACGACCACCGAGCGCGGCTCCATGAACGCCGGGATGAGGCGCTGCTGGCGGTACTCGCGCTCGATGACGATGCCGTCCTGGCGGGCCTGGGCGATCGCCTCGTCGGCGCTGCCGCCCGTGCCGGCCTCGGCGGAGTCGAACACCCACAGGGCGCTCTTGTTGGTGCCGAGGTCGGGGTGCGCGAGCACCGTGTCGGCGGCGGCCTCCTTGAGGTCCAGGGCGGCCGGGAGCTCGTCGTACTCGACGTCGACGAGCTCGGCGGCGTCGCGGGCCTCGGCGGCGCTGCGGGCGACGACCACGGCGACGATCTCGCCGGCGAAGGTGACGCGGTCACTGGGCATCGGCGGGTGGCCGGGGGTGACCTGGTCGGGGGTGATCGGCCACGCGTTGATGCACACGCCCATCTCGGCGCCGAAGTCGGCACCCGTCAGGACGGCGACCACGTTGGTCGCGGCCGCGGCGGCCGAGGTGTCGATGCTGACGATCTTGGCGTGGGCGAACGGGCTGCGCACCATGGCGAGGTGCAGCATGCCCGGGAGCACGATGTTGTCGGTCCAGCGCGTGCGACCGGTGATCAGCCGCTGGTCCTCCTTGCGGCGGCGCGACTGCCCGATCTCGGGGGCCGGGGCGTCCTGGGTGGTCGTCACTGGGCACCTCCCGCGGCCAGCACGGACTTGACGATGTTGTGGTAACCCGTGCAGCGGCAGAGGTTGCCCTCCATGCCCTCACGGACCTCCTCCTCGGTGGGGTGGGGGTTCTCGTTGAGCAGGTCGACGGCCTGCATGATCATGCCGGGCGTGCAGAAGCCGCACTGGAGGCCGTGGTTCTCGCGGAAGGCCTCCTGGACCGGGTGGAGGTCGCCGTCGGCGGTGGCCGCCAGTCCCTCGATCGTGAGGACCTCGGCGCCGTCGGCCTGGACGGCCAGCACGTTGCAGGACTTCACGCTCTTGCCGTTGAGGTGGACGGTGCAGGCGCCACAGTTGCTGGTGTCGCAGCCGATGACCGTGCCGGTCTTGCCGAGCTTCTCGCGCAGGTACTGCACCAGCAGCATGCGCGGTTCGACGTCGTCGGCGACGCTCGCGCCGTCGACGGTGAGGTTGATCTTGACCATGCGGTAGCTCCCCTAGGCGTGGGTGTGACGTGGGTCTCAGCGGAGAGTAGACACGCAAGGTTGGTCGCGGGTTGGGAGGCGTCGGCGGGGCGTCGGTTTCACCGGCCGGCCGGTGAAACTGTCACTTCTCGGCCGAAGTTGCGGCCGAGAAGTGACAGCTTCGGCCGAGAAGCTTGGGGCGTGGTTGACTGCGTGGCCGTGGAGGCGTGGGAGCCGGTGACACGGGGTGCGACCCGGGCGGAGGTACGGCGCAGCCGCGACGGCGCGGCGTACGCCAAGACCGCTCGCGACCCCCTCACCCGCGCCGAGCTCGAGGCCGAGCGTGACCGGGTGGCCTGGCTCGCCGACACCGGCTTCCCGGGCCCGAGCGTGCTGGACTGGGTCGAGGACGGCGCGGCCGCGACGCTCGTGACCACGGCAGTCCCGGGGGTGCCCGCCAGCGACCTGCCCCGCGCGTGCGTCGGCGACGCCCTCCCGCGGCTCGCCGGGCTGCTTCGCGACCTGCACGCCTTGCCGGTCGACCGCTGTCCCTTCGACCGCCGGCTCGCCGTGACGGTCGAAGCCGCACAACAGGCGGCGGCCTCCGGGTCGATCGATCTGGATGACCTCGACCCCGACCGGCGGGGCCGAGCGCCGGCCGACCTGATCGCCGAGGTCATGGCGGGTCGTTCGCGCGCGGCGGCGGCGGAGGTCGCCGACCTCGTGGTCTGCCACGGCGACGCGTGCCTGCCCAACCTGCTCCTCGACCCGGACACCCTGGCGCCGACCGGCGTGGTCGACCTCGGTCGGCTCGGCACGGCGGACCGCTATCTCGATCTGGCGCTCATCACCCGCAGCATGTCGACCACCGACCTCAACCCGCAGTACGGCGCGGAGGCCGCGGCCGCCCTGCTCGCGGCCTACGGCGTGGCCGAGCCGGACGCGTTCCGGCTGACCTACTACCGCCTGCTCGACGAGTTCTGGTGACCGCGAGCAGGAGACGGTTCAGCGGGTAGCCGCGGCGAGCCGGCCCTTCAGGAGGGGGATCGAGGGGTGCGGCTGGTCGGCCAGCCGGGTCAGGCAGGCCTCCACCACCTCGGTGTCATAGGGGGCGAGCTCGGTGTAGCGCAGCACGGCCGCCGGCTCGGGGTGCGCGAGCAGCGCCTCGCGGACGGCGACGGCGACGTATTCGGCGTACTCGGCGAGGGCCGGTGAGTTGCTGCCGGGCATCAGGTCGCCGCCGTACGCCGCCACCGCACCGACCACGTCACCGCGCCGGATGGCGCCGAGCACGGTGTCGACGTCGGTGGTCACCGGCATCATCAGGCGGTAGGGGCGGGACGCGAGCTGGCCGCCCAGGGCACTGCGCAGGTGGGACACCTCTGCCTTGAGCGTCGACATCGTCACCGATTGGTCGCCATAGACGAGCGCGTGGAGGTGTTCTGAGGAGAGCCCCTCGGGATGGAGGGCCAACAGCGCCAGGATCTCGGTCTGCCGCCGGTTGAGCAGCAGTCGCTGCCCGTCGAGCCGCGCCTCGACATTGCCGAGCACGGTGAGGACCAGGCCGGGCGTGGCCTCCTCGGTCTCGTGGAGCGGGGCGCCGCCGGTGTGGGGCATCGCGGTCTCGATCAGCCGGGCGAGGACGCGGGCGGTGGCGAGCCCGATGGGGTGGGTGCGGTCCCAGGTGGTCGACAGGTCGATGACGCCGAGCTGGGCGCCGGTGCGCGGGTCATGGACCGGCGCCGCCCAACAGACCCAGTTGTGGACCATCGAGGCGTAGTGCTCGGCGCTGAACACCATCGACGGCGTCCCCTGCCGGGACGCGATGGCCAGCGCGTTGGTGCCGACGGACCGCTCGTCCCAGCGCCCGCCGGCGACGAAGTTGACCGTCTCGGCCTTGCGGCGCATCACCCGGCCGCCATAGGTCCACAGGATCCGGGTGTGCTGGTCGGTCACGGCGAGCACGAGGTCGCCGTCCTCGGCGGTACGCCGCAGCTCGGCCTCCACCCGGGAGACGGCGGTCTGGAGCGGCGACTCGCGCCAGAAGGCGGCGGTGTCGGACTCGTCGGCCATCGGCGCCTCGCGCACATCGGGCGTGATGGCGGCACGGGAGACCTCCCAGGAGCGGAGGATCTCGGGGCGCACGAGCGGCGAGGCGTGGTCGCCGGACTCGATGAACGAGGTCCATGCCTGGACGGCGCGGAGCCTGCGCTGGTGCAGCTCGCCACGTGTGCTCGTCATCGTGCTCCCGGACGTGTCAGCCGGGCACCCGATGTGCCCGAGGTCACACTAGCCCGCGGGTCAACGCCCCCGAAATGGATCGAAGCGCGATCGGCACCCCACTTGCCGACCGCGCTCCGTGTCCCCGCGTCGGTCCGCCGGGGACGAACCCCCCGTCCGTCTCCCGGCGGAACCGCGGTGAGGACTGCGTAACCGCGACTCCTCCCAAAGCTACGGTTACGTAGCCAAAGCAAGAGTAGCCGTCACCGGCACCCGACGTCTAGAACTTGAACAAGAAACAAGTTAGTGATGGATGCGGCCCTCGGTGTCGGCCAGGCTGCGCCCCGAGCCGCCCCAACGGCTGCCGATGATCTCGGCCGCGATCGAGATCGCGGTCTCCTCCGGCGTACGCGCCCCGAGGTCCAGCCCGATGGGCGACGACAGCCGCGCGATCTCCTCGCCGCTGAGCCCGGCCTCCTTCAGCCGGGCCAGCCGGTCGGTGTGGGTACGCCGCGAGCCCATCGCCCCGACATAGGCCACGTCCGGCAGCCGGAGCGCCACCTCGAGGAGGGGGACGTCGAACTTCGGGTCGTGGGTCAGCACGCACAGCACCGTCCGCGCGTCGATGCGGCCGGCGTCCACCTCGGCGCGCAGGTAGCGATGGGGCCAGTCCACGACGACCTCGTCGGCGTCGGGGAACCGCGAGTTGGTCGCGAACACCTCGCGGGCGTCGCACACCGTCACGTGGTAGCCCAGGAAGGTCCCGACCCGCGCCACCGCCGCCGCGAAGTCGATCGCGCCGAACACCAGCATCCGCGGCTTGGGGGCGAACGCCCACACGAAGACCCGCATCCCCTCGCCGCGGCGCTCGCCGTCGGGCCCATAGGACAGCGTGGCGTTGTGGCCGAGCGCCAGCAGCCCGAGCGCGTCGTCGCGAACGGCCTCATCCATCCGGTCGCTGCCCAGGCCGGCCGACGGCGGCTGGTCGGGGTGGATCACCACGCGCCGGCCGACGTACGCCGGGTCCGGGTGGTCGATGATCGTCGCGAGCGCGACCGGACGGCCGGCTTCGATGTCGGCGGCGATGTCGCCGAGCTCGGGGAACGTCTCCTGGTTCACCTTCTCCACGAAGATGTCGAGGATCCCACCGCAGGTGAGCCCGACCGCGAAGGCGTCGTCGTCGGAGACGCCGTAGCGGGTGAGCTCGGGGACCCCGGACCCGACCACCTCCTGGCCCAGCTCATAGACCGCGCCCTCGACGCAGCCGCCGGACACGCTCCCGACAGCCTGGCCGTCCGGCCCGACGAGCATCGACGCACCCGGAGGCCGGGGCGCGGACTGGAACGTCGCCACCACGGTCGCGACGCCGACGGTCTCACCGGCACGCCACCACTCCATCAGCTCGGTCAACACGTCACGCACGGGCGATCACCTCGGTCAGCTCGGCAAAGGTGGCCAGCGAATGGCCGGCCAGGAAGTCGTCGACATAGGGAAGCACGGCCACCACGCCGGACTGAACCGGCTCATAGCCGGCCTTCCCACGGTGGGGGTTGACCCAGACCACCCGGTGAGCCATCCGGTGCAGCCGCGCCATCTGCTCGGCCAGGAGGGCCGGGTCGCCCCGCTCCCATCCGTCGCTGAAGATCACGACCACGGCGCCGCGGGCCATGCCGCGCTGGCCCCAGCGGTCGCTGAAGGCCTTGATGTTGTCGCCCAAGCGCGTCCCGCCCGCCCAGTCGGGGACGGTCTCGCCCGCGGCGATGAGCGCCCGCTCGGGGTCGCGGTGCTGGAGCGCCCGGGTCACCCGCGTCAGTCGCGTGCCGGTGGTGAAGACCTCCACCGGCGCCCCCTGTCGCTGCGTCACGGTGACGAACCGGTGCGCCAGCCGGACCAGCGCGTCGGCGTACTTGCTCATCGACCCGGACACGTCGATCAGCATCACGACCCGGCGCGGCCGCGTCGTCCGACGCCGCCACTGGATCGGGCCGGGCTCGCCCATCCGGCGCAGCGTCTGGCGCAGGGTGCGGGCGCCGTCGACCTCACCGCGGTGATGGGGCGTACGGCGCAGCGCGCGACGCCGCGGGGCCTCGGGCTCGAGGCTGGCGAACATCGTCGCGAGGATCGCCTTCTGGGCACCGCTGAGCGCGGCGATGTCGCGGTGGCGCAGCACCTCGGTCGCGCTGGCGAGCGCCTGGACGGTGTCGGGGTCGTCGTCGGCCTCGTCGCCGGTGCGGCCGTCGTCCTCCGGAAGCGGACCGGCCACCAGCTCGGACCGTTGGGCGCGTGGCTTGCTGCGCGGCAGCCCCTCCTTGGCGAGGAACCACGCCTCGAAGACCTGCTCATAGCGGATCAGGTCGTCGGGACACGAGCACAGCGTCGCCCGCCCCGCCCAATAGGTGGCTGACTGATCCCCCAGGTCGACCAGCGCCGCCGCCTCCAGCCACGACCGGGCCCGGTCCATCGTCACCGGCACACCCGCTCCCCGCAGTGCCTCCGCGAACCCGAGGAGGATCTCGTCGGGCTCGTGGGGGGATGCGGTTTGGCCCAAATCGGCAGAGTTTCGGGCCTCAGACGTGCAGTTTGCGTCCAATCGATGCCCCTCAGACACCGGAGAGCACGCGGTCGAGGGCATGCTTCACCCGGTCGGTGTCCTCGCGGTACTTCACGATCGCCCCCAGCGTGGCGGCGGCCGTCGCGAGGTCGAGCTCGGTGGATCCGAGCCGCTGGAGCGCGCGCACCCAGTCGAGCGTCTCGGCGACCCCCGGCGGCTTGAGCAGGTCGTCGCGCGCCCGCAGCTGCTGGACCGCGTGAACGACCTGGCGCGCCAGCGTCTCGGAGACCTCTGGCACGCGCGACCGCACGATCGCCACCTCGCGCTCCAGACCCGGGTGGTCGATCCAGTGATAGAGGCAGCGCCGCTTGAGCGCGTCGTGGAGCTCGCGGGTCCGGTTGGAGGTGAGGACGACGAACGGCGGCTGGGCGGCGGCGACGGTGCCGAGCTCGGGGATGGTGACCTGATAGGTGGACAGCACCTCTAGCAGGAACGCCTCGAACTCGTCGTCGGCGCGGTCCACCTCGTCGATGAGCAGGACGGCGGGACTCTCGCGCAGCGCGCGCAGCACCGGGCGGGCCAGCAGGAAGCGCTCGTCATAGAGGCTCTTCTCGGTCTCCTCCACGTCGGCCGCACCGCCGCGCAGCGCCTCGAGCGTGCGCAGGTGGAGGATCTGCCGGGGGAAGTCCCAGTCATAGAGGGCCTGGGTGGCGTCGATGCCCTCATAGCACTGCAGCCGGACCAGCGGGGCGCCCATCGCCGTCGCCATGGCCTCCGCCAGCGTGGTCTTGCCGGTCCCAGGCTCGCCCTCGAGCAGCAGCGGACGCTGCATGCGCAGGCCGAGGAAGGTGATGGTGGCCAACGCCTCGTCGCACAGATAGCCGGTGCCGCCGAGCACGTCGGCCACGTCGGCAGGGCTCTGGAATGCCTCGGATCCGGCAGACATGCGGGCGATGCTACTTCCGCCCGGGTTGTCGGGAGGTTGGCGGCAACGCCGGGCCGGCCGGTCAGGCGAGGCTGTCGACGTCGACGCCGGTCGCCAGGTCGCCGCACTCGACCAGCACATGGTCGTGGGTGGCGAGGTAGTCGCGGGCGCCGCGGTCACCGGTCGCTCCCGCGAGAACGCCGGGCCAGTGGTGGCGCCCGAGCAGGACCGGGTGCCCCGCCACGCCGTCGTACGACGCCCGCGCGAGGACGTCGCGCCCGGTGCCGGACTCGATCAACCGTCGGACGACCTCACCGGTCACATCGGGCAGGTCGACGAGGCTGACCACGGCGCAGTCCCCGTCGGCAAGGAAGCCGAGCCCCGCCCGCAGCGACGCGGACATGCCGGCCTTCCAGTTCGGGGCGACGATCACGTCGACGGGGACACTGGCGAGCATCGCCTCGGCTTCGTCGGCGCCGGCACCGAGCACGACGACCACCCGTTCGCAGCCTCCTTGGTCGAGGGCGGCGGCGGCCCGCAGCAGCCAGGAGGTGCCGTCGGGGTCGCGCACCAGGGCCTTGGGCTGCCCCATGCGCTTGCCCTCGCCCGCTGCGAGGAGCACCCCGATCGCCACATCACCCTCCGAATGCCTGTGAATAGAGCCCCGCCAGCTGGTCGGTGTAGGCCCCGCTCGCCCCGCACGGGACGACAGCGCCATCATGCCCCGCAACCAGGTAGCGATCACCGACCTCGAAGGCCACCACGTCGAGGAGCTGTCGCTGGTCTAGTCCGGGTGCACCGACCTTCACCACGTCGGTGGGGGCGCCGCGGTACCAGTGGCTGACCTCCAGCGTGGCCACGCCGTCAGCCAGCGAGGTGACGACACCGTCGAAGGCGACGTCCTGCTGCCCAAGCGTCTCGGCGGTCACGGGGGCGCAGCGCCCGACGACCGGGGCCACCTGGAGGTGGCTGACGGTCGGCCCTCCGGCCGCGACCGGGTCGTCCCCGCGGTCGGTCGGTCGCAGGGCCAGGAACCCCCCGAAGACGGCCACGGCTGCTGCCGCCGCGACCGCGATCCACAGCAGTGGCCGGGATCGGCGCGGCTCGAGAGGGGTGGGCTCGGTGACGTCAGGGGTGTCGAGTGGCTGGTTCATGGCGTCCTCCGCGAGACGGGTGACCTCGGCCGGGGCGGCCGGGGGCAGGGAGGCCGCGGGGTCGGCGGCGCTCAGCCGCGCCAGCAGGTCGTGGTCGTCTGGATGTGGGCCGTCGGCGGCGGTGTCGAACGGGTCGTCGGTCGTCATCGCGTCCTCCCTTCCGATCCTTCATGTCCGGCTGGGTCGTCGGTCTTTCGCAATGCCTCGCGCAGCGCGGCCTTCGCCCGGTGCAACCGGATGCTGACCGCGTTGGGGGTGGTGTGCAGCGCCACCGCCATCTCGGCCGGGCTCAGCTGCTCCCAGGCCCACAGGCGCAGCAGCTCGGCGTCCTGGGGCCGCAGCGACGCCAGCGCCGCGGGGAGCGCGAGGTCACCGCCGTCCGACGGCCAGTCGGCCGCGGCGGCCGGCTGGGACTCGAGCTTGGCCGCCAGCCGCTGTCGGCGGCGCTCGCTTCGCTCGGCGTTGGCCAGCACGTTGCGAGCAACGGCGAAGCTCCAGGGCAGCGGCTCGGCTGGTACGTCGTCGAGGCGACGCCAGATCACCAGCAGCGTGTCGGCGAGCACGTCCTCGGCCGTGGCCGCGTCCGTACGGCGGGCCAGGAACCGTCGCAGTGGGTCGATGACCGCGCGCACCACCGCCTCGAAGCGCAGGGCACGATCCTCGGTCACCACGAAGCCACCGTAGGGCGCGGGTCACGGCCAGCGCGCCAGACCCCCTGCATCACCCTGGACATGCAGCAGGGCCCCGCCGAAGCGGGGCCCTGCTGTTGTGGTGCTTGGTGTCGACCTCTGGATCAGAAGCGGTCTTGGATCGGACTTCCGATCCTCCACTCGTCGGTCGCACCCGGCTCCGCCGGGGCTCCCTCCTCGCTCCGGATCAGAAGTCCATGCCGCCCATGCCGCCGTCGCCACCGGGCATCGCCGGCGCCTTCTCCGGCTTGTCGGCCACGACGGCCTCGGTGGTGAGGAACAGCGCCGCGATCGACGCGGCGTTCTGGAGCGCCGAGCGCGTCACCTTGGCCGGGTCGATGATGCCGGACTTGATCATGTCGACGTACTCGCCCGTGGCGGCGTTGAGACCGTGACCAGACTCCAGCCCGCGCACCTTCTCGGTGATGACGCCACCCTCGAGACCGGCGTTGACCGCGATCTGCTTGAGCGGGGCCTCGGTGGCCTTGCGGACGATCTCGGCACCGGTGGCCTCGTCGCCCTCGAGGTCGAGCTTGGCGAAGGCACCCTCGGCGGCCTGGAGCAGCGCGACGCCGCCACCGGCGACGATGCCCTCCTCGACGGCAGCCTTGGCGTTGCGGACGGCGTCCTCGATCCGGTGCTTGCGCTCCTTGAGCTCGACCTCGGTGGCCGCGCCGACCTTGATGACGGCAACACCGCCGGCCAGCTTGGCCAGGCGCTCCTGCAGCTCGCGGTCGTAGTCGAGGTCGGACTTCTCGATCTCGGAGCGGATCTGGGTCACGCGACCGGAGATCTGGTCGGCGTCGCCCGCACCCTCGACGATCGTGGTTTCGTCCTTGGTGATGACGACCTTGCGGGCCTTGCCCAGCAACTCGACACCGGTGGTCTCGAGCTTGAGGCCGACCTCCTCGGAGATGACCTGGCCGCCGGTCAGGATCGCGATGTCCTGGAGCATGGCCTGCGGCGGTCACCAGCTCGGAGCCTTGACGGCGACCGACTTGAAGGTGCTACGGATCTTGTTGACGACCAGCGTGGACAGCGCCTCGCCGTCGACGTCCTCGGCCAGGATCAGCAGCGGCTTGCCGGACTGCATGACCTTCTCCAGCAGCGGCAGCAGGTCCTTGACCGAGCTGACCTTCTGGTTGGCGATGAGGATGTAGGGGTCCTCGAGGACCGTCTCCATGCGCTCGGTGTCGGTGACGAAGTAGGCCGAGATGTAGCCCTTGTCGAAGCGCATGCCCTCGGTGAGGCTCGAGGTCGAGCCCGAAGGTGTTGGACTCCTCGACGGTGATGACGCCTTCCTTGCCGACCTTGTCCATCGCCTCGGCGATGATCTCGCCGACGGTGGTGTCAGCAGCGGAGATCGAGGCGGTGGAGGCGATCTGCTCCTTGGTCTCGACGTCCTTGGCCATCGCGAGCAGCTGCTCGGAGACGGCCTCGACGGCCTTCTCGATGCCGCGCTTGAGGCCCATCGGGTTGGCGCCGGCCGCGACGTTGCGCAGACCCTCGCGGACCATCGCCTGAGCGAGGACGGTCGCGGTGGTGGCGTCACCCGCGACGTCGTCGGTCTTCTTGGCGACCTCCTTGACCAGCTCGGCGCCGATCTTCTCGTAGGGTCCTCCAGTTCGATCTCCTTGGCGATGCTCACACCGTCGTTGGTGATCGTGGGGCTCCCCACTTCTTCTCGAGCACGACGATGCGACCCTTCGGGCCGAGCGTGACCTTGACGGCGTCAGCGAGCGTGTTCATGCCACGCTCGAGGCCGCGCCGGGCCTCCTCGTCGAAAGCAATCAGCTTGGGCATAGCTCCTGTGATTCCTTCACGGTAAAGAACTGTGGCGGACCGGCTCGTTGCCCGCGACGGACGACCAGGCCGCCCGACGGACCCTTCCCATCGGCGCTGCTGGCCTCAACTCCCCGGTCCCGGTGAGTTGTCACTCTCGTGGTGAGAGTGCCAGCGTCATGTTTAGCACTCGCCAGGGCCGAGTGCAAACGTCGGTGGCGTCAAGACCCCAAGGGGCCTTGCGACGGGACGGGTCGGCAGCGCACGCTCACCGGATCCGGAGAACCTCGGAGCACCCCGGTGGTGATCTCCAAGGAGCGGACTGCCCGAGCCACGACCTTTCACCGTCCCTCACCCCGTCGCCATCTCCGTGCTGGCCCTGGTCATCGCGCTGTCGGCGGCGCTGGCCGTCGCCCGGCCTGACACCGAGACATCAAGGCCCTGGGTCAGCGGGACCGACATCAAGAACGGGTCGCGGCGTCGGCCCCAAGGCCCGGCCGCGGCAGCGGCCCGACCCGGGCGACGTCGACGCCACGGCACGTCCTGCGGGCAACGGCATGAGGCCGTCGGACGTCGGTAGTACGTCGCCCTTCGACGGCGAGAGCGGCCGCCGTCGCGGGATCACAGGGCGTCGGCTCGGCGCAGGTCAAGCTGGCGCTACCAGCACCGGTCCCCGCCGGAGTGGCTGTCAGCACCGCGCGTCAAGGCGTTGTTCGGCACCGAGGATCGATGGGCGCGAACGTCAACCACCGCTTCTCGGGCGTCGACCCGCACGCCGACTTCCCCCAGCCGCGCCCGCGGCGTCACGGCGGGGCGGAGGACGCCGACGACCGCCCAGCTCATGCCGCCGATGAGGCGGTGGCCGGTCGGCTCGAGACCGGTCACCGTCGTCACCAGCGAGAAGTCGGCTAGCCCCAGCGGCCAGGCGACCACGCGCGCGGTGTCCTGGTCGACGACCTCGAAGGCGAGCGTCTCGGGGGCCAACCAGTCGGCCAGCAGCGCCCAGCCGGGCTCATCGGTGGGCGCCAGGGCCAGGATCCGGGTGCCGCCCGAGCCCCTGACCACGACGTAGGTCTGGTCCGCACCGGTCCCGCCAGGTCCGGGAACCGTGCCGCGCTCGCCGTCATAGGTCTGGGCGACCTCGCCGCTGCTGCTGCTGCGCCACGGCCCGGCCAGCATGGCCCGCCCCAGGTCGACCCCCGGCCGGACGACGTCGAAGATGTTGGCCCTGCCCTCCCGGGTGCCGTCCAGGGCCACGAGGCGACCACCGCCGGAAGCCCGCGAGAGGAACAGGGTGTCGGCATCGGCCCAGCGGAGGTCCTCGGCACGGTGCCGGTCGCCATACACGAGCAGCGCGGTCCGTAGCAGGGCCTGCTGGCGCTCGGTCGCCCACCGCGTGAACGACTCGTGGTCCGCGGCCCGGCCCGTCATGCCACCTCCTCCGCGCCGATGCTGTCACGACAGGGACGCACACCGGTCGGAGAAGGTTGGAGGGCGAGGCCGAATTCTTCAGCGGGCCGTCAGCCGACGGGCCACCATGTCGGCGAAGGGGCCGGCGTTGTCCGGCAGCACGTCCAGATAGAGCCCGGGCTCTGTCAGCTCCACCTCGCTCACCCACCAGTCGTCGCCGCCGCGCATCAGGTCGACCCGCGCATAGGCCGGCGCCTCCCCCAGGACCTCGCCGCACGCGGCCACGGCCTCCTCGGCGCGCCGCGCCGCCGTGGCATCGAGCGGCGCCGGCGTCGAGGTCCCGCCGCGGTGCTCGTGGACGCGGATCTCCCCGGCGCCGGGCAGCTTGTCGACCTGGCTGGCAGCCGTCCCGTCGAACACGAAGACCGAGGTCTCGCCGGTCACCCGGACCGACTCGACCAGCGGCTGCACGATCCACGGACCGGGGAGATCCGGGGCGAAGTCCTGCCCGGCAGTGACGATCTGGACGCCGTTGCCGTTGACGCCGACCCGCGGCTTGACCACGGCCACCCCGACCTCCGCGACGGCCGCGACCACCTCAGCCTCGGTGTCGGCAGCCCGCGTCGGCACGACCGGCAGCCCGGTGCGAGCCAGGTCGAGCAGGTAGGACTTGTCGGTGTTCCAGCGGATCGTCGGAGCGCCGTTGAGCAGCGGCGGCCCGAGGGCTTCGGTCCAGGCTAGGAAGGCGTCGAGCCTGGCGACGTAGTCCCAGGTCGCCCGTACGGCGACCAGGCGCGCGGCGCCCCAGTCGACCTCCGGGTCGTCCCAGCGGGCCCAGCCCGAGGTCACTCCGCGCGACTGCAAAGCGAGGTCGAGCGCCTCGTGGGCGGGCTCGCCGTCGGGGAACCAGGCGCATGTCGCGAGCAGCACGTCGGGCATCGCCTCAAACTAGTCGGCTGCCGTTGTCGATTTGGCACGGGCCCGTCCGTCATCGTGATGACAACCGCCCCGAGCGCGAGGAGCACGACATGACCGAGTACATGGTTCTTATCCCCGGTGACGAGGCCGCGTGGGCCGCCGCCACGCCCGAGCAACAGCAGGCGATGTATGAGCGCCACGCCGAGTTCGCCAAGCGGCTCGCCGAGCGCGGCCACCAGGTCACCGGCGGCGCCGAGCTGACCCGCTCGGCCACGGCCCGGACCGTCCGCGGGACCGGAGACGGCAGCGTGACGATCACCGACGGGCCGTACGCCGAGACTGCCGAGCAGCTGACCGGCTTCTACACCATCCAGTCCGACGACCTCGACGACCTGCTCGAGGTGGTCGGCTTCCTGGCCGGCGCCGAGGGCACCCTCGAGGTGCGCGCGTGCGTCGACCACTCCGGTGAGGGGTCATGAGGTTCCTGCTGCTGATGTCCGACGACGGGCTCTGGGACCGCGTCGACGACGACCAGCGACGCGCGATCATGCAGGCGCATGTCGACTTCGCGGCCGCCGCCAACGCCCGAGCCAGCATCGTGGCCGGGGAGGCGCTGGCCGCCCCCACCGAGGCGCTCACCCTGCGGGCCGCAGCCTCACCCGACGAGCGGGCCGTGACCGACGGCCCGTACGCCGAGACGGCCGAGCAGCTGGGCGGCTTCTATCTCCTCGAGGCGGAGTCGCGCGACGTCGTCATCGACCTGTGTCGCATCCTGCCGGCGTCGTACACCCTGCAGATCTGGCCCGCCGTGGACGTCGACCTCGAGGGCATGTGACCCCCGAACTGGAGGACGTGTGGCGCGACGAGTGGGGCCGCCTGGTGGCCCTGCTGGTCGCGCGGTTCCGTCGGCTCGACCTGGCCGAGGACGGCCTCGCCGAGGCGTTCGAGGCCGCCGCCCGGACCTGGCCCACGTCCGGACCGCCGGACAACCCGGCCGGCTGGCTGCTCACCGCGGCGCGACGCCGCATCCTGGACCGGCTCCGCGCCGAGGCGGTCGCCGCACGCTCGTTGCCGCTGCTGGCGGTCGACGCCGAGATCACCGAGGAGGCCCAGCGCGCCATGAGCGACCCGGCCACCTCCTCCCCCGACGTCCCCCGCGACGAGTTGTTGCGGCTCGTGCTGCTGTGCGCCCACCCGTCGCTGGGTCCCGAGGCCGCCGCGGCACTCACGCTCCGGCTGGTGCTCGGCGTGCCGACGGCCGACATCGCCCGGCTGTTCCTGGTGTCGCCGCCGACGATGGCGGCCCGGCTCACCCGAGCGCGCAAGCGGCTGGCCGGCGAGCGGTTCGACCTGCCCGGAGGTCGCGAGCTGGCCGAGCGCCTCGACCTGGTCGCCGCGGTCGCCTATCTCACCTTCACCGCGGGCTATGCCCCCGGCTCCGGCGTCGACGTCGTTCGGGTCGACCTGGCCGGCGAGGCGATCCGGCTGACCCGCTTGGTGCGAACGCTGGCACCCGGCCACGCGGACCTCGACGCTCTGCTCGCCCTGATGCTGCTCCAGCACTCGCGCCGAGACGCCCGTGACGAGGACGGCCGGCTCGTCCTGCTGCCCGACCAGGACCGCACCCGCTGGCACGAGGACGAGATCGCCGAGGCGCTGCGGCTGCTGACGCCCCACGTCGACGGCTCGCCCACGCCGTACCTGCTTCAGGCGCTGATCGCCGCCGAGCATGCCGTCGCCGACACCGCCGCACAGACCAACTGGCCGCGCATCGCGGGTCTCTACCGCGAGCTGGAGGAACTGACCGGGTCTCCGGTCGTCCGGCTCAACCGGGCCGTGGCCGTGGCGGAGGCCGACGGCCCGCTCGCAGGCCTGGCGCTGCTGGAGGGGCTTGACCTGCCGGGCCATCGGCTCCCCGCTGCGCGGGCCGAGCTGCTGCTGCGGGCGGGCCGGGCCGCGGAGGCGGTGGCGGCGTACGACGCCGCGCTCGCCGCCTGCGACCACGCCCCCGAGGCGGCCCACCTCGGAGCGCGGCGTGAGCACGCGCGCGGCCTGATCTGAGTCTTCGTGCTGATGCGCCGAGGGCCAGGGCGCGCAACGATGAAGCCATGACCACCCCTGCGCCCACCGACCACGCGTCGACCGCGCCGACCCGCGCCGTCTCCTCCCGCGACCTGTCCTGGCTGCGGGGCGAGGTGCGCCACTGGACCGCCGACGGGCTCATCTCCGAGGAACAGTCGGCCCGCATCCTCCAGCGCTACCACGCCTCTCGCGGGTTCAGCCTGGCGACGCTGGTGCTGACCCTCGGGTCGCTGTTCGTCGGCGTCGGCCTGATCTGGCTGGTCGCCGCGAACCTCGACCAGCTCTCGCCGTTGGCGAGGTTCCTCGTCGTGGCGGCGTTCTGGGCCGCCGTCACCGTCACCGGTGAATGGCTCGCCGCTCGCCACCGCCAGACCGGCGGTATCCCGTCGCCGGTGGCCGGCGCCGTCCAGCTGCTCGCCGCAGCGTCGTTCGGTGCGGTCGTCTTCCAGGCCGCCCAGTCGCTGCAGGTCCCCGCCTACGAACCCAAGCTGGTGGGGATCTGGGCGCTCGGCGCGCTGATCCACGCCTATGCCTCGCGGGCGCTCCTGCCCCTGCTGGTCGGCATGGCCACCGGCACGTTCTGGTTCGTCTGGCAGACCACGTGGGACGCCGGCAGCCTGCTCGGCGTCGTCCTCGCCTTCGCGGCGGCCGGGGTCGTCGGCATCGGCCTCGCGGTGCTCCACGAGCGTTGGCTGCCGACGTTCGCCGCCGCCTGGCGTGAGGTCGGCGTCGTCCTGCTCCTCGTCGGGCTGTTCGCCGGCGCCATCCCCGGCATCGACAGCGACTTCAGCTGGACCCTGTCGCTGGCCATCGGGCTCGGCGCCGCGGCGCTCGCCGCCGTACTCGGCCTGGCGCTGGGCGCCGGCCGGATGCGCCTGGAGCCGCTGGCGGCCGTGCTCATCGGTGCCCTCGCCGTCGTCCTCGCCTTGTGGAAGACAGGCGGCGACCCGGACGTCGTGACCGCGGGCGACTGGCTGCACGCCGGCGTGGCCGTCGTGGCCTATGTCCTCGTCACGACCGGCGTCGCCGCGCTCGGCGTCGTCCGCGACTCCTGGCGGCTCACCGCCCTGGCGACCATCGCGCTGGTCATCTTCACGACGTTCCAGAGCTTCGCGGTGTTCGCCCGGATCATCGAGGGCGCCTGGCTGTTCGTCATCCTCGGCGTCGTCTTCCTGGCCACCGGCTTCCTGGCCGACCGGGCCCGGCGCCGCCTGGCCATCGAGCTCGAAGGAGAAGCGTCATGAGGCTCCCCATCCGCATCGCGGTCGTCCTGCTCGCCCAGCTCGCGCTCGTCGGCGTGGTGCTCGTGCCGCAGCTGTCGGCGCGGGCGACCGGCGAGGACTACCTGTTCCGCGTCGAGCCCTATGACCCGGTCGACCCCTTCCGCGGCACCTATGTCGACCTGACCTACCCCGACCTGCAGCCGGCGGGCGGCGACGACTACGCCGACCACGGCACGGTCTTCCTCCCGCTGGAGCAGCAGGGCGACGTCTGGGTGTCGACCGGCCCCGTCCAGGAACGCCCGAGCGACGGGCCCTATCTCACCTGTGACGACCACAGCTGGCGGATGCGCTGCGGCATCGAGAGCTACTTCCTGCCACAGGACGAGGCGGCCGGTTTCCAGGAGCTGGTGGGCAGCGGCACCGCCGTCGCCCGGGTCAAGATCGACTCCCGCGGCAACGCCGCTCTGGTGGGCGTCGAGGCTCGCTGACTCGTCGTACGGCGCGGGCACCGGGCGCCGTACGACTCATCGATTGGACGCAAACTGCATGTCGCTGGCCCGATTTCCTGCCGATTTGGGCCAAACCACAGGTGCTCACCACCAGAGCGAGCCGAACTCGGCGAGCGCCGAGAAGTCGCCCTCCCAGGTCGTGTACATCGAGCCGACGATCCGCGGCTGGGTGCCCGCGGCGGCGACCCAGCGGTCGTGGTTGCGGGCCACCGGCTCGTCATAGAAGCCGGCCAGGACCTGGGTGAACCCGAGGCGGGCGAAGTGCTTGATGCTGCGCTCGCCCCGGTTGGCGAGCTCGCGGCCGGACTTCCAGTTCACGATGACGACGCTGCGGGGTGAGACCCCTCTCCAGCTGTGTTCCATCGAGCCGCGCACCTGGTAGTAGCGGGCGACGGCGTTCTGGGTCGGGTCGAGCATGTCGCTCCAGACATAGACGGGGACGCCGGGAGCAACGTCGCGCAGATCGCGCAGGACCGCCCGGAGGTGGTGAGCGAACGCCGCGCCGCTGCTGGGGAACCGCAGGTCCTCGGGGTCCCAGCCTCCCGCGCGCACCTCGTCGAGGTCGAGCATGAACCCATCGGGGCTCAAGGCCCGCTGGTTGGCGGCGTGGACCCGCCTGATGAGGGCGAGGACCGACGGTGTGTTCCACGAGCAGGCGACCTGGCCGGCCATCGTCACGGTCGCGGCCTGGCCCGACAACAGCACGCGATCGCCAGAGGAGAGCCCCGCCGCTGGATGCAGCCGGACCGCCGGGCCACGGTGATAGGTGTCATAGGTGCCCGGCCAGGTGGCGTGGCCGAGCCCAGGGTCGCTGACCCGCGCGACGTCACGGCCCTCGACGAGGCGACGGCCACCCGGGCCGACGAGCCGCAGCGGCAGGCCGGGGCGCCGGACGAGGTTCAGCGTCGGCGCGCTGGTCACCCGGACATCATCGAGCCAGAGCGTCCCGGCGGTGTGCCCCCAGGCACCGAGCCCCAACACGACCTTGGTGGCTTCGCGGCTGTTGAAGGACAGCCGCTGCTGGGTCCAGCCGAGGTCGAGCCCGATGGCGCTGGAGAAATAGCTGTCGGGTCGGCCTCGCCTCGACCACTGCTGGTCAGTGAGGCGCCGACCCGACTCCGAGGCGACATAGGGCCCCAGCGAGCTTGCGGTCAGCCCGGCGGCCTTGACCCAGAAGCTGAGCACGTACTGCTGGAACGGCCGGACGCGCACCGTGCCGAAGACCCTGGTCATGTCGCCGGTCGGCTCCAGACGTGCTGATACGCCGCCGTCATGGGCGACGGCCTCGTCGACCACGGTGCTGGTCCCGGGGTCGTCCTGGCTCCAGCCCGCGATCCGGTCGCCATGGTGCTGCTCGAACGAGCCGTTGCGCAGCGACGCCGTCGAGACCGGGCTCAGGTGTCGTCCGCGCACGACCAGGGGCGCTCGCCGGATCGGTACACCAGCCACGGTGTTGACGTCGTAGGACAGCAAGGACTCGCAATAGCCGAGCGGGTCGGTGGACAGCACGAACGACATCCCGAGCTCGTGGGTGAGGTCCCGGAGCTGTCGGGCCCGGTGGAGCCAGAACCTCCGGTCGTCGGGCTGATAGCCGGGCCACATCGAGACCTTGCTGTCGGCGAGCACGATGCCGTTGGCACCGGCCGCCTGGGCCGCTTCGAGCCGTGGCCGCAGGCTGGCGGCGGTGTCGACGAACAGGTTGGCCTCGAGGCGCATCCACCGGATCTCGCTGCCGATCGCGGCCCGGGCCGACGCCGTACCCCCATCCGAAGATCTGGCTGCGGCCGCGGCCACCACGGGGTCCGACAGCCCGGCGGTCAGGGCACTCAGCAGCACCAGAACAGGGACGATCCGCGCAGCCACCCGAGCCACGCTAGCCGCGCGCGAATGACGGCGGCCACTCCACCGGCGTGGTCACGACCTCATCGATTGGACGCAAACTGCACGTCCGGGGCCGGTTTTCCTGCCGATTTGGGCCAAACCGCATGGTTGGCCGCACCCACCGCAGCAGCGAGGTCAGCCGCCGGCGACGGCGGGGATGACCGAGATGGTGGTGCCATCGGGGGTGGCGGTGGCGAGGTCGTCGAGGAAGCGCACATCGTCGTTGCCGACATAGACGTTGACGAAGCGCCGCAGCGCGCCGGACTCGTCGACGACGCGGCCCTTGATCCCGGGGAACCTCGCGTCGAGGTCGTCGAGCACCTCGGTGAGGGTCGCACCGTCGGCCGGCACCTCGGAGGCGCCGCCGGTATAGGTGCGCAGGATCGTGGGGATGCGGACGCTGACGCTCATGATCCCTCCAGCATGCCCGACCGGGTCACGCGATGCCGGTGGCGGCGAAGGCGGCGTACGACGGCTCGATGACGGCCGCGGGACCGACCTGGTCGGAGATCGCCTCGAGGGTCTTCAGCCCCATCCCGGTGTTGATCACGACCGTCTCGAGTGACGGGTCGAGCTGGCCGGTCTCGACGAGCTTCTTGAGTACGCCGACCGTGGTGCCGCCGGCTGTCTCGGTGAAGATCCCCTCGGTGCGGGCGAGCAGGATGATGCCCTCGCGCACCTCGTCGTCGGTGATGTCCTCGACGGCACCGCCGGTGCGGCGGCAGACGTCGAGCACGTAGGGTCCGTCGGCGGGGTTGCCGATGGCGAGCGACTTGGCGATGGTGTCCGGCTTGACCGGGCGGACGACCTGGTGGCCGTCCTTGAACGCCGCCGAGACCGGCGAGCAACCGGTCGCCTGGGCGCCATAGATCTTGTAGGGCTTGGCCTCGACCAGGCCGAGCGCGATGAGCTCCTGGAACGCCTTGTCGACCTTGGTCAGCTGGGAGCCGGAGGCGACCGGGATCACGACCTGGTCGGGGAGCCGCCAGCCGAGCTGCTCGGCGATCTCATAGCCGAGCGTCTTGGAGCCCTCCGCATAGAAGGGGCGGACGTTGACGTTGACGAACGCCCAGCCGTCCTCCTCACCGGCGATCTCGGAGGCGAGCCGGTTGACGTCGTCGTAGTTGCCGTTGACCGCGACGAGCTGCTCGGTATAGACGGCGGAGTTGATCTGCTTGGCCTGCTCGAGGTTGCTCGGGATGAAGACCACGGTCTTGATGCCGGCGCGGGCGCCGGCGGCTGCGACGGCGTTGGCGAGGTTGCCGGTCGAGGGGACACGCGAAGACCTTGGCGCCGAGCTCGCGGGCCGCCGACAGCGCGCAGGCGACGACCCGGTCCTTGAAGGAGTGGGTCGGGTTGGTCGAGTCGTCCTTGACCCACAGCCGGTCGATGCCCAGCTCGGCCGCGAGGTTGCGGGCCTCAAGAAGGCGGGTGAAGCCGGGCTCGGTGTTGGGGCTCTCGGTGATGTCGGTCGGCACGGGAAGCAGCGCGCGGTAGCGCCAGATGTTGCGCGGGCCCGCCTCGATCTCCGCACGGGTGATCGCCGGGAACTCATAGGACACCTCGAGCGGGCCGAAACACTCCGGACACGCGTAGTGGGGGCCGAGCTTGGAGCGATGACCGCACTCGCGACAGGTGAGCGCGACGGCGTTGCCGAAGGCTCCTTCTCGCAGGAGCGGGTGGGACGGCGTGGCTTCGGGGGCCGGGGCATCGACATCGTCGGTGGCGACGGGACAGGACTCGACCAACAGCGCGCTCATGGGATTCCTCCTCCTCATCTGTCCCCGGCGACTGTCGTCGGGGTCGGATTTGGCACCGTTTCCACGTCCACACCGGTGGTGCGGGGAGTTCGTGGCGGTTGCCGGGACGTCGTTGGGCCGTTCCCTCGGTCCCTCGTGATGAGCTGAGGACAGCCTAAGTCATGCCGTCTCACGATGTGTACTGCTTTCCCAATATCTGGACATGATGGGATGTCCTCGTGGAGTTCACCTCGACGACCGCCCACGACCGTTACGACGCCTTCGTCGCCGCGGCGGACAGCGCGGTCATCGGCCTCGACATGGACGGCACGCTCTCGCCGATCGTGGAGGACCCGGAGCTCGCGCACATCCATCCCGAGGCACCCGAGGCACTGGCGGCCCTGGCCCCCCATGTGCGCGCGCTCGCGATCATCACCGGACGGCCGGCCCGACAGGCCCTGGCACTCGGCGGCCTCGACGAGGTCGGCGACACCATCGGCGATCTCGGCCGCGAGCTGTTCGTGCTCGGCCAGTACGGCAACGAGCGCTGGAGCTCCTCGGCACGCCGCATCATCTCCCCCCGGCCACCGCAGGGACTCGCCTCGTTCGAGGCCGAGCTGGGCTCGCTGCTGCGTCGGGCCGACGCGACCGATGCCTTCGTCGAGGAGAAGGGCCTCGCGGTCGCCGTCCACACCCGCCGGCTCCCGGACCCCGAAGGCGCCTTCGAGCGGATCGAGCCACCGCTGACCGAGCTCGCGAAGCGCTACGGGCTCGTCATCGAGCCGGGCCGCAACGTGTTGGAGGTCCGGGCACCCGGCATGGACAAGGGCGCGGCCATCCGCCGCCTCACCGAGGAGCTGGACGCGGGCGCGTTCTGCTTCGCCGGGGACGACCTCGGGGACCTCGAGGCGTTCGCGGCGGTGGAGGAGCTGCGCGACGACGGCATGCCGACCCTGCTGGTCTGCTCGGAGTCACACGAGCAGAGCGCCCTGCGAGAACGGGCGGACGTCGTGGTCTCCGGACCCGACGGAGTGGTCGCGCTCCTGCGCCGGATCGCCGCGGACGCCACTGCCTTCCGTACTAACTCCGAGCTGTGGAGAACGGTCAGGCAGCGTCGGAGGTCAAGATGACGGTCAGCCGGTCCATCCGCATCGGCGCCACGGCCGGCATGGTGCGACGGATGCCGAGGTCGAGGGAGAGCTGACGGGCGGCCCGCTCGAGCCGCGGCGGGAAATAGACCGTCGACGCCGGGATGGTGCCGTACCAGTTGTCGGTCCCGACCACCTGCCAGCCGACGCCGGCCGCCTTGTCACCGACCTTGCCGGCCAGCCCCTGGATGTTGGAGTTGTTGTAGACCTCGACATAGACCTTGCCACGCTGGACCGGCGGCTTGGCGGGCTTGGACGGCGTGCTGGACGGCTGGTCGGCCGGGCCGGACGACGAGGCCGACGACGACGGCGCGGCCACGGGCGTGATCTCGCGCTCGGTGACCGGCTGGTGGCGGGTGACCACGAAGGCAACGCCCGCCATCACCACGGCGATGATGCTGAGCATCACCACCGGCGACGGGAAGGCGGCGCCCCACTCACCGAGGCGCCGAGAGACCGCTCGTCGCTCGGCCACGGTCCTAGATCTCGAACCCGAGTCGACGGGCCGAGCGCTGCCGCTGTCGGGTGGCGCGCAGGCGACGCAGCCGCCGGACGAGCAGCGGGTCGGCCTCGAGCGCCTCGGGGCGGTCGATCAGGGCGTTGAGGACCTGGTAGTAGCGCGTGGAGCTCATGTCGAACTTCTCGCGTACGGCGGTCTCCTTGGCGCCGGCGTACTTCCACCACTGACGCTCGAACTCCAAGATCTCGCGATCGCGGTCGCTGAGACGAACCTGGTCGGCGACCTGCCCGGCCATGACGTTCGCGGCATCCATCCTCGAGGGCTCCCAACGGTGGTGGTGGTGTCGCCTACCACTGTAGGCGACGAACTACACACATGTCATTCGCCTGCGGCGAGTCGCCCGGGAGAGCCGCTGGACTGGTCCACGGTCGCCTCGTCGACGGGCACCGTGTGGGAGCGTTCCCAAATTGGGTCTTGACACACCCCTGAGTGGTGCGCGACGGTGGCGTGGGAACGCTCCCACAACCGCACGATTGGTGGACATCCATGACACTCAACCTCCAGCGCAGGGCCTGGGCGGCGCTCGCCGCGACCGCCCTGGGACTCTCGATGCTCGCCGCCTGTGGCGACGACGGGAGCGGCAGCGACGGCGGCGACGTCACGCTGCACGTGAACGTCTTCGGCAACTTCGGCTACGAGGACCTCTACAAGAAGTTCGAGGCCGACCACCCCGGCGTCAAGATCGTGGAGTCGGCCGAGGGCGACCTCGGGCAGTACAACACGCAGCTCACCCAGAAAATCGCCGCCGGTGGCGACGCCGGCGACATCGTGGCGATCGAGGAGGGCCAGGTCGTCAACTTCCTCCAGAGCGCCGACAAGTTCGTCAACTTCCAAGACCACGGCTCCAACGACCAGAAGGACCAGTGGCTGGACTGGAAGTACGCCCAGGCCACCACGGCCGACGGCAGCGACACCATCGGTCTCGGCACCGACGTCGGCGGACTGGCCATGTGCTACCGCCGCGACCTGTTCGAGCAGGCCGGGCTGCCCACGGACCGCGACGAGGTCAGCGCCCTGTGGCCCACCTGGGACGACTTCATCGCGACCGGCCAGAAGTTCCAGGACGGGATCGGCGACGACAACGTCCACTTCATGGACTCGGCCACCAACACCTACAACGCGATCCTGATGCAGTCCGGTGACCACACCTACTTCGACACCAGCGACCAGCTCGTGATCGACTCCAACCCGGCCGTCAAGACCGCCTGGGACACCTCGGTGGCCATGGTCGACGCCGGCATCTCCGCCAAGCTGAAGTCCTTCTCCAACGAGTGGAACGCCGGCTTCAAGAACGGCGCGTTCGCGACCGTCGCCTGCCCCGCGTGGATGACGGGCTACATCAAGGAGCAGTCCGGTGAGGCCAACGCGGGCAAGTGGGACATCGCGTCCGTGCCCGGAGGCGGCGGCAACTGGGGCGGCTCGTTCCTCGCCGTGCCCACGACCAGCAAGAACCAGGACCTGGCCATCGAGCTGGCGTTCTTCTTGACGAACGCCGACGGTCAGCTCTCCGCGTTCCAGGCGGTCGGCAACCTGCCGTCCAACCCGACGCTCTATGACCAGCCCGCACTCAAGGACGCCGTCAACGACTACTTCAACAACGCCCCCGTCGGCCAGATCTTCGTGGCCGGAGCGCGGAACCTGAAGCCGGTCTACCTCGGCGCCAAGAACCAGCCGGTCCGCGACGCCGTGGAGAACGCCCTCCGCGCCGTCGAGGGCGGTCAGATGTCACCGGACGAGGGCTGGCAGACCGCCGTGTCCGACGCCCAGACGGCGGCCGGCTGACCCACCCGGTCGGGCCGGTGGACCGGGGTTCCCTGCACCCAGGCAGAACCCCGGGCCACCGGCCTCTCCACCCCGACCGCCCACCACGAGCACGATGACCGAGGAGGTGTCATGACCGTCCAGCGCAACCGTCGCGGCGAGGCCCGGCTCGGCTATCTGTTCGTTTCGCCCTACTTCCTGGTCTTCGGGATGTTCGGGCTGTTCCCCATCGCGTTCACCCTGTGGGTGTCGCTGCACGACTGGGCCCTGCTCGGCGGTCACACCTGGTCCGGCCTGGACAACTACGGCAAGGTGCTGACCGACCACTACTTCTGGAACGCCGTGGTCAACACCCTCGCGATGTTCGTGCTGGCCACGGTGCCGCAACTCCTGGCGGCACTCGCGCTCGCGCAGCTGCTCAACCAGCGGCTGCGCGGGCGCACCTTCTGGCGGCTCGCGGTGCTGTTGCCCAACATCACGTCGGTCGCCGCCGTCGGCATCATCTTCACGCTGCTGTTCGCCCGCGACTTCGGCCTGGTCAACTGGGTCCTCGGCCATCTCGGCGTCGACGAGCCGATCTCCTGGCAGGACCACCAGTGGTCCTCCTGGCTGGCCATCTCCACCATGGTGGACTGGCGCTGGACCGGCTACAACGCGCTGATCTTCCTGGCCGCGCTCCAAGCCGTACCGCGCGACCTCTATGAGGCCGCCGCCATCGACGGCGCATCGTCGGCCCGCCAGTTCTGGCACATCACGATCCCGATGCTGCGGCCGACCCTGCTGTTCGTCAGCCTGGTCTCGACCATCGGCGGCATCCAGCTGTTCACCGAGCCCCTGATCTTCAACTCCGGCGCCAACGCGATCGCCGGTGGCACGACCCGCCAGTTCCAGACGATCACCATGTACCTCTACGAGCGCGCGTTCACCGGTCAGCAGTTCGGTTATGCCGCCACCATCGCCTGGCTGATGTTCGTGCTGATCGCGATCGTCGGGCTCCTCAACGCGCTGCTCCTGCGCCGGATCCGGACGGCGGTCTGACATGGTCGACACCCAGCCCACCGCAAGAGTCGGCCAGGCACCCTCGTCCGGCCCAGGGCGCCGGCCCAGCAGGCCAGCGCGCGGCCGCCGTACGCTCCGTCCCGGCGTGGTCGTGCTGACGCTCGTCGCCGCCGTCTCGGCGTTCCCGCTCTACTTCATGCTCGTCATGGCCTCACGTCGCAACGAGGACATCACGTCGGTGCCGCCGCCGCTGCTGCCCGGTGACCAGCTGCTCGACAACATCCAGCGGGTGCTGGCCGACCCCAACGTCGCGTTCGGCAAGGCGGTGCTCAACAGCCTGATCGTGGCCTCGACAGCAACGGCGGCCGTGGTGATCTTCTCGGCGCTGGCCGGGTTCGCCTTCGCCAAGCTGGAGTTCACCGGCCGCAACCCGCTGCTGCTCGTCGTGATCGTCACGATGATGGTGCCGGTCCAGCTGGGCCTGATCCCGCTCTACATGCTCATGGGCTGGCTCCACCTCAGCGGCCGCTTGCCCGCCGTGATCCTGCCGTTCCTGGTCAGCGGCTTCGGCGTCTTCATGATGCGCCAGTTCGTCCAACAGGCCATCCCGGACGAGATGCTCGACTCCGCGCGCCTCGACGGCGCCTCGCCGTTCAAGACCTTCGTCTTCATCGTGGCCCCCGGGCTGCGACCCGCGGCCGCCGTCCTCGCGCTGCTGACCTTCATGGAGCGCTGGAACGACTTCCTGTGGCCCTACCTGGTGCTCGACCAGCAACACCCGGTCGTGCAGGTCGCCCTGTCGCGGCTCTCCGGTGGCTACTACACCGACCAGGCGCTCGTCATGGCCGGCACCCTGCTCGGCGTGCTCCCGCTGCTCGTCGTCTTCATCGCGTTCGGCCGCCAGATCGTCGGCGGCATCATGGAAGGTGGCCTCAAGTCGTGAGCATCTCCCTCGCGGGCAGCCGGTCGGAGGACCTGGCCAGCCGCTTCCCCGCCGGCTTCGCGTTCGGCGCGGCGATGGCGTCCTACCAGATCGAGGGCGCGATCGCCGTGGACGGCCGGACGCCGTCCATCTGGGACACCTTCGCCGCGACCCCGGGGCGCGTGCGCGGCGGTGACACCGGCGAGGTCGCCGCCGACCACTACCGACGCTACGCCGACGATGTCGCGCTGATGGGCACGATGGGCCTGGACGCCTATCGGATGTCGCTGGCGTGGCCCCGGATCCTCCCCCACGGCGGCTCGACGCCCAACCCGGCCGGCCTCGCGTTCTATGACCGGCTGGTCGACGCGCTCCTCGAGGCGGGGGTCACCCCGTGGGTGACGCTCTATCACTGGGACCTGCCGCAGGAGCTCGAGGACGCCGGCGGCTGGCCCGTGCGCGACACCGCGGCGCGGTTCGCCGAGTTCGCTCATGTCGCCGGTCAGGCCCTGGGCGACCGGGTGGCCCACTGGATCACCCTCAACGAGCCGTGGTGCTCGGCCTATCTCGGCTATGGCTCCGGGATCCACGCGCCGGGGCGCACGGAGCCCGGGGCCGCCGTGGCGGCCGGGCACCACCTCCTGCTCGGTCACGGCATGGCCGTGCAGGCGCTCCGCGCGGCCGCTCCCCGGGCCGAGGTGGGCATCACCCTCAACCTCTATCCCGTCACCGCCGCGGAGGACACCCCGGCGGCCCAGGACGCCGCGCGGCGCATCGACGGCCTGCACAACCGGATCTTCCTCGACCCGCTCTTCCGGGGCCGCTACCCCGGCGACGTCCTGATGGACCTGGGCGGGGTCACCGACGGCGCCTGGCTCAAGGCCGGCGACCTCGAGGTGATCAGCACCCCGATCGACTTCCTGGGCGTCAACTACTACACCCGCCACACGGTCAGCGCCTCGGCCTACCCGGGCACCAACAGCACCGAGTTCCGGGCCCAGGGCCGTGAGCGGACCGCCAACGGCTGGGAGGTCGACCCGGGGGGTCTCACCGAGGTGCTCCGCCGCGTCCACGACGACTACACCGACCTGCCGATCTTCATCACCGAGAACGGCTCCGCGTGGGAGGACCACGTCACCGAGGAGGGACACGTCCACGACGACGGCCGGACCCGCTACCTCGCCGACCACCTCGAGGCCTGCGCCGACGCCATTGCCGCCGGAGTCCCCCTGCGCGGCTATTTCGTCTGGTCGTTCCTGGACAACTTCGAATGGGCCGAGGGCTACCGCTACCGGTTCGGTCTCGTCCGCGTCGACTACGACACCCTGGCCCGGACCGTGAAGGACTCCGGGACGTGGTACGCCGAGTTCATCCGAGCACACCGTCGGGCGATACTGGGCCCGTGACGGGGCCCCGGGGGCGACAGCCCACGCTGGAGGAGGTCGCCCGACGCGCGGGCGTCGGGCGTGGCACGGCGTCCCGGGTCATCAACGGCAGCGACCACGTCTCCGACCGGAGCAGAGCAGCCGTCCTCGACGCGGTGGCCGAGCTCGGCTATGTCCCCAACCTCGCGGCACGCGCCCTGGTCACCCGGCGCACCGACACCATCGCCGTCGTCATCGCCGAGGACGAGGACCGGGTCTTCGGCGAGCCGTTCTTCGCCGGTGTCATCCGTGGCATCAGCCGGGCCCTGTCCGACGCCGACCTCCAGCTGGTGCTGCTGCTCGCCGACTCCTCCACCGGGAGAGGCGACCGGCTGCCGTCGTTCCTCACCCGCCAGCACGTCGACGGGGCCCTCTTCCTGTCGGTCCACGACCGCGACTCGCTGCCCGACCAGATCCGGCCGCTGGGCATCCCCGTCGTGCTCGGCGGCCGCGCCGCCGGCTCGGAGGACATGCTGTCCGTCGATGTCGACAACGCGCTCGGCGCTCGCCTCGCGGTCGACCACCTGGTCCACCGCGGCCGTCGACGGATCGCCACCATCACCGGCCCGCTCGACCTGATGGCCGGTCGCGAGCGCCTGCTCGGCTATGAGGACGGGTTGCGCGCCGTCGGGCTACCCCTCGACCCCGCCCTGGTGGTCAACGGTGACTTCAGCCTGCCCAGCGGGGAGGCGGCGATGCGGCAGCTCATGGTCCGCTCCCCCGACCTCGACGCGGTCTTCTGCGCCAACGACCTGATGGCCGCCGGCGCGCTACGGGTCCTCCACGAGGCGCGGCGCCGGGTGCCGGCCGACGTCGCCGTCGTCGGGTTCGACGACTCGCCGCAGGCCCTGTCGACCCATCCCCAGCTGACCTCGGTGCACCAGTCGCCCGAGCGGATGGGACGCGAGATGGTCGCCCTGCTGCTGCAGCTGCTCGCCGACCCCGACGGCGCCGAGTCCCGGATCCTGCCCACCCACCTGGTCGTCCGGTCCAGCAGCTGAGCCGGCGTGCCCGCTCCACCCGAAGGGGTGAGATCCGCTCCGTCGCTGCGTGAGGCGGCCCTCGCTCGCCGTACGACGGTGTGACCGATCAGTAGGGTGACATCGTGACGACAGACTCGGGGGCGCTGACGGGAGAGATCTCGGCCGATCTCGTCATCGTGGCCAACCGGTTGCCGGTGGACCGCGCGACGGCCCCCGACGGGAGCCAGACCTGGCGTACGTCGCCGGGTGGCCTCGTGACGGCCCTCGAACCCGTGCTGCGCGCCAGCGGCGGCGCCTGGGTGGGGTGGCCCGGAGGCGTCGACGACGGCGTCGAGCCGTTCCTGCAGGACGGGATGCGACTGGTCCCGGTCAACCTGTCCGCCTGCGAGGTCGAGGAGTTCTATGAGGGCTTCTCCAACGGCACGCTGTGGCCGCTCTACCACGACGTAGTGGCGCCACCGGAGTTCCACCGCGAGTGGTGGGATGCCTATGTGGCGGTCAACCGCAGGTTCACCGAGCGGACCGCCGAGGTGGCCGCCGAGGGCGCCACCGTGTGGGTGCAGGACTACCAGCTGCAGCTGGTCCCCCAGATGCTGCGCGACCTGCGCCCCGACCTGCGGATCGGCTTCTATCTCCACATCCCGTTCCCGCCGACCGAGCTGTTCGTGCAGCTCCCCTGGCGACGCCAGATCCTCGAGGGGCTGCTCGGCGCCGACCTGGTCGGGTTCCAGACCGCAGGAGGGTCGGCCAACTTCGTGCGGCTGGTGCGCCAGCGCGTCGGCCACCGCACCAACAAGCACACCATCCACCTGCCCGACGGCCGCCTGGTCAAGGCCCGAGCCTTCCCCATCTCCATCGACGCGGCGGCGTTCGAGGAGCTGGCTCGAACGCCAGCGGTTGAGAAGCGGGCCGCCGAGATCCGCTCGGCGCTCGGGTCACCCGCGACGATCTTCCTCGGGGTCGACCGGCTCGACTACACCAAGGGCATCTATGCCCGCCTCCGCGCCTTCGGCGAGCTGCTCAGCGACGGGGACCTCACCGTCGAGGACGCCGTCTTCGTCCAGGTCGCGACGCCGTCGCGCGAGCGGGTCGAGCAGTACCGGCGCCTGCGCGACGAGATCGACATGCTGGTCGGCCGCATCAACGGCGAGTACGGCGCCATCGGGTCACCGGCGATCTCCTACATGCACTCGTCCTATCCGCGTGAGGAGATGGCCGCGCTCTATCGGGCCGCCGACGTCATGGTCGTGACGCCCTACCGCGACGGGATGAACCTCGTCGCCAAGGAGTACGTCGCCTGCCGGTTCGACGACGAGGGCGCCCTGGTGCTGTCGGAGTTCGCCGGCGCCGCCCACGAGCTCCGCCAGGCCTGGCTGGTCAACCCCCACGACATGAACGGGCTCAAGTCGGTGCTCATGGCGGCCAGCCGGGCCAGCCATCGAGACCGCTCCCGCCGGATGCGCGCCATGCGTCGCCAGGTCATCGAGCACGACGTCAAACACTGGGCCGACTCGTTCCTCGACGAGCTCGCGGCCCACCCCTGAGTCGTTGGATCAGCGGGACTAGGGTCAGGGTATGGATCTGATCCCGACGCCAGGTCAGGTCGTGTCCGCGGCCAGCAACGTCGCCCACTCGGTGCTCTATGGCGGCCTCGCGGACCTCCGGCCGATGCCGCGGTCCCTCATCTATGACGGCTACCGCCGCGAGCTCTACCACTACCGACCCGACCCCGACGTCGAGCCCACGGGCGACCCGGTCCTGCTGGTCACGCCGCTGGCCGCGCCGTCGCTCTGCTTCGACCTGCGCCGCACGTGCTCTTTGGTCGAGCACCTCGTCCAGGCCGGCCGGCCCACCTATCTCGTCGAGTACGGCGAGGTCTCGTTCGCCGACCGCAAGCTCGGCCTGGAGTACTTCATCGACGAGGCGATCCCCGCCGCGATCAAGGAGGCCTCTGAGCACGCCGGGGGCCGCCCCGTCCACGTCGTCGGCTGGTCGCTCGGCGGCATCTTCGCGTTGCTGACCGCCGCCGACCGGCACGACCTGCCGATCGCGTCCGTCACGGCCATCGGCGCTCCCATCGACGTCGCGCAGGTGCCCCTGGTGGCGCCGCTGCGGCCGCTGCTCAACCTCACCGACGGCCGCGGGGCGATCACGATGGCCTACCGCGCCCTGGGCGGCGCCCCCAAGCCCGTCGTCAACTGGGCCTTCCAGCTCGCGTCGGTGCAGAAAGTCGTCACCAAGCCGCTCGCGGTGGTGTCGAACCTCGACGATCGTGACTACCTCGCCCAGCTCGAGGCCGTCGACCGCTTCTCGGCCAACATGATCGCCTACCCGGGCCGCACGTTCGGCCAGCTCTACCACCGCTTCATCAAGGGCAACGCTCTGCAGAGCGGCTCCCTGGAGCTGTCCGGTCGCACCATCGCGCTGTCCGACATCACCGTGCCGGTGCTGGTCTTCGCCGGCGCCACCGACGGCATCGCTCCCGTGCGCTCGGTCGAGGCGCTGGTGCCGATGTTGACCGGCTCGCGCGAGGTGCGGTTCGAGATCGTCCCCGGCGGCCACCTCGGCATGCTCACCGGGCGCGCCGCCCGCACCAGCACCTGGCGGGTCCTCGACGAGTGGGTCGACCAGTGGAGCGGCGCCGCCACCGCGACGCTGACCGTCGTACCCCCTGTTCCGGCCGTGCCGAAGGCCGCGAAGCAGGCCCCCGCCAGGAAGGCACCCGCCAAGAAGGCACCGGCGAAGAAGGCCCCCGCCGCCAAGCGGGCGCCGGCCAAGAAGGCCGCGACCAAGAAAGTCGCGGCCACGAAGACCACCCCCACCGCGAAGGCCGTAGCGAAGAAGACCCCCGCCACGAAAGCCGCCACCAAGGCCGCGCCGGCCTCCACGGCGACCATCGGCACCAACCGGTCGCGCCGCTATGGCTCGGCCGGGTCGCGGTCGCTCAACGGCTGACCCCGCCCGGCAGCCCGGAGGGCGCTGCAGGGGCTAGGGTGCGGCCATGCCAGCCGAGGTGTCCCAGCATCGCGGGGTCCGGATCGGATACGGCGCGGGCTCGGTCGCGACGGGTGCCTTCGGCACGATCCCTGGACTCATGCTGCTCCCGTTCCTCACCGACAGCATCGGGATCGCCGCCGCGGTGGCCGGCCTGATCGTGTTCGTCCCCAAGGCCTGGGACGTGGTGCTCAACCCGATCGCGGGACGCATCAGCGACCGCACGGCCGATCCACGGGGGCCCCGGCGACCGTGGCTGCTGCGCGCCGGGCTGGCCCTCGGGGTCACCTTCGCGCTGATCTTCGCCGGGCCGGCGACGGGCAGTCGGGTGCTCGACGCCACCTGGGTGCTGGTCTTCTTCCTGGCCGCTGCCACGGCCTATGCGTTCTTCCAGGTGCCGTTCGTGGCGATGCCGGCCGAGATGACGGCGTCCTACGACGAGCGGACGCGGCTGATGACCTGGCGGGTGGCCATCCTCGCCTTCACGATCATGCTGGCGGGGGCCACGGCACCGATCATCCGCGACGCCGTCGGCGGTCGCGACGGCTATCGCGTCATGGGCGTGGTGATGGCCGTGCTGATCATGACCGGCGCGCTGATGGCCTATCGCGGCACCGCCCGGGCACCCATCGGTGAGGTGGAGCCGGGGCCGGGGTCGCTGCGCGACCAGCTGCGGATCGTCGCCGTCGACCACGACTTCCGCAACCTGCTCACGACGTTCGTGATCCAGGCGCTGGCGACGGGGTCGATGCTCGCCGGCGTCAACTACCTGGCCGAGAAGGTGCTCGAGGACAAGGGCGCCGCGACCATCCTGTTCATCTGCTTCGTCGGCCCGGCGCTCGTCCTCACCCCGGTCTGGGCGGCCCTGGGCGGACGCTGGGGCAAGAAGAAGGGCTACGTCGCCGCCTCGCTGGTCCTCGCCGCGGGCGCCGCGCTGCTGATGGCCGCCCGAGTGGCACCGCCGGCCGTCGTGTTCGCGGCGACCACCCTCGTCGGCGTCGGCTATGCGGGCTGCCAGGTGTTCCCGCTGGCGATGCTCCCCGATGCCGCCGCAGTCGACGCCCGGCGCAGCGGGTCGAGCCGGGCCGGCGTCTATACGGGCGTGTGGACGGCGGCGGAGACGCTGGGACTCGCGCTCGGGCCGGCGATCTATGGCCAGGTCATCGCGCTCGGCGGCTACCGGTCGTCGACGACCGGTGACGTGGCACAGCCCGACTCCGCCCTGAACGCGATCGTCGTGGGCTTCTCCCTGTTGCCCGCCGTCCTCACCGTGGCCAGCCTCTGGTGGCTGCGGCGCTACTCCCTCGAGGCCCAGGAGGTCGATCGATGAACGCCCCGCTCCACGACCTGGCCGGCATCCAGGCTCGGCTCCAGGAGCTCCAGGCCCACGACCTGCCGGTGCACGGTGGCCGGACCCTGGCCTATGTCTATGACGCCGGTCTGCCGGAGGTCGACGACCTCGGCCGGGCGGCCGTGGCCGCGTTCGCCGGCAGCAACGGCCTGGACCCGACGGCGTTCCCGAGCATGCTCACGATGGAGAACGAGCTGGTCGGCTTCGCGTGCGACCTCGTCGACGCGCCGCCCGAGGCCGTCGGCACGGTCACGTCGGGCGGCACCGAGTCATGCCTGCTCGCCGTACAGACCGCGCGCGACGCCCACCCGGAGATCTCGCGCCCCAACCTCGTCATGGCCAGCACCGGCCATGCAGCGTTCCGCAAGGGCGCCCACTACTTCGGCGTCGAGCTGCGGGTCGTCGAGGTGGGCGCGGACTTCCGGCCCGACCCGGGCGCCATGGCGGCGGCCATCGACGAGGACACCATGCTCGTGGTCGCGTCGGCGCCGTCCTATGCCCATGGCGTCGTGGACCCCGTCCCCGCGATCGCGGCGGCCGCCGCCGCACGCGGGGTGCGGTGCCACGTCGACGCCTGTATCGGCGGCTGGGTGCTGCCCTACGCCGCTCGGCTCGGCCGCCCCGTCACCCCGTGGACCTTCGCGGTCGACGGGGTCACGTCGATCTCGATGGACACGCACAAATATGCCTACGCCCCCAAGGGCACCTCGCTGCTGCTGCACCGGTCGCCGGCCCTGCGCAAGCCGCAATACTTCGCCTCGGCGGACTGGCCCGGCTACACGATGCTCAACTCGACGCTGCAGTCGACCAAGTCGGGCGGCCCGCTCGCCGGCGCCTGGTCGGTGATGCAGGCCCTCGGGAACGACGGCTATGTCGCCCTCGCGGACCAGACGTTCGAGACGGTGGACCGCATCATCGCCGGAGTCGGCGGGATCGACGGGCTCGCGCTCGCCGTACCGCCCGACTCGACGCTGGTGACCCTGGTGACCGATGACTCGTGCGACCCGTTCACGATCTGCGACGAGATGTCCGAGCGCGGCTGGTATGTCCAGCCGCAGCTCTCCTATGGCGGTTCTCCCGCCAACATCCACCTGACCGTGCAGGCCGGCACGCTCGCCCATGTCGACGAGCTGCTGGCGGCGTTCGCCGACGCGGTCGCGGTGGCGCAGGCCGCCGGTCCCGTGTCGGTCGACCCCGGCGTCGTGGCGTTCATCGAGGCCCTCGACCCGAGCGTGCTCAGCGACGACGACTTCGACGGCCTCCTCGCCGCGTCGGGCCTCGTGGGCGCCTCGGCCGACGGTTCCCTCGAGCTGCCGAACCGGATGGCGCCGGTCAACGCGATGCTCGACGTCGCCGCTCCCGCGATGCGCGAGGCGCTGCTGGTGGCCTTCTTGGACCGGCTGGCCCGCCCGGTACGGTGACCGGCATGGCTCCCCTCACCGGCATCCTGATCGGCATGGTCATCGCGGCCTTCGACTACCGCATCAACTCCGTGGACGTCATCGCGGACCCGGTCGGGTGGGTGCTCATCGCCATCTTCGCGGGGCGGCTGGCCAAGGCCAACCGGTGGTTCGGGTGGACCCGGGCGATCGCGTGGACCGGCGCCCTGTTCGCCGTCCCCGACATGTTCGGTCTCAACACCCAGGGGCTGATCGTCGTGGCGCTCGAGTTCCTCCGGGCGGCGACCCTCTTCACAGTCTGCACCGGCATGATCCAGCGGCTCGGCCGCGGGCACCCCGCCACACGATGGCTCGACCTGATCCGGTGGGTGGCCGTGGCAGTCCTGGTCATCACGGCGGTCGCGCTGCCCACTGTCAACGGGACTGACGCCGGCGCCGTGGTCGCCGTGCTGTGGTTGATCACCCTGATCGGCACCTCGATAGGTTTCCTCATCCTTGCGCTCACGTTGCGCGACCACCCCCAGCTCCAGGCGCCGGCACCGGCATGAGCGCACTCGCCGGTCTGGTCGACCGGGGCCTGGTCGCTCCCGACTGGGCCGAGGCGCTCGCGCCCGTCGACGAGCGGATCAGCGCGATGGGCCGGTTCCTGCGCGACGAGCTCGCCGCGGGCCGTCCCTACCTGCCCGCCGGGGACCGCATCCTGCGCGCCTTCCAGCGGCCACTCGCCGATGTCCGGGTGCTCATCGTCGGGCAGGATCCCTACCCGACGCCCGGCCACCCGATCGGGCTCAGCTTCGCGGTCGCCCCCGACGTACGCCCGCTGCCGGGCTCGCTGCGCAACATCTATCAGGAGCTGCGCACCGACCTCGGTCTCGAGCCGCCGGCCCACGGCGACCTGACCGCGTGGTCCGACCGCGGCGTGATGCTGCTCAACAGGGTGCTGACGGTGCGTCCGGGCGAGTCGGCGTCCCACCGCGGCCGAGGCTGGGAGGAGGTCACCGAGTGTGCGATCGAGGCCCTGGCGCGCCGGGGCGGCCCCCTCGCCGCGATCCTGTGGGGACGCGACGCCATGTCGCTCAAGCCGATGCTCGGCCCGATCCCGTGGGTGGAGTCGGCCCACCCGTCGCCCTTGTCGGCCTCGCGCGGGTTCTTCGGGTCGCGGCCGTTCTCCCGGGTGAACCGGTTGTTGACCGATCAGGGTGGCCAGCCGATCGACTGGTCCCTTCCCCCGGCCGGCTAGCTGCTGCTGGCGGCTCTGGAGTGACCAGGGGCATCGATTGGACGCAAACTGCAGGGTGCGGGCCCGAAACTCTGCCGATTTGGGCCAAACGGCATGGAGGAAGACCCGCAGCCAACACCCTAGGAATAAACTTGAACCTTAAAGTATTGTGTCTGTCATGACCGCTCAGATGCCCGCCCTCTACATCGGCCACGGGGCACCGCCGCTGCTCGACGACCCGACCTGGTCGGGCCAGCTCGCCGCGTGGGCGGGCGACCTGCCACGCCCCACCGCGATCCTGGTCGTCAGCGCCCACTGGGAGTCGGCGCCGATCATGCTGTCGGCCCAGGGCGTGGAGCTGGTCTATGACTTCGGTGGGTTCGCGCCGAAGTACTACCAGATGCGCTACGACACCCCCGACGCCAGCGCGCTGGCCGCGCGCGTCGCATCGCTGATGCCCGACACCGAGCCGGTCCACCAGCACGCCTCGCGCGGGCTCGACCACGGCGCCTGGGTGCCGCTCAAGATCATGTACCCCGCCGCGGACATCCCCGTCCTCCAGATGTCGCTGCCCACGGCCGACCCGGCGCGGCTGCTCGCCATCGGCGAGCGGCTGCGGCCACTGCGCGAGGAGGGGGTGCTCATCATCGGGTCGGGCTTCATGACCCACGGACTGCCGTTCCTCACCGAGTGGCGCATCGACGCCGCCGTTCCCGGCTGGTCGGCCGACTTCGACCACTGGGCCGGCGAGGCGCTGCAGCGCGGCGACGTCGACACCCTGGCGGCCTATCGCTCCAAGGCACCCGGGATGCCCTACGCCCATCCGACCGTCGAGCACTTCACGCCGCTGTTCCTCACCCTCGGCGCCGCCGCCGACCCGGCCGCGCCACCGACCCAGGTGATCGACGGCTATTGGATGGGCCTCGCCAAGCGCTCCTTCCAGGTCGCCTGAGCAGCCGGGCCCGCGTCAGCGGGCACGGCGTCGCTCAGGCGGGTTGAGCAAGCGCGCGACCGAGCCTGCGAGGTCGCGACCGCGCGTCGAAACCACCGAGCAGCCGGGCCCGCGTCAGCGGGCACCGCGTCAGCGGGCACCGCGTCAGCGGGCACCGCGTCGCTCAGGTGGGTCGCCGTCAGCGGATGGCGCGGACGTTGTCCTCGCCGTCGCCGTAGCCCATGAACTGGTGCGCCTCGCGCCAGCGCATGCGGACGTCGAGGAACGACGCGTGGGCCACGATGCCGAAGGCGAAGGCGATCCAGGCGGCGTGGGTGTGGTCACCGATCACGGCGATGAGCAGGAGCACCACGGCCAGGCAGGTCACGACCGTCGTCACGACGATCTGGAACACGAGCGACATGGTGGTTCCTAGGCGGTGCGGCGCTTGCGGCGCGGGGCGGTGACGGCGGGCGGCGGCGACTCCGCCCGGCGCCGAGGCTTGGCCAGCAGGGCGGCGTCGCGCGCGTCCCGGGCCACGCGGGCGCGACGACTGACCTCGTCGAGCAGGATCATCGGCTCCACGCGGAGCAGGTCGGCGATGACGTCGAGGTCGGTCATCGTCCACGCGCGCTGGCCGGTCTGCCGTTCCGAGACATAGCTGGGGGCGCGGTTCAGCGCCTCCGCGAGTCGTGCTCCGGAGATGTTGTTCTCGGCGAGCAGCCCGCGGATGACCCGCGCGACCTCGCCGGTGAACTCGCTCTCCATGGCGTCAAGCCTAGAAGGTGACCGAACCCACGTAACCCCGTGTTGCAGAATCTTCGCTTATCAGTCCAGTCTTCGTATATCCGAATTCTGTTCGTTGTCCCCCGGCATCAGACTTCGGATTCTCGGGCGCCATCCGCCCACCGGCGTCGGATGGCGGGCCACCCCGCTGGTTCGTCCGGCGGGGTGGCCGAGGGGGTCCTGGTGGTTCCTGCGAACCAGCAGCCAGGGCAGGATGGACCACATGCGCGTGACCCGGAACCTGGTTCCGCTCGCGGCCGTGGCCGCCCTCCTGCTCACCGGTGCGGCACTCCCTGGTGCTGCGGACCTCCTCCCTGAGCCCCACCCCCGAGCGGCCCACTCCCTCGTCGTCACCGGCTTCGCGGTGGAGTCGCTGTCCGCCCGCGTCGTCAAGCGCGATGCCCACGCCCTCGACATGGTCTCGGTGGCGGGTCTCGGGCTGAAGGCCGACGGGTCGACGGTCACGCTGCCGGATCACGACGTACGACGCGTCCTCGGCATCACGCATCGTCACGGGCTTCGCGCCGAGCTCATCGTCAGCAACTGGACGGCACGCACCGGTGACTTCGACTCCGACCTCATCACCTCGCTGCTCTCCTCGCGCGCGCACCGGCTGGCCGCCGTACGCCGCATCGTGCGGATCGCCCGCCAGGACGGGTGGGACAGCATCAACATCGACTTCGAGGCGATGCACGCCCGTGACCGGGATGGGCTCGTCGCATTCCTGCGCGCCTTGCGGCACCGGCTGCCCACCCGGGTAGAGCTGTCGATGGACATGGGCGCACGAACGTCGCTGCGCTCCTACCGCCAGTCGGGCTTCTCCCTGGGCGAGCTGCGAGATGCCGTCGACCGGATCGTGCTGATGACCTATGACCAGCACGGCGCCGGCTGGTCAGGGCCGGGACCGATCGGTTCGCTGCCGTGGCAGCGCAGGTCGGTCGCGGTGCTCGCCGAGCGAGTTCCGCTGACGATGGTCGACCTCGGGATCGCCGGCTACGGCTATACGTGGCCCACCTCCGGCACCGGTCACTCCGTGAGCCCGCGACGCGCGCGTGCCATGGCTTCCACCGACGGGGCCACCCCCAGGTGGCACCCTCGCGACGGCGAGTGGAGCGTGACGCTGAGCGACGGCACCGAGATCTGGTGGTCGGACGCCCGGTCCTATCAGAAGCGGCTCGCGCTGGCCCACGAGCTGGGTGTCCATGGTGTCGCGCTCTGGCGGCTCGGCTCCGCGGACCCGCTGCCCTGATCACGACCGGACCAGGCCGGATCGACCAGGATCGGACGGCCCCTCGTATTCCGGCGCCGACTGTGGTCTCCTCAGTGCCATGCCCCCCACGCAGCAGGGCATGCTCTCGGGGTCGCATGCCACGATTCCCTGGCGCCTGATCACCGCCGCCACCGGTTTCGGCAAGACCACGCACGCCCTGGAGCTCTCACCGGACGCCAGCGTCGTCCCGGCGACCGAGCTGCTGCGTGACCCGACGGGCGTCGCGGCGCTGGCCGGCGAGGTCGTCGTCGTGGGGGTCCACGTCCTCAGTGACGACGAGCGGGCTCGGCTGGTGGGGCAGCTGGCCGGCAACGCCGCCGTGACCGCGGTCGCGCTGACCTCACGTGCGCCGCTCGGGCCACCGGGCACCGGCGACGGTCCCGCGCCGTTCGTGGAGATGGACGGCCCCGACGAGCTCCGCTGGGGCGCCGAGCAGATCGTGGCCGCGACCCGGTCCGCGCTCGGCGACCCCGCCGACGACCTCGACGGCCCCGAGCGTGCCGACGAGGGCACCGTCGCCCGGGTCGTCGACGCCGTCGCACACCTCACCGACGGGTGGCCCACGCTCGTCACGCTGGTCCTCGAGGAGGGCCGCGCGCCGTGGGAGCCCTCCGCCGACCCGCTCGAGGTGCTGAGCCGACCGCGCGGCCGGGTGAGCCGCTGGGTCGAGAGCCGGTTGCTGCCGACGCTGTCGCCGACGAGCCGGCGGCTGCTGCTCCTGCTCGGCGACCTCGAACCGGTCCCCCGCGAGCTGGTCGCCGCCGTCGAGCCCGGCTCGAGGCCGCCTGGGACGACCTCGTCGAGATCGGGGTGCTCGCCATGGCCGAGGACGGCGCTCGGGTCGCCCCCATCGTGGGCGCCTGCCCGAGCCGTCGTACAACGCCGCCGGAGGACGGGCCGGCCTGGTGGTCCGCTGCCGCCGAGCACTATCTCGAGCTGGGCCACCCCGGGCCGGCACTGCGGGCGGCGCGCGACGCCCGCGACGTCCTCGCCTGCCAGCGGATCATCACCGACCACGGCGACCGGGTGATCGCCTCGGGCTGGGCACGCGAGCTGCTCACGACCGTCGACACGCTGCCGGCGCCGTACGTCGACCTGCGCGCCCGCATCCTGCAGGGGCACGCGGCGCGGCTCACCGGCCAGCCCGCGCTCGCCGAGCAGGTGCTCGAGTCGGTGGTGGCCGACTGCGAGGCCTGGGGCCAGGACGCCCCGCCCGATCCGGCCTGGCGGCTCGCGTCGGTCGAGTACGGCGCAGCCGACTTCCGGGCCGCGCGCCACCTCTGCACGGGCGGCAGGATCGCCCTCACCGCCGACGAACCGGCCTCCGACCGGGCGATGAGGCTGGCGACGCTGGCGCTGTGCGAGTGGCAGCTCGGTGACGACGCCGCCGCTGCGCGGGTCGTCGCCGAGGCGTTGTCGACGGCCGGCCGTGGCGACGACCAGGCGCGGGCGACCGCGCTCATCGCCCAGTCGATGCTGCTCACGGGCGCACGCCGTATCAACGCCTTGTCCTCGGCGCTGGCCACCGCGCAGCGCAGCGGGGACGTCTTCCTGTTGCAGCGCAGCCTGACCAACCTGTCCGACGCCCAGCTCGTAGCCGGCGAGTTCGCCCGCCCTCGACTCCGCCGACCAGGCCCTCGCCCTGGTGGACCGCACCGGGCCCGTGGGGACTCCATGTGTCAGCCCTCCACAACGGCGGCGAGGCGCTGATCGGGCTGGGCGACCTGCAGGCGGCCCGGGTGAGGTTCCTGCGGTGCCTCGACGCGGCGCGGGCCAAGGGCCTCGACCGCACGCCCGCGGCCCTGTGGGGACTCGCGGAGGTCGACTTCCAGGCCGGGCGGCTCGGGGACGCCCGGGCCGCGTTCGAGGAGGCTGCCGAGCTCGCGCGCGAGACCGGTGAGCGGCAGATCCTCGTGCCCGCCCTCACCCGGCTCGCCACGATCATGGCGACGGCGCCGCGCGGCGACGCCGACCTCAAGGACGCCCAGGACCTCGCGGAGGAGGCCGTCGGCGCGGCTCCCGACGAGACCCGTTCCGAGGCCCTGACGGCGCTCGGCTGGGTCCTGCTCGCCCGCGGTGACCTCGCCGGCGCTGCGGGCGTCGCGGAAGAGGCGGCCGACGTCGCCCGCGCCGTCCAGAACCGCCGGTCGCTCGGGCCGGTCCTCGAGCTCGCCGCCGAGGCCGCCACCGACCCCCGTGAGTCGGGTGCCCTCCTCCTCGAGGCCTTGGCCGTCTATCAGCGCTCCGGCGCCGCGCTCGCCGCCGACCGCGCTCAGCTCGCCCTGGCCCGGCTGCCGGGCCAGGTCGGCCCCAGGGTGCGTCGGCCCGGGCGGCCGCGCGCCGGCTGCGCCGGGTCGGGGTCGTCGACCGGTCGCTCCACCCGCAGGCGGCCGCCCACACCGGTGCCCTCGAGATCAGGGTCATCGGTGGCTTCGCGGTCTACCGCGACGGCGTACCGATCCCCGGGTCGGCGTGGCGCTCGCGGCAGGCGCGCACCCTGCTCAAGCTGCTCGTCGCGCGCGAGGGGCGCCCGATCGGCCGCGAGGAGGTCTGCGAGATCCTCTGGCCCGACGACGACCCGGCCAAGACCGGCCACCGGTTGTCGGTGCTGCTCTCGACGCTGCGCGGAGCCCTCGACCCCGACAAACGGCACCCGACCGAGCACTTCGTGGCCGCCGACACCCAGGGCATCCGGCTGGTCCTGGGAACGGCGTCGCTGGACCTGACCGACTTCCTGGCCGATGCCGCCGAGGCTGCCCGACTGGCCGACGAGGGCGCCGAGGAGGCGGCCCGACAGCTGCTGGCCGACCTGCTGACCGCCTTCCACGGCGACGCCTTCGAGGAGGATCCCTATGAGGCGTGGGCGGCCGACAGCCGCGACCACGTGAGGGCCACCTGGGTGCAGAGCCTCCGGCTGGCCGCACGCCTCGCCGGGCGGGCCGGCGACATCGACGGCGCCGTGACCCGGTTGGTCCGGCTGCTCGCCTCGGACCCCTACGACGAGCCGGCCCACCGGATGCTCGTGGCGATCCTGGTGCGGGCCCGTCGCCACGGCGAGGCCCGCCGGGCCTTCGAGCGGTGGCAGCGGGCGATGGCCGAGGTCGGCGCCGAGTCCCCCGACCCTGCTCTGCTCGACCCGAGCCGCCCCGCCGGCTGACGCCTGTCTTCGTCGGGGCGGGGCTGGTGTGACGGGAGGTCGTGCTGTTGTGACGACAGGCTGACGCGCCGCTGACCCGGTGTCGGTCTCCTGGGTCCCGCACGGTCGGCCAGCCGGTCGACCGGGAACCGACAGGAGACAGCCATGAAGATCCCGATGACCCTGGCGACCCTGGTGGGAGCCGGGTTTCTCACCGCCATCCCGACCGCCCACGCCGCGTCGACGCACGCGTCGTTCGCTGCGAGCTGCGGCGGCAACCCCGGCCAGACCATCACCGGCACCAACAAGAAGGACACCCTCATCGGAACGTCCGGCGACGACGTGATCCGCGGCTTCGGCGGCAACGACACCATCCGCGGCATGGGCGGCAACGACACCATCGTCGCAGGTCACGGCGACGACACCGTCTATGGCGGCGGCTGCGACGACCGCATCAGCGGCGGCGAGGGCGACGACCACGTCTACGGCGACGACGGCGACGACACCATGACCGGCGGCGCCGGCAAGGACAGGTTCTGGGGCGAGGGCGGCGACGACCGGATGCGGGGCGACGCGGGCTTCGACCGCGCCAAGGGTGGCATCGGGGCCAACTTCTGCGACAACACGGTCGAGACGCCCGTCGACTGCTGATCGACAACGGGCCCGGCTCCACCCCTGAGGGCCGGGCCCCGACCACCCGGAGACACCCGCGACGCGATTGTGACGCCGTTCTGACGGCCCTCCGGCAGCCTCATCCCCACGGCGCCACCCGGCGCTCCCTCGGACTCCTCACCACGCACCAGGAGCAAGGACCATGCGTCACCTCATCAGCACCAGCACCGCCCTCGCGACGGTTGCTCTCGCACTCCCACTCATCGCCCTGACCGGGTCGCCGGCCCACGCGGAGACGACGTTCGACCTCTGTTCCCACCCGGGGAACCTCATCGTCGGGACCGGGTCCGCCGACCTGCTGGTCGGGACCGCGGGCGACGACATCATCCTCGGCATGGGCGGCAACGACGTCGTCGTCGGCAACGGCGGCAACGACGAGATCAGCGGCGGAGCCGGTGTCGACGTCATCGCCGGTGGGGCCGGCCAGGACTGCATCCTCGGCAACGACGGCAACGACGCCCTGCAGGGCGGTGACGACGACGACTACATCTATGGCAACCAGGGAGACGACGTCATCTTTGGCGGCAACGGCCACGACTACATGGAGGGCGGCGACGGGTTCGACTCCGCCGACGGCTACCCCGGCGACATGTCCTGCACCCCGCAGACGATGACGATCGTGAAGTACATCCTGGCCGGCAGCGACGTCTATTGCTGGAGTCGGCGCCCGACCCGGCTGATGACCCGGTGCGGACGCCGCCTGGGAACGCCCCAGGCGGCGTCCGCACGTCCCGGCTGACAGGATGTGCGGATGCGCATCCTGTCGATCCAGTCCTCGGTGGCCTATGGCCACGTCGGCAACTCCGCGGCCGTGTTCCCGCTGCAGCGGCTGGGCCACGAGGTGTGGCCGGTGCTCACCGTCGTGTTCTCCAACCACACCGGCTATGGCGCCTGGCGTGGCCCGATCCTGGCCGCCGACGACGTCCGCGACGTTGTCACCGGCATCGAGGAGCGCGGGGTGCTGCCGAGCTGTGACGCCGTGCTGTCGGGCTATCAGGGCAGCCCGGCCATCGCCGAGGTCATCGTGGAGTCGGTGGCCCGCGTCAAGGCGGCCAACCCGCGCGCGACGTACACCTGCGACCCGGTGATGGGCAACGCGCTCTCGGGCTGCTTCGTCGACCCCGCCATCCCACCGGTCATCCGCGAGAAGGTCATCCCGGTCGCCGACATCATCACGCCCAACCAGTTCGAGCTCGGCTTCATCACCGGCACCGAGCCGGTCACCCTCGACGACGTGCTCGCCTCGGCGGACCTGGCCCGAGCGATGGGGCCCTCGATCGTGCTCGTGACCTCCGTCGACCAGCCCGACCGCCCCGCCGACACCATCGAGATGCTCGCTGTCACCGACGACGGGGCCTGGATCGTGCAGACCCCCAAGCTGCCGATGAAGGCCAACGGGTCCGGTGACATCACGGCCGCCCTGTTCACCGCCCACCTCCACGCCACGGGCTCCCCCGCCGAGGCACTCGCGCGCACGGCGTCGTCGGTGTTCGCCGTCCTCAAGACCACGCTGGAGAGCGGCGAGCGCGAGCTGCGACTAATCGCCGCCCAGGACGCCATCGCCGACCCGGCGTGCGAGTTCGAGGTGCGGCAGGTCCGCTGACGCAGGGCCAGCACCCGTCCGCTCCGCGGGAGGGCAGCGAGCCGCGTGTCAGGATTGAACTGACGACCGTCCGCTTACAAGGCGGGTGCTCTACCACTGAGCTAACGCGGCGTACGCCGGCATCGGCGCGGGGCTCATCGTAACCATGGCCCCGAGACACCGCCGAGTCGTCACAGGATGTGACGACTCGGCGACTTGAAGTCTGGTTCAGGTCTTGTCAGGGTTCAGCCCGTGACCCTGCTGACCATCGGAGAGCTCGCCCGCCGGGCGGGCGTGGCGACGTCGGCCGTGCGCTACTACGAGGCGCGCGGGCTGATCCACTCCGTGCGCACCCACGGCAACCAGCGACGCTTCGACCAGTCGACGCTGCGCCGGGTCGCGTTCGTCCAGGCCGCCCAGCGCGTCGGGCTCAGCCTCGACGAGGTCCGGGATGCGTTGGCCACCCTGCCCGACGGGCGGACACCCACCAAGGCCGACTGGACCCGCCTGTCACGCTCCTGGCGGCCACGGCTCGACGAGCAGATCGCCCGCATGGAGCGACTGCGCGACCAGCTCGACGGCTGCATCGGGTGCGGCTGCCTCAGCCTGCGCAGCTGCGCCCTCTACAACCCCGACGACGAGCTCTCCAGCCATGGACACGGTGCGGTCCGACTGGAGCCGACAGAGAGACTGGACCCGTGAACACCGACGACGTCAGCAGCTGGCCTGCGCTCGAGGAGCTGGCTCACCGCTACGGGGTCTCCACCGACTACTGGGACTGGCAGGGCAACCGCGTCCCGGTCCGGGTCGGCACGGTGGCCGCGGTGCTCGCCGCGTTCGGCATCGACACGACGACCGACGACGCCGTACGCGCGGCCCTGTCGGACGTCGATCTCGCGCCCTGGCGGCGGTTGCTGCCGCCCGTCGTCGTGATGCGCGCCGGGTCACCGGTCCGGTTCACCGCTCACGTCCCCCACGGCGCCCCGCTGGTGGTGGAGGTCCTCACCGAGGACGGTGACGTGCAGGCGGCGTACCAGTGCGAGCACAACGTGCCGCCGCGCCAGGTCGACGACCGGCTCGTCGGGGAAGCGCTGTTCGAGACGCCGGCCGACCTGCCGACCGGCTACCACACGCTACGCGCCACCTCGGGCGACAGCCGCGCCACGGCCCTGTTGGTCGTGGCCCCGCAGGCGATCGGCCTCCCGCCGGCCCTCACGGGGCGGTCGTGGGGCGTGCTCAGCCAGCTCTACTCGGTGCGGTCGCGCGACTCGTGGGGGCTCGGCGACTTCCACGACCTCGGTGAGCTGTCCCGCTGGTCGGCCCGCCTCGGCGCCGACTTCGTCCTGGTCAACCCGCTCCACGCGGCCGAGCCGGTGCCGCCCGTGCAGAACTCCCCCTACCTGCCGACCTCCCGACGGTTCGTCAGCCCGCTCTATCTGCGGGTCGAGGACATCCCCGAGGTGGCCGGCCTCCCGGCCACGCCCGCCGCGATCGTCGACAAGTACGCCGCCGAGGCCCACCTGCACGACCACGACGACCTGCTCGACCGTCAGACGGCCTGGACCGCCAAGCTCGGTGCGCTCGACGCGGTCTTCGCGGCGGGTCGCACCGCCGGCCGCCAGGCGGCGTTCGACGCGTTCCGCGACGACGGCGGCGCCCCGCTGGAGGAGTTCGCGACCTGGTGCGCGCTCGTCGAGCGGCTCGGCCAGCCGGAGGGCTGGCCCGACTGGGCGCACGACCGCGCCTCCGCCGAGCTCGAGGAGGTCCTCGACGACCTCGGCGACCGGGTCGAGTTCTGGTCGTGGCTGCAGTGGCTGTGCGACGAGCAGCTGGGTGACGCCCAGGCGGCCGCCCTCGCCGCGGGCATGCGCATCGGGGTGGTGACCGACCTCGCCGTCGGGGTCCATCCCGTCGGCGCCGACGTCTGGACGCTCGGCGACGCCCTCGCCCACGGGATCACGGTCGGGGCCCCGCCCGACGCCTTCAACCAGATGGGCCAGAACTGGTCGCAGCCCCCGTGGCGCCCCGACCGGCTCGCCGAGATCGGCTACGCGCCGTACATCTCGATGCTGCGCAGCGCCCTCAAGCACGCTGGCGGGCTGCGCATCGACCACGTCATGGGGCTGTTCCGCCTCTGGTGCATCCCCGACGGGCACCCCGCGATCGAGGGGGCCTACCTGCGCTATGACCACGAGGCGCTCGTCTCGATCCTGCTGCTCGAGGCCGAGCGCGCGGGCGCGTTCGTCGTCGGCGAGGACCTCGGCGTCGTCGAGCCGTTCGTGCGCGACTACCTCGCCGAGCGCGGCATCCTCGGCACCTCGATCCTCTGGTTCGAGTACGACGGCGCGACGCCGCGGCCGCCGGAGAGCTATCGCGAGCTGTGCCTCGCGACGGTCACGACCCACGACCTGCCGCCGACCGCCGGCTATCTCGCCGGTGACCACGTGCGGCTGCGCGAGGAGCTGGGGCTGCTGACGCGCCCCGTCGACGAGGAGCTCGCCGTCTTCCACGAGGAGAAGGAGGCGTTCCTGCGGCTGCTGCGCGAGCGCGGGCTGCTCGCCGAGGGAGCCTCGGAGCAGGAGACCGTGGAGGCGCTCCACACCCTGCTCACCCGGGCTCCGTCGCGGCTGCTGGGCGTCACGCTGGCCGACCTCGTCGGCGACCGTCGTACGCAGAACCAACCCGGCACCGACCAGGAATACCCCAACTGGCGGATCCCTCTCTCGGGTCCTGACGGGACACCGCTGTTCCTCGAGGACCTGGCCGGCTGCGAACGGGCCGCCCGACTCGCAGCGCTCGTGGGCGGTTCTGGGGCACACTGAGGCGATGGCGCTCCAGATCAACGCCACCCGGCCGAACCCCGGGATCCTGCGACTTCCGTGGTCACTGCCGCTGGAGGACTGGAGCGACGAGTTCGTCGTCCCGCTGCCGCGCGGCATCTCGCGTCACACGGTGCGGATCGTGCGGCTCGCCGACAAGGTCTATGCCGTCAAGGAGACCGAGGTCGCGATGGCCCAGCGCGAGTATCGGCTGCTGCGCGACCTCCAGCGGCTCGGGCTCCCCACCGTCATCCCGCAGGCGGTCGTCAGCGGCCGCGTCGCCGACGACGGCCGGCCACTGCCCGCCGTCCTCGTCACCGAGCACCTGCGCTTCTCGCTGCCCTACCGCAGCCTGTTCTCCCACGGCGTCACCACCGAGCACATCCCTCAGCTGATCGACGCGATGGTCATCCTGCTCGTGCGGCTGCACCTGGCCGGCTTCTATTGGGGTGACGTGTCGCTGTCCAACGTGCTGTTCCGTCGCGACGCCGGGCTCTTCACGGCCTATCTCGTCGATGCCGAGACCGGCGAGCTGCGGCCGTCGCTGTCGGCCCGGATGCGCGCCAACGACGTCCTCGTCGGGTGCGAGAACATCTTCGGCGAGCTGCTCGACCTCGAGGCGATGTATGGCCTCGAGGAGGACCTCGGCGGCCACGACATCGTCGCGATGATCGAGCAACGCTACGTCGCGCTGTGGTGTGAGCTCACCAGCGAAGAAGTCTTCGACGAGGCCGAGATGTGGCGCATCGAGCAGCGCATCGAGAAGCTCAACGACCTCGGCTTCGACGTCGCCGAGCTCGACATCGTCACCGACTTCGACGGCGACCGGATCCGCATCCAGCCCACCGTCGTCGAGCTCGGCCATCACCAGCGCGAGCTCCAGGGCCTGACCGGGCTGTGGGTCCAGGACAACCAGGCGCGGCGGCTGCTCAACGACCTCGCATCCTTCACGGCCGCGCACGGGCTCGGCCGGGAGGACCGCACCCTGGTGGCCAACCGGTGGCTCGTCGAGGTCTATGACCGGGTGACCGCGCTCGTGCCTCCGGAGGCACGCGGCAAGCTCGAGCCGGCCGAGTTCTTCCACGAGGTGCTGGTGCACCGGTGGTACCTGTCGGAGCGGGCCGGCAGCGAGGTGGAGATCATGGACGCCGCCCGCGACTACATCGACACGATCCTCTCCGCCCGGCCCGAGGAGGCGATCACCGCCGACGGACCCGTCGGCGACGAGGAGCTCGAGGAGCCGGTCAGCTGAACAGGCTGCGCCCGATCACCATCCGCTGGATCTGGTTGGTGCCCTCGAAGATCTGGGTGACCTTGGCGTCGCGGAACAGCCGCTCGACGGGGTAGTCCTGGGTGTAGCCGTTGCCGCCGAGGACCTGCACCGCCTCGGTGGTCACCCGCATCGCGGCGTCGGTCGCCGTCAGCTTGGCGATGCTGGCCTGGCGGGAGAACCGACGGCCCGCGTCCTTGAGTCGGGCGGCGTGGAGGTAGGTCGCTCGCGCGCGCTCGACGTCGGCGGCCATGTCGGCGAGGAGGAACTGCAGGCCCTGGAAGTCCGCGATCGGCTTGCCGAACTGCTTCCTCTCCGCCGCATAGGCGACGGCATGGTCGAGCGCGGCCTGGCCGATGCCGGTCGCGACCGCCGCGATGCCGAGGCGGCCGGCGTCGAGAGCCGACAGGGCGATCTTCATGCCGTCGCCCTCCTGGCCGAGCCGCTGGGACTCCGGGATCCGGACCCCGTCGAAGAGGACGGGCGTCGTCACGTCGCTGTGGAGACCCATCTTGCGCTCGGGGGCGCCGAAGGACATGCCCTCGGTGCCGTCCGGGACCAGGAACGTCGACAGCCCACGCTTGGGGTCGTCGTCCGTGCGAGCGAACAGGATGTAGTAGTCGGCGCAGGAGCCGTTGCTGATCCACTGCTTCGCACCGTGGACGACGTACTCGTCGCCGTCCTTGGTCGCCCGGGTCGCGATGCCGCTGACGTCGGAGCCCGCCTGCGGCTCGGACAAGCAGTAGGCGCCCAGCCACTCACCACCCACCATCCGCGGCAGCCACGTCGCCCGTTGCTCCTGGGTGCCGTGCTGGTCCATCACCGAGACCGTCAGGGTGTGGACGCTGAGGCCGACGCCGACGCTCGGCCAGGCGGTGGCGACCTCCTCGACGACCTGGAGATAGGTCTCGTAGGGCTGTTCGCCGCCGCCGTACTCCTCGGCGAACGGGAGCCCCAACAGGCCCGACCGGCCGAGCACCTCATAGGCCTCCGCCGGGAACCGGCCCTGCTCCTCGGCCTCGGCGGCTCGCGGTGCCAGCTGCTCGGTGGCGATCTGCGACGTCAGCTCCAGCAACGCGACCGCGTCGTCGTCCCTCAACAGCCGCTCGACCCCCATCGCCCCACCCTATCCGCCGAAGTGCCCTGTTCTGACTGCCCAGGTGCCCCGCCCGGCCCGCCGAAGTGCCCCGCCCGGCCCGCCGAAGTGCCCCGCCCGGCCCGCCGAAGTGCCCCGCCCGGCCCGCCGAAGTGCCCCGCCCGGCCCGCCGAAGTGCCCCGCCCGGCCCGCCGAAGTGCCCCGCCCGGCCCGCCGAAGTATCGATACCGGCCACCTGGCACACACAGACCGGCGGCTCAGGAGGCCTCTCCACAGCCCCCACGTTCCTGCGGGTGACCGTTGCTCGGGTCGGGGATGAAGCCCTCATGAGCAATGACAACCATCTGCCTGACGGTCCATTCACCATCGCGGACCTGCCCAGGCTGGGCCTGACGGTTCCTCGATTGAGGCAGCTGCTCCGAGAGGGCACCGTGCAACGCGTCTTCCGGGGTGTCTATCAACCTCGCGCAGTCGAAGACTGCCCGACATCACGCGCAGCCTGCGCAGCCTTGGTCCTGCCCGCCCACAGTGTCGTCTGTGATTTTGCCGCCGCTTGGATCCACGGGATCGACACCTATGAACCGGATGCCCTCGACATCGCTCCGCCACTGGACGTCGTCGCGGTAGGCGGGGCCAACGGGAGCCGCCGACCCGAAATCGCTGGCGGGAAGCGTGACCTGCTCGCGGAAGAGATCGTCGAGATCAATGGGTTACGACTGACCAGTCCATTGCGCACCGCGTGCGACATCGCCTGCCTGCGCGGCCGGCACCGTGGACTCGCGACCCTCGACGCCTTTCGGCGGGAGTACGGGTTCACCGAGCTGGACTTCGCCCTGTTCCTCCCGCGCTACCGCGGGCGACGCGGCGTGCGGCAGTTGCGGGAGCTCGTGGTCCACTCTGACCCGAGGGCCGAGTCACCCGGCGAATCGTGGACGCGGCTCGAGATCATCGACGCCGGTTTGCCTACTCCTGAGCCCCAGGTGTGGGTGGACGTTCCCGGCTGGGGGCCGGTTCGTCTTGACCACGCCTACCTGCATCTCAAGATCGCGATCGAGTTCGACGGACGAGAGTTCCACGGCGACGATCGGCGGGAGCACGATCTGGCTCGGCGAGAGGCGTTGCGTCGTGCCGGGTGGATCATCATCGTGGTCACAAGTGCGGACTTCTCCAGCGAGCGGGTCCTCAACTGGACGGCCGAACTCCGAACCGCGATCCGGGACCGCCGTACACCCCCGAGGCGGCGCTACCCCCGAGGGTCGAGATACACCCGGTAGGTGTGGAGCGCGGGGCACCTCGGCGCACACAACCGGGCACCTCGGCGGACCGAACCGGGCACCTCGGCGGACAGAACCGGGCACCTCGGCGGGCCGAACCGGGCACTTCGGCGGGGAACGGGGAGGGGGGTTCAGTAGAGGAGTGGGAGGTACGGCGACACGTGGAACCGGCCGTTGGTCTGGAGACGGACGGGCTGGAGTCCGACGGGGCGACCGTCGCGATAGGTGATGAGCGTGACCTCGGCCTCGCGGCGGGGCTTGCTGCCGACGGCGATGGCGTAGGCCGCCCCGCCGGTGGTGCCGTTGGTGTAGGAGAAGCCGACCTCGCCGTTGGTGCCGACGACCCGGTCAGGACCTTGCTGCACGTGCAGGTGTCCCCCGATGACCAGGTCGGCGCAGCCTCGCTGCAGCACCTCGGCGGCCAGCGACGTGGCGTGCACGAGCACCGTCCCGACCCGCTCGTCGGACGAGCACACGGCGTCGGCGACCTCCGACTGGTAGTCGGCATAGGAGCCCGCGATGTCGACCCAGTTGCCGAGCCCGCTCGAGCGTGGGTCGTCCCGCCCCCAGAGCAGCGAGCCACCGGGCCCGTCAACGACCTCGCCGGCGGGGTTGACCCACCCCCGCTTCCCCAGATAGCTGCTCACGAAGTCACCGTGGTCGTGGTTGCCGGAGATGGCGATCCGGTCGAAGTCCTTGAACCGCTCCTGCAGCGAGTCGAGGCTGAACGCCTCCCAGGTGCTGCCCGTGGATGTGTCGTCACCGGCATCGAGGACGACGGTCGCGCCGCCGGCGTCCGCGATCGCCCGCGCCACCTGGTCCATGCCGATGTTGTCGTGGCGGTCCGAGACCAGCAGCGCCACGGTCTCGCCCTTGAGCGGCGTCCGGATCTCCAGGTCGGCGACCTGGTCGGCGGCGGTGTCATAGAACGCGAGGCTCCGCTGATAGGTGCTGATCGCGCTGAGCACGAGCCGCTTGGACTCCTGGGTGGTGAGGTTGGCGTTGAGCTGCAGCCCGCTGATCTCCGGCGGGAGCTGTACGGCGGTCCCGGCGAACGCGGACAGTGACTGCCACGACTCCCCGTCCGAGGAGCCACCGCGCGCAAAGCCCCACGGCCAGAACGCCAGCCCACCAGCCACGAGCAGCGCCAGCCCGCCGACGAGGACCGACCGCCGAGCGAAGGCCTGTCGCACCTGGCCCCGACCGTCGTGCCCGATCACCACCCAGAGCACGACCGGGATGAGGCCGACGACGGCACCACGCAGGCCGGCGGTCACGGCCATGTCGGCGAGCGCGTCGCGCACGACGTCGATCTGGCTCTGAGGGTGGCTGGCGATGAACGCATAGCGGTTGACCAGGGCGTCGAGCGACTCCGCCTCGGTGCCGCCGAGGTCGAGGTCGATGCCGATGACGGTGCCCGACGGCATCCGCAGGTCGGGCAGGACGGGGCCGGTGTGCATGACCACCCACCGCGACGTGGTGGGCCGTACGACGGTCTCATGGCTGGCGACGTCGATGGTCCGACTCGAGGTCAGGAACAGGAAGACCGCGACCGCGCTCGAGATGGCGAACCACACGGCGACCACCACCAGCCCATGGCCGACGCGCGACCAGGGGAGGTGGCTCCGACCGAGTGCCGCCATGCCTCCAACCTAGCCAGCCACCCAGCACCCGTCCGTCGTACGACGGACGCCGCGGCCGGCGAACCCCCGAACGTCAGGCGCGCGCCTGGGAGATCGCATAGAGCGCGACCGAGGCGGCGACGCCGGCGTTGAGCGACTCGAGCGAGTTGGCCATCGGGATCGACACGATCTGGTCACACGTCTCGGTCACGAGGCGGCTGAGCCCCTTGCCCTCGGAGCCCACGACCAGCACGAGCGGGCCCGCGGCCAGGTCGAGGTCGGGCAGGGTCACGTCACCATCGGCCGCCAGCCCGACGACCATGCAGCCCGCATCCTGATAGGCCTTGAGCTGGCGCACCAGGTTGACGGTCTGGGCGACCGGGATCCGAGCGGCCGCACCGGCCGAGGTCTTCCAGGCCGACGCGGTCATGCCGGCGGCGCGGCGCTCGGGGATGACGACGCCGTGGGCGCCGAAGCCGGCCGCGGAGCGGATGACGGCCCCGAGGTTGCGCGGGTCGGTGATGGAGTCGAGCGCCACGATCAGCGGCGGCTCGGCGAGCTCGTCGGCCCGGTCGAGCAGGTCGTCGGGGTGGGCGTACTCATAGGCCGGCACCCGAGCGGCGAGGCCTTGGTGGACGGCCCCGCCGGTCATCCGGTCGAGCTCGCCGCGGGTGACCTCGAGCATGCTGATGCCGGACTCGGCGGCGAGCTTGAACGCCTCGCGCAGGCGGCCGTCACGCTCGGCACCCTCGGCGACATAGAGGCCGTTGACCGGGATCCCGGCCTGGAGGGCCTCGACGACGGCGTTGCGGCCGGCGACCCACTCGGCCTCGGAGGACTTGTGGGTGCGCGGGCGCGGCTTGGCGGCGGCGACGCGCTCGGCCTTGGCCTTCATCTTGTAGGCCTTGTGGTTGGGCCGTTCGGCGGCCTTGGGCGTGGGGCCCTTGCCCTCGAGTCCGCGGCGGACGCGGCCGCCGGAGCCGGCGGCGGGCTTCTTGGACGACTTGCGGATCGCGCCGCGTCGCTGGGAGTTGCCGGCCATCAGATCGACCACTTCGGTCCGGTCGGGGTGTCCTCGAGCTCGATCCCGGCGTCCTTGAGCCGGTCGCGGATGGCGTCGGCACGCGCCCAGTCCTTGGCGGCGCGGGCGTCGGCCCGTTCGGTCAGCAGGCCCTGGACGAGCGCCTCGACGGCCGCCGTCAGCTTGGTGTCGTCGCCGCCGGCGGCGGCGCCCCACGCGGGGTCGGCCGGGTTGAGTCCCAGCACGTCGAGCATCGCGACCACCTGGCCCGCCAGGGCGAGGGCGCCGGTGTCGTCGCCGTCGGCGAGCAGCTTGTTGCCCTCGCGGACGGCGTCATAGATCACCGCGGTGGCGGCGGGGGTGCCGAGGTCGTCGTCGAGCGCGTCGGCGAACGCCTGGGGCAGCTCACCCGCGACCAGCGCCGCGTCGGAGACGGCCGCCGCCCGGTCGAGGAAGCCCTCGATGCGCCGGAAGCCGGCGGCGGCCTCCTCGAGCGCCTCGAAGGAGAACTCCACGTGGGAGCGGTAGTGGGCGACGACGATGTAGTAGCGCAGCTCGATCCCGCGGACCCGCTTGAGCACCTCGGGGATGACCAGCGAGTTGCCGAGCGACTTGCTCATCTTCTCGCCGGCGGTGGTGATCCAGGCGTTGTGGAGCCAGTACGACGCGAAGGGGCGACCGGCCGCCCGCGACTGGGCCTGCTCGTTCTCGTGGTGGGGGAACCGAAGATCGACGCCACCGCCGTGGATGTCGAACGCCGGGCCGAGGTATTTGCCCGCCATCGCGGAGCACTCGATGTGCCAGCCGGGGCGCCCGGGACCGTAGGGCGACGGCCAGGCCGCCGTCTCGGGCTCGCTCTCCTTCTTGAAGCCCTTCCACAGCGCGAAGTCGCGCGGGTCGCGCTTGCCGCGCGGGTCGGCGTCCTCCGCGGGCGCCATGTCGTCGACGCCCTGCCGGGTGAGCTCGCCATAGTCGGGCCACGAGCGCACGTCGAAATAGACGTCGCCCGAGCCGTCGGCGGCGACATAGGCGTGGCCGGCGGTGACCAGCTCGCCGATGAGCTCGAGGATCTCGGGGATGTGACCCGTGGCCGCCGGCTCATAGGTCGGCGGCAGCACGTTGATCGACGACAGCGCCTTGTCGAGCTCGCGGTGCATGACATAGGCGAGGTTGAACCAGGGCCTGCCCTGCTCGGCGGACTTCACCAGGATCTTGTCGTCGATGTCGGTGACGTTGCGGATGAAGGTGACGTCATAGCCCTTGGCGGTCAGCCAGCGACGGAGCACGTCGAAGTTGACGGCCGAGCGCACGTGGCCGACGTGCGGCTCGGACTGGACGGTGAGCCCACAGACATAGATGCCCGCCCGTCCCTCGACCAGGGGGACGAAGTCGCGGACGTCGCGCGACGCGGTGTCATAGAGCCGGAGAGTCACCGGGCAAGTCTAGGAGGAACGGCGCGGGAGCCTGCCATCCTCGCCGCGGGCGCCGTCGTACGACGGGTGGCGCCGCGAGCCGACGCCCTCACGCCTCGACGGTGAAGTCGATCGAGTGCCAGCCCGTGGCACCGTCCGGGACGACATCGCGGACCTCGCCGGTCTGCACCTCGCCCAGCTTGTCGGTCGCTCGTACGGCGACCTGGTGGTCGCCCTCGGCGACCTGGAGCGTGGCGGCCCACTGCACCCAGGTGTCGTTGGTGGGCACCTGGCCGATCTCGGCCGGGACCCAGGGGCCGCCGTCGAGGGACACCTCGACGGCCTGGATGCCGGTGTACTGCGCCCAGGCGACGCCACCGACGCGGAGCGCGCCGGCCGGGACCGTGTCGCCGGAGGCGGGGACGTCGATCCGGGAGGACATCTTGACGGGTCCCTGTTCGGACCAGCCGCGCTCGGTCCAATAGGCCGCGATCTTGTCGAAACGGGTGACCCGCATGTCGACCACCCACTTGCAGGCGGAGACATAGCCATAGAGCCCGGGCACGATCGTGCGGACGGGGAAGCCGTGGTCGATGGGCAGCGGGGAGCCGTTCATCGCGATCGCGAGCAGCGCGTTGCGGGCATCGAGCAGCGCGTCGAGGGGCGTGCTGCAGGTCCAGCCGTCCTCGGAGGTCTGGAGGACGGCGTCGGCGCCCTCGAGAGGCCTCGCGAGCTCGAGCAGGTCGGCGATGCGCACCCCGCTCCACCAGGCGTTGCCGATGAGGTTGCCGCCGACGGGGTTGGAGACGCAGTTGATGGTCACCCACATCTCGGTCTTCTGGCGGTCGAGCAGCTGTTGGTAGGTCACCTCGATCTCCCGCTCGACGAGGCCGTGGATGCGCAGCGTCCACTCCTGCGGGTCGATGGTGGGCACGGCCAGCGCGGTGTCGATGCGATAGAACTCCTCGGCCGGTGTCCGCCACGCGGTGATGCCGGGCAGCCCGACTCGCGCGCCCTTGGGGATCACCGGCATGGTGACGCCCTCGAGCCTGATCAGCTTGCGTGCCTGCTCCACCTTGCGCGCCCCGGCGCCCCAGACACGTCCGCCGATCGCCGCGCCGGTGGCCACCAGCGTCACCACGCCGCCGCGCACGAGGAAGCCGCGCCGCGAGACACCGTCGGCCGCGACGCCGGTGGCGACCTCCGGATGGGCAACGTCGGCGGCGGCGAGGACCCGGGAGGGTCGCCGCAGCTGGGCCGTGAGCCAGCCGAACGCCACCAGCCAGGTCAGATAGCCCACGACCACGGGGACCAGCCCCGACTGGGTGTCGACGGGGTTGGTGAGTACGGCGACCACGGCGACCGCACCCAGCACGGTGAAGGCCAGCGTGCCGAGCCAGACGTGCCGTCGCCCCAGCAGACCCGCGACGACGAAGACCGCGACCGACCCGATCACGACACCCGTGATGAGCAGCGGCTTGTCCCACTGGCCGACGAGCGCGATGGCTCGCTCGGCGAGGTTGCCAGGGGTGGCGCGGATGACCAGCTCGCCCACGGCGACGACCGGTGCCTCGCGCACCGACAGCGCCGAGGCGGCGAGATAGCTGGTGGCCAGCCCGGCCAGCCCGGTCACGAGGCCAGCCGTTGCCCAAGCGCGCCGGGAGGAAGTCACGCCCTCGATTGTGTCTCAGGCATGATCAGCCTGTGAATGACGAAGTGATGACGTCTCGCGTCGGCATCGGTGTGGACGTCCATCGTCTCGAGGAGGGGATCCCGCTCCACCTCGCCGGCCTGGCCTGGCCCGACGAGCCCGCGGGGCTGGCTGGGCACTCCGACGGGGACGTCGCCGCGCACGCGGCGTGCGACGCGCTGTTGTCGGCCGCCGGTCTGGGCGACCTCGGCAGCAACTACGGCACCAGCGACCCGGCGTGGGCCGGTGCCAGCGGGGCCGCCTTCCTCAGCGAGACGGCCCGTCGTCTCCACGACGCCGGCTTCCGGATCGGCAATGTCGCGGTCCAGGTGATCG